>NZ_CP080531.1:4982695-6225391 GCF_024746835.1 Mesorhizobium sp. AR02 | reverse complement strand
CGTACAACATTTCATATTGGAATGCTTCGGAAAATTCCTTTCTAGTCAAGCTCAGTAGCTCGCTGAGGCAACCTTTCATAGGCATCCGGACGACAGGGAAGATCGGCATCCTCGCTTTTTGCCTGGGTGAAGATATCGGTTTTTCCTATCGTCGGCGGTGAGGCTGCGGGCGTTTCAAAAACAAGAGTGGGAGCTTCGCATGATCAGAAATATCATCCTGGCGGCAGCCGTATCGCTGGCTGGCCTTTACTCAAATGGTGAGGCGTTGGCGCAGGACGCGCTCCATATCCGCATCGCAACCGAAGGCGCCTATGCGCCGTGGAACTATACGCTGCCGGATGGCACGCTTGCCGGCTATGAGATCGACCTCGCCAAGGAATTGTGCAAGCGCATGAAGGCGCAATGCGAAATCATTGCGCAGAACTGGGACGGGATGCTGCCGGCGCTGAACGCCGGAAAATTCGATGCGATCATCGCCTCCATGGGCGTAACGCCCGAGAGGGAGAAAGTGGCCGCGTTTTCGGATCCCTATTCCACCGCGCCCAACGCTTTCCTGGCGCTGAAGGGCAGCGGTTTGGCAGGAGCCCTGCCCTGGCATGACAAATTCGATCTCCGCGACAAAGCCCCCGGATCAAAGGACATTGTCGAAAAGCTCGACCTGGCGCTCAAGGGAAAAGTCCTCGGCATCCAGGGATCGACGACCGCCGGTAAATTTGTCGACCAGTATCTGAAGGACGCAGTCACGGTCAGATCCTACAAGACGCAGGACGAAGCCAATCTCGATCTTCTGGCGGGTCGAATCGATCTCACAATGGCCAACATCACGGTTCTCGCCGAGGCGCTGAAACGGCCTGACATGGCTGAGGCGGAGCTCGTGGGACCGACTTTTCTCCTGGCCAGCGGGACAAGCGTGGCCTTTCGCAAGAGCGACACTGCGTTGAAGGACAAGTTCAACGCTGTGATCCACGAGGTCAACGCCGACGGTTTCAACAAGGCGCTGACGGAAAAATGGTTCGGCGTCGATATCTCCGTGAAGGACTGAACGAACGAGCGCGATCAGCTTCGCGTCTCTCCGCGATAGTCTCCACCTGATGAGCGACCGCCACCGGGTCGCTCACTTCGCACCTCCCATGCAGCTTGTTTCAGGGATGTCAGCCCGCAATGACAGCTTCCGATTTCGTTCTGGGATTTGGCGAAGCCGGCTGGGGAGCGGCACTGCTTCAAGCCGCGATGATGACGCTTGCCGTGGCATTGACCGGCTACGCCTTCGGCCTCCTGGTGGGCAGCTTCGGCGCATGGGCAAAGATCAAGGGCGGAATTCTTCCGCGGTTGATCGCCGATGCCTACACCACGGTGCTTCGCGGCACACCGGACATCCTCGTCATCTATCTTTTCTATTTCGGTTCAAGCGCGGTTTTGACACCGCTGGCCGGCCTGTTCGGCATTTCGGGTTTCATCAGTCTGCCCGGCTTCATGGCCGGAGCGCTGGCGATCGGGCTGGTGTCCGGTGCCTATCAGGCCGAAATCATGCGCGGCGCCTATCGCGCGGTCTCGCCCGGAGAGATCGAAGCGGCGATCGCCGCCGGCATGTCCCGTATGACAATGTTTCGCCGCATCGTCGCGCCGCTGGTGCTGCGGCATGCACTGCCTGGCCTCGGCAACGTGTGGCAGCTGGTGCTCAAGGAATCAGCCTTGGTCTCGGTCACCGGGCTCGTGGAAATCCTGCGGCAGGCGCAGATTGGTGCGGGATCGACCGGCCAGCCATTCACATTCTTCCTCGCCGCCGCCGTTCTGTATCTGGCCATCTCGTCGTTCTCGACATGGCTTCTGCGGTGGACCGAGGGACGGCTCGCACTCGGCGCGAGGCGGGCCTGATGGACATTCCGTTCCTCTACGAGACACTGCTGAAACTTCTGACGGGAGTGCCGCTGACATTGCAGCTCGCCGCATCCTCCGTGGGCTTGGGTGCCGTTCTGGCCGTCATGCTCGCCCTGGCGCGACTGTCCGGTTGGCGGCTGCTCGCCTGGCCCGCGTCCTTCTACGTCTTCATCTTCCGCTCCACGCCGCTGCTGGTGCAGATCTTTCTGATCTATCATGGGCTTGGTCAGTTCCATGCAGTGCGGGCCAGTTTTCTCTGGCCTCTCCTGCGCGAACCCTACTGGTGCGCGCTCATCGCCTTGACCTTGAACACCGCAGCCTATTCCAGTGAAATCATTCGCGGTGCCTTGCTGTCGGTTCCATCAGGCCAGATCGAGGCCGCGCGGGCCTGCGGCATGTCGGCCTTCACCCTCCACCGCCGCATCGTCTTCCCGCTTGCCTTGCGCCACGCCTTGCCGGGCTACGGCAACGAGTTCATCCTGATGATAAAATCGACGGCGCTGGCCTCCATCATCACCCTGATGGAGGTGACCGGCCTGGCAGCGCAGCTCATTTCCGAATCCTTCCGTGCCATCGAAATCCTGATCGTCGCGGCCGCGATCTATCTCTTCCTCAATTTTACCGTCACGCGGCTCGTTCAGTGGGCCGAATACGCGCTGAGCGCCGATCTAAGGCCGCCTCCGGCTGCGGCCCCCAAGCAAGGAGGAATCCTATGACCGACCAGCTCAAGCCGGCCGTGCGCCTGACGGAACTGCGTAAGAGCTTCGGCGCCTTCGAGGTGCTCAAAGGCATCTCGCTCGAAGCGATGGAAGGTCATGTCGTCTCCATCCTCGGCTCCTCCGGTTCCGGCAAGTCGACGATGCTGCGCTGCATCAACATGCTGGAGACACCCGATAGCGGGCGGATCGAAGTCGGCGGAGAGACCATCCGCCTGACCACTGCCGGCGGCAGGACGCGGCCGGCCGACAGGCACCAGTTGCAGCGGATGCGCGCGAGCATCGGCATGGTGTTTCAAAGCTTTAATCTCTGGTCTCATATGACGATCCTGGAAAACCTGATCGAGGCCCCAATCCATGTCCAGAAGCGTCCCCGCGCCGATTGTGTCGCGGAAGCCGAAGCGCTTCTGGAAAAGGTCGGCATTGCCGAGAAGCGCAATCATTATCCCGCCCATCTCTCCGGCGGTCAGCAGCAGCGCGCGGCCATCGCCCGTGCGCTGGCCCAGCGCCCGAAGGTCATGCTTTTCGACGAGCCGACCTCGGCGCTCGACCCGGAGCTTGTCGGCGAGGTCCTGCGTGTCATGCGGGCGCTCGCCGAGGAAGGACGGACGATGCTGGTCGTTACCCATGAAATGGGCTTCGCCCGGGACGTCTCCAGCAAGGTCGTGTTCCTGCACAAGGGCGCGGTCGAGGCGGAAGGCTCTTCCCACGACATGTTCGCCGCCGGCCGGTCCGAATGCTTCCGGCAATTCCTGTCCGGCGGCAACGGTTTGAAGTGAGCCGACCTTCCCACGCATGCGATACACACGACAAATATCTGAGAAGGAACTGACAGCATGACCACACAGGCCACCGCGTCTGAAATCGTGATCGTCGGAGGCGGCATCTACGGTACGAGCCTTGCCTACAACCTGGCGCAGGCCGGCCGGACCGTGACGTTGCTCGAGGCCGACGGCATCGCCGCCGGCGCATCGGGTGGCTCCGGTGAGCGGGGCGTGCGGGCAAACAGCCGCGACTTGCGCGAACTGCAAATGGCAGCTGTCAGCTTTCCGCTCTGGGCGAAGTATCAGGAACAGTTCGAAGGCGGCGTTGGCTACCGCCGGATCGGCGGCCTTCATCTCTTCAATATCCCGCATGGCGCTCACGAGCATGAAGTGCGCGGCACCATGGAAGCCATGGCCATGACACAGAACGCGCTAGGCGTTCCTTCCCGGCTTCTCACCCGTGACGAAACGCTGGAACGCGAGCCGGAATCGTCAGGGGATCTGATCGGCTCGATCTACTGCCCGCATGACGGTGTATGCGATCACACCTTCGCCACGCTGGCCTTCGCCAAACAGGCGCGCAAGGCCGGAGCGAGCCTGCGCACAGGCACGCGCGTCACCGAAATCCTCCACACCAAAGGGAAGGCAACGGGGGTGAGACTGGCGAGCGGCGAAGTTGTGCCGGTTGGGGAAAAACTCGTTCTCCTGGCCAACAACGGCGTCCTGCCGCTGCTGAAACCGGTTCTCAAGCCGCAGGAAATCATGCCCGTCATCACCCTGATGCCGCAGATGATGTTCGTCACCAATCCGCACGGCAAAAAGATCAATCATCTTCTCGGCCATGCCCACCGCAAGCTATCGGTGAAGCAGCTCCCAGATGGCACGTTGATGCTTTCAGGCGGCCAGAGCGTTGCCCATACGCCGGAGGGCCGTTGGAAGGGGTCGCTCAGTGCGACAGCGCTCAGCCTGACCGATGCCATCGCGACCTTGCCCTTCATCGACGAGTCCGCCTTCCTGAAGGTCGATGCTTCCCGCGTCGAGAGTTGTGCGGTCGATGGCATCCCGATCGTCGACACGCCTGCTGCCTTGCACAACACCATCTATGGGTTTGCCTGGACCGGCCATGGCTTCGCCATCGCCCTTGGCTTCACCAAATACCTCGCGGACTGGATCGTCAGCGGTGAAAAGCCGCAAGCGCTCGAAGTCTTTTCGGGAAGACGGTTTCATGGGCCGCATTCCAACTAGGGCGTCGCTTCCAATTGCCTCTATTGGCCGCCACCCTGTCCGAGACCGTCGAGATACACCTCGAAGTACCATCTTGCCAAAATCGACGTCAGGGTAAACTTCCGCTCCGGAGCGACGATCAAGGACAGCGGCGGAATGCTCTTGTCGCCGAGCGGCAGACAAGCAAGGTCATCGCTCGCCCCGGTCGATGATCTGTCGGAAATGGCGGTCAGGCCAAAGCCGCAGCCTTCCCGCACCATCAGCCTCATCGCCGGATGGCAACCCATCGCGGAAACGTTCCTGTGACGCGCTGCCGCAAAGACCCGACACACGTCCGGCCGGCGAAAAGCAACGTTTTGCACATCAAATAGTCGGCTCTGGAATTTCAACCGAAAATCGAGCATGATGCGAGTTGGTATTTCGCAGGCCTGCTTCGCGCACCGCGAAATATCCGGAGGAACGGGACATGGCCGTAGCGCTTGTACTCGTTTTGATCGTTGTGGGCTCAGTGTTGTTTCACCTCCTGAGCCCATGGTGGTGGACTCCGATTGCCTCGAACTGGGCCTATATCGACAACACCATCATCATCACCTTCTGGATCACCGGCGTCGTCTTCGCCGCCGTCGTTCTCTTCATGGCCTACTGTGTGTTCCGGTTCCGGCACAAGGAAGGCAACCGCGCCGCCTACGAACCGGAGAACAAGCGGCTCGAATCGTGGCTGACGATCGTCACCGCAGTCGGGGTTACGGCGTTGCTGGTTCCCGGCCTGTTCGTCTGGAGCCGGTTCGTCCACGTCCCAAGCGATGCAACCGACGTCGAAGTCGTCGGCCAACAGTGGCAGTGGAGTTTCCGTCTGCCCGGCAAGGACGGCAAGCTTGGCACATCCGACACCCGCGACGTCACCGCAGACAATCCGCTGGGCGTGATCGCCAGCGATCCCAATGGTCAGGACGACGTCGTGGTCGAAGCGGCTGACCTGCATCTGCCGGTCGGCAAACCGGTTAAGATGCTGCTCCGCTCCATCGATGTGCTGCATGATTTCTATGTGCCGGAATTCCGCGCCAAGATGGACATGATCCCGGGCTCGGTCACCTATTTCTGGTTCACCCCGACCAGGACCGGAACCTTTCAGGTCCTGTGCGCCGAACTTTGCGGCCAAGGGCATCCTCTGATGCATGGTGTGGTCGTGGTCGACACACAGCAAGACTACGTTGCCTGGCTTGGCCAGCAGCAGACTTTCGCGCAGTTGTCGGTACCCAAGCAAACGGGCTCGGCTGACCAGGCGCTGGGCAAGACGCTGGCGTCAGGTTTGAAAATTGCAGCAAGGCTCGAAACGGTCGGGTCTCGCTGAGAAGGACACGGAGGTGTTCCTATGGTCGACATCACGCCTGCAGATGGCATCCCGCCGGCCGAAGTCGCGGAGGTAGAACTCTACCATCCGCACAGCTGGTGGACAAAATACGTCTTCTCGCAGGACGCCAAGGTCATTGCCGTCCAGTATTCAGCGACAGCAACGGCAATCGGCCTGGTCGCCCTGGTGCTATCCTGGCTGATGCGGCTGCAGCTCGGCTTCCCCGGTACGTTCGACTTCATCACCCCGGAAGCCTACTACCAGTTCATCACTATGCACGGCATGATCATGGTGATCTACCTGCTCACCGCCCTCTTCCTCGGCGGCTTTGGCAACTATCTGATCCCGTTGATGGTCGGCGCGCGCGACATGGTCTTTCCCTATGTCAACATGCTGAGCTACTGGATCTACTTGCTCGCCGTGCTGGTTCTGGTGTCGAGCTTCTTTGCGCCCGGCGGACCGACGGGGGCTGGCTGGACGCTGTACCCGCCGCAAGCCATCATGAGCGGTACACCAGGCGGCCAGGACTGGGGCATCATCCTGATGCTCTCCTCGCTGATCCTGTTCATCATCGGCTTCACCATGGGCGGCCTGAACTATGTGGTGACGGTGCTGCAGGGCCGCACGCGCGGCATGACAATGATGCGCCTGCCACTGACCGTCTGGGGCATCTTCACCGCGACCGTCATGGCGCTGCTCGCCTTTCCGGCGCTGTTCGTCGCCAGCGTGATGATGCTGCTTGACCGCGTCCTGGGCACCAGTTTCTTTATGCCGGCGATCTCCGAGATGGGCGAGCAACTGCCGCACAATGGCGGCAGCCCGATCCTGTTCCAGCACCTGTTCTGGTTCTTCGGCCATCCCGAGGTCTACATCGTGGCGCTGCCGGCCTTCGGCATCGTATCCGACCTGATCAGCACCCATGCGCGCAAGAACATCTTCGGCTACCGGATGATGGTCTGGGCCATCGTCGGCATCGGCGCGCTGAGCTTCGTGGTCTGGGCGCACCATATGTATGTCAGCGGCATGAACCCCTATTTCGGCTTCTTCTTCGCCACCACGACATTGATCATCGCCGTTCCGACCGCCATCAAGGTCTACAATTGGGTGCTGACCCTGTGGCGCGGCGACATCCATCTCACCATACCCATGCTCTTTGCCCTGGCCTTCATCGTCACCTTCGTCAACGGCGGGCTGACCGGCCTGTTCCTCGGCAATGTCGTCGTCGATGTTCCGCTGTCCGACACGATGTTCGTCGTCGCCCACTTCCATATGGTCATGGGTGTCGCCCCGATCCTCGTCGTTTTTGGCGCGATCTACCATTGGTACCCGAAGGTCACGGGCCGGATGCTCAACGAGACCTTGGGCCGATTCCATTTCTGGGTCACCTTCCTCGGCGCCTACCTGATCTTCTTCCCCATGCACTACCTCGGCCTGATGGGCGTGCCGCGGCGCTACGCTGAACTGACCGACATGACGATCATGACGGAGTCGGCCCACCACCTGAACTCGTTCATCAGCATTATGGCGTTCATCGTCGGCTTTGCCCAAATGGTGTTCCTGTTCAATCTGATCTGGAGCATCCGCCATGGCCGCGAGGCCGGCGGCAATCCGTGGCGGGCCACGACTCTCGAATGGCAGACGCCGCACACACCGCCGGCCCACGGCAATTTCGGCAAGGACCTGCCGATCGTCTATCGCTGGGCCTATGACTACAGCGTGCCGGGCGCCAAAGAGGATTTCATCCCGCAGAACATGCCGGGCTCCTACGGCCCCTCAAGGGAGCCGGCATGAGCGTCATCATCGTCTTCCTGTTCGTCATCGCCGGCTTTGCCGGATGGTGGCTTTCACATCAGGGGCTGATGTCGAAGCCATGGCTCGAGCAAGGCGTGGCCGGAGATTTTGTCGGCCTCGACCGGTCAGCGCTGCCAACCGCCAAGATCGGCCTCGGTGTATTCCTCGCCGTCGTCGGCTGCCTGTTCGCGCTCTTCACCAGCGCTTATTTCATGCGGATGGCAGTGTCGGACTGGCAGGCGCTGCCCCTGCCGCGGTTGCTCTGGCTCAACACCGGCGTGCTGGTCCTGAGCAGCGTAGCCCTGCAATGCACCTCGGTCGCGGCGCGCAGGGGCCAGATCGACACCGTCAGGCTCGGCCTAGCCACCGCCGGGTTGACTGCGCTCGCCTTCCTGGTCGGACAGTTCATGGCATGGCGGCAGCTGACCGCCGACGGCTATTTTCTGGCCTCCAATCCAGCCAACAGTTTCTTCTACCTGATAACCGGCATGCATGGCCTGCACGTGTTGGGAGGGCTGGTGGGTCTGGGCAGGACCACCACGAGCGCATGGAAGGGAGCACGGCCGGAGCGGCTTCGCCTTGGCGTGGAACTATGCGCCATGTACTGGCATTTCCTGCTTTTCGTCTGGCTTGCCATCTTCGCGCTGCTGGCCGGCTGGGCCGCGACGTTCATCGACATTTGCCGGCAGTTGCTGACCTAAGGGGATCAAGCGGATGGCAGAGACACTGACACATATCGGCCAGACGGAGCCACGGCCCACAGGCTGGCGAGGCATTGCCGCCGATTGGTCCTCGGATCAGCGTGCGTTCAAGAACGTGTCCTGGGGCAAGGCCATGATGTGGATATTCCTGCTCAGCGACACCTTCATCTTCGGCTGCTTCCTGCTCTCCTACATGACCGCGCGCATGTCGACACGCGTGCCGTGGCCCAATCCGAGCGAGGTCTTTGCGCTTCGTATCGGCGGCTCGGATATCCCGCTGATCCTTATTGCCATCATGACCTTCGTGCTGATCTCCAGCAGCGGAACAATGGCCATGGCGGTCAACTTCGGCTATCGCCACAACCGCCGCAAGACGGCTATCCTCATGCTTCTGACTGCGGCACTCGGCGCGACCTTTGTCGGCATGCAAGCCTTCGAATGGACCAAGCTGATCACTGAAGGGGTGCGGCCCTGGGGCAATCCCTGGGGCGCCGCACAATTCGGTTCGTGCTTCTTCATGATCACCGGTTTCCACGGCACGCATGTGACGATCGGTGTGATCTTCTTGATCATCGTGGCGCGCAAGGTCTGGCGCGGAGATTATGACACCGGGCGGCCCGGCTTCTTCACCAGCCGCACCGGCCGCTACGAGAACGTCGAGATCATGGGGCTGTACTGGCACTTCGTCGATCTGGTCTGGGTGTTCATCTTCGCATTCTTCTATCTTTGGTGAGAGGCAGACATGGCTGAAGCAACCGCAAACGGCCTCGGACAACACGCACTTCATGCTGGTCATGCCCATGAAGCGCCGGCGGCCGTCACCCGTGCCGATGTGCATCAGGAACATCCGATCAAGCTCTATCTGGTAGTCTGGGCGTGGCTGTTCATCCTCAGCACCTGCTCCTACCTGGTCGATTATTTCGGCCTCCACGGCTATCTCAGATGGTCGCTGATCCTGATCTTCATGATCCTCAAGGCAGGGCTGATCGTCGCCGTCTTCATGCACATGGCCTGGGAACGGCTGGCGCTGGCCTATGCGATCATCCTGCCGCCGATACTCGTGCTGGTGTTCGTGACAATGATGGTCTTCGAAGCCGACTACACGCTTTTCACCCGGCTGGCATTTTTCGGAACCGGACCCTGACGCGCAAATCGCATTCAGATCTTGCCGCCGCGCCTCGAACCATCAGCAGCTGGTCCATTTTAGTACAGGAAACGACACAAGGAGAATGATTGCCCTCGTTTCCCCACGCGTCGCGAACTCCGGCAAAGGGAGGCCAAGATGACGATCGCAACCAGACTGAAGGACTTTATCGACGGGAAGGGAATTTCATACGACACCGTCGTCCACCATCGCACATCCACCAGCAGACAGTCCGCCATTGCAGCGCATATACCCGGCAGCATAGTGGCCAAATCGGTAGTTGTTCACCACGAACTCGGCTATGCGCTGGCCGTGGTTCCCAGCACGCACAGGATCGAGCTCGGCACACTGCAAGACGTCATGGACAAGCGTCTCGGGCTCGCCTCCGAAGACGAGGTGATTTCGCTCTTCGCTGATTGCGACACCGGCGCCATTCCGCCGATCGGCGCACCCTACGATGTGCCGGTGATTGTCGATGAAAGCCTTGGTGACGCCGCCGACATTTACTTCGAAGGCGGCGACCACAGAACGCTGGTGCATGTCAGCGGCGAGGATTTCCGCAACTTGACCATGGGCGCATATCGCGCCCGCTTCAGTCACCGGGCCGCCTGACGGCTTCGATCAAACTCGCACCGGCACCCTGGCCGGTGCGGTGAGGCAAAACGTCCTCAACTCGTCGGTCTGGCGGGCGACTCCACCACCTTGCGGTAGACATGCCAGGTGGCGTGACCGAGGATCGGCAACACGACGGCGAGCCCGACGAACACTGGCAGCGAGCCGATGATCAGGCCGACGGTGACGATCAGCCCCCAGACTGCCATCACGATCGGGTTCGCCAGGACCACGCGCACCGAGGTGTAGATCGCTTCATAGGCGCCGACATCGCGATCAAGCAACAATGGGAAGGCGACGACCGTCGTGCACAACACCACCACGGCGAAGACGAAGCCGATGGCGTGCCCCAGGATAATCAGCGTCCAGCCGCGTCCGGTGGCAAATATTGCTTTGATGAAGCTGGATATCGATTCCGGCGGAGCCGGGCCGAAAAGATATTCGTAGAACATCTGCGCCGTCAAAAGCCACGTGATGAAGATTGCAAATAGCATGATCCCTACCGCGGCGATGGCCGGCAGCGCCGGAGAATTCCTGACCTCGAAAGCGTGCCTCCAGGAGGTGTCGAGTCCGGCTTCCCGTCTACGGCTGATTTCATAGAGGCCTATCGCCGCGAATGGGCCAACCAGCGCAAAACCAGAAACCAGCGGAAACAACAACGGCAAAGCATTGGCGCCTGAAGTCCAAGCGGCGAGCACGACGCCCACGAGTGGATAGATCAGGCAGAGAAAGACGATATGCGACGGTTTGACCATGAAATCATCGACGCCCCGCTTGAGCGCGTCAAAAAGGTCGGAAACCCCGATCTTTCGAATTTTGGTATGTTCCAGCGTCTCGCTGGCGCCTGCTATCACATGAAAACTTGCCATGACCGTTCCTCCAGACTGGGTCCGGAAAGGTCGCGGTTTCGCGGTGCTGTCGTCTGCGTGACTGGCCACGCAAAACCGCGACCTGCACCGCCACCAATATACTCTCTTGTGGGAGACTTGTCGCCCGTTGTTGGCACGGACAGGGGGCCGAGCCGCACGGCTGGCTCTGGAGGCCATTCTTCGATATGTTCATGCAGCGCCGCGTGTCCCTTCTTTGGGCACGTACAGACGCTGACCACTTGGATTGGCGCATGATCCTTTGCCAACCGGAGATCGGCGAAGCAAAGTCGATCCCGATCTTCAGGATCATGCACCGGGTCGAAGGCGAAGGTCATGGACGCAAGGACGCTTGTCATACTCGGCCTTGGCATAATCATTCTGCTGTTGCTGGGATTCTGTGCGCTGCCATCGTGACAGCTCTGCAAGCGTCTTCGGCAGAACGGTTCGCGGACGGCGATCTGCACTCAAGCCCCGGCTGAGATCAACGCGCGCATGGCAATGGTGTCGGCAAGCAGCGCGGCAAAGATCGCAAAAAGATAGAAGATCGAATAGGCAAACAGCGCCTTGGCGGGTTTCAACTCCGTTTCGGAAGCGGCCAGAACCTTCCAGGAATGCCAGATGAAACCGGCACCCAATGCGGCCGAGGCAATTCCGTAGTAGCCGCTGGCGAATCCGAAGAGCCAAGGCAGCACGCCGACCGGCACCAGAAGCAAAGCATAGGCAAGAATTTGCCTTCGCGTCGAAGCAGGGCCGGCCACATTCGGCATCATCGGAATGCCGGCAGCGGCGTAGTCGCCAACCTTGAACAGCGCCAGCGCCCAGAAATGCGGCGGCGTCCACAGAAAGATGATCAGAAACAGGATGACGCTTTCAACGCCGACGGCGCCAGTTGCGGCCGCCCAGCCAATGACAGGAGGAAGGGCACCAGCCGCGCCGCCGATGACGATGTTCTGCGGCGTCGAGCGCTTCAGCCACATCGTGTAGATGACGATGTAGAAGAAGATGGTGAAGGCCAGCAGCGATGCGGCAAGCCAGCCCACCAGTACGCCGAGTGTCATGACCGAGAGGGCGGAAAGCACAAGGCCGAAGCCGAGAGCTTCGCCCGGCGTGACGCGGCCCGACGGAATCGGCCGCTTTGATGTGCGCGACATCAGCGCGTCGATGTCCGCGTCATACCACATGTTGAGGGCTCCCGCCGCTCCTGCTCCGATCGCAATCGCACCGATTGCAATCACGGCGATGACCGGATTCGTCGCGCCAGGCGCCACCATCAGGCCGACGAAGGCGGTGAATACGGCAAGCGCCATAACCCGCGGCTTCAAAAGCGCGAAGAAATCGCCCGCCGTCGCTTCCGAGAGGCGGATAGCGGTATCCTTGAGGCGGCTTTCCCCAGTCGACATCTCAGACGACCACCGATGGAAGCAGGCAAGCCGGGCCATGATCCCGAACTGAGCGCCCGCGTGGGCGAAAACTGGAACCCTGTTTTTGCTTACGCTGTCCTTTGATTCGGATAAGATCACGGTAAAACAAGGCGTTAGACGAATGGCGGAGGAGCCAGGTCACTTGGAGAACGTTTTCAGATAGGCAATGACGTTGGCCACGTCTGCATCGTTCTTGAGGCCGGGAAACGTCATCTTGGTGCCTTTGACCATGGCCTTGGGATCGTGAAGGTAGGTCGTCAGCGTTGGCTCATCCCATTTGATGCCGGATTTGCCTGCCGCAATCATGGCATCGGAATATTTAAAATCCGGATGCGTACCGGCCGTGCGGCCGATGACGCCGTGCAGCGATGGACCGATCTTGTTCTTGTCCTCGTTTGCAATGTGGCAGACTTGGCATTTGGTGAAGACCTTCTCACCAGCCGCGGCGTCTTGTGCCCGCGACGGATGCGCGATGAAGATCGTAACGGACACCGCAACGAAAAACGCTATAGCGCGCATGGCATTTCCTCCCTGATCGCCATTTATGCCTCGGACGATCGCGCCTAGGCAGAATATCTCTCCCCAGTGGAATTGCAGTACTTACATACCATGGAATCCAGGCGGCGGGTAGAAAAAGCCAAGCATTGCGAAGGTTTAGAACCCCGGCGCGCTCAAGGCGGATCCGTCCGGCAAGTCCCGGCAATCTGCTCGACCGCCTGTTCAAGCCCGGCAAGGTCGAAATCGGCCTGGCCGCGGCCTGACAACAATCCGAACCGCCAGGAAAGCGACAGCCGGCTTGCGGGAACAAGGCGCTTGATGCCGTCGGCGCCGTCGCGCACCAGCATCCGGCCGCGCGCCCCGACCGACCAACTCTCGTCGAACTTGCCGCCGCCGTCGACGGTGACAGACATGGTGATCTTGCGGCTGGCCGAAACCCCGTCGTTCAGTTGCAGCCATTCGCTCCAGCGCGGTTCGCCGTCTGCCCGGCAGGCAATGGTCAGCACCGGGCTGTAGCTCAGGGCGCCGCCACCCGTGATCAGTTTGTTGGTGCCATGAAGCGAAGCGGTGACAAGGCCGTCGTCGTCCGTGCCGAAGCGCCAGTCGCCGGCAAGCGCGTCGGCTTGGGCAAGATCACAGGCGAAGGCCAGAACGAGCGCCAGGGCGATGGTACGCCCCGTTTCGAAGAATAGGCTCAACGCCCCCTCCAGGAACCACACGGTTTGCAGCAACAGCGCAGATAGTGATTAGCGCTTGGTATAGCCAAGTGCCGCCTCCCGCGAAGCGAATCGGCTGTTGCAGTTTCGCAACGAAAAAGGCCGCCCCGAGGGCGGCCTTCGTCGATTCCATCAAGTGCCGAGACTTATTCGGCGTCCTTGGCGGCCTTTTTCTTCGGCGCGGCCTTTTTCTTCGGCTCTTCCGCCTCGTCCTCGTTCGCCTTGGCTTCAGCCTTCTTGGCCGCGGCCTTCTTCGCCGGCTTGGCCTTGGTCGTGGTTTCCGCGTCCTCGTCGTCAGCCATCAGCTCTTCCTTGCTGACCTTGACGTCGGTGACCGAGATCTGGCCGAGCAGATGATCGACCACCTTTTCCTCGAACATCGGCGCGCGCAGCGCATTCAACGCCTCGGGATTGTTGCGGTAGAACTCGAAAGCTTCCTGCTGCTGGTTGGCCGGGAAGCGGCGAACCTGTTCGAACAGGCCACGCTGCAATTCCTCGTCCGATACGGTGACACCGGCCTTCTCGCCGATCTCGGCCAGCACCAGGCCGAGGCGCACGCGGCGTTCGGCTAGACGCAGATATTCGGCGCGGGCTTCTTCTTCGGTCGTCTCCTCGTCGGCGAAGGTGCGGCCGGCGGCTTCCAGATCGCGGTTGACCTGCGCCCAGATGTTGTTGAACTCGGCCTCAATGAGCTTCGACGGCGCCTCGAAAGAATAGGCCGCGTCGAGCTGGTCGAGCAGCTGGCGCTTGACCTTCTGGCGCGTCATCGAGCCGAACTGGTTCTCGATCTGGCCGCGCACGATCTCACGCAGGCGCTCCAGCGATTCCAGGCCAAGGTTCTTGGCGGTCTCGTCGTTGATTTCCAGTTCGCCCGGCTTCGACACTTCCTTGACGGTGACGTCGAAGGTGGCTTCCTTGCCGGCCAGATGGGCCGCCTGGTAGTTTTCCGGGAAGGTCACGGTGACCTGCTTTTCGTCGCCGGCCTTGGCGCCGACCAACTGGTCTTCGAAACCTGGAATGAACTCCTTGGAGCCCAGCACCAGCGGCTGGTCGGTGCCGGCGCCGCCGGCAAAGGCCTCGCCGTCGATCTTGCCGACATAGTCGATGCTGACGCGGTCGCCTTCGGCGGCCTTGCCGGTCTTCGGCTCATAGCTGCGTGCGGATTCGGCGACGCGCTTGACCTGGTCGTCGATCTCGGTGTCCGGCACGTCGAACACCTGACGCGTCACCTTGATGTCGGAGAAATCCTTGATCTCGATCGCCGGAATGATCTCGTAGTTGAGGCGGAACTCGAAGTCGGTGCCGCCGGCCAGGATCTTCTCGGCTTCCTTCTCGTCCTCGGTCATGATGACTTCGGGCTGCATGGCCGCCTTTTCGCCGCGGCCCGTAATGATCGAACGGGTCGAATCGTTGAGGATCTCGTTGACCACTTCGGCCATGAACGACTTGCCATAGACCTTGCGCAGGTGCTGCACCGGCACCTTGCCCGGCCGGAAGCCGTTGATGCGAACCTTGTTGCGGGCGTCCGACAGCCGCGCCATCAGCTTGGCTTCCATGTCACCGGCCGGCACGGTGATCTTGATCTCGCGCTTGAGACCGGAGTTGAGCGTTTCGGTGACCTGCATCGTAAAACCTTTGTTTTCACCAATGAGACTGCCACGGCCTCTGCCGTTTACAGCCTGCCGGTATAATCTTGCCGGGAATGGCTTTTGGTACGGAACCTGGCGATTTGACCGAAATTACGGCTCAAACTCTCCCAAACTGCGTTCCAAAATGTGAATAAGTTCTTGTTTTTCCTACTTCTTATCACATTTTGTAGAAGCGGATCGTCGCGTCCCGTCACATTTGACACGCCTTTTGTCACAGGCGAGGCTAATTTTCAACAGTCTTCGCGTTTAGGCGAATAACCAACATTTTGGCCATGACCCGACATTTCGTCCCTGACATTGACAGAATGATGGCTACATGGGATTTGCCGGACCACGCGGGTATGGCGGAACTGGTAGACGCACCAGATTTAGGTTCTGGCGAGAGATCGTGGGGGTTCGAGTCCCTCTACCCGCACCACCCTTCGCTCTTCGAGCTTCGGGTGGCAGGCCACCTGAAATCGTTAGGTGAAAGAGTGTCCTCCGAGAAAAAGCGGCATTGTAGCGACGCTAGCTTCTGATGGCCTCGTCAATGACCGCTATCGCGTCGACCTCTATGAGGTAGCCTGGAGACATTATCGCTACCCCGACCACCACGTTTGCTGGTTTGTGATCTCCAAACAGCGAAATCTGCGCTTCTTCGATGATCGGAACGTGTTCATCGCGCCTATAATCGACAATGTAGATTGTGATCTTGCAAACTTGCTCAGGCCGAGCACCTGCCGCACGGAGCGCTCGGCCGAGATTGCCGAATGCCAAGCGCGCCTGCGCCGCAAAATCTCCATGCCCAACGAGCTTGCCGTGTATGTCTTCGGGCTGCTGACCGGAGACGAATACCAGCTTGGATCCCGTCGCGACGACAACCTGCGTGTACATTTCTGGAACTGGCAGATCATCGGGATTGATGAGTTCGAGCGACACTGAACAATCTCCTACTTCGTTCGACTGAAATCGACATTGGTGATCACCGCGTCGCTGGCACACAGGGCGATAGCGGCGATGCGCGTGGCAATCAGCGGCATGGCCCCGCGCTAACTCTTCCGGGCGACGCGCTAGCGCCAGCGCGCCGATTGTGGGTATGCAGCCTAGTACAGCGGTTCCTCGAACAGCGTCTTGTCGCCATCGACCAGCGCCTTGATCTGCGCCGTGCCGTCGCTGGCCAAGGCAAGCCTTATCCCGAACGGGCGCACCCGCATGTCGTTCTGGATCATCAGCCCCTCGCCTTCCGGCAGGTAGAACCGTTCGATGCCGTAGTCGGGCGCAATCGTCATGCCCTCGCCGCGAAGATCCCAGCCCGCTGCAACATGGCCCGATATATCCGCCTCATCCACAGCGGCTGGCGTCGGCGCCTTGCCGAACCAGGCGGTGGTCGGCGTCCAATAGCCATCGGCACCCTTCTTCAGGCGGACGACGATCAACGTGTCGTCGCTGGAAAGTTTATCGGCCGGAATGTTGGCGATCATCTTCACCGGTATGCGCGAGATGTCGTAGCCGAGGATGATATAGTCGCCGCGCAGCAGATCGCGCGGGTCGACGGGTTCGATCTTCAGCAGCACCTCCTTGCCGTTGCGCAGGATCGCCGCCCGGCCGGCGATGATCCAGCTGAGGAAACCTATCTGGACGAGCGCCAGCACCACCGCCGAGATAACAAGCCGCTTTCCGGTCATCATGCGGTGGCTCCTCCGGTGGCCGGACCTTTCATGCGTTTTTCGACGCGGATGATGACGATCGCCAGGATGCCGAGCATCACCGCGGCGGCTAGGAAGAAGCCGGCCGTATCGAGCATCGATTGCAAGGTCACGACATAGATCGTCGCGAGTTCGAAGGCGAAGCCGAGATAGGCAAGCCAGCGCATGCCTCGGCTCTCCCTTCCTGCCAGCACGAGAGCGGCGACGATGCCGGCCAGCGCGACGACCGAGGCGATGGTGAAACCGCTGTTGTAGGTGCTTTCGTCGGCCAGTTCGAACTGGATAATGGCCAGCCCGGTGAGGAAGCCGAGCAGCGCGTGCAGGGGCAAGCGGCCGCCAAGCTGCACGATCCGGTCGACCGGCTCCGGTGCGAAGACGGCAGCCGCGAAGAGCACGACAGAGACAATGACCAGGGGGATCGCCACCGGCAGCGTCGCGTGATTCCCGGCCAACAGCACGAGATAGAAGAGCAGCGACAGGATGATCAGGTGCCGCGCCGGCTGGCTGCGGGTCCAGAACGAGACGGCGAACAGCACGACCGCCATGATGACGAAGGCATGCGGAAAGTCGCTACGGCTGTAGTAGTCGAACCCTTTCAGGAACAGCCAGGCATCGGCGATACCGACCGCCGCGACGGTCAGCGGGTTCGACCGCAGCGCGACCGCCGCCAGCGCCGTGCCGGCACCCCAGGTGACCAGCGCGGACGCCTCGTCGCCGGACAAATGATACATCTGGCCGATCAGCGCGATCGAACCGCCGAAGGCAGCCGCCGCCACGATCCACAAGGCCTCGCCGATCGCCGCATGGTCGCGCGTCTTCAGCACCGCGCCGCCGACATAGCCACCAAGGATGATGGCAAAGAGCGCCGCCACCCGCGCCAGCCGCGGGATGGCATCCCAGTTGGCGGCGACGAAGATCAGGATGGCCGCGCCAAACAGCAGCGCCGCCATCATCGCCAGGATCGAACCGAAGCTCAGTGATTTGCGCGCGTTGGCCTCGACATCACGCGTCAGGGAATCGGCTGTGGCGGCGTCGATTAGGCCTGCCTGGTGCCACCGCGCGATATCGGACCTGACCCGTGTCGAGTAGCCCGCCATGCCCTGCCTCCCCAGCTAGGTCGTTTTTTCAGCCAAACCAGCCAAACCGTTGACGTCACGGCACTTTCTGATTCTGGCTTCTTTGTGTCAGGTCCGTGAAGGCGCGTTAATGTTGCATTGCACAATTTGCATTGCTGCCATGCAGCCATAGCGCTTTTAAATCGATATGAGCCCGCCTATTTATGGTTCGTACACAAACGGAATGATCCGCAAGAAAGACGAAACGAGAACTACCATGAACCTGATCCGCAACTACCGCAACTGGCGCCGCTACAGGGACACCGTGTCCGAGCTGAGCCGCCTGAGCAACCGTGAACTGACCGACCTCGGCATCAGCCGCAGCGACATTCCTTACGTCGCTCGCAAGGCGGTCTAATCCTTCGGACCGCAAATGGTCCGAACAAGTTTCCGAAGAGAGAACGACAATGAACCTGATCCGCAACTATCGTAACTGGCGCGTTTATCGCGAGACGGTTACCGAGCTGGGTCGCCTTTCGAACCGCCAGCTGCATGATCTCGGTATCGTCCGCGACGAAATCAAGATCGTCGCCCGCCGGGCGATCTAACAACGGAATTTCGCTGGGGTCGACCTCCTCCCCGACCTCCAGCGAACGGTCAGCCCTTATCCTCCTCCCGAGGGTTGACCACCAAAACGGCGCCCGCCGCACCTCCTCCCGCGGCGGGCGTTGTTTCCCCGGGGCAAAATGAATTTTGCTCCAAAGGGTTTCGCCCCTTTTAAAAATGGCGAAAGAGATTTCGTCAAAGCCGACCTCCTCCCCGGCGATGACGAATAGGCCCAACCTTCACCTCCTCCCGAGGGTTGGCCACCCAAACGGCGCCCGCCGCACCTCCTCCCGCGGCGGGCGTTGTTTCCCCGGGGCAAAACGAATTTTTGCTCCAAAGGGTTTTGCCCCTTTTAAAAGATAGCAAAAGAGATTTCGTCAAAGCCGACCTCCTCCCCGGCGATGACGAATACGGTCGATCTTCACCTCCTCCCGAGGATCGACCCCCAAAACGACACCCGCCGGACCTCCTCCCCCGGCGGGTGTTGTTGTTTTCGAGGCAGGCTTTCCCGATCAAGCGTTTCCCGTTACCGCCGCGCGACAATTGCAATCGCGGCGGCAAGCGATTATTCCGGCGCTCATGAGCAAAAACCCTATCCACATCATCGGCGGCGGTCTCGCCGGTTCCGAAGCCGCATGGCAGGCGGCGCAAGCCGGCGTTCCCGTGGTGCTGCATGAAATGCGCCCGGTTCGCGGCACGGACGCCCACAAGACCGATGGCCTGGCCGAACTCGTCTGTTCCAATTCCTTCCGTTCCGATGACGCCGAGAACAACGCGGTCGGCCTGCTGCATGCCGAGATGCGATTGGCCGGCTCTTTGATCATGAGCGCCGGCGACGCCAACCAGGTGCCGGCGGGCGGTGCACTGGCGGTCGACCGCGATGGTTTTTCTGAAACCGTGACGAAGATGCTCGAGGCACATCCGCTGATCACCATCCAGCGCGAGGAAGTGCCGGGCCTGCCGCCGGCGGATTGGGACCAGGCGATCATCGCCACCGGTCCGCTGACCGCACCGTCGCTCGCCCAGTCGATCGCCGAGGCGACCGGCGCCGATGCGCTCGCCTTCTTCGACGCAATCGCCCCGATCATCCATTTCGACACGATCGACATGGACATTTGCTGGTTCCAGTCGCGCTATGACAAGGTCGGACCGGGCGGCACCGGCAAGGACTACATCAACTGTCCGATGGACAAGGAGCAATACCTTGCCTTCGTGCAGGCGCTGGTCGATGGCCAGAAGACCGAATTCAAACAATGGGAAGGCACGCCCTATTTCGACGGCTGCCTGCCGATCGAGATCATGGCCGAACGCGGCGTCGAGACGCTGCGCTACGGGCCGATGAAACCGATGGGGCTGACCAATGCGCACAACCCGACGGTCAAGGCCTATGCCGTCGTCCAGTTGCGGCAGGACAATGCGCTGGGCACGCTCTACAACATGGTCGGCTTCCAGACGAAACTAAAACACGCCGAGCAGGTGCGGGTGTTCCGCACGATTCCAGGTCTGGAAAACGCCGATTTCGCCCGCCTCGGCGGCCTGCACCGCAACACCTACATCAATTCGCCAATCTTGCTCGACGCCTCGCTGCAGTTGAAGTCGCGCCCTGGCCTGCGCTTTGCCGGCCAGATCACCGGCTGCGAGGGCTATGTTGAAAGCGCCGCCATCGGCCTGCTCGCCGGCCGCTTCGCCGCCGCCGAAAGGCTCGGCCATGCACCGTCGCTGCCGCCGCTCACCACCGCCTTTGGCGCACTGCTCAACCACATCACCGGTGGCCACATCGTCTCCGAGGACGAGCCGGGCAAGCGCTCGTTCCAGCCGATGAACGTCAATTTCGGCCTGTTCCCGCCGGTGGAAGCGGTGAAGATCGAAGGCAAGCGCCTGCGCGGCAAGGATAAGACGGTCGCCAAAAGGCACGCCATCACATCGCGTGCGCTGGGCGATTGCCGGCAATGGCTGGGGTTGCCGGCCCAGGCGGAAGCAGCGGAGTAGCAAACCTTCGGATTGGACCCGAAGCAGAAAGTAGGATATCATCCTACTTCATACCTACGGGAGCCGTTCCATGGAATCCGCCGAAAAACTGTCCGTCACCGTCACCCCCGCCATGGCGCGCATGATCCGCGAGAAGGTCGAGGATGGGTCTTTCGGCTCTGCGAGTGAAGTGATCCGCGCGGCGCTCCGCGCCTTCCAGCGCGAAGAGGAAGAGCATGCCGAGCGGATGGCGTCGATCCGGGCGCGGGTAAAGGCGTCGATCGAGGATACGAGGCCTGCTGTTCCGCTCGACGAAGCAATCGACCGGGTAAAGAAGCGGATTTCGCAACTGGCGCAAGACCATGATGATCCAGCGCCTCGCCGTCGTTCTTAGCGAAAACGCAATCTCCGATCTCGAAACGATTGGCGCCTACATTCTTGAGAATAGCGGCAGCGAAAACATCGCCAACGGTTTTGTGGACCGGATAAATGAGCGGTGCCAGAAGATCGGCAATGCGCCCCGTGGTGGTCGCTCTCGCGACGAGATCTTGCCAGGACTGCGAGCCGTCCCGTTCGAGCGTTCCGCCGTCATCACCTATGTCATCGAGAGCGATGTTATCCGCATCGTCAACATCTTTTACGGCGGCCGCGACTATGAGACGCTGATGCGCGATGGCGGTTCGAACGAGCCCTCTTAGCAGCCAAAACAGCTATTCCGCCGGCTCGGCACCCACCATCGGCAGTCCCGGCTTGCCCGCCTCGCTGGGATTTCGCCTGACATAGGCAGCCTTCAGGCTCTCCGACGTATCGCGCGAACCGTCATGGCTCCAGCCTGGCGGCTTGATCAGATAGTTCAGGCGTTCGCCGAGCGTCAGACCCGGCGCAAACGCATCCCTGAAC
Organism: Mesorhizobium sp. AR02; assembly: GCF_024746835.1. Lineage (NCBI taxonomy): Bacteria > Pseudomonadati > Pseudomonadota > Alphaproteobacteria > Hyphomicrobiales > Phyllobacteriaceae > Mesorhizobium > Mesorhizobium sp. AR02. Next base: position 6,203,843 of record NZ_CP080531.1, on the reverse strand, counting down.
ATGCCGATCCACTCGTGGAAGGCCACTTTCAGCGGGTTGAAGGTGCCGAGATTCTTGACGATGCCATAGCGCGGCCGGTCCTCCTCCAGCTCCTCGACGAAAGTGCCGAACATGCGGTCCCAGATGATCAGCGTGCCGGCATAGTTGGCGTCGAGATAGCGCGGATTGGTGGCGTGGTGGACGCGGTGGTGCGAGGGCGTGTTGAAGACGAATTCGAACCAGCCCCACATCTTGCCGATCGTCTCGGTGTGGATCCAGAACTGCCAGACCAGGTTGAAGCCGAAGGTGAAGGCAATCACCGCTGGGTGAAAGCCGAGCAGCACCAGAGGCGCCTGCAGCACGAACATGAAGGTGAACAGGCCCGTCCAGCTTTGCCTGAGCGCTGTCGACAGATTGTAGTGCTGGCTCGAGTGATGGTTGACATGCTCTGCCCACACCCAGCGCACCCGGTGCGCGATGCGGTGATAGACATAGTAGCGCAAATCATCCAGCAGGAAGGCGGTCAAAAAGACCCAGACCGACAGGCCGAGATTGAAGATGCGGAACTGCCACAGCCACAGCAGCGCCCAGTAGGAGACGACGCCGAGCAGCAGCCCGGCGACGACATTGCCGGTGCCCATCATCAGGCTGGTCAGCGTGTCGCGCGTCTCGAACGAGCCTTTCGCGCGGCCGCTGCGCACCAACCAGAGCTCGATCAGGATGGCGGCGACGAAGAACGGAATGGCCAGCTGGGTGACCTGCGGAAAATCATAGCTGTCCATCACGCGGCCTCTCTGGTTGCATCTGAGTGGCGTGCTTCAAGAGCCTTCAGCAAGGCCTGCGCATCGCCGGCATTGGCGAAGCGGAAGCGGCCGCCCTTCCAGGTGAAGTCCGTCAGCCGCATCAGAATTGTGTTCGTCTCGTCAGCGCTGGACACCTTTGTGTCCTCAGCCGTGACGATGCGGGTCAAAAAGCAGTCGCCGATGCTGTGAACAATGCCGATGCGCCCTCGTCCTAGCTCCAGAAATGCCGTCTTGGCGTCCGCCGTCAAGCGGATTGCTCCCGTCACTTCATCCGGAAAATCCTCGGCGAAGCGGCGCAAAGCCTGATCCGAGTTGGCCAATGTGGCCGCCTCGCTGCCACCGGTGAAATGCACCGCGGCAACCGACAGCGCAATACCAAGGACGACGATCGCGACCAGCACGGGCAAGCTCATGGATTTCCTCCGGGCCGGCCTGTCGTCTTCGGCAACAGTTTCTCGGCCCGGTCGAATCCTTAACACGATTGACGTTTACGTCAAAGTGCCGACCAGCCCTTGCTCGCGCGACGCACCAGCAGCCAATGCCGGCGCAAGGCCAACAGCCGCACGACGCCGTCGAGCGGTGAATGGCGCGACCCTTCCATCTTGTCGAGATAGGCACGCGACAGCGCCAGCGGCAGGAACGCCGGACGCAAGACCACCGGCAGCGCTGGGACGCCCTGCTCGAAAGCGGAAAGGTGTTCGCGCGCCAGCGCGATCATCGCCGCCACAGCGCGCTGTGCTCCAGGCCCGCCGTCGCCGGCAACAAACTCCTCCGGCGACGACCCCGCCGCCGCCAGGATGTCGGCCGGGACAAAACACTGCCCGCGCTTGCGGTGCAGCGGCAACAGAAGCAAGAGGCCGGTCATGGCCTGCGCACAGCCCGCCCTGCCCGCCAGTTCGGCGAAGCGGGGCGCCTCGACGGGATCGAGCACCATCGCCGCAAGCTGGATCAGCGCGGCTGCCGTCTCGCCGCAATAGCCTTCGAGATCAGTGCGCGACGGCATCGGATCGTCGTAGAGATCGAAGATGCGCGCTTCGAGCATGTTGTCGAACGCCGGCTTTGGCAGGCGATGGGTAGAAATTGTTGCCTTCAGCGCGTCGGCGACGGGATGGCCGATGCCTGCACCATCATTGTCGGCGGCGACGAGGTCACGCCACCATTGCAGCCGTACCTCGCCGGGCAACGGTTCGTGGATGCGATCGCGGATACCCGCGATCTCGGCATTGAAAGCGTAAAGCGAAAACAGCGCATCGCGCCTGTCGGCCGGCGCGTAGAGCGCGGTGAGATAGCGATCATGGTCGGCGGCGCGCACCGCGTCCATGACGATTTTGGCATTCTGCGACATATCAATCGACGGCGATGAGCGCGGCAGCCACGGCGCGATCTTCCGCCAGAAGGACATTGTAGGTCCGCACCGCGGCCCCCGTCGACATCGGGTCGGACGCAATGCCTGCTTCTTTCAGCGCCGCCCGCAGTGCCGCCGGCAATGGCCTCAAATCCTTACCCATGCCGACCAGCAGAATCTCGACCTTGTCGGCCTCAGCCAACAGTTTTTCGAAATCCGCCACCGTGAGCGCTGTGGCGTCTGCCGGTTCCCAGCCGTGGATGCCTGACGGCAGACATAGGAGCGAGCCGCGATGCGACATGTCGGCAAAGCGGAACCCGCCATTGCCATAGGCCTCGATCGGCGCGCGGCCGGGGAAATGCGCCTCGCGGATGACGATGCCTTTGCCGGTCACCACTCTGTCACCCCTTCGGGGCCGCGCGTCAGGTCGCGACCGCCTTGCCGCCGCTGACCGGCTTTTCCCCATCGGCCGAAGCCTGCGGCCGCAGCTTGAACAGGATCAGCAGTGGCGCTGCGATGAAGATCGACGAATAGGTGCCGAACACGACGCCGAACAGCATCGCCACGGTGAAGGAGCGGATGACTTCGCCGCCGAACAGCACCAGCGCCAGCAGCGCCAGGATCGTCGTCACCGAGGTAAGCGTCGTTCGCGACAGCGTCTCGTTGATGGCGTTGTTCAACAGCTGCGGCAGCGGCATTCGCTTGTATTTTCGCAGATCCTCTCGAACGCGGTCATAGACCACGATCGTATCGTTCAGCGAATAGCCGATGATGGTCAGGATCGCCGCCAGCGACGACTGGTTGAATTCAAGCCCGGTAATGACGAAGAAGCCAAGTGTCATGACCACATCGTGCACCGTCGCCACGATAGCGCCGACCGCGAACTGCCACTCGAAACGGAACCAGACATAGACCAGGATACCGATCAGCGCGACCAACATGGCGATGGTGCCTTGCTTGGCCAGTTCACCGGAAACCGTCGGTCCCACAACTTCGACACGGCGGAAATCATACTGGTCCTGCAGCTCGCCGCGCACCTTGTCGATGACCGTCTGCTCGGCATTCTCGCCGCCATCCTGCGTCCCGACGCGGATCAGCACGTCGTTCGGCGCGCCCCGAACTGCTGAACCTGCACTTCGCCGATGTTGAGCTCCGTCAATCGGGTGCGGATATCGCCGAGATTGGCGTCGCCGCTCTTGGACTGCACCTCGATCATCGAGCCGCCCTTGAAGTCGATGCCGTAATTGATGTCGACGGTCATGAACAGCACCACGGACAGCACCGACAGGAAGCTCGACAGCGCGAACGTCCAGCGGCGGATGCCCATGAAGGGAATTTTGGTGCCTGGCGGGATGAAGGTCACCGGTGCCTTCGGCAACTCCTTCGGGCGGGCGCGACGCAGCCAGATCGAAACCAGCAGGCGGGTGAAGGTGAAGGCGGTGAAGACCGTGGTCAGGATGCCGATGGCATAGGTGATGGCAAAGCCCTTCACCGGGCCGGTGCCGAGATAGAACAGCACCACGGTGGCGATCAGCGAGGTGACGTTGGAATCGACAATTGTGGCCAGCGCCTTTGTAAAGCCGGTATCGATCGCCTGGATCACCGAGCGGCCAGCGCGCCGCTCCTCGCGGATACGCTCGTAGATCAGCACGTTGGAATCGACCGCCATGCCGATGGTCAGCACGATACCGGCAATACCGGGCAAGGTCAGCGTCGCGCCAAGCAGTGACAACAGCCCAACGATCATCGCCACGTGCACCGCCAGCGCGATGTTGGCGAGGAAGCCAAGGAAGCCATAGGCGACGAACATGAAGGCAACGACGAGGATCGAACCGATGATGCCGGCGATCTTGCCGGCATGGATCGAATCCTGGCCGAGGCCCGGACCGACAGTGCGCTCCTCGATGACCGTCAGTGTCGCCGGCAGCGCACCGGCGCGCAGAAGCACGGCGAGGTCGTTGGCGCTCTGGGCGGTGAAATTGCCGGAAATCTGGCCGGTGCCACCGAGGATCGGTTCACGGATCTGCGGCGCCGAGATCACCTGGTTGTCGAGGATGATGGCGAACAGCTTGCCGACATTCTGCGAGGTTGCCTGGCCGAAGCGCGCGGCACCCTTCGAATCGAAGCGGAACGACACGACCGGATCGTTGTTCTGCGAATTGTAGGTCGCCTGCGCGTCGACGAGGTTTTCGCCCGAAACGATGACGCGGTTCTCGATCAGATATGGAACCGGCGGATCGTCCTGTGAATAAAGGATCGATGACCCGGCAGGAGGGCGACCTTTCAGCGCGTCCTGCACCGGCATCGACTGATCGACCATCTGGAAGGTCAGCTTGGCGGTCTGGCCGAGGATTTCCTTCAGCCGCTGCGGATCCTGCAGGCCTGGCACCTGAACAAGGATTCGATCGTCACCCTGCCGCTGCACGATCGGTTCGGTGGTGCCGAGTTCGTTGACGCGGCGGCTGACGACTTCGATCGACTGCGTCAGCGCCGTCGAGGTGCGGTATTTGATGCCGGCGTCAGTGACGTTGAACTTGAGCAGGCCGGGTTCGGAATCATCCAGCGTCATCTCCTGGATGGAGCCGCCGCTAAAAAGACCGGCAGCGACAGGGTCGGTCAATGACTTCAATGCCTTCTTGGCGGCATCGACCTGGGCGGGATCCGTAATGCGGACCTGCACGGTCCGGCCCGATCCGGCAAGACCGGTATAGCCGACCTTGGCATCGCGCAGCAGCGTCCGGATTTCGTCTCGCGTCGTTGACAGCCGGTCCTTGATCAGGTCGTTGGGATCCATCCTGAGCAGGATGTGCGAGCCGCCCTGCAGATCGAGGCCGAGTGTCATCTGCCGCTTCGGCACCCAGCTCGGGAGTTGGGCCAGCGTGCTGGCGGAGAACAGATTGGGCGCGGCGAGGATCACTGTGATGGCGACGGCCACCCAGATCAGGATCATCTTGAAGCGCGAAAAATACAGCATATGGCGTCGTCCGTCAGAGCGTGTCCGCGGATCGCTCCGCCTGGAATTAGGTTATTTCTTGGCGTTCTGGTTCGCCACCGGTTCGCCCTTGACGCGCACGTCGGCGATCGTCGAGCGCAGCGCCGTCACCTTGGTGCCACCACCAAGGTCGATCTCGAGCTCGTTGTCGTCGATCACCTTCGTCACCTTGCCGACGAAACCGCCGCCGGTGACGACCGTGTCGCCGCGACGGACCGCCGCCAGCATCTCGCCGCGCTTCTTCAACTGCGTGCGCTGCGGGCGGATGATCAGAAAATACATGATCACGAAAATCAGGACAAACGGCAAAATGCTGATGAACATATCGGGAGAGGCCCCGCCGATGCCTTGGGCGTATGCCGGTGTCACGAACATCGAGAGTACTCCTGAATTTTGAAAACAGCCGCCAACCGTCCTGCGGAGTTTGGCGGCCCCTTGAAATTTGGCCGGAATATAGTCGGTAAAGTTGTCAATGCAACTGCGCGGCCAGCCAAATCGGCTGCTTTTCCGGCTTGTCGGGCCGTGTTAGAGCATGACCGCGAAAAGCGCGAGCCGGTTTTCCGAAAAGATCACGCTCGAACAAACGGTTGGAACCGGTTTCGAACCCGACGGAATCGAACGCCCCCACCTGCCCGCCCCAGGAAACGAACCAAAAAAGACCTGAAATGACCGACAGCACCATCGACGCCCTCAACAAGAAACTCGACCGCCTGATCGAGGCGGTCAGCCGCCTCGCCCCGCGGCCGGTGCCTGAAACCGACCTCGGCGAGGCCGACTGCTTCGTCTGGCAGGCCGATCCGGGCTACCTGGAGCCGGTGCGCAAGGTCAACCGGGTCGACATCGGCCTAATCCGCGGTGTCGACCGTGTCCGCGACATCCTCGTCGACAACACCGAGCGCTTCGCCGCCGGCTTTGCTGCCAACAACGTGCTGCTGTGGGGCGCGCGCGGCATGGGCAAATCGTCGCTGGTCAAGGCCGTGCATGCCGAGATCAATGCCAAGGCCAAGTCCGACCTGCCGCTCAAACTGATCGAAATCCATCGCGAGGACATCGACACGCTGCCGAAGCTGATGGGTTTGCTGAAGGCGGCTCCCTTCCGCGTCATCCTGTTTTGCGACGACCTGTCCTTCGATCATGACGACACCTCCTACAAGTCGCTGAAGGCGGCGCTTGAAGGCGGCGTCGAAGGCCGCCCGGCCAACGTCATCTTCTATGCCACCTCGAACCGCCGCCATCTGTTGCCGCGCGACATGATCGACAATGAGCGTTCGACCGCCATCAACCCGTCCGAAGCGGTCGAGGAAAAGGTCTCGCTGTCCGATCGTTTCGGACTTTGGCTCGGCTTCCACAAATGCTCGCAGGATGAATATCTCGAGATGATCAACGGCTATGCCAGCCACCATGGCCTCGACATCGACCCCGAGCAGTTGCGCGCCGAGGCGCTGGAATGGGCGACGACGCGCGGCAGCCGCTCGGGCCGCGTCGCCTGGCAGTTTACCCAGGACCTGGCTGGCCGTCTTGGCAAGCCGCTCAAGGATTGAAGCGCCGCTAGAGCAATTCCAGGAAAAGTGTGAACGGTTTTCCGTCCGGAATTGCGTCAAAAACAAAGAGTTAGAGCGGTTCGCCGTTTCCGTGAAACGGTGAAATGCCCTAAAGCGAATTCCAGGATGTCATTTGGGCGGCCGTGCCCGTCGCAAGTCGCGCGGCGTTTGGCCAATCTCGCGGCGCATCCAGTGCGCCAGATGTGACTGGTGTGCGAAGCCCGTCAATTCCGCAACCTCGCTTGTGTTGAGATCGCCCTGCAGCAGCAGGACGCGCGCGCGTTCGACGCGACGCCGCAACACGTAGCGATGCAGGGTGACGCCCATCGCCACCTTGAACCATGTCCGCAAATGCGAGCTGCTCGCGCCGGCAACCCGGCTCAGTCGATGGATTGAAAGCGGCTCGTGGAGAGCAGCCTCAATGTGCTCCAGGACGCGCTTGAGCTGGCTATCCGACAGCCGGTTCGTTCGATCGATGTCTATATCGTCGACGCCAAGCAGCCTCACCGCGAGCGCGGCGCCAATGCTGTCGGCAAACAGTGAGCCGCTAGGCGCGCCTGCATCGAGGTCGCTCTGGAGTGCTCGAGCGAGATGTTCGATGCGCTGGTCACGAAGCAAATGGCGTGTGTCGAGCCGCGATACCAGCGCCCTGCCACCAATTTCCGCCGCTACCCTTTCCATCAAGGCCGGCTGCAAGACAATCTCGATCGTGTCAAATGGGGTTTCAGCCTCGAAACCGCCCTCCTCGCCAGCCGGCACCAGGTCGATATCGCCGGCGCGCCTGACGAAATAGCGCCCAACCTGATTGCAGTAAGAGCGTGTCGCCGCGCTTGCATGCACCATGACGCGGTGGTGCGGCGCCCGTGGCAGACGATGGACACCTGCCTCAATGTGCCGGGAAACCATTGTCACGTCGGACAGAGATCGGACCGGAGCGGATTGCAGAAGCATACTCTCTCGATTCATGGCGAAACCTGTTCAAGATTTGGCAATTCCCGCGCGATTTTCAATGCCGCAAACCTGTACGCACGCCTCTCCATCAAGCTTGGAAGAGAGGTTGCCATGAGTTTCTATGTTGTTGTCGGCGCAGGCCCGGTTGGACGCGAGACCGCTCGCCTTCTCAGCGAAGAAGGACATGAGGTCGTTCTCACCAGCCGAAGCGTCGGTTCAAACGCCTTGCAGAACGTGCGGGCCATACAGGCCGACGCCACGGATGCCTCGGAACTGTCGCGTATCTGCCAAGGCGCCGATGCCATCTTCATGTGTGCCATGGCCACCTATCATCGCTGGCCGACCGACTTTTTCCCCATCATCGACGGCACCGTGCGCGCGGCCGAAGCGGTCGGCGCCAAGCTCATTGTGCTCGGAAACCTCTATGGTTATGGGGAAAATGCCGAGAGCCCGCTTCGCTCCGACCTGTCCCTAGACCCGACTTCGAAGAAGGGAACCGCCAGGACGATCATGTGGCAGCGGGCGGTCCGCGCCAATGTACCGGCGATCGAAATACGCGCCAGCGACTATCTCGGACATGGCGCGATCAGCTACTTCTCACTGGTCGCGCTGCCCTCCATCATCGAGGGCAAACCCACCGCCTTCATTGGAGACCTCGACGCAACTCATGCCTGGAGCTTCACCAAGGACGCCGCCAGCACACTGGTCGCGGCCGCCCGCTACAAGGGTGAATGGGGGCGGGCGTTTCACGTTCCCTCGCAATCCGCCTCACCCCGGCAGCTCATCCAGAAAACCGCCGCGATGCTCGCACGAGAGATTTCAGGGATACGTTCCTATTCCGTCCCCGAGATGGAAGCCTTGGGCATGCATGAGCTCATCGAGATGCGCTACCTCTTCGAGAGCCCCTTGCTGGTTGATTCCTCCGACACCGAGGCGCTTCTGGGCGTGAAGGCCAGCAGCCTTGAGGAGATGATCGCCGACACGCTCCGGGATCATATGTGAACCCTGCGAGCGGGCTTTTGGACAAAACTGAAAAAGCCCGCTCCTTGCGGAACGGGCTGAGCCGGCGGGCCGGACTGGAGGTCAGACGGCCCGCAAATCGCTTTTTTTATTCTATTCGAGATAGGTCGAGGGATCGACCGGCGCCGAGTTCTTGCGCACTTCGAAGTGCAGCTTCGGCGAGTCCGTCGTGCCGCTCATGCCCGACAATGCGATTTCCTGGCCGCGCTTGACCTTCTGGCCGCGCTGCACTTCGATCGAACTGGCATGGCCATAGACCGTGACCAGACCGTTCTCGTGGCGCACCAGCACCGTATTGCCGAATTCCTTGAGCCCGTCGCCGGCATAGATGACGACGCCGTTCTCGGCCGCCTTGATCGGCGTGCCCGTGGGCACGGCGATGTCGACGCCGTCCTTGCCGGATCCGAAACCGGAAATCACCCGGCCGCGCACCGGCCAGCGCATCTTGCCGATCCCCGTGGCATCCGGCGCCACCGCGCCGTCGTCCTCGGCCTGCTGGATGACCTTCGCGTCCTTCTTCGGCGGCGTGTAGGATGCCAGCGTTTCGGACGGTGTGGTCTTGGCCGGGGGCTGCGTCGTGGCCGTGGTCACCGGATCGACCTTCGCCGGCTTGGCGCTGGCGACCGTCGCGGTTCCGCCGGCCGGCACTTTCAGGGTCTGGCCGATCTTGAGCAAACCATCCTTCATGCCGTTGGCCTGCTTCAGCGCTACGACGCCGACGCCGGTCTTCCTGGCAATCGAGGACATCGTGTCGCCCGACTGGACCGTGTAGGTGCCGGCGGCGCCGGTTGCCTTGGCGACCTGCGCCGGCTTGGGCTCTTTGGGCTGGCTCGCGGCGGCCGAAGCATCGACCTGCGCGGCAGCCTTGCCCTCCTTGAGCTTCGGCTGCTGCGGCAGGACGGCGACCTTGTCTGGCGCGGTGGCCGGCAAGTCATGCTTGCCATCCTTCGCCGGCTTGGCATCGGCGACCTTCGGTTCTGCCTTGCTCGAATAGGCGTAGGCCGGGATGACGATCTTCTGACCGGTCTTCAGTCCCTTGGTCGCGCTAAGCCCGTTGACCTTCATGATGACGTCGGCCGGCACTTTGTAATGCTGCGCCAAGCCGTTGATCGTTTCGCCGTCGCGAACGACGATCTCGGTCGCGTGCGGCCTGCCCGCCTCTGCCATCTTCGGCTCGTCGGGCTGGGCATTCTTGAACGGCTTCGCAGCCGGCTCGACAGTGCCGGTTGTGGTCCTGTCGACATGCGGCGCCGGGCGCATCATGGCTGGCGCCGATGCGACACGCACCGGATTGGCGGCAGGCGCGAGTGCCGGCGCGGCCTGGGCTGAAACGGGCGGCGGCAACGGCCGGCTCGAAACCGGCTCGAGGCTGGAGCGGCTGACCGACTGCGTGTGGCTGCCGTCAAGCGGAGCAGCGGAGACGTCGCCCGGATAGGGCTGCACCGCATCCTGCTTGTTGATGATGGCGCGCTGATTGTTGGTCGAGGAAGTGAAGACATCGTCGACGCTGTTGAACCGCGAAGCCTGGGAACTGCACCCGGCGGCCGCGCCTGCAATCATGAGAACAGCGCAGCCCCGCGCCAGATTGCGACTGTTTGCCTTCAAAACACTGAGTTGCATCGCACTAACCCGCACAAACTCTCACCAACTGAGACAGGATTAAAGCGCGTTAATGTTACTGGGCGGTTAACCCATTAGAATCCGACGAAAATTTTCTTAAAACATTTTGGGGGTAGCTGGCGGTATGGATCACGAGGCCGAATAGGTGTTCGACCGAGGACCAGCGTCCTGCCGGAAAACTAGATAACCGCCGCAACGCTGCGCAGGATCGGCTGCAGCCGCACCAGGCCGATATCCTCGCGCTCGAAACGGCTGCCGACCTTGGTCAGCTTGGCCAATACCTGCTCGCCCTCCTCCGGCCCGATCGGTGCGATGACGATGCCGCCGCTCGACAGTTGGTCGAGCAGGAATCGCGGCAGGCTGTCGAAGGCCGCCCAGGCAACGATGCGGTCAAACGGTCCTTCGGCCGGCAAGCCGCCGGAACCGTCCGTCTGGCGTACGATGACGTTGCCGATGCCGAGCGCCTCGAAACGCTGCCTTGCTTGCTCGACCAGCGTCTTGTAGCGATCGACGGTCACGACGCGCGCCGCCAGCCGCGACATCACCGCCGCCGTATAGCCCGATCCGGTGCCGATCTCGAGGACACGGTTTCCCGCTTCGATGGCAAGTGCCGCGATCACCGCCGCCTGCATATCGGCGCCTTCGATCGCCTCGCCGCATTCGATCGGCAGCATGCGGTCGGACCAGGCGATCTGGTGGAAATGGGGCGCCAGGAAACCGCGCCGCGGCGTCGCCTCGAATGCCGCGATCAGCGCCTTCGGCACGGTTCCTCTGCCACGCAGGCGCAAAAGGAAAGCGGCAAATCCTTCGCGGTCATCGATTGGCAGGTTCATGCAAGCGCCTTGCTCAGCTGGTCACGGATTTCATGCGCGGTGAGGTCGAGCTGCAATGGCGTCACCGACACCAGACGGTTGCGCAGCGCATAGAGGTCGGTGCCTTGCTTGCCCTCGACCGGCTCGCGGCCGAAGCGCAGCCAATAGTAAGGCAGGCCGCGCCCGTCACGGCGCTCGTCGACCCACAGGCTGTGCACGAGCTTTCCTTGCGTGGTGACCACCGTGCCGGCGACCTCTTCGGGAAGGCAGTTGGGAAAGTTGACGTTGAGCAGCACGCCGTCCGGCAGCGGCGTCGCGACGAGCTTCTTCAGCAATGCCGGCGCCAGCGCCTCGGTGGTCTCGTAAGGAACGATGCGGTCCTCGCCGACATAGGAGTAGCCCTGGCTGAGCGCGATCGAGCGGATGCCGAGCAGCGCGCCTTCCATGGCACCGGCGACGGTTCCCGAATAGGTGACGTCGTCGGCGATGTTGGCGCCCGAATTGATGCCGGACAGGATCAGGTCGGGCGCGTCGGGCAGGATCTTCTTCACGCCCATGATGACGCAATCGGTCGGCGTGCCGCGCACGGCAAAATGCTTCTCGCCGATCTTGCGCAGCCGCAGCGGCTCCGAGATCGACAGCGAATGCGCATAGCCGGACTGGTCCTGCTCCGGCGCCACCACCCAGACATCGTCGGACAGCGTGCGGGCGACGCGTTCGAGCGACGCCAGGCCCTCGGCATGAATGCCGTCGTCATTGGTCAGAAGAATGCGCATTATTTCGATTCGATCTTTGCCAGACCACCCATGTAAGGCCGCAGCACTTCAGGAATGGTTACGCTGCCATCCTCATTCTGGTAGTTTTCGATGACAGCTATGAGAGCGCGGCCGACAGCGGTGCCCGAACCGTTGAGCGTGTGGACGAAGCGATTGCCCTTGCCGTCCCTGTCCTTGTAGCGGGCGTCCATGCGGCGCGCCTGGAAATCGCCGCAGACCGAGCAGGACGAGATTTCGCGATAGGCGTTCTGGCCGGGCAGCCAGACCTCGATGTCATAGGTTTTGCGCGCGCCAAAGCCCATGTCGCCGGTGCACAGCACCATGGTGCGGAACGGCAGTTCGAGCCGCTTCAGCACTTCCTCGGCGCACTCAGTCATCCGCTCGTGCTCGGCCAGCGAGGATTCCTGATCGGTGATCGACACCAGTTCGACCTTGTAGAACTGGTGCTGCCGCAGCATGCCGCGCGTGTCGCGCCCGCCCGAGCCCGCTTCCGAACGGAAGCACGGCGTCAGTGCCGTATAGCGCAGCGGCAGTTTTTCATGCGCGGTGATCTCCTCGCGCACCAGATTGGTGAGCGGTACCTCGGCGGTCGGGATCAGGCCGAGCCTGCCCTCCCCGTGCGGCGTAAAGAACAGATCCTCCTCGAATTTCGGCAGCTGGTTGGTGCCGAAAAGCACCTCGTCGCGCACCATCAGCGGCGGAATCACTTCCTCATAGCCATGCTCGGTCGTGTGCAGGTCGAGCATGAACTGGCCGATCGCGCGTTCCATCCGCGCCAGCCCGCTCTTCAGCACGGTGAAGCGCGAGCCCGACAGCTTTGCCGCCCGCTCGAAATCCATCATACCGAGCGCTTCGCCGATCTCGAAATGCTCCTTCACCCAGTTCGGCCGCGTCGGCACCGTGCCGACGATGTGTTTGACGACATTGTCGTGCTCGTCCTTGCCGACCGGCACATCGTCGAGCGGCACATTGGGCAGCACCGCCAGCGCGTCATTGAGCGCCTTGTCGAGCTCGCGTTCGCGCGCCTCGCCATTCTGGATGAAGGTTTTGATCTCGCCGACCTCGGCCTTCAGCTTTTCGGCCAGGGCGGCATCGCCCGAACGCATGGCGTTGCCGATCTCCTTTGAGGCGGCGTTGCGGCGCTCCTGCTTGGTCTGCAACTCGGTGACGTGTTCGCGCCGCGCCTCGTCCCTGGCGATCAAATCATCGACCGTGGACTGCGCCTCAGCCGCCGACCACGAGCGCTTGGTCAGCGCCTCGACAAGGGCCTTCGGGTTGTCGCGAATCCATTTGATGTCAAGCATGGTTTGAACGCTCCTGAGCTAAGCTCCGAGGGCGTAAACCGCATCCTTGACCGATGCAAGATGAGGCTGGGCGGCGGTTGTCGTTTTCCGCCGCTGCTGAGGGCTTACGAGGCAGCCGGCGCTGGAGGCTCGTCCGGCGTTTTATCGGCCACGGTCTCGCCGGCGTCCTGCTTCTCGCGCGCCACCCGCTGCTTTTCCTGGTCCCGCTCGATCCACCGGGCGGCCCAGATCGAGACCTCGTAGAGAAGGATGGTCGGAATGGCCAGACCGATCTGGCTCATCGGATCCGGCGGCGTCAGCACGGCGGCAACGATGAAGGCAATGACGATTGCCCATTTGCGTTTTTCCGCCAGCGCTTTGGATGAGAGTATGCCAACACGCGTCATCAGGCTGGTCACCACCGGCAGCTGGAACACCAGGCCGAACGAGAAGATCAGCGTCATGATGAGGCTGAGATATTCCGACACCTTTGGCAGCAGCGAAATCTGCACCTGATCGTCGGTGCCGACCTGCTGCATGGCGAGGAAGAACCACATCACCATCGGGGTGAAGAAGAAATAGACCAGCGAGGCGCCCATCACAAACAGGATCGGCGACGCAATCAGGAACGGCAGGAAGGCGTTGCGCTCGTTCTTGTAGAGGCCAGGCGCGATGAATTTGTAGATCTGCGTGGCGATTAACGGAAAGGCGATGACCATGCCGCCGAACATGGCGAGCTTGACCTGCGTGAAGAAGAATTCCTGCGGCGCGGTGTAGATCAGCTCGACCTTGTGCGGATCGAGTCCCGCCCATTTCGTCGCCCATTTGAACGGGACGACCAGAAGGTTGAACAGCCGCTTGGCGAAGAAGAAGCAGACGAGGAAGGCGACGAAGAAGCCACCGAGCGACCAGATCAGCCGCCGGCGCAGCTCGATCAGATGCTCCATCAGTGGAGCCGACGACTTTTCTATCTCGTCCTTTTCCTTGTCCGAAACGCTCACTTGGCGGCTCCAGCCGTCTTCTTCGCCGCCGGCTTGTTCACCGGCGCAGGTTTCGGTTCGGCTTTCGCCACGGTCTTGGTTGAGGCCGTCTTGGTCGCGGGCTTCGTCGCAGCGGCGGTTTCAGGCTTTGCCGCTGCCACGGCCTTTGTCGACGCCTTGGTCGCGGGTGCGGCTTTTGCCGTCACCACAGGTGCGGCTTTTGCCGTCGCCGCTTTCGCGGAAGTCGCGGCCTTGGACGGTGCTTTTGCTGCCGGCGCCGCCTTGGCGGCTTTCTTGGCCGAAGCTGCCTTCGGCGCCACGGCGGGTTCCGTGGATGCCGCGACCACCGATTCATCGGTCATCGCCGGGAAAATCGGCGTTGGCGGCGCGGCCTCTGGCCCGCTGACGCCAGGCATTTCCGTCGCGCCATTCCTCAGCGGCTCGGCTGCCTGCGGCGTCGAAGCGGCGGGCGTTGCCGGATCAGCGGCTGGCTTCGGCTTCATCGCCGCGTCGACACCGGCACGCACATCGGCTGCCGCCTGCTGGAACGGATCAAGCTGCTTCTTGATTTCGGCAACCGGGCTCAGGCCCCGGAGCTCGTCGACCGACTTCTTGACGTCGTCGAGCTCGGCTTCCTTCAGTGCTTCGTTGAACTGTTTCTGGAAGTCGGCCGCCATGGCGCGTAGCTTCGCCGTCGTGCGGCCAAAGGTGCGCAGCATATTGGGCAAATCCTTCGGCCCGACGACCACGATCATGACGATCGCGATCACCAGCATTTCGCTCCAGCCGACTTCAAACATGGCACTCTGTTCCGACTAGAACTTCTTGGCTCAGCTCTTGCTGGCTTTTTCCTTCACGGCCGAAACGGTTTCGTCGGCGCGATGCTCGACGGTGCGCTTGTCGTCGGCAACGTCGTCGTCCGCCATGCCCTTCTTGAAGCTCTTGATGCCCTTGGCCATGTCGCCCATCAGTTCCGGAATCTTGCCGCGGCCGAAAACCAGCAGCACGATCACCAGCACGATCATCCAGTGCCAAATCGAAAATGAACCCATAGCAAATCTCTCTCGAATGTTTTCCCTGGCGATGATCTATGCGTTTTCGCGTTGGGATTCAAACACAACAGCGACAGAGTTTATGAAAGGGTGACGGATGTCACGCTTTTTCGACTCGCTGGCCCGCTACCAATCGGCGCATCTACGACCTATCGGCGCGCTTGGACAGAGCGCCAATGGTCAATCTTCCGTGACGCGCGGCGTCAGCAGCCCAAGTTCCTCGAGGTCGATGTCGGTCAGCGGATCCTCGTCCTCGGTCAGCGCATCGGGATCGGCCGGCGGCTGCGGGATGGAGAAGTTCGACGGCATGCGGCCCGAAAGCAGGCCCGCCCCCTTCAGTTCCTCCATGCCGGGAAGATCGCGGATTTCCTCGAGCGCAAAATGGTCGAGGAAGGTTTCGGTGGTGCCGTAGGTGACGGGACGGCCGGGCGTTTTGCGGCGGCCGCGCATGCGCACCCATTCCGTCTCGAGCAGCGTGTCGAGCGTGCCCTTCGACGTCTCGACACCGCGGATATCCTCGATCTCGGCGCGCGTCACCGGCTGATGGTAGGCGATGATCGCCAGCACTTCGAGGGCGGCCCGCGACAGCTTGCGCTGCTGGACCGTATCACGGCTCATCAGGAAGGCGAGGTCGCCGGCGGTGCGGAAAGCCCAGGCGTCGCCGACCCGCACCAGATTGACGCCGCGCCGCGCATAGACCTGCTGCAACTCGGCCATGGCAAGGGCGATGTTGATGCCGTCGGGGAGGCGTACGGCAAGCTGCTTTTCACTGACCGGCTCGGCGCTGGCGAAGACAATCGCCTCGGCCATGCGCACGGCCTCTGCCATATGCAGGCGCTCGGCCGGGTTCTGTGCCGGATTCTGGACGGAGGCCTGGTCGAGATCCCCCTCTTCCGGCCCATCATCCACCTTGAAGGGGATAACCGAAGCGTTGGCGCGTTCGCTCATGATGCCACCTCGACTGCCTTGATTGCCTGCGCTCGGCCGCGCAGATAGATCGGTGCGAACGTCTGATCCTGCCGCACGTCCATCGTGCCGTCGCGCACCAGTTCCAATGTTGCCGCAAAGGAACTCGCGATCGCCGTGCGCCTTTCCTCGGGGCTGGTCATGTACACGATCAGGAAACTTTCCAGCGTGGTCCAGTCGCTTACAGCCCCGACCAGGCGGGTCAGGATGTCGCGCGCGTCCTTGAGCGACCAGACACCACGCCTGGCGATCGTCACATTGTTGATCGCCTGCTTCTGCCGCTGCTGGGCATAGGCGGTCAAGAGATCGTAGAGCGATGCCGAATAAGCGTTGCGCTTCTCGATGATGACCATTTCCGGCATGCCGCGCGCGAACACGTCGCGGCCGAGCCGGTTGCGGTTGACCAGACGCGCCGCCGCGTCGCGCATCGCTTCCAGCCGCTTCAGCCGGAATTGCAGCACCGCCGCCAACTCCTCGCCGCTTTCGCCCTCTTCGCCCGGCTGCTTGGGGATCAAGAGCTTCGACTTGAGGAAAGCCAGCCACGCCGCCATCACCAGATAGTCGGCTGCAAGTTCGAGCCGCAGCGCCCTCGCCGTCTCGACAAAGGTCAAATACTGCTCGACCAGTGCCAGGATCGAGATGCGTGCCAGATCGACCTTTTGTGTCCGGGCAAGATGCAAGAGAAGGTCGAGCGGGCCTTCGAAGCCGGCAACGTCGACGACCAGCGACGGATCGCCGGTGACGCGTGAATCGTCATTCTCGGCCCACAGGCGGTCCATCGGTGCGGCCTTCGCGGCCTTGCCTTCCAATGTTTCCGCCACTGCCCTGTCACTTCCTCTTGGTTAGGCCACCGCATCGAAATAGGTGGCGAATTCAGCGCGTATCTCGGTTTCTTCGACCGCGTCGTGTTTCTTTATATAGGTCAGTGCCCGCTTTGCGCGCTCCAGCGACTTGCCCTCAAGCCCCTTGGTGCGCGACGCGATGCCCGCCATCTCCTCGAAAACGCCATTGCAGTGAAGGACCAGATCGCAGCCCGCCGCAAGGATCGAGGCTGCCTTTGTCGGGAAATCCCCAGAAAGTGCCTTCATCGAGGTGTCGTCGCTCATCAACAACCCATCGAAGCCGATCTCGCGGCGGATGATCTCGTCGATGACCTTGCCGGAGGTCGTCGCCGGGTTGTTGGGATCGATGGCGCTGTAGACGACATGCGCCGTCATCGCCATCGGTAGGTCGTTGAGCTCTCGGAACGGGGCAAAATCATGCCGCTGCAGATCGCTGAGCGAGGCGTTGACTATTGGCAGCTCGAAATGCGTGTCGGCAAAAGCCCGGCCATGGCCCGGAATGTGTTTCATCACCGGCAGCACGCCGCCGGACATCAGGCCTTCGGCGGCGGCGCGGCCGAGTTCGATGACCGCGCGCGGCTCCTTGCCGTAGGCGCGCGCACCGATCACATCGCTGGCGCCCTCGATCGGCACGTCGAGCACCGGCAGGCAATCCGCCGTGATGCCGTAACGCAGCAGGTCGAAGGCGTGCAGGCGCGCCATCAGCCAGGCAGCACGGGCGCCGGCGTCGTGATCGTCGCGCCACAGCGCGCCAAGCGCCCCGCCCGCCGGATAGTTCGGCGCCAGCGGCGGCCGCAGCCGTTGCACCCTGCCGCCTTCCTGGTCGATGAACACCAGCGCGTCCGGGCGTCCGATACAGTCGCGCATCTCGGCGACCAGATCGCGGATCTGCTCGGTCTCGCCAATGTTGCGGGCAAACAGGATGAAGGCCCATGGGCATTCATTGCGATAGAAATTGATTTCTTCGCGGGTGAGCGATTTCCCGGCACAGCCAAGGATCATGGATTTTGATTCGGTCATATCAGGAGTCTAGGGCTTCACGCGACCAAAGGGAATCGTCTGGGATTACATGCGGTCCAGCGCCAGAAATGCTTCCACATGAAAAACGCTGGCACATGAAAACGCTGGCACATGAAAAAGCCGGCGCGACCTTGGGCCGCGCCGGCTTTGATTGGTTGAACGCGTCTAGCGAGAGACGAAGCAATTGCCACCGGCAGCCTTGTAGCTGGTGCACAAATTGATGGCATCGTTGCGCGACTGGGCCGCAACGCGCACGCGGTAGAACGTGCCCTTGCCAGCGATCTCGGCCTTGACGATGTTGGCGGTACGGCCGGCAAGCACGCTGCCGTAGCGGCGCTGCAGATCCTGGTAGGTCGACTGAGCGCTTTCCACCGTCGGCTGCGAAGCAACCTGCATCGACCACGAACCACCACCGGTCGCCGTCGTTGCCGGATCGATGGACGCGACCTGATCGGGCTTGACCTCGCCGACGACGTCGACCGGCTGGTCGGACGGACGCTGCGGCGCGATCGCTACCTTGGCCGGCGTGTTGGCCGACTGGGCCTTGGCCGTGGCTGCCGGTTTGGCTGCCGGCTTGAGGGCCGGCTCGTCGTTCGACTGGGCGGCGGGCGCCACGGTGCCAGTCTGGTCGGCATCGGCGGACGGCGCGACATGCTGCGGCGCCGGATCGGTCGGCTCAGCGGCCGCCACCTGCGGCACGGCCGGTGCCGGATCCTCGCGCGGCACCAGCGAGCCGTCCGATTTGACCACCATGGTCCTCACCTTGCGCGGCGCAACGGCGACGACATCGGTGTTGGTGCCCTTGTCGGTATCCTGCAACACCTGCGCGATGCGATCCTCGGACTTGGGCGCGGGCGCCGCCGCATTGTCGGCAGGCGCTGCATTGGCGGCCGGTGCCGCGCCGGCGGTCGGCGCGGCATTGCCGTCATCGGCGCCGCCAGCGGCAGCGCTCTGATCAGCAGAAAGATCGATGGCACGGGCCGGATCCTTCGCCTGCACATCCACAGGGACTTCGGTGTTGGTGACAAGCTTCTGCTGCACGGGTTCAGCAGGCTTCGCGCCCTTGACCACCGCGTCATAGACCTTGTTGTCCTGGTTCGGTACCACGGTGCCGCCCGGATTTTCCGGCTTGACCTTGATCGGCGAGTTGTCGGCTTTGACGATCACCGGAGCTTCGCTGCCGCCCTTGCCGCCAAAGGACAGGGCGAAGGCACCAAGGCCGCCGGCGACGGCTACGGCACCGACGATCGCAGCGATGAACAGGCCGCGGCGGCCCGACGGTCTGGCCGCTTGCCGCTCGCCGAGACCCGGAACAGACATCGCCTCATCCAGCTCGGGATCATAGTCGAGTTCATCGACGGTGAAATCGTCCGCCTGCGAGACCGGCTGGCTGCCGGGCAGATTGTCGAGATCGAAGCCGTCGGCGGCGTCGGCATAGCCTGTGTTCGCCGCCGCGCGGGCCGGCGTTTCAGCCGGCCGCGCCGGATAAGTCCGCGCTTCCGGCTGGAAGGCCGGTTTGAACCCGTCATAACCCGGCTTGGGCTCTTCATATGCCGGCGCCTGATAGCTCGAAGTGAATCCGGCATTGTAGGATTCGTCGGCATAGGCAGCGCTGCTTGCAGGAGCCGCGGGAGCAGGCGCGACCTCCACCGAATTCATTTCCGTCAGAAGGCTGGCGAACTCGGCGTCGAGATCGTCATAGCCTGATGTGGCCGGCTCATCTTCTTCGAAATGCAGCTCCGGAATGTCGAGATCGTCCGCCAGCGCCACAACGCGCTCCGGCACATCGACTGTTTCAACATCCGGCATCTCTTCGTAATGCGGGGACTGTCGCGGCTGCGGCACGGATACGGGGGCTGCATAGGGAGCAGCCGCAACCGGCTCGGGTGCACGGTAGGACGGCACCACGGCCGCCGCTGGGGCCACTTCCGGCGCAGCGGTCCTGGCCGCCATCGAAGCGGCCGGCTGCGCGGCAAATGCCGGCTGCTGGGGAACCGGTGTCACACGGCTCCACGAACGGGTGGGCTCGGTCGGCGCGGAGCGTTCGGCCAGCCAATCGAGGGAATCAGCCTGATCCTGCCGGGAGGCAACCTCGTCGCGCGAATCGAGATTCCTGACCAAGGCCGCATCGAACGCATCATTGTCGAAATCGACATCGACATGATCAGCGGCATCCGAACCAGGATCCTGGCCCTGGAGTTCATCGAGCAGCAGATTGTCGAGATCGGCATCAGCGGCCGCACTGGAGGGATGCAAATCCTCGGGCGCGTGTTCGTCGAGATCCCAGTCGAGATCGCCGACAAGATCGGCAGGCTCCTCGGCGGCCTTTGCAGGCGCGGCAACATGCGGCTGAACGGGAGCGGCAGCCGGCTGAGCCACAACGGGCTGAGCGATGACAGGCTGAGCGACGACAGGCTGCTCCTTGGCCGACGGCAGCGTGCGCGCCGTCATGGCACCCAGAAGCGCGTTCAGCTCGTCTTCGAGGCTTCGTTCGTCCGCCACGGGGGCCGGCGCTGGCTCGGCCATAATTGCTGCCGGAATTGCAGGAGCTATCGGCTGAACCGCGGCGGCGGCAACCTCGGCGACCGGCTCTTCGGCAGGCTCGGCGAACGCGTCGTCCAAGTTCAGATCGAAAACATCATCCGAAACGGCCTCAGGGTCTGAAATCTCGCCCTTCATGTCCACGGCATCGGCGAGCACTTCGTGCGTTTCCGCGCCATCAAAGGCCACCGGCTCGTCCGCCTGAACGTCAAAATCCATATCGACATCAGCCATGGCGTCGTCGAAGTGACCCTCGAAGTCCTCGTCGGAAATCGCCTGGGCTTCATGCGCGGCGGCCGGCACCGGCTCCGGATAGTCGACCGCGGTCGCAGTCACATGGTGCTGATCCGCGGAATGGTCGTCCAGCATCAGCTCGTCTTCGAGCGAAAGCGCGACCGCATCATCGAATTCATGCTCGGCGGCCGGCTCGACAGCCACCGGCCCTTCGGCAAAGGCATGCTGGGGCTCGACGGCCTCGTCCTCGATCTGGACGGCATGGTCCTCGATGTGGAAATCCTGATCGAGCGACGCGGCAAGCTCGTCCTCTATCGGCAGATCGTCCTCGAAGGGCGAAACATCCTCGAGCGAACTGGCGACGGCATTGTCGAAATCGGCGTCGAAGGCAGGTTCGACCGCCGGCGCGGCTTCGGCAGCGCCGGGAATTGCATGGCTGGCGACGAGTCCCTGGTCATCGGCACCCGTGAAGTCCAGATGGAAATCGTCATCGAGCGACAGCGCAAGATCGTCGTCAGCCGTATGCGTGGCCGCCGTTTCGAATGCCGGCTCATGAGCCTCGACAACCGGAGCGGCGTCGCTGTCGCCAGCGTCGAAATCGCCCATCAGTTCCTTTTCGAGATCGATGTCGAAATCGTCCTCTCGCACGGACTGACCGGCGACAGCGGGCTGTGGCTGGGCCGGCGCCGGCTGCTTGACCGGCTGGCGTGGGTCGAATCCCATGATCCTGGTCAGTTCCGCGAACGGATCATCGTCAGCGATGTCGTTGTTGTCGGCTACTCTCAGCTGGGTTCTGTCTGCCATTATTGTTCCCGAACTCGCACTCATTCGGACGCCATGGACGTCGCGCAGGGTTGGCCCTTACCAGCGCAATGTGGGCAAAAGGTGACAGGTTTTTTAGTCAAACCTAACGCATTTCGGTGGGCGCGGCGGCCCCGATCAGCGTCAGGCCGGACGTGAGAACGTCCGAAACAGCCTGCACCAGCCCTAGTCTGGCATGCGTCAATTGTCGGTCGTTAACCTTAACAAAACGTAAGTCTGGATTATCCGTGCCCCGGTTCCAGTGCCCGTGGAAGCTGGAAGCCAGATCATAGAGATAAAATGCCAGCCTATGCGGCTCCAGCGCAAGAGCGGCCGACTCGATCAGGCGCGGATATTCGGCGAGTTTGCGGATCAGGCCAAGCTCGCCCTCGTCGGTCAGCGAAGCCGCCGCGGCAGCCAGGCTTTTGCGATCGAAATTCGCCTCGCCCAGCTGCTCGCTTGCCTGCCGGAACACCGAATGGCAGCGCGCCGAGGCGTACTGCACATAAAACACCGGATTGTCCTTGGACTGCTCAGTAACCTTGGCGAAATCGAAATCGAGCGGCGCATCGCTCTTGCGGAACAGCATCATGAAGCGCACCGCGTCGCGGCCAACCTCTTCAATGACTTCCCGCGCCGTGATGAAATTCCCCGCCCTTTTTCCCATTCGGACCGGCTCGCCGTCGCGAAACAGCTTGACCAGATTGCAGAGCAGAACCGTGAGCTTCACGTCGTCGCCGGCAATCGCCCGCGCCAAGGCTTCCAGCCGCTTGACGTAACCGCCATGGTCGGCGCCAAGCACGTAGATCAGGTCGACGAAGCCGCGATCGACCTTGTCCTTCAGATACGCAACATCGGCGGCGAAGTAGGTGAACGAGCCATCGGACTTGACCAACGCCCGGTCCATGTCGTCGCCGACCGCCGTTGAGCGGAACAGCGTCTGCTCACGGTCTTCCCAGTCATCAGGCTTCTCGCCCTTGGGGGGCGGCAGCTTGCCCTTGTAGATATGGCCCTTCAGCGTCAGGTCATTGATCGCCAAACGGATCTTCCTGGCATTGTCGGCGTGCAGCGTGCGTTCGGAGAAGAACACGTCGTGATGCACGTTGAGCAGCGCCAAATCCTCGCGGATCATCGCCATCATCGCGTCGATGGCGCGGTCCTTGACGATGGCTAGCGCCTCATCCTCAGGCATTTGGAGCAGGCTGCGGCCGAACTCTGTCGCCAGCGCCTGGCCGAGGGGAACCAAATAATCGCCTGGATAAAGGCCGGGCGGAATCTCGCCGATCTCGTCGCCGAGCGCCTCCCGATACCGCAGTATGACCGAGCGTCCGAGCACGTCGATCTGTCCCCCGGCATCGTTGATGACATATTCCTTGGTCACGTCGTAGCCGGCAAACGCCATCAGGTTGGCGAGCGCGTCGCCGACAACCGCGCCCCGGCAATGGCCGACATGCATCGGGCCCGTCGGGTTGGCGGAGACATATTCGACATTGGTTTTCCGGCTGGCGCCGATCGTCGAGCGGCCATAATTGCGCCCCTCGCCCAGAAGCGCCGACAGATGGGCCTGCCAGAAGCCGTCCTTGAGCCTGAGATTGACGAAGCCAGGACCGGCAACCTCGACGGCGGCGACATCCTTGTCGTCCCGAAGCGCTAGTGCCAGCCTGTCGGCCAGCACACGCGGGTTCTGCCCGGTGGGCTTGGCCAGCACCATCGCCGCATTGGTCGCGAGATCGCCGTGGCTGGCGTCGCGCGGCGGTTCGACGGCAATGCGCGACAGGTCGGGCGAAACGCCGTCCTTGTCTTTCAGGTCAAGCGCTTCGACAGCCTTTGTGACTCGCGCGGTGAAATCGGCGAAGATGTTCATGGGTATTGCTCTGGCGGCTTTATGGCGAATCCGGCTCGTTGGCCGGCAAAATCGCGCCCGCCCTAGCTCAAATCCGGGGTGCGGTCAAACAAACGCCTGTGTTCCTTGAGCGCGTAGGTGTCGGTCATCCCTGCCAGGAAATCGGCCACGCTGCGCGCCTTGATGCGATCGTCGGCCCGGTCCAGCCCCTCGCGCCAGCCATCCGGCATTGCGCGCGGGTCGGCGAAATAGACGTCGAAGAGGTCCCTGACGATCTGCTCGGCGCCGG
The DNA here is from genome assembly GCF_024746835.1 of Mesorhizobium sp. AR02. Lineage (NCBI taxonomy): Bacteria > Pseudomonadati > Pseudomonadota > Alphaproteobacteria > Hyphomicrobiales > Phyllobacteriaceae > Mesorhizobium > Mesorhizobium sp. AR02. Next base: position 6,180,153 of record NZ_CP080531.1, on the reverse strand, counting down.
CGCGCACCCGCATCACCTCCTTGTGCCGGTAGAGGTGCTTGTAGAGAAAAGCCTTCAGTTCCTTCTCGGCCGTGGCCATCTCGGCGGAAAAGGTCACCATCGTCTCGCCCGCCGCCCTCACCGCATCGGCGCTGCGCGGCCCGACACGCTCCAGATTGGCGGTCGCCGAGACTATGACATCCTCGACCATGGCGGTGATCTGCCGCCGCATCAGTTCGTGGCCGGTGCGCACGTCATCGAGCCCGGGATAGCGTTGGCGCACGCCCGCCAAGATCTTCCCCGGCAGCGAGACCGCCTCCAGCATATCAAGCGTCAGCAGCCCTGCCCGCAGGCCGTCGTCAATGTCATGCGTGTTGTAGGCGATATCGTCGGCGATCGCAGCGCACTGCGCCTCGATGCCGGCGAACCGGTCGAGCTCGAGATCCTGCAGTTCCGAATAATCGCGAATCGCCTGCGGCACCGGCCCTTTCAGGCCCTTGCCGCTGGCGTCCGTCAGCGGGCCATTGTGCTTGACCAGGCCCTCCAGCGTCTCCCAGGTCAGGTTCAGCCCATCGAATTCGGCATAGCGCGCCTCCAGCCGCGTCACGATGCGCAGTGATTGCGCGTTGTGGTCGAAGCCACCCCAGGCGGCCATCTTGTTGTTCAGCGCGTCCTCTCCCGTATGGCCGAAGGGTGTGTGGCCGAAATCATGCACCAGCGCCACCGCTTCGGCGAGATCCTCGTCGCCGCGCAGCGCCCGCGCCAGCGCACGCGCGATCTGCGCCACTTCGATCGAATGGGTCAGCCTTGTGCGATAGTGGTCGCCTTCATGGGCGATGAAGACCTGCGTCTTGTGCTTGAGCCGCCGGAAAGCCGTCGAGTGGATGATGCGGTCGCGATCGCGCTGGAACGGCGTGCGGGTCGGGCTTTCGACCTCGTCGAACAACCGGCCGCGCGAGCGCGCCGGATCGGTGGCATAGGCCGCGCGCGGCCGATAGCCGAATCCGATGTCGCCAAGCTCATTGGTCATGGCTAATGCTGCCGCAGTTGACTTGCCCCGTCGCGCTTCATACCTATGATGTGAAACCGAAAGCAAGGTGACGCCCATGGGCGCTGATGCCAAGACTGCCATGAAAGTCGACATGACCGAGGCCGCCGCCAGGCGGATCGCCAAGATTGTCTCTGGCGAGGCCGGCAAGACGGCGCTGCGCGTTTCCGTTGAAGGCGGCGGCTGCTCCGGCTTTTCCTACAAGTTCGACCTAGTCGAGACGCGCAACGACGACGACGTCGCCATCGAGAAGGACGGCGCCACGGTGCTGATCGACGATTTGTCCTTGGTCTATATGGGCGGCTCGGTGATCGACTTCGTCGACGATCTGATGGGCCAGTCCTTCCAGATCCGCAATCCGAACGCTGTCGCCTCCTGCGGCTGCGGCACGAGCTTCTCCATCTAACGGCATGCCTGCCATCGGCGCGGTCCGTCAGGTCGCGCTGTCGGCCGGACGCGACCTCGATTCGACGCTGGCCTTCTGGCAGGCCGTGCTCGGTATGGGCGTTCACGCTCGCTACGATCCCCCCGGGCATCGCCTTCATCATGGCCGGCGACGTGCGCTTGCTGTTCACCGACGGCATACCGGCCGGTATCGTCTATCTCGACATTACGGGCCTCGAAGCCTTCCACGCCGAGGCGAAAGCCGCGGGCGTCCCCTTCACCGCGCCACCGACGCTCGTGCATCGCGATACCGTTGGCCAGTTCGGTCCGGCGGGGGAAAGCGAGTGGATGGCCTTCCTAAAGGACCCGGCAGGCAATACGATCGGGCTCGTCGAACGCCACCCGCCGTAGGAAGAATAAGACCGTCATGAAAATCGTCACCTGGAACATCAATGGCGTTCGCGCCCGCATCGGCAACCTCACCCATTGGCTGACCGAGAGCGCGCCCGACATCGTCTGCCTGCAGGAGATCAAGACGGTCGACGAGCAGTTCCCGCGCGCCGAGATCGAGGCGCTGGGCTACAATGTCGAGACTCATGGCCAGAAGGGCTTCAACGGCGTGGCACTGTTGTCGAAGCTGCGCTTTGACGAAGTTATCAGAGGTCTCCCGGGTGACGACACCGACGAGCAGGCGCGTTTCATCGAGGGCGTGTTCTCGACCGACAAGGGCGCGTTGCGCGTCGCCTCGCTCTATCTGCCGAACGGCAATCCGATCGATGACGAGAAAAAGTTCCCCTACAAACTGTCCTGGATGGCGCGGCTGGAGCGTTGGGCCGAGGAGCGTCTGGGGCTGGAAGAGGCACTGGTGCTGGCCGGCGACTACAACGTCATTCCCGAGCCGATCGATGCGCGCTTTCCGGAGAACTGGCTGGGCGACGCGCTGTTCCAGCCGCAGACGCGGCAGGCCTTCCGCAGGCTGCTCAACCTCGGTTTCACCGAGGCGGTGCGCGCGGTCACCGATGCTCCCGACACCTACACCTTCTGGGACTATCAGGCCGGCGCCTGGCAGAAGAACAACGGCATCCGCATCGACCATCTGTTGCTGTCACCGGAAGCCGCCAACCGATTCTCGTCGGCCTCGATCGAGAAGCATGTGCGCGCCTGGGAAAAGCCGTCCGATCACGTGCCGGTGGCGATCGACCTCGCACTGCTGCCGGCCTGACTGAGAGACCTCTGCGGTCTGGGGCCGGGCACGCTGATGCTGGACCTCATATCGCCACATTCAGGCGCATGATGGGAGATCATCATGGCGGCCGGGGTTCCCATGACCATTCGATTTGTTGTTTGTCCGATCGGCTTGGCATTTGCCACGGCCGCCATGGTGCCGGCGTTCGCCGCCCCGGAATGTCTTGCCAATGGAAAATCCTATCCGGTCGGTCAGGTTGCATGCCTGACGGTTGCCGACCAGAGCCATCTGGCTCGCTGCGAGATGGTGCTCAACAACACATCCTGGACGAAGGTCGGCGACAGCTGCCCCGGAAACACGATGGCACCTCACCTGCATGTCACCCCGATCTCGACGCCCGCGCCAAGCATGGTGCCGACGGAGCCGACTGAGAACTGATTTTTCCGTTAGAGCGGTCTTGAAACAATTCCGGACGGAAAACCGCTTCACACCTTCCTGGAATTGCTTTCGCTGATCTCCCCCTTGTGGAGGAGACCACCCCCTACTGGTCTGCGTTGGTGGTGCCCTTGGTCAGGATGTCGTCAGCCAGCGAAATCGCCGTGCGCCGGTCGGCTTCGCCGGCGGCAGCGAAGGCCTCTTCCTGCATGCCGCGGATCCAGGGCTGATCGGCCGGCGACGCGCGCTCGAGTGCCGCGGTCATCATCGCCAGGCCGCGAACGATCTTGCCGCTCTGGAACAAGAGATGGCCAAGCGTCGCCTGGGCGCCGGCATGGCCTTTCTCGGCGGCGAGCTGGAACCAGCGCCCGGCCTGCTTGACGCTGGCCTTCACGCCGCCCTCACCCTTCAGGAACATCTGCCCCATCTCGAACTGGGCGTTCGGGTTGCGGTAGTTGGCGGCGGCGCGCATGTAGTATTCCTGGGCCGCCACCTCGTTCTCGGTAACCGGGCTGCCGGGAATGCCCGTGCGCAGATAATCGCCGAGCGCCACCAGCGCATCGGAAACGTAGCTTTCTTCGGGCGAGCCGGGCTCGACATCCTGGTCGACGATCTCGGAGAAGAACTTGAACGCCTCATAGTCGTCGCGGGCCACGCCGTCGCCCTCGGCATACATGCGGGCAAGCTTCCAGGTGGCACCGATCTGGCCGTTTTCGGCGGCATATTTATAGGCTTCGGCGGCCTGTTCCTTGTGGCCGTTCTTGTAGGCGGAGAAGCCGAACTGGAACACCGCCCAAGGGCTCGACTGCGGCTTCACGCCGGTCTTGTCGTCGAACACCTTGTCGTCGAAGGCCAAAGCCTGGCCCACGGCGCCAAAGATCGCGACAGCGACCAGTGCCGGAAGGACAGATGACCTCAACAACTCAGATATCCGCATAGCAGTGTGTTTCTTTCGCACCGCCCGGATGGGTGACCGCGCCGTCGCGGGCAGACCCGACCGTCTGTGCGTATTTCCATATCGCGCCCGACTGGTAGTCGGTCGTGCGCGCCTTCCAAGTCTTGGCCCGCGCCGTCAGTTCGGCCTCGGTCAGCGCCACCTCGATCGTGCCGTTCACCGCGTCGATCGAGATCACGTCGCCATCCCGGATGAGACCGATCGGGCCGCCAACCGCTGCTTCCGGCCCGACATGGCCAATGCAGAAGCCGCGTGTCGCGCCCGAGAAGCGGCCATCGGTGATCAGCGCCACCTTGCCGCCCATGCCCTGGCCGTAGAGGGCCGCCGTCGTCGACAGCATCTCGCGCATGCCGGGACCGCCGCGCGGCCCTTCGTAGCGAATGACGAGAACCTCGCCTTCCCGGTAGTTGCGATGCGTCACCGCCTCGAAACATTCCTCTTCCGAATCGAAGCAGCGCGCCGGGCCGGAGAATTTCAACTCCGCCATGCCCGCGACCTTCACAATCGCGCCTTCGGGGGCGAGGTTTCCCTTCAAGCCCACGACACCGCCGGTTTGGGTAATTGGTCTGTTGGCCGGGCGGACCACATCCTGGTGTTCATTCCAGGCAACATGTTCCATGTTTTCGGCCAAAGTGCGGCCAGTAACCGTCAGGCAATCGCCATGCAGATAGCCATGGTCGAGCAGCGTCTTCATCAAGAGCGGAATGCCGCCGGCCTCGAACATGTCCTTGGCGACATATTTGCCGCCCGGCTTGAGGTCGGCGATGTAAGGCGTCTTCTCGAAAATCTTTGCGACGTCGAAAAGATCGAATTTGATGCCTGCCTCATGCGCGATCGCCGGCAGATGCAGGGCTGCGTTGGTCGAGCCGCCGGTGGCGGAAACCACGGTCGCAGCATTCTCCAGCGCCTTCATCGTGACGATGTCGCGCGGCCGGATGTTTTTCGCGATCAGTTCCATGATCTTTTCGCCCGAGGCGAAATTGAAACGGTCGCGCATCTCGTAAGGCGCCGGCGCACCGCAGGAATAGGGCAGCGCGAGACCAATCGCCTCGGCGACGGTGGCCATGGTGTTGGCGGTGAACTGGGCGCCGCAGGAGCCGGCTGACGGACAGGCCGCCTGTTCGATTTCAAGAAGCTCGGCATCGTCGATCGCGCCGACCGAGTGCTGGCCGACCGCCTCGAACACATCCTGCACCGTGATCTGGCGGCCGCGATAGCTGCCGGGCAGGATCGAACCGCCATAGATGAAGATCGACGGCACGTTGAGCCGCACCATGGCCATCATCATGCCGGGCAGCGACTTGTCGCAGCCGGCGAGGCCGACCAGCGCATCGTAGCAATGGCCGCGCATGGTGAGTTCGACCGAATCGGCGATGACCTCGCGCGACACCAGCGACGACTTCATGCCCTGGTGGCCCATGGCGATGCCGTCGGTGACGGTGATGGTGCAGAATTCGCGCGGCGTGCCACTGGCGGCCGCGACGCCCTTCTTGACCACCTGCGCCTGGCGCATCAGCGAAATGTTGCAGGGTGCCGCTTCATTCCAGCAGGACGCGACGCCGACCAGCGGCTGCGCGATCTCGGCCGCCGACAGGCCCATGGCATAGAGATAGGACCGGTGCGGCGCGCGCGCCGGACCGACAGTCACATAGCGGCTAGGGAGCTTAGCCTTTGAAATGACCTTGGCGTCCATTCTCATCCTTGCCGCGGGCGGTGCGGCCTGTCCCATCGCCGAGCCTTTTGGCGCGTGTCCCGAGACAAGATCGAGGTGCGCCGGGTTTATGGCGGGAAATGGGCAATTTCCCCGGCCCGACTTCTAGCGCAGGGGTTGTTCAGAAAGTGTTGCCAAAACGTCACAATCGCACGAGGCGGCACCAGTGCGGCTTATATGCAACGCAGCTTGGATGACGGGAGCACCGGTGATCCCGGCTCAAACGAAAAAGGCCGGGCATTGCCCGGCCTTTCATTATGATTTTCAGTAGGTTAGAACGTGACTTTGAGGCCGCCAGAAATCGCCGTGACCAGATCGTTGCCGAAGTCGTAGCTGACGTCGGTACCGGCCACAAACCCATTCTGTCCGGCGAGTGTCCCGGAGTGGCCGCTTGTCAGCACGCCGATCGCGCCAGCTAGGCGTAGTTCGATGTTCGGCTTCGGCGTGTAGGCGACGCCTCCGCCCAGCGTCCAGGTATCAGTCTGCGAACCATAGCCATGCGAGGTACCGCGATCCCAGGAAAGCTGGCCGGCGGCGCTCCACTGATCGTTGAACTTGTGGCCGATACCGCCAGTGACGGTCCAACCGTCACGATACATCAGGTCGAGGGAGGTGACCTGAGCTGAATGAAGATTGTCACCCGTGATGCATGCCGCAGCCGGTGTACCTTGGAAGCAGATCGGAACACTTTGCAGCAGGCTCCAGTTGACCCACTTGATCGAACCGAAAGCGAGCCAGTCGGGCGCGATGCCCGACTGCAATTTCAATTCCAACGAATCGGGCATGCTTTCCGTTGGTGCATAGATCGGCTTAATGCCTACGCCAATATTCGTCAGGTCGATAGTGCCGGTGATATTGTCGAGTTTCACTTGCGAGTTGTAAACGAGGCTAGCCCGCAGTGCGATTTCCGGAATTTCATACGCAATGCCGGCACGCCAGCCCCAGCCACTGCCTGAGAGATCGACACGGCCGGTGCCGGAGAAAGCCGGCATAAGAGGGTTTATCAGGCTTTCTTTAAAGCCGTAGACTTCCTGATAGAACACACCACCGATGAAACGAAGCTGGCCTTTGCCCACATCCATCTTATAGGAGCACGTCCCGGCATAGTTGTCGCTTTTGATATCGGTTTCCATGTTGGAAAACGCACCATTCCATGCCCCGGGCGCCGTATGTGCGCCCCAAGGCTGCGAGTAGTCGACCATGCAGTCGACACCTCTTACGATCTCGGCCTTGGCGCCGATGCGCGGCACCCAATAGCTTTCGCTTTCCTTGGCAGTACTGCTGACGTTCAGGCCAAAACCAGTCGTGTCCACCGCATTCTTGAGTTTGCGATCCGGCATCACGAATGTCGCCTCCGCGTCCGTAGTGAATGGAGCCGGATCAAACAAAAGGTCGATGTCGTAGCCGCCTCGTTCGATGCCGCCTGCATGCGCCGCGTTCGTCGCCGTCCCGATCAAAGCCAGCGAAAAGCACCCTGCCCCCAGCAGCGCTTTAAGACGCAGATTGAACATGAATCGCCTCCCCGAATTCGAGCACAACCCAAGCAAGAACCAATTCGGCTGGGTAGTGCAACAATGATTTCAAGAGGCGTACACGTACGTATTTTTGAGAAAATGCATTCCGAGGCCGTGAGCACCGACACAGCCTCGCCCAAGACACCCGCCAGCGTGCAAAGCAGCCACGAAAACACACGAAAACCGGTCAAAATGGCTGCATAAGACCATCTTCAAAGGCAAATGGCCCCACTGTTACATTATGGCAACAATGAGGCAAAAACTTCCGTTTACGTCAACAGTGCCGCAAGGGAATGCCAGCCTCAAGCCTTTCGGAAGGTGACCAGATAGCCAAGCAAACAAAAAAGCCGGGCTAGTGCCCGGCCCTCTTGCTGGCAGATCGATTGACTTACCACTTAACTTTCACGGAGGCAGAAAGTGCCGTCACAAGGTCGTTGCCAAAATTATAGGAGACGTCGGTTCCGTGCGGAAATCCCTGCGGATCGTTTTCCGGGCCGACGGAACCGCTGGTCAGAATGCCAACCGCGCCGCCGAACCGAACCTCGACATTCTTAGACGGCGTATAGGATGCACCCGCGGCGATGGTCCATGTGTCGGTCAAAGAGCTGAGGCCAGTCGTCGTGCCACGATCCCAAGTAAGGGTCGCCGCGCCACTCCATTGCTCATTGAACTTGTGGCCGATACCACCGGAAATCGTCCAGCCGTCCCGATAAAGCAAATCCAATGAGGTGGCAAAACCAGGGCCGCCATATGTACACGATAAGCCAAGCGCTTTAATCGCCGTGGAGCAGAAGCTGACAATCCCAAGCTGGCTCCAATCGACCCACTTGACTGAACCGAAGGCAAGCCAGTCCGGCGCGATACCCGACTGCAATTTTAACTCGACTGACTGCGGCATCGACTGGTGGCCGAAGACGTCTATCGGAGTCTTGGGCTGTCCAGGAACCTGGCTCAGGTCGAGCGTACCCGTGATCTCGCCAAGGTCTACCGCGCTGTTGTAAACCAGGCTCGCCCTGAGGGCGATCTCCGGGATTTCATAGGCGGTGCCGATGCGCCAGCCAACGCCATGACCGGCCAGATCCAGACGACCAACGCCGCTCAACGTATTGATAGGGAACGGAAAGAAAGTGGTATCCTGAACCAGTCGTTCCTTGAAACCATCGACCTCCTGGTAGAAAACACCACCAATGAACCGAAGTTGCCCTTTGCCCACATCAAACTTGTACGAACATGTCGCGGCATAATTGTTGCTGTTGATCTTCGTTTCGATGTTGCTGTTTGCGCCAGCCCAGTTCGATCCCGGCTTGGTATGAGCTCCCCAAGGCTGTGAGTAATCGGCCATACAATCGATCTGCTGGCCTATGCTCGCCTTGAACCCGATACGCGGGACGAAGTAGCCTTCTGTCTCATCGGCCGAGTTCGGTCGGTAGTTGAGGTTGCCGCCGCCAGGCAAGCCATTACCAGTCTGGGTATCGACAACGTTTTTCAATTTCCGATCAGGCATGACATAAGTGCCCGAAAGCTCGCCAGCGACCGGAGCCGGATCAAACAGCAGGTCAATATTGTAGCCACCGCGTTCCAGGCCGCCAGCATGTACCGTCCCGATCAAAGCCAGTGAAAAGCATCCTGCCCCGAGCAATGCTTTCAGTCGCAAATTGTTCATGAAAATCCTCCCCGAACATCAGTGCATCAAGCTAGAACCAATTCAGGTTAACGGTGCAACAACGAATTCATGAGGCGTACGTGTACATGTTTGCCAAACGCATTTTCGACAAAATGCATGCGGCACCGGAGGGCCGAAAAACGGTCCGAAGCGTGTAGAGCGGCCCAGAAAGTGAAGGAAAAGAACCAAAAAGGGCTCAAAAACAGCCACTTTTAAGAGGTTACGGCCCCATTGTTACATTATGGCAACAATGGGGCACAAAGTTTCCGTTTACGTCAACATTAACGCAACGGAATGCCTGTTTTGGAGGCAATTGACGCACCGGAAATAGACAGGAGCCACGTGCGAATCTGCCCTTCAACCAGCGTCGCGGACCCTGGTCAGTGCGACCGAAAGCTTGTCCTGCCCGTCGCGATACTCGGCCAGTTTCTCGCGCTCGGCTTCGACGATTTCGGCCGGCGCGCTGGCGACGAACCGTTCGTTGGACAGCTTCTTGTGCAGCCGCGCGATTTCCTCGGTGACCTTGGCGAGTTCCTTCTGCAGCCGGGCCGCCTCGGCGGAGAGGTCGATCAGGCTGCCGAGCGGCAGGCAGATGGTCGCCTCGTTGAGGACGATCTGCGCCGAGCCTTTGGGTGCCGCGTCAGCCAACGAGATGTCGCCGACGCGCGCCAGCCGCTTGATCGCGGACTCCTCGCGAACCAGCCGCTCGCGCGTCACATCGTTGGCGCCGACCACAACCAGCGGCGCGATCGCCGCCGGCGGCACGTTCATCTCCGAACGCACCGAGCGGATGCCCGAGACCAGGTCGACCAGCCAGTTGATGTCGGCCGCCGCATCAGCGTTCTCGAAGTCCGGCGCCGGCCAGGCGGCATGGCAAAGCAGCGAATCGCGCTCCTTGCCCTCGCCCGCCGTCTGCGCCCACAGCTCTTCCGTCATGAACGGCATCATCGGGTGCAAGAGCTTGTAGATCTCGTCGAGCACGAAGGCGACGCAGGCGCGGCTTTCGGCCTTGGCAGCCTCGTCCGTGCCCATGAACACCGGCTTCAGCAGTTCCAGATACCAGTCGCAGAACAGGTTCCAGACGAAGCGGTAGGCAGCACCGGCCGCCTCGTTGAAGCGGTATGAGGTGATGCCGTCCGTGATTTCCCGTGCGGCCCGCGTCAGTTCGGTCAGGATCCAGCGGTTGACCGCCAGCTTGGCGTCGTTCAGCCAGAAATCGTCATTGCGCGCGACTTCGTTCATCTCGGCGAAGCGCGTCGCGTTCCACAGCTTGGTGCCGAAGTTGCGGTAGCCGGCGATACGCGCCGGGTCGAGCTTCACATCGCGCCCTTGTGCCGCCATCACCGTCAGCGTGAAGCGCAGCGCATCGGCGCCAAATTCGTCGATGAGATCGAGCGGATCGATGACGTTGCCTTTCGACTTCGACATCTTCTGCCCGTTCTTGTCGCGCACCAGCGCGTGCACATAGACGGTGTGGAACGGCTCCTCATCCATGAAATGCAGGCCCATCATCATCATGCGGGCAACCCAGAAGAAAATGATGTCGAAGCCGGTCACCAGCACGTCGGTCTGGTAGTAGGTTTTCAGCTCCGGCGTCTGGTCCGGCCAGCCCAGCGTCGAGAATGGCCACAGGGCCGACGAGAACCAGGTGTCGAGCACGTCCTCGTCACGGGTCAGGATCTCGCCCGGCTTGAAATTCTCAAGCTTGTCCTCGACCCAGGCCTTCCACGGCCCTTCGAGCGCCAGATAGTACTCGATCGCCGCGCCCAGCGCCTCTTCCTCGGTCTTCTCGACGAAGACGCGCCCGTCCGGTCCGTACCAGGCCGGGATCTGGTGGCCCCACCACAGCTGGCGCGAGATGCACCAGGGCTGGATGTTTTCCATCCAGTCGAAATAGGTCTTTTCCCAGTTCTTCGGCACGAAATTGGTGCGGCCTTCGCGCACCGAAGCGATCGCCGGCTTGGCGAGCTCCGCGGCATTGGCATACCACTGCTCGGTCAGGAACGGCTCGATCGGCACGCCGCCGCGGTCGCCATGCGGCACGGCATGGTGGTGCGGCTCGATCTTCTCAAGGAAGCCGCCGGCTTCCATCAGCTCGACGATCTTCTTGCGCGCGACGAAACGGTCGAGCCCGTTGAGATCGTCCCAGACAGCCTGGCGCTCCGGCGTCACATCGAGACCGGCGAGGAAATCCTCATTATCCCTGAGGTTTATCGCAGCCTCGATGGTGAGGATGTTGATCGCCGGCAGTTTGTGGCGCTTGCCGACCTCGAAGTCGTTGAAATCATGCGCCGGCGTGATTTTGACCGCGCCCGAACCCTTTTCAGGATCGGAATACTCGTCCGCCACGACAGGGATTTTTCTGCCGACGATCGGCAGCACCACATTCTTGCCGACCAGATGCCGGTATCGCTCGTCGTCCGGGTGCACAGCCACAGCCGTGTCGCCCAGCATCGTTTCCGGGCGCGTCGTCGCCACGGTGATGAAGGTTTTCGGATTTTCCGGGTCGAAGGTCTCGCCCTCGATCGGATAGCGGAAGTGCCAGAGATTGCCGTTGACCTCCTGCTGCTCGACCTCGAGGTCGGAGATCGCGGTCAACAGTTTCGGGTCCCAGTTCACAAGGCGCTTGTCCTTGTAGATCAGGCCTTCCTTGTAGAGGGTGACGAACACTTCCAGCACGGCCTTGGACAGGCCCTCGTCCATGGTGAAGCGTTCGCGCGACCAGTCGGCCGAGGCACCGAGCCGCTTCAGCTGGTTGAAGATGGCACCGCCGGATTCGGCCTTCCACTCCCACACTTTCTCGATGAACTGTTCGCGCGTCAGATCGCGGCGGTGGATCTGCTTTTCCATCAGCTGGCGCTCGACCACCATCTGCGTGGCGATGCCGGCATGGTCCATGCCCGGCTGCCACAGCACGTTCTTGCCGCGCATGCGCTCGAAGCGCACCAAAATGTCCTGCAGCGTGTTGTTGAGCGCGTGGCCCATATGCAGGGAGCCGGTGACATTGGGCGGCGGGATGACGATGGTGAAGGCTTCGGCCCCCTCTTCCGCCCCGGCACCGGCGCGGAAGGCGTCCGCCTCTTCCCACACTTTGGCGATCTTCGGCTCGACGGTCTTTGCGTCGTAGGTCTTTTCAAGCATGGGAAAATGGTCCGCGCTGTCGGGATTTTTGCTGGTTCGGTGTAAATCGGAAGGTCTTGGCCAAGTCAACCGCAAGGGTCGCCTCGGTTCATGAGAAGCAAATAGGCGTGACCGTATTCATTTCAACGGAATGCCGTGTCCGCACTCGGCACAAAACTTCGCCCTCGGTGTCCGGTACGGCTTTCCGCAGGATGAGCAGTCAGGGCCGTAGTCGGAACGGCGAACATGCAGGAGCCAGAAAGTATGATGAAGTGTTACTCCGGTCCGTTCGCGATAGCGATCGGCCGCCGGATGCTTCATTTCTGTCCATTGTCCGTGCTGGGAAATGAACCTCTTGACCTGAAAATATAGCGCTGCGGGGTCGCCGACGACCTCCCGATACTCTTCATCGGTCAGCATCGGAACCATCGCCCGCAATCGGTAGCTGTACGTCAACTGTCGGTCCATCGGCCAAGGGGAGCAATCACACATGGCTTTAAAAGGGCAATCTCCTTTGCCATGATCATCGCGAGCCGACCTTACCAACAGAAACGCCGCCAAGAAGGCGGCGCTTCGTCAGAGGATGGGCCGAAAGCCTTACTGCGCGCCGCGCGCCACGCGCTCGATTTCCTCGCGCACCAGCCTTTCGACCAGCGTCGGCAGATTGTTGTCCAGCCAGTCCTGCAGCATCGGCCGCAGCATCTCCTCGGCCATCTCGTCGAATGTCTTCTTGCTGCGGCTGGCAAAGGCGTCCGACAGTTCGCCGAAGGCCGCAGCGACCTGCCGGCCCGTATGTTCGGAAAGGATTGCCGGACGCGCCGCGGGCGCTTCGCTTGCCGCCGCACGTGCCTGAGCTGTACCTGCCGGAGCGTCGCTTGAAGAAGGCCGCTCGAACGCAGCCTCCACCACCGGTTCGCTTATTGGCGCCTCGGGCTGGGGCGCCTCGGGTTGGGCGACCGGCCTGCGGACGCTCCTGTCCGGTATCGCTTTCGCCTGCTCTCCGACCGCCGCGATCTCGCGCCGCCAATCGGCAACGATGGTATCGCTCGTCACGCCAGGCTGCGGGGCCTCAGCCTGCGCCGCCGCTGGCGCGTCGGTTCTGACGGTAGGCACCGGCTCGGCGGCGATCCTGGCGCTGACCTCGGCAAGCGTCATCGACGGCTTGACCGGCGCGGGATCGGCACGCGTCTGCGATTCCATGCGCGCGGGTTCGGGCGACGGCGCCTGGATTTCCCCGAGCGCGACCGGCATCCTGACTTCAGGGGCGGTATGCAGCTCGGCGCGAAACGCATCGACATCGGTGGCCGGAGCCTCGCTCGGCGATGGCTCCAGATCCTGCCGCAGCTCATCGGCCTCGCCCGGCTGCTTGCGGCCGTTGTCGCTGTCCTCGATGATCCTCCTGATGGAAGCCAGTATCTCTTCCATGGAAGGTTCGCGCTGTGCGCTGCTTGCCGTAGCCATCGTCACATCCGCCGCCTTTGTGACCCCTGTGGACTTCCGCTCCGGCACGAGCCGGATTCGAATCATGGCGACAGCGTAACCGACGGATCGCCGCACGAGAATCCCCAATCTGGGGACATGTGGGATTTCAACAGATTAGAGCACGAAGCCGAAGAAACGGGACGGGTTTTCGAAAAATCGCGTCCTGCGTGGACGCGAGAATTCCAACCGGCGGCCTAGCGGCCGTCCGGCGTGCGCACGCCGATCCACTTGTCCTTGACGGCGTTGTAGTGCTCTTCCGGCTTGTACTTGGTGACAGGCAGGCCAAGCCGGTCGACCGACAGGCGACCCACCGCCGACAGGATGGCATAGCTCGCCACGACGACATCGTGTTCGGAATTGGCCTGGTTGATCTTGGCGGTGATGACGGTGGCCTGCGCATTGAGCACGTCGAGCGTGGTGCGCTGGCCGACATTGCGCTCTTCGATGACGCCGTTCAGCGCCAGTTGCGCGGCGTCGATCACCTGCTTGTTGGCCGACACGCTCTGCTGCGCGGCGGTGTATTGCGACCATGCGGTGGCAACGGCCTGGCGCACCTGGTCGCGGCTGACATCGACCTGGATGCGGGCCTCGCCAAGCGATTCCTTGTTCTGCCGCACGACCGCCGAGGTCCGTCCGCCTGAATAGATCGGAATGGTCAGTGTCGCGCCGATATTGGCCGAGGTCGAATTGCCGTTCGTTCCGATGTTCGGATTGCGACTGAGATAGTCATCCGAGATACCGGCCGAGGCTGTCAGTTGCGGCAACAGCGCGCCTTCGGCCGATTTCACCGAGAACGCCGCGGCATCGACCAGATGCTGGGTGGAGAGAATGGCCGGATGTTCGGCCGAACCAATGGCAATCGCCGATTCGAGGCTCGACGGCAACAGCTTCGCCAGTGGCGCAGCCGGCTTGAGCTTGCCCGGCTCATCGCCGACCACCTGGTGATAGGTTGCGGCACTGGCCAATGCCTGCGCGCGTGCGGCACTGAGCGAGGCCACCGCCGAGGCGCGCGACGCGTCGGCCTGCGCGACGTCGGTGCGCGTACCCTCGCCAACCTCGAAACGCGAGCGCGCGGCGCGCGCCTGCTCGGTCAGGAATTGCAGGTTCTGTTCGGTCAGCACCGCGATCTGCCGGTCGCGGATCACGTTCATATAGGCGGTGGCCGCATTGAACAGGGTGTTCTCCTCGGTGTTGCGCAGGCTCTCCACCGACGCCTTCACCTGGGCTTCCGCCGCCGCCACATTGTTCCTGGTCTGAAAGCCGTCGAACAGGGTCTGGTTGATGACAATACCGACGCTGGCCGACGATGTTTTGCTGTTGGCCCCGCTGGCGCGCGTGTTCACATAATTCGCGTCGGCGGTTCCGTGGATGGTTGGGCGCCAGCCCGACTTGGCGATGGCCACGCCTTCGTCGGTGACGCGCACACCGGCGCGGGATAAGTTCAGCGAGGAATTGTATTGATAGGCCTTGGCGAGTGCGCCGGTGATGGTTTCCGCCGAGGCAGTCAGTGGCGACAGCGCGGTCGCGGAAACGAGGACGGCGGCAAAAAGGGTCTTGGATACAGACGGCACGGGTATATCCCTCATTCGTTTTCCATGGGAACCGCGCCGCGCCAGCTTCTCGTTAGAGCGGCCGGAGTGGCGTGTTTCGATGTTCCCTGTCGCTCGGTCCCAAAGTGCCCCCAGTCTGGGATCAGCAACGATTGTTCAAATGCAAGCGACCATGACAAAGCCTTTGCTGCAAGGCCAAACCATTCAGAATTCAAAAGCATGCTCACGTTCGAATCCGGGTAGTGGCTTAATTGCCGCATTAAATGCCCGTCTCCCGGTTACAACCCCCCCAGCCTTAAAAAAAAGTCGCGCCACGCCGGAATTGCCCTGGCCTTCGACCGCGACGAGTCGGCCACCTTCGGCGAGTTGATCGAGCAGCGTAGCCGGCACTTTCGCGACACTGCCGCCGATGAAGATGACGTTATAGGGTGCCTTGGCCGCATGACCTTGCGCCAGCGCGCCCTGGACCACGGTCACATTGCCGCAGCCGAGGCCGGAAAGGGTCGAAACCGCGGTTTGCGCCAGCACCGAATCGCTTTCGATCGCCACGACCGACCTCGCCAGCCGCGACAGGATGGCCGAGGCGTAGCCGGTGCCGCAGCCGACATCGAGCGCCGAATCGGTCAGGTTGATCTCGGCCAGCTGCATCAGCTTGGCCAGCGGCGATGCTTCCATGAGAAAGCGCGCGCCATTGGCGCCGTCGGCAATGCGGATGTCCTCGTCGATATAGGCAAGATCGCGCTGGCGGTCGCCGACGAAAACCTCGCGCGGCACGGATAGCATGGCTTCCAGCAGCGGGGCGCTGGTCACGTCGGTGGTGCGAACCTGACCATCGACCATCTTGACGCGAAGCTCGGAGAAATCAGCGCTCATGTCCCAACCAATCCGCTTGCCGCGCCAGAACCGCGGTTCATTTCGATTAGAACGTCAGGCTCCAGCGCTGAGCGCGCGGGAGCCCGGGTATTGGAGGCCTCGCCCGGAATCGAACCGGGGTGCAAGGATTTGCAGTCCTCTGCGTAACCACTCCGCCACGAGGCCTCATTGCTCCCGGCGTTCCACCCGGTTCCAATAGGTTGCGGCGAAAATGGCGTCAAGCGGCCACCACGCATTCCACGCGGTTTCCTCTGCAAGAATCTGACCCTCCGAATCAAGCGTCGCAGCCATATTGACCACAACACATATTAGCAGAGCGTTAAGTATAGCAGGAGATCATAAGAAACTCCACGCCCCGGCAATCGTTGAGAAACGTGGAGGAGTGCGCCATGCGGCCGGCAGGCCCGAGCAACGGAACGAACGCGTGGGACGGCTTGTCGCGATCGGGATGCGAGGCGTTGCTGCGCCATGCCATCGACTGCCTGGCGATAGACGCACTGCCAGGCTCTCGCCGCGTGACCGTGCGCGCCTCGCCTCGGCTGCCGCCGTTCTCAAGGAAATCCGCGAGGATCTGGCGAGAAGTGCGGACCGAAAAGCCGATTCGCGAAAATCCGAAACCCGAACAAAGGCATAACGCATCGGAAGGACGGTGTGGTCAGCGATGCGGCTGGCGCTGTCGCTTAATCCGGCCGTCGCCGCCGCTCCCACCAGACGACGAAGCGGCGCCGATGGCGGCGCACCATGGCGAATTCATAAGAAAGCACCAGCAGTCCGATCGGAACCATCCAGAAGCCGAGAATCGGCAAAAACCCGAGAACGCCGCCGATGGTCAAAAGAATGCCAATCGTGATTCTGAGGCCGCGCGATTGCGGCATGGCGAACTCGCGCCCGAAAATCGAGATCTTTCGTACCGGTATCCGGTTTTCGTCTGCTGCCGTCATCGCGAAAGGCTGCCTGTGTGGTCGCTTGTCTGGTCGCTCGAAAATGCCTGTTTACGAAGGCCGCGACCGCCCTTTCGGTTCCGCGCCCATCGCCAGGACGGCTAATATGAGGGCGGACGCCGCTGATTGCGAGAAACGCCTGAGCGAAAAAGTCTCGGAAAAAAGCGAAATGCTTCTTTGCAAAGCCGAAAGGTGTTTGCTATAGGCTGCGCCACTTGCTCAAAGAGCCTCCGTTCCCCGGTAGCTCAGTGGTAGAGCAACCGGCTGTTAACCGGTTGGTCGCTGGTTCGAATCCGGCCCGGGGAGCCATTTCAGTACAAAACTGCGAACGTCGTGCCCCGCCGTATGCACCCCGGGGCTTCCTCTAGACGCGATAAGCGTCTGCAAGAGTGTAGCCTTTGATCCCTTGATAAGAATCCGGTTGGCTCCCACCTCAACCCGCTGCACCAGCGTTTGCAGATGGTGACGCCTAAAGGTTCTATCCTGAGCCCGCAGTCGCTGCCTGACCCCTTCTGCGAACCGCGCAACAGCTTCTTGGGTAATTTCGATCGGTTGGCTGTCTCGATGCTCCGCACGCTCAGCATCGGCGTTGGCCGCATCCCGAATTCTTTTCAATTCGGCGATTCGTCCCTTGAGGTTGCTATCGGCTAGATCGGCCAGACCGTTCTCGATCGCTTCGTAGAGCCGTGTGAGCCTACCCTCAGCGTCGGCGGCTTGTCGTCGTAGATTACCCACCCGATCCTTCTCGCGATCGCCTTGCTCTGCCCTCCGACGCAACAGCCCTGAAAGCAATTCCTCAAGCCTGGCTGGGTTCAATAGCCGCAAATCCACATAATTCGCGACCAAATCGTTGAGTTTCTCCATCGGCATTGTTCGGCCCCTGCAGCCCCTTTGCCCCTGTCGAGCGGTCGTGCAACAGGTATAATATCGATACTGTTTGCCCTTTCCTGAGGTGCGCAAAGTCATTGCACCCCCACAGTCCTCACAGAATACAACGCCACCCAACAGCGTGGGACTGTTCACGAATCGGGGCGCCCGCAATTGTGGGCTTCGCGACTTGAGCAGATCCTGGACCGCGTTGAATTCGCCCTCCTCGATGATCGGTTCCACCACAACATCGATGATATCTTCCGGCACCTTTTCAACACCTTTCCGTTTGCCGCTGACATTGAAGCGATGTCGCCCGATGTAGGTTGTGCGCGTGAGAACCTGATGCACTCCCCCGAGACCCCACCGTCCTCCGGTTTGGGTCCGAATCCCTCGATTGTTTAGGTAGCTGGCGATCTGACGGACTCCCATCGGGCCGCAATCACTATCGCCAGCATGCGCCAAACGGAACATCAAGCGAACGTGGTCGACGGTCAGAGGGTCCGGTTCGATCTTCTTTTTAGCCCGGGTGCCACGCTGCTCGGCGGTTACGATCCGATAGCCGTAGGGCGGCCGTGAACCGTTCCAATAACCCTGCCGGGCGTTTTCGCGCATAGCCCGAAGCGTATGCTTGGCATTCTCCTTGGACTGATATTCATCGAATAGCGCCATGATCTGGCGCATCATCGTGCTCATGGGGTCGTCACCAAGATCCTGCGTGATCGACGTCAGCCGAACACTGTTCTTCGCCAACCGACGGACGTAGAATTCAAGCTGGAACTGGTCACGGAAGAACCGTGAGAACGAATGCACGATGATTGTGTCGAACGGGGCAGGCCGTTGCGATGCAGCGTCCATCATTCGCTGGAATTCGGGCCGTTTGTCATCGGTCGCCGAGGCGCCTGGCTCGACGAACTCCGTCGCCACAGCAATTCCCTTCGTCTGACAATATGCCTGTAGCTGGCGACGCTGGTCAGGAATTGAAAGGTCGTGCTCGGCCTGCCGGCCCGTCGATACGCGAAGATAAAGTGCGGCTCGGCCGGATATGGCCAAGGCAGAGCTCGCTTTGGCATTCATGAGCGGCCTCCTCTCGTCAGGTCAGTTTCCGGCTCCAAGAAATCTCATCAAGCAGATCGGAGCAATGAACCTCAAACAGGTCCAACTCTCGCACCGAAATGGGAATACGATCGGGCCAATCGTCGAGGATTTCCGGTTGCCACTCCTTCTCGTTCCGTTTCGCTCGGTTTGATTTTGGACAGCGAATGGGTGCGGCGTAGTCGAATAGACCGATGAGCTCAGCCGACCTGCGAAGTGGATAGACCTTAGCTGACATTCCGCCATTTTCGCTGCCCAAATCAAAATTGCTAGCCGATACAAGGCATTATGTGAGCTATCGAAGGCGAGCATTCGGATACTGCCGAAGGCAGGCGACCTCAATCGGGTCTAAACGCCGGCCCCGTGGCATTGCGCCCCCTTGGCGTTGGTCCTTCCAGGTCGAAACTAGATAGGGCAGCACGAAGCTGCGCAAAACACTCCAAACCCAAATCGGTGTTTCCCCATCTTCTCTCCGCAATGGGCCGCCAGAGCACCCACGCGATCGCCCTCACGGCCAAATCGTCTCATAGGGCATTAGCAACGCTAGCCACTTCAACTGCCGACCATTCGCCAAGCGATGCGTCAGCCTCGTCTGTCTCGCGGCGAAAAGACGAATCCTCGATGATGATCGGTGATCGATTGATCGGCTTTCTTATGCTGTGCTTCCATACGCATCGATCCGCAAACGGCGCCCCTCCCGAGAGTGTTTCGGTCGCAGCATCTCACTCGGAAATCTTTGTTCGGGAAACAGCTGCCGGCCGACACGCATGACATCAACGAGCGCCGAGCGGATCTGCGGCCAGGGGAACTCGGCGCCGCCCTCCCGTACCTCACTTTCAAGAAGCACCGCACTCAATTTAGCCGCCACACCGGTAAGCGAGGTGGCAGGTGCGACCGACAAGGCCTGGAGCAGCTCTTCGGCTCGATCGCCCGCTTTCCTTTCAGCTTCTGCAACGAGCGAATAGCCAATTCGCCTGTCGGCGGCATCCCAGCGTGCTTGATGAGCCGCAAGATGGGCTTCCGCCGTCGCGCGAGCTTCGGCGGCGTCGGCACCAGCACCGAGCACCTCGCGGAGTGCTCTGATGGAACGAATTGTCACGTCCTCGCCACCGGGCAATTGGACGGTCGCACATGGGTAGCCAAGGGTCTCGACAAGCGTGCGCTCCAGGTGCGCAGTCTGATCGCAGAGGCGCTCGCTCACTTCGTGAGCATTGTACCATTCTCGCCAAATCGCCAGTGCGGGATCGGAGGGTACGGCTACTGCCGGCGCTTCACCGGCAAGCCCATTCCTCTCCCATCCGAGGATTGCAATCGCCGTTGCACCAAGTAGCCTCCTGCGGGTGACGCGAGGCGGAGTCGTGCTATTGTCGGAATCAGCCATGATCCGAGCTCCTAACAGCTTGGTTGTGGTTAGGTCGGGCTGGGCGTGCTAGCGCTCAGCTCGGCCGATAAGGGGAACATCATCTTATACAAATTGATTGACGTCAATCGGATTGATAGAAATGCAACGTGCGCTAACGGTGGAGCAGTGTCGTGGCGCTCGCGCGATGCTTGGATGGAGCCAAGAACAGTTAGCTGAAGCAGCAACCGTTGCTCGACAAACGATTGCAGATTTTGAACGCGGGGCACGTATGCCTATCGCCAACAACCTGACGAGTATAAGGCATGCCCTGGAAGGTGCCGGAATCGAGTTCTTATCCGAGAACGGGATCCGATACAGAGCGCACAGGTGACAACGTTATTGAACCGATTTCTCGGTTCGACAGCTGATCCTGGGTGGCGCGATCCAAGACCGTTTTGGGCCGGCAACAGTCTGACCGCTTTAAGCAGCCAATTTGCAAAAGCGGTCCTTGGCCTGGCTTCGGTAGGCGTCGCAGTTTGACCAATGTCGCCGTTGGCTAGGTGGCGTCTTTCGCAATTGTGCCGAGCGGCCGGTCAGGTTCGAGCAGATTGCTGCGCGTCCGCCGATGCCCGGGCTGGGCGGTGATGTCCTCCGCGATCCGGCTCAGCAACTCGGCGACATCGTCTGGCGCGGTCACCATGGCGTCGTGTCCCGTCCGCAACTCGTGGTAGTCCTCGATATCAGCGGCTTGCGCGCTCTTTGGCTGGCCAAGTGGTTTATCGCCGATGCAATTGACGTAGGTCCGCGGCACCCGTGGGAAACCCGCACTCAGTTTGACCGGCTCCCTGAAGGTGCGGATCGGGTGCGCGGTAAGCCTTGGCATTACCCAACTCACGTCCCTCTCCTCCTTCAACCCGAGGAATTGCACGGTCGCCGCGCTGGCAGGGATGCGCCAGCCCTCACCCCCGACCCGCGCCTGCTCCTCGAAATAGTCCCTGGCCTGCGCCGATGCACAGTCGTACAGGCACTGGCCGTCGCGGGGAACGATGGCGTCGAGATAGACAACTCGCGCTATCCGGCTGGCCGCCCTGTCCGCGGCTGCCGAGACCACGATTCCCGCGTAACTGTGTCCAACCAAGACAACATCTTTCAAGTCCTCGGTCTCCAGCACACCGAGCACATCGCAAATGTGCGTTTCCAGGTCGATGTCAGGAGAGGCGAGATGTGCTCGCTCACCGAGGCCGGTAAGCGTGGGGGTATACAGATCACTGCCCGGCACCTTCAGTGACTGAGCGACCTTGCGCCAACACCACCCACCATGCCACGCGCCGTGCACCATAACAAAGGTTGTCATCGGTCGCCCCGCTTCCCTCGATACACGGAACGCACCGAATTTCGCGCAAGTGCAGAGTTTCCGGCGCGCGCGATAGCCGCGGAGATATTCCGCACACACACTCTACCCCCAAAGCTCGGGACTAGAAAGCTCCGCACTTTCGGCGCGCGTCCGTGCGTTAACGGCTTTCGGGGCCATGGGCGGTACGCCTGACCACGTCTCGTTCCGTGGCGCGCTGCAGACCAACAAGTGCGGTTTTCGAATGTCTGCTATTGGGCGAAACAATTCTGGATCAAGGCGGCCGACATGCTGAAGGGTTTCGGGTGCCGAGAGGCGTACGAAAGCCTCTCATGCAGGAACCCGCGGGCCACAGTTGATGGCTATGGGGATTTTAGTTTGCGGCTGATGTCGGCGACGGCGTGACCGCCCCCGTTAGGCGACGCGGTGGACACGGACGGACCGCTCAGTGAAGCCTCCGCACAGCCTTGTAGCCTCTGCGCGCAGGCGGACGGGGCCCTGCGGGCCTCGCTGAGCACCATGGGCGCGCGTGGGTCCGTCGCCGCAGGTTGAGCGCCTGTGGCTGGAGGCTGAATCAGACCATGCCGGGTCATGGAGCGGTCTCCCGGATCGGTGCCGATGCGTTCGGAGGTCCGCGCGGCTGCCTCCTCCACCGTTCGAACACCTCGATGACGATCATGCGTCCGCCACAGCAGGAGCATGGCGGCCGGAAGTCCTCTGGTTCGGGTGTGTGGTCATCGGACGGGGCAGCGACGCCCAGCAGTTCGCGGGCGCGTGCGAGGCTGGCCTTGTGGGCGGAGCCGGCGAGCAGGCCATAATGTCGGATGCGATGGAAGCCGCGCGGCAGGACGTGGAGCAGGAAGCGGCGGATGAACTCATCTGTGGCGAGCGTCATGACCTGCTGCCGGTCGGTGCCGTCGCGGCGATAATCCTTGTAGCGGAAGGTGACCCCAGCCTCTTCGAAGGCGATCAGGCGGCGGTTCGAGATCGCAACCCGGTGGGTATAGCGCGACAGATAGGCGAGCACCGCCCCGGGACCGGCGAAGGGCGGCTTGGCGTAGACCACCCAGCGCTTCTTCTTGACGGGAGCCAGGTGGCGTAGGAAGGCCCGACGATCGGCGAGGTGCGCCGCCGATCCGAAGAAGGCGAGCCGACCGGCGTCGTGCAGCGCGACCAGTCGGGTCAGGAACAGACGGCGGAACAGCTTGCCCAGCACTCTGACTGGGAGAAGGAAGGCCGGCCGCGACGATATCCAGCGTGACGCGTCCGGCGTGATGCCGCCGCCCGGCACGATCATGTGGACATGAGGATGGTGCGTCATTGCCGAGCCCCATGTGTGGAGCACGGCGGTGATGCCGATGCGCGCGCCGAGGTGCTTGGGATCCGCCGCGATCGCCAGCATCGTCTCCGATGCCGCCTTGAACAGCAGGTCATAGACCAGCGCCTTGTTGTGGAACGCGATGACGGCGACCTCGGCGGGCAGCGTGAACACGACGTGGAAGTAGCCGACTGGCAGCAGGTCGGCTTCACGCTCGGCGAGCCATGTCCGCGCGGCCGCGCCCTGGCACTTCGGGCAGTGCCGGTTGCGGCAGGAGTTATAGGCGATCCGCCATTGGCCGCAGTCCTCGCAGGCCTCGACGTGACCGCCGAGCGCCGCGGTTCGGCAATGCTCGATCGCCGACATCACCTTGAGCTGGATGAGGCTCAGGTGACCTGCATGGGCGGCCCGATAGGCGGGGCCGGCAGCACGGAAGATGTCGGCGACCTCGACAGAGGTGCGCACGGCTCAGCCGGGCGGCGTCTTGTGTTCCATCAGCGCCATCAGCCGGTCGAGCGGCCCTGCGACCGCATGGATCGTCCGCGTCGAGACCTTGGTGTAGAGCGCGGTGGTATCGAGCTTGCTGTGGCCAAGCAGCACCTGGATGACGCGGATGTCGACATCCTGTTCGAGCAGATGAGTGGCGAAGCTGTGGCGCAGCGTGTGCGGGCTGACGCGCTTGCGGATGCCGGCGACTTCGGCTGCTTCCTGGACCGCGCGATGCAGTTGCCGCGACGAGATCGGCGCCGTGCAGCTGCGCCCTGGGAACAGCCAGCCATGCGGGAGCATCACCCCGCGCCGCCTGCCTTCGCGCCACCACAGCCGCAGCAGTTCCAGAAGTTGCGGCGAGAGCATGGCGTTGCGGTCCCTGCGTCCCTTGCCCTGTTCAACGCGGATCAGCATGCGTGTGCTATCGATGTCGTCGACCTTGAGGTGCGCGACCTCGGACACGCGCAGACCAGCGCCATAGGCGACACCGAGCGCGGCCTTGTACTTGATGCCTGGCGCCGCTTCGAGCAGCCGCGCCGCTTCCTCCACGCTCAGCACGTCGGGCAGCTTGCGCTGATACCTCATAATCACCAGCGCGCGCGCCAGATCCCGCCGCTTCAGCGTCACGAGGAACAGGAACCGCAATGCCGAGACCGCGCCATTGATCGTCGCAGGGCCGACGCCGCTCTCATGCTGATGCAGCTGGAATCGGCGGATGTCCTCAGCCGTCGCAGTGTCCGGCGAGCGGCCAAGGAACACAGCGAAGCGCCGGACGTGACGAACGTAGTCCTGCTGGGTATGGGAGCCCAGGCCACGCATGAGCATGTCGTGCTGCATGCGCTGGCGAAGCGGAGAGATTGGTGCATCGGTCGACAGGGTAGCCATGGCGAGTTCCTCGTTGAAGGGAACTCCATGGTCAGATCGACGCCTCTACCCGCTCAAGTCAAATGCCTGTCGCGCCATCTCAGGTCGAGGCGACCCTCCCGCGAAGCGGGTTCGTGCATGAGGCGCATACCAGACATTCAGTAGCTGACCGACCGTGCTCCGGTCGCCTCATCCCTTCACATCGTCGATCGGAGAACCGCCTGCGTATGCTCTGCGAGGTCGAGCTCACCGCGCGCCTCGATCTCTAATAGATATCGGGCCTTGGCCAGCCGATCCCCTTCCTCAACCGCAACATAGCCGCAGATGGCGAGCAGTGCCCTCTCCTCTTCCCGGCTGGCTCTGGCGGAGTCGCCGCGGCCACCGCCTATCTCGTGCAGGGCTTTGCAGAACTCAGCATAGGCTATCTTGTGCGCCTCAATCAGCGCTCGCAGATTACTGGGCGGTCCTTGGTCTTGACCCGGCGGCTCTGTGCCGAGCGCCGCCGCCGTAACCGATGAGGCGACGACTGCGCTGCCAGAGTGGAGAAGCAAGGCGCGGCGGTTGATCCTAGACGTGGCAACCTCTCCAATTTGCTTTGATGGCTATCAGGCCAGTGACGTAAAACGGCCAAACCGTAACACGATGGTTTGCGCATTCCTGTCAGGATGGAGAGACCCCTGGCAGACGACAGCCAGTACGGCTGGGCGATGCGCAGCGCCGGCGGATGCCGGGCCCGAGGAACCCTCCGGTGGACGCTTGGATTTGGTGGCGGACGTGTCGCTACCGGCGCGCTTTCCATCGGGACCGTGAAGCCCATGCATCCGCAGTGCGGAGGATGGCGCCAGCCGACAAGCCAGCGCTCGGCCGCCATCCTACGGCCGATGCTGGCGACGTCGACTATCGGGGCCGTAGTAAGCCTCTCTCCCGGCAGCCGAACCGGCCGCCCATCGCGAGCCACCGCAGGCCAGGTCGACGTGGTTCCGACGTTGACTATCCACCACCTCGTTGTGTGCCGGCGAGAGGCTGTCTCAGCGCCGTCTCTGACCACGCCCCCTTCCCGGCCTCATCCTCATCAAAGTGCGGGAACGGCTCCCGCACATTGCACTAAGTCACGGGAATAGCTGGGAAATCGCGATTCTCGCAATGTGCAGGAAACACTCGCACATTGCGAAATCACGTCTTAACCAATTGAAGAACAACAACCCAACCGCAGCGCAATGTGCTCGCTTTTATCCTGCCATCTTAATCGGTTGGTTGTAAGCGTCGTAAGCGTCCGGTCTGTGCACCCAGATCGAGTAGTGCAAAATCGCAGCATGTGGGGTTCCTTCGTTGCATGGAGGATCTCCGGTGAATTTGAGACATTTCGAGAACAAGGCGCGCCAGTCCTGGTGGCTGATTCACATTGAGGCGTGGCAACGCAGCGGCCTTGATCGGACGAACTATTGTCGTCAGCACGGGCTCTGGAAGTGCACGTTCGATCGCTGGCTGGAGTACCTGGCCGGCAAGGAGGTGGGGCGTAAGCATGCGGAATATCTGCAGGAATTGCGCCGTCAAAAGCGCCGGGAGGAGCGGGAAAAGCGGCTCAGGAAACGCCAACGGCTTCGCCATGCGGTGAGCACGGACGTGCGCAACCGCGCCGTCCAGGCGTTCTGGGCGATACATGTTGAAGCGATGAGCTGGAGCGGAATGGGCGTGCGCGAATACGCAGCCGCGCTGCATCTGTCGCCCTATTCGCTGCGCAAATGGTGTGACCGTTTCGACGACGGCGAGGTGGAAATCGACTGGCGCGCGCATCTTCACCCCTCCGCCCGTCCGGTCGTTAGCACTAGTGCTAGCAGCGCTGCTAAGGAAATGTCGGTGAAAAGCGGCTTGACAGACGCGCCGGATGCAGATCCGCCGCGCGAGGAACGCACCAACCGACGCAGCTTCGCGGACGAGGAAAAGCTCGCCATCGTCCTGGAAACGGAGGAGCCCGGCATCAGTGTGGCGGAGGTTTGCCGCCGCCATGGCATCGTGACCAGCATGCTATTCCGCTGGCGCGTCCAGCTTGGCTTTGCGCAGAAAAAGCGCACCAAGCTGGCGCTGGTTGCGGTGATTGAAGAAGGCACTTCGGCCTCATCGATGCCCGCTGTTCTGCACGATTTGCTGCAGCCGCTCGACGGCATGACGGCGGTGGAATTGGCGGACGGACGGCGGGTGTTCGCGCCGATCGGCAGCGATCCGGAAGCCGTGCGCCGTGAGGTTGCCGAACGGGAGGCCGCATTGTGTTGATCGCTCCGGCTGGCGTGAGGGTGCATCTGGCGCTGGGCTATACCGACATGAGGAAGGGCCTGGACGGGCTCGCCATGCTGGTTCAGGCGACACTGAAGAAGGATCCGTTCTCGGGCCATCTGTTCGCCTTCCGAGGGAAGAGAGCGCAGCTGATCAAGATCCTGTGGTGGGACGGGAACGGGCTGTGCCTGTTCACAAACTAACTGGCTTCATACTACAGCCCTTTCCTTGAGATCGGAGCATTTTGAGGAGTTGAGTTGGCGGATGGCCTCTGCCCGATGGGCAAGCTGGTTCCATCGGCTGCACTGTTTGGCTGGGACGTGCGGTCCGGGCAGTTCATAGAGGCCGATATAGCCGTTGTAGGCATGTCTTTTCACGATGCCGTATTTCGCCCATCTGACCAGGGTGCATTCGGTGATTCCAAGTTTTGCGCAGGCTTCTGCTTTTGTCAGCATTCCCCGCTCGCGCAGCCGGTCGTAGCGCGAGCGCAGACCATATTGCTTGACGAGATAGATGACGCGCAAGTCGCTGAACTGGGTGTCAGCCTTACCGCGCCGCGCTGAGCCGCCGGGACGGATTCCCCTTGCATTCAGGATGTCAGCGATTTCAGCGCAGATATGCTCGTCGAGAAGCTTGTCGACCAATTCGACCACCTCGGGCCGGGTCTTTACCTGCTGTGCGGAGGTTTTCGGGTTCTGAGTGATCAATGTTTCGGTCTTTCCGCCTCTGAAGCGGATGTGTATCCGTGTCTCTCCCTCGGCCTGGAACTTGAGCAATGTGATGTCTTCGACGAGATAGGCAAGGAGCCGCTTGCGTTCTCGGTTCGGCAAGGCGGGGTCGCGCCAGACCGTTTTGAAGTCGGCCGTCATGGCGATCAATCGATCGCGGATTGCATCGTCGAGTGTCGCTCGGTCTGCGCGCAGAGCACTCTCTCTTTCTTCTCGTAGATCAGACAGCATGCGCAGTTTGTCGTTCCATTCGCGTTCAAGGGTGTCGGCGACCAGGCGGTTGTTCGGATCGACCAGCATAAACCGCCGCTGTGCAAGATCGGCATCGATTTGGGCGCGTTCGACGGCACGGAGCCGGAGTTTGTCCGCTTCGTCATAGCGCGCTTCGATCTCTTTTCGGATCTCCAGAGCTAACTCCACGGCGGCGGGCGTCATTTCCGCAGCGATCAGTTCACCGATCGCCGCGTCGACGGGCCAGCCTGCGATCGACTGGCAGTGAGGCTCACCCCGAGAGACGTAGGCGCGGCTGCAGACGTACCAAGTGTCCACCTGACCGCGCCGGGTGACGTAACGGGCCCTCATGTGACAGCCACACCGCCCGCATATGACGCGCCCCTGCAACAAAGCCGCGCCTTCGCGCGGTGGCGAGATGCGCGCGGTCTGGTAGCCTTGGCCATTGGCCTCGAGCGCCTTGAGGTTGTGCTGGAACTGCTCCCAGCTGATATAGCCGGGATGTGCGTCCGGGATGCATGCGAGCCATTCATTGGGCTCACGTTTGCGGAACTGTTTCTTTCCGTCGACGGTTCTGCGGTAAAGACGCTGACCATAGGCATAGACGCCCGCGTAGCGAGGATTGTGCAGCGTGCGTAAGGCCGCCGATGTGGTCAGCGGTTGGAAGACCACCCGCTTGCTGTTGCGGAACCGGGATGGGAAGAGCAGACCTTCCCTGGCAAACGCCTTGACGGTCTGCGTGGCCGACCCGACCCGCGAGAACGTCTCGAAGAAGTGGGTGATCATCTCCCGGATCTGAGCGTCTGGATCAAGGACCACATCGCCAACCTCGTTGTAGATGAAGCCGGTCGGAAGGGGACAGCGATATTCGCCGCGGCGTGCTTTGTTGAGAATGCCACCGCGCAACCGGGCTTTGATAACGTGCAACTCGGCCTCGCTCATCGTGCCCTTGAGGCCCAGCAGAAGCCGGTCATTGAAGTTAGCCGGATCGTAGACGCCATCTTCGTCGAGAATGAGCGTGTCGGCCAAAGCGCAGATCTCCAGCAGCCGATGCCAGTCCGCGTTGTTTCTGGCGAGGCGAGAGACTTCCAGGCCCATGACGATCCCCGCGCGCCCCATGCCGACATCGGACACCAAGCGCTGGAAGCCTTCGCGCCACGACGCTGAAGCGCCGGATTCGCCCTGGTCGCTGTCGATGACGGTGATCTGGTCGTCGTGCCATCCAAGCCCGATCGCGCGACCACGAAGATCGTATTGACGCTTGGTGCTTTCGACATTCTCCATGACCTGGCGCATCGATGACTGTCGGATGTAGAGGTAAGCGCTCCGCTCGAGATGATGCGATTGGACCTTGAGCTTTTCGTTCATGCTGTTCTCCGTTCAGGGGCCGCCATCACGATGGCGGCGAGCAAGTGGATGATTGTGCGTCGCTCGGACGTTTCGTCCGCGATCGGCAGCCTGGCTACAGGCGGCGAAGCCGCGGGTGGGGACCAGCCCGGCGCACGCAAGATCGCGCTAACCCAGGCCCACATGCCGCGATGCAGAAGGATGCTAAGACCACTGCGTGCCTCCACAGGGAGCGCGGCACCAAGCGCGGCGGCGCGCAGTATTTCGTATCGCTCCGTGGCGCGGGACTGCATCGCGCAATGCAATTGCGCACCACCACTGATGGTTACGCCGTTTTTTTTACGCCGAGCGCACGCTCGATTGTTCTGGGGTGGACATCGAGGCCGAACTCTGTCCAGAGCCGGTTCGTCAGTTCGCGTGCCCGAATGGGCTCGCCTGGAACCACTTGGGCCCTGAGAAAGGCCAGCACTTCGCTCTGGATCTTGTGCGGGCCGTGCGGGCCGCGCTTCCTCGGTACTAGGCCGGCCAGACCCGCGTCCTCGAAGTCCGCTTTGGCCTGGTAGAAGGTCGGGCGGGAGACGCCATATTCGTCGGACACCTCCGTTACCGACATTTTGTCGACGGATACGCGCCGCAGCATCTCGTACTTCACCTGCACGATGTCGCGCGGATCGAAGAAGCCGTCCTCCCGGAACTTCTGATCGCCGATTTTTTCCGGGGCTGGATTGAGCGTGCCATCCTCGGCCAAAGCGCTGGCTTTCGATTGCCTGTGTTTGACGCTGTCCGACACCTGCGCTGCCCCCCGATGTCGACTCAATTATCGTAATTATAAATATGCCGCGTATGATTAAACTGTCAAGCGTGTATCTGCCAACCAATCGCATATAATCTCTACTAATACAGCACATTCAGCGAAGCCCCCATGGATTTTGCGGCGTTATTTTCCTTACAACATCGGCGAAATTTCCTTTACAATCTTGCGGCGTTGCGCATCTCCCTTGCGATATGAGGCGCTCTACGAGACTGCTGAGTTCCAGTAGGTCGGTGAGGCTGCACAGTGCGCGCCCGTTTCCCGCGACAACCTCAAGGCTGGGCACGGCTGCATCGGTCCATTGCGGCGGAACAGAGCAAATCCGGCCATCGTCAAAGCGCAGCAGCAACAGCTTGCCCGCTCGGTTACCGCGCTTCCCAACGCAGGCACCGTGCTGCCCGGAATACGGATGAAAGGGGTGAGTCACCATCACAAACTGCAACGGGGACGATGAACCGCCTGCATTTCCAAGTGAGTTACAAGCGGCTTGATCAAGGTGGGTTTACGTGGCCCCGAATGACAGGGGTCGAAGGCTCCGTCACACTCAGTCCGGCGCAACTCGCCATGCTGATCGAAGGTATCGACTGGCACGTACCCGAGCGCGTTTGGAAGCCTGCCCTGGCGGGCTGAAAACACTCCGCCGATCGTTGCGGAAATGGCCAGAATCCTTGGGGTTGTGGGCCTCTTGTGATAGAATCGAGCATGCGGCTCGACCTTGCTGATTTGCCTTCCGACGTCGATCTCCTGCAGCGTCTCGTGCGCGAGATGGCTGATGTCGTCGAGAGCCGCGACGGGGAGATCGAGCGCCTTCAGTCGATCATCAAAAAAGCTCCAGCGGGCGCAGTTCGGCCGGCGCTCCGAACGCCTCGATCCCGATCAACTGCCGCTCGCCCTGGAAGACCTCGATGGCGATATCGCCCGCATCCGGGAGAGCCGTCCCAGTATCGAAAAACAGCCGACCGAGCGGCCATCCCATCGTAAGCCGCTGCCCGATCATCTGCCGCGAGAGGACGTCCTGCTCGACATCGGCGGCACCGTCTGCACGTGCTGCGGCGGCGCTCTGCATGCAATCGGCGACAGCGTCAGCGAGATGCTCGACTGGGTTCCGGCGCAGCTTCGCGTGATCCGCATCACCCGCCCCAAATACGCTTGCCGTCTGCTTCCACTACCTGTTTCGGGCGTCGATTGCGCCGCCGGTTCTGGCACACGGCAATCCCGAAGCCAGCCCCTTCGCGATGTATGGCTATATGGGCGTCAATCTGTTTTTTCTGATCAGCGGTTTCGTCATCGCATGGGCGGCCGAAGGCAGGAGCTGGACGGAGTTCGCCGTAGCAAGGTTAGCGCACCTTTATCCTGGCTTCCTTGTTTGCATGACCGCCAGCTTCATCGTGCAGTCGGTGGCTGCCGATCCCAAGCTTCCGTATGAACCAAGCAGGTGGGTCGCCAATCTGTTCATCGTCGCCGCGGCGTTCAAGAGACCCTTCATGGACGGCGTCTACTGGTCGATCGTCTTCGAGATCGTTTTCTATAGCTGGATCGCGGTCGGTCTGTTCTTTGGCGTTTTTTGCGCCGGAAGTTGCAGCTGGTGGCGACATGGCTGCCATACTCGATCCGACCGCGAATATCCCGGCATCTTCAATGACTCCTCTCCAGCCGAGCAACATCACTCCTGTGCGGCTCATGAAGATGTCGAGGAACGTCATAATCGTGATCGGCAGAAGCGAAGGCCACCAATCCTGGAGAGCATAGGCCGGCTGCGCGGAACTCAGCTCAGCGGGCCAAAGGCGTCAGACGCTCACACCCGTTATGCAGACTGCAACGGCTGAACTCATCAGCAGCGTCCACATCACAATCGTTGCGTCCAGGCGCCACGACGTCAAGAGAGCTGCCAAGCCGAGGAGCGCGAGCACAAGTCCGTCCCGCACAATACGCTCAGGAAGGCGTGCCGAAACAACTCCTCCAAAGGCGCGGGCAACACCTGCGCCAGCCAGGTAAATTGTGATTAGGGGAAGCGTCGCCATGCCTATCAGCATGCTGGTGACCAGTTCCAGATCCAAATTTCGCGGCGCCGCAACGATCAGCGCGGCGACAATTGCGATTAGAATTGCCGCAGCGGTACAGGCCTTGAAACCAAAATGGATGAATCCGAGCACCAACGGAAATTGGTTCGTCGCCTCATAAGCTGGCACAAATCGCAAGACCGCCACGTGATAACCGAGAGTCGAACCGTAGGAAAGGAGCGTGACCCAGGCGAACACGTAGTTGTAGATGCCATAGCTCGTGACGCCCACCAGCCGGGCAATGACGAGCTGGGTCGCGAAGGTCAACGCGGCACCTCCCGCGTAGATGGATAAGGCCCAAACACTCGCATGGGAGAGATGCCGGGCCAACGCTTGGCCATCGGGCCTTCTTCGAACGTATGCGCGTCACCGGGCGGTCGTGGACTCGGTTGGATCTTGACGACTTCTGGATCGCTTGCGTCTGTTCCGGCTTCCCCAATAAAGGAACCGGGCGCTCGCGGGCCGGCGTGCCAACGGCACCATCTCCCTCGCGAATTTTCATGGCGGTGCTTGGCGCATCCAACTTCACCTATGCGGAGGCTACTTGGACGCAAACGCTCCCCGGTAACTGTCTCATGGTCAGCCTTCTCTTTGCCGGCATCAAAATCTCCCCGTTCATCGCGGGGCATTTGGGTAATGTCGGATCGAGCCGGTCTCTGCCGGATGCAAAGTCCTGTCGACCTAGCCGAGAGCAGCGGAGGCGAGAGCCTTGACGCTCTGATAGAACGCGCCGACGGCGCACTCTACCGGGCAAAGCCAGGGGCCGGAACGTGTCGAGGTAAGAACTACCTTGTGCCTTGCCGCCAGCGCGGCAGCCTAGTAGCCGCCGCTGTGCGTTTGGACCGGCCACGCAGACTCGCCCCCGGACCTAGTACGGGCCGCCCGACAACATCGTCCTCCTGATGAGTATCTTCAGTCGGGCGAGGTCGCGACGGATGCGAGGTCCTGAATCAACACTATAATCGCCCTCGAGTGTGAAGGATGTAGGCCTCGGCTGGCGCGCGAAGGCAACAAACGTAAGCTCTAGCTCGGCTACACCGCCGCCCAGCGGCACATTCCCCTCTACCGACGCCCCCAAAGCATCCTTAAGGTGGACGTCCAGCGAGGCGACGTCAGCAAGTCGCGCCCAAATGGAGGCTGCAGCATGCCCATAGATAGCGGGATTTCCCGTGTCAAACTGTACGCAGATGCCCGGCTGGCCAACTGCTTGAAGAATCTGGAGTGTTCTTTCGGAGTCAAGCCCGCTTTCGTATGCCAAAGTAATCCCTACGGCTTGGGCGGGACCAAGTGCAAAACGCAGCACTTCAGCTGTTTTAGCCACGTCCTCGGGCGTCCGAACGACGCTCTGGCGAAAGCCCGGAATGATGATCCTAGGCACCCGCAAACAGTCTGCCACTCTAATCGCGTGCAAAATACTTCGCCGGACTTCCAGCGCTTCCTCGCTACCCTTTGGCGCAATCAGGCCAAGATCGTTAAGCCGATTTACTGCAAGGGCGGTGATCGGAAGCGCGAAACGGCGCGACGTTGTGTCGAAGGCCGCCATTACTCCGGCATCTGTGAGATCGGGACCGCGGGTCGGGCCACCCAAGTCGACGTGAACGTGATCGAGACCCGCCGCGGCGACGGTTTCAAAGCCGGTCAGACCCCGGTCCCCCACCTTCCACAGCGCGACCCCGATTTGTGGTCGATAGATGCTCTGCGCGACAGTCAAATGCGCGCTGCTCGTCAACGGACGGTCCTTCAAGTTCGCCACCTCCGTAAATCGATCCCAAGCTTGGTCCAAGATCTAACCGGCGGATAGCCGACAGCGTCGCATAATGTGCGGACAGCTTCCTCCGGGTCTGTCACGATCGTAAGAAGTGGCCGATAGGTATCGGGGCGAGCGCTGAGGTCGAGCATTGCCCGCGTCAGCATCGCGTTGGAAGAACCGCGGTGCCCCGTGATCGAGACCCACTTGTGGCCGATAGTTGTTTGGCACTGCTCGGTAAGCGGCCAACCGACACGTCCGCCGGTATTTCGCGCGCGGACTTCGCTGAGATTGACCCCGGGCAGACGCGGATCTCGACACTCGGACGGGAGACCTCCGAAGAGATGAAGGATGCCACCGTCGCACAAGGCGTCGATCCCGATACTGAGGGCGGCTGCTACATCCTGCCGCGAGGAACATAGGATCACAGTGTCGAACGCTCCGAACTCAATACCGGCCGTCTCTTTCGTCCCTATGACTACTACGTCCCGAACCGAGGCGCAGACAGTTCTGAGCGCAAGACGAAGCAGTTGGCCGATCGTACCTCGTCCCACCACCAATACACGGATCGATTCCGCGACCCGCTTGAGAATGCCCCCGCAAGTTAGGACGGATGCGAGCGGCTCAGCGAGAATAGCGAGATCGGCTGCCAGTTCTGCGGGCGACGAAACGACCAAGGGCCGCAACCGAGCAGGCACGAGGAAGCGCTGCTGCATCATCCCATCGAGAGTATGGCCGAGTTCAGCGGTGCCCCAGTCTGGCGTTGGATTCACAGCAATCGTCGCACCTAGCCAGCGCTGGTCCGCTTTCGCAGCCACTTCGTCGACAACCGCGACGCCCTCATGGCCAAGGATCCGGGCTGGATCGTCACGCACGCCGCGCAGAATCTGAAGGTCGGTCCCGCAGACGCCGGCAACGAGGGTCCGGCACACAAGATCGCCCGGTAGCGCCACGGGTGCCCGGACCTGCTCCAGTCTTGGGGCACCCGCACCCGGCGGCCGCACCAGCGCGAGGTGCGACTTCGGTCCGGTCAAGCTGATCCGATCACCGGAAAACATAGATGCTTCGCCCCTCATCCGCCATTTCGGCGAGATGGCCAGCACCGATGAGTCCAGACAGGTCCCCCGGCGCGACGATATGGAGCCGGCGGGCGAGATAGGACGGATCGCATTCAATGATCTGGAATAATCCGTGGTCGCGGAATTGCCGATCAAGGCTAACCGAATAGGCCGGTTCGAGTGCATCCACGACACCCCCGGTGAGAACAATTGAATCAAGTAGCGGATCGTGCGTTAGGAGCGCCGAGAAAATAAGTGCTAGCGGTTGCGTGATCGTAGCGAGGACGTCTAAGGCGAGGGCATCAGCGGCCGCTACCCCACGCGAGAACTCCGCGAGTATGGCATCATCGTCCTGGTCGCGTGCTGCGGCCATGGTCGAGACTGCTAGCA
The DNA here is from genome assembly GCF_024746835.1 of Mesorhizobium sp. AR02. Lineage (NCBI taxonomy): Bacteria > Pseudomonadati > Pseudomonadota > Alphaproteobacteria > Hyphomicrobiales > Phyllobacteriaceae > Mesorhizobium > Mesorhizobium sp. AR02. The sequence continues at coordinate 6,145,343 of NZ_CP080531.1, read as the reverse complement.
TGTCCGGGGAACGAGCTGACAACTCGCGCAGTAGTTTCAACACGCCTCGTCCGGACGAATAGGCGTTCAGATGGTCAGATCCACCGCAATCGCAGGTAAATTTAAGACGCGTGCCTCGGAAGAAAGCTTCTACTTTGGTATGGCCTATTTCGCCCTGTATCCCGTGTACGGGATCGACCGGCACGCCGCCTCGCGCGAAATCGTAGAGCCTCGACCCGATTCCAGTGCTCACCGTGACGTACAGGATACGCGAATGCCTCCCCGGATCGCAGGTCTGTATGTAACATGCCAGTCCAGCAGTCACGTCATTCGCGATCGTCCAGCGGATGTCCAATCGACGACGTATCAACGCGGCCTGGAGTTCGAACGGGCCCGACCTCGGGCCCCAGAGTGGGCCAGATTGCAGCACACTACCGCTACGAGCGTTCACAGGTGCTCCGAGTGAGATGCCGGCATGATTTATCGCGGTTCCGCTCTCCAACTGCAAACGCTTAGTCTCGGCCACCAGATAGTCGGCCAACGCTTCCTGAAGTTCGACGGGACTGTGGTGAGCCGTGTTAAGGTAGTTGATCGCACGTCGTCGCGTCACTGGACCCAGCCTTCCATTTGTCCACAGGGCCGAACGAAAATGCGTGCCGCCGATATCAAAGACAGCAATTTCCTTATTGGTCATTGCTGGCCTCGCACGGTCGGCGGATTGCTGGCGGCATCGCGCCAAATCTGGAAAATTCGCGTAGCTGCAGCCCGAACTTTGTCGGAAGGCGTGATTCGATCGGCTTCGAGCGCTGCACCTATCGTGTATGGTGTAGGATCGGAAAGCGCTGCGAGGCACAATCGTTCGTGATGCTCGAACGCCGCGAGCCAGTCGCGGAATGAACCGTTCGCTGGTGCCGTTTCAAGAATATCGATGCGATCACCGAGGACGCGGGCTCGCCGCTCGTGAACGAGAAGTCCATCCACAGCGACGTTTATGGTGGCATCGTAGCCCTGCGCTCCGACGCGAGCGGCGACGAGCGGTACGACAGCTTGCGCATACCAAGGCATATCACGCTCTGCTATTCGCGCAGGCCTTCGCGTAGGATCCGCGATAAGATCCTTAGCAATCGCATCTCGCAGAGATATTAGCGCGACCGCCCGACCCTTGTCGTGCGAAGACCGGCCATCGAAAAGAGCGAAGTATTTTGTGGATATTGCGCCAAGGCGAAGAATATCGTCTCGGTACTTCTGCGTTGCGGTATCTGGGGCCAACCGGAGGACATGCTGCAGGAGATCCTCCCCGTCACGGGTCCTGACGATGGGAATAAAGCCTCTGTGATTGAGGCCCTCGTAACTCCAGTAAAGGTCGTGCGGATCAATGCGCAGCGCCCTTGCGAAAGCCTGGAGTGTGGCGAGGGGAAGCTCGCAGATGCCGACCGTAGCCAAGCCGCGGCGGAGCATCATGGCCGTCGTTAGGCTCAGCGGGTTAATCATGTTCACGACGAAGGCACCGGGACAGATTGCCTTCATGCGGATCGCGAGATGGTCTACCGGCCGTATTTGACGGAAGGCAGATAGGAGGCCGCAGGGTCCCAAAGTTTCGTCGGCGATGCATCCCAGTTCGCTTGCGAAGAGTTCGTCATTGGCCCTCGCCTCAAGCCCGCCGAAGCGTGTCTGGACAATCACGACCTCGGCATCGGTCAGGGCCGCGTCGAGGTCGGTGGTAGATATGACCGAGGTTCCAAATCCTCCGAGCCGGTGCCGGGCATAATGTGCAACCGCATCGAGGTTTTGCACGTTGCGCCCTTGGAGGATTAACACCCACTCGTGCAAGTGGTGGCTTAACGCCTTGCTTTCCTCAATTGCGTTGATAAGCGCCACCGTGAAGGGCGAACTACCGCCGAGAACGCTGACCCGCGTCATCAGGACTGCCGGGACGAGCCGACGGCCGCAGTGACGTGGGCGGTCTCCTCCTGGGGTATGCACACCAGGGCTGGCAGCGCCTGTAGTTCGCCGGCAAGAGGCTCCATAATGGGGAACCGCCCCGCGCTGGATCCGCGACCGGCTAAGACACTCTGGAGATGGATCAAAGTCGGCCGGCGCGAAGTTATTGGTCTGTCTACCGACACTCGACCGCCGTCGCCATAGACAGAAACTCGCTCCGAACCTGGCCTTGACAGGAAGGACCCTACGCTCATTGCACGCCAATCCTGGCCAGATTTCCCTCGGCAGGAAGTGCCGCCCCATATCGGGCCGAACCGCTATTAGAATCACCTTCCTGCCAGCTCCGTGCGCGCAAATATGTGAGAACCTCGGGTATCAGCCCGGGCGGACACTGATCGTCCCGCTTGAGGAAGCGATAGCGGCCAATGTCGGTCGGCACCACCATATTAATATTGCCGCCTCGATGCTTGGCGGCGGCTCGGAACGATTTCAAGACCAAATCTTCGTTCAGATGCTCGTGCCAGACCGGCAAACCAACGGCCACCAGCATGTCCATTATGCGCAGGGCCGTTTCCTCCCTGAGCCAACCGAGGTGCCAGCCGAGGACGCTGGAAAAAGCGAGGTCGATCGCGACGGCAAAGCCGTGGTGGAGCTCGTAGTGGGTCGAAGCTTCAAGCGGGTGAGCGATCGTGTGACCCAAATCTACCGCCCTTTCGTAGGACGTAACCTCGAAGGGGTTCTTCGAAAGCTCTCCCAGCATAGCGGCGATGGCCCGCTGGATTGGCTCGTGAGCCAAAAAGTCGCCGTTGAGGAACCAGGACTGCAGCACGCCTCCGCGAGCCTCTTCAATCATACGAAAGAGATCTATGTCGGAGGTACAGGCAACCTTGATCATCTCGGCAACCCCCTGTCTGACCGTGTCAACGCCCAGGGTCTTGAGCAATGACGGGATCACCGCGACAGCTTCTGGTGGGTGGAAACAACCAAGGTAGTTCTTGCATTCTCCGAAATTGACGCCACCTTTCAATCCGATCCCGGCATCGACCTGCCCAATCAAGGTGGTAGGGATGCGAAGGTGAGATAAACTCCGGCGAAGCATTGAGGCCGCCATCGTAACGATGTCTGAGCAGACGCCGCCCCCGATCGCTACCAACGCACCCCGGCGATCAATCTCGGCGTCAGAGGCTGCGCGACAAACGGTCAACACGGATTTCATGGTCTTTGTCCGCTCAGTGCAGTTCAACACGAGCCACGACGGCTTCAGACCCACGCTTGCGAAGGCTGCACGAATCGCGTTGCCATAGAGCCTGTCGACAGTAGGGGTGGTGACCGCCAGCATAGTCCGATTGCGAGCACGGGCGTTAATCCACTCGCAGAAATCCGACGAGTTGAGACTTTCGAAAAGAGTGACATCGAAGGTGTGGTCACGGGAAGACCGAAGGGAAAGCTGCTCTCGGGTGGGTATCCACATGGTTGAGTCCGATGTTCGGGCAGAACTACTCACCGGCAAATTTTAGTGCATCCCAGCAAAAGTCGTTCCGTATTCCATACCGCCATCATCATACACGCAGCAGGACGCTTCCCTGACATCTATCTGGATGATGCCGGCGCCTATAAAGCCGTCTTTCAAGGACGCCGGCGGTACGACCATCCTGACGTTTGACCCCGTGAACCCGGAGCGTTGTCGGACGTCGTCTCGCTATCGGGTAAGGCGCGGCCATATCACGCTCTCCGTCAGCAGGCCGCTTCGGCGAACAGCATCGCCGCTCACGCCCCACCATCGGCCCCGGCTCGGGCCACCTCAATCTGGGTATCGGCGGCGATCTCGGCGAACGCGGCCTGCTTCGTGCGCGCCGAACGTCGGTAGGAAATGCTGGGCGAGCGCACCGCCGATCACGACCAGGCCAATGTCGAGCAAGTTAAGTGAATCGGCCACTGCCTCACCGATCGCCCCAGCGCGCCATGCGATCGCTGCGTGTCCTCCGTCACGCTTTGGTCTCCAGTTCGAGATAATAATGTATCACGTCGCCCAGGCTCTTCGGAAGATCGACACGGGGCTGCCAGCCTAGCGCGCGCAACCGGCTGACATCGACCACCTGCCGCGCGATATCTACTGCCCGCCCCGGCAATGGCGTCCGCGTGGGATCGGGAATCCCAGCCGCGGCGACGAGCAGATAGTAGACGGTGGCGATCTGCGTCTCGCACCCTGAGGCGACGTTATAGAAGATATCGCCGGCCCCGGCGAAGCCGATCGCGACCAGCGCATTGGCCACGTCGCGCACGTCGATGAAGTCGCGCCACGCGGTCAGCGGACCGAGGGCGATGCCATTACGGCGCCCCTCCCTCAGCTCGGCGATCTGGCTGGCGATGCGGCCGGCGACATGGCGCTCCTCCTGGCCCGGACCAACGACGTTGAAGATGCGCGCCACGCGGCCATCGATCCTCCCCGCGCGCGTTTCGATCCGCACGATGTCCTCGCTGGTGCGCTTGGTCGCGGCGTACAGGTCGATTGGCTCGGTCGCGCCAGTCTCGACCAGCGGCAGGCCCCCACTGCCCAGTTCGCCATAGATCGAGCCCGAGGATCCCAGCACCAGCACCGCACCATGCGCCGCCAGCGCATCGCAGAGATGGCGCGTGACAACAATGTTGTTGGTCACCAGCCGATCGAACGGTTCGTCGCGAAGCGATCCCGCAAGATGGAAAACGATGTCAGGCGCCGTTTCCGCGATCAGCCGCGCCGCTGCCGCCGCATCCGACAGGTCGGTGGCGACATAGGCATAATTCGGCGCGTCGGGCACCAGAGCATTTGGCAGCGGCGCGGCGCGCTCGGGACCGCCGGGATGGATGTGGTGCGTGAAGTGTGTCGCATTGCCCGGCGAACGCCCGACGCCTACCACCCGGCAATCGCCGCGATCGCACAAAGCGCGCACCAGATAGCGGCCGATGAACCCTTGCGCGCCGGTGACCAGGATCGTCCGCGTCACGCCATCTCACCCAGGCAATCGCGCACGCCATCGGCCAGCGCGACCTCCGCCCGCCAGCCAAGCGTCTCGCGCGCTAGCGACACGTCGGCGACGAGATGCGCGATGTCGAACGCGCACGATCGGTCGCCCTGCCCCTCGACGATCAGCTCATCAGGCCCGCCGCCGATCCTCGCGAAGGCGGTGGCGAGCGCGGCGACGTCGGTCCCGGTGCCGGAGGCCATGTTGAGCGTCAGGAGGCCCGGTTCGTCGCGCGCGGCGGCCATCAGCAATCCCCGCGCCAGATCGTCGACATACAGGTAATCGCGCGTCGTATCGGCCGAGAAGACGCGCATCGGCTGTCGCAGGCGCGCCTGTGCCGCCAGCCGGCCGACCAGCCCGTTCGCGCGCATACCCGGGCCGTAGACCGAGAAGGGCCGAACAATGATTGCCGACTCGAGCGCCCCTCGCCGCACCGCACCCGAGACGAGTTGCTCTGCCGCCGCCTTTGCCGCGCCATAAGGCGAGACTGGCAGGAGCGGCGCGCTCTCCGATACGCACGCGGTGTCCGGGCGACCATAGACCTCGGCCGACGACACATGGACGAAGCGCCGCACGCCGATCCGCTCGGCGGCGGCGAGCAACGTCGCCGTGCCCAGCACATGCGCGCGGGCGAATGCCGCCGGCGCGTCGAACGAGGCCGCGACGGCACTGGGCCCGGCAAGATGGACGACCGTGTCGATCCCGGCGAACAACGCCTCCAGCGCCGGCTGGTCGCAAATGTCGATCGCCCCCGCTTCCCCATCGACCGGGCCGGCATGCGCCACGCACGCATCCGTGCCGATCCGGCGCAGCACCGCCCGGCCGATAAAGCCGTTCGCGCCGCTGATGCCGATCACGCCTCCTGCCCCCGTGCGGCGAGGCGCCGGCGCACCAGCTCTGGCAGCTCGTCGCCGCTGAGCGTACCCGCCGCGCCGACATGGACCCGCAGCACGCCGGCTTCCGTCATCACGTCGCAGACATAGCGTACTTTGCCGCCCGCGACCCGGATCTCGCGCGCGACTTCCCTCGGCCACCATGCGTCGAACGCGGCATCGCCCAAGAGCAAGGCTTCAGCGGCGGCTAGCTTGGCGGCGTCATTGACGTCGATCCATGAAGCCTGGTGGCGATAAAGCCGCACCGCCGCGCCACCAGCCGTCAACCGGTTGGCGGCATCGACCAGGCCGAGCGGCGTGCCCTGCGGCAAGCTGCTCAACGCGGCAGCGGTCACCACCGCCAGCCCGCTGCCGACCAGGATCGGATAGACCGGCTTCTCGCGATAGGCGGTGAGCAGATCAGGATCGTCCGCGTCCACCTCGAGCGCGCCATAGGGCAGGCGGAACGGCTCGTCATGCGCCGCCAGCGTCATCGCCGCGCCGGACGCACGGTGCGCGGCAGCCAGCGCCGCCAGATCGAGCGTTGTGAGATTGTCGGCATACACCACCAGCACGTCGCAGGCGTGGCCCGACAGCATCGTCGCTGCGCCGAAATTGCCCTGCGGCACCTCCTCGATCAAGGGCGCGACTGCCACGCCGATGCCGGCGGCGCGCGCGGCGAAATCGGCGATCCTGTCCGCTTCACGCGTTGCATCAGCACGGGTCAGCGCGACGAAGATGCGCCGGCATCCGCCACGCGCCATCATCCAGATGTTGCGCTCGAGCAGGCTGACCCCGCCGACCTCGACCAGCGGCTTGCGCCCGACTACGCCGGAGCGCGCCATGCGCTCGCCCTGTCCGCCCGCCATGATCAGACCGGTCCATGCGTCACGGCTCATAGCGGCGTCTCGATGCCGGTGCCGCGCATCGCTGCCAGTGTCGTCTCCACCATGTGCTGCCGAGTGAAGCCGGACAGGAAGCGGGCATAAGCGGCGGTCCGCAGCCGCTCGGCGAGGCCGGGTTCGCGGATCATCCGCTCCAGCGCGTCGGCCAGCCGCGCCGGCGCGTGCGGCGGCACGACCAATCCGTCGATTTCGGGCCGAAGGAAATCGCGCACCCCGACATTGTCGCACGCGACGATAGGGCACCCCGAGGATGCGGATTCGAGCAAGGCGGTCTGCAATCCCTCGCGATACCAAGATGGGATGCAGGCGATGTCCGCCCTGGCATACAGCGCGGTGATGCTCGGCTGGAACCCGATGAACGACACATCGGGATAAGGAGCGCGCCCGCGCCAGTTCCGCTTCCGTCAGCGCGTCGGCGCGGCCGCTCATCGGGTTCGAGGTGAACAACATGCGATGCGCCACGGCCCGTTCGGACAGGATGCCCGACGCGGCGGCCGCGTCCAGCACGCCCTTGTCGCGCAGCAATCGCCCGGGAACGAGTATCGTCGGCGGCGCGCCGACCGCGTGCGCTTCCTTGTAGGGGAAGTCCTCCGGCATGACGCCGCAGCCGCCGGTGACGATCACGCGATCCGCCGCGACGCCGGTGCGCGTGATCAGTTCGGCCTTGTCCTCGTGATTGTGGACGATGACGATCGCGCGCCTGCTAGCGAAGACGAAGCGATAGCCAATGCAGATCAGCCGCGTCGTCAGGCTGCTGCGCTGCGACACCGAGAAGGACGAGCCGAGTCCCGTGACCAGGCAGACCGCATGCCGGTTGCTGAGCCTGACCCACGGCCCGGCCAGCATGATCGACAGCGCCGACCACAGGATGAACACACTGCCCGGACTAAAAAGCGCCGCGCGCGCCGCCATCAAACTGGCGCGTGCCAGCCGGAATAGGCTCGGCCGCCCGCGATTGCGCGAGAACGGCATGGTCCGCGTCGCGATGCCTGGCGCCAGTGCATCGCGTGCGGCATCGATCGCCGGCTTGGAATCCCAGCCGGCGATGGCGAGCCCGTTGTCGGCCGGCGACCACACTTCCACGGCGTGACCCGCCTCGGCCAGCGCGGTGCTGACCTGGTTGAAATCGGAAATCCAGCGCGGCAGCGCGGTGACGACGACGACGATGCGGCGTGCTTTGCGCGTCATGCGCTGTCGGTCTTGTGCCGTGCGGCGACGAACGCGGTCTGCGGGCCGCCCATCGAGAGCCACCTGCCAATCCTGTAGCGCAGGAACATGTGCAGCCGGTAATAAGGCGCGCTCGCCCAGCCCTTCGCTAGAGGGGCGTGGCTCCCCGGTGCCGCTGCTACGCGCCGGCTGCCCAGCACCGTACTGAGCGCGGTCGACAGCCCTACCGGATAGCGCCGCATCGCGATCAGCTTCAGCCCGGCTGCGTCCAGCAACCGCTCGATCGCCGGCGCATCGAAGAACCACAGATGCGTCGGCATGTTCGGCCGCCCGGCAAGCCGTTGCCAGAAGGGCGACAGGTTGGAAAACAGCCCGACCTCGAAGCAGATCGTGCCGCCCGGCGCCACCTTGGCCGCGATCGCCCTCAGCGCCGCCACCGGATCGGGGAAGTGGCTCAGCAGATCGACATGGAAGCTGGTGTCATAGCGCCCCTCGGGCAGACGGCTGTCCTCAATCAGCGCGCGCTCGACCATGATACCCAGCGCGCGTTCGACGCGTGCGGCGCGTTCGTCTGACGGCTCGACCGCCTCGACCGTGAAACCGGCCCGGATCGCAGCCGCGGTGAACTCGCCGTCACCGCAGCCAATCTCAAGCAGTCGTCCACGCTGGGTGAATGCCTTCACCCAGCCGACCCGCGCACGCGCTGGCGCGGAATAGTAGACGCGGTGGTGATGATCGATCGCCGGGTCCGCCGGATGGGCCGGAAACGGATCGATATAGATGACACCGCACGAGCACTGCCGGCCGCTATACTCCCCTTCGCGCATCGCCACCGGACCGGCATTGGTCCGGCAGATTGGACAGGCCGCCGATCGTTGCAAGTTTACTTCCCTCCATACCGCCACCATCATACACGCAGCAGGACGCTTCCCTGACATCTATTTGGATGATGCCGTCGTCTATAAAGCCGTCTTCAAGGACGCCGGCAGTACGATCATCCGGACGTTTGACCCCGCGAACCCGGAGGCGTTGTCGGACGTCGTCTCTCTATCGGCGGGCGCCGATGTGGTGGCTTGCGTAAAGGCACTTAGCAAGATCAGCGCAATGGGCGGCGGCACCGCTCGGGTTGGTCGCCAAATGGGGGCAGGTCGATGATCTCGACCGTGTCTCGAACGACTCGCAACCGCAAGCGCAAGCCTAGGCGCGCACTGGCTTTCGGAACGGACGAATTCTCCGGAAATGCGTGTCTCATACCCGCGCGCAGATCAACTTGCTCTGTCGAGAACGCGTCCTGCGTTTGTATGATGACCTGAACCAGACCCTTCGAAATTCTCACGCCACCCTGGGTAAACTGTGTGGAGGGGGAACGCCGTTTGCGGGGCTTTTTCGCCAAGTATAGGGTTCTTCGGGCGCTAGTGACATTGTTGGTGACTGTGTCCGCCACTACCGTCGGCTATGCTTACGTGCACCGCAAAGCGTTATGGCAGGTTGTGCAGATTTGTGTCCTTGCAAGTGTGCGTTTTGGCGTCGCCTTCCCCTGTGAGGACGTGATCCTGCCCAGACGAGGGGTATCTGGGTCGGCGCTTATCAAATCGCCCCTATACCGGACTGAGTTTCTGCTGACCCCGCTTACGCCTATTGCGGGCGTAGAGAGCCCCTCCGTCCGTTCCTTGGACAGTTCCCAACTTTGGAATCGAGCATGGGAAGCGCGAAGCAAAGTCTCAGCGACACTCGGACGTCATCTGCCACGATCGGCCATTGCCCTGGCAGTGAATTCTAGAACTGAGCGGTCCCAGGATCAGTTCCACATCCATATCGATTGCCTCGCGGCGCCGGTTGAAAAGAAACTTGCCTTGGATGGACCGAAGAAAGAGGGACCCTGGCACCTGTTTCCTCTGGCGTTGATGGGCCAGCGCTACTGGATCAAGGCAGTGGAAAAGCCGGATTTGGAAACCACTAATGTGATCGGCATCATTGCTGCCGGGTTACCGCAAGCGCGACGCGCTATGTATCGGTTAAATGTGGTCGTCGTGGGCGCTGAACTAGCCGATGCGAGGCCGGGCTTTTACATCCTGGCTGATTGGGGCAGGTCGGCAGCTGAGCACCTCATAGATCACGAATGTACCTTGCGTTAAATGCGCGAGGCACTCGTCGAGAGAGTTGACGCAGTGTTGCCCGCAAGTCAGCCCGCCGACGCATATGCATTCGTGTCGATGCAGGTGCGGGCCTGCCGGGGGACCATGGAATGCAAAATTATGCGTGAATTCCAGGAGGTTGGCACGCACATAAGTAGGTGGATATAGCTCAACCTGTCCAGTCCAGCCTCTGCCCATGGGCGAGCTGGCGCAGCAGCATATCAATCGAGCGAGCTAAAAAACTGCAACGAGCACCTTTAGACTCGTCCCGTTCAATCGCGGCAGGCTAACACTGTGCACAAGACTTTCAACCTACTCATTCCCGATGGCGAAACGACTCGATCAATATCCCTGCTCAGCGATTTCGATGATTGCGGGAAGGGGGATCGCACTGCCGAAGCGTTATCGTTTCATGTCGCGCCTGCTATTGTCCGCCAATGTCGATCTATCAGGGCCACGATGAACCCGAGATCCGCCGGCAGTTCGGCAGCGACAGCGCGCGCCTTGTCTACGGCCGGGATCCCGAAACTGGCAAGCTAATCCACATCTCGAAGACAAGTCGCGGCCTGGCTTGCGGTCTGATCTGCCCGCACTGCAAGGCGGCACTAGTCGCAAACCTAAAGGATGACCTGAAGGCGCACTTCGCTCACCGCGGCCCTGCTTGCGGCGGCGGCCCGGAGACCTCGCTTCATCTTCTTTGCAAGGAGATCGTCCAATCCGAGTTGCGGCTCACCATTCCGCGCCAGTTGGCCGCGCATGGCGGATATGAAGTGTCCTGATAGCCGAAGAGCGCGAGATCGTCGTCGATCGTGCGACGCTGGAATTCCGCGACTATGTCGAGGTGATACCGGACCTCCATCTCCAGGTTGGAGATCTGGATCTCTTCGTCGAGATCGCTGTAACCCACCCCTGCGGAGAGGAAAAGATTTGGCCTGCTGCCGGTTTCCTGGACACCGAGTTAAGGTGTTGAAGATGGAACCGGAGCTTTCCCATGGAAAGAAGAGAGTTCAGCCGCGAGTTCAAGCTTGAGGCTGTTAGGCTGGTGAAGGAACGAGATGTTGCGGTCGCGCAGGCGGCTCGGGATCTGGACCTGCACGAGAATGTGCTGCGCAAATGGATACGTGATCTGTCGGCCGCGCCGCGGACCTGGCTGTTCAACGCAAGGATCGAACTCGCAGTGGAGGAAATGCGTTTCCGCGAACGACAGGACGCCGACGCTGCGGCCGAACGACTGACCTCAATCGCGAGGCGCAAGATCAAGGGATATGATCGAGCCCGCCGGAGCGCCGGCGAACAGAAACTCCGTATCAAGGATCTTGCCGCGCTACGCGCCCTCGGCGTGCGCGAGCATCTCGCAATCGAGATCGGAGGAACAGGCTGCTTTACGGTCAGGTCCGAGACCTGGCGGTCGGTCGTCCTTGCGACGATCCTGCGGCCAAGGCTGTACCATCATCGCTTCCTTGCTACGGACCATATTGTGTCCCGCCTTGTCGAGGAGGGGTATGTCCACAGTGACTTTGTGAAGCTGACGAAAGACCTTGCCGATGCGATGCGCCGTCTCGACCCGGAGTTCCAATGATCGTCCCACCACCGAATGCCAAGGCTTTGTTTTGTGCGACGCGCCGTTCCGACCGTTTTGAACAAAATGGTATAGGCCGCACTATTCAGATTGGCTGACCGCGTACGCGCGGAGCCCAACAACTCGCTCGAGCTCTTAAGCTAACCAAAGTGCATAGTGCCAGGGAGGTTACCCCTATTCGCGCAGCACCGGGCGCAGGGGAGGTCCGCCAAGACGAAGAGAGGCGTTCTGCGGGGCGCCTCGGGAAGAGGAAATTAGTATCATGTTGCACTATTCGATTTGGCTATCTATACTAATTCTAATTCAGTTTTCGACAATTGTCGGAATGATTATCAACAATTATACAAATTCAAACGCCCGTCTAGCCTGGATTATTGTAATTTTATTCTTACCGGTATTCGGTGTTATATTGTATTTATTTTTCGGGGAGCCATGGATCGCAAGACGATTTCGACGACAGGCAGATGGAGCGTTCAAGAAACACGAGTGGACCCACGCGATCGCAGCAAATTCCGCTTCTGCGACCGTGGCTGATCGATTTCGATCTGCTTTTGCGACCTGTGAGCACATTAGCGGATGTCCTGTCGTGGGTGGCAATCACGCGACCCTCACTGCGGATTCGAACGGCGCCATCGATGCGATGGTATCCGACTTCGACAAGGCTCAGGAGACAATCCATATCTCCTTCTACATCTGGCTCACCGACAATAGCGGCTTGAAAATCGTTGAAGCGTTGAAACGTGCAGCGTCACGGGGCGTGGTGTGTCGTGTTGTCGTAGATGCTGTCGGCTCACGTGATCTCATTCGTTCCGAATACTGGGCGGCGATGGAAGCGGGCGGAGCGAAGTTATGTGTTTCGCTCAAGTCGTCGGTAGGAATGTCGCTGCAATCGATAAGTCGGCCCGACCTGCGCAACCACCGCAAGATCGTCGTCGTAGACAATCAGATCACATATTGCGGAAGCCAGAATTGCGCAGACCCGGAATTTCGTATCGAGCCGAAGTTTGCGCCTTGGGTCGACATCATGCTTCGATTCGAGGGCCCGGTCGCCCGTCAGAACCAGTTTCTCTTCGCAAGCGATTGGACCATCGAATATGGCGAGGACCTCTCAGCCATATTGGATGCACCACTTCCCCCGGTCAAATCTGACGGTTTTCCGGCAATCGCATTTGGCACTGGTCCCATGTCGCCGAAGGGCTCGATGTCGGATGCCTTCGTGGCGCTTCTTAACAGCGCAGAGCGGGAAGCAGTTATCTCCACCCCTTATTTCGTCCCCGATTTGCCGCTACTCGCCGCCATACTGTCCTGTGGCCGGCGCGGGGTAGACATAACGCTCATCCTGCCCGCACGAAACGACTCTGCGATCGTCGCCGCGATCAGCAGAGCGCACTATGCTGAACTGCTCGCGGCGGGCGTCACCCTGCGCGAGTATCATGGTGGGCTTCTCCACGCGAAGACATTGGTGGTGGACAGAAGCGTTACCCTTGTCGGCTCTGCCAATATGGACTTTAGGAGCCTTTACCTGAATTTCGAGAATAACATTCTTCTCTATTCAGACGACGTCTCGCGCGCGGTTCGCGAAAGACAAGAAAGCTATATTGTAAGCTCAACCCTCGTTTCACTCGAAGAAGTTCAATCGCGATCGAAAGCGCGTGTCGTATTCGACAATTTGCTCACAATCGTGGGGCCAGTCTTCTAACTCCGGTCAACACGTTAGGTGCGCTGAAACTTGTCGAGTTCGGCATTCCCGCTCGTCACCCGTTTCGCGCTGGACTGCTGCTCCAGACGCTACGAGGAGAGCGGCACCGGCCACGATGCCTTGCTGTTCGACAAGCTTGCTCGGCACTTCGCACTCACACGTAGCGGCGACGAAGCAGACTTCGTCGCTCGCAAATGGACTTCTTCAACAGCCTGCTAAAGCCGTGTGATTTACCCATTCCGCCAAACAGCCAAATAGTCCGTTTCCTTTCTACAATCCACATTGGATATGTCCACGACGCCCGACTTTTCACTCCGCAACGCGATTTCCCAGCCCTCACGGAAAAGATGGCCATATCTGCACGGCGACGTTCCGGGATCTGGGCTCATCGCGAGATCGTCTTTGGTTAGGCGGCAGACGTTTCAAGGATGGAAATGGCGCCTCGGGTCTGAATTACTCGTTCAAAATGTAGTCCAGCGGCGTCGAACACGCTTACATATTCGACCTGCGTTCGCTCCCGACCACCAGTGACAGCGAGCATGACTACGTCGATAGCCTTAATTTGGTCCGGTTCGTCACCAGGCGGCACCAGCGTCTCCGCCACAAGCACCTTTCCGTTCGGCAGCATTGCCTTGCGGCAATTTCTCAGGATCACCGCCGCACGCCCATCGTCCCAATCGTGAACGACCTTCTTGACGACGTAAACGTCACCAATGGGAACACTTTCAAAGAAATCGCCTGCGATAAATTCGGTGCGCGGCAGATCACCTCCTGCGCCTTGACGGGCAGCCGCAACGCCCGAAGGCAGATCGAAAAGCACGCCGCTCAAATGGGGGTTGCGGGCCAGTATCGCCGAGAGAAGCTGACCATGCCCACCACCCACGTCGACGATCCGCTTGAATGGCAGGAAGTCATACGCCTCGGCAACGGCTTCGTTGCCACCTTCGCCCAAGGCGACCATGGCGCGCTGAAACAAGGCCGCCTGCTCCGGGTGTTCCGAAAGCCAGTCAAACCTCGGGCTCCCAAACACTTTATCGAATGCTGGCTTTCCAGTGCGGACAGAGTACAGGAGCTGCTCGAACGCAAGATAAGCCTCGCTGTTGATCATCCGCACGAAGTCACGAGGACCCCGCCGATCGGAGCGCAGCACGGCCCCAACATCCGTCAACTCGAAATGGCGAGGTGATACTTCCTGAAAGACACCTTCAGAGGCGAGAAGCCGGACTACGCGATATAGCGCGTCAGCATCGGACTGAGTGGAAGCCGCCAGTTCGTCCACCGACCGATTGCTTAATGCGAGGAGATCGGGAATGCCGAGTTCGATAATTACGCGAAGTGCCTGTGAAATGGCGAATCCAAATCCTAGCCTCATCATCTGTTGCGACGGATTGGGCATGGTTTGTCCCCTTGTGGATGGCAAGAGAGCACCAACAATAGCAAGACACAAGGACGCAAAGGGGCGAAGGCGGTGATGGGTTAAGGGTTTGTCTCGTAAAAAGCGGCGCGCAGTGGCAGTGCCAACGAGCAATCACTACCACAGTTTTTGACAGTTCCTGGCTGCCCTTGTTGAGCTGTTTCTCGACTTCGGAGACACGCCGAGACGGCGTTGAGGAGAGTGCCTTCCTCCTTCCCGGCATCTTCGGAGAGCGGTATCGTGCAACTGCCTGCGACATGCCGCCGACATCGGGTGTTAGCGGCTTCGGTCACAACCCGCAGTGATCTTGACGGTGGGCCAATCGTCGGCGCATCCGACCCGAATTGGGTCAGGGCCTTCCCGAATAGCTCGCTACCAGCTTTACCAGATCCGCCTGTCGCTTCGTCGCTGTCTTCTCGTAGATGCGATGCAGATGGCTCTTGACGGTCTGGTCCGATATGCCGAGCACCGGGGCGACTTCGGGTACACCGCCAATCTGAACGATGGCGAAGAGGACCCGGAGTTCCGCAGGCGTCAGATTGAACTGGCTGGCCACCGCCTCCGGCGGTGAAGGCAAGTCCAAAGCGGCCTTGCGGATGAACATCGCCGCCGTCGCCGAATAGGAAACGCCCGCCTTCCGACGTTTCCCGGAGGTCAACGGCAGCACGTGTGCGACATAGCGCTCACCACTACGCGCTGTCAGCGGCAGCGCGATGCCACTCTTTCCGAGAGCCACATCCCCTGATTGAGCTGCCATGAACACATCGAGCAACTTGCGACTGCCTTCGAGATCAAACGCTGCTATCCGCCCGTTCGTGGCGCGCAGTACGTCAGCTTCGGCGATCAGACGATGCGCGCTGGCATTGGCATGGATGATACGGCCAGTCGACTCCACAATGAACATGCCGGAAGCGAGTTCGTCGAGGCTGTCGGCGAGCGTCGCTGCCTCGACGCGATGGAGATCGATCACCTTGCCGATGAGCATGGAGCGTCGAATGTGTGGCGTAATCAGCTCGAAGCGCCTGCGCATGCGGTCATCCACTTCTCCCTGCGCCGTGTGGCGCATGGCGGTAAACAGTGCACAGCTTGTGGCGCCCTTCTCCAGGTTTGAGAACAGGCCGTCCGTCAGGCTCTGCGGCGCGAGCCACTCGCGAAAGAAACGCGTCCGAACAAATTCCTCGCACGAAATCACGTCGGGAACAGCCACCGGCCGCTCTACGTCGAAAAAAATCACGCTGGGAAAGATCGGATTGATCTTGCCGTACGTTTCCAGATAGGTCTTGAAATAGTGAGGAGCGCTGGACGGGTCACCCCACCAGAACAACGCATCCGTGGCCCTGCTGATCGAGTCTTGCGAATGCAGGCTTCCGGAGGCGGCGCCGATATACCCGCAGACGCTTTTGATGGCGTCCTGCCACAGTGCCGGATCGAGTGACGCGTCGTAAACGTCACCAATAACCTGCGAAAGCTCTTCTGCTTCACGCATGGTGGCAACTCCAATGTTCACCTTACCCTCCTTCCGGAACGATTGCACGCGCGGCTGGGTGCCCAAGGTTCGTCATGGACAATCACAGGCTGCAGGGGCTTAAGCGCACGGCGCGGCAAAGAGCGGCCCGACATCCATCGATCGGGCGATGCGGCGACCTTTGCCGTCAGGCAGTTTGTGCCCCTGGTCAGGCTCACAGCGCCAGTGATGGGCTGTCCTGGTTCCGCGCGACGAGCGGAACGGGAGTATGCGCCCGACACCTCGAATCCAGTCGTCCATAGATCAGGAGGAGACCATGAAAGACGAGTCCAACGCCAAATTGCGAGCCAACCTGCGGGGTACGCTGGTTGAGCGCGGCGATGCCGGCTACGACGACGCGCGCAAGCTCTACAACGGGATGATCGACAAGCGACCGTTGCTGATCGCCCGCTGTGTCGATGTCGCCGACGTGATCGCAGCGGTGAATTTCGGCCGCGACAACAATTTGCTGGTCGCGGTGCGTGGCGGTGGCCACAACGGACCGGGATTAGGGAGCTGCGATGACGGTCTGGTGATCGACCTGTCGGCGATGAACGGCGTGCGCGTCGATCCAGACGTCCGTACGGCGCGGGTCGGCGCGGGCTGCACCCAGGGCGACGTCGACCACGCCACCCACGCCTTTGGATTGGCCGTACCGGCGGGCATCATCTCGACCACCGGCGTCGCCGGACTGACGCTGAGTGGCGGCCACGGCTACCTGACGCGCAAATACGGCCTGACCATCGACAATCTGATCGAGGCCGATGTCGTGCTTGCCGACGGAAGCTTCGTCACCGCCAGCAAGGACCGGAACCCCAACCTGTTCTGGGCGCTTCGCGGCGGTGGCGGCAATTTCGGCGTCGTCACCAGTTTTGTGTTCCAGCTCCATCCGGTCAATATGGTCTTTGCGGGACCGATCGCATGGGATCAGCAGCACGCTCGCACCATCATGCAGCGTTATCGCGAGTTCCTGCCGGGCGCGCCCGAGGAACTCGGGATCTTCCTCGGGCTCAAGACGATCCTTTCGAGCGCGCCGTTCCCGGAAGAGTTTTGGGGAAAGCGGATGTGTCTCCTGATGTGTTGCTACAGCGGTCCGGAGGAAAAGGGCAGAGAGGCGCTGGCCCCGCTAATCGATTCGCTCCCCGCGCCCTGGTTCAACTGGATGGGAACGATGCCCTATCCAGCCGTGCAGTGCATGTTCGATGGGCTCTACCCGAAGGGAATGCAGTGGTATTGGCGGGGCGATTTCGTCAAGACTCTGTCTGACGCGGCGATCGACGCCCATATCGAGCAGGCGGCGAAGGCGCCGAGCGAGCTATCGCTCATGCATCTCTATCCAATCGACGGCGCCGTCCATCGCGTCGGCAAGGGAGACACGGCCTGGAATTGCCGCGATGCCACGTGGTCGATGGTCATTGCGGGGATCGATCCGAACCCGCAGAGAGCGGGACCGGTGACGCGCTGGACCAAGGCCTATTGGGAGGCGGTGCATCCGTTCGACCTGGGCGGCGCTTACCCGAACTTCATGATGGATGACGAAGGGGATGCAAGACTCAAGGCTGCCTATGGCGACAACTACGCCCGCCTCGCTGCGTTGAAGAAGACATACGACCCGACCAACCTCTTCAGGGTGAACCAGAACATCCAGCCGGCCGCCTGAGCCCTTGAGCGGTTCAACGTCGTGGCTCGAAGCGACCGCCGCCCGAAGGTATCCATCTTCGTTACTACGGCGCAGACGTAGCGGTTCGCAAACAACAAGACCGTCGCGGGATTCACTACGGCGTAGCACTTGTGCCGGCCCTGTCCACGTTCGGAAGCCGATCAAGTTCCTTGATTCGGGATTTCGAGAGTCCCGCTTCTGCGATCGCTGCGCTGTGCTGACCTCCCGGACCTGACGAAAAGGGTAAATCGTAGGCCGGCGAAAGCCTCCACTGCCCATTCTTGCCTGACACACAAGGCACGACGGCACCTTACGAATATGAATGCGAGCGGCAATGCGCGGGAAATATCAATGGCCCATCGCTTCGGGGGACAACGGTGTCATCTCAATGAACAGGATCGCTGAAACCTTCTGGATTGCGTCCGCGCTCGTTTTAGGCGTGGCGCTTGCAGTCATCGCGGTGCCGATTGTTGCCATCGTTTGTTTTTTGGCACTCGCGCTTCCTGGTGGCAATGCAGAAGATTCGTCGGCAACGCAATTGCGGCGATCTCGCTTCTCCCTCCACTCGAAATGGCTCGGCTGATCGGTCCCGTGTTCCCCCGACCATCGAAACGTCCTACACGATCGTTGGTCGGTCGTAATGCTGTGAGCGCGTCTGCGGCTGCAACGATCGCTGTCGTCGCGCCATTTCAGCAAGTGCGTTTCGGACGCGCCACACCGAACTGGCGTCCCTGGGTATCGAACGCATAAAAAGCAACGACGAATGTTAGATGAAAAACCGCGGGAATCGCCGGTAAGACCATTGGTTCCGAGGACCGATGGATGCAGCGGGGACGGAGGCCTCACCTTTCAAGGTGCGATTAGCCGCCAAACCCGTCTCGCACCACCGCAAGCGTCGGTCATCGAGACACTCGATAACAAAGGCTCCCTGGGCCTGCATAACTTTATCGCGCAGCAGTTTTCCATGCCGGAGGGCATGTGCGGGCGTTTGACCGGTGCAGTCATGGGCCTGATAAACCACCTGCCTAACAGGCGGGCCATCGAACTCTTGGACATCGCCGAACAGGATGACGTGCTCGAAATAGGATTTGGGCCGGGCTGGGCGCTCAAGAAAATGGCCAAACTTGTGCGGAGCGGCACGGTTACCGGGGTGGATCGGTCGCCGACGATGGTTCGTCAGGCCTACGCTCGAAATCGAGCAGCAATTCACCATAGAAAGCTGAAACTGATCCAGGGCACCTTTGAGCGGCTCCCCCTGGAGAGCGCCTCAGTTGACAAGGTTCTAGCCGTCAACGTGATCTATTTCTGTTCGCCGATCGGAACCGCCCTTGCGGAAGCCCACAGGGTTCTACGCCCGGGCGGAACAATGTCGATCTATGCGACGGACTGCTCCTCTATGAGAACGTTGCAATTCATTGGTCCTGAAACCCGGCAAACATTTGATCGGAAAGGACTGGAGGATTTCTTGAGTAAGAGCGCATTTGCGTCGGATCAGATCGATATTCAACCGGTTTGGTTGCCATTCGGCTTTCGCGGCCTGGTGGCTCGACTGTGCAAGCGGTGAATGCGGATATGCGCGTCGAGGGGGTAGTCGACATTCAGGTGCAAGAGCGGCGATTATTTGCCCACTAGATCAAGGCCTTGCAAGCTCGTCTCATAGCGCAGGGCAATCTCGTCGTCGATGGCGCCTTCCATAACGATCAGAATCCGTGAGAAGCCAAGCGTATCACCAAGCAACGGCAGATCAGCCAACCACGAAGGCCCGTTTGTGTGGAAACCCAGCCAAAAAGGAATCGGGCGGTGCGGATTTCCACACAAACGGGCCTTTTTGGCGATCGTCGCTTCGGCAAAAATACTGCCTTATCAACAACATAGACCAGAGGCCACGACACTACGCTTATTGGCACACAATGTGCTTGGAGATGGAGGCGACGAACAGAGATGAATGCCTGTTGTCGAAAATGACGTTCTCATGGGAGGAGACTCACGATGCTATCCAAGCCAATACGTGCAACGCTGGCGGTCGCCGCTATCGTTTTTAGTGCCACATGTGGCGCACAGGCGCAGGATCCGCAGAAATTCTATCAGTTGCAATCCGTTGTCGAGTTAGGTGGCAGCGGTACATCCTGGGACCACATCGATTTCGATCAAACCAAGAAACTCGTTTATCTCAGTCGCCGGGTCGACTGCCTGACAGTCGTCGACGCTAACAACGGCAAAGTCGTTGCAAATGTCGCCAACGCTAAAGGAACCGGCTCTGTGGCCTTCGCGCCAAAGCTCGACCGCGGTTTCACTGCTAACACGGACGGCTCAACTTCAGTCTTCAAGCTGTCGGATTTTTCACCTGTCGACCGGATCAGCTTCGGCGACAATTTTGACGGCGTGGTCTATGACGAGGGTACAAACATCCTCGCCTATCAGCAGGCCGACAATTCAAGGGAACTGCTGGTCGATGCCGCTACGATGAAACTGGCGACTACCATCGAGGTTGAAGGCGATCAGCTTGAACGCCCTACCCTCGATGGCAAAGGTAACTTGTACTTACCGCTGCGCGATAAGAGCGCTGTTTACAAAATCGATTTGAGGGCCAAGAAAATCGTCGCGCATTGGGACGTTTCAGAAAAATGCACGGAGCCGTCGGGAGCAGACTATGACGCAGCCACCGATCGGCTGTTTCTGGGCTGCCGTGGTAAGCAAACGAACCCGCAGCTCGTGGTTGTCGACGGCGCCAGCGGCAAAACCGTTGCGAGCGCGCCGATTGGACGCGGCGTTGACGACGTGATCTTCGATCCCGCGACAAAGCTCATCTATACAGCCAACGGTCTGGACGCCAATGTCGTCGTCTACAAGCAGGGCGATGGGGACAAATATAGCTTGAGCGAGGCTTTCTCGACCCGTGCAGGTATGCGCGTAATGCGGCTCGATACAGAAACAAAGCTGATCTATGGCATGACGGCTGATTACACTGTCGATCCTTCCAAGAAGAATCTGGCTGCCATTTCGCCCTTCTATCCCAACAAGATATTTCCGGACACGTTCGTGATGTTGACGTACGGGCGCGGTGCACCAGTCAAGTAATTAGGCTTAACACAGGGAGCGGCCGGCCAACGGCCGCTCGCCTATCAGGTCCGCCAGTGACAGAGAGCTGGTCAGGTTGCGGGTGCGGTGACAATCACACAGGATTGAACATACCTTGCCGTCTTCGGCGATGCCAAGATGACGACAGCGCTCCTCGACCGTCTCACATATCATTGCGATCATCGAGACCGGAAACGAGTGCTAACAGTAAGCGCGAATTTCCCCGCACCTTTTGCTGTTGAGTGCTCTGATGCATGAGGTGTCCACCCAAATAGGTGGACACCTTGTGATGGAAGAAGATGATCAGAAATTGCAGGTAAGGCTTGTTGGTCGGAACGGGCGACGCCGATACGACCCTGCATCGAAGGACCGTCTTGTCTCGGCCTGCCTTGAGCCTGGCGTGTCGGTATCGAGGCTTGCGCTCGAACATGGGGTCAATGCGAACCTTCTTCGGAAGTGGATAAAGAAGCGCACTGAGACCCAGTCCCTCCCGCCGTCCTCATCACCGGCGTTCATCCCGGTTCAGATTGAAAGCACTTCCGATCGGGTCTTGCTGCGACAGAGCAGCATGGCTGCGGTGGATTTGCCGGCGACCTGTGATGAAGTGCATGGGTCGGAAGCCAAAAGGGCTGCGCTTTTTTCCTCTCCAGCCAAGGTGAGCGCGTCACTGCCGAACGGCGTGAAGTTGACGCTGGAATGCGGTGATGTGGATGCATTGACGGCGACCATCGGAGCACTGGGTCATGTTCAGACTGGGCGCTGACCTGAAAGTCTACCTGCACCGCGAGCCGATCGACTTCCGGGCCGGCATCAACAGCCTTGCGGTTCTGGTCCAAGAGACGATGGCGCTCGATCCGTTTGCTCCAGCGGTTTTTGCCTTCTGCAATCGCCGTCGCGACCGGATGAAGCTCTTGTTCTTTGACCGGTCCGGCTTCGTGCTGGTCCTGAAGCGGCTGACCGAGGACAAGTTCCGGTGGCCGCGCCGGGAGGCAGCGGTGGTCACGCTTACGACCGAGCAATTGCACTGGATCCTCGACGGCATCGATATCGATGCGATGGTCCGCCATCCGGTGCGGCAATATCAGGTTGCCGGTTGAGGGCTCTCGAATTGAGCGATTGACGCGCCGGCATGCTTTCGATTCAAGAATCTGATGAATCGACCCGGCGAACCGACTGTTGAAGAGTTGATGGCGCGTATTGCTGCGCTTCGGGCGGAGAACCGTCAACTCACCGAACGCGTCGTCAAACTCGAGGAAGAGCTGGCGCTTGCACGACTGCATCGTTTTGCGCCGCGCAGTGAAAAACACATTGACCGCCTCTTCAATGAAGCCGAACAGGCCGCGGATGAGGACGCCGCCGACAACGAAGATGGCGATGTCGTTGTCCTGCCGGACACGGGCTTGCCGGCGAGCGAAGGGGCGACGGGAAAGAAGCGCGGCCGCAAGGCCTTGCCGGAAAACCTGCCGCGCGAGCGTGTCGAGTATGACCTTCCCGACGCCCAGAAGGCTTGTCCTTGCTGCCGTCACCAGATGCATCGCATGGGCGAGACCGTTACCGAGCAACTTCATATCGAGGTGAAGGCGAAGGTCCTGCAGAATGTGCGGTTCAAATATGCTTGCCGTCATTGCGACCGCACCGGGATCAGCACGCCGGTCGTGACCGCGCCGATGCCCACGCAACCTTTGCCGGGCAGCATCGCTACGGCCTCGACGCTGGCCTTCGCGCTCGTTCATAAGTATGTCGACGGCACACCGCTCTACCGCCTGGCGCAGGCATTCGAGCGCGCCGGCGTTCCTGTCAGCCGAGGCGCTCTGGGCCACTGGGTGATCGGCTCGAGCGAAAAGCATCTCTCCCGCATCTATGACGCGCTGAAGCTGCGGCTCAGATCGCAGCCCCTCATCCATGGTGACGAGACCACGGTCCAGGTGCTGAAGGAAATGGACAGAGAGGCCGCCAGCACCTCGTACATGTGGGCATACCGGAGCGGCCAGGACAGTGACGAGCCGATCGTGCTGCTCGAATATCAGCCGGGCCGCGGCCAGATACACCCGCAGGCCTTCCTCGGCGATTACCGCGGCATCGTGATGAGCGACGGCTATTCCGCCTGGCGCACGCTGGAAGGGGCAACGCATCTTGGATGCATGGCCCATTCCAGGCGGCGCTTCGTCGATGCCCTAAAGGCGAGGAAGAAAGGCGGCGGGCCGCCGGAACAGGCACTCCGGTTCTTCGAACAGCTCTACCGAGTTGAAAGGCAGGCGCGGAACGAAATCCCCGATGACGGCGAAACGCGAGATCACTGCATTCGCCGCTTCCGCCAGCAACATAGTGTCCCCATCCTCCATGCTCTCAAGGCATGGCTCGACGACATCGCCCCAAAAGTCTTGCCGGACAGCAAGCTCGGCGACGCCGTCTCCTACACCCTGAACCAATGGGGATATCTGACGCGTTACACCGAGGACGGCAGCATGCCGATCGACAACAATCTTCTGGAGCGCGACATCAGGATTTTTGCAACTGGCAGGAAGAGTTGGTTGTTCAGCGATACTGTCGACGGAGCCAAGGCCAGCGCCATCGTCTACAGCCTGATGTTAACCTGCCGCGCCTGTGGCGTCGAGCCGTTAGCGTGGTTGCGCCACGTCCTCACTGAACTGCCTCAGCGCCCCGAGAACGTGGCTATCGACGATCTCCTGCCCTTCAACTTCCTCAAAGCCGCCGCAGCCTGACCCGACGCGTCCGTCTGAAAGCGATCAGTTGTTGCAAGGGCCGTCAATGTGCGGGGAAATGAGCGCTTACTGCTAACACGCCTACGCAACTCAAGTGGTAGCGGCTTGCCGACCGCGGTTTCCGCCCCGGGACAAGAGCTTTCCGAGGAGGGTTCAGTTCCAGAGCCTGCGCGATCAAGCTTGCTCTATTGCGTGTCCTGATACCCCAATCTCTTTCGCAAGTAGGTACAATTCGGCTGGAGGGGCAAGACAAAAAGTTCGAAAAGCTTTCAAGAACCCCAGCCAAATCGGATGCTGAGTAGGCAACTTCGCTCCACGAGCCTCTTTCGCTCTGCGGTCGCGACTACTTCTGAAATAACATCAAAGGGTTGCCCGAAGACCGTACGAATTTTGCGTCGGCTCAACTCCGGTTCGAGAGACCAAGGTCAGGAGTGCCAGGCAGCAGACTGGTTGTCAAATGCTCGGCTTTGAGATGCAGTCGCAACGCTATTCGAATCTGGAACGCTGGTGGATCCGAACAGTCATATGCCAGGTTGCATCTGCTTGGTATCAATAGGCGTTTCGCCTGGTCGTTGTTTCAGCGGTTAAATCCGGTGCAACTCGGTTGCGTCATTGATCATCAACCAAGGGGATAAATCAGACAAAAGGATCAACCAATACCAACCAAACCGATACCCACGCTGCCGAACTAGCTGTGAGCTTTCGGGAGGTTGTCCATTCGGACCGGACCGAGGAGACTGGAGTTACCAGGCTTCAGCACTCACCGGAGGGTCCGAATGAACATCCACAAGAATGCCCGTCTCACGCCGCTGCGTCGAGAGGAGATGGCGCTGTCGGTGATAGAAGGGGCTTTTCCCAAGCCCATGCGGCGCGCGCCTACGGCGTGTCGGCCAAGATCGTGGCGCGCTGGGTCGAGCGCTATAAGGCCGAAGGGCGAGCCGGCATGATCGACCGTTCCTCGCGGCCCGTCCATATGCCACGGGCCACCGCTGCGTCGATCGCCGAGCGCATCGTGGCGCTGCGGCGGCTACGTTGGACCGGCAAGCACATCGCTCATGAGGTCGGCGTGTCGCCCGCTACCGTCAGTCGGGTTCTCAAGCGTGCCGGACTGTCGCGGTTGAGGGATATCGAACCGGCCGAACCGATCCGGCGCTACGAGCGCGAGCATCCCGGCGAGATGATCCACATCGACATCAAGAAGCTCGGCCGTTTCGAGCGCATCGGTCATCGCATTACCGGCAAACGTACCGGCAATGCCAGCTCGCGCGGCAGCAGTTGGGAGTTCGTCCATGTCTGCATCGACGACGCCTCCCGCATCGCCTTCTCGCAGATCCTGCCAGATGAGAAACAGGAGAGCGCCATCGCGTTCCTCAAGGCGGCGGTGGCCTACTACGCCAGCCTCGGCGTCACGATAGCCCGCGTCATGAGCGACAACGGCTCCTGCTACAGATCGAAGGCCTTCGCCAAGGCCTGCCGCGATCTCGGCCTCAAGCACGTCAGGACAAGGCCCTATACGCCCAAGACCAATGGCAAGGCCGAGCGCTTCATCCAGACGGCACTGCGCGAATGGGCCTATGCCATCGCCTATCCGACTTCAGACCACCGTGCCGCCGAACTGCCTGTCTGGCTGCACCGATACAATTGGCATCGCCCACACGGCAGCCTAAAGTCCAAAACACCTATCAGTCGCCTCGATCTAACAGAGGACAACCTGTTGAGGCTCCGCAACTAGCTGAGTTAACCGCCGACATTGTTTCAGCATATGTCAGCAACAATCCATTGCCGGTGTCTGGCGTGCCGGACGTGATAGCATCGGTTCATGCTTCGCTGTCCGGACTTGGCACGCCGATCGCGCCTGTCGTTGAACCGCAAACTCCCGCGGTCAACCCGAAGAGGTCGGTGACGCCGGACTTCATTATCTGCCTCGAAGACGGCAAGAAGTTCAAATCCCTGAAGCGGTCCCTTAGCACGGACTTCGGCCTGACACCGGACGCCTATCGCGCCAAATGGAACTTGCCGCACGACTACCCTATGACAGCTCCGAATTACGCCGCTCAGCGCTCGCAACTGGCGAAGTCCATCGGGCTTGGCCGCAAGGCTAAACCCGTCGCACCAGCCAGGAAGGCACCTGCGAAGCGGAAAGCCAAAGCGTAAGTCCGCCACCACCTGACGCAACGGAAAGACTCAGCTATGTCTGGAGAGCGGCGGACCTGAAAAGGACCGTCTGGCCGGCGCCATTCGGGCAACCTCCCAGCGAGGGCGCCGGCCTTTTTTGCTAGCGGGCGGCAATAGATGATTACTACTTGAACCGATCGGCAGGGCTAGAAAGCGTTCCGCCTACAAAGCGAGTGCCACCCTTGGACATTTGAGCATCTCTTGACGTTCACTCTCGTGGCAAGCCATTTCCCCAACCCCCAAAACGTAATGCTGGCGTGGCTCGCTGCAAAGCTCGCCCCTAACTGGCAAAGAAATGAACCTGCCAACTCCACCGACGACTTGCGGCGGGAATATCGCACCCGCTCGTTGATCGCAGTGATGGCTGGATTTGTATCTGTAGCGTTTGGCTATTTGGGTGGAGTGATAGGCGCGCCATAGCCTGCATACCGCTTCTTCGGCTTCGCCATATCTCCATGATCCGGGCAACCTTTTGGTTCGTGATACCGTTGTCGCCACTGACGGCAGGCTGCAGGGGTTTTGAGTAGGGTTGGCCGGCTGCCGTCGCCGCCCCCGCTTTTATTGCCCGCCCTTGACCGCTAGCGGTTGTCCATGAGGATGGCCAGATGTCTGGTTGCAGCGCTTTCTAAGATGAGTTCCTCCAGCCCGCTGTCGCTGATCCGTGAACCGTTGATGCGGCGCCGGATTATGCGTAGCGCTTCTGATACTGAAACTGCGGTGGTTTTCGCGTGATCATCGAGATAGCGGCCAACTTCAATCACGGCATCTGCGTCGACATTGGACGGCAATTCTCGCATGGCACCCTCCGTGCGGCATCCGAACCTTGCTGATTGAGACAGAGCCTCACCAGCACGCGGTCGCGCCCGGCCGCCCGCCGGAGTGAATATTAGCGGATGTTAAAATTCAAGCCTTTCCAATCTCACGGCGTTAGCTTTCTGCCTTGTCCTTGGTGGTCAGGACCGTGCGCCAATGCGGTTTCTCGAAGACACTCACGATGTAGGTTGTGGCCGGCTTGTCTGTCACTCTGCAACGTCGCTACTGTTCAGGCTACACATGCGGATCAACCAGCCTCCGCCAGCCTGGTGCTCAAAGACGCTGAGCGAAGTTCCGTTTGCGGTCGCTTCCCCTTCCGAATAGGCTGCGAGTGACCAGGCTAGGTTCCCGGAGCCTCCTGCCTCTATCACGGCAAGTGTCTTGTCGGGGGCGGCGTGCTGGGTCCAGATACCGTGCAGCGCCTCTATTGCCGCGCGGCCGCGTGCTGGGGGCGCATACGGAGAATGCATTTCGGCGTCATCGGTAAATATGGACGCGCAACCGGCAGCATCCCCGGCTCGATATGCAGCGACGTAGATGTCCCAAATCCCCTGCAGTTCATCGCGGATCGACATCATTGCCTCCGTAGGCCTGCTCCTTCGTTCGCATGCTTCGTCTATATTAGCAGAAGCGCATAAGTCATCCAGCCGATGGCGCCGTACTCACAAACAGCCTGTCGGTTAGGCCCGGTTCCTATTCACATCCCAATCTATAGGCGCCGGGCAGCATGGAGGACCCTCATGGAAGCAGTAGGCCTTTACCGGTGCCCAGGAATTCCGCCATTTGCCTGCATCGTAGAGCGGGCCAAGGCCAGTTACATCAGCCAGGACGCCTACAGAGCCGGCGGCCACAAGCCCGACTTCGACACGTTGCCGTGGGAAGCTGAGTATAGGGCCGCAAAACAAAACACCTAGGACGGAAACTCGCCGGGCGAAAGACCCCAACCACCTCGGGCCCGGCGAGCCTACTGCCTGATCAGGTACGCGATCAGGGCCGGGATTAGCCGGCACCCTCTCCGAAGCAAGAGCGATGCCGGCACCCTAGTCCTGAGATGGGACAGGAGGCAAAACGACCCGCCGCTCCATTCACTGCAGCGGCGGCCCGTCCATTGCGAAGCGGCGCTGAAACGCTGATGCCGTGGCTTCCGCGAGCACGCCATAACACTCCCCCAATAGTCAGCCATCTGTCCAGCAAGGCGGACCTGTTTCCGCCTGGCCGGCGCCCATTAGGCGAACCCCACCCCCGCCCACCCTGCGGCGCCGGCCTTAATTCCTCACCGCGCCGGCACGAACCTGGTCGTGCTGCGCACCAATCATCGACCACGATGATTGGATAGGTGAGCCTCGGTGCACCATTCCACAGCGGGAATTGGTTCGACAGGCCGTTGACCTCGCCAGGGTCAGCGAATGGGAACTTCGCCACCATCTCCTCGATGGTGCGCTTTACATGAACGCCTCCACACATCGCGTGAAGATTAGGTGGCTCGAAAATCTGGAGTCCAGAATAGTCCCCTGCACTACCGGGTCTTTGCCCCGACGAGGCTGGCGCGCTGCTTGGCGGGTCGGGCGTCTTTTATGATCTTGAGCGCTTCGTCTCTGGTGAGACCACACTTGCGGGCATAATACTCGGCCTCGATCTCTCTTTCACGATTGATCGGAGATTCGCCAGCCCGCTTTGCCTTCTTGCCCACGAAGAGAATCATAGCACATTCCGCGATATGGCTCTAATGCGGCATACCACTTGCGGTCGATCACGTGCTGCGCAATACTACCTCTTGGGGAAATATAGCGTTGTTGGGTGGGTCGCATGCCAGTCTATGTTGTTGCGGAAATGCACTATGATCGCGTCGTTCGGTCTAAGGCAGTCGAAGCGAATAGTCCTGCTGTGGCCGCATCTGAAATGAATGCCTGCAAGACCGTCTTTAAAAGATGGGCGAAGGACTGGATCCGAGTCACCGACGAGGTTGGCGGGCAAGAATTCGCCTACACTATCGCCTGGCGAAAGAACTCGGCTTAAGCGTCCGACACCTGTCTCAGAATTTGTAGTTAATTCTGGCGACGACAGTGTTTCTCGGTCTCGCGAGCGCTGAGCACGAAGGTAGAATTTGAGCTGCTTGCGCCATCTTTCGAGCCAAAATCGCAATAGTTCCACTCGACACCAGCGGTCCAATGGTCGGTGAAAGCATATTCAGCGCCGAGCCCTGCCGTCCAGCCAACCCTTGCCCTGCCAGCAAACGTCTGCGGAAAATCGATCTGCGCGAATTTGTATTTGGTGAAGGTGTGACGGGCTTATCAGACATCGCCAGGCCCTTACGTCCTTCGTTCGCATGTTCCTTATATTAGCAGTAGCGCATATCTTTGCCATGCGGCGCCTAGAGCGGAGGCCCAAATGGGCGGCTATAAGCCCTGGCATGATGCTATTCACGACCATCAGGTCAAATGTTTCGCTTCAGAGAACGGTTTGACTGCGGACCTGGTCTGGGAGTTGATCCTAAAACACGGTAACAGCCGCAAGGCCGTGATCAAAGCTGCGCAGGGCTTAAAAGGTGATGTCGGGCAACACGGCCGATCGCCACCCTACTGCCCCGTCGAGCCGACGCCGCCCCTGACGATGAATGTGGGCCGACGAAAGCAATAGCGGGCCTGCTGCTGGCCCTCGTAGTCAGGAATGCACGTGAAGAACACTGGGCGCCGATCGCGGCCTGCGGCCTTGCAGTGCGAGCAGACGAACAGTCCGACAAGATCCTCATGCATCGAGCCATGGCCAGGTCCGAGGCGGTCTATGAGCGCTTGTATGTCGAGCTTGGTCGACCTGCAGCACACGGGATGGCTGCAGTTGACGTGGACGCTTTCGCGCGGCGCAAGGGTATCGGCGAGAGTCTTGAGAGGTATGGCGATCTCTGGTGAAGGTTCGCCGCAACAGCAGGATTATATTCCTCGGCTCGAGGTCGATGGCAAGGGCTATTCGGGCAGGCCCGGGTCGTAATGCACAATGGCGTCGAGGATGGCTCGGTAGAGGCTGTCGACCTCTTCGTCGATCTTACCCCGCTTGATGCCAAGCGCCTTGGCGTCGGCCACCAGCTTGTGCGTGGGTTCGACGACCGAGATGACGTCTGCCTTCGTCGTTTCAGGGACGTTGTTGGCGATCCATTGATCCAGGAAGTTGATTCCGCGCGTGCTCATCGAGCCATAAGCTCGTGGATGTCGTTCGGTTCCGGGTCAGTCGATCTCGACGATTTTTCGCGCCTGCTTACTGGGGCGCCGGCGTTTCGCGTGACCCGGCTCCCCAGCCGATGCCTCGGCTGAAAGACGCTGCTCGCGCAATCGTGCCGTCTTGGCATTTCTCGCTAAGCGCTCGGCCTCAATCGTCAGTTTCGATTCGCGATCAGCCCGCTCGATTCGTTCCTTGTCGACGCGTCGTTGGGTCAACAAAGCCTCCCCTGGCTAACTGACCGATGAAATGCAGCCCCTGCTAAAATGTTCCGCGCTCAAGATTGAGGCTTGCCGACCGCAGCTTCGTCAACTTCCGCTTCCATCTGCTCGCTGACAGGCTTCATCTTCTCCGAGCCGGCCATCGGCACGCCGTCATAGCCTTGCAGCCATGCGTCAGCGTATTCGTGCCAGAACGCCGGCACGACGCGCTCCTTGCCGTCCTTGCTGGCCTGCGCTCCGTAGAGAGAGGCATATCCCACGCGCTCCTGATCCTTTTTGGGCACAGCCATTTTCTTCCTCCTCCCCGAATCCAGCAGCGAAGCGTGGCGTAGGTCTTCGTCGTTGACACGTCTCGACGGCGGAAATTCGATGAATCGGAATAATTCGGGCGGAGGCGTCGTTAGTTCCTCAGACGATGCCGGGTTAAGTCAAAGTAGGAACATACTTCATTGAAGCCGCCAGACAGGCCGCGGCTTGCTCTGGCTCAACTCGAAGGACCCCAGAGATGAAAACCGCTGTTTCGACCTCTTTCACAAGACGAAGCGTCGTCGCAGGGCTGGCGGTAGCCGCCGCATCGACCACCGTATTGGCTGCAGACAACGCGCAAGCGCAGGCCAAGCAAACCGCGCCTGAGAAAAGTCTTTACGAGCGGCTGGGAGGCGTGTTCGCCATCGCAGCGGTGGTGGACCACTTTAGCGATGCAGTCGTGAAAAACCCCATAGTCGGCCAGAAGTCCAAGAACCCCCAGCTGCGGAAATGGCACACCGAGAATCTTGGCAGGCTGCCCGGGCTCAAATTCATGCGCACGCTGTGGGTCTGCGACGTTTCCGGGGGCCCCTTCAAGTTCGTCGCCACCAAGCCCGGCACGACGCCGCTCGGTCTTGAAGAGGCCCATCGGGACTTGCGGATCTCCCCCGCAGAGTTCGACGAGGTCGCAGCGGAACTCGGGCGGACGCTGGACCACTTCAAGGTTCCGAAGCCCGAGAAGGCAGAGGTCCTGGCAGCCTTCGCCGCCCACAAGGACGAGGTTACCGCCGGCTACAAACGGGGCTGAAGCCGCCGGTGCATGCGGCGATCCCGAGTCATGCCGGCTCGCGATCTGTGGCGCGATAGGTTCCGTAGCAAACCTTGATGAGCAGCCCCTCACCACACATGCGGGCCAGATAGCAGCGGGGAATTCCGATCTCAGTCAAGTCGCGCGTCCGCACTTCACCCTTTTCGCGGGCAAATGCGACAGCGCGCTCTCGGAGGGATGGCTTAGGCCCGCCGGCCAATCGGACGCGCTCAGCGCGCTCGCGGTCGCGTTTGCGAATCTCGACGGAAGGTTCTGGCGTAGTTTCGAGGGGGATCGGCAGCTCGTAGTTCGCGGTTTCATTCGACCCGGGGAGCCAAATATTTCAAAAAGTCCGATCTGGTAGTACCTACCTACGCTTCGCAGTGCTTGCGCTTGGATATCGGCCGCGCGATAGATGCGTCGGTTCAGGGAGGAATCATGCGCAAAATCCTGGTTTCGGCACTGCTGACCGCGGCTGCACTTTATGCAAATTGCGCTCTGGCCCTCGACAGCAGCAGCACCCCTGTCGTCGTGACGCCGCTGGCATCACGCACGACCACCGCTTCCGGCCAGCCGATCACGCTGCCGCAGAAGAACGTGCAGGTGTTGGTGTCGACCTACGACATCGCGGTCGGCGCAACCTTGCCGGTGCACCGCCACCCCTTCCCGCGCTACGCCTATGTCGAGGCTGGAACGCTGAAGGTCACCAATGTCGACACCGGCAACAGCAACACCTACAAGACGGGCGATTTCATCATCGAAATGATCGGGCAATGGCATCAGGCCACCAATATCGGCGACGGCCCGGTCAAGCTGCTGGTCATAGACCAGGTCGAGGAAGGCGCCAAGAACACGGAATTGCGGCAGTAGCCGCCAAGGGCCACGCTCGCGCGCCGAAGGCGAGAGGCACCGCGCCGCCCGCCTTCCCGCGCCTTAGCGGATAACCATCCGGCCCCAAGCGCAGGACCAGCGCTCAGCCCCAGGCGCCGACCATCTGGCGTGTCGTCGCGTTCAGCCGGTTGAAGGCGTTGATCAGGGCGATCTGGACAACCAGTGCGGCGAGCGCCTTTTCGTCATAGTGCCGGGCGGCTTCGTCCCAGACATCGTCCGGCACGGCGTCTGCCCGGTCGGCGAGCCTCGTGCCGGCCTCGGCCAGCGCCAGGGCCGCCCGTTCGGCTTCGGTGAAGTAAGGCGTCTCGCGCCATGCGGCGAGGGCAAAGATGCGCTCGTCCTTCTCGCCGGCTTTCTTCAGTTCGCGCGCGTGCATGTCGACGCAGAGGCTGCAGGCATTGACCTGGCTGGCGCGCAGATGAATGAGCTTGCGCGTCACATAGGGCACATCGGCCGCCTCCGTCGACTTGTCCAGCGCCAGCAGCGCCTGCAGGGCGTCTGGGATGAGCATCACCGGGTTCTTGATTCTCGCTTGCATGGTCTTTCTCCTTTCGAGGACGTGTTTTGCCGAGCCCGGAGGCAGCGCATCCGGGTTATTAGCTGATGGATTTTTCGGCTGCCGCCGCGCTGCCAACGGTCAATCAATAACCCGTTGGCTATAGGTCAATCCATAACTCCACAGGGAAATGTCGCCTGGTCCAAATGGCGGGGCATCGTTCACGCTTTCGCGCCAGCCGCCCGGGTGCTAGGGCTTTGCGCAACATCATGGACTGGATCGCCCCTTGACCTCAGAAAACCGCCCGCCGCTAATCGAAATCTGTGTCGAAGGCATCGATGGCCTGCTCGCCGCGCAGGCTGCCGGCGCCGACCGGGTCGAACTCTGCGCCAGCCTGGTCGAAGGCGGCATCACGCCGAGCCTCGGCACGGTGCGCGCGGCGCTGGACCAGGCGACCGTGCCGTTTCACGTCATGGTGCGGCCGCGCGGCGGTGATTTTCTCTACAGCGAGACCGAGTACCGCTCGATGCTCGCCGATGTCGCAGCACTCAGCGATCTCGGTGTGCCCGGCGTGGTGTTCGGCTGCCTGAACGCCGACGGCACCATCGATGAGAAGCGCATGGGCGAGCTGACGGAGGCGGCCGGATCGCTGAACGTCACCTGCCACCGCGCCTTCGACATGACGCGCGATCCGGCCGAGGCACTGGAAGCGCTGATCCGCTGCAAGGTCGGGCGCGTGCTGACCAGCGGCCAGCGCGATACCGCGCTCGAAGGCCTGCCGTTATTGGCCGATCTGGTGCGTCAGGCCGGTGACCGCATCATCATCCTCGGTTGCGGCGGGCTCGATCTCGCCAACATCGCCGAGGTGCGCAGAAAAACCGGACTGGCCGAAATGCATTTCGCCGCGCTGAAGGACGTGCCGAGCGCCATGCGCTACCGCAATCCCAAGGTCGGCATGGGCGGCTCCGATCTCGATCGCGAATACCGCAACACTTTGACCGACACACCGCTGGTGGCAGCAACGATCGCGGCGGCCAAGGCATGACCTCTCCGATAGACCGCATAACGCAAGGCGACGAAGCGGACATATTGGCGCTCAACAATGAGCATGCCGCGGAACTGTCCTGGCTCGAAGCCGAGCGGCTGTCGTTCCTGCTTGGCGAGGCGTTTTATGCGCGACGCATCGGTGATCTCGAAGCCTTCATCATGACCTTCGACCAGGACGCCAACTACGACAGCCCGAACTTCCTCTGGTTTTGCGAACGCTACGAACGCTTCATCTATGTCGACCGCGTCGTCGTGGCGGCGCACGCAAGGGGCCGCGGCCATGCGCGCCGGCTTTATCAGGACCTGTTCGGGCATGCCGAGCGCGCCGGCCACACGCTGGTCACCTGCGAGGTCAATGCCGATCCGCCCAACCCCGCCTCGGATGCGTTCCATGCCGCGCTGGGCTTCGCCGAAGTCGGCGACGCGGTGATCCATGGCGGCAAGAAAGCGGTGCGTTACTACGTCAAGCAGATCGTCGCCTGATCCGCAGAGCAATTCCAGGAAAAGTGTGAAGCGGTTTTCCGTCCGGAATTGCGTAAAAACAAAGAGATAGAGCAGTTGGCCGTTTCCACGAAACGGTGAACTGCTCTGGCGCTGGCCACATAAAGAAGCCGCATCTAATATAGGTTCCACCAACCGGAGGAACCGCGATGCCAAGCAACGTCTTCCGCTTCGACGAAAGCTGGCACATTCCTGAAGGCACACCGCAGCAAGTGTGGGACGTGCTCTCCGACGCCGAATTGCTGCCGCTGTGGTGGGGCGAGGTCTACAAGGAGGTGGTGCCGCTCGACGGCAAGGGCAAGGCGTCAGTCGGTTCGCGGGCAAGGGCGCGGGCGCGCGGCGCCCTGCCCTATGAGCTGAACTTCATCATCGAAGCCGCCGAACTCGAACCCGGCCGGCTGGTCGTCGTGAAAACCTTTGGCGACTTCGACGGGCTGTGGCGGGCCGAACTGTCGCCATCGGGCACCGGCACCCATGTCCAACTGACCTGGCAGGTCACGGTCGAGAGGCCGATCCTCAAATTCCTCGCACCACTGCTGCGGCCGGCCTTCGCCTGGAACCATCGCTGGACAACGCCGCGCGGCGAAGCCGGCCTGCGGCGCTATCTCAGGCTCGGAACAACAGTGTCTCGGCGCGATAAGGCCTGAATCACCAGTTGCGGTTCAACCATTCACGCGCCGGCCGCTCGATGAGGTAGTAGCTGCATAGCGCGCAGGCAAAGACCCCGACCAGCATCAGCCACGGATTACTGCCTTGCTCGTAGACGAATTTGTAGAACGGCTGTTGCCACAAATAGAGCGAGTATGACCACAGGCCCAACATCGCCATTGGCCAGGACGACAGCAAATTGGAAAAAATTGCAGTGCTGAAATCGAGCGCGTTGACGGCCAGCGCCAGCAGCGGCACCGCCACGAGGTAATGGATCGGCGTCGGCACAGGATCCATGAACAGCAGAACCGCGCCTACCGCCGCTGCCAGGGCGACATAGGGCCCCTTCAACACGGCCGGCAGCCTGCCTTCGGCCTTGAGCAGGCAGATCGAAGCCGACAGCAGGATCGAGGCGATGTGCACATCGGTGCGCCAGTAAGTGGCC
The DNA here is from genome assembly GCF_024746835.1 of Mesorhizobium sp. AR02. NCBI lineage: Bacteria > Pseudomonadati > Pseudomonadota > Alphaproteobacteria > Hyphomicrobiales > Phyllobacteriaceae > Mesorhizobium > Mesorhizobium sp. AR02. The sequence goes on along the minus strand of NZ_CP080531.1, from coordinate 6,110,184 downwards.
TCGTAATCCAGCTTGAACACCCAGTATGACACCGCACCATTGGCCATGGCGAGCAAGGCCAGCGCCACCAGCAGCGGGATGACGGGGTTGCGGCTGGAGACCAGCGCACTGATCAACGCCAGGATAATGTAGGCATGCTCCTCGACGCAAAGCGACCAGATATGGTCCAGCGCCCCGGCCCGGGTGACGAGGATACCGGCGTAGTTGTAGGTGAATGTCAGCGCCGTCAGCGCCGCCTTCCATTTGAAGGCGATGAACGTGCCGGAGAACGCGACCATGGCAATGATGACGAAGACCAGAAGCGCCGGGTAGATGCGCGAGAAACGGCGCTTGAAGAACTTCTTCAGCGGATAGCGTTCGATGAACAGGATTTCGCCCATCAGCCGGCCGCTGAGCACGAAGAAGAATTCGACGCCCAGCACGCCCAGATTGATTCCGGGCACCGGAAAGAAATGCCCGATCAGCACCAGGGCTATCGACAGGCCGCGCCAACCATCGAGATAGGCCAGTCTTGTCCGGGCCGATCTGTCGACGGCGGATCGGGACGGAACCATATGGGTCGCGGAAATTTCGGACATGCCGATCCCTTCGCATTGGCATGCGAAAGGGCACGGCGATACATTCTCCGAACCCGGCTCGCATTCCCGCCCAAATTCATATTGCAGTGCAATATCAGTTTGTGCAAGTGCGAGATCGCCGCCGGAGCAGTTCCTTGGGCAGCAAGCCGCCGGAATTGCTTCAAGCAAAGGAGCGGTCGCGCGGCGGCATTTCCTTCAGGAGCCGCACGGCTACAGCCTGCCGCATACGAAAAAGGGCCGAGACGGCCCCTTTCCATGTCGGCAACTGATGCTGTCAGGCGTTGGCAGCCGCCACCGCGCGCTTGGCCATGACCGTGATCAGATTGGCGCGGTAGTCGGCGGAGGCGTGGATGTCGCTCATCAGGTTCTTCGCCGGCACTTTCACGCCGGCAAGCGATGCAGCGTCGAAATTCTTCGCCAGTGCGGCCTCGATCTCCTTCGAGCGGAAGACACCGTCATCGCCGGCGCCGGTGACGGCAACGCTGACGCCATCCTTGCCCTTGGCCACGAACACGCCGACGATCGCGTAGCGCGAGGCCGGGTTGCGGAATTTTTCGTACGCCGCCTTTGCCGGCGCGGTGAAGGACACCGCAGTGACGATCTCGCCATCTTTCAACGAGGTTTCGAACAGCCCCTTGAAGAACTTGTCTGCTGATATCTCACGCTTGTTGGTGACGATGGTGGCGCCCAGCGCCAGCAGTGCCGCCGGATAGTCCGCCGCCGGATCGTTGTTGGCGATCGAGCCGCCGATCGTGCCCTTGTGGCGCACCGCCGGGTCGCCGATCAGCGACGCCAGATGGGCGAGCGCCGGACAGGCCTTTTGCAGCTTCTCGTCATTGGCAACGTCGAAATGCGTGGTGGCGGCGCCGATGGTGACCGTCTTGCCCGACACTTTTATCCCCTGCAGATCCTTGATGCGTGACAGATCAACAAGGTCGGAGGGGGCCGCCAGCCGCGTCTTCATGGCGGGGATCAAGGTCATGCCACCGGAGAGCAGCTTGGCGTCGCCGCTCTTCACGAGCTTGGCGGCATCAGCGACCGAGGCGGCACGGTGATAGTTGACCGAGTACATGGTTGTTCCTCCTCAGTGCTTCGTCGCGGCGCGGATCGCTGCCCACACGGTGGACGGCGAGGCTGGCATGGCGAGATCGTTGCTGCCGATGGCATCGGTGATGGCGTTGATCACTGCTGGCGGCGAACCGATGGCACCGGCTTCGCCGCAGCCCTTGATCCCGAGCGGATTGCCCGGGCATGGCGTGTTCGAGGTCGAGACCTTGAATGATGGCAGGTCGCCGGCGCGCGGCATGGTGTAGTCCATGTAGCTCGCCGTCAGCAGCTGTCCGCCGGCGTCGTAATGGGCACCTTCCAGCAGCGCCTGGCCGACGCCTTGCGCGATGCCGCCATGCACCTGGCCTTCGACGATCATCGGATTGATGATGTTGCCGAAATCGTCGGCCGCCACGAACTGGACGATCTCGGTCGTCCCGGTCTCCGGATCGACCTCGACCTCGCAGATGTAGCAGCCCGCCGGGAAGGTGAAGTTGGACGGATCGTAAAAGGCGGTTTCCTTCAGTCCGGGCTCCATCCCTGCCGGCAGATTGTGGGCGGTATAGGCGGCAAGCGCCACCTGGAACCACGGCACGTTCTTGTCGGTACCGGCGACCTTCAGCGCGCCGTTCTCGATGACGATGTCGCCCTCGTCGGCTTCGAGCAGGTGGGCCGCGATCTTCTTGGCCTTGGCCTCGACCTTGTCGAGCGCCTTGACGATCGCCGACATGCCGACCGCGCCTGAGCGCGAACCATAGGTGCCCATGCCCATCTGCACCTTGTCGGTGTCGCCATGGACGATCGAAACCGAATCGATCGGCACACCAAAACGCTGGTTGACCAGTTGCGCGAACGTCGTCTCGTGACCCTGGCCATGGCTGTGCGAACCGGTCAGCACCTCGATCGTGCCGACGGCATTGACCCGCACCTCGGCCGATTCCCAAAGGCCGACGCCGGCGCCGAGCGAGCCGACCGCCGCCGACGGCGCGATGCCGCAGGCCTCGATGTAGCAGCTCATGCCGATGCCGCGCAGCAGCCCTTGCTTGGCGGCGGCAGCCTTGCGCTTGGCAAAGCCGGCATAGTCCGAAGCTTTCATGGCCGCATCGAGCGAGGCGCCATAGTCGCCGGCGTCATAGCACATGATGACCGGCGTCTGGTGCGGAAACGAGGTGATGAAGTTCTTGCGCCGCAAGTCCGCCGGCGACACGCCGAACTGGCGTGCGGCGGTTTCCATCATGCGTTCCATGACGAAAGTCGCTTCCGGCCGCCCTGCCCCGCGATAGGCATCGACGGGTGCGGTGTTGGTGTAGATCGCCTTCACATTGGCGTGGATCGCCGGGATGTTGTACTGGCCCGACAGCAGCGTCGCGTAGAGATAGGTCGGGGTCGCCGACGAAAACAGCGACATGTAGGCGCCGAGATTGGCTTTTGTTTCGACCTTGAGGCCAAGGATCCTGTGGTCCGCGTCGAAAGCCATTTCGGCATGGGTGTGGTGGTCTCGGCCATGCGCGTCGGTGAGGAAGCTTTCAGTGCGGTCAGCCACCCATTTCACCGGAACGCCCGTCTTCTTCGAGGCCCACAGGCAGACGATCTCTTCCGGATAGATATAGATCTTCGAGCCAAAGCCGCCACCGACATCCGGCGCGATGACGCGCAGCTTGTTTTCCGGCGCGACATTGTAGAAGGCGCTCATCACCAGCCGCGCGACATGCGGGTTCTGCGACGTCGTCCAGCAGGTGTAATGGTCCTCGGCCTTGTCATAGTGGCCGAGTGCCGCGCGCGGCTCCATGGCATTGGGAACCAGCCGGTTGTTGATGATGTCCATCTTGATGACGTGGGCTGCCTTCTTGAACGCGGCGGCGGTGTCGTCGGCATTGCCGATGTCCCAGTCGAAGATCAGGTTGTTTTCGGCCTCCGGATGAATCTGCGGCGCGCCCTTGTCCATTGCCTTGGAAGCGTCGACGACGGCCTTCAATTCCTTGTAGGTGATCTCGACCGCCTCGGCCGCATCGCGCGCCTGGCCCTTGGTCTCGGCGACGACGATGACCACCGCGTCGCCGACATAGCGGACCTTGTCGAAGGCCAGCGGCGACCATGCGCCCATCTTCATCGGCGAGCCGTCCTTGGAATGGATCATCCAGCCGCAGATGAGGTTGCCGATGCCGTCGGCCTTGAGCTCCTTTCCGGTCAGCACGCCGATGACACCGGGCATGCCTTGAGCCTTCTTGACGTCGATCTTCTTGATCTGCGCATGCGCGTGCGGGCTGCGCACGAAGGCCGCATGCTTCATGCCGGGAACCACCATATCGTCGACATAGCGGCCGGCGCCGGTGATGAACCTTTTGTCTTCCTTGCGCGCGACCCGAGCGCCAACACCTTCAATGCCCATCAGAAATTCCTCCCGAGATTGTAGGGGAGTAGGTGAGTAAGGCAGTACGGCAGTAGGGAAAAATTGGTTCCGGTTCCCTACTGCCCTACTGCCTTACTGCCCTACCGCCTCGTTCACGCAGCCTGTTTCGCTTTGGCCTTCGCGGCCCCCTTCGACATCGTCTTCGATGCGGCGAGGATCGCCTTGACGATGTTGTGGTAGCCGGTACAGCGGCAGATGTTGCCTTCCAGCTCGGCCCGCACCGTCGCCTCGTCGAGGCCCTCGGGATGGCGGGCGATCATGTCGGTTGCCGTCATGATCATGCCTGGCGTGCAGAAGCCGCATTGCAGGCCGTGATGTTCCTTGAAGGCGGCCTGCACGGGGTGCAGGTCGGCGCCGTTGGCCAGACCTTCGATCGTCACGACGGTCGACCCTGAGGCTTGTACCGCGAGCATCGAGCAGGACTTGACCGCCCTGCCGTCGACATGGACGACGCAGGCCCCGCATTGCGAGGTGTCGCAGCCGACATGCGTCCCGGTCAGGCCGAGATTCTCGCGCAGGAAGTGAACCAGCAGCGTTCGGTCCTCGGCGGCCCCGCTGACCCGCTTGCCGTTCACCATCAACGAAACGTCCGACATGAATCCTCCCTGGGTATCAACCTTGGTCATCACGCTGCCGACGCGCCGCTGGCACTTCGGCCATGCGTTATTCGTACACCGCACAACGCACAAAAAACAGCGCGACGGAAAAGGCGTATCATTGTACTTTCGGTCATGGCCAAGGCCAAAGGCGCATTCCCCTCGCCCCATTGCCAAAACGCCTATTGGAAGCAACAATGCCCTTCGACGCCCGCGCGCCAAAAGCTTGTAAAAACAGCGCATAAACCAGCGTCGGAGGAAATGCGGGAGAACGCCGCTGACCAGTTCAACGACGCGCTACGCCTGCGGCTTGTCGGCGCTGACCACGGACGAGCCCGACCCGGACGTTTTCGCACGCGCGGTGGCCAGCGAGGCTGCCGCAATCAACGCCGGCTTTGCCCTCGTGTTCTTTTCCCAGAGCCTCGTCGAGGCCGGTGCCCTGTCGCGGGCACTCTCGGCCTACGCGCCGGCGCTCCACCATGCCGGCTGCTCCACCGCCGGCGAGATCACGCCGCAGGGGCTCGAGGAAGGCCACATGCTGGCGATGCTGCTTCCCTCGGCCTCGTTCACCGCGGTCAGCGCCATGGTCGACAATTTGTCCTCATCGGGCATGGACAGGATCACCGGCGAGGTCGAGGCCTTGCGGCGCACGCTACGCGGCCGGCTTGGCTGCGAGCAGACCGGCAACACCTTCGCGCTCTGCTTCATCGATGGGCTGTCCTATGCCGAGGAAGCGGTCAGCTCGGCCATCCACTGGGGTCTTGACGACATACCGCTGCTCGGCGGCTCGGCCGGCGACGATTTGAAATTCGAGACGACGCGCCTGATCTCGAACGGCCGGGTCACCTCCGACAGCGCCATCGTCGTGCTGATCGCCACGGAAATTCCGTTCCACGTCTTCAAGACCGACAATTTCGTTCCGACCGACGAAAAGCTGGTGGTGACGGCGTCCGATGCCGATCACCGCATCGTGCGCGAGTTCAACGCCACCAATGCGGCCGAGGAATATGCCGCCTCCGTCGGCATCGTGCCGCAGACCCTGACGCCGCTGAGCTTCGCCTCGCATCCGGTGGTGGTAAAGGTAGGCGGCGAATATTACTGCCGCTCGATCCAGAGGATGCACGCGGATGGCTCGCTGTCGTTCTTCTGCGCCATCGACGACGGTGTCGTGCTGTCGATCGCCCAGCCCAAGGACATGGTGGAATCGACGCGCGCGGCCCTGCGCGAGGTCGAGGACAGACTGGGCGGCATCGACCTGATCCTCGGCTTCGACTGCGTGCTGCGCCGGCTCGACGCGCGCAACCGGCAGGTCTTCCGTGACATTTCGGAGCTCTACCGGGTCAACAATGTCATCGGCTTCGGCACGTATGGCGAACAGTACCGGTCGATGCATTTGAACCAGACCTTCACCGGCATTGCCTTCGGCGAACGGCAAGCGGCGGAATAGGGGGCCGCAGAACAACAAGATGCCGCTCAAGGACATAAACGACCTCGAAAAGCTGAAGAAGATCAACGCCGCCCTGGTCAGCCGCGTCGAGCGCTCGATGGACCAGCAAGGCAATGCCTTCTCGCTGTTCCAGACCGCGATCTCGCTCGAGAACCGCGTGCGCACGCGCACGGAGGAACTGCATTCGACGCTGCGCCGGCTGGAGCAATCCAACATCGACCTCAGCGCCGCCAAGGAAAATGCCGAGCTGGCGAACCTCTCCAAGACCAGATTCCTCGCCGCCGCCAGCCATGACGTGCTGCAGCCGCTGAACGCGGCCCACCTCTCCGTCTCGGCGCTCGCCGAGGTGCAGACCAGCGATGAAGGCAGGAAGCTCGTCCGCCAGGTCGAGCGTTCCCTGGAAACGATGGAGGACCTGCTGCGCACCTTGCTCGACATTTCCAAGCTCGACGCAGGCGTGGTGCAGCCCGATATCGGCGACGTCAGCCTGGAAGCACTGTTCTCGTCGCTGCGCTCGGATTTCCAGCCGGTCGCGGAAATGAAGCGGCTGTCGCTGAAATTCCGGCCGGTCAATGCCGTGGTCCGCTCCGACCGAACGCTGCTGCGCCGCATCCTGCAGAACATCCTCTCCAATGCGCTGGGCTACACCCGTTCCGGCGGCGTGCTTGTCGGCACCAGGCACCGCGGCGACACCATCCGCATCGATGTCGCCGATACCGGCTGCGGCATTCCCGAGGACCAGCGCGAGGCGGTGTTCGAGGAATTCCATCGCGGCACCTCACCGGCCGGTTCGGAACGTGACGGCAACGGTCTCGGGCTCGGGCTTGCCATCGTGCGCCGCATGGCCGGCGCGCTCGGCCATCCCGTGACCTTCTCGTCGAAGGTCGGGCGCGGCACGATCTTCCACATCGATGTCCCCGTCGGCATCGGCGCGCCCGCCGACGCCATCGCCAGCGCCACCAGCCTGGAGCGGTCGCGCGGCTACGGCCTGTTCGGCACCAAGGTACTGCTGGTCGAGAACGACATCGAGGTGCTGGAGGCCATGACCTTCCTGCTCGAGCGCTGGCAGTGCCTGGTGCGGTCCGCGACCTCGACCGACGATGCAATGAACCTGCTCGGCGACACCGACTGGGTGCCCGACATCGTCATTGCCGACCAGCATCTCGACGGCGGCGATCTCGGCACCGCCACCATATCGGAAGTCCGCGACTATCTCGGCCGCGCCGTGCCGGCGCTGATCGTCACCGCCGACAGTTCCGAAGCCGTCGCCAAAGCGGCCCGCGCCGGCGGCATCGAACTGATGCGCAAGCCACTGAAACCGGCGCAGCTAAGGGCGCTGCTGGCGCATTTGCTGGCTTGAGAACCGCCCTTCTCCCCGTCACTATACGGGGAGAAGGTGGCGGCAGCCGGATGAGGGGCAGCGCCGACGTTCGCGATCTCTGTTCGGCCGCGAGAAAGAATAGCATGCCTTACATTGTTCAAAGAATCATTTTGAAAAGCGGGGAACTAATAACTGAAAGGGCGTTGCCTAACGGAGGTACGCTGGTAAACGCGGATTCTCCGGTAGTGGGAGACGTTCTAGAAATTTCCGTAAATGGGAAGATCATGATGGTCGAAATAATATGGGGTCGTTGGGCTGAACACGAAGATATTGATCCAGAGCATGTGTTCAGATTGCGTGCGAAGGAACTCTAGAGTGCACTAATTGCAGTGACGGTGCACTTTTCATTCCTCAAAACCCCGCCTGATCCCTGAACAGCTCCGCATTGTCCAGCTTCGAAACCTCGATCACCGCCTGCGTGCGGCTATACACATTGAGCTTGCGCAATATCTCCGAGACATGCGCCTTGACCGTGGTCTCGCCGACCTGCAGCTCATAGGCGATCTGCTTGTTGAGCAGGCCCTGGCGCAGCATCTGCAGCACGCGCAGCTGCTGCGGCGTCAGCTTGGACAGGCGCTGGACCATGTCGGCGCGGTCGATGCTGTCGGCGTCCGCCGGCTGGCCTTCATAGGTCTCCGGCACATAGATCGCGCCATCCATCACCGAGCGGATGGCAGCGGCCAGGTCGCTTTTGCGCGCCGATTTCGGGATGAAGCCGGCAGCACCATAGGACAAGGCCTCGGAAATGATCCTTGGCTCCTCATAGCCTGAGACGATAACCACCGGCAGCCGCGGATAACGCGTCCTGAGCTGCAGCAGCCCGTCAAAGCCATGCACGTCGGGCATGTTGAGATCGAGCAGCGCCAAATCGAACGGCTTTATCCCCGCCAGCAGATCGAGCGCCTCGGCAATCGAGCGCGCCTCGACCGTATCGACTTCCGGATAGGCCATCTGCACCGCGCTGTGCAGCGCCTCGCGAAACAGCGGATGGTCGTCGATGATCAGGAACCGGGCGCGATCGTTGGATACTGTCATGTGGCTCGTTCCGGTTTACCCGCCACACCATAGTCCTGTGACCATGGCCGGATTATTGGCAAATAGTCTATCGCCAGTTGATAGGATGCACTGCTGCAAAAGTGATGGGAACCCTGAATTCCTTGTACAGCCCCGGCAAAGCCTTTGCTTTATGAAAAGCGACGCCTTGCCCGGCCCCCGAAATCGGTCGAAGGTGCCGCCATCATCCCGAACGCAGAGACCACCATGACCGCCTTCATCCTTCCCGTGCCGCCAACGCCTTCTGTCGCCATCAGCGGGTCGGCCGAGCGATTTGCCGTGCGGCGTATTTTCTGCGTCGGCCGCAACTATGCGGCGCATGCGCGCGAATTGGGCAATGACGAGCGCGATCCGCCCTTCTTCTTCACCAAGCCGGCCGACGCGGTGGTCGATTCCGGCACAGTGATCCCCTACCCGCCGCTGACGGCCAATCTGCACCACGAAATCGAACTGGTGGCCGCGATCGGCGGGCCCGGCTTCCGCATTGCGCGTGACCGGGCGCTGGAGCATGTCTGGGGTTATGCCGTCGGCATCGACCTCACCCGCCGCGACCTCCAGGACGAGGCCAAGAAGGCGGCGCGGCCCTGGGACTGGTCGAAAGCCTTCGACCGTTCCGCCCCATGCGGCCCGCTGATCCCGGCACAAAAGACCGGCCATCCGACGAAAGGCCGTATCTGGCTCGCCGTCGACGGCAAGGTCAGGCAGGATGCCGATCTCACCGAACTGATCTGGCCGATCGCCGACATCGTCTCGATCTGCAGCGAGGGTGTCGAATTGCAGGCCGGCGACCTGATCTTCACCGGCACGCCCGCAGGTGTCGGCGCCGTGAAACCGGGGGAGACGATGACCGGCGGCGTCGACGGCATCGGCACGATCGAAGTGACCATCAGCCAGCCGAAGTGAGCGCATGAGCGAACTCATCCTGCACAATTACTATCGTTCCTCCACCTCCTACCGGGTGCGCATCGCGCTGGAGATGAAGGGGCTGAGCTATGACTACGTCCCGCATCATTTGCGCCATGGCGAGCATCTGGAACCGGCCTATCTCGCGGTCAATCCGCAAGGGCTGGTGCCGGCATTGGTGCTTAACGACGGCACGCTTTTGACGCAGTCGCTGGCGATCATCGAATATCTCGACGAGATCCAGCCCGCGCCGCCGCTGCTGCCCGGGGATGCGCTTGGCCGGGCGCGCGTGAGAATGCTGGCGCAGATGATCGCCTGCGACATCCACCCGGTGAACAATCTGCGCGTGCTGACCTCGCTGCGCACTTTGTTCGGCGCCGGCGACCAGGACATCACCAACTGGTTCCGCCACTGGGTGAACGAAGGCTTTCAGCCGCTTGAAAAGATTCTCGCTTCCTCGCCGCAGACCGGAACTTTCTGCCATGGCGAAGCGCCGGGGCTCGCTGACATCTGCCTGGCGGCACAAATCACCAGCAACGCCCGCTTCGGCGTCGACCTGGCGCCCTACCCGACGATCACCCGCATCAACGCCGCCTGCATGGCGCTGCCGGCTTTTCAGAAGGCAGCGCCGCAGAACCAGATCGACGCGGAGTAAATCTTCATCGGCCCACGCGCAGCGTCAGCGCCCAGAACAGCAATGCCAGCAGGCCGATGCCGGCGCCCAGCATACAGACGCCGCTCCAGCCCATGGCGCCATAGACCATGGTCGAGGCGATCGAGCCAAGCGCGCTGCCGAGCGAATAGAAGATCATGTAGCCGCCGACCAGACGGCTGCGCGCATCCGGCCGGCGCGCGAAGATCAGGCTCTGGTTGGTGACATGGACGGCCTGGATCGCCAGATCCAGCATGACGATGCCGGCGACGAGCAGCCACAGCGACAGGCCCATGAAAGCGATCGGCAGCCAGGCTGCCGTCATCAGCAACAGGCTGAGCCCAGTGACCAGTTGACCACGCCCGCGATCGACAAGGCCGCCCGTCCAGCGGGCACCGAGAGCGCCTGCGACACCGGCCAGGCCGAACAATCCGATCTCGGTGTGCGAGAGTGAAAATGGCGCGGCACTCAGCGGCAGCACCAGCGGCGCCCACAGCACGTTGAAGGTGGCGAAGATCAGCATGGCGAGCACGGCGCGCACGCGCAGCAGCGGCTCCTGCACGAACAAAAGCACCACCGATCCCAGCAGGCGCGGATAGGATGTGCGGGGTCGCTCGGGCTCGCGACGCGGCAGGATGAGAAAGAGAACCACCGCCATGATGAGCGTCAGCGCCGCCGAGGCGAGATAGACCCAGCGCCAGCCGGCGAAGTCGGCGACGACGCCGGCGACGAAGCGGGCAAGCAGGATGCCAAGGATGACACCGCTGGTGACGGTGCCGACCGCCCGCCCCCTTTGCGACGGCGCGGCGAGGTCGGCGGTATAAGCCACCAGCACTTGCACCACCACAGCAAACAGCCCGACAATTGCGAGGCTTGCCAGCAGCATCGCGGCGTTCGGCGCAATCCCGACCGCGATCAGCGCCATGACGGAAAGGATCGCTTGCCCGGCGATCAGCTTACGGCGGTCGAACAGATCGCCCAGCGGCACGATGAAGAACAGGCCGAGCGCGTAGCCGATCTGCGTGACCGTAACCACGATGCCGACCGAGGCCGGCGCGATGGCAAAATCATGCGCCATGGCGTCGAGCAGCGGATGGGCGAAATAGACATTGGCGACGCTCAGGCCACAGGCGATGGCGAACACCAGCGCGGTCATTGCTGACAGTCCCGGCGGTGACGCCGGCATGACCTGCGGCGGCCCATCGGACCGCTCCGCACTTGCTGTTGCGCTATTCACCACCCGCACATTCATGTCGCTCTCCACAAAAGGTTTCAAATTGAAACCACTTGCTGGATAGACAGAACAGTTTTATGTTGCAACTGAAATGACAGGGCTGGACCAACGATTGCCATGGTGAAACGAACGAGCCACCACGAAGCCGATTGCCTGATCGCCCGGCCGCTGGACGCGATCGGCGACTGGTGGTCGCTGCTCATCGTGCGCGACGCCTTCGACGGGCTGCGCCGCTTCGGCGAGTTCCAGAAGAGCCTAGGCGTTGCCAAGAACATCCTGTCAGCGCGGCTGCGCAATCTGGTCGCGCACGGCATACTGGAAACGGTTCCCGCACCCGACGGCAGCGCGCATCATGAATATGTGCTGACGCAAAAGGGACGTGGCCTGTTCCATGTCCTGGTTGCCTTGCGGCAGTGGGGCGAGACCTATTTCTCCGGACCGGGCGAGCCCTACACTTTCATGGTCGACACGCAGAGCGGCCGGCCGATCAGACGCCTGGAAGTGCATGCCGAGGACGGACGTCTGCTCGTTCCCGGTGACACAAGGCTCGCCGATTTCCGCAACCAGGAAAACAGCTGACCGCCTGGGCTGGTTCGGCGGACCGGCCAGCCTGGCGGAATCGATTTCCGCTTGACCGGACAGGGAATCGGCTATCGTTTCCCAGCGCGTGCCGTCTCAAGAGTGGAGTGACCGATGAAAGCCGTCGTCTTCGAGAAATTCGGCGAAGCGCCGACGATCCAGACCGTCCCCGATCCGAAGCCGGCTGCCGACGGCGTCGTCATCAAGGTCGAGGCGACCGGGCTGTGCCGCAGCGACTGGCATGGCTGGATGGGCCATGATGACGGCATCACCTTGCCGCATGTCCCGGGACATGAGCTGGCTGGCGTCGTCGTCGCCGCCGGCAAGCAGGTCAGCCGCTGGAAGGCTGGCGACCGCGTGACGGTGCCGTTTGCCGTCGGCTGCGGCCGCTGCTTCGAATGCACTTCGGGCAACCACCAGGTCTGCGAACACCAGACGCAGCCCGGCTTCACCGGCTGGGGCTCGTTCGCCGAATATGTCGGCATCGAGCATGCCGACACCAACCTGGTGCGCCTGCCCGAGGAGATGGAATACGCCACAGCCGCCAGCCTCGGCTGCCGCTTCGTCACCTCGTTTCGCGCCATCGTCGACCAGGGGCGGGTCAAGCCCGGCGAATGGGTGGCGGTGCATGGCTGTGGCGGCGTCGGCCTGTCGGCGATCATGATCGCAAGTTCGATGGGCGCCAATGTCATTGCCATCGACCTCACCGACGAGAAGCTGGACTTCGCCAAAAAGATCGGCGCCGTGGCGACCATCAACGCGTCGACGACGCCGAATGTGGTCAAGGCCGTCAAGCAGATCACCAATGGCGGCGCGCATATGTCGATGGACGCGCTCGGCCACCCCACCACCTCGTTCAACTCGATCGCCAATCTGCGCCGGCGCGGCCGCCATGTGCAGGTCGGCCTGATGCTGGGCGAACACGCCCGCCCGCAGGTGCCGATGGACAAGGTCATCGCCTTCGAACTCGAAATCCTCGGCAGCCACGGTATGCAGGCCTATCGCTACCCCGCGATGATGGAGATGATCCGCCATGGCAAACTCAAGCCCGAGCTTCTGGTTGGCAAGAAGATCAGCCTCGACGAAGCGCCCGCGGCGCTGATGGCGATGGGCGGCTTCGAGGGTATCGGGATCGGAGTGGTGACGAAGTTTTAGGGCGGGCGTCTATCGCGCAAACTTCTTCGCCCCGAACACACACGCCACCACGCCGAGCGTAACCAGCACCATCAGCGGGCTGACCTGCTCGTGCAGCAGTGTCGCCGCGAGCGCCAGGCCGAAGAAGGGCTGCAGCAACTGCAACTGGCCGACTGCCGCAATGCCGCCCTGCGCCAGGCCGCGATACCAGAAGATGAAGCCGATCAGCATGCTGAACAGCGAGACATAAGCGAGACCAATCCAGGCGTGGGAGCCGACGGCGGCAAAGGATACCGGCAGTGTCGCAACAGTCAGCACCAGCATGATCGGCAGCGACAGCGTCAGCGCCCAGCAGATCACTTGCCAGCCACCGAGCTTGCGCGACAGCGCGGCGCCCTCGGCGTAGCCCAGGCCGCAGACGACGATGGCGGCGAGCATCAAGCCATCGCCGACCGGCGAGGCCGTCACGCCTTGCATCAGCGCGAAGCCCGCGACCAGCGCACTGCCTATGCAGGAGAACAGCCAGAACGCCGGCCGTGGACGCTCACCGCCGCGCAGCACGCCGAAGATCGCGGTTGCCAGCGGCAGCAGGCCGACGAAGATGATCGAGTGGGCGGAGGTGACGTGCTTCAGCGCCAGCGCGGTCAGCAAGGGAAAGCCGACCACCACGCCCAGCGCCACGATCACCAGCGACAGCAGATCGCCCCGCTCCGGGCGCTTCTGCCGGAACAAGAGCAGCATTGCGAGGCCAAGCAGCCCGGCAATCGCGGCGCGGGCCGATGTCACGAATGTCGGATCGAAGTCCATCACGGCCACGCGCGTCGCCGGCAGCGAGCCTGAGAAGATCAACACGCCGATAAATCCGTTCAGCCAGCCGCTCGCGGTCTTGTCCATTCCAGGCTCCATGTCTTTCGCCCCCTATCGGGCAGATGCCATGGCGCAGCCAGAGACAATGGGGTACAATTCAGCGAAACTGTAATGGCCAAATGAGCAGTACGGATGACGGACTTCGCCTTGGAAACTGACGGCGCACGAACCCTGGCCGCCCCTACCCTCGTCGAAAGCGTCATGGCGACCATCCGCCAGCGGATCGCCGCGCGCAGCCTGACACCGGGAGCGCGATTGCCCTCCATCCGCGCCTTCGCCCAATCCATGCAGGTGTCGAAATCCACCGTAGTCGAAGCCTATGAACGGCTCGCCGCCGAAGGCACGATCCGCTCCCGGCCGGGGTCCGGTTTCTATGCCGCCGGCTCGCTGGCGCCGCTGTCGCTGGCCGAGATCGGCCCCCGGCTCGACCGCGCCGTCGATCCGCTCTGGGTCTCGCGCCAGTCGCTGGATGCCGGCGACGAGACCCTGAAACCCGGCTGTGGCTGGCTGCCGGCCTCCTGGATGCCGCAGGCCGGGCTGCGCCGGGCACTGCGCACGGTGGCGCGCGCCGACGATGTCGCGCTGGCCGATTACGGCACCCCGCTCGGCCTGCCGCCGCTGCGACAACTCTTAGCGCGGCGCATGGCCGGGCACGGTATCGAAGTCTCGCCCGAACAGATCATGCTGACGGAATCGGGCACGCAGGCCATCGACCTGTTGTGCCGGTTCCTGATCGAACCCGGCGACACCGTGCTGGTCGACGATCCCTGCTATTTCAATTTCCACGCTCTGCTGCGCGCCCACCGCGCCAAGGTCGTCAGCGTTCCCTACACGCCGTCGGGACCGGATATCGAGTTGTTCGCGCAGGCGCTTACTGAGCACCGGCCGCGCCTCTACATCACCAATTCCGCCATCCACAACCCGACCGGCGCGATCCTGTCGCCGGTGACGGCCCACCGTCTGCTCAAGCTCGCCGACCAATCGGACCTGACCATCGTCGAGGACGACATCTTCGCCGATTTCGAACATGCCCCTGCCCCGAGGCTCGCGGCCTTCGATGGCCTCAGCCGCGTTGTCCAGATCGGCAGCTTCTCCAAGACGCTGTCGGCATCGATCCGCTGCGGTTTCATCGCCGCGCCTCGCGACTGGATCGAGGGCCTGACCGACCTCAAGATCGCCACCACTTTTGGCGGCGGGCGGCTGGCAGCCGAACTGGTGATGACGCTGCTGAAGGACGGCAGTTACCGCAAGCATATGGATTTGCTGCGCGCCAAGCTGGCGCGCGCCATGGTCGAGACCAGCACCCGGCTGAAGGCGATCGGCATCACGCCATGGATCGACCAGCCGGCCGGCCTGTTCCTCTGGTGCAGCCTGCCCGATGGCGTGGACGCGGCCGACGTCGCACGCCGGGCGCTCACCGGCAACGTCGTGCTGGCGCCCGGCAATGCGTTCAGCCTGTCCGGAACGGCCAGCCGTTTCCTGCGCTTCAACGTCGCCCAATGCGAAGACGAGCGGATTTTCAAAGTGCTGGAAACCGCGATGAAGCGGTGATCGCACGTCGCTTTCAATCAGCGGCTCGCACAGACCTCCCGCACGCAGTCGCGCAACCAGCGTTGCGCCGGGTCGGCATCGAGGCGCGGATGCCAGAGCATGGAGATAGTGACCTCCACCGTGGCGACCGGCAGCGGAAAACTGTGCATGCCTGTGCGCGCGCCGGCCGTATGCCGCTCCGGCACGCTGGCGATCAGGTCCGAGGCGCGCGCCATGGCGAGCGCGGCCGAGAAACCCGAGACCATGCACACGACCGTCCGCTGCAAGCCGAGCCCGCCCAAAATCTCGTCGATCGGTCCTTTCTCGCGGCCACGCCGTGAAACACTGATGTGCCGGCCCGCCGCATAGCGCTCGGGCGTCACAATGCCCTCGCTTAAGGGATGGCCTGATCGAACGGCGCCGATAAAACGGTCGCGAAACAGCGCCTGGATGCGCACTTCCGGTCCGGTTTCGCCGGCAACGCCGATTTCCAGGTCGATCGCCGCGTCGCGCAGCGACATCACATCCTTGTCGGACTTGGGCGCGAAACGCAGCCGCACCCCTGGCGCTTCGGTCTCGATGCGGGCGACGAGACGAGGCCCGAACTCCTCGACGAAGCCCTCATTGGTGCGCAGCGTGAAGACCTTGTCCAGGCTTGAGGGATCAAGCAACTCGACAGGGCGCAGCAGCGCCTCCGCGTCCTGGACAACAGGGCCGACCTGCCGGCGCAATTCCTCCGCGCGCGGCGTCGCCACCAGGCCGCGCCCGGCGCGGACCAGCAGAGGATCGCCCGTCACGTCGCGCAGCCGCGCCAGCGTCCGACTCATCGCCGAGGGGCTGAGCCGCAGACGGCGCGCCGCGCGGGCGACGCTGCCTTCCTCCAGCAGAACGTCGAGCGCGAAAAGCAGATTGAGATCAGGGAACGTCATCCGCGGATCGTAGCATGATATGGCGTCTGGTGCATGAATATGATGCAAATGCTGCGCCTTTCGCCATATCAAGCACAGGACTAGATCTCCGACAGCTCCAGTTCCGGAGCGAATGGAAGGAGATCGCCATGGCAGTCGCCGCGCAAAATCGCGATGGGCTGATATCAGCCCCGCAGCAGAACCAATCGGTCGGCTGGGCGCTGGCAAGCCTGTCGCTCGCCACGCTGCTGTCGTCGCTCGGAACCAGCATAGCCAGCGTCGGGCTGCCCTCGCTGATGCAGGCGTTCGGGGCGACGTTCCAGGCCGTGCAATGGGTGGTTCTGGCCTATCTCCTTGCAATCACCACGCTGATCGTCAGCGCCGGGCGGCTGGCCGACATGTTCGGGCGCCGCCCCTTGCTGCTCGGCGGCATCGCGCTGTTCACATCGGCATCGGTGCTCTGCGGCCTGGCGCCGACACTCTGGCTGCTGATCGCCGCGCGTGCCGTGCAGGGGCTTGGCGCGGCGCTGATGATGGCGCTGACGCTTGCCTTTGCCGCGGAGACGGTGAGCAAGGACCGGACCGGCAGCGCCATGGGCCTGCTCGGCGCCATGTCGGCGATCGGTACGACACTCGGCCCTTCGCTCGGCGGCCTGCTGATCGCCGGCCTCGGCTGGCGGGCGATCTTTCTCGTCAATGTGCCGCTGGGCGTCCTGACCTTCGCCCTCGCCTGGCGCGCCTTGCCTGCCGGCAACAAGAGCGCGCAGGCCGCCCAAGGCAAGTTCGACGGGATGGGCACCCTATTGCTGGCCATGACGTTGGCCGCCTATGCATTGGCCATGACGCTTGGCCAAGGCCAATTCGGCGCGCTCAACATTGGTCTGCTGGCTGCGACTGGCATTGGCGTCACTCTGTTCGCCGTCGCCCAGAGAAGCGTGAAGAACCCTCTGGTCCAACTCGCCAGCTTCAGGGATCCGCGGCTCGGTGCCAGTCTGGCCATGAGCCTCATCGTCGCCACGGTGATGATGGCGACCCTGGTGGTCGCCCCGTTCTATCTGTCGCGGGGGCTGGGACTCGATGCCGCTATGGTCGGCGTGGTGCTTTCGGCCGGGCCGCTTGTCTCGACCTTGTCGGCGCTGCTGGCCGGCCGGCTTGCCGATCGCTTCGGAGCCCACAGGATGATGGTCGTCGGCCTCCTCAGCCTTGCAACAGGCACATTTCTTCTGTCGCTCGCCATGACGAAGCTCGGCATCGCCAGCTATGTCGTTCCCATTGCCGTCACCTGCTTCGGCTACGCCCTGTTCCAGACCTCCAACAATGCGGCCGTCATGAGCGGTGTCGCTGCCGGCGAACGCGGCGTCATATCGGGCCTGCTCAACCTGTCGCGCAATCTCGGCCTCATCACCGGCGCATCCTTGATGGGCGCCATATTCGCGGTTGCATCGGCCAGCACTTCGCAAGGAACAGGTGCTCTCAGTTCCGCCTCCGCAGCCCGGGGCATGCAGATCACCTTTGAGACGGCAACGGCCCTGGCACTGGTTGCGCTGCTGCTCGCGCTGTTATCAGCCCGCAATGCGATCAAGCGTGAACAATTGGGGCAATCAACGCGAAATTCCTGACAGTGCGGGGCTTGGGCGGGCGCTCAGGCCCCTGCTCGCTTGCGGCGCTCATACAGCATGACCAGCGTTTCCGCCGTCAGTGCCGGCTTTTCCTCGCCTTCGATCTCGACCGTATTGGCTGCCTTCATCAGATACTGCCCCGGCCCTCTGTCCTCCATGGAAAGCAGGACCGTGCGAAGCCTGATGCGCGCACCGACCTTGACCGGCGCCAGGAAACGCACCTTGTCGAAGCCATAGTTGAAGGCGGCCTGGGTGTTTTCCGGCACGATGCCCATGCCGAGCGCCAGCGCGCCAATGATCGACAATGTCAGATAGCCATGCGCGATCGTCGTGCGGAACGGGCTTTGCCGCCGCGCCCGCTCGGGGTCGACATGGATCCATTGATGGTCGCCGGTGCATTCGGCGAACTGGTTGATACGGTCCTGGTCGACCGTGGTCCATTCCGAGACGCCCAGTTCCTGCCCGGACATCGTCCTCAACTGCTCGTAGGTCGGCGGCGTTTTAGGCCGTACTTCTGTCATTCCTGCTTTCCCGATAACTTACCGCGCCTCCGGACCACGAACGGACGGCCCCTGTCAATTCGCCTTGCGCGAATCCGTTCCGCCGTATTCCGGCTGAATCGTGCCATGCCTTGCCATGCAATGGCAGGCCGAATTCGGATTTCGAACCTTCCAGCGCTGCCGGGAGCTTATAGCGTGGCGCGGATGCAACTATGCGCGAGGGTGCGGAATTGCAAACCGGCATGCCCTACCGGAGGCGTAACGGCAGGCCACGGGGATCTACTTCTGCCCGTAGCCGGCACGGATTTCCTCCATCGCCTCCTTGATGCGCGCGCGCAGGATTTCGATCGATTCGGTGCCGGATTTCCGGGCCAGTTCGGCCACCTCGCCGGCATTCTTCAGCGCAGCCTCGAAGGATTTGCGGGCGAACTCCGTCTGTTTGGCCATCAACTCCTGCGGATTGCCCGGCGCCCGGTAGCTCTGCGCCATGTCGGCAATTTCGCGCAGCGTGTCCTGCAGCATCTCGCGTTGCCTTGACAACAGCGAGGTTGCACCGGCAGCACCGGCTCGCGCCGATTTCTCCAAGGCTTCGAGGTTCTTGCGATGATGCGCAAGGATCGCCTCGACATCGACATTGGGCACCTTCAGGTCGCGGCCGAACCTGCCGAACATGTCCATGAAGGAATCGGATTCCGGTTGTTTGGCCATGATGTCTTCTCCCCTTTGCCGCGGATGCGGGTGCCCTCACGGCAAGGATAGCACTCGGGTGCCGTATGTCCATTTCGAACACCGGCCTGGCGATCGATGGGCATCAATTGACCGGGAGCAGCAACTCGATCGTATAGAGCACGATACCCGCCAGCCCGCCGATGATCATGCCGTTGAAGCGGATGTATTGCAGGTCCCTGCCGATGTTCATCTCGATCAGCCGCGTCAGTTGCGCAAGGTCCCAACGCTTGACCTGGTCGGCGATGAATTTCGACACGCCGCTCTTCTGGCTCTCGACGAAGGAGGCCAGCGCCACCACGAATCCCTGGTTCATGTCGGCCCGGATCTGCGCATCGCCGGCGAGATGACGGCCGACCTCGACGAACATGTTGGCGAGATGCGCGCGGATCACCGAATTCGGCGCCTTGGCGTCCTGCGCGATGAACAGGCTGAGGCTCTCCCACATGTCGCCGGCCAATCCCTTGACCTCCTGCCGAGCCAGAAAATCGCGCTTCATCTGCTCGGCGCGTTTGGCATACTGCTTCGATGTCCTGAGTTTTTCGATGAAGCCTTGAGCGAAACGGTCGAACTCGGCGCGCATCGGATGGTCGGGATCAGCCCGCACCTCGTCGAGCAAGGAACCCGCCGAGGCGACGATCTTCTTCAGGAGATAGGCGTCGGCTCTGAACAGGTTGAACAGCGACGGAAGCTCCTCGCGGATTTTTTCGCGCATTGTCGCCAGTGCCTGTTCGTCGTTCAGGAAGCGGCCGATCACCTTGATGAACTCGTCGAACAGCTTCTGGTGGCGGCGGTCGTCGGTGAGCGCAGACAGCAGCTCCGCCGCCAGCGGCGCCAGCGGAACTTTCTCGATCTGCTCCAGCATGCGGCTGGTGACGAAGCCACGCAGGCCGGACTGCTCGACAGCGGCAAGCGTCTGCGGCACCAGCCGCACGACGAAACGCGACAGGCCGGCGGCGCGTTCGGCGTCGGTCAGCCAATCGGCGACGAGTGCTGCAAAATCGACCTCGGCGAGTTTTTCCCGCACCGGCTCCGGCGCCAGGAAATTGGCCTCGATGAAGCGGCCGAGATTGTCGGCGATGCGGTTCTGGTTTTCGGGGATGATGGCGGTGTGCGGGATCGGCAGCCCGAGCGGGCGCCTGAACAGCGCTACCACCGCGTACCAGTCGGCCAGCCCGCCGATGGTCGCCGCCTCGGCGAAGGCAGCAACGAAGCCCAGCCACGGATAGGTGCCTTGGAACGACTTGGCCAGGGCGAACACCAGCACGCAAAGCGCGAGCGCGGCCGTGGCGATGAATTTGGTGCGCCGTAGCGCGGATAGCTTGGCGGACGCATCGGCATCGAAACGGACAGGCGCCAGGGACGGAGCCGATTGTGACATGGATGAACGCTCCTCGTCGATCTCTGGTCGACCTCTGGTCGATCTCTGGGTCGATCTCGAGCCTATCTAGTGCTTGGGCCGCCGAAATGCCCGTGACGGCCGATTTTCCTCAGCGATTTGCCGGGTTGCGCACATAAAGTTGACGAGAATATTCATCTATAATGCGAGGCTAGTCTGGAATTATTCCAAGGTATAGGCCATATTCGATCGAGGCCAGTGCGGAGAATCCGAAATTCCGGATCGGAGCCGCGCCAGCGAAGTTCTGGAATTCGGCGTGGTTGCACCGCGCCGGCGCCTAGTGAGGACAAAAATGCGGCTTACACGCCAGACCAATTATGCCATGCGCATCCTGATGTATTGTGCCGCCAACAATGACCGGTTGAGCCGCATTCCTGAAATCGCGGCCGCCTATTCGGTGTCGGAATTGTTCCTGTTCAAGATCCTGCAGCCGCTGGTCGAGCATGGCCTGGTGGAGACGGTGCGGGGCCGCAATGGCGGCGTCCGGCTTGGCCGTGCCGCGGAGGCGATCAGCCTGTTCGACGTCGTGCGCGTGACGGAAGAAAGCTTCGCCATGGCCGAATGCTTCGAGAACGATGCGACCGAATGCCCGCTGGTCGACAGCTGCGCGCTGAATTCGGCGCTGCGCGAGGCTCTCAACGCCTTCTTCGCCGTGCTCGCCCGCTACACGGTCGCCGATATGGTGGCGGCAAGGCCGAATGTGCGCAACCTGCTTGGCATCGACATGCTGGAGCGCCGCGCGCCAGCGGCGTAGTCCACGACGCGGCTTAGCGGTTTGATTCTATTGATGCCTTGCGCGCGACGCCGCCCATGAGGTCGTCATTCTAGGGCGGAGCAAGGAGCGAAGCGACGCAGCGCAGACCCTAGAATCCATTCCGTGACGTTCGAGCACCGCAGCTATGCAGAACGAGTGGCGGCAACGCCAGCGCCTCTTCTGCATCGCCGCATCCTTCGGTTGATGTAACGGAATGGATCCTCGGGTCTGCGCGTCCGCTTCGCTCCCGCTCCGCCCGTGGATGACGAAGTTGGGGAAGGCTGCCGCCAACCCTAAGCTGCGGATTGCGGCAGCACGAACGGCACATTGCCGGCCGGCAGCACGCCGACCCTGAGCCGGCAGTCGAAAACCTTCTCGATCAGATCATCGCTCAGCACGTCTTGCGGCGAGCCTGTCGCGGCCAGCCGGCCGCGATGCATGACGAAGATGCGGTCGGCATACATGGAAGTCAGATTGAGGTCGTGCAGGATGGCGACCACGCCGCCGCCCCTTCTGGCGAAATCGCGGGCGATGTTCATGATGATCAGCTGGTGCTTGATGTCGAGGCTCGAAACCGGCTCGTCGAGGAACAGATAGCGCGGCTTGCCGTCGAGCACCGGCGCCCAGACCTGGCACAGCACGCGCGCAAGCTGGACACGCTGCTGCTCGCCGCCCGAAAGCTCCTGGTAGAGACGTCCGGCAAAACCGTCGAGGTCGACACGCGCCAGTGCCCGCTCCGGCAGTCGCGCATCCTCGCCCGACAAGACTCCCGAGCGACCGCCGACAAGGCCGAGCTTGACCACCTCGCGCACCGTGAACGGGAAGGACAGCGTCGTCGCCTGCGGCAGCACCGCGCGATGCACGGCAATCTCGACCGGCTTCATCGCCGAGAGATCGCGGCCGTTGAGGGTGACGCGCCCGGTATAGGCGAGTTCACCCGACAACGCTTTCAGGAAGGTCGTCTTGCCGGAGCCGTTGGGGCCGACGATTGCCGCGATCTCGCCGGGCCGTGCATCGAAATCGACCCCGCCGACGATGCGCTTGCCGGCAA
Source organism: Mesorhizobium sp. AR02 (assembly GCF_024746835.1). Classification (NCBI taxonomy): domain Bacteria; kingdom Pseudomonadati; phylum Pseudomonadota; class Alphaproteobacteria; order Hyphomicrobiales; family Phyllobacteriaceae; genus Mesorhizobium; species Mesorhizobium sp. AR02. Next base: position 6,087,816 of record NZ_CP080531.1, on the reverse strand, counting down.
TATCAACGGACACGTCCCTTGCCTCGATCATCTCAGCCTCACAAATCCCGTGTCTCACAAGTCAACGACGCCGCGCTTGCGCAGCAGTATCCACAGGAAGAACGGCGCGCCTGCTATCGCGGTGACGATGCCGATCGGCAATTCGGCCGGCGCCACGATGGTGCGGGCGACAGCATCCGCCAGGAGCAGCAGCGAGGCACCGAGCAGCGCCGAAGCCGGCAAGAGATAGCGATTGTCCGGACCGATCAGCAGGCGCAGCAGGTGCGGCACGACGATGCCGACGAAGCCGATGCCGCCGCTGACGGCGACAGACGCACCGACCGCCGCCGAAACACCGATGATGGCCGTGTATTTCAGCCGCTGCACCGGAATGCCGAGATGGCCGGCGGTCGCCTCGCCGAGCGCCAGCGCGTTGAGGCCGCGCGCCAGGAACGGCATCGCCGCCAGTGCCAGTATGATGATCGGCCCGACGGAACCGATCTTCTGCCAGGTTGCGCCACCGAGCGATCCGAGTTGCCAGAAGGTCAGGTCGCGCAGCTGGCGATCGTCAGCCATGAAGATGAGGATGCCGGTCAGTGCCATGGCGAGCGCTGCCAGCGCGATGCCGGCCAGCAGCATGGTGGCAACCGAGGTTTGCCCGCGTCGCGTGGCGACCTGATAGAGCACCAGTGTCGTGGCGAGGCCACCGAAGAAGGCGGCCAGCGGCAGCGCGAGCGTGCCGAACAAGGCTGTCACCGGCGCCAGCACCGTGGTGCCAAGCACGATGACGGCGACGGCGCCGAGGCTGGAGCCGGCGGAAACGCCGATCAAGCCAGGATCGGCCAGCGGATTGCGGAACAGCCCCTGCATGACGGCGCCCGAGACCGCCAGTGCTGCGCCGACCAGCATGCCGAGGATGATGCGCGGCAAGCGGATGTCGTAGACGATCAGGCTGTCACGGGCGCTCAGCACTGCATCACCCGGGACAGCGCCAAGCAGCCAGTCCCTGAGGAGATTGACGGCCGAAGCATCCGATGCCCCTGATGTCAGCGACAAAAGCGCGGCGGCCGCGAGCCCGATGCACAGCAGCAGGATGACGATGCGGGCGCGACCCGAACGGTCGCCTTCGGATGCACTCGCCATCGCCTTCACCGGGCCGGCGATCGATTGATCGACCATGATCTGCCTGCTCAGTCCGTGACTTCAGCGCCATAGAGCGAGACGGCGAGGTCGTGGATGGCTTCAGCCGTGCGCGGCCCGAAGCCGAGCAGATAGCCGCCATCGATGCGGATCAGCTTGCGCGCGGTTCCGGCCGGCGTCGAGGCAACAGACGGATTGCCGAACAATTCGTCGTCCGACACCGGCGGTCCGGCATTGGTCATCATCAGGATGACGTCAGGCCTGGCGGTGATAACAGCCTCGTCGGACATTTGCTTGTAGCCGGAGAAGCCTTCGACGGCGTTGACCCCGCCCGCCAGCTTGACCATGCCGTCGGCAGCGGTTTCGCTGCCGGCCGCCAAGATCTTGCCGCCCTGTATCGACAGCACGAACAGGACACGCTTGCGCTCCTTGATCGAGGCCGTCTGTTTTTCTGCGGCGGTGAGCTTGGCATCGAGCTCCTTGGCCAATACATCGGCCTTGGCGTCGACGCCCAGCGCCTTGCCGACGATGCGAACCTTTTCGAGGATGCCTTCGCGGCTATAGTGCTCGGGCACCTCGATGAACGGAATGCTGGTCTTCTTCAGCACATCGACGGCCTCCTTGGGACCGCTGCCCTGCAGCGCCAGGATGCCGGTCGGATTGACCGACAGCACACCTTCCGGCGACAGCGCGCGCATATAGCCGACATCGGGCAGGTCGAGCGCCGCTTTCGGATAATTGCTGGTGGAATCGCGCGCCACCAGATGTTTCTCCTCGCCAAGCGCATAGACGATTTCGGTGATCGATCCGCCTATGGCGGCGATCTTGGACGGATCGGAGAAGACCGAGACGCCCTCGGTGGCGGCAGCCGGCTGCAGCGCTGTGAAGGCCAAAGCGAGGCCAACCATCGGACCGGCGATGATCTTGGAAAAACAGCCCATTGTCGTTTCTCCTCAGGCTGCCGTCGGGCTTGGAATGCGCGGCAGATTCTCGGCCAGGAAGCGCCAGTCGTCGCGCTCGCTTTCGCCTTCGTGGCGCTTGCCGAAGAACTGGATGATCATGTTGCCGTCGGCGGCGTAGACCTCGAGCGATGTGACATGGCCGTCCTTGGTCGGCTTGCGCACCGCCCAGACCTCGTGGATGTGGTCGGTGCGCAGGTGCAGATGGAAGGTCTCGTCCAGCACATTGATCCACGGCCCCATCGGCTTGATCGACTTGACCGGTCCGGAATGGATCTGGATGCAGCCGCGGTTGCCGACGAAGCACATGATCGGCATCTCGCCTTCGGCGGCATGGTGGAACATGGCGCGAACCGCGTCATTGTCGAGCAGCCAGGCATAGTCCGTTCCAACCATGCGCACCGCCTGGCGGCGGCTGAGCTTCAGCGTTTTCAGCATGCCGAAGAACTGGTGCACGTCGGTCAGCCGGCTCCAGCGGTCTCGCAGATCGTCAAGGTTGGCGGTCGTCGCAATGGCCTCGCCCTCATCGTCGGGGGCTTGTCTTGAGATGGCGACCGTCGGTTCCTGGTTGGACGATTCCAGCGAGGCGACCAGCTTCTGGTAGGCATAGAGACTGGAGGCCGGACGCAAATGCACCTTGTGCACTGCCTCGCCCGCCGCGTCGAAGAACTGCAGGCTGCGGCGGATGTCGTCGCCGTCGCGCTTCTCCACGGCAAAACCGTACGCCCAGACTTTCGGGAAGATGCGCAGGTCGATGTTCTCGCCAAGCACCATGGCATTGTGGTTGCCGGTGACGACCTTGTCATAAACGCCGATCTTTTCGTGCACGGCGCTCTCATTGCGGGTCAGCGCCATCACCTCACCGACGGCCTCGAGACCGGTCAAGAGGTCGTTGACGCGCGGCTCGACGCGGACGACGCCGTCGCCGCAATGCGCGGCGACCAACTCGGCTTCCGAAATGCCGAGTTGGGCGGCAAGGTCACGCTCGCGCGTTTTCGGATTTTCCGTCCGTGCCCACCGGATTTCATGCGGGGCGGGTTTTACGCGCTGGTCCATGTCTCGTCCCTACTGCCTTGCCTTACTTGTTGAGAATGAGCTTGCCCTGCCGGGTGATCTTCAGCCGGTAGAGCGCGCCATGATGCTCGATGCCGATCTCGTGCTCGCCCTGGAACAGCGTGTTGCTGGACAATGTTCTGACCGCCAGCGGAACCCGATCGAAACGGGTGACGGGGGCCTCGTCGGAACGGCGGACGCGGTAGCGAAAGTCATTGGGATTGTGCGTGTTCATCCGGGTCGATCCCTTTCCTGTGCCGGGCGTCTAGCTAGGCGTTGCGAAGATCCGATTCATTTCTTGACTTGAATAATCATGTTTATTAGTCAGTGCAATACCGGATTAAATGAGTCAACATTTAACACGCCGGACACGATCAAAAATGCCGGCGAGCCACGGGCCAGCCAGCACGAAACCTGGAATCTGGAGTTGGGGCATGGGGTTGTTGGTGAACTGGGAATGGCGCGGCCGGTCGGCGGCGAACGGTGTGGCGGCTTTGTTGGCAAGCGTGGCGGCGATCGCCCTGTCCGCGCCATCGGCGCATGCCCAACAGGCAACGCAGCCGGCGGGCGAGCAGACGGACCAATCGAAGAAGACTGACCAGGAGAAGGCAGCCCCCGCAGGCGCGACGCTGCTCGACAAGATCCTGGTGCTCAGCCGCACCGGCGAGACGGCGATCGAATCACTGGCCTCGGCCAGCCATCTCGATCAGGAACAGCTCGACCGCCGCATGGCGACGACACCGAACGAGATGCTGCTGGGTGTGCCCGGTGTCACGACACAGGCCGACGCCAGACGCGTCAGCACCAGCATCAACATCCGCGGCCTGCAGGATTTCGGCCGCGTCGCGGTCATCGTCGACGGCGCACGCCAGGATTTCCAGCGTTCAGACCATGGCACGCAGTCGACCTTCTACATCGACCCCGAGCTCGTCAAATCCGTCGATGTGATCCGCGGTCCTGTCGCCAACACCTATGGTTCGGGCGCCATTGGCGGCGTCGTCTTCTTCGACACCAAGGACGCCGCGGACTTCCTCAAGCCGGAGGAAACATGGGGCGCTTCGGTAACCGGACGCTATGAGAGCAACGGCAAGGGCTGGACCACCAGCGCCACCGGCGCCTACCGTTTCAATGAGAACTGGGACGCGCTCGGCAACATCGTCTACCGCAACTATGACAACTACAAGGATGGCGGCGGCGACACCGTCAACGGCACCGGCTTCGACGTGTTGAGCGGCCTGCTCAAGACCACCATCCGCCCGACCGACAACAGCGAGCTGAAGCTCGGCTGGGTCGGCTCAAGCGACAGCTGGGACGAAACCAGCGGCGGCGTGCCGGTGAATGATGTCGACCTGAAGTCGAACACCTTCACGGCCCGCTACAACATCACGGACGAAGACAAGAGCTGGCTCGATCTCCACATCAACACCTCCTACAACAAGACCAATCTCGACCTGACCAGCCTTGTTCCGCAAAACCGCTTCGATCCGGTCACAGGTCTTCCGGTGGTGCTGCCAGCAGGCTCGACGTCGACTTTCGATGTCGGCACGGCCGCAATCGACATCTGGAACACCTCACGATTCGAGACCGGTGGCGTTGCGCACGAATTGACCTATGGCGGCGACTGGGTGAATGACGACGTCAAGACTGGCGGCACCGCCGGTGGCGACAGTTTCTACACGCCGTCGGGCAAGCGGAATGTGTCCGGCGCCTATGTCCAGGACAAGCTCACCTGGGACTGGCTCGAGGTGATCGCCGGGCTGCGTTACGACAGCTACAGCCTCAAGGATGACACCCACGATACATCGGGCGACCGGCTGTCGCCGCGCATCACCGTCGGCGTCTCGCCCTTCGACAACGCCAGCCTTGCCGGCCTGCAATTCTATGGCACTTATGCCGAAGGCTACCGTTCGCCTTCCCTCACGGAGACTCTGATCAGCGGCAACCATCCGGCAGGTGTCACCTTCCCGTTCCTGCCCAATCCGAACCTGCGACCTGAGACCGGCAAGACGACCGAATTCGGCATCAACTACAAGCAGAACGATATATTGGAGGCTGGCGACGCCGTCCGCATCAAGGCGGCATATTTCAACAATGACGTCGACGACTATATCGAAGGCGTGACATTGTCGCCGTTCGCCCCAGGCAGTGGTTGCCCGTTCGGCCCGGGCATTCCGATCTGCTACCAGTACCAGAATTTCGCCAAGGCCAAGATCCACGGCTTTGAGTTTGAAAGCGTCTACGACGCCGGGTGGGGCTATGCCGGGCTTTCGGCATCGATCACGAATGGCCACACCATTTCCTACAAGGGTGTGGAAGCCGATCTCGCCACAATCCCCTCTTCGCAGGTCACCGCCCAGCTCGGCCTGCGCTTCCTCGAGGACAAGCTGACCGTCGGCGGCGAGGTGCAATACAACGGCAAGCCGAAGGGCAATGCGGTGGCCGAGGACTACACACTGGTCAATGCCTTCGCCAGTTATCAGGCGACGGACAATGTGAAGGTCGATTTCCGCGCCGACAATCTGTTCGATGTCAAATACGCCAACCCGCTGAACGGCACCACGACAGTCGCGGTCTATGAGCCGGGCATCACGCTGAAGCTGGCGGCAACAATGCGATTTGGAGGCTGATGATTATGAAGAGCTTGACGACATCTCTTCGTCTGCTGACCTCGACGCTGGCGATGTCGCTTGCGATGGTTCCGGCGTGGGCTGAAGGGTCCGCGCCGGTCCCCGCGCTCACGCTGGAGCTCAATGCCGCGCAACCTTCCGACAAGGGCTGCCGGCTGACCTTCGTGGTCAACAACAATCTCGGCGCCGACCTCTCCAAGGCGGCGTTCGAGATCGCCCTGTTCAACGAGGCCGGCGTCGTCGACCGGCTGACCGTGCTCGACTTCAAGGACCTGCCGGCAGGCAAGACCAAGGTGACACGCTTTGATCTCGCCGGCACCGATTGCGCCAAGATCAGCCGCGTGCTGATCAACAGCGCGACGGAATGCGCCGGCACCGGCGTCGAACCGAACGCCTGCATGCGCAAGCTGAAGACGGACACCAAGACCGGCATCGCTTTCGGCGTCTGAGAACGGCGTTGGGACTGCATCCCGCATTCACGCGAAAGACCGTGGCCTGGCCGCTGGCCGGCCACGGTTCGCTGATACCAGGGGCGAACGATCTTGATTTGACTTTTGCCCGCTGGTCGCTGCAATTTCCAGCCCGCGACATGCAGGAAATCAGTCCCCTCCCCGACGCTGGCAGCGAGCTGGCGATAGCGCCGGCCGAGCCGCTTGCACTCGTGCGGCCCGCGGCCCGATGGCCCATTGCTATTGTCGTCTCCGGCCTGCTCCATGGCGCAGCGGCGGCATTCTTTCTGATCTCACCTTCCAGCCCATTCAATCCCAGGGATTCGGTGCAATCGGAAGGCAGCGATCAGACCGGAGACAAGGTGGCTGGCAGCGCGTTGGACAAGGATCCGGCGGCAATCAATGTCACGCTGGAGCCGAAACCGCGGCCGCCGACAAAACCTTCGCAGCCTGAGCGGCAAGCTGTGAAGCAAGCTGCCGAACCCACCCAGGAAGCAGCCAAGCCTTTGCCGGAAGCTGTCAAACAGCCAGCGGCTACGCCGGACATACTGATGGCGACAACCCCGCGCCCCGATAACCAGAGTGTGGCTGCCAAGACCGAAACACCGACACAGCCGAGCGTCCAGGCCGAGAGCAGCGTAATGCCTGTCGCCATTCCCGAGCGGCCGCCGATCCCCAGTGCAAGGCCAACTCCGACAGCCGTCCCGGCAACTGCAAGCGAAGCATATGAGGACCGCGGCACAGCGGACGGCAACGAAATCAAGGCGGCAATTGCGAGCAAGGGCCGAAAGCAAGCCGATACCGGGAACGCGGCGGCGTCCCGCTACAGCGGCGAGGTAGCCAGCAAGTTGGCTCGCGCCAATCGCCGCGTATCGAAATCCGCACAAACGACAGCCCGCAACAACGCGTTGGTGGCATTTGTCGTGCTGGCCAATGGAAACATTGTCGACCTGCAGCTTGCCAAAAGCTCAGGCTCGCCCGAACTCGATCAGTTCGCTTTGGAGCTGGTGCGAAAGCAGGCACCGTTCCCGCCGATTCCTCCCGAGACCGGGCTGATGAATTGGCGGTTCAAAGCGCCAATCGGCCCCTTCTCGCCTTGACCGCTCAAGCAACTACCCAACATCAACGCTCGCGAATAGCCGAAAGGAACTCCATGTACATCGCCATGAACCGCTTCAAGGTGCAGAACGGCTCGGAGGCCGATTTCGAGGCCGTGTGGAAGAACCGCGATTCCAGCCTTGCCGAGATGAAGGGTTTTCGGGAATTCCATCTGCTGCGCGGCCCGGTCAACGAGACCGAAGGCTACACGCTGTTTGCCTCGCACACGGTGTGGGCGAGCCAGGATGATTTCGTCGCCTGGACCAAATCGGAAAACTTCCGCGCCGCGCACAGGAATGTCGGCACGACGAAGGTCCACTATCTCGGCCACCCGCAGTTCGAAGGTTTTTCGGTCGTCGAAGGCGCCTGACCTGGCTTTGCCCGAGCAAATACGAGAACCTCCGGCACCCTTGTCATGATCACGTGGAACCGCGCCCACCCAGCCGACGCAGCCACTGGCCAACATGCATGCGCAGCCATTGCCAGGGCCGCCCCCGGATCAGGTGTCGCATCAGCCGCGGATCGTCGGCCAGCTCCCTGAACTGACGCACATGCTGCGTCAGGAATGCGGGTATGAAATTGCGCCCGTTGACATCACTGAGCCAGGCTGAATTCTCCAGCACATAGTCGACGACATCCGCCGCCAATGTGCTCCTGTAGGCCCGGTAGGCAGGTGTTTGCCGCACATGGCCGCCGGCAAAGCCACTGCCGGTGGAGGACTGGTTCGACCCGTGCAGGCGATAGAGGCCAAGCCCTTCGGAAAGGATGAGGCTGCCGCCGGCCAGATGCGCGCATGTGGCCGTCAGATAATCCGTCCCCACCTTGGCCTTGAACGGGAAGGACAAGATCGGTTCCAACGCGCCACGCCGGTACATGATCGCCGAGCATGGTGACCATAGCCAGCCGGTTGTCGCAGGCGCGAAATAGGTCACCGGATGCTCCGATGCGTAGGCAATCCCGGACGCTATGCCGGCAAGCTGGCCACCCGGCGCGATGGCGACGCCATTACTATCTGGCCCGGAGCGCGGTTTGCGCAAGGGAAGGAAAGTGCCGCTGAGCAAGGTGCCGCTGCCATCGACCAGGAACACATCGGAGCTCGATAGCGCGGCCGAATGTGTCGCGTTGAGGTGGGCGGACAGATGCGCCAGGAGAAAATCCGGCAGCCAAGCATCGTCGGCATCGAGAAATACCACGAAAGGCGCGTCGGTCGCGGCAAAGCCATCGCGGAATCCCGCGATCTGCCCGCCCATTTTGGGAGCGCGCCAGCAGGCGCAGGCGCGGATCGTCTATGGCTGCCAGAAGCTGGCGGATATGGTCGGCCGAGCCGTCGGTCGAGGCGTCGTCGACAATGACGCAGTCCCAGTTCCGGTAGGTCTGCGCCAACACCGAGCGGATCGCCTGTTCGACGTAGGGCCGGTAATTGTAGCAGGTGATGACCACCGCCACGCGCGGCAGCTCAAACGGTGGGGACTTGTCTTCCATCTGATCGGTCGCCCCGCTCGAATTGCCGCCCATGCTTATCCCCGGCAACTCGACACAAGGCAAGCGAGGCGTGAATAGTCTTTATGCCGCAGCGAGCAGGCTGGCATTGCCCCCCGCGGCGGTCGTGTCGACGCAGACGGCCCGCTCATGCGCATAGGCGGCCGGGTTGAGCACCTCGCTGACCAGCGGCACGATCGGTCCAGTCCTCTCGGCGATGACCTTGCGCACGATGCGCGCAGCTTCCGGTGTGCCCGAAAAAGCGACGACATCGACGCGCAGCGAGCGGGCCTCGACCGGATCAGGCCGGCCATCAATAGCGGCCAAAGGCAAGCCCTTGCCGGTCAATGCGGAGAGTGCGGCCGGTGCGCCCGGGGCCACAGCCAGCACCGCATTGCCTGCGGCAAGCGCCTGGATCGTCTGGGCAAGCAGCGTGTCGGCATCCGGCCCCAGGCACAGCACGCGGCCGCGCGGCGACAACGACAGCGTGTTGGCTTCGCCGGTCGGCCCGGGCAGGTCGACCTGGCCGAAATCGATCGCAGCGGCGGCGCCAATGGCGGCGGCCCCCTTGCCGCGCAGATGCTTCCTCAGAATGGCGATCCGGTCCGGACGCGTCGACCAGCCGCCAAGTGCCGGATCGGGCAGATTGTCGGCCAGTTTGGTCGCCGTCACCTTGTGGCCATCCTGCAAATGGGTGCCCGCCTCCGGCCCCTTGCGGAAACGCCTGAGATAGTGCGGCCCACCAGCCTTTGGACCAGTGCCCGACAGCCCCTCGCCGCCAAAGGGTTGCGAACCGACGACAGCACCGATCTGGTTGCGGTTGACATAGATATTGCCGGCATGGATGCCGTCGACGAAATGCTGGACGCGGCCCTCGATGCGGGTGTGCAGGCCGAAGGTCAGGCCATAGCCCTTGCGGTTGATCGCGGCGATGACCGCGTCGATCTCATCGGCGTCGAAGGTGGCGACATGCAGCACCGGCCCGAACACTTCGCGCTCCATCTCCTCGATGCCCTTGACCCTGAAGACATGCGGCGCGACGAAGCGGCCGTCTTTCGGCGCTTCGAGCTTGGCGATCAGCCGGCCCTCGAGGCCCTTCTTCGTGCAATAGTCGCGGATCGAGGCCTGCGCCTCATCGTCGATGACCGGACCGACATCGGTCGAAATCTGCCAGGGATCACCGATGTTGAGCGCTTCCATGGCACCCTTCAGCATCTCCAGCATCTTTTTCTCGACGTCCTTCTGGACGTAGAGCACGCGCAGCGCCGAGCAGCGCTGACCGGCACTCTGGAAGGCCGAGGCCAGGATATCGCGCACCGCCTGCTCGGGCAGCGCGGTGGAATCGACGATCATGGCGTTGAGGCCGCCGGTCTCGGCAATCAGCATGGCGTCGGGTGCCGCGGTCTCCGCCAGCTGCTTCTCGATCAGCTTGGCGACCTCGGTCGAGCCGGTAAAGCAGACGCCGGCGATACGCGGGTCGGCTGTCAGCGGCGCGCCGACCGATGGGCCGTCGCCGGGCAGCAACTGGATGACGTCTTCCGGCACACCGGCCTCTCGCAGCAGTTCGACAGCGCGGAAGGCGATCAGCGGCGTCTGCTCGGCCGGCTTGGCGATCACCGAATTGCCGGTGACCAGTGCCGCCGCGATTTGGCCGGTGAAGATGGCGAGCGGGAAATTCCATGGCGAGATGCAGACGATGGCGCCGCGGGCTTGCGTGCCTGCCTCGGCGTTGGCCGCCTCGGCGGCGTAGTAACGCAGGAAGTCGACGGCTTCGCGCACCTCGGCAACGCCGTCGGCCAGCGATTTGCCGGCCTCGCGGGTGGCGAGCGCGAAGAACTCGACCGCATTGGCCTCATAGAGGTCGGCGGCGCGGTTGAGGATGGCGGCGCGCTCCGCGACCGGCCGTTTTGCCCAGGCCGGCTGCGCTTCCACTGCGATGCGCACGGCGATCGTGACCTGCTTGGCGGCCGCCTCGTGAACCGTGCCGACCACTTCATCAGGCTTGGCCGGATTGACGATTGGGCGCTGCTTGCCGTAGCCGGCGGCGCGCGTGATCGGCTTGGCATGCCAGCGATCCGGCCCGGCGAACGCCGCCCTGGCCTTGTCGATCGCCGCCAGCGTCACCGTATCGGTGATGTCAAAGCCTTTCGAATTGCGGCGGCCTGCGCCAAAAATCTGCGACGGCCGGGCGATCGCCGGATTGGCAGCAGGGCCCTGGTCCTCGACTGTCTCCAGCGGATCGCGCGCGATGTCTTCCGGCTCGACATCCTCGTCGGTCAGCTGGTGCACGAAGGAGGAGTTGGCGCCGTTCTCCAACAGCCGACGGACCAGATAGGCAAGCAGGTCGGAATGCGCGCCGACCGGCGCATAGATGCGGCAACGCGTGCCTTCGGCCTGGCGCACGGTCTCATGCAGCGCCTCGCCCATGCCATGCAGGCGCTGGAACTCGAAGGAGTCACGATTTCCCGCCATCGACAGGATGGCCGCGACCGTGTGGGCGTTGTGGGTGGCGAATTGCGGATAGATGCGGTCGGTCATGCCAAGCAGTTTCTTCGCGCAAGCCATGTAGGAGACGTCGGTGTTGGCCTTGCGGGTAAAGACGGGATAGCCGGATAGTCCGAGCGTCTGCGCCCGCTTGATCTCGGTGTCCCAATAGGCACCCTTGACCAGCCGCACCATGATGGTGCGGTCGTACTTCTTCGCCAGCGCATAGAGCCAGTCGATGGCAAAGGCGGCGCGCGGACCATAGGCCTGGACGACGACACCAAAACCGTTCCAGCCGGCGAGCTCCGGCTCGGCCAGCACGCGCTCGATGACGTCGAGCGACAGATCGAGACGGTCGGCTTCTTCGGCGTCGATGTTGAGGCCCATGCGCGAATGCCTGGCTGCCAGCGCCAGCGACAACAGCCGCTCGGCCATCACAGGCAGCATCTCTTCCTTCTGCGCCACCTCGTAGCGCGGATGCAGCGCCGAAAGCTTCACCGAAATGCCGTGGTTTTGTCGGATGTCAGGACCGTTGGAGCCGGCGTCGAGCGAAGAAATCGCGTCGGCATAGGCCTTGTGGTAGCGCAGCGCGTCGGCCTCGGTGCGGGCCGCCTCGCCCAGCATGTCGAAGGAATAGAGATAGCCCTTCTGCGTCATCGGCCGGCCGCGCTTGACGGCTTCCGCAATGGTGCGGCCGAGCACGAACTGCTCGCCCATTTCGCGCATCGCCGCTGCCACCGCCTTGCGGATGACTGGCTCGCCCAGCCGCCGCACCATCGAGCGCAACGTGCCTTCGATGCCGCCCTCACCCTCGTCCAGCACACGGCCGGTCAGCATCAGCGCCCAGGTCGAGGCGTTGACGAAGATCGAGCTTGAACCGCCGGAATGCGCCGACCAGTCATGCGGCGCGATCTTGTCGGCGATGAGATCGTCCATCGTCTCAGTGTCAGGCACGCGCAGCAGCGCTTCGGCCAGGCACATCAGCGCCACGCCTTCCTTTGTGGAAAGGCCATAGGCGGAGAGGAAGACTTCCATCAGTCGGGGATCGGACGAGCCGCGCACCGCCCGCACCAGATCGGCGGCCCGCGCCGAGATCGCATCGCGATCCCCGGCCGAAAGCCCTGTCGCTTCGGCCAGCCGCTTCACGGCCTCGTCTTCGTCAGGCAAATAGTTGGCACGGATCTGCTGGCGGATGGTATCGAGCGGCATGGCGGGTCCTGTGGAGCGAACATCAACGAGCGGGCCGGCGGTCACCGGACCGAATGGCGCAAGCTAGCATAGGCGCAGATTTCAGTCGGTCCAAAGAAATCGACATCATAGGTCAATCAATCTATCGTGGCGCCTGAAATGTCAAAATATGGACTGCACTTTCGATGACAGAAGACCAATTGGACCGCATCGATAGAAATATCCTGGCGGCGCTGGCAAGCGACGGGCGGCTTTCGATGTCGGAACTCGCTGCAAAGGTCGGTCTGTCGAAGACACCGGTGCAGGCGCGGGTGAAGCGGCTGGAGAAGGACGGCTATATCAGGGGCTACCAGGCGATCATCGATCGCGAGCGCATGGGCGAAGGCCACGTCGCCTTCGTCCAGGTGAAACTGTCCGATACCCGTTCCGCCGCACTCGACGCTTTCAATCGGTCCGTGCAGAGTGTGCCGGAGATCGAGCAGTGCCATATGATGGCATCGAGCTTCGACTATCTGCTGAAGGTCCGCACCCGGGATATCGCCGCCTACCGCCGCGTTCTGGGCGAGCGCATCTCGGCCCTCCCCCATGTCGCCCAGACCTCGACCTTCGTGGCGATGGAGACGGTGAAGGATCGATAGAACCTCGGGATCAGCCGAAGCCCCCTCCACCTTCGTCATCCACGGGCGGAGCAAGAGCGAAGCTCCGTCGCGGAGACCCGAGGATCCATGCCGCGACCTTAGCCGTGGAGTGCAGCGGGGACAGAATTCTGCACCGTAGCAGCGCTTCCGAGTCCCGGCATGGATCCTGGGGTCTGCGCCGCGTCGCTTCGCTCCTTGCTTCGCCCCAGGATGACGAAGCGATGGATGTTTGCCAATCGCCGAAGCACCACCTCACCTAGCTTCGCGCCTTCAACCATCTTTTCGTCGACGGCTTTACTCCGCCAGCGTCTTCAAAAACGCCACCAGCGCGGCGCGCTCGCGGTCCGACAGTTCCAGCGGGTGAATCTCGGATACCCCTTCCGCACTGGGCGCAGCCTTGGCGTAGTGTGCCACCACCTCGTCGAGCGACGAAAACTGCCCAGCATGCATATAGGGCGGTCGCGTGGCGGCTCCGCGCAGTGAGGGTGTCTTGTAGGCGCGGATCAGTTGCGGCGCATCCTTGACCATGAAACGCAGTTCGCCGCAGGCACTGACGTCGCCATCGCGATAAGCGCCGAAGCAGTTGAACGGGTCGGCCTCGACCTGGCTCACCGCGTCGACGCGCCCGCGATCCGGCGGCAAGTCCGCAACAGGCGGCACGCCGGTGTTGTGAAAGCCGTTGTCGGTGAAGCGCGGGCCATTGTGGCAGGTCACGCAATTGGCCTTGCCGATGAACAGTTTCAGCCCAAGGATTTCTTCCCGCGTAAAGACCGCATCGCCCTTCGGCTCGGCGCCGGTGACGAGGTCCAGGGCAAAGCGGTCGAAGCGCGTCTGCGACGGCTCGATCGAGCGTTCGAAGGCGGCGATCGCCTTGCCGATATTGGCATAGACGCGGTTGATGGCATCGCGCTGCGCATCGCTCATCGTGTTCCAGGCAGCCTTCTCGGCATCGGTTCCCAGCGGGCTGGCATTCAACGGAATGCCGGAAAAATCAGGCAGCGGTCCGAAAATGCGCTCATAGCGCTCGCCGAAGCGCGCCTTAATGTAATGCGCGTAGGCAGCGCGGTTTCCCGCCTGCTCCAGCGGGTTTTCCAAAGGCGTCAGCGCTTGCGCCCACAGGCTGTCGCGGCGGCCGTCCCAGAAGAACCAGGGGTCACGCGCCACGCCCGCCAATGCCATTGTGCGGCGGTTGGTGCGGCCGACGCCCACCGCTTGCGGCAGGTCGTCCTGGAACTGGCGGTCGATCTTGTGACAGGTCGAGCAGGACACCGTGCCGTCGCGGCTCATGCCCAGATCGAAGAAAAGCGTCGAGCCAAGGGCCGCGGCGGCCGGCACATCGGCGAAGCGATTGGTGGTGTCCGGCTTCAGCGACGGCAGCGCCGACAGCATCAGCGAAGCGATGGTCTTCTTCTCGGTGTCGGAAAAATCCGGCTTGCCGCAACCGCCAAGGACAACGGCTACCATCAGCGCCAGAATGCAGACAAGGCGCTTCATCGGCCGCTCACAGCACCACGTTGAACAGCACCGTGTCGGAGCCGGCGGAGGCAGAGATGGCGAAATGCAGCTGCCACCAGCCGCTCATCGTGAACTTGATCCCTTCGATCCGGTAGCGTCCATCGCCGAGATAGTCGGTCGCCTGCGGACTGGTCGGCAGGCCGTGATTGTGCTGCGGCATGCCGCCGGAGACCGCGATCGCTGCCCCCTCCACCGGCGCGCCGGCCTTTGTCTTCAAGGTCAGCAGCCAGGATTCCAGCTCGCCCAACCGCACGACACCCCGCTCTGGCGAAAAACTTGCCACGAACAGCCCGTTGTCCGTGTTCTTCGTGCGCGAGACATCCGGGCCGACTGGCTGCGCCGATTGCGGCGCGGTCAGATAGACGACCGCGAGGATGCCGACGAGCAGAGCAGCCAGACCAAGACCCGCCAAGAGATAACGCCATAACGATGCCAAACCGGTTCCTCTTCTGCGGATAACGCTCTGCCGGGTGGATCGCATCCCGCCAGCCTGTGGGAAAACGCTGTGGCGCAAAAATGCCTGCTTGCCAAGCATGGCGCCGCCGCCGGCAAAAAGCTACAGCACCGAAATCACTGGAGGATTGCAGATGGCGGGAAACGGCGTCGCCTCGATCGGCGAATGCATGCTCGAACTGTCGGGTCAGACCGGCCCGAACTGGCGCATGGGTTTTGCCGGCGACACGTTCAACACGCTGTGGGCGCTGCATGCGTTGAGCGAAGACCGGCCGGCGACCTATGTCTCGGCCTTCGGCGACGACCCCTTCTCGCAAGGCCAGATCGGCTTCTTCGCCGAAAACGGCATCGGCATCGGTTCCAGCCCGGTGATAGCTGGCGCGCGGCCCGGCCTCTATGCGATCACGCTGACCGGCGCCGAACGCTCCTTCACCTACTGGCGCGGCGACGCTGCGGCCCGGCAGCTTGCTTCGGATCCCGAAGCACTTTCGAAAAGCCTTGAAAATCAGGCACTTGTGTACTTTTCCGGAATCACTTTGGCAATTCTGGACGATGCTGCGCGCAAAACACTGCTGGCCGCCGTGGCCAGAGCCCGCGCAGCGGGCTCGCTGATCGCCTTCGACCCCAACTACCGGCCACGGCTCTGGCGCAACCGCGAGAACGCGCAAGCGGCCATCGTCGAAGCGCTAGGTGTCACGGACATCGCATTGCCGACCTTCCCCGACGAGCAGATGCTGTTTGAGGATGCAACGCCGCAGGCGACGGCCGAGCGGCTCCAGCAATGGGTCGGCGAGGTCGTCGTCAAGAACGGCGAGCAGCCGGCGCTGATTGCCGAAAGCGGGACACTGCACAACGTGCCGGCGATCCATGTCGCGGCCCCCGTAGACACCACCGGCGCCGGCGATTCCTTCAATGGCGGCTACCTCGCGGCGCGCCTCGCCGGCCATGGCCCGCAGGAAGCTGTCCGCCGAGCCCATCGCGTCGCCGCCGCCGTGGTCCAGGTTCGCGGCGCGCTGGCGCCGTTCGAAACGCTACGGGCGGCGTTCGCGGGATAAGATCAAGGCAGACGGAAGCGGTATTCCGTCACATGATGGTAGATCGCGCCCGGCCACAGCGTTGCTTGCGGGAAATAGGGCCGGTTCGGTGCATCCGGCCATATTTGCGGCTCCAGGCAGAAACCGGAAAAAGCCTTGTAGTCCCGCCCTTCCAGCCCTTTGCGCGGCGTCACATACTGGCCGGTGTAGAGCTGGACACCGGGCTCCGTGGTCCAGACCTCCATCTCGACGCCGGAACTGGCCCCTTGCGCCCATGCCGCTTGCCGCAGCGGCCCGCGCGTCGAAGCAAGGCAGAAATTCTGGTCATAGGGCAGCTGTTCGCCCTCGGTTTCCATGCGCAGCGGCCGCGCCTGGCGAAAATCGAAGGGCGTGCCGTCGACCGGCTTGACCACGCCGGTCGGGATCATGTCGCTGTCGACAGGCAGATAGGCGCCGGCATTCAACATCATTCTGTGGTCGAGAATGTCGCCGGCGCCGCCATCATCGAGGTTGAAATAGGAGTGCTGGGTGAGATTGCACAGCGTCGGCTCCTCGCAGGTCGCCGTCAGTTCGACGCTGAGTGTGCCGGGAATCTTCAGCCGGTAGGTGCATGTGACGTCGAGCGCGCCGGGAAAGCCCATCGTGCCGTCGGGATCATGCAGCGTCAGCGTGACGAAATCCCGGCCGTGCAGCGAAACCGTCCATGGCCGGTGCGAATAGCCTTGCGAGCCGCCATGCAGCGTGTGCTTGCCGAGGAAATTTTGCTCAGTCTGGTAGCGGCTGCCACCAATGGTGAAGCGGCCATCGCGAATGCGGTTGGCATAGCGGCCGACCACCGCGCCGAAGAAGGCGTTGTCGGCTTCGTAGGCTTGCAAAGTGTTGTAGCCGAGCACCAGCGGTGCATCGTGCCCGGTCAGGCGCAAATCCTGGATAATGGCGCCGAGTCCGATGATGTTGGCGGTTATACCGCCGCCCCTGATGGTGAAACGGCGCACCGCCTCGCCCGCCTGCGTCGTGCCGAAAACCTCGCCGTCCTTCATCGCCATGCCCGCAAATGCCAGTAGATCCAGAGGACTTCGGCTGGTTTTCCCATAAGAGATGGGCAGGCGATTGGCCTCCCCATCTCAGGAGCAGTCTATCAGAGGCCGAGGCCGCCGATGCACACATATTTGGTATCGAGATAGTCTTCGATGCCCTGATGTCCGCCTTCCTTGCCAAGGCCCGATTCCTTGACGCCGCCGAACGGCGCCTCCGGCGTGGTGATGAGGCCTTCATTGACGCCGACCATGCCGTATTTCAGCCCTTCCATGACGCGGAAGGCGCGGCCGAGATCGCCGGTGTAGAAATAACAGGCGAGGCCGAATTCGGTATCGTTGGCGAGCGCGATTGCTTCCGCTTCCGTCTCGAACTTGAACACCGGAGCGACCGGGCCGAAGATCTCTTCCTTCATGAAGCGCATCTTGGGCGTGGCGTTGGCGATGACCGTCGGCTGGAAGAACGAACCGCCCAGCGCATGGCGCTTGCCGCCGGCGACGATCTTGCCGCCCTTTGAGGTGGCATCGGCAATCAGTTCCTCGACCTTCTCGACCGCCTTTTCGTCGATCAGCGGTCCTTGCTGCACGCCGTCTTCGAGGCCGGAGCCAACCTTCAGCCCATTGCTGGCGGCGGCCAGTTTCTCGACGAACTTGTCGTAGACACCGGCCTGAACGAGAAAGCGGTTGGTGCAGACGCAGGTCTGGCCGGAATTGCGGTACTTGGCGGTGATCGCGCCGGCGACCGCGCGCTCGATGTCGGCGTCGTCGAAGACGATGAACGGCGCGTTGCCGCCGAGCTCCATCGACACTTTCTTGACGGTCACCGACGACTTCTGGATCAGCAGCTTGCCGACCTCGGTCGATCCGGTGAAGGTGATCTTCGACACCAGCGGGTTGGCGCAGATCTCGTCGCCGATCTCGCTGGCCGAACCGGTCAGGATGTTGACGACGCCCTTGGGGAAGCCGACTTCCTCGGCAAGCGCGCCCCAGGCGAGACCCGAGTACGGCGTCTGCGAGGCGGGCTTGACCACGGCGGTGCAGCCGGCGGCGAGAGCCGGGCCGAGCTTGCGGGCCAGCATCGAGGACGGGAAATTCCACGGCGTGATGGCGGCGATGACGCCGACCGGCTCCTTCGTCACCAGGATGCGGCGGTCCGCCCATGGCGACGGCACGACGTCGCCATAGGTGCGGCGGCCTTCCTCGGCGAACCACAGAATGTAGGCCGCGGCAGAGCCGATCTCGCCCTTCGATTCAAACAGCGACTTGCCCTGCTCGATGGTCAAGAGTTCGGCCAGCACGTCCTGATTGTCCATCATCGCGTCATGCAGCTTGCGCAGCAGCTTCGAGCGCTCGAGCGCGGTCGTCTTGCGCCAGGTCTTGAAGGCGGCGTCCGCGGCCTCGATGGCACGGCGGGTCTCCGCCTTGCCCGACTTCGGCACCGTGCCGATCTTGAGGCCGGTGGCCGGGTTGTTGACGTCGACCGTCTGGCCGCTGTCGGCCTGCACCCATTCGCCGTTGATGAGATTGGCCTGCCGCATGAAATGGCTGGTTTTCTGAAGCATGGTCTATCCTCCGTTTCGATGCCCTGACGGGCCGGTCTGTGAATTCTTCGGTGGGCGTGCGCAGTGGGCTGAAGCCGGCACGCTGGAGCCAGTGCTCTTTACCTAGGGCAAGGCCCGCAAGCAATCGCAAGATGGCATATAGGGGTTGGGCCAGCCTAAGGCGAGAGCGGACTGTACCGCCTCGCCTGGATTTGCGCACGGCCTACCCAAAGACATGCAACACAATCGTCAGCCAGAAGGCCGTGGTGACGGCGGCGCAGGCGGTGGCGATGGTCATCTGGTTCGACGCCAGCGCCTGGCCGGTGTTGAACTGCACGGCGATAAGGTAGGAATTGATACCGGATGGCAGCGCCGCGACCACCACCGCTACCTTGGCCGTCAAGGGCGGCAGGCCAAGCAGCCAGACGAAGGCGAGAACCAGCGCCGGCATCAGGAACAGTTTCAGCACCGAAAGCGCCAGTGCCGGCCGCACATTGCCGGAAACGCCGAAGCGACGCAGGCTGAGCCCCATGGCAAACAGCGCCACCGGCCCTGCCGTGTCGGCAAGCGCATCGACCAGCCGCATGACGAGGTCCGGCAGCGGCACGCCGCTGAGCCGCCACGCCAGCCCGAGCAGGATGCCGATGATCAGCGGGTTGATGAACAGCCGCCGCAGGAAACTGCGCAGCACCCGCAGCGGATGGACATGCTCGTCGCTGCCGCGGCCGAACATCTCGAACAGCACGATCGAAGCCATCATCATGACCGGCAGGTGCACGGAAACCAGCAGCGACAGCACCTCGAAGCCGCTCGGGCCGAATATGCCAAGAATGAACGGGGCGCCCAGCAGCACCACATTGGAATAGGCCGACGACACGCCCCCGACGACACCGGCGCGCGCGTCGCGCCCGAATATCCGCGTGGTGACGAGATGGCCGGCGGCCCAGGTGATCGCCACCGCCGTGAAATAAGCCCCCCATAGCGGCCATGGTGCGACGCCGTGAAAATCGGCATTCACCATCGTCTGGAACAGAAGCAGCGGCATCGCCACCGAGACCGCGAAGTCCGATATCCCCTCGCCGCTCGCCGGTCTGAGATAGCCGGTGAGCCCGGCGAGATAGCCGAGCGCTACGAGGCTGAAGACAAAAAGCACGGTTTCTGTGAGTGGAGACATTTTTCAGGGATAGGCGAGCCACGCCCGCGGCGCAATCGCGCCCGGTTTTGATCATGCCCGGTTTTGATCATGCCCGAATTTGATCATGCCCAAATTTGATCATGGTAGACTGGCAGCGTTATAGAGGGCTTGGAGTATCAGGGCGGACACGAACGACAAATGACCTTTGTCGAAACCTCAGGACGCAATCTTTTTGCGCGGATGTGGCTGACGGCTTTCGTCGCCGCACTGTTTTGTCTTGCCGCGACGGCGTTTGCGTCTGCCGAGACGAAAAGCCTCAAGGGCGTGGCGCTGATCATCGGCCAGTCGAATTACCTGCACATCGCCGCCCTGCCCAACCCGGCCAACGACGCCCGCGACATGGCCAAGATGCTGACCGACCTCGGCTTCGACGCCCGCAACGTCACCGACCGCGATGCCGCCAAGCTGAAGCGCGACCTCGAACGCTTCGTCGAGGATGCAGAGGGGGCCGACGTCGCCTTCATCTATTACTCCGGCCACGGCATCGAAGCCGGTGGCGAGAATTATCTGGTTCCGGTCGATGCCGACGTCTCGTCTCTGAAAGACGCAGACAATGCGCTGGTGCCGATTTCCGCCGTCATGGATGCGTTGAAGAAGACCGTGCCGGTGACGATCGTGCTGCTCGATGCCTGCCGCACCAATCCGTTTCCGTCAGACGCGGTGGTCCGGCGCGCGCCGACCGCCTCCGCCGAGCCGATTGGCACTGGCGGACTGGAGCCGGTGCGTGGCGCCAAGGCGCTCGGCAACACACCGGCGGCGGACGAAAGCCTGGGCACCGTGGTCGGCTTCGCCGCCGAGCCGGGCCGCCCGGCGCTGGACGGTGCGGCCGGCGAAAACAGCCCCTATGCGGCCGCGCTGCTGCGCCATCTCGCGGCGATGAAAGGCACGGAATTTGGCTCGGTCATGCGCATGGTGACCGAGGAAGTCTATCTCGACACCAAGGCAAAGCAGCGCCCTTGGGTCAACGAAAGCCTGCGCCGTCTGCTCTATTTCGGCGTCGTGCCACCGGAACCGACCGGCGATGACGGGCTGATCACCGGTGAAAGGCGGCAGCTGCTCTTGACCATTTCCGACCTGCCCGACCCGAAGCGGGCGCAGGTGGAACTGGCCTCACTGCAGGACGGCGTGCCGCTCGACGCGCTTTATGGCGTGCTGAGGGCCCTCGGCACGGACAAGATCCCCGAAGATCCGACCGACCTGCAGAAGGTGCTCGACGCCCAGGCCGAGCGCCTGAAGAAGATGATGTCCGAGCGAGCCGCACTGCGCACCGACGATCCGGAGATCAAGCGGCTGGTCGCCTCCGCAGACAAGGCCATCGGCCAGGGCGCCATGGTGACGGCGCGCAAATTCCTCGATGACGCGGTCGGCAGGGTCGAGCAGAACAGCGGTGCGGTCGACGAGGCCGAGGAACTGGTCAGGCAGAAACGCGTCGCCGACGCTGCCATCTATGCCAAACGCGCCGACGCCGCCGCACTGGTCTTCGACTACAAATCCGCCGCCAACGACTATGCCAAGGCCTTCTCGCTGGTCGAGAAATGGGACGACAAGCTGCGCTGGAATTACAAGAACCAGGAAGCCGAGGCACTCAACTCTTACGGTTACGCCACCGGCGATCTCGATGCGTTGCGGCATGCAATCGAGGCCTATCACGTCATCCTGAATTTCATTCCCGATGGCGAGCAGAACAGTGACTGGGCAATCACCCGCAACAACATGGCGGTTGTGCTGCAGACCATCGGCGAGCGCGAGACCGAAACCACGCATCTCGAAGAAGCAGCGCAGATCTTCCGCGATTCGCTCGTCGTCTTCGAGCGCGAGAAGGACGACCCCAACTGGGCGGCCGCGCAGAATAACCTCGCCAATGTGCTGTTGAAGATCGGCGAACGCGAGAGCGATCCGAAGCGCCTCAATGAAGCCGTGGCGGCGATGCGCGCCACCTTGGAAAAGCGCCCGCGCGACAAGCTGCCGCTCGACTGGGCCGCTTCGCAGAACAATCTCGGCCTGGCGCTCTACGCGCTCTCCGAGCGTGAACCCGCCGGCGAGCATCTGAAGGACGCGGAAGCCGCCTACCGGCTGGCGCTCGAGGAATACACGCGCGAGAAAGCCCCCGTGGAATGGGCAATGGTCGAGAACAATCTCGGCAACACGCTGGTGACGCTTGGCATCCAGCTCAACGACAAGACCAAGATCAACGAGGCGGCCGATGCCTTCCGCGCCGCGCTGAAGGTACGAACCCGCGAGACCTTCCCGGTCTCCTGGGCGACCAGCCGGCTCAACCTCGGCAACGCGCTGAGTGGCGTTGCTCGTTTCGACATGGGCACAACCACGCTCGAAGAGGCCGCCGCGGCCTATGACGACGCGCTGACGGTGTTTACCCGGCAGCGCTTCCCGATGGATTGGGCGTCGGCGCAGAACAATCTCGGCTCGATCTACCAGACGCTTGGCCAGCGCACTCGTGACGCGACAAAGCTGGAGCAGTCGGCAGCAGCCTTCCAGGCAGCCCGGCAGGTCTATGTCAGGCGAAAATTCCCGCAGGATTGGGCCATGAGCTACTACAATCTCGGCAACACGCTGCAGTTGCTTGGCGGTGTGACGGACAAGCCCGAGCACTACAGCGAGGCGGTCGACGCCTACGGCAATGCGCTGCGCGAGTACAAGCGCGAGACAAATCCGCGGCAATGGGCGCTGGCCCAGGCAGGTCTCGGCTCGACGCTGCACTGGTTGAGTATGAGCAATGCCGATCCCAAAACCCTGCGGGATTCGATCGCAGCCCGTCGGGCGGCACTGGAAGTGCTGACCATCGAGACGGCACCGGTCGACTGGGCCAACGCCCAGAACGGCATCGGCATGAGCCTGCTCAACCTCGGCAACATCGAACGGACCGGCAAATATCTCGACGAGGCGGAGGCTGCTTTCACCGCGACGCTGAAAGTGTTCACCAGGGAAAACCAGCCCATGCAGTGGGCCTTCGAACAGAACAATCTTGGCGACATCCACTGGAACCGCGCCAGCTATGGCGGCGGCAAGCCGGAATATCTGAAAGCCATCGAGTTCTTCGAGAACGCCAAGCTGGGTTTCACCGAAGCCGGCTACACTATCCCCATCCCCCTCACTGACCAGAAGATCGATCTGGTGAAACAGCAGCTTGCCAAAAAATGAGGTTGCCGGGGCCGCGGGCCTAGCTTGTCTTTGTGCCAGCCTTCCGATCCCTATATGCGAAAGACCGGAACCCGACGTCGGGCTCCTGGAAGGACCGCGATGATCCGATTTGCCCTGGCCTTGTTCCTGCTCGTTGTTCCCGTCACGGCCCATGCCACGGATGCTGGCTGGGCGTTGCTGCGCGATGGCGGCCATGTGGTGCTGCTGCGCCATGCCATGGTCACCGGCACCACCGATCCGGCCAATTTCGACATCGACAGCTGTGCCACCCAGATGAACCTGTCGGCGCGCGGCAAGCAGCAGGCGAGCAAGATCGGCGCCTTGTTTGCCGCTCGCGCCGCCCCGATCGAGCGCGTGCTGTCCAGCCGCTATTGCCGCTGCCTCGACACCGCGCGCATCGCCTTCGAGGCCGAGCCGGAGCTTTTTGCGCCGCTCGATCTCTTGAAGGGCGACGATGTGCAGAAGGCGGCGCAGATCGCCGCCATCATGAAGGAAATCCACGCCTATTCCGGCTCCGACAATCTGGTCATGGTCACCCATCTGGAAGACATCGTCGCGCTCACCGGCATCTCGCCGCGCGAGGGTGAGGCCGTGGTGGTCGAGCCGCAGGGCGACGGCCTGCGCGTACTCGGCCGCGTCACCTTTTGACACCCGATATTTTGGTCGCTGGCGCTGGACGCAGTGTTGCCGAAATGCCACCGCCGAAAGAAGCCGCAAATTCGCCGCGACAATGCCGCTTGCGACAACCCGTCGCAGGGGCTATAGGCGCGCTCCCGGTCACGAGAACCGAAGTGAGCACAACGGTTGGAGCTTTCGTCTCCGCCCGTGCAGGCGGCCTTGCCGCCCTGTATACGGCGCCGCTTTGGGGATTGGGATCGCGGATGTAGCTCAGGGGGAGAGCGCCGGATTTGGGTCCGGAGGTCGCAGGTTCGAATCCTGCCTTCTGCACCACGGATAGCTCAGTTTGGTTAGAGCATCAGATTGTTAATCTGACTGTCGAAGGTTCGATTCCTTCTCCATTGGCCTGATAAGCCAGCACCCTGCCAGGTGTTATCTGAAAACGGTCCGGGGAATGGAATGCTGAAGACCTGACGGATGGCCGAAGCCTTCGGGCCGAGTTCGTTTCGAAAGGTCCGACGCCATCGGTTCGCGGCCAGGCCCGCGGTGATGATCAAGGCGCAGTGTCGCCGGCAAGGGAGGCCACGGCTTCCGGCGCCCGCTTCACTGCCCCGCGATCCGCTCCCGAAGGCCCGCCACGGATTGATGCCACCGGTCCCCGGATCATTCGTGCCCGGACCATGACGAAACGAGAAACGAAGGGAAGATCGACGCATGAGTTGACGCCTCGCATGGGGCCATGCCCGACAGGAGTAAGACAATGACTGTTCTCGACAAGGTTCTTGGACGCGAGCGCGTCCTCGTTAGGGAAAACGAACGTGCCCTCACCCTTTACAAGGGGGAGATCAAGGCTGTCCTGCTGCCGGGCGAGCACTCGCTCGCCAACCGGCGCGGAAGCCTGGAAGTATCCCGGCACGATCTGAAGAACCCGGAATTCGTTTCGGCATACGAGAAGGCGTTGTTCGACAAGATCCCGGATGTGGCCGCGCGTCATCTCACCGTCGTTCGCACCGGGCGCACGGATGTCGCCATCATCGAGCGTGACGGAAACCTGCATGCCGTGCTGGCGCCGGACCGCAAGCTGGTGCTGTGGACGGATGCCGGTCCGTGGAAGGTGACGATGGTCGACACGTCGGCCGACCTCGCCATCGATCCCGCGGTCATGCGCCGTCTCGGCCAGGCCCGGAAGGCGGAGTTGATGTCCGTCCATCCGGTCGTCGATGGTCAGGCCGGGCTGCTGTTCGTCGATGGTGTCCTTGTGCGGACGCTCACGGCGGGCGTGCACGCCTTCTGGAGCGTCGGCCGCATGGTGCAGGTCAAGGTCGTCGACCTCAAGCGCCAGTCGCTCGACGTCGCCGGGCAGGAAGTGCTGACCAAGGATCGCGTAACGATCCGCGTCAACATTGCCGCCGAATACCGGGTCGTCGACGCGGTCAAGGCGGTGAGCGCTGTGAAGGACTTCTCCGAGGCCCTCTACCGTGCCCTGCAATATGCCTTCCGCAAGACGCTTGGCGGGCTGACGCTCGACCAGATCCTTGAGAAGAAGGTGACGGTCGATGAGGAAGCCGCGGCCAAGGTCCGCGCCGACATGGCCGAGATCGGGGTGGAGGTCAGCGACATCACGCTCAAGGATGTCATCCTGCCGGGCGAGATGCGCGAGATCCTCAACCAAGTGGTGTCGGCCGAAAAGCAGGCCGAGGCCAATGTCATCCGCCGCCGCGAGGAGACGAACGCCACGCGTTCCCTGCTCAACACGGCCAGGGTGATGGCGGAGAACCCGGTGATGCTGCGGCTGAAGGAGCTCGAGGCTCTGGAAACCATCGCCGGCAAGGTCGAGCGGCTGACCGTCCACAACGGAACGAGCGGACTGCTGAACGATCTGGTCAAGCTCCGTGACAGCTGATGCATGTCGCCCAGAAGTGGTTCTGGTTTGGGAAAACGACATGCATCGAAACAAAGACTAACGTGACGTAATGGGAAGGGCCGCCGGGTTGACCGGCGGCCCTTCTTGCGTTTCTTGGGCACGCTACCCATCTGCGCCCGGCTTATCAGGCCTTTTCCTGCCGGGAAAAACCGATTAGACAGCGCCCAAACAAGATGCGGACAGATTCCGCCCGCAAAGAAGGAAAAGCCCTTGTCCACCACGTTCGACAAAGTCGCCAAGATCATTGCCGACACCAGCGAGATCGATATCGACACCATCACGCCTGAGAGCCACACGATCGACGATCTCGGCATCGACAGCCTCGACTTCCTCGACATCGTCTTTGCCATTGACAAGGAATTCGGCATCAAGGTGCCGCTGGAAAAGTGGACCCAGGAAGTCAATGACGGCAAGGCTTCGACCGACGATTACTTCGTCATGAAGAACCTGTGCGCCAAGATCGACGCGCTGGTTGCGGCCAAGACCGCCTGACGTCAGTTGAGCGCGCGACCTTGACGCGCTCCACCGCCTGACACACAAAGCCGCTCATGAGCAGCCCCCGCGACGTCGTCATCACTGGTATCGGCCTTGTCTCCTCGCTGGGAGAAGGCCCTGACGCCCACTGGCAGAAGCTGGCGCAACCAGGCCTGCAGCCGGTGCTCGAAGCCGCGCGCTTTGCGCCCTACACCGTCCACCCGCTGCCGGAGATCGACTGGAACCTGCAGATCGCCAAGCGCGGCGACCAGCGGCAGATGGAAACCTGGCAGCGGCTCGGCACCTATGCCGCCGGCCTTGCCCTGGACGACGCCGGCATCAAGGGCAATGACGAGCTCTGCACGACCATGGACATGGTTGTCGCCGCCGGCGGCGGCGAGCGCGACGAGGCTGTCGATGCCGCCATTCTCGCCGCTTCGGAAAGCCGCAACGACCGCGACGTGCTGCTCAACGAGAAGCTGACCACCGAACTGCGGCCGACCTTGTTCCTGGCGCAGCTTTCCAACCTGCTTGCCGGCAACATCTCCATCGTCCACAAGGTGACGGGCTCGTCGCGCACCTTCATGGGCGAGGAAGGTGCTGGCGTCTCCGCCGTCGAGACGGCCACTGCCCGCATCCGCTCTGGGCAGTCGACGCACGTCCTGGTCGGCGGCGCCTTCCAGACCGAACATTCCGACATGCTGCTCGGCTACGAACTGGCTGGTTATTTGCATCGCGGCCCGTGGAAACCCGTCTGGCAAAGGCAGGGTGCCGAAGGCGGTGGCGTGGTCTCCGGCTCCGGCGGAGCCTTCCTGGTGCTGGAACAGCGCGAACACGCAATGAGTCGCGGGCGCAAGATCTATGCCGAGCTCGGACCGGTCGTTTCCGGCCGCGCCAGGCGGTCGCGTGGAGAACTCGACGCCGAAATAGCCGCACTGCTCGGCCAAGCTGCGTTGCCGAACGGCAAGCTCCTGGCACTTTCAGGCGCTTCGGGCGCGCATACGGCGACCACTGCCGAGAAAACAGCGCTCGATGCCAATCCGACGATATCAGTACGCGGCTTCTCGACGCTGACCGGACATATGAAAGAAGCGCAGTTTCCGTTCGCCGTGGCGCTGGCGGCACTCGCCGTCGACCGCAAGGCCGCCTACCCCGTCTTTGATGCCGCAGCCGAGAAGCCGTTTGACGGCGTTCCCGGCAGCGTCCTTGCAACGGCGATCGGCTATCACCAATTCGAGGGCATGGCGCTGGTCAAGTCAGCGTAAGGCGGCACCCGCCATGTCGTTAGAGATAAACCGCCCGAGGGTTTCCCGATGACCAAATTCAGAGATCACATGGGCAGGCCGATCGTCGCCGTCACCGGCATCGGTGTGGTGACCTCGCTTGGTGTCGGCAAATCAGACAATTGGGCGGCGCTGACCTCCGGCAAGTCGGGCATCCACCCGATCACCCGCTTTCCGGTCGATCACCTCAACACCCGCATTTCCGGCATGGTCGACTTCCTGGATTCAAGTTCGAAGGGCGCCAGCCCCCTCACCTACGAGCTGGCCGAAACCGCCGCGCGTGAGGCCGTGGCCGAATCCGGCCTCGATTCCAGCGATTTCGGCGGTCCGCTCTTCCTCGCCTCGCCCCCGGTCGAGCTCGACTGGCACGAACGCTTCTCGCTCTACAATTCCGACAGTGAGGACGCTGGCGCCGAGAGGTTGCTGCGGGTGGCGCGCGGATTGAAGGAACTCGACATTTTCGAGACCACCCAGTTCGGTTCGATCGCCGACCGGCTCGCCGACCGTTTCGGCACGCGCGGCCTGCCGATCACGCTGTCGACCGCCTGTGCTTCGGGTGCCACCGCCATCCAGCTCGGTGTCGAGGCAATCCGCCGTGGCGAATGCGACCGGGCGCTGTCGATCGGCGCCGACGGTTCGGCGACCGCCGAGGCGCTGATCCGCTTCTCGCTGCTGTCGGCGCTGTCGACCCACAATGACATCCCGGAAAAGGCATCAAAACCCTTTTCCAAGGACCGCGACGGCTTCGTGTTGGCGGAGGGCTCCGGTGCGCTGGTGCTCGAATCGCTGGAAGCGGCGCTCGCCCGCGGTGCCAGCGTGCTCGGCATCCTGCGCGGCTGCGGCGAAAAGGCCGACGATTTCCATCGCACCCGCTCCAAGCCTGACGGTTCGCCGGCTATCGCGGCGGTTCGCGCCGCCCTTGCCGACGCCGGCCTGAGCAAGGACGAGATCGACTACGTCAATGCCCATGGCACCTCGACGCCGGAAAACGACAAGATGGAGCATCTGTCGCTGTCGACGGTGTTTGGCGAGCGGATCGGCTCGATGCCGGTCTCGTCGAACAAGTCGATGATCGGCCACACGCTGTCGGCGGCGGGCGCCGTCGAGGCGGCGTTCTCACTGATGACAATGCGTGAAAGCGTCATTCCGCCGACCATCAACTACGACAATCCCGACCCGGCGATCGTGCTCGACGTGGTGCCGAACAAGAAGCGCAACGCCGAGGTTCGCAGCGTTCTGTCGAACTCCTTCGGCTTTGGCGGCCAGAACACTTGCCTTGTCATGGCGCGGGAACCGGTCTAAGCGAGCCACTTCCTCTCGAACAGAACCGACAGGCCTTATGCGCGCACTGCAACTTATCGAGGACCGCCGTCTTGAAACGGTGGACCTGCCGCCCCCGCCGCCACCCGCACTCGGCGAAGTCACGCTGCGCATCAAGGCGGTGGCGCTGAACCATATCGACGTCTGGGGCTGGCGCGGCATGGCCTTTGCCAAGCGCAAACTGCCGCTGGTCGTCGGTGCCGAGGCCTCCGGCGAGGTCGAGACGGTCGGTCCCGGCGTTTCCAGCCTGCTGCCCGGACAATTGGTGTCGATCTATGGCGCGCGCACCTGCGGCCTTTGCCGCGCCTGCCGCGAAGGCCGCGACAATCTCTGCGAACATGTTTCCGGCGTTCACGGCTTCCATCTCGACGGCTTCGCGCAGGAGAAGATCAATCTGCCAGCGCGCCTGCTGGTCCCCGCCCCGCCCGGCGTGACCGACATTGGCGCCGCGGTGGCGCCTGTCACCTTCGGCACCGTCGAGCACATGCTGTTCGACAATGCCAGGCTTCAGCCCGGCGAAACCATCCTCGTCCATGCCGGCGGCTCCGGCATCGGCTCGGCCGCCATCCAGCTGGCGAAGCGGATGGGCTGCACCATCATCACCACGGTCGGCTCGAACGACAAGATCGACAAGGCCAAGGCGCTGGGCGCCGACCATGTCATCAACTACCGCGAAGACCGTTTCGAAGGCGTCGTGCGCAAGCTGACCAAGAAGAAGGGCGTCGATGTCGTGTTCGAACATGTCGGCGCCGACACCTTTGCCGGCTCGATGCTGTGCCTGAAGCGCGGCGGCCGCCTGGTGACCTGCGGCTCGACCTCGGGCGTGTCGACGCAGATCAACTTGATGCAGCTCTTCCAGCAGCAATTGAAGCTGCTGGGATCCTTCGGCTGCCGCATGGAGAATATGGCGAATGCCATGCAGAAGATGGCGGCGGGACAGGTCGCGCCGGTCATCGACACGGAAGTCGGCTTCGACGATATCGACGCCGCGCTGAAGCGCATGGAAGGTCGCGACGTCTTCGGCAAGATCATCCTGCGCGTCGCCTAAGGCCTTGACTTCGGTGCTCAAGAAGTTTCGCCGCGATCTCAGATTTCGCTATGGCAGGCAGTTGCGCCAGCTGAACTACTGGCTGGTTGCCCGCGCGGCGATGATCATCATTTCGGTGCTGCGCCTGCTGCCGGCCGACAGTGCTCTGAATTTCGCCGACCGCGTGGCGCGCCTTATTGGCCCCAGGGTCGGGCGTCATCAGGTCGCCATCGACAATCTGCGCAAGGCCTATCCGGAAAAGAGCCAAGACGAAATCCAGGCCATCGCCTCCGATATGTGGGGCAACATGGCTCGCCTCGCAGCCGAGTACATTTTCCTCGACGCCCTGTTCGACTATGACCCCGCGGCAACCAAACCCGGCCGCGTCGAGGTCAAGGGAACAGAGCATTTCGTCGAGATCGCGGCCGAAAAGCAGCCGCACATCGTCTTCACCGGCCATCTCGGCAATTTCGAGCTGCTGCCGGTGGCGGCCGCCACCTTCGGCATGAACATCACGGCGCTGTTTCGCCCGCCCAACAATCCCTACCTCGCCGACTACATCCTTTCGACACGCCGCTCGACCATGGGATCGCTGCTGCCGTCCATGGCCGGTGCCTCGTTCGCATTGGCAGGCGTCCTGGAAAACGGCGGCAACATCGGCGTCCTCGTCGACCAGAAATTCTCCAACGGTCTCGATACGACCTTCTTCGGCCGCCCCTGCCAGAGCAACCGCGTTCTCGGCACCCTTGCCCGCCACTATGACTGCGACGTCTATCCGGCGCGCTGCATCAGATTGCCGGGCAACCGCTTCCGGCTCGAGATCGAGGACAAGCTGATCTTGCCGCGCACCGCTGACGGCAGCGTCGACGTCCACGCCACCACCCAGATGCTGAACGACGTGGTCGAACGCTGGGTGCGCGAGGATCCCGGCCAGTGGATGTGGTTCCACAAAAGGTGGGAGATCACCAACTGGCGGCGCAAAAAGCCGGCGAAGCCGGCTCCCGTCCCGGGCACCTAACCCGGGACTTCGCGACACGGATTTCGCTTAAAAGCCGTTTGAAACCGTGTCCGCCAGATGGTCCAGTATATTTCCCCAGCCCCTGGTATGGCCTTCGACAATTGCCTGCGTCGGCAGACGCTCGTGGGTCAGCACGAGGTCGGTTTCATCGCCGCGCGGATCGAGTTCGACGGTTACCAGCGTGGTCACATTGTTCGTCAACGGACCAACCCAGGTGAAGACAAGCTTGCGCGGCCGGTCGATCAGCACATAGGTGCCGGATACCTCACGGCTTGCGTCCTGCGATGACATGAAAAGGCTGAAGGCTCCGCCGGGGCGAAGGTCACAGCTTGCCTTGCAATCGACCGCGCCCGAAAAGGGGCTCATCCAGCGAACCATCAACTCGGGTTGGGTCCACAGGTCGAAGATCTGCTCGGCTGTGGAGCTCACGCGCCGGCGTAACTGCACGGCCGGAGCCGTCATATCACCGTGAGCCATGCTAGCGATCCTTTGGCCTCACACGGTCCTTGTTGAGCTCGCCCAGCAGGTGCTCCATGGCGTCCAGCCGCTTCTCCCAATAGCGGCGCGTCCTGTCGATCCAGCCATCGACCTCGTCCAGCGAACTTTTATTGATGGAGAGAATGTGGTCGCGCCCTTTCCTCTGCCGCTCGACCACGCCGCTCGCTTCCAGCACGCGGATGTGTTTCGACACCGCGTTCAAGGACATCGGAAAGCGTTCGGCAACCTCAGTCACGCGCGCCTCGCCGCCCGAGAGCCGTTCGATAATCGCCCGCCGCGTCGGATCAGCTAACGCGGCGAATACCGCGTCGAGGCGCGCGGTGCGCGACGCGGCTTCCTTCGACGCTTCGATCTCAATCACGGCGATCTGCCCGCTCGATTCTTCGCTCTAAAAATACTCAACCAAAAGGTTGACAATCTGTCAAGCTGACGCTTTATTCAACCAAATGGTTGAGCAAATTTTGACAGCGAAGGAGAGCTCGATGCTAAACAAATTCATTGTCGCTGCGGCCGCGGCGGCCGCACTTCTGTCCGCTGCCGTCGCCCCGGCGCGGGCCGCGCCGGTCAAGAACGTCGTCATCGTCCATGGGGCCTTCGCCGATGGCTCCGGATGGCAGCGCGTCACCAACATTCTTGGCAAGGACGGCTATGCGGTCAGCGTGGTGCAGGAGCCGCTGACGTCACTCGCCGACGACGTCGCCGCGACCAAACGGGTGCTGGATCTGCAACAAGGCCCCACAATTCTGGTCGGCCACAGCTATGGCGGCGTGGTCATCACCGAAGCAGGCGATGCGCCTGACGTCGTCGGCCTCGTCTACATCGCCGCTTTCATCCCCGACAAAGGCGATAGCGCAGTCGCCCTGCTCTCGCAGGCTCCTGCCGCCAACAATGACTTGCGCGCCACCAGGGACGATTTCCTGTACCTTGACCCGGCCGCCTTCCCCGCCGATTTCGCTGCCGACGTCCCGGCTGCCGAGGCGAAGTTCATGGCACGGTCCCAACCGATGCTGGCCAAGGCCGCCGCCGGCGCGCCGGTGACGGCGGCTGCCTGGCACCAGAAGAAGAGCTGGGCGCTGGTCGCGAGCAAAGACCACAACATCAACCCCGATCTCGAACGCAGCATGGCCAAGCGGGCCGGCAGCGAAACGATCGAGGTTTCCGGCAGCCACGCGGTCTACCTTTCCAAGCCGGAGGAAGTGGCGCGTTTGATCGAACGGGCGGCAAAGGCCTCGGCTCAGTAGCCCGTCCGTCCAACACGGTCCCTCGCGAAGCTCGTGATCCAGACATTCGTAACTTTACTGGTTAGGGAATCTTAAACGCGCGCGGTGCAGATACCCCAGAAGATGTTCATCGACTGGGATGGAGCCCGTGGCATGACGAATATCGAGATGCCACGCCAGGATCGGGATGGCCTCGAGGATCGTTCGTTCGGCCGTTTTGGCCGGGCATGGTCCCATCTCCGTCAGCATGGCCTGCTGGAGCCGGTAAGGCTTGTCCATCGGCATGGCCTCGGCGCAAGCCTTGGTTTTGTCCGGCGCAACATCAGGCATATGTTCGCGGACCGTCTCGCCCGGAAATGGGATCGCCGGCACGGCGTCGATACGGCGGGCTCGATCCAGCTCGGCGCCCTTAATGTCGTCGGCCCGCACCGCGCCATGGGCAATGAAGCCGTCTGCACGTCGCCGAGAACCTTCGACTTCATCATGAAGTCGCTGCCCCGCGATCTCCACAAACATACATTCATCGACATCGGCTCCGGAAAATCACGAACGCTGTTGCTGGCGTCGCGATATCCGTTCGCCGAGGTCATCGGCGTGGAGTTCGCACGGGAACTGGTGGACATCGCCCGAAGCAACATCGAGCGTTTCAGGGACCCGTCGCAGAAATGCCGGGCACTCAGCGTCGTCGAGGCGGATGCGGCGGCTTACGATTTTCCCGAAGCGCCGCTGGTGGTCTATTTCTACAACCCCTTTTCAAAGGACGTTTTCGATATCGTCCTGAAAAATCTCGTATCGTCGCTCGAACGCCACCCGCGGGATTGTCTCATCGTCTACGGAAGCTCAAGCCACCGCGCCATCGATTGGGCGCGGCCCGCTATCCGCGAGACCGGTATTTTCAGGGAACTGCCCGTGCCGGCGATGCCCGGCTTCCTCGATGCGATCCGTCCTATCGACTATGCGGTCTTTCAGGTTCAGGCAGCAGTGTAGCTTCTGTCTTTGGCTCCTTGAATGAAACGGGCGACCATGCGCGCGGCAAACGGCGTGCCGGCGGTGAACCGCATCAGCGGGCCGAAACTGCCGACCGCGCTCGCGCCGACGAAATGCAGGCCGGGGATACTGGATTCGAACCCCGCGGAAAGCAGGGGCAATCCCTCCCGGCGTGCAATCGCGGCAAGCATGTCGGGTGCGAACAAACCGAGCTTGGCGATATCGATCCGGTAGCCCGTGCCGAGCAGGACGTGGTCGAAGGTGGCGGCACCTTTCTCGAACCGCAGTTCAATGGCATTGCTCTTGGCGGACGCACTGACGATCCTGCTGCCGGCATTGACCTTTATCCCGTCGAAGTCCGGCTTCAGCCAGCCCGTCGCGCCGGCGCCGAGGCTGCGCCTGTTGAGCCCCACCCGGGCTGCTTCCGGGAACCGGTGCACGAAGCCTGGGACTTCGACCAGCCAGGAAATCGGAAACGGGCCAACCCTGGATGGCGATGCAAGCCGCTCCGACAGGAAGTCGCGCAAGCTCCAGCTCTGCTTTCCCGAGAGCGCCCGGTACCCCAGCCAATGGATGTCGCCATGGCAGATGAGCTCGACATCGGCCCCGCTGCGTTTGAGCAGCGCGGCGGATTCGCAAGCGCTTTGCCCGCGCCCGATGACGGCGACGCGCTTGCCACGAAAGGCCTCATAACCAGTATGCTCACTGGCATGACTGACCAGTTCGCGCGGGATTCCGTCGAAGGCGGCGGGGATCAGCTGCTGGTTCATCAGGCCGGTGGCAACGACGACGCGGCGCGCCTTGACGGCATCGCCATCGGCCAGTGCCAGACGAAATCCGCCGTTCGCCTTCTCAACGCGGCCGACCCTGCGCGTATCCAGATCCGGAACCGCCTGGGCCTGAATCCACAATCCATAGTCGACGAAGTTTTCGAGTCGCAGCGGCTCACTCGGCGAGATTCCGAGGACTTTGGCGTAGGAATCGAGCGAGAGCGGACCTTTGGTGTGGCCGATATAGGTCGCATGCCAGGGCGAGCGCAGCCTCATGCCTCTCGGCATGTGATCGCGCCAGAACGACATCGCTCCGCCGAGTGTGAGCGTATCGACGCCTGCCCCTTTAAGGGAAGAAGCAACGGCCAGCCCAAAAGGACCGGCACCGATCACAGCCACCTCGCAGTCGGTCCTGGGCATGGAAGCGGTCATCTCAGCGGTCTCGCGTGTCTGTTTCTGTAAGCCGGATCGCAGCGGGGAACTCAGTCACGCCGCCGTCCTAAACATTCCCCGGTTAAGATTGCGGAAATGGAGGCTGTCTTCGCCGGGCCGGCAGCCGCCCAGGCTGGTGTCTCACAAGAGCCGAAGTATCCGCCGCGTCAGCACTCTCCAGGCCGTCAAGGGCACGTCGATCAGGCCCGGCATCGGGTCCTTTGCCTGGAATGTCGCCCATGCCCGCACTTTGGCAAATGAGCTGAAATAGGCTCGCTTCGTCAGCCGGCCGCTCGAGATCAGCTTGCCGGC
The DNA here is from genome assembly GCF_024746835.1 of Mesorhizobium sp. AR02. Taxonomy (NCBI): domain Bacteria; kingdom Pseudomonadati; phylum Pseudomonadota; class Alphaproteobacteria; order Hyphomicrobiales; family Phyllobacteriaceae; genus Mesorhizobium; species Mesorhizobium sp. AR02. Next base: position 6,052,908 of record NZ_CP080531.1, on the reverse strand, counting down.
CGCCACAATATCCCGAACCAGATACATCCAGGACGTAGTGGGCCGCGCTGCGGCCGTCTTTACCGTTTGCCCCGATTTGATCGCCCAAAGCATGGCGCCGAGATCGACGCCGGCGGCCGCGCCCAGCCCAAACCATGTCCAGGGCCGCGGATTGACGTCGAGCACCTTCATCGAGCCATCGCGCGCGTCGCGCTTGAATTCGACCTCGACCAGTCCATGATGCGCGATCGACCCAAGCAGCCGGCGTGCGGCCTCGATCAGTTGCGGTTCGTCAACGACCTCCACGAAGGTGCTGGTATAGCCGAAATCGACCGGATATTGGCGCGTGCGACGGGCGGTGAATTCCGCCACCGGCGCGCCCTTGTCCCAGAGCGCCGCGTAGGAGAACTGGCTCTCTCCTCCGCCCGGTATCATTTCCTGAACCACGACATTCTCGCTGCCGATCTCTTCAGCAGCCCATCTGTAGGCTGTCAAAAACGATGCCTTGTCATTGGTGAGAACGGCCTTGGCGCGCGCAAAACGGCTGCGCCCGCCCATGTGCGGCTTCAGGATCACGGGAAAGCGAAGTTCGGCTGCCGTTGCCTGCTCGAGCGACGTGATCTCATAGGTCAGTGGAACGGCAAGCCCCAGTTCGCGCGCCCGGCGGTAGAGAAGCGGCTTTTCACAAACCCATTTCAGCTGCTGCCATGGCGGCAGCACCACGTCGAATACGGCGGACAGCCGATCGATCGACTGCGATACGAAACGAACTTCCGGGTCTCCGCCGGCGATCAGCAGAAAGCCGTCAAGCCGCTGAACCTTGGCCAGATCGAGCAGGAAGGCAACGGCATCACTGTCATCGGGACCGGGCCACGTCATTGTCCGGTGGGCATATCGCGAAAAGCTGGGCAACGGGGTGTCGTTGCTCACCAGCCAGACAGGCACTTTCTGAACGCCGAAGCTCCTGGCTAGCGCTAGAGTACCGTGCGCCCCACCGAGAATGAGCACCCCGGCGGGCCGACTGGGAAGACGATCGTCCATCTCTGGCTGGGGATGCATCTGTCAATTCCGGCAAACGGCACGCAATGGCAAGTTTCCCGGCGAACCGATTGACCGCCTGCAATATTTAAGCGAACCCTAATAATTCAAAGCCCGGTACTGCTGATTGTCCTCAGTCAGGCAATGGCATGGAAAGCACACCGCTTATCCCTCGGCAATAGCCGTCTGTATCGGAACAGGTAGAACCTGGCCGATTGTTGTAGCCGCCAGTAGAAAGTCTCGCGCCGGGCTCGGGCCCGGCAACGAGAATTCGCGCGGAAACTAGTTGGTGACGACAATGCGCGTGTTGCCGAAGCCCACTTCCCGCACCATCGAATAGAAGGTCGCGGCATCGGCGGTGTGCAACCGCACGCAGCCATGCGAGGCCGGACGGCCGAGCTGCCTGACGGCGCCCGTCCCGTGGATGGCGTAGCCGCCATGGAAGAACACGGAATAGGGCATCGGCGACATGTCGTATTTGCGCGAATACCACATCCGCGCGGTCCGCTGCGGTCGGTAAGTGCCACGCGGCGTGAAATAGCCCGGACGCGCGGTCGACACGACCCAGCGATAAACCTCCGACCCGTACCGCACCGTCATCGTCTGCGACGACACGTCGATATTCGCTTCCAACATCGCCGCGTAACTTGCGGACGGCGTACCAAACAGCGCGGTTGCCAACATCGCCGCTGCCACGAGAAAGAACTTCTTCATGCGATCAAACCCCTTTGATTGCCCCTTGCCTGCTTGCCATCACGTTGTTTTTCACCTTTTTAATGGCAGTGAACAAATAGCACACACTCCTTGATCAATTCGCCAATCCAAAGCAGCGAATTTGAACGATTTCCCGCGATAGTTGCCGTAACGACACGTCGCAGGGACTTGATTGCCGGTGGGCTTGCAATGCAACGTCGATCGCTGCTCAACTCTCCCGATGAACGAGAGACTCCTGAAAGCAATCGATGATAGGCGCGACGATGTCGTCGCGCTCACCACCGACCTCATCCGGTTCCCGACCATCAATCCACCCGGCGAAGCCTACCGGCCATGTGCGGAATTTATCGGCGCGCGGCTGAAGAAGCGTGGTTTTGAGATCGAATTCATCCGCGCCGAAGGCACGCCCGGCGACACCGATCGCTACCCGCGCGTCAATGTCGTGGCCCGTTTCGACGGCCGGTCACCCGGCGCCTGCGTCCACTTCAATTCGCATATCGACGTGGTCGAGGCCGGTGACGGCTGGACCGTCGATCCCTTTGCCGGTGTCGTCAAAGACGGCAGGGTCTATGGCCGCGGCGCCTGCGACATGAAGGGTGGCCTGGCTTCCTCGATCATCGCGGCCGAAGCCTTCATGGACGTCTATCCCGACTTTCCCGGCGCCATCGAAATATCCGGCACGGTCGATGAAGAATCGGGCGGTTTCGGCGGCGTCGCCCATCTGGCCAGGCTCGGCTATTTCTCCAAACCCAGGGTCGACCACGTCATCATCCCCGAGCCGCTGAACAAGGACCGCATCTGCCTTGGCCATCGCGGCGTCTGGTGGGCGGAGATCGAGACCAAGGGCGAGATCGCGCACGGTTCGATGCCGTTTCTCGGCGACAATGCGGTGCGCCATATGGGTGCCGTGTTGCAGGCCTTCGAGGACGAACTGTTCCCGGCGCTCGACCGCAAGATGACGCGCATGCCGGTCGTGCCCGAAGGCGCAAAACGCTCGACCATGAACATCAATTCCATCCATGGCGGCCAGACAGAGGATTTCCGGCCCGGCCTGCCCTCGCCCAACGTGCCCGATTCCTGCCGGCTGACCATCGACCGCCGCTTCCTGCTCGAGGAAGATCTCGCCACGGTCAAAGGCGAAGTGACCGGTATTCTCGAGCGGCTGAAGCGCGAGCGCAAAAAATTCGATTACGAGATCCGCGACCTGATGGAAGTGCTGCCGCTGATGACCGAGCGCGATGCGCCGGTGGTCAAGGCGGTGGCGCAAGGCATTCATGCGATCTTCGACCGCGAGCCCGACTACGTCATCTCGCCCGGCACCTATGACCAGAAGCACATAGCCCGCATCGGCCATATCTACGACTGCATCGCCTATGGACCCGGCATTCTCGACCTCGCCCACCGGCCGGACGAGTGGGTCGGCATAGAGGACATGGTGGAATCGGCCAAGGTGATGGCGATCGGCCTCAACGTGCTGCTGCGCGGCACAACTGGATGAGCGGCCTGCGGCGCAAAAACATTTCTCCTGGCGCGGCGCGACAGCACGAAACGCAATTTACTCCCGCGCGAAATCACGCTTCTATCCGCCGGCTTAAGCATTTGAGCACATGGGGAGTTCAGCGATGAAACTTTGGAAGACCCTTCTGGCCGCTGCCGTGCTGGCGTTCGCAACCGCCACCTCGGCGTTTGCCGCCCGGACCGATCTTGTCATCGGCATCCCGCTTGAACCTCCGCATCTCGACCCGACGGCGGGAGCGGCCGCGGCAATCAGGGAGGTCACCTACGCCAATGTGTTCGAGGGCCTGACCCGAATCGGCCCGAACAGCGAAGTCCTGCCGGATCTGGCTGAGAGCTGGACCGTTTCCGATGACGGCAAGGTCTACACCTTCAAGCTGCACACCGGCGTGAAATTCCACGACGGCACCGATTTCAGCGCCGACGACGTGAAGTTCTCGCTCGACCGTGCCCGCGCGGAAAACTCAATCAACGCGCAAAAACAGCTGTTTGCCGCCATCGACAAGGTCGAAGTGGTCGACCCTGCCACCGTGAAGGTGACGCTCACCCATCCGCAGGGCTCGTTCCTCTACAATATGGGCTGGGGCGACGCGGTGATTGTGTCGCCGAAATCCGCCGACACCAACAAGGAAAAGCCTGTTGGCACCGGCCCCTTCAAGTTCGAAAGCTGGGCCAAGGGTTCATCGATCACCCTGGTGAAATCAGATCATTACTGGGGCGCTCCTGCTTTCCTCGAAAAGGTCGAGTTCCGTATCGTTCCCGATGCCGCAGCGGCGGTGCCGGCGCTGCTTTCCGGCGATATACAGGCTTTCCCCTTCTTCGATCCCGACAGCGTCTCTCAGGTCAAGGATGATCCGCGCTTCAAGGTCGTGGTCGGCGCGACCGAAGGCGAGACCATCCTGTCCATCAACAACAAGAAGCCACCCTTCGACAAGCTGCAGGTGAGGCAGGCGATCTCCTATGCGCTCGACCGCAAGGCGATTATCGACGGCGCCTCGGCTGGGCTCGGCCTGCCGATCGGCTCACATATGTCGCCGGCCAATAAATATTATGTCGACCTCACCGGCCGCTATCCGCACGACGTGGCCAAGGCCAAGGAACTGCTGAAGGAGGCAGGACTGGAGAACGGCTTCAAGGCCACGTTGAAGCTGCCGCCGACGTCCTATGCGCGGCTCGGCGGCGAGATCATCGCCTCGGAGCTCCGCGACGTCGGCATCAACCTCGAGATTATCCCCGTCGAGTGGGCGCAGTGGCTGGACCAGGTATTCACCAAGAAGGACTACGACCTGACCATCGTCTCCCATACCGAGCCGAACGACATCGATATCTACGCGCGCAAGGACTACTACTTCAATTACGACAACCCTGCCTTCAACAAGGTCATCGCCGATCTGGAACTGACGTCCGACGAGGCCAAACGCAAGGAATTGTATGCCCAGGCGCAAAAGATCCTGGCCGACGATGCCGTGGTCGGCTTCCTCTACGAACTGCCCAAGGTCGGGGTCTGGGACGCCAAGCTGCAAGGGTTGTGGGAAAACGCGCCGATCCCCGCCAACGACCTGACCAAGGTGAAGTGGAGCGAGTGAGGTTCGTTTCGTCATCCTAGGGCGAAGCAGGCGCGCAGCGACTGCGCAGACCCTAGGATCCATTCCGTGACTTATGAGCGCCCCTGCGGTGCTGAATTTGGGAGACTTCGCAGTGAAGACAGAAAGAGGCGACGCTGGTTCTGGACCGTCGCACTCTTCGAACTCCCTCACGGCATGCATCCCAGGGTCTCCGCGACGGAGCTTCGCTCCTGCTTCGCCCCAGGATGACGACGCGACCAGCGTCGGGCGTCCATGACCGCCTATCTCCTCAAGCGCCTGGCCATCTCCCTCGCCACGCTGGTCTTGGCTTCCATCGTGGTGTTCGCCGTGCTCGAAATCCTCCCCGGCGACCCGGCGCGGCTGATGCTGGGCATGAATGCCAGCGCCGACCAGGTGGAACTCCTGCGCGACCAGATGGGTCTCAACGCGCCGCTTGCCCTGCGCTATCTGCACTGGGCCGGCGGCCTGCTCAGCCTCGATTTCGGCCGCTCCTACACCTATTCGGTACCGGTCATCGACCTCGTGCGCGAACGGCTTGCCGTGTCTCTGCCGCTGGCACTGATCGCGCTTGCGCTCTCCACCCTCATCGCGATTCCCGTCGGCCTGTTTTCCGCCAGCCGGCGCGGCCGGGCCGGCGACACGATTTCCATGGGCGCGGCACAGCTCGGCGTCGCCGTGCCCAATTTCTGGTTCGCGCTGATGCTGATCTATGTCTTCGCCGTCTGGCTGCGGCTGGTCCCGGCCGGCGGCTTTCCCGGCTGGGGCGCTGGCATCTGGCCTGCGCTAAAATCGCTGCTGCTGCCGGCGGTAGCGCTTGCCTTGCCGCAGGCGGCGATCCTGGCGCGCGTCACACGCTCGGCGCTGATCGAGGTGCTGAACGAGGACTATATCCGCACCGCCCGCGCCAAGGGCCTGCCCTACCGCACTGTCCTGTGGCGGCATGCGCTGCGCAACGCCATGATCCCGGTGCTGACCATCCTCGGCCTGCAATTCGCCTTCCTGCTCGCCGGCACCATCATCATCGAGAATGTTTTCTATCTGCCCGGCCTCGGCCGGCTGGTGTTCCAGGCGATCACCCAGCGCGACCTGATCGTCGTCGAAAGTGTCGTCATGCTGCTGGTCGCCGCCGTCATTGCCGTCAACCTGGTCGTCGACCTTTCCTATGCGGTCGTCGATCCGCGCCTGAGAAGCCGGCAATGACGCTGCACATCGACATCCCCGAGGAGACGCTCAGTGGCATCCTGGCCAAGGCGTTCCGGAACACGGCTTTCGTCACCGGCTTCGTCATCACCTTGCTGATCCTGGCGATGGCTGTCATCTCCTATATCTGGACGCCTTACGACGTGACGAAGCTGGTCATAGCGGACAAGACGCAAGGCCCCTCGCTGGCGCACTGGTTCGGCACCGACCATTTCGGCCGCGATATCCTGTCGATGATCATGGTCGGCGCCCGCAATTCGATCGCGGTGGCGCTGGTCGCGGTTGGCATCGGCATGGGAGTCGGCGTGCCGCTCGGCGCTTTCGCCGCGGCGCGCGGCGGCCTCGTCGACGAGGCGCTGATGCGCATCAACGATCTCGTCTTCGCCTTCCCCGCGCTGCTGTCGGCGATCATGATAACAGCCATTTTCGGACCCGGCGCCGTCAACGCCATCATCGCCATCGGCATCTTCAACATCCCGGTCTTTGCCCGCGTCGCCCGCGCCGGCGCGTTGGCGATCTGGCCGCGTGAGTTCATCCTTGCCGCGCGCGCCGCGGGAAAAAGCAGCACGCAGATATCGATCGAACATGTGCTGCCCAACATCGCTACGCTGCTGCTGGTGCAAGGCACCATCCAGTTCGCGCTGGGCATCCTGGCGGAGGCCGGGCTTTCCTATCTCGGCCTCGGCGCTCAGCCGCCAATGCCGAGCTGGGGCCGCATGCTGTTCGACGCGCAGACGCGCATGGTGGTGGCGCCGTGGATGGCGATCTTTCCCGGCATGGCGATCGTCATCACCGTGCTCGGCCTGAATCTCCTCGGCGACGGTATCGCCGACATCCTCGACCCGAAATCGCGGCGGCAGCGATGAGCCTGCTGGAGATCGAGAACCTGTCGCTGGCGATCGGCGACACGCCGATCCTGAAAGGCATCGAACTCTCCGTCGAGCCCGGAGAGGTGATGGGACTGGTCGGCGAATCCGGCTCCGGCAAGTCGATGACCGCACTGACAATGATGCAGCTCCTGCCGCACGCCGCGCGCGCCACCGGTCGCGTCACCTTCGATGGCATCGACATTCTCGCGGCAACCGAGGACCAGATGTGCGCGCTGCGCGGCGACGACATCGGCATGGTGTTCCAGGAGCCGATGACGGCGCTCAATCCGGTCAAGACCGTCGGTGAGCAGGTCGCCGAAGGCATACGCTGGCACACCAAGGCCACGCGCGCGGCGGCTGAAGAGCGGGCGCGAAAAATGCTCGACCGCGTCGGCCTGCCCGAAGCAAAATTCCCGCTATCGCGCTATCCGCATGAACTCTCCGGCGGCCAGCGCCAGCGCGTCGTCATCGCCATCGCCTGTGCGCTGAAGCCGAAGCTCCTGATCGCCGACGAACCGACGACCGCGCTCGACGTGGTGCTGCAGGCGCAGATCCTCGACCTCTTGCGCGACCTCGTCGCGGAGAGCCGCATGGGCCTGCTGCTGATCTCGCACGACCTCGCCGTCGTGACCGAGATGGCCGACCGCATCACCATCCTGCGCCATGGCGAGGTGATGGAGGCCGGCGATACTGCGCGCACACTGTCCGAACAGCTCCACCCCTATACGCGCCAGCTGGCGCAGGCCTCGATGCATGTGCCGGCACGTGCCAAGGTTCACGCCGCCGGATCGGCCAAGCCGCTGCTTGAGGTCGAAGGCGTGACGCGCGATTATCCGGGCCGGCGCACCTCTCTGTTCAGACGCGCCGCACCGATCCGCGCCGTCGACGATGTCTCTCTGTCGATGGCGCCGGGTCAGTCGGTAGCGCTGGTCGGCCGCTCCGGTTGCGGCAAGTCAACGCTTGCCCGCATGATCCTGGCGCTCGACCGGCCAAGCTCGGGCACGATCCGCTTTCGCGGCGAGACCATCACCGGCAAGAGCGAAGCCGAATTGAAGCCAGCCCGGCGTGACATGCAGGTCGTCTTCCAGGATCCCTATGGCTCCTTCGATCCGCGCCAGAAGGTCGAGAAACTGGTCGCCGAACCCTTGCATGTGCTCGACAACAAGCCGACGCGTGCCGAGCGCCGCGAGATGGTGGCGCAGGCGCTGCATGAGGTTGGCCTCGACCAGCGCGACATGGACAAGTATCCGCACGAGTTTTCCGGCGGCCAGCGCCAGCGCCTGTCGATCGCCCGCGCCATCATCACTCGTCCGAAACTGGTCGTCGCCGACGAGCCGGTCTCGGCGCTCGATGTCTCGATCCGAGCGCAAATCCTCGATCTGTTCGCCGAGCTCAACCAGAAACTCGGCATCGCCTATCTCTTCATCACCCACGACCTGACCGTCGCCCGCGCCATCACGGACGAGGTGCTGGTCATGCATGACGGCAAGATCGTCGAGCGCGGCAAGACGAACGAGGTGCTCGACCATCCGCAGTCCGAGGCCGCCAGGGCGCTGGTTACCGCCGCGCCGGACCTGCACAGGGCAATCGCGAAACGGATGCAGGAACAGGGGTAAAGGCCCCACAAACCTCGCTCGCAACGCATATACCAAGCGCAAAAATCCAAATATGGTTTGGAGAACCAAACAAGCAGGAGGCTCCATGCGGTCGCGTCGAATGATTGTCGCCGGCGTGTTCGGATTGCTGATGGCGCGGGCGGCCTTTGCCGATCAACCGACTGAGTGCGACCGTCTTGCGGGCTCGCCCACCGATCCGAATCGGGTCGGCACGGGGATTGGCCTCTACGGGATCGAAGCGGTCGACGCCATCGCGGCTTGCGAAAAGACGCTGGCCGCCGACCCGAACAATCCGCGCCTGCTTTTCAACCTCGGCCGGGCGCATGAAGCGAGCGGGAGTGTCGGGTCGTCGTCGGCCGATGAAATGGCACTGGCCGGCCGAAGCCATAAGAGCGCCGCGGACCAGAACTATCCCGCGGCGCAGGTCGCGTTGGCCGCCTTCTATTGGCACGGCAGCGATGGTTTCCAACAGGACAGCAAGCAGGCCATCCTCCTTCTGGAAAAGGCGATGGCGTCGGACGCCACGGAAGCCAAGTCGCAGCGCCGCGACCTGTTCGCGGATACGACCTTCGCCACCGACCCCCGCGAAGCGCAGATCCAATTCATCAAGGAGGCAGCCGACGCCGGCGACGCGGACGCACTCCATGCGCTCGGCCTGCCGTTGAGCCTGGCTGAAGACAGGCAAGCAGACGTCGTCCAGCTCTGGCACCAGGCGGCGGCGCTCGGCAGCGCCCAGGCAGCGTTTGATCTCGCAAGGATGTATTTCAGGGGCAAAGGCGGCCTGTCGACGAACCCGGAAGAGGCGCTGCGACTGATCCAGAAAGCCTCGGCCGGCGACGATCCCCAGACGTGGGACTTCGCGGCAAAGGCCTATGAGCGGGGCAGCTACGGCCTGCCGAAGGACGACAAGCAGGCTGCCCGGCTCTTCAGGCAGGCCAGCGATGCTGGCAACAAATACGCGCTGTACGACCTCGGCGGGTTCTACGAGGACGGCAAAGGCGGGTTGCCACAAGATTCGCGTGAGGCGGCACGCCTTTACAAGCTGGCGGCTGATCAAGGCAACGAAGACGCCGTTGTCGCCCTCGCCCATGACATGGCGGAGGGTCGAGGAGGCTACGAAGCGGACAAGGCCAAGGCGGTCGCGTTTTTGAAGCGTGCCGCACGCTGGAGTGCGCAGGCGAAGGACGAACTGACGAAGATGGGCGGGTGACACAGGGGTGAACGCCGCCGTGAACGTTCGTGGAGCACCTGGACGTCACCAGCAATCCTGTCGAAGAATGCAGGTCAAATCATCTGGAATTTTCCGGTAGCCTTGAACCGGAGATAGGCCTCGATGCTGCGCGCCATGTTGGGCAGCATTTCGGGCAAGCCGTCGACAGCGAACCAGCCGACGGCGCTGCTCTCGTCGTCGGTGACGGCCGGCTCGCCTTCAAACGAGCGCGCGTAGAACATCAGCGCGAAAAACTGGGTGCGGTCACCATTCGGAAATTGGAAGGTTTCATATTCCGGGTCGCAGCCGAACCCGAACGGCTCGACGTCGCTGACGACCAGTCCGGTCTCCTCGATGACCTCCCTGATCACCACCGCTTCCAGCCCCTCGCCTTCCTCGGCATTGCCGCCGGGCAGGCCCCACAAACCAAAATCGGTCCGCTTCTGCAACAGGATGCAACCGTCGGCACGCTCGATGACGATGCGCGCGCCAGGCATGAGCACCAGGCGATCCCCGATCAACGCCCGCAATTGTCCTAGGTAGCTGTCGGCAAAGCTCACTCAGATACCCCCAAGCTTCGGCGATTCGCTATCCACGCAAGGCCTCAGCTTTCCGGCTTCACCACATCGACGGGACTGATATCGAGCAGGTCGAGCGTGCGGCGCAAGAGGCGCACCTCGCTCTCGGCCAATTGCGAATCCGCCTTGGCGATCTCCGCCATATGCTGGGCCAATTGCTTGCGGCGTTCGACGTCGAGATCGCGAAACAGCGCAATCGCCTGCGAGCCATTGGTCTCGTAGCCGAACTCGTTGAGATATTCGATGACCGCGTCGATGCTGGTTTCCGGAATGCCGAAGGCGTCCTTGCAGATGCGCCGGAAGGCAACCATCTCGCTCTCGCTGACCGTCCCGTCGGCCAGGATCATGCGGAACAGCATCAGAAGTTCCGCCGACAGGACTGGATCGTCCGCAACCTTGCGCACGCCCGGGTCGCCGTCGAAGATCGAGCGTATCTGGTCCAGCAATGCGAATGCCATCAGGGTCTCTTTCCGGGTTAACTGCGCACAAATGAAAATCCAAGCGCGATGCGCTTGGATAGAGGTAGCGCGGAATCGGCCTTGCGCAAACAGGGCGGTCGTGGTCGAACGCCGTTATCCCGCCGACCGGACGTCTCCGCACATCAGATGATCGCCCTCACCACCCAGACAATCACCATGCTCGCCTTCGCCGCCTTTGCCGCGGGCTTTGTCGATTCGATCGCCGGCGGCGGCGGGCTGATCACCATCCCCGCACTGCTGCTTGCCGGTTTCTCGCCGGTCGCGGCGCTTGGAACCAACAAGCTGCAAGGCATGTTCGGCTCCGGATCGGCGACCATCCATTATGCCTCCAAGGGCCATGTCGATCTCCGCCGGCAATTGCCCTCGGCGCTGCTGGCACTTGTGGGGAGTGCCATCGGTGCGCTGCTGGCCACGATCGTGCCCGGCGATCTCCTGCGCGCCCTGCTGCCCTTGGTGCTGATCGCCATTGCACTCTATTTCGCGCTCAAGCCCAACATGAACGATGTCGATCGAGCCGAGCGCCTGTCGCCATTCCTGTTCGGGCTGACCCTGGTGCCGGCCATCGGCTTCTATGATGGCCTGTTCGGCCCCGGCGCCGGCTCCTTCTATATGCTGGCCTTCGTCGCCCTTGCCGGCCACGGCGTGCTCAAGGCGACGGCGCACACCAAATTGCTCAACTTCGCCTCCAACATCGGCGGCTTCATCGTCTTTGCCGCTGTCGGCGTCATCTCCTGGAAGATCGGCCTGATGATGGGCGTTGCCCAGTTCCTCGGCGCCCGCGTCGGCGCCAGCCTGGCCATGCGCATCGGCGCCAAACTGATCAAGCCGCTGCTGGTGATCGTCTGCGTGGCGCTGGCGGTGAAACTGCTGGCCGATCCGGCCAACCCGCTGCGTGTCATGATTGGTGTGTGATCACGCGCCTGTTACAATGACGCTGTTCGAATCATGTTGGAGGAGCCACGCATGAATCTCAGTGCGCCTACCCAGATTGTTTTCATCATTTCCCTTGTCATCGCCATTATCGGCATTCTCGCCGCGCTTGGCGTTCTCGCATTTATCCCGCTCGCATCGGTGTGGATCGTTCTCATTGCCTACATCGTGCTCGCCGCCGGCTGCCTGATGCGCGGCGCCTGACAAGTTTCCCTTGAAGTGGGGACAGAGAGCGCCCGGCCAAAAAAGCCGGGCGCTTTTGATTCCGGCCGACGGCTGATAGATTTATCTCGGCGGAAGGATGGCCAATGCCGATCGAGACGCAGCGCCGGAAGGAACAGGATCGCTCCATCGCAGGGCGCTTCGAGATGCGCCGGCGCCTTCCCGATCCTGCGCTTGATGGCATCATCACCGACATTTGCGGCTATCGTGAAATCGCGGTCGGCCATTTCCGCAATGTCGAATACGCCTCGCTGACGGTGCCGCTGGTGATCAGCTTCGCCGAGCCCTTCGCCATCGGCCTCGGCAAGGCGCCCGGCGACAATGACCGCTTCGCCAGTTTCGCCGCCGGCCTTTTTGCAGGGCCGGTGATGATCGAATCCTTCGGCGCTGCCTGCTGTGTGCAGATCAACTTCACCCCGCTTGGGGCACGCCGTTTCTTCCGCCTGCCGATGAGCGAACTGACCGACAGCATGGTCGTCCTCGATGACGTGCTGGGCGCCGAGGGCATGGCACTGCGCGAACAGCTTGGCAACGCGCCGGACTGGACGACGCGTTTCGATCTGGCCGAAGCCTTCGTTACCACCCGGCTTGCGAGCACCGCCGAAACGCCGCTCGAAATCGCCTGGGCCTATGACCGCATCATCACATCAGGTGGCCGGACCCGGATTGCATCGATCGCTGAAAGACTGGGCTGGAGCCGCAAACACCTCGCCGAAAAATTCACCGACGCGACCGGCATCGGCCCGAAAACACTGTCGCGCATCGTCCGCTTCAACCGGGCGCTCGGCCTGTCGCGGCAGCCGACGGCCGACTGGGCCGATATCGCCGCCGATTGCGGCTATGCCGACCAGGCGCATCTGGTGCGGGAGTTCCGCGACTTTGCCGGCGAGACGCCAACGGCACTTCTCAGCAGGTAACATTTCTTCAAGACGCTGGAACGGCCTTCGCCCAGATTGGGGCATCGACCAACCCCACTGAAGGAGATCAACATGACCACCAGCAACGAAGCCCCCCGCCTCTACCCTGCCCTGCGCTATAAAAACGCGGCGAAAATGATCGACTGGCTCTGCGAAGCCTTCGGCTTCAGCGTCCGCGCCCGCTACGGCGAAGGCGATGTCGTGCACCATGCCGAACTGGTCTTCGGCGCCTCGATGATCATGCTGGGCAGCACGCGCGATGACGACTACGGCAAGATGGTCGGCGAACCCGGCACAGGCGGCGGCAAGTCGATCTATATCGCCGTCGACGATGCCGATGCCGCCTATGCCAAGGCCAGGAAAGCCGGCGCTACCATCATCCAGGAATTGACGAACCGCGACTATGGCAGCCGCGAATTCATCTGCCGCGATCCGGAAGGCAGCGTCTGGTCGTTCGGCACTTACTGGCCGAAGGCGGGAGACAAGGGCTGAACATCATTCGTTTCGGCGAACCTTCATCGATGATTGGCCGAAGCCTCCCAACTTCGTCATCCTAGGGCGGAGCAGCCGCGTAGCGGCGTCGCGGAGACCCTGGGATCCATGCCGCTACCTCAGTCGTGGGGTGCAGCGGTGCAGAATTCTGCACCGAAGCAACGCTTCGAAGTCGCGGCATGGATCCTATGGTCTGCGCCGCGTCGCTTCGCTCCTTGCTTCGCCATAGGATGACGAAGCGATGGGTGCTCCCTGCTAATCACTAGCGCCGTAAAATCACCGCGCCAGCCCAAAAATCGCGTCGCAGTCGAGGTGGCTCTCCAGCTCGGCCGCGACGTCGTCCAGCGCCTGTTCGACGTCGGCGCGATAGTTGATGCCGCCACCCTTGATGCCAAGGCTTTCCAAAAATTTCCCGCGAAAGCCGTCGGCGCCGAACAGGCCATGCATATAGGTGCCCGACACCTTGCCATCGGCCGAGATCGCGCCGTCCGCGACACCATTGATGATCGCCGACGGCCGTATCGTGTCCGGGCCGGTGGTGCGGCCGAGATGGATTTCGTAGCCTTCGAGCGGCAGGTCGAATTGGACCGAGCGGGCGCTCACATTGCGCACCATCTTCTCCGGCTCCATCACCGTTTCGATATCGAGCAGGCCAAGCCCTTCGGCTTCGGTGACGCTGCCTTCGATGCCGTCGGGATCGCGCACCGTGCGTCCAAGCATCTGATAGCCGCCACAAATGCCGACGACATGGCCGCCGCGCTTGCGGTGCGCGGCAAGATCCCGGTCCCAGCCATTCTCGCGGAACTTTATGAGATCGCCGATCGTCGACTTCGAGCCTGGAATGACCACCAGCCCGGCATCGGCCGGCAGCGGCTTGCCGGGTGGCACGAACACCACTTCGACCTGCGGTTCGGCCTTGAGCGGATCGAGATCATCGAAATTGGCGATGCGGCCAAGCATCGGCACCACCACCTTCAGCGCACGCGCCTCACCGGACGCCAGCCGCTCCAGCACCACCGAATCCTCCGAGGGCAGCCGCGCCGCCGCCTTCAGCCACGGCACGACGCCAAAACAGCGCCAGCCGGTGAATTTCTCGATCGCCTTCAAACCGTCATCGAACAGCGAAACATCGCCGCGAAACTTGTTGATGAGATAGCCGACGATCATGCGCCGGTCTTCTTCCGGCAGGATCAGATGCGTGCCGGCGACCGAGGCGATGACGCCGCCGCGATCGATATCGCCGACCAGCACCACCGGCACATTGGCGCGCGTGGCAAAACCCATATTGGCGATGTCGCGGTTTCTGAGGTTGATTTCCGCCGGCGAGCCGGCCCCCTCGACGATGACCAGATCGGCGCCCTCGCCCACCTTCGCCCAGGAGTCCAGCACGGCGTCCATCAGCCGGCCCTTCAGTGCCTGGTAGTCGCGCGCCCGCGCCTCGCCGAACACCTTGCCCTGGACGATGACCTGCGCGCCGACATCGGTCTGCGGCTTGAGCAGCACCGGGTTCATGTGGACCGATGGCGCCACGCCGCAAGCGATCGCCTGCAGCCATTGCGCGCGGCCGATCTCGCCGCCGCCATGGTTGTTGTCGCCGGGAATGTCGGCGACCGCGGCATTGTTCGACATGTTCTGCGGTTTGAACGGCCGCACCTTCAGGCCGCGCTTTTTCGCGGCGCGGCACAAGCCGGCGACCAGCACCGTCTTGCCGACATCCGACCCCGTGCCTTGCAGCATGATCGCCTTGGCCATCAGTTCCGGCCCTGCGTCGCGGTTCCGGTGATCGTGGATTTCTGCGCCAGCGGCCCGCCGCGCCAGATGTAGAGCGCCAGCAATGGTTCCCTAGCCGTTCGCATGGCGTGGTTGACATTCGAGGCGTGGTGCACGACCTCGCCGGCCTCCCGCTTGCGAAAACCGCCCTCGCCCATGCGCCATTCGGTGCCGCCGGTCAAAGGAATGTAGATCTCCTCGGCGACATGGTGGTGATCAGGATAAACGATATCAGGTCCAAGGATCAGCAGCCCGGCCGCCACCGCGTCATCGGCGAAATGGCCGCGCGTTCCGAACACTTCCAGCCAGCCGTAATTGTCGATGAAGGTTTTGCCGAAATCCGCCTCGGTGTAGGTCTGCCCCCAGTGCAATTCGTTGCGCTGCTCCGCCAGCACTTGCACCAACGGTTTCGCAGCCGTCGGCGCCAAGTCTACTGCACGATCGAGATGACGCAGGCAGCCGAGCGGACGCGGCTCCAGCGCACGGGCCGGCATGTCCCAACCGATCCGCGCCACGGCGTCGCGTACCAGGGCATTGTCTATAGAAGCGAGATAGGCGTGGAGCCGTCCCAACAGTTCATCGAATTTTGTCGTCACATCTCGCTCCGGACATGCATTGACGCACAACTGCTCCGCAGGGATCGGGTTGCGCGGCGGCATCATTGGTCTAGATTGATGCCCGCGCAAAGCCAAAAACGACAGGCCAGCGGGCTAGCTGGCACATAGGGAGAGAACGCCATGGACGCCGCGGTCGATGCGAGCACCAGCCAGTTCGAACTCAACGAGGAGCAGCGCGCCATCCAGAAGATGGCGCAGGCCTTCGCCGCCGACCGCGTCGCGCCGAATGCGCTCGACTGGGATCGCCGGAAACACTTTCCCGCCGATGTGATTCGCGAGACCGGACCGCTCGGCCTCGGCGGCATCTATGTCAGGGACGACGTCGGCGGTTCCGCCCTCGGCCGCCTCGACGCCGTGCTGATCTTCGAGGCGCTGTCGCATGCCGATCCGGGCTTTTCGTCCTTCATCTCGATCCACAATATGGTGGCCTCGATGATCGACCGCTTCGGCAATGAGGAGCAGCGCCAGCGCTTCCTGCCGAAGCTGACTTCTATGGAATGGCTGGCGAGCTTTTGCCTGACCGAGCCGGGCTCCGGCTCGGATGCCGCGGCGCTCAAGACGCGCGCGGTGAAGAGCGGCGGTGACTATATCCTCAACGGCACCAAGCAGTTCATTTCTGGCGCCGGCGACAGCGACATCTATGCCGTCATGGTGCGCACCGGCGCAGATGGACCGAAAGGCATTTCCACCGTCGTCGTGCCGAAAGATGCGCCCGGCCTCTCCTTTGGCGCCAACGAGCACAAGATGGGCTGGCATATGCAGTCGACCCGGCAGGTCATTTTCGAGGACTGCAAGGTGCCGGCGGAAAACCTCTTGTCGGGTGAAGGCGCCGGTTTCGGCATCGCCATGGCCGGCCTCGATGGCGGCCGGCTGAACATTGCCGCCTGTTCGCTGGGTGGCGCCCAGTCGGCGCTCGACAAGGCGCTGTCCTACACGGCCGAACGCAAGGCCTTCGGCTCCAAGATCAATCAGTTCCAGGCGCTGCAGTTCAGGCTGGCCGACATGGAGACCGAGCTGCAGGCGGCGCGTATCTTCCTCTATGCGGCAGCCTCCAAACTCGACCGCAAGGCGCCGGATGCCGGCAAATGGTCAGCAATGGCCAAACGCTTCGTCACCGACACCGGCTTCAACGTCGCCAACGACGCGCTGCAATTGCTGGGCGGTTACGGCTATCTGCATGACTACGGCATCGAGAAACTGGTGCGCGACCTGCGCGTCCACCAGATCCTCGAAGGCACCAACGAGATCATGCGCGTCATCATCGCCCGCGCCCTGATCGGCCGCTGAAGCCAGCAAGAAGTCGAGAGTCAGCAAGAACTTGGGAGTGAGACAATGACGACGATCGCCTTCATCGGCCTTGGCAACATGGGCAATCCGATGGCAGCCAACCTCGTCAAATCAGGCCATACGGTGCATGGCTTCGACTTGATGCCAGAGAATTTGACGGTCGCGCGCGAGCACGGCATCGTCGTCATGGCCAACGCGCCAGCCGCCGTGAAAGACGCGGATGTGGTGATCACCATGCTGCCGGCGGGCAAGCACGTGCTGTCGGTCTATGAGGACATCGCGCCCAAGGCAAAAAAGGGCGCGCTGTTCATTGATTCTTCGACCATTGACGTTGAATCAGCGCGCAAGGCGCATGCGACAGCCGCAAAGCACGGCCTGTTATCGATTGATGCACCCGTTTCCGGCGGCACCGGCGGTGCCGCGGCCGGAACGCTGACCTTCATGGCCGGTGGCTCCGACGATGCCTTCGCCGTCGCCGAGCCGATCCTGAAGCCGATGGCCGGCCGCATCGTCCATTGCGGCGGCGACGGTGCCGGCCAGGCGGCAAAGATCTGCAACAACATGATCCTCGGCATTTCGATGATCGGCGTCGCCGAAGCCTTCGTGCTGGCGGAAAAGCTCGGCCTGTCGCATCAGGCGCTGTTCGATGTCGCCTCGACCTCGTCAGGCCAGTGCTGGTCTTTGACCACCTATTGCCCGGTGCCCGGCCCGGTGCCCACTTCGCCCGCCAACAGGGATTACAGACCGGGTTTTGCCGCGGCACTTATGCTGAAAGACCTGAAATTGTCCCAGGAAGCAGCACTTGGCGCGGGCGCGGTGACCCCACTCGGCGCCGAGGCGGCGCAGCTCTACGCCCTGTTCAACGCCCAGGGGCATGGCGGCGCCGATTTCTCCGGCATAATTAATTTTCTCAGGGGTAACCCAGCGTAACCGACGGATTTAATGGGCTTTTCCGGATCCGTCCGGCCGAAAAGCCGCAAATTTAGATTTGCTTAAGCTCTCGATAACTCTGCGGTAACGATGTCCCTATAAAACGGATTGCGAGGCGGACATATCGCATCCGCCCGGCGCTCCGGATCAGGTCTCGCGTACCGGAGCCCGTAAGTTTCGCCAAGTGTTTGCGTAGCGAAACGCCATGCGTATCTGGCAAAGCCGCGTTCCCGATGGAGCGCGGTTTTTGCGTTTCTGGAACTATTGCTGCGTCGTCCGATTATATTTTGGTTACCGCATCTGGACTGGCGAAATGGTCCTCATCGACCAGCACGATTGGTGCCCCTCCCGCCATGACGACAAGCAGGCGCAGGTTCCATTTTCCTGCGCTGCGCACGGCATGCGACATCACCCAACCCCATCCGTGGCTGCCATGGATGGGAATGCTGAGCTGGGCGTCGCCCGAGCCGTTCCAACCGGTCTGGACGCTGCCAAGCACCCAATAACCGGCGTCAACATCGTCACCGAGGGCCGTCTTGACGCGGTCATCGGCGCGCACCGTCTCCATGGTTAGCCGGTAGGCGTCGCTGCTCTTCAGCAGACGAGGGACGATGCCGACCACGGCGGCAATGCCGACAAGCCCGACCACGAAGACAATGAACCCGGCGATCGCCCAGTTGCGTTGGACCCTGCGGAAATGTTCGGCATCGCGCCAGGAAACATTCTGCCACGCCCAACGGCTGCCCTTGGCGCCCAGCACGAAGAGCATAACAATGTTGACCAGCGGGACGAACATCAACAGCGCGATGAAGGTGCTGTTGCCTATGCCCCAGATCCAGTTGAGGAAGAAGGCGCCCCAGTTCCAGCGATCGAGCTCGGCCGGAATTTCAGCCGGCTGGTTGAGCGGTTGTCCGGCCATGATGTCCCCCATCGGTGCGCCTGCCGATCGGTTCTAGCGCATGATCCCGACAATGCGCAAAATCAAAGTTCCGCAGCGCCCAATTCACGCCTTTGACGAAAGCCGGCGAAAATTCGCCTTCACCGCGCGGCTGGCCGGCTTCAGCGCAGCGCTCATCGACCGTTCAGCCGCGACGCCGTTAAACAGCGACGGCGTTCGACCGGAAAGGACTTCCGGCCAGAACCGCAATGTCGACTGCAGGAAGGACATCTGCGCCGCGAATGCGCCCTCGGCGATTGCCGCGGTCTTCTCGTTCACAGCACGCGCGATTTCGGTGCCCCAGGGCTGGCTGCTGCCGGCGTCCATTGCCATCAGCGGCAGGCGCATCATTGCCACCAGCGGCGCCAGCATCAGATCCGCGCCGATGCTGGCTGCTTCTTGCGCGCGTCGGCTCTTGCCGGTTTTTCTCATGGAAATGAACCCCTTGTCGCAGCCAGGCCGGCCGCTGCCTCACACACTACGCGCGGAGGATGAAGTTTGTTCCCCATCGCGGCAGCATGTTTCTCGAGGCCGGGCGTCCCTTGAAGAACGCCCGGTCGAGGTTCGCTCTTAGCGCTTGCGCAAATCTGCCTGTGCCAGATCCAGCGCCTTGCCGATCCGCTCGCAGGCCATGTCGATCGTGTCGCGGGTCCAGATCAGCGGTGGCGACAGGATCATCGTGTCGCCGGTGGCGCGCAGCATCATG
This sequence comes from Mesorhizobium sp. AR02, assembly GCF_024746835.1. Taxonomy (NCBI): domain Bacteria; kingdom Pseudomonadati; phylum Pseudomonadota; class Alphaproteobacteria; order Hyphomicrobiales; family Phyllobacteriaceae; genus Mesorhizobium; species Mesorhizobium sp. AR02. The sequence continues at coordinate 6,033,316 of NZ_CP080531.1, read as the reverse complement.
CCGTTGGCGATGGCATGATCGCGCACCGTCACCGCGGCACTTCCCGACGGCAGGAACCGTTCCTTGGTCGCCTTGTCCTTGACGATCTCGATCGCGCCCATCAGACCGATCGAGCGCACCTCGCCGACCAGGTCATGCCCGGCAATGCGCTCCTGCAGGGCCTTGGCGAAATAAGGCCCGGTGTCGTTCCTGACGCGGTCGACCAGCCCTTCCTGCTCGATGATCTCCAGGTTCTTCAAGGCCACGGCGCAGGCCACGGGGTGCCCGGAATAGGTGTAGCCGTGGTTGAATTCGCCGCCCTTCTCGACCAGCGTCGAGGTGATGCGGTCGCCGACCAGCAGTGCCGACAGCGGCTGGTAGCCTGAGGTCAGCGCCTTGGCCGTGGTGATGGTGTCGGGTTCGATGCCAAATGTCTGGGCGGCGAACCACTCGCCTGTGCGGCCATAGCCGGTGATGACCTCGTCGAGCATCAGCAGCACATCGTATTTGCGGCAGATGCGCTGCACTTCCGGCCAGTAGCTGGCCGGCGGGATCTTGACGCCGCCCGCACCCATCACCGGCTCGCCGATGAAAGCCGCGACCTTGTCGGCGCCGGCTTCGAGGATGGCGTCCTCGACCGATTTGGCCGCGCGCAGGCCGAAATCATGATCGCTTTCGCCAGGCAGCGCCAGTTCATAGGCATAGGGCATCATCACATGGACGATGTTGGGCACGGCCCCATTCAGTTGCTTGTGCATGGCATCCATGCCACCGAGCGAAGTGCCGGCGATGGTCGAGCCGTGATAGGCCATCTTGCGCGAGATGATGCGGTTCTTCTCCGGCTTGCCCTCCAGCACCCAGTAGTGGCGGACAAGACGCAATGCGGTGTCATTGGCCTCCGAACCGGAGGAGCCATAAAACACCTGGTTGACGTTGCGTGGCGCGATTTCAGCCAGCTTCTTGGACAGCAGCACCGGCGTCGGCGTCGAGCATTTGAAGAAGGAATTGTAGTAAGGCAGTTCCTTCATCTGGGCATAGGCGGCCTCGGCCAGTTCGTCGCGGCCATAGCCGATGTTGACGCACCACAGGCCGGCCATGCCGTCGAGCAGTTCGGCCCCTTCGGAATCGTAGATGAACGGGCCATTGGCGTGGGTGATGATGCGGGAACCCGCCTCGCGCAATTCCTTGTGGTCGGTGAAGGGATGCAGATGATGCGCGGCGTCGATCTGCTGAAGCTGCTTCAGCGAATAATTCTGATAGGTCATGTCTGGATCTTTCCTCTGGATTCAGTCCGGCTGGCGCCGGGGCGAATTCGTCAGAGGATGGCAGGCGGCGAATAACCGATGCGGGCGCACAGCCGCAAAAGCTCCGCACGCAGCGTGCGCGGTGACGGTGTCACCGCGACCCCGAACGTGCAGACAAAGGTCATAGCAGGAGCCATGGAAGGCACCTTAGAGCAAAGGCTGGCCGAGGTGAACCACCCTTTGCTTGGCCCATGACGGAATACGTCTATGCCTTGGCGCTGAGTGCCCGCTGCAGGAAGACATATTTCATCGCCGTCTGCGCCGCCTGCGGCCGGCGGTCGCCACGCCCGCCATGCCCGCCTTCGGTCTCCTCGAAGAACAGCGTCCTGGCATGGCCTGCCTCCTGCAGGCGTGCCGCCATCTTGCGCGCATGGCCGGGATGGACGCGGTCATCGGCGGTCGAAGTCGTCAGAAGGATCGGCGGGTAGGCCGCATCGACCCGGACGTGCTGGTACGGCGAATAGGCGGACAGCCACTTTGCGTCTTCCGGCTTCGACGGATCGCCATATTCGGCCATCCATGAGGCGCCGGGCGGCAATTCGGTGTAACGCAGCATGTCGAGCAGCGGCACCTCGATGATGACGGCGCCGAACAGCTCCGGGTGCTGCGTCAGGGAAACGCCGGTCAGCAGGCCGCCATTCGAGCCGCCCTGGATACCGAGCGAGCTTGCTGTGGCGATGCCGCGCCTGACGACGTCCTCGGCCACCGCGGCGAAATCATCATAACCGTTCTGGCGATTGCCTTTCAGCGCCGCCTGATGCCAGGCCGGGCCGAACTCGCCACCGCCACGGATGCAGGCCTGGACATAGGCGTTGCCCTTCTCCAGCCACAGCCTGCCGCGCACGCCGGCATAGCCGGGCAGCAATGGTACCTCGAAGCCGCCATAACCATAGAGCAGCGTCGGCACCGGTCCCTTCTGGTCGCGCCGCCTGACGACGAAATAAGGGATCATCGTGCCGTCCTTCGAGCGCGCCTCGAACTGCTCCGAGATCAGTGGCGCGGCATCGAAACGCGCCGGCTGCGACTTCACGGTGGCGAGCGTCTCGCCATTGTCGTCAGACCAGATGATCGAGCTCGGCGTCAGGAAATCCGTGAAGGAGAAGGACACGCTTGAGCCGAAATGCTCGGCATGGCTGATGCCGACAGTGCCGTTTTCAGGCAGCGCGACCGGTTTCATCGACCAGGCGCCATCCCTACGCTCGCAGACGACGACCTTGCCGCGCACATTGTCCATCAGGCCGATGAACAGCCGGTCTTGCGTGCGGGCAATGCCGGCGATCGACACCCGATAGGCCGGCGCCAACAGGGTTTCGATGGCGCCAAAACTGCCGGTTTCGATCCAGTGCGCGAAATCGAGTGAATAGAGTCCGTCCGGCTGGCACACCGTGCCGTCCGGCGCCGTCCATGGCGTGCGCACGCCGAACACCAACTGGTCCTTGAAAAGCGATGTATCGGTGGCGTCGTCGGGCAGCGGAATGCGCCTGTTTTCACCAGACGGGAGATGCAGGAAGCTGTGCGACGCGAAGAAATTGATCGCACGCGCCAGAAACACGTGACGCTTCTCGCCGTCGAACTCGACGCCGGCTCCGGCGGCGAGATCCTCTTTCTGCGCCTCGAAGATCGGCTTCGCCTCCTCCAGCGTCGTGCCGCGCTTCCAGAGCTTGATCACACGTGGGTAGCCGGACTCGGTCTTGTCGGCTTCCTCGAAGGCCGCCGAGACGATGACCGTGTCCTTGTCCAGCCAGCCGAAACTCGACTTGGAGGCCGGGGCGCGAAACCCGCCCTCGATAAACGATCTGGTTTCGATGTCGAACTCGCGCATCTCGCTGGCGTCGCCGCCGTCCGGCGACATCGACAGCAGGCAGCGGCTGAAGTCCGGGTAGAGCCGGCTGGCGCCGCTGAACACCCATTTTACCCCCTCCTTCGCCGCAAGCTGGTCGAAGTCGATGATCGTTTCCCAGACCGGCTTCTCGGTCTTGTAGGAAGCGACGGTCGTGCGGCGCCACAGGCCGAGCGCATTGGTCTTGTCCTGCCAGAAATTATAGACATGGCCGGCGATTGCCGCGCCGACGGCGATGTTGTCCTCGGCCGTCATCAAATCGAGCGCCGTCTGGAACGACGCCTGATAGGACGGATCGCCCTGCAATTCGCCTGTCGTGATCTCGTTCTGGCCATGCACCCAGTCGAGCGACTGTTTGCTGGTCCTGTCCTCCAGCCAGAGGAAGGGATCCGCGGTGCTGGCTTCCGGCTTGGCGATGGGCTTGGTCATGGAATCTCCAATAGGCATGCTTCGGCACGCAACATCGACATGCCGCGTCCGATATTCAAGAGTTGCGGCATCTCGACAGAGGATTCAGGCCTTCCCGCGACCGGCGACGCTCGCCACCGCCAGCGCCAGGCACATCAGGCCAAGCGTGATCGGCAGGCCTCTTGCGCCCAGTATATCCATGGCGGTGCCGGCCAGCGGCGGCACGGCAATGCCACCGACGCCCCACATCAGCGAGAAGGCGGCATTGCCGGCGACCAGTGTCGAGCCGGTGAAGCGCTCGCCGAGTTCGATGATCGACATCGTGTAGATGCCGTAGGAAACCGCGCCCCAGACGAAAATCATCGGCCAGATCAGCGGCGTTTCGATGAGAAGCGGCAGCAGGACACATCCAAGTGCCGTCAAGGAAACACAGGCAAGCCGCACCAAGCGCGCGGTCAGCCTCTCCGCCAGCAGGCCGAGCGGCACCTGCATGGCGATGTTGCCGGCGATCATCATCGACAGCAGCGCCGACATGCGGATTTCCGCAATGCCGTGATGGGTGCCATAGACCGGCAGCAAAGCCAGCGCGCCTTGCTCGAAACCCGCGGCCACGATGACGGCGAACAAGAGCAGCCACGCCATCGGCACGAAGCCCAGGACGGAAACCTGATGACCGGCCTCGTCGACCTTCGGCAGGCGCGGCAGCACCGACGCCAGGCAGATGCCGCACAGCACGAAGGCGCAGATACCGACGAGGAAGGGCGGCCACCCCTGCGTGCCGACGGCAAGCAGGCAAAGCGGCCCGGTCGCAAATCCGGCCGAGATGATCGTCGAATAGACGCCCATGATGCGGCCGCGCCGGGCCGGCGGCGCCAGTGCGATCACCCAGATTTCGCTCAAGACATAGAGCGGATTGGTCACCACGCCGATCAGGAAGCGCAGCGGAAACCAGAGATAGACATTCTGCGTCCAGCCGATGAGCGCCAGCACGACAGCCGAGAGCGCGGCACAAGTCAGCGCCGTGCGCCCTGCCCCGAACCGCCGCGCCAGCCCCGGGATCAGTGGCGACGAGACGATGAAGCCGATCGGCGTCATGGCCGCCGACAGGCCGATCATTGCCGGCGAGACGCCCTGGCGCTGCAGGATGAAGCTCAACAGCGGATAGGACAGCCCCTGGGCGATGGCAAACACCGAGACGGTCGCGATCACACCGGTGATCGCTGCCCATTGCATCCCTTCGCCAGTTTCCGCTGCGGCCATGGTCCTACCGTTGGTGTGCGGCAGGATTAGCGGTTCGGCCAAACAGCGGTAAGCCCCGCCGGTGGAAAGCGCTTGCTCCAGCCAGATGCATGTCAGGAGGCTCGACGTTGCCAGGAGCGGTACAAAGCGAAGGCAACCAGAACCGCGTCGAGACCGGTGATCACCACGGGCAGCCCCAGCGGACCGATGCCTTGCATCAACAGGCCGGCACCCGGCGGGCCGACAATGCCGCCAACGCCCCACAGCAAGGCGAAGGCCGCATTGCCGGTGACAAGCAGCGTGCCCTTGAACCGACTGCCGAGTTCGACCAGCGCCATCGTATAGACGCCGTAGCCGACCGCGCCCATCACCAGCAGCACGCCCCAGATCAGCGGCGTCGTGATCAGCAGCGGCAGCAGCGCCGCGCAGATTGCCGTCGCCACCGCGCAGGCCACGATCATCGGGCGGCCGCCGAACCGCTCCGCGAGCAGGCCGAGCGGGATCTGCAGCAGGATGTTGCCGAGCGACAGCGCCATCACCAGCGCGGCGAGGATCGCTTCCGGTAGGCCATAGCCGGCACCGAAGACCGGGACCAGCGCATAGGTGCTTTGCTGGACGGCGGCCGACACCAGCACGGCCAGCAGCAGCGCCGGCGCCAGCCGGGCAAAGCCGATAAAGCTGCCGGCAGGCTGACCGTCATCCTCGAAGCCGGTGAGTTTTGACGAGACAAGGCGCAAAATGACCGCGCAAAGCATGAAGCCGCCGACACCGACGCTGAAGGGTGCCCAGCCCGATGTGCCGACCAGGGTCAAGGTGAAGGGCCCCGCCGCATAGCCGGCACCCATCAGCGTGTTGAACACCCCCATCACCCGGCCGCGCCGCGACGGCGGCGCCAGCGACAGTGCCCAGACCTCGCCAAGGATATAGAGCGGGTTGATGACGACGCCGATGATGAAGCGGATGAGGTACCAGGCCACCCAGTTCTGCAGATAGCCGATCGCCAGGAAGCACAGAGCTCCGATCAGCGAGCAGCCGACCGCCAGGTTGCGCGCACCGACCATCCGCACCGCCGCCGGCACGAACGATGCCGACAGGATGAGCCCGAGAGGCATCATCGCCGCCGACAGGCCGATCAGCCCGGGCGACATGCCTTGCTTCTGCATCAGAAGCGTGAACAGCGGCGAGCTCAGCCCTTGCGCGGCGCCGAACATGGCAAGTGCGGCAGTGACGCCAGCGAGCGCTGCCCACTGCGTTCCCGCTTCGCCTTCGCTAGAGCCGGTTGCCACCATTCCGTCATTCCATGTGAGGTGCCGGCAGACCTCCCGGCCGGCAAGGTCACTGCTACTGGTTCAATCCGGGGAAAGAAAGGGCCGGCAAGGGAAATCCGCTTGCGCCAACCGCACGGTGGTCAGGCGATGTCATGGCCACGCAGCTGCCGTTCCGGCATGTCGCTTCCCTCGCCCTAGTGGTCGCCACCTCCGCAATGGCCGGGGGGCCGCCGGTCCATTATGCCGCCCACTATCGCATCCTACGAGGACCATCATGACCGCCGCCCTACAACCCTTAGAATCGGCACAGGCACCCGACCGTGCCCGCCGTGGCGGCCGCGCCGGAAAGCGCGCCGGCGGTTCCGCCGCGTTCGAGCAGCCGGCTTTCCGCCAGCTGAGAAACCCGCTCACGCCCACCAAATTGGTTTCCGAAGACGAGCTGGAATCGATCCACCTCGCCTCCTTACGCGTGCTCAGGGAAATCGGTGTCGATGTCCTGCATGACGAGGCCCGCCGCATCATGAAGGCGCATGGCGCCGATGTCAGCGAAGGCAGTGAGCGTGTCCGCTTCGACAGCGACATGATCCTCGATCTGGTGTCGAACTGCCCGTCCGAATTCACCATCCATGCCCGCAATCCCGCGCACAATGTGCGCTTCGGCGGCGACAATCTGATCATCTCGATGATGGCGTCGGCGCCCAATTGCTCCGACATCGATCGTGGCCGCCGGCCTGGCAACCAGCAGGACTACCGCAATTTCCTGCGTCTTGCGCAGATGCACAACATCCTGAACTGCACCGGCGGCTATCCGGTCGAGCCGACCGATATCCATCCCTCGGTCCGCCACCTCGAATGCATCCGCGACCTCGCCACGCTGACCGACAAGGTGTTCCACATCTATTCGCTCGGCAAGGAGCGCAATGTCGACGGTATCGAGATCGCAAGGATCGCGCGCGGCATCAGCCACGAGCAACTGCTCGAGGAGCCGTCCGTCTTCACCATCATCAACACCAATTCGCCGCTCAAGCTCGACGTACCGATGATGGAAGGCATCATCCAGATGTCGAGCAAGGGCCAGGTCGTCGTCGTCACGCCCTTCACCCTGTCAGGCGCCATGGCGCCGGTCACCATCGCCGGCGCGCTGGTGCAGCAGAATGCCGAGGCGCTGTCCGGCATCGCCTTTGCCCAGATGGTGCGCAAGGGCGCGCCGGTCGGCTATGGCGGCTTCACCTCCAATGTCGACATGAAGTCCGGTTCACCGGCCTTCGGCACGCCTGAATATATGAAGGCGCAGCTCGTCGGCGGCCAGCTTGCCCGCCGCTACAACATCCCCTACCGCACCTCCAACACCTGCGCCGCCAACACGGTCGACGCACAGGCGGCCTATGAGAGCGTGTTCTCGCTATGGGGCGCCATCCAGGGCGGCGGCAATCTGATGATGCACGCCGCCGGCTGGCTCGAGGGTGGCCTGCGCTGCTCCTACGAAAAAACCATTCTGGACATCGACCTGTTGCAGATGGTGGCCGAATTCCTCACCCCGCTCGACCTGTCCGAAGAGGCGCTCGGTTTCGACGCCATCCAGTCGGTCGGCCCCGGTGGCCACTTCTTCGGCACCCAGCACACGCAGGACCGCTACAAGACCGCCTTCTACTCGCCGATCCTTTCCGACTGGCGCAACTTCGAGACCTGGGCGGAAGCCGGCTCGCCGACAGCGCTGGAAAAGGCCAACAAGGTCTGGAAGGAACGGCTGGCGTCCTACGAAGAACCTTACATGGACCCGGCGATCCGCGAGGAGCTCAACGACTTCGTCCAGAAGCGCACGGCCGAAGGCGGCGCGCCGACCGATTTTTGATCGTGCTTGACGTACGTCGTCACGACAGCGACCAAAACCTCTGATTCAATTTACGCAAAAACGGACCTATCTTCATGAAATCCCATGTAAAAGCGGTTGTCATCGGCGGCGGCGTCGTCGGCTGCTCGGTGCTCTACCATCTGGCCAAGGCCGGCTGGACCGACATCATGCTGATCGAGCGCTCGGAACTGACCTCCGGCTCGTCCTGGCACGCAGCTGGCGGCTTCCATACGCTGAACGGCGACCCCAACGTCGCCAAGCTGCAGGCCTACACCGTGCAGCTCTACAAGGAGATCGAGGAAATCTCCGGCCAGTCCTGCTCGCTGCATCTGACCGGCGGCGTGATGATGGCCGATACGCCGGAGCGCATGGACTTCCTGCGGCTTGCCCACGCCAAGGGCCGCTATCTCGGCATGGACACCGAACTGATTACACCGTCCGAAGCCAAGGCGATGTTCCCGCTGATGGACGAGAAGAACTTCGTCGGCGCCATGTGGGATCCGGTCGAGGGCCATCTCGATCCCTCGGGCACCACGATCGCGTACTCGAAGGCGGCCAAGAAACTCGGCGCCGAGATCGTGCTGCGCAACCGCGTCGTCGACCTGACGCAGCAGCCGGACGGCACCTGGAACGTCGTCACCGAACAGGGCACGGTCCACGCCGAGCATGTCGTCAATTGTGGCGGCCTGTGGGCGCGCGAGATCGGTCGCATGGTTGGCGTCGAGCTGCCGGTGCTGGCCATGGAGCACATGTACCTGCTTACCGAGCCGATGCCGGAGGTCGAGGAGTTCAACAAGTCGACCGGCCGCGAGATGATCGGCGTGCTCGACTTCAAGGGCGAAATCTACACCCGCCAGGAGCGCAACGGCATCCTGCTCGGCACCTATGAAAAGGCCTGCAAGCCGTGGTCGCCGGTCAACACGCCGTGGGATTTCGGCCATGAATTGCTGCCGCCAGATCTCGACCGTATCGCGCCGTCGCTGGAGATCGGCTTCAAGCATTTCCCCGGCATCGAGAAGGCCGGCATCAAGCAGATCATCAACGGCCCGTTCACCTTCGCGCTCGACGGCAATCCGCTGGTCGGCCCGGTGCAGGGCCTGACCAATTTCTGGTGCGCCTGCGCCGTCATGGCGGGCTTCAGTCAGGGCGGCGGCGTCGGCCTCGCTCTGTCGAACTGGATGGTGCATGGCGATCCGGGCTTCGACGTCTGGGGCATGGATGTCGCCCGCTTCGGCGAATGGGCCGGCCTGCGCTACACCAACGCCAAGGTGCGCGAAAACTATTCGCGCCGCTTCTCGATCCGCTTCCCCAATGAGGAACTGCCGGCCGCACGCCCGGCACAGACGACGCCGCTCTACGACACAATGCTCGCCAACAATGCGGTCATGGGCGACAGTTGGGGACTTGAGACGCCGCTGTGGTTCGCACCGAAGGGCAAGGAACCCAAGGATATCGTCTCCTTCCACCGCTCCAACGACTTTGGCCCGATCGGCGAGGAAGTGCGCGCCACGCGCGAGCGCGTCGGCGTCACCGAGATCGCCAACTTCGCCAAATACGAAGTGTCGGGACCCGGCGCGGAAGAATTCCTCAACCGGCTGATGACCAACCGCATGCCGAAGACCGGCCGCATCGTGCTCACCCCGATGATCAACGAATTCGGCAAGCTGATCGGCGACTTCACCATCGCCAAGGCCGGCGAAGACCGCTTCATGATCTGGGGCTCGTCGGCGGCGCAGAAATACCACATGCGCTGGTTTGAAAAGCACCTGCCGAAGGACGGTTCGGTGCGCATCCATCGCTTCGACCAGACGCTGGTCGGCCTCTCGATCGCCGGACCGAAATCACGCGACCTGCTGCAGAAGCTGGTCGATGTCGACATCTCGACAAAGGCCTTCCGCTTCATGGATTTCCGTGAGATGGCGGTCGGCGGCGCACCCTGCATGGTCAACCGCATCACCTATACCGGCGATCTCGGCTACGAGATATGGATGGCCCCCGCCTACCAGCGCCTGGTGTACAAGGCGATCAAGGATGCCGGCGAGGAATTCGGCCTGGTCGATTTCGGCATGCGCGCTTTGCTCTCCATGCGTCTCGAGAAGAACTTCCCGACCTGGTTCCGCGAGCTACGTCCGATCTACGGCCCTTTCGAAGGCTCGATGGATCGCTTCATCAAGCTCGAGAAGAACGACTTCATTGGACGCGAAGCCGCCGCCAAGGAACAGGCGGAAGGACCAAAACTGCGCCGTGTCTCCTTCATCGTCGACGCTGCCGACGCCGACGTGATGGGCGACGAGCCGATCTGGGCCAAGGTCAGCAAGGATTTCGGCACGGTGGAAAAGCCGCATGGCTACGGCGCGCCGCGTTTCGACGACAAGGGCAAGGAAGTGCGTGGCTCCAAGGCGGCGGAAGGCGCTTCCGCCGTGCGCGGCATTGTCGACGGCGACTGGCGCGTGGTCGGCTGGGTCACGTCGGGCGGCTACGCCCACTATGTCCAGAAGTCGATGGCGCAGGGCTATGTGCCGGCAGCCCTTGCCGAAGACGAAAGTGCGGGCCTGTTCGAGATCGAGATCCTCGGACACCGGCGGCCGGCCCGCATCAATGTCGAGGCGCCTTTCGACCCGAGCGGCGAGAAGATGCGGACCTGAGGCTCAGTCATGGACAGCGCGGCGCCAAAAGGCGGTTTCGGCCGCCACCGCAAGATCATGCCGTTCGAGCCAGGCTCGATCGAGGCCCTGCGCGAAGGCTCTCGCCAGAAGGCGGCTTCGCTCAACCAGCATGTGCTGGGCTATGGCGCGCAAGCTGAGGCGGAATGGGCGGCGGCAGGCATTGCCGCGCCAAACCTGCCGGCGATGCGAAAATACCGGCTGGAGCGCATCCGCGCCGAACTGAAGCGCCGCAACTATGCCGGCGCCCTGCTCTATGACCCTGTCAACATCCGCTACGCCACCGACAGCACCAACATGCAGCTGTGGGTTGCGCACAATCCGACGCGGCATTGTTTCGTCGCCACCGAAGGGCCGGTGGTGCTGTTCGACTATTTTTCCTGCGAGCATCTGTCCGACCATTCCGGCGTCGTCGACGAGGTGCGCCCGGCCGTCTCGTGGATGTATCTCTATGGCGGCGAGCTGACGGAGCAAAAGGTCCGCCGCTGGGCCGCCGGCATCGCCGATCTGGTGAGAGACCATGGCGGCGGCAACAGCCACATCGCGGTCGACCACCTCAATCCCGAAGGCGTCGAGGAACTGGCGCGGCTTGGTGTCTCCATCGGCAATGGTGAAGCGGTGATGGAGAATGCGCGGCTGATCAAATCATCAGACGAAATCCTTGCCATGCGCCGCGCCATCGTCGCCTGCGAGGCGGCGATGGGCGAGATGGAACAGGCGCTGATATCAGGCATTTCCGAGAACGAATTGTGGGCGGAACTGCATCGTGGCAACATTGCGCGCGGCGGCGAATGGATCGAGACACGGCTGCTGGCATCAGGCCCGCGCACCAATCCGTGGTTCCAGGAGTGCTCGTCGCGCAAGATCGAGGCTGGCGACCTCGTCGCCTTCGACACCGACTTGATCGGCCCCTACGGCTTCTGCGCCGACCTGTCGCGCACCTGGCTGTGCGGCGACGCAAAACCGTCGAACGAACAGCGCGACCTGTTCCGCATCGCCGCCGACCAGATCACACACAACACTGAATTGATGCAACCCGGCATCTCGTTTCGCGACCTTGTCGAACGCTCAGCGGTGCCACCTGGGGACTGTTTCCCGACCCGCTACGGCGTGCTCTATCACGGCGTTGGCCTGGCCGACGAATACCCGACACTGCCGCATGCCAGCGACTGGACACCAGACACGCCGGATGGCGTGCTCGAACCAGGCATGGTGCTGTGCGTGGAAAGCTATATTGGCAGGCTGGGTGGGCGCGAAGGCGTCAAGATCGAGGAGCAGATCCTGATCACCGAAACCGGCAATAAGCAGCTTTCAACCTACCCGTTGGATACGAGGCTGCTCGGCTAATCCGGCAAGAGCTTCGCGCATTGCTCGGACCGTCTCTTCCGGCGTTGTTCTGGCGGTGATGAATGGCAGGCCCTTGCGCCGTGCCGTCCAACCGACAATCGCCACTTTCCGCGCTGCCGGTTCGAAACGCTGCGCCAGCGCCCAGCTTTCGCAGTCGATCGCGGCGATATCCGCTTTGCCCTCGGCAACGGCAACGATCGAGGCGCGATGGCCGCCGCTTGCGCTGCGCGCCGAAAAGATATCGAGGCTTTCGCCAGCCGCCTGCAGATCACGCGTCAGCCCGATAATGCCCGACATCGAATCGAGGCCATTGAAGGTGAAGCGCTTGCCGCGGATCAGATCCAGTGGGAGGAAGGCCTTGCCATCCGCGGGCGATCGCGCCTCCGGCCCCTCGCCCGTCCGCATCACCAGCGCGCTCGAATAGAGCTCGCCTTGCCCGCCTTCATAGGCGTCGTAGCTCGGCTGGCCGACCACTTGCACATGGCGGGACAGGCCGAGTTCCATCGGCCCCCAGCAGGTCTGTGCGAACAACAGCGCCGGATGCAGCCAGAGCTTGTGATAATCGAGTTCGTCCGGCGGCAATGTCGCCGGGTCCGGCGCGATCAAGGTTCCTTGGGCATCGAATATGCCGCCCGGCACCGGCGGCAGGTCGCCATTGCGGCGCACGATGGTTTGCGGCGCATCGATGCCTTTTTGCCGGAAGGCGTCGCGCGGCAGCAGCCATTGCGCATCAACTTCACCGCGCGCTTCAGGCCAATCATACATCGGCAACGCCGCAACCAATTCGCTCATGCCGAATCTGACCATTCTTGGATTGAAGGAAACCGACCGCAGCCAGTCTAGCAGGCAGCCCGCCGCAAAACTATTCCTTGGGCGGCTCGGCGGGCACCGGCGCGGTGCCGAGCCCATTGATGTTGCGCGCCCGGATGCGTGGTTTGAACGCCCGGCCGTGCTCAGGCGCGCGCCGCAGCACCGGGTGCACGATCGGTTCTTTCGCCTTGAAGGCATAGGCTTTGATCAGCGCGAAATAGTTCGGATAGGCATAGCCATTGTTCATCCGCAGCCATTCGTCACGGCGGTCGCGAAACAGTTTCGGCAACTTGTACCAGGCCACCGTCGGCGTCTTGTGGTGGACGAAGTGCAGGTTGTTGTTGAGGAACAGGAACGACAGCGGCGAGCGCTCGATGATCACCGTGCGACCTTCCGGATGCTCGGACCACTGATGCTCGGCGAAGGTGCGGATCGCAATCAGCGACTGGCCGAGCCACACCGGAGCCAGGATGTAGAGCCACAGCGGAATGCCGAAGCCGAACTGCACGATCGGCGCCACAATGGCGAGACCGATCGCATGCAGCAGCCAAGCTTTGCGGATCGCCTTGTCGCCGGCCATCATCTGCTTGAAATCGTCGATGAAGAAGCCGATGCAGGACAGCCAGGGGCCGAGGAAGAAACGGCCGGCCATGGTGTTGTTGATCTTGAGCAGGAATTTCATCGTCGGCGGCAAATCGTCATGCTGCCACATCGCCTGGTAATAGCTTTCCGGATCGTCGAGCGGATCGGTCAGCCGCTCGTCGGCATGATGGCGCAAATGCAATGTCTTGAAGCGACGGAACGGCCAGACGAGGCCGATCGGCAGGAAGACGAAGGCTTCGTTGATCAACGCGCTGCGCGTCGGATGGCCATGCAGCACTTCGTGCATGATCGACGACTGCAGTGCCAGGATAAAGCCGAGGATGGCGAGCGCGAGGATGGGATAGGACGGCCAGAGCAGGAAACCGGTGGCAAGCCATGTTCCGTAACAGAAGAAAGCGAGAACCACGGTGGGCCATTCGATGGCCGGTGCGTTGCGTCGCTTGATGCTCTTGCCTGTCATGCTATCGACCACTGTCCTTCAGTCGCCGGAACCCCCAATGGCTCCTGACAGCATAGTGTCAGGAGAAGTGATTCCACTCAACGAGACAAAGTGTACAAAATGTTGCGATTGCGCATTTTTGACTGCACATGTTACACATTGTAAACAACCTTAGGGATTCATTTACGCCTGAGACAGCCCGCCGGGCCGCTCCGGCGCAAATTTTTCCTCAAGATTCGGAGGACCGGACGATGGACAAACGCGACCTGTCGGCAATCTTTCGGGAGCGTTTGAAGCTGCTCCTGACACGCTCCGACCTCAACCAGTCGGCATTCGCGTCAGCAGTCGGCATCGATCGATCGGCGCTGTCGCAGTTGATGTCGGGTGCCTCGACGCGTCTGCCGCGCGCCGAAACGCTGCTCAACATCGCGGCCGAATTCAAGGTGTCGCTGGACTGGCTGCTGGGCTTGAGCCAGGACGAAGGCGTCACCGGCGAAATCCGCGAAAGCCTGGAGATCGAGGAAGCGCCCGATGGTTTCGACCGCACGCTGCTCGCCAAATGGTTCGCCGAGGCCGCGGGCACCAAGATCCGCTACGTCCCGGCCGGCATTCCCGATCTGCTAAGAACCCGCGCGCTGGTCGACTACGAGGCCAACATCACCAACAGGAGCCGCCTGGCACAGGCCAGCGAGACCCAATACCGCATCGAATACAACCGGCGTCCGGAAACCGACATGGAAGTCTGCATGCCGCGCCACACGCTGGAGATTTTTGCGCGCGGCCTCGGCGTCTGGGACCGCTTTCCGGAAGCCGACCGTAGGCAGCAGCTCGCCCATATGGCGACGCTGCTCGACGATCTCTACCCGACCTTCCGCCTGTTTCTCTATGACGGCCGCATGCGCTATTCGATCCCGCTGACCATCTTCGGCCCCTACCGCGCCGCCATCTATGTCGGCGACATGTATGTGGTGCTGAACGCCACCCAGCCGATCCAGGCGCTGACCCAGCATTTCGACAATCTGATCCGCGCCGCCGACGTCAACCCGCACGAGGCCGCCGCCTACGCGCGCAATCTGGCCGGCATGTCGTTCTCATCAGGCTCTGTCTGATCGATAGCAATGGTGGTCATTCGACCGGCCTTGGGCATCGATATGGCCAAGGCCAGGTCAATCACATTGCCGAAAGGTCGCCGCAAATCATTGACTGGACATAAAGACTTCTTTATATCCTTATTCGAATTCGAAACACGAAAGCCAATCCGATGACGACGACCAATCCGATCGATGCGCTGCTGGCTGAAAAGGGCGTGCTGCTGGCCGATGGCGCCACCGGCACCAATTTGTTCGCGATGGGCCTGGAGGCCGGCGAGGCGCCGGAACTGCTGAACGAGACCGCGCCCGACACCATCACCAGCCTGCACCAGAATTTCGTCGACGCCGGCGCCGACATCATCCTGACTAACTCCTTCGGCGGCACCCGCCACCGGCTGAAACTCCACCATGCGCAGGACCGCGTGCATGCGCTGAACAAGCGCGCCGCCGAGATCGCCCGGGCCGTCGCCGACAAGGCCGGCCGCAAGGTGATCGTTGCCGGCTCCGTCGGCCCGACCGGTGAATTGCTCGTGCCGCTCGGCGCCATGACCTATGACGAGGCGGTCGACGCCTTTGCCGAACAGATCGAGGGTCTCAAGGAAGGCGGCGCCGAAGTCGCCTGGATCGAAACCATGTCGGCGCCCGACGAGATCCGCGCCGCCGCCGAAGCGGCGATCCGCGTCGGCCTGCCCTACACCTATACCGGCTCCTTCGACACCGCCGGCCGCACCATGATGGGCCTGCTGCCGAAAGACATCCACGGCGTCGTCGACGGGCTGTCCGAGCCACCGCTCGGTGTTGGCGCCAATTGCGGCGTCGGTGCCTCCGACATCCTGGCCTCGCTGCTCGACATGACCGAGGCGAAGCCGCAGGCGACGGTAATCGTCAAGGGCAATTGCGGCATTCCCGAATTCCGCGGCACCGAGATCCATTACTCCGGCACGCCGGAACTGATGGCCGACTATGTTCGTCTCGCTGTCGATGCCGGCGCGAAAATCGTCGGCGGCTGCTGCGGCACCTCGTTCCAGCACCTTGCCGTCATGCGCAAGGCGCTCGACGCCCACACCAAGGCGGATCGTCCGACGGTTGCGGCGATCGTCGCGCGCATCGGTCCGATGCGCAACAAGGTGGCGACGGAAAACACCGCCGAGACCAGTGAAGCCCGCCGCGAACGGCGCCGCAGCCGAGCCTGAAGCGACATCTTACGGTTATTCGCTGTTGTCGGCGTAGCTCGACTGCGCCGACTTGAAATCGACCACGTTGTCGCCTCGCATCGTCATCAGCGCGCCCGAGGCGCCTGGATCCGTTATCTGTTCCAGCATGGCGCGGAAGCGGTCGTTGGTCAGCGCCGACATGGCGGTGTGACGCGCCTGCGCGACATCGTCACTGATGCGCCTGGATTCGGCTGATGGGGCTGACGAAACCGGCGAAGTGTCCCGAGCCGGCGGCGGCGAGTTGGCGATAGTCCTGATCTGCAATTCCGGCTCCCTCAAGCCCTGTAAACATGACCGATGTAACAAGAGGAAATTGCGATCCGGTACCGGAAATGCCGCGAAATTTAACGATCTGAAAATTCCGAAAAAAAGGCCGGCAAGGGAATGATCCCTCGCCGGCCTGCCTCACCCGCCCGTAGGCCGGCTTCCCGTATCAGAACGATCCCATCTGAAAGAAACCGGCCGTCATCGCCACTACCGGTTACCGCCCAGCGCCGAGGCAAGGCGCACAAGCGAAAGGAACTCGGACCTGTACCCAAACGGGTCGGCTCCTCGGGCGGCAGTGGCAATCTCCATGATCTTGTCGTAACCGAACTTGGCGGTCGCATCCTCGTCGCGCAGCTTCTGGCCAAAGGCGGCAACAGCGACGGAGAAGCGCTGGTCGGTGCTGGCCTGGTCGAAGGACTGGACCTCATTGGCCGAGGTCACCGGCGTGGTGATCAGCTTCGAAACGTCCTCGTTCGGCAGCTTGTAGCGGATCTTGACGAAGGCATATTCGTCCGCATTGGCGACACCGCCATTGTTGACCGTGGCCTGGCCATAACGCAGCGGATCGATCTGCTCGCCACCACTGCCCTTCGGCGTGATCTCATAGATCGCGGTGACCGAATGGCCGGAGCCGATATCGCCGGCATCGACGCGGTCATTGTTGAAGTCCTCCCGGTTGAGCGCCCGGGTCTCGTAGCCGATCAGGCGGTATTCCGCGACCTTGTTCGGGTTGAACTCGACCTGAATCTTCACGTCCTTGGCGATCGGGAACAGCGTCGAGGAGGCATCTTCGACCAGCACCTTCTCCGCCTCGGCCAGCGTGTCGATATAGGCCGCGGTGCCGTTGCCGTTCTGGGCGATGGTCTGCATCATCTGGTCGTTCAGATTGTCGTGGCCGAAGCCGAACACCGACAGGAAGACACCGCTCTTGCGCTCCTGCTCGATCAGGCGCTTGAGATCATCGTCGTCGCTCTGGCCGACATTGAAGTCGCCGTCGGTGGCCAGCATCACCCGGTTGACGCCGTCCTTGACGAAGGACTGCTGGGCAAGCTTGTAGGCCTCCTTGATGCCTGCCTCGCCGGCGGTCGAACCGCCCGGCTGCAGATTGTCGATGGCATTGAGGATCTTGTCCTTCTCGGCAGCCTTGGTCGGCATCAGCACGGTGCCGGCCTCGCCGGCATAGGTGACGATGGAGATCGTGTCGTCGGCCTTCAGCTTGCTGACCAGCAGCCGGAATGCCGATTTGAGCAGCGGCAGCTTGTCGGGTTCGTCCATGGAGCCCGAGACATCGATCAGGAAGACCAGATTGGCCTTCGGCTGCTCGGTCGGCTTGATGTCGAAGCCCTTGATGGCGACGTGCATCAGCTTGGTGTGCTCGTTCCACGGCGTCGGCATGACGCTGACGGTCGAGTTGAACGGCGTCGACGCCGAGTCCGGTCCCTTCCAGTCATAGGGGAAGTAATTGATCATCTCCTCGACACGGACCGTGTCGGCCTGGGGCACGGCGCCTTCCTTCAGCGAACGGCGCACGAAGGAATAGGAGGCGGTGTCGACATCGATCGAGAAGGTCGAGACCGGGTCTTCGAGTGCCGCATGCACCGGATTGGTCTTGAAATCCTGGACGCGGTTGCGGTTTTCCTCCTGCGGCGCGATCTGATCCGCCGGTGCGGTGGGCTGCGGCGCTATCAGCTTGGACTCTGCAGCCGGCATGCGGGCAACCCGCGAGGGCGCGCTTGTCGTGCCATCCAGTGCGAACTCTCCCGTCGGCGCTGGTGCCGGCTTGTAAGCCTGCAAAGTGTCGGACTCCGGTTCGTTGATTGTTGCCGGAGCATCAGCCGGCACACCACGCCCTTGCGCATTTTGCTGCGCCACCCCGCCAAGGGCGGTCGATTCGGATTTTGGGGGCGAAGCCGGCGCCACAAGTGCGTCGCTGGCGTCGCGGCTTTCCACATCGGCGTCAGCCTTCTTGTCTTTCGCCAGTTCCGTCGGAGCTTGCTTCGGCTCGGCCGGCTTCAGGGTCGCCGGCTTGTCGGCAAGCGTCTCGGTGATCTTTTCGTCGCCACCGAATTTGGGCGGCTGTTCCCTCAGCAGATGGAAGGTGGCGTATCCAGCGATCGGCAGGGCGACGAGCCCGGCAATGGCCGGCGTGGCAATGAGTTTCTTTTGCATGATCTCGCTCCAGAGCTTTTGTGCTCGCTCTGTGAGACGAAGGCCGCCGACCGATCCTTGGGTGACGGCAGAAATATTTTCCTGATCATAGGCGCGCAAGGCGGCTTCGAAGGCGCGCGCCTTCGCGCTCTCGCCCGGCGCCGGTGCTGCGATGTCGCGCAGCTTCTTGAGTTCGTTGTCGTCGACCATGGTCACACTTCCCCGGCCGAGCGCATCAGCGTCTTCAGCCGTTTCTTCGCTTCATGGATGTGCCAGGAAACCGTCGTCTCCGAGATCGCCATCGCCTCGGCGGCGGCCGCGTGGCTCAAGCCCTCGCCATAGACCAGCAGCACGGCATCTCGCTGCTTGTCCGGCAGCTGCCGCACCGCGGCCCACAGCGCCTCGGCCGGATCCTCGCTCTCGGCCGGGGCCTCGCCCGAAATCAGCGCATGGACACCGTAAGCTTCGGTCTTCACCGTCTCGCGCTGGGTCTTGCGCATCATGTCACGCGCGGCGTTCATCGTCACGGAATAGAGCCATGTCGTGAAGGCGCCGCCGCCGCGATAGTCGCGGATCGCCTTGCCGAGCCGGACGCAGACTTCCTGGGCAATGTCCTCGGCGTCGGCCTTCTTGCCGCACCAGCGATAGGCGGCGCGATAGACGAAGTCGTAGTGGCGCTCCAGCAATGTGCCGAAGGCCCCCCTGTCTCCGCCCTTCGCCCGCCCGATCAGTTCGGCGTCGGAGGCTTCGCTCTCATCCAGCATCATCGCCATCATTTGCCTGTTGGACGCAGGCTAATGGCGAATCCTTGGGGTGATGCAAAGATTTTTTTCAGCCCAGCGCTTTGACGGTGGGATGGCCCACTGGGACGGCTTCACGATAGACGCAAAAAAGAGTGACCTGTGGTCATCCGTATGGCGCTGGCAAATCCATCTCGACTCGGTCTCTGGTTCCCTCACCAGCGGCTGCGGCCAGAACGTTGAACATGTCGACACCGGAACCACCATCCGCCCCTAGCTGCTCGCAGCTGTTCTGGATTTTCACACGCATCGCCTTGACGAGTTTCGGCGGTGGACTGAGCGGCTGGCTGCTGCGGGAATTTGTTCAAAACCGCAAGTGGATGACGCAGGAAGAATTTCTCAACGGCCTGTCGATTTCCCAGGCGCTGCCAGGCGTGAACGTCAAGAACATGGCCGTCTGGATCGGCTACAGGCTGCTTGGCTGGCGGGGCGCCGTCGTTGGTTTTGTCGGCATTATCGTTCCCCCTGCCATTGTCATAGTCCTGTTGGGAACGCTATTCGCCTCGTTGTCGCGGTATTCGCTGACGCATGTGGCGTTGACCGGAGCCGCGGCGGCCGCTGTTGGCCTGTTGCTGTCGATGGGCATCACGGCCGCGCGGGCGGTGCCTCGAAAGGCTGTTCCCATTGCGATCATGGCCGGCACATTCATTGCCGTCGCACTCCTGCACTGGCCGCTTTTCTGGGTCGTTCTCGCCGCCGGATTCGTCAGCGTCGCCTACACCTACGCCCGGGCAAGTTGATGAGCGAGACCCCACACACATCGTTGTTGGTGAGCTTGCTGGCGGTATTTGCTCCGCTCTCCCTCGTCACCATTGGCGGCGGACAGAGCGCCATCGCTGATATCAACCGGCAGGTCGTCGACGTCCATCAGTGGCTGAGCCAGGCGCAATTCGTCGACGCCTTCGCCATCTCGCGGATGGCCCCAGGGCCGGGATCCCTGCTGGTTACGTTGATTGGCTGGCAAGTCGCGGGGTTTTGGGGCGCCGTGGTTGCGACGATTGCAATCTTCGGTCCAACCACGTTTCTTATCTACGCGGTCGCCCATATGTGGTCCCGCAATGGCGGCGCGCGCTGGAAGCGAGCGCTGGAGGCAGGGCTCCGGCCAGTCGCCGCGGGGATGATCCTTGCCGCGACCTATGTGCTGCTACAGGCCATCGATGGCGGCTGGTTCGCGCGCGCCATCGCATTGGCATCAACGGCAACGCTTCTTCTGACCAGGGTGAATCCACTTCTCCTGATCGGCGCAGGCGTGGCCATTTTCGTCACACTTCACATGGCGGGCTTGGTCTAGTCTAGACGGCCTGCCCTGCCACCCAGCCCGACGACCACGCCCACTGGAAATTGTAACCGCCCAGCCAACCCGTTACATCGACCACTTCGCCAATGACGAACAGGCCCGGCACGGATTTCGCCTGCATCGTCTTCTGGTCCAGTCCGTTGGTGTCCACCCCGCCAAGCGTCACCTCGGCGGTGCGGTAACCCTCGGAACCCGCCGGCTTGATGCGCCAGTCGTTAACCGCGGCGTCGACCGTTTTGATGTGGGCGTCCGAAAGATCGGCGAGGTTGCCGTCGAACCCGGTGCGCTCTGCGATCGACTGTGCAAGCCGTTTCGGCAGGTGATTTGCCAGCACCCTCTGCACCGCCTGCCGCCCATTGGCACGCTTGGCCGTGCGGATGAGGTCCGCCACATCGACCCCGGGCAGCATGGCGATACGGATTTCGTCACCCTCGCGCCAATAGGATGAGATTTGCAGGATGGACGGCCCGCTGACGCCGCGATGCGTGAACAGCATGGCCTCTGAAAATCGCGTCTTGCCACAGCTGACTTCCGCGTCGACCGCGTTGCCGGCCAAGGGCGCGAGCCGCTCGAGCGTTTTGGCGTCGAAGGTCAGCGGCACCAGCGCCGGCCGCGTTTCGACAATGGCAAGGCCAAACCGTTCGGCAAGATCGTAACCGAAACTGGTCGCCCCCATCTTGGGGATCGACTTGCCGCCGCACGCCACCACCAAGGACTGGCAAGTGACCGTACCGGTGGAGAGAGTGAGCACGAACCCCTCCATGGTTTTTCTGATATCCCTGACCTCCGTGGACAGTGCGAGCTGGACGCCCCGGCCCTGCATTTCCGAGACCAGCATGTCGATGATCTGCCGCGCGGAGCCGTCGCAGAACAGCTGCCCCAGCGTCTTCTCGTGATAGGTAATGTTATGACGCTCGACCAACGCGATGAAGTCGCGTTGCGTATAGCGGCTGAGCGCCGAGATGCAGAAATGCGGATTGCCCGAGATAAAGTTCTTCGGACTGGCGTGGATGTTGGTGAAATTGCACCGGCCACCGCCGGAGATGCGGATCTTTTCGCCAGGCATCGCCGCGTGATCGAGGATCAGCACCGAACGGCCACGCTTGGCGGCCTCCATGGCGCACATCATTCCGGCGGCGCCAGCGCCGATGATCACGACATCATAGGATTGCATGAGGCTAGTCGATCCCGCTCGGCCCCCGCTCAATTCAGGGGCCGTCATTCAGGCTGCCTGATACCGCGAACGGTTCGGGCAGCCAACAGGCAAGAACAGCCGCGCGAAAACTCAGATCAGCGTTTCGGCGAACAGCGCCGTCAACCGCTTCCAATGGCGCTCGGCGCCAGCTTCGTTATAGACGCCATGGTCAGGCACGCACCAGCCATGTGCCATGCCGACATAATTCTCGATCGTGTGGTCGACCTCTGCATTCCGCAGCGCCTCTTCCAGCCGCGTCGACTGTTCCGGCGGGAAACTCCTGTCAACGCCCGCCATGCCGACATAGACCCGCGCCTTGATGGACGCCGCCTTGCGGTGTGGGCTGTCGGCGGCATCGCTGGCGAGATTGCCGCCATGGAAACTGGCGACGGCCTTGATCCTGTCAGGGTAGGCCGCGGCGGCGTTCAGTGCCCGGGCGCCGCCCATGCAATAGCCGACAGTGCCGATCGGCCCGGTGACCCCTTCGCCGGCGAACGCTTCGAGGAAGGCGGCGCTGTCGCTGATGGTCATCTCCTGCGTCGTGCCGGTAACCAGCGCCATCAATGCTGCCTTGGTCTTTTCCTCGGTGAAGGCGGTCTTGGCGTCGAAGGGACCGTAAGGCGCGTTACGATGGAAGAGATCAGGCACCAGCACCGCATAGCCCTCGCCCGCCAGCCGCTCGGCCATGCCATCGAGCGCCGGGCGCGGACCGAAGGCATCCTGATAGAGAATGATACCGGCCTTGGCCGGGGAGGTCTTGGCCGAGCGGAACAGGCCCGCCTTGGCCGTACCATCACGGGTCTTGATCTGAAGGTCCTGCTTCGTCATTGCCTGCTCCGTTTGTCAGATGCGCGATACATATCCGCGCGGCCTGCCACGGCAAGGCATTCCCTAGAGGTGGCCGTCAACATTTCGTGCAGGATCGCGTGACGTGTTTACAGGCCCGCGAATGCAACCATGTGAAATGCCTGGACCTCCGGCGGATAGCGATACTCCGTGCCATAGGGGCAGGCATTGCGGTCAAGGCAGCCGCCGCTGCGGCACGGCTCACCGTTCGCTCCCCGCACATGCGCCAGGCAGGCCTGATAGGCGAACCCTTCCCTGGAATAGGCGTCTACCGGACAGGATTTCAGGCAAGGCTTTTCGACACACGCGTCGCAAAGATGGGGCGCCTCGCCCTGCTCCGGAAGCGCGATCTCGTCCTCGAACAGCAAAGCACCGCGATAGGCATGCCAGAGCCCATATTGCGGATGCATGAGGATGCCGAGCGGCGACGGTTTTAATCCCTCCGCCCGCATCGCCCACTGCTGAAACGGCAGATAGGGTTTGTCGGAAGGCGAAACAGCGCGCGCGCCGAATGCCGCCGCCACATCGCCGATGACCTGCCGCGACCAGCTGTCGAGCGGATTGGCGATTACCTGTGGCTGCTGCTCCCGCCAGCGCAGGAAATGCGGCCAGGGTGCCGCCCCCGCCTGCCCCACCAGCAGCACGGATTTGGCGGGAGCGCCCGACGAGCCATGGGGAGCATCTTCGCCATCAGGGAAAACAAAGCCGCCGCGCAGGATGAGGCCGTTGGCGCCAAGCGCGGCCGTGATCTCTTCGATCATGCCGCGCGCAATCATCCCTTCTTGTCCGGGTCGGAGAACGCGCTCCGCCAGACTTCCTTGTGGATGATGTTGGCGACTTTAGCCCCGCCTGACTCGGGCTCCTTTCAAGTGAAGGCGTCGGGCATCGACCCCTTCTTCTTGGCGATGAACTCCTTCAGCGCTTCGTCGATGCTCAGATCGAGATACGGCGCTTCATAGCTTTCCAGCCAGCGGCGGGCGAGTTCGTTGGCGCGCTGCGGCGCGGTCTTCTCGCCCTCGGCCAGCCACTGTTCGTAGGAATTGTTGTCGGCAATGTTGGAGCGGTAGAAGGCGGTCTGGAAATTGGCCTGGGTGTGGTCGCAGCCGAGATAGTGGCTGCCCGGCCCGACCTGGCGGATGGCATCCATCGCCTGGCCGTTCTCCGACAGGTCGACGCCTTCGGAGAATTTCTGCGTCATGCCGAGCTGGTCGATGTCCATCATGAACTTTTCATAGCAGGACGCCAGCCCACCCTCGAGCCAGCCGGCCGAGTGGAGGACAAAGTTGGTGCCGGCAAGGATCGTCGAGTTCAGCGTGTTGGCGCTTTCATAGGCCGCTTGAGCATCCGGCACCTTGGATGCGCAGAGCGAACCGCCGGTGCGGAACGGCAGGCCGAGCCGGCGTGCGAGTTGGGCGGCGCCATAAGAAACCAGCGACGGCTCCGGCGTGCCGAAGGTCGGTGCACCCGACTGCATGGAGATCGACGAGGCGAAGGTGCCGAACAGCACCGGCGCGCCCGGCCGGATCAACTGCGTGAACGACGCGCCGGCCAACACTTCGGCCAGGACCTGCGTCAGCGTGCCGGCGACCGTCACCGGGCTCATCGCGCCGGCCAGGATGAACGGCGTAACGATGCAGGCCTGGTTGTGGCGCGAATAGACTTTCAGGGCGCCAAGCATGGTCTCGTCGAACACCATCGGCGAGTTGGCGTTGATCAGGCTGGTCAGCACCGTGTTGTTTTCGACGAAATCGTCGCCGAACACGAGCTTGGCCATCGCCACCGTATCCTCGGCACGCTCCGGTGCGGTGACCGAGCCCATGAACGGCTTGTCGGAATATTTGATGTGGCTGTAGATCATGTCGAGATGGCGCTTGTTGACCGGCACATCGACCGGCTCGCAGACCGTGCCACCCGAATGGTGGATCGACGGCGCCATATAGGCGAGCTTCACGAAATTCTGGAAATCCTCGATCGTCGCATAGCGCCTGACGCCGTCCAGATCGCGCACGAAGGGCGGGCCATAGACCGGCGCGAAGACAGTAGCATTGCCGCCGATCTGCACCGAGCGCTCGGCATTGCGGGCATGCTGGGTGTAGACGGACGGCGCGGTCTTCAGCAGCGAACGGCAAAGCCCCTTCGGGAAATGCACGCGCTCGCCCTTGACGTCGGCGCCGGCCTCTTTCCACAGCTGAAGCGCTTCCGCGTCGTCACGGAAGATGATGCCGATCTCTTCGAGCACCGTGTCGGTGTTCTTCTCGATCAGCGCCAGGCCTTCCTCGTCGAGCACCTCATAGACGTTGATCTTGCGCTTGATGTAGGTGAGCTGCGTGCCGGGGCCACCGCCCGAACGCGCTGCGCGCCTTGCCGCCGCGCCGCCGCTGGCAGCGCGTCCACGCCGTGCGTTTGACGCTTCCTGGTCGACTGCCGCGTGTTCGCTCATGATCGCTCTTCCCTGAATATGGCCTGGCCTGACGATGGCTGGTCCGTAACCGTTGCGGCCGCATGGCGCGGCTTTCGCCGGATCGTAGCCATGCACCCTATTCGAAACGGCCCGTCCGCGCCAACGCCTGTCGCAAAATCGACAAGAAAACCAATAGATTTTCCAGTCGCTTTCCTTTTGCGGGAAGTCGCAAATCAGCTATGGATACCCGCCCATTGCGGGTTAGGTATGAACGCTAAAATTTTGTGCCTTGCGACACAGTCGCGATGCCGTGAGGAGCTGGATTAAAATGTCCGACGACGAGATCATCCTTTCTGAACTTTCCGACGACGAGTTGGTGCAGCAGATGCACGACGATCTCTATGACGGCTTGAAGGAAGAGATCGAGGAAGGCACGCAGATCCTGCTGGAGCGCGGCTGGGTGCCCTACAAGGTGCTGACCGAGGCGCTGGTCGAAGGCATGCGCATCGTCGGCGAGGATTTTCGCGACGGCATCCTGTTCGTTCCCGAAGTGCTGTTGTCCGCCAACGCCATGAAGGCCGGCATGTTCATCCTGCGTCCGCTGCTCGCCGCCACCGGCGCGCCCAAGCAGGGCAAGATGGTGATCGGCACCGTCAAGGGCGACATCCACGACATCGGCAAGAACCTCGTCGGCATGATGATGGAAGGCGCCGGCTTCGACGTCATCGATCTCGGCATCAACAATGCGGTCGAGAAATATCTCGATGCGATCGAGCAGCATCAGCCCGACATTATCGGCATGTCGGCGCTGTTGACCACGACCATGCCCTACATGAAGGTCGTCATCGACACGATGAAGGAAAAGGGCATCCGTGACGATTATGTCGTGCTGGTTGGCGGCGCGCCGCTCAACGAGGAATTCGGCAAAGCCGTCGGCGCCGACGCCTATTGCCGCGATGCCGCGGTGGCGGTCGAGACCGCCAAGGACTTCATGAAGCGCAAGCACAACGTCCGCGCTTCGGCCTGACCCAAGGCATCAGGATGGACCGAACAAAAAAGCCGCGCCTTGCAGCGCGGCTTTTTTGTTCCCAATTGATGGACGAGGCTGCCGATCAGTTGGCGACAGTGTCCTTGACTGCCCTGGCCGTCGATTTGACGTCCTTGCCGACGCCGCGGACGGTGTTCGCGCAAGCGGAAAGGGCCAAGGCACAGGCAAGAATGGCAATCGGTGCGATGCGTAGCAGTTTCATGGACGGTGTCTCCCTCAACAGATAAATTAGCCCCACAGCAACGAACGCCGGTTCGACTGGTTCCATGGCCAAAACACAGAAAACGAAACCGAATCAAGAGGACAGGCTGCTCGTCATCGCCTGCGGGATGATTGCGCGCGAGGTATTGGCCGTCAAGGAACAGCTCGGGCTGAATCACCTCGACTTGACCTGTTTGCCGGCAGAGTTTCATTTCTATCCCGACCGCATCGCGCCCGCCATGGACAAGGCGATCGAGAAGGCCAAGACGGAGGGTTATACCAACATCTTCGTCGGCTATGCCGATTGCGGCACCGGCGGCCTGCTTGACCGCGTATTAGAGAAGCATAGCGTCGAGCGCATGGCCGGACCGCATTGCTTCGCCTTCTATCAAGGCATGGAGGCCTATGCGAAGGTCGCCGATGACGACATGATGTCCTTCTACATGACGGACTTCCTGTGCCGCCAGTTCGATGCCTTCTTCATGAAGCCGCTGGGCCTCGACAAGCACCCGGAGCTGATCAAGGACTATTTCGGCAACTATCAGAAGCTGATCTATCTCGCCCAGACCGACGATCCCGAACTCGACAAGGTCGCGGAAAAAGCCGCGGCCCTGCTTGGCCTCGCCTATGAGCGGCGGCCGACAGGCTATGGCGACCTGACGGCCGGAATGGCGCAAGCGGCCGCGCACGCCTGACGACTCCTAGGAGACGCTCTCCTCAGCCCGCAATTGCGCCAGCATATCGGCAAAGTCGGTCTTGCAGACAAAGCCGAGCCTCTCCCGCGACCGAGACGCGTCATAGACCCGGTCGATGGAGGAAAACATCGTCCAGCCCTTTCGCGCGTAGAGCGCCGGAAAGTCCGGAAAATAGCGCGCGACAACCGACGGCGCGTCTCTGATCAGCGCGTCGCAGTCGTCGGGTTGGAACGGCGTCGGCGCACAGATGATAAAGGTATCGAAACCGAGCTGCGGCGCCTTCTCCAGCGCAGCGATATGAGCCTGCGCCGCATCTTCCACCGTCAGCCGCCGGAACAAAAACTCGTTCGCCTTGGTGTTGGCATCTGATTGCTCGATAGCATGCGCCATGTCGTCGGCTTCGGGAAAGAAGCGGGCCGTGCGCAGCACGACGACCGGCAGGCCGTGCTGAAGATGATAGAGGCGGCAGAGATGTTCGGCTGAAAGCTTGGTGACGCCATAGATGTTGCGCGGCTCTGGCGACATCTCTTCCGTCAGCCAGGCGGCCTTGCGGGCACCGCCCTCGAAGCCGTCACGTATCGCCTGCGAGATCATCAGCGAAGTCGTCGAGGTGAAGACGAAGCGCTGCACGCCGGTCGCCACAGCCGCGTCGAGCAGGTTCAGCGTGCCCTGCACATTGGTCGCGACGAAATCGCTGTTGGCGCGGCTCTCTATGTTGGGCTTGTGCAGCGCGCCGCTGTGAATGATGGCTTCGATTCTGTTATCCCCGACCGTCCGCATGACCAGGTCACGATCAGCGATCGAGCCGATCATCTGCGTTTCCACCGAAGGAACGGGGTCAAGGCCGATCACCTCGTGGCCAAGCGCACGCAGGCGCGGCGCCAGCGCGCTGCCCAGCCAACCCGACGATCCCGTGAGCAAGATTCGCATGCGTCACACCATGATTTTTGACGGTGACGCTGTTAAGCACGGATGACAGGCGCGAGCGACCCGGTAAAATCAGCCATCGGCCGGCAACGACGCTGCTCCAGACATTAACTGCCATTTTTATCGACTGCCATTTTATAGATTCAGGGAGTTCCAGATGATCCTTCGCCCACTGCTCGTCGCCATCGGCCTGCTCTGCTGCACCTTGCCCGCCTTTGCCGACGGCGAGGTGCAGAAGCTGATCACGCCGGCCGACAAGGCCCGCCTCGACAAATATGGCGAGACCCGCAAGGCAGCGCTCGCCGAAGCGAAGGCGGGCAACCCCGCCGATGTCAAACAACTCGATGCCTTGCTGGCGAAGCCGCTGGTGTCGTTCTCCGACAAGGACCTGACCGGCAACTGGCAGTGCCGCACCATCAAGGCGGGCGGGTTGAGCCCGCTCGTCATCTATGGCTGGTTCAAATGCAAGGTGACCGACGACGGCTCCGGCTGGCGGCTGGAAAAGATCAGCGGCTCGCAGCGAACCCAGGGCCGCTTCTTCGACGACAGCGAGAAGCGCGCGATCTATCTCGGCTCCGGCTCCGTCAACAACGATCGGGCAAAGCCTTATGGCAGCGGCCCGCAGACCGACCAGGTCGGCTATGCCTTCCGCACCGGCGCCAAGGAATGGCGCATCGAATTGCCCGCGCCCTATTACGAATCGAAGCTCGACATCATCGAGTTCAAGCGTTGAGCTTCATGGAACGCTGATCACCAAGGATTAACCCGGACGACTTAGCATCGCACATGCCAAGGCCGGAACCGGCCGTGTCTTGTCCAGCGGTGCGTCCCGAACCATGGAACCCCCGAAGTCGAACATCGTCGTCGTCACCGAAGGCGGCCCGCATATCTGGGCCATCATCAACGCCATCGCCGACAGTTTGGGTCCTGTCAACGTCATCCTCGAAACGCCTGAATCCAAAAAGCAATTGCTGGTCAGGCGTGCCCGGCGCCAGGGCTGGGTCTCGGTCATCGGCCAGCTTGGCACGATGGTGCTGACGCGGCTGGGAAAGCGCTTCTTCGCCGGTCATGCCGAGCGGATGATCGCTGAGCAGAAGCTGCAGACCGAACCGAGGCCGGGGCAATCGATCATCGATGTTCCCTCGGCCAATGCACCCGAATGTCTGGACGCCATCGCAAGGCTCCAGCCGGGCGTCGTGTTTCTTGCCGGTTGCCGCATGCTGACACGCGACACGCTGTCGAAAATCGCTTGTCCCGTCATCAACTATCACGCCGGCATCACGCCCAAATACCGTGGCATGAACGGCGGCTACTGGGCGCTGGCATCAGGCGATGCGCAGAATTTCGGCACCACAGTGCTGTTGGTCGATGCCGGCGTCGACACCGGCGGCGCGCTGCGGCAAGCGCGCGGCAAACCCGAGCGCGGCGACAACATTTCGAGCTATGCGCTGCGGCAGGCTTCGTTCTCGCGCGACATCTGCGTGGAAGCCGTCCGCGACGTGCTGGCTGGAGAACTCGCCACCATCGATCCGGGCTTGCCGTCACAACAATGGCATCACCCGACGATCTGGTTCTACCTCTGGAAAGGCGTCAGAACCGGAATCTGGTAGGTCTTGCCAGCCCGGAACCGCATAAGGCACGACGGCATTTTTGGCACGCCGACCCTGCCGCCGGTGCCCGTCGCAAACGAATAAACACGCCTTTCATTTTACGACATTGAAATGCGTCGCTTTTGAATGCGCGCGCGTCGTCCCATAACAAGCGGGTCACTTGCACATCCGGCAATGCTCGCAGATCGAGGAGCGAGAATTCATGGCCGATCTTATCGTCGTCTACTGGCGCGACATCCCTGCCCAGGTCATCGTCAAGAAGGGCCGGCAGAACGCCAAGCGTGAACTGCCGCTGCGCTTCACCGAGGCCATCGACATGTGCGCCATGCGCACCGGCGCCGGCGGCACCGACGACTATCTGGCCGAATGGCGCAAGGCCGATCCCGTTCCTGTCGGCGACGATCTCGAAGCCGAAGTCGAAAGGGCTTTTCAGGAGCTCGACACGAAATATGACCGCGAGCGGCTGGTCGCTCTGGTCAAGGCGGGCGGCAAAGAAAATGTCTGAGACGAATCCGGCGGTTACCCAGGCCACCCTGGTCAAGAAGGCAGCGCCGAAATCCGACTACAAGCCGGCCGACGTGTCGCCGCAGCGGCGCGTGCAGCGCTCGTTTGCGGTCAGGCTGTGGTCGATCCGGCATTCGCGCCTGCTCGAATGGTTCTATTCCCGTTTCGCCGACATGTTTCTGCTCCTCCACCCCTTGTGGAAGGGCATCGGCTACGGTCGCGTCGAGGCCCCGGTGAAATTCGTCGAGAAGCGCGTCAAGGGTTTCATGTTCGACTGCCGCATGTGCGGCCAGTGCATCCTGTCCTCGACCGGCATGTCGTGCCCGATGAACTGCCCCAAGCAGCTGCGCAACGGCCCCTGCGGCGGCGTGCGCGCCAATGGCAATTGCGAAGTCGAGCCCGATATGCCCTGCGTCTGGGTCAAGGCCTGGGAAGGCTCGCAGAACATGGTCAACTCAGACAAGATCCTGACCGTGCAGAAGCCGGTCGACCAGTCGCTGCGCGAAACCTCGGCCTGGCTGCGGGTCACCGCGCAGGCGGCGGCAGCCCGTGAAGCCGCTGCCGCGCCAAAGACCGGAGCCGCCGCATGACCGCCCGTCAGCGTGACGAGAACCCGGCCGGCATTCACCTGCCGCTCGATCCCCTGCCCGGCCACTCTTCCCGAGGCCGGCTGGAGCGTGTGCTGCGGCGCGGTGAATTCGCGGTGACGACCGAGCTCAATCCGCCCGACAGCGCCGATCCCGAGGACGTCTACAACAGGGCCAAGATCTTCGATGGCTGGGTCGACGCCATCAACGCCGTCGATGCCTCGGGCGCCAACTGCCACATGTCCTCGGTTGGTATCTGCGCGCTGCTGACCCGCATGGGCTATGCCCCGATCATGCAGATCGCCTGCCGCGACAAGAACCGCATCGCCATCCAGGGCGACGTGCTGGGCGGTGCGGCGATGGGTGTCGCCAACATGCTGTGCCTGACTGGCGACGGCGTGCAGGCCGGCGACCAGCCCGGTGCCAAGCCGGTGTTCGATCTCGATTCCATGTCGCTGCTCGAAACCGTCCGCATCATGCGCGACAATGGCAAATTCCTGTCCGGCCGCAAGCTGACGACGCCGCCGCAGGTTTTCCTCGGTGCTGCCGTCAACCCGTTCGCGCCGCCCTTCGATTTCCGCCCGATCCATCTCGGCAAGAAGATCGCCGCCGGCGCGCAATTCGTGCAGACCCAGTATTGTTTCGACGTGCCGATGTTCAGGACCTTCATGCAGAAGGCGCGCGATCTCGGCCACACCGAAAAGGTGTTCGTCCTGTGCGGCGTCGGCCCCCTCGCCTCGGCCAAGACCGCCAAGTGGATCCGCTCCAACGTGCCCGGTATCCATATTCCGGACGCTATCATCAAGCGGCTGGAGGGCGCCCAGGACCAGAAAAAGGAAGGCAAGCAGCTCTGCATCGACATCATCAACGAGGTGAAGGAAATCCCCGGTATCTCGGGCATCCATGTGATGGCCTACCGCCAGGAGGAATATGTCGCCGAGATCGTCGATGAATCGGGCGTGCTCAAGGGCCGCCAGCCCTGGAAGCGCGAAATCCGTCGCGACGACCAGATGGTTGCCGACCGGCTCGACCACATCCTGCACGACGAGATTACCGAAACCCAGGTGGATATGGTGAAGACCGCGCATTGACCTGCGCGGACGGCCACCCATTCGCTTGATCGACAAGAGATAACGATATAAAGAACTCTTTATATCACGACGGAGAGATTTCATGACCCGGACCATCGTTGCCTCGGCGACACGAGAAATCATTATCGGCTTCGACCAGCCCTTCTGCGTGATTGGCGAGCGCATCAACCCGACCGGCCGCAAGAAGCTCGCCGCCGAGATGGTCGCCGGCAATTTCGACACCGTCATCAAGGACGCGCTGGAGCAGGCCGCCTGCGGCGCCACCATGCTCGACGTCAATGCCGGCGTCACCGCGGTCGACCCCAACGCGACCGAGCCGGCGCTGCTGGTGCAGACGCTGGAGATCGTGCAGGGTCTCGTCGACCTGCCGCTGTCGATCGATAGCTCGGTCACCGCCGCGATCGAGGCAGCGCTCAAGGTCGCCAAGGGCCGCCCGCTGGTCAACTCCGTCACCGGCGAGGAGGAAAAACTCGAAGCCATCCTGCCGCTGATCAAGAAATACAATGTGCCGGTCGTCGCCATCTCCAATGACGAGACCGGTATTTCGATGGATCCGGACGTGCGCTTCGCCGTCGCCAAGAAGATCGTGCAGCGCTGCGCCGATTTCGGCATTCCCGCGCATGACGTCGTCGTCGATCCGCTGGTCATGCCGATCGGCGCGCTGGGCGATGCCGGCCGCCAGGTGTTCGCGCTGCTGCGTCGGCTCCGCGAAGAACTCAAGGTCAACACCACTTGCGGCCTGTCCAACATCTCCTTCGGCCTGCCGCACCGCCACGGCATCAACGCCGCCTTCATCCCGATGGTGATCGGCGCCGGCATGACCTCGGCCATCATGAACCCGGTGCGGCCGCAGGAAATGGAAGCCGTGCGCGGCGCCAATGTGCTGAACGGCACCGACGAGAACTGCACCAACTGGATCAGGACCTACAAGGACTACAAGCCGGCCGAAGGCGGCCAGGCTGTCGCAGCGCCGACGGCGGTCAACGCCCCTGGCGAGGGCGGCGGCAATGGCGGTCGCCGCCGTGGTGGCCGTGAGGCCCGGATGGGTCGAGGATAAGCGCGCAATCGTGAATTCACCTGCCAACATCACCGATCCGCTCGTGCTGTTCATGCCGTCAGGCAAGCGCGGGCGGTTTCCTGTCGGCACGCCGGTGCTGGATGCCGCGCGTCAGCTCGGCGTCTATGTCGAGAGCGTGTGCGGCGGCCGCGCCACGTGCGGACGCTGCCAGATCGAGGTGCAGGAAGGCAATTTCGCCAAGCACAAGATCGTCTCGTCCAACGACCACATTTCGCCCAAGGGCCCCAAGGAAGAGCGCTACGAGCGCGTGCGCGGCCTGCCCGAACGGCGCCGCCTCTCCTGCTCGGCGCAAATCCTCGGCGACCTCGTCATCGACGTGCCGCAGGATACGGTCATCAATGCGCAGACCATCCGCAAGGATGCCGACACCAGGGTGATCGCCCGCGATACGGCGATCCGCATGTGCTATGTCGAGATCGAAGAGCCCGACATGCACAAGCCGCTCGGCGATCTCGACCGGCTGAAGATCGCGCTGATGAAGGATTGGGGCTTCAAGAATCTCGAATTCGACTTCTACCTGCTGCCACAAGTGCAAGGCATATTGCGCAAGGGCAACTGGACCGCCACCGCCGCCATCCACAAGGATGCCGACAGCGACATAGCGCGCGTCATCGCGTTGTGGCCCGGCCTCAAGAACGAGGCCTATGGGCTGGCCTGTGACATCGGCTCGACCACCATCGCCATGCATCTGGTGTCGCTGCTGTCGGGCCGCGTCGCCGCCTCCTCCGGCACATCGAACCCGCAGATCCGCTTCGGCGAGGATCTGATGAGCCGCGTCTCCTATGTGATGATGAACCCGGACGGCCGCGAAGGCATGACGGTCGCCGTGCGCGAGGCGATCTCCAGCCTTGTCGACAAGGTGTGTGCGGAAGGCAATGTCCAGCGCAACGACATTCTGGATTCCGTCTTCGTCGGCAATCCGATCATGCACCATCTGTTCCTCGGCATCGATCCGACCGAACTCGGCGGCGCCCCTTTCGCGCTCGCCGTCTCGGGCGCCGTGCGCATCAAGGCCTCCGACATCGGCCTGAAGCTCAATCAGGGCGCGCGCCTCTATATGCTGCCTTGCATTGCCGGCCATGTCGGCGCCGACGCGGCGGCGGTGACGCTGTCGGAAGGTCCACATCGCCAGGACGAGATGATGCTGATCGTCGACGTCGGCACCAATGCCGAGATCGTGCTCGGCAATCGTGCGCGGGTCGTGGCGGCCTCTTCTCCGACCGGTCCAGCTTTCGAGGGCGCCGAAATCTCCGGCGGCCAGCGTGCGGCGCCCGGCGCCATCGAGCGCGTGCGCATCGACCCCGATACGCTGGAGCCAAAATACCGCGTCATCGGCTCGGAACTGTGGTCCGACGAACCGGGCTTCCTCGACAGCGTGCAGGCGACCGGCGTCACCGGCATTTGCGGCTCCGGCATCATTGAGATCGTGGCGGAGATGTATCTCGCCGGCATCATCTCGGAGGACGGCGTCGTCGACGGGTCGCTGAGTGCGCGCTCGCCGCGGGTCACCGCCAACGGCCGCACCTTCTCCTATGTGCTGAAGGAAGGCGAACCAAAAATCACCATCACCCAGACCGACGTGCGCGCCATCCAGCTCGCCAAGGCAGCGCTTTATGCCGGCACCAAGCTCTTGATGGAAAAGCAGAACACCGAGCATGTCGATCGCATCCATTTCGCCGGCGCCTTCGGTTCCTTCATCGATCCGAAATACGCCATGGTGCTGGGCCTGATCCCCGATTGCGACCTCGACAAGGTCTCGGCCGTCGGCAACGCCGCCGGCGCCGGCGCGCGCATGGCGCTGCTCAATCGCGGCTATCGCCGCGAGATCGAGGAGACGGTGAGCCAGATCGAGAAGATCGAGACCGCACTGGAGCCAAAATTCCAGGAGCATTTCGTCTATGCCATGGCGCTGCCCAACAAGGTCGATCCGTTCCCGAAACTGTCGGCGGTGGTAAAACTGCCGCCACGCAAGACGGTCAGCGAGGATGGTGTCGCCGGCGACGCCACCCCGCGCCGGCGCTCGCGCGAAGGCCACGCGGCAAGGCGCAGCCGCGAATAGACGCGGCCTTCCCAAGCCGTTTCAAACTTCAAACTCATTTGCATGCAAATGTTTCCGGATCGAACCGATCCGGAAACCGAAACGCTGTTTTCGCGAAATCCATCCGATACATGGCAGGCGCAATTACCCCGCGTCGAACGGCGGCCGAAGATAATCCTCGGCCGTGGCCGTTCTTCAAGGGAGATGAAAATGTCGATGTTCGGAAATCTCGGTCGCTTCGGTGTGACCATCAGGCAGACCCATGCCAGGAACAAGGCGATCCGCGCTGAACAGCCTGCCGGCGCACGTCCAGAAGGACATTGGTTGGCCGGCCTCACCGCCCAGCGACCCGCAGGCCGCGCTCACGTCGCTGCTTCTGGGTACGGCGCGCTGATGACCTTCGCCGACAAATGCAAATTGCTCGGCAGGCGCCGAGGATTTCGCACATCCCCGGCGGCAACCAGCAACCGGCTGCGCGCAGCACTTTTACCGCGCCGCTGACGACAGCGGCGCGGATCACTCCGCCGTGTGGACACTGCGTAAATCTTGACATTTTCGACCAAGGTACGATGTTCGGGGATAGTGGAGGTTTCTCTTAGTCGGCTGTTGCCGAAGTTCGTGTATCCGCATGCCAAGTTTGAAAAGCCACTTCGTGTCCTTCGTGCTCAGGTACAGCCGCAAAAAGGCCTTTTCCAGCCCGGAAAACCTGCAGCGCTGGATCGCTGCCGCGCGCAAGACCGAGGATCACCATCCGCCGGCCTCGCTACACCAGCGCTTGGACATTCAGACACGCACCGTCGATGGTTTTCCGGTCTACGAAATCGCTCCGAAGGCCGGCGAGCACAAGCGGATCCTCTATCTGCATGGCGGCGCCTATGTGTTTGAGATCACGCCCTATCACTGGCACCTGATTGCCGAGATGGCCGACCGGCTGGGCTACGGCATCACCGTGCCGATCTATCCCATCGCCCCAGAACACGATTTCCACGCCATGTTCGGCATGGTCGGCGACGTCTATCGCCAGATGCTCGACGAGACGGAAGCGGAAGACATCATCTTCATGGGCGATTCCGCCGGCGGCAACATGGCCGTGGTGCTGACCATGATGGCTGCCGAAGAAGGCTTGCCGCTGCCATCGCGCCATGTGCTGATTTCGCCAGGGCTCGACATGTCGCTTTCCAACCCAAAGCTGTTCGAGGCCGAGCGCAACGACCCTTGGCTCGGCATTCCCGGCGGCCTCGAAGCGATCCGCATGTATAGCGCCGGCATAGACCGCAGCGACTGGCACATCAGCCCGATCTATGGCGACCTGTCGGTGCTGCCGAAAACGCTGCTTTTGACCGGCTCGCACGATCTCTTGACGCCCGACAATCTGATCTTCGCGCAAAAGGCGCGGGACGCCGGTGTCGAGATTGATGTCATCCACGAGGAAGGCATGTTCCACGCCTGGCCATTGATCGACATGCCGGAATCGCGACGCGCGCGCCAGCACATCGTGGCGTTTCTCAATGAGAGCCCCTTGCCGATCAAGCAAGACACGAGAACAAGGTTCGAAGCGCCCTCCGCGGAGGCTGCGGAGTAACGCTTCTGTCTTCGGTCCGATCCTGTTGACGGATCAGAACTTGCCGGTTTCCCGGAACACTTCGAACGTTGCGCGGATATGGTCGGCGACGGCCTTGACCGGCGCGCTGGCGTCCGGAGCCACCACCATGGCCAGATTGTAGGTGCCGATATCGGGCATGCCGTCCTTCGGGCAGAGTTCGACCATGTCGTTGCCGAGGAATGATCGCGGCAGCGGCGCGACCGCGAGGTCGGCCATGATCGCGGCGCGCTGGCCGGCTGTATGCGCGCTCATATAGGCGACGCGATAGTTGCGGCCCTCGCGTCCCAGCGCATCGAGCGCGCCGGCTCGCCAGGCGCAGCCCTCTTCCCACAGCGATACCGGCAAGGGCTCGCGCAGATGCGCGCAACCGCCCTTGGCGCCGGCCCACACGATCGGCTCGGTCAAAAGCACCTCGGCGCCGAGCGCGCTGGTCTTGTAGGAGTTGGTCAGAAGCGTGATGTCGAGCGCGCGGTCGTCCATGCGCCGGCGCAGATTGCTGCTCTGGTCGATGGTGACGTCCACGGCGATCGACGGGTGCGATTGCGCGAAACGCTTCAGCACATGCGGCAGCACGCGCTCGCCGTAATCATCCGGCGAGCCCAGCCGCACCACCCCGACAATCTCGGGAATGATGAACTTCGACACCACCTCGCGGTTGATCGACAGCAGCCGGCGGGCATAGCCGAGCAGCATCTCGCCGTCCGTGGTCAGCGACACCGAGCGGGCGTCGCGCGCGAACACCGAGCGGCCAAGGATGTCCTCCAGCTTCTTGATCTGCATAGAGACCGCGGACGGTGTGCGGAAGACGGCATTGGCGGCGGTGGTGAAGCTACCGGTCTCGGCAATCGCCACGAAAGTGCGCAAAACGTCGAGATCGAGCAGTGGCAGCGGATGATTGAGCGGGGCGTTCATGGGAAGCGGCCTTCAATTTTTCTGATACAAAGCATCATTCCATTTCGTTTGATTGAACATCAGATTGGGAGGATAGTCAACTCCATCGATTGAGGTTGCTGCCACAAGCAGCCACGAAACCACCACGACACAGACCTGCAATCGACATGAAATGGGGTTGAAACACCCCGCGTGTAAGGCCCCACCATCAAAGGTCGGAATGTCTCCGGCCCGCCATCAAAGGAGAATGAAATGTCTATCCTGTCGTCCCTCGGTCGCATCGCGACTGAATTCAGCGCAGCACGCGCCCGCTACCAGACCGAACGCGCCATCCGCTCCCTGCCGATCGAACTGCAGAAGGATATTGGCTGGCCCGAAGCTTCCGACACCAAGACCGGCATTCGCAACGGCGTTGGATCCTGGGCTGGAGCAAAGTAAACCGTGTGTACCAAATGCCGAAGGCCTGCCGCGCGCACCCAGCCCGGCAGGCCTTCTCTATTTTACCCTTTAGGTCCTCTGCACTTTATTTGTATTCAAATGAGTTTTCGAGCCATGCTGCCGCTGCATGGCGCATATGAGCAAGCCGCATAGCAGCGCTTATTTCCGATTAATGCCTTGTAAATAATCGTAAATTTCAGGCACGCTGCCCAAATTTGTCGCATTCGGTGTCGCATTTCATATCAAGCGCTTCGCTTTTGCGATTTAGTTTCACGCAGCACAAGCCTATATCACCACCAGCAAACGAGCTGCCCCACTCCATCAAGCGAAGGCGACCCGTCTGAGCAACCGATTGGAGATGATCATGAAGCTTTTTGCCCGCCTCTTCGCCCGCCGCGAAATGAACCTGACCACCGCTCTCGAGCGTCAGCGCCTCGCCAACACCATGCCCGGCCAGACCGGCGCGATGGCTGCGGCGCGCCTCGGCTTCGTCGCCTGACCATTTTTGCAAGGCAGCGCCTCCCTGCCGCTGCTTAAGACTGTAACGCCGCCTGGCTCCAGCCAAGGCGGCGTTTTTGTTTCGCCTTTGCGCATTTTGCCCGCCGCTTGGACAGTTGATGCCGCTCCCCCGGAACATGACTGCATGTTCCAAGGGCATTGCCGCACAGCAATTGCCCATTTGCGACCCATGTCGCAAATTTTGTCTCACTGAGGCAGCGTAGCCGATTGACAAGCATGGTTTTTCCTGATGTCGCTATGCTATTCGCGACATCCTGTTCGCGTCATGGCCAGATGAGGTTCCCGTGAACGCCGTCAAGCATCCGATCAAGCGATCGTTTGTGTTCTTCCTTGTTCCTGATTTCACCATGATCGCCTTTGCGACCGCACTCGACCCGCTGCGCTCCGCCAATCGCATGCTTGGCTACGAGGCCTATCGCTGGCGCCTGGCCAGCATTGACGGCAAGCCGGTGCGCGCCTCGAACGGCGTCGAATGCGCGGTCAACACCTCGCTGGAGGAAGAGCGCAAGAAGATGGCAGGCCCCGACCGGCCCAACATGGCCATCGTCTGCAGCGGCATCAATGTCGAGCGCTACCAGAACAAATCCGCCTTCGCCTGGCTGCGCGAAGAGTACAATCGCGGCGTCGCCGTCGGCGGTCTGTGCACCGGCGCGCATATCCTCGCCGCCGCTGGCTTGCTGTCGAACAAGCGCTGCGCCATCCATTGGGAAAACCTGCCGGGCTTTTCCGAGGCGTTCCCGAAGGCCAATGTCTTTGCCGACCTCTTCGAGATCGACCAGAACATCTACACCTGCGCCGGCGGCACCGCCGCGCTCGACATGATGCTGAAGCTGATCGGCGACGATTTCGACGAGAGCCTCGTCAACCGCGTGTGCGAACAGGTGCTGACCGACCGCGTGCGCAGCCCGACCGACCGCCAGCGCCTGCCGCTGCGCGCGCGCCTCGGCGTGCAGAACTCGAAGGTGCTGACCATCATCGAGTTGATGGAAGGCAATTTGTCCGAGCCGCTGTCGCTGATCGAGATCGCCGACCATGTCGACCTGTCGCGCCGCCAGATCGAGCGCCTGTTCCGCACCGAGATGGGTCGCTCCCCTGCCCGCTATTATCTGGAAATCCGGCTCGACCGCGCCAGGCACCTGCTGATCCAGTCGTCGATGCCCGTGGTCGAGGTGGCGGTCGCCTGCGGCTTCGTCTCGGCCTCGCATTTCTCCAAATGCTACCGCGAGCTCTACGCCCGCTCGCCGCAGCAGGAGCGCGTCGACCGCAAGCAGTTGCTGGCGGCCTGATCCCGCAATCCGGCTAGGCTGTCTGCCCCTAAGCCGTGCGCATCGCTTCGACGCGGATGTCCTCGGTCAGCCGTGCCCTCAGCGCCGAGAATTCCGGACTCGTCTTCAGCGTGTAGTGACGCGGATGCGGCAGGTCGATGGCGACATCCGACTTGATGCGGCCGGGCCGGGCCGTCATCACGATGACGCGCGAGGCCATGAAGATCGCTTCCTCGATGTCGTGGGTGACGAACAGCACCGTCTTCTTGCGCCGCTCCCAAATGCCGAGCAGAAGCTCCTGCATCAGCCCGCGCGTCTGGTTGTCGAGCGCGCCGAACGGCTCGTCCAGCAACAGGATCTCGGGATCGTTGGCGAGCGCGCGGGCGATCGCCGTGCGCTGCTGCATGCCGCCGGAAAGCTGCTTCGGCCAATGGTTCTCAAAGCCCTTCAGCCCGACGAGGTCGACATAGGACGCGACGATCCCATCCCTTTCCTTTTGCGCCATGCCGCGTTCGCGCAGGCCAAAGGCGATGTTTTCTGCCACCGTCAGCCAGGGGAACAGCGTGTAGGACTGGAAGACCATGCCGCGATCAGGCCCCGGCCGCGTCACCGCCTTGCCGTCGAGCAGCACACGGCCTTCGCTTGGCGCCTCGAGGCCGGCAACGATCCTGAGCAGCGTCGACTTTCCGCAGCCTGATGGTCCCAGAATGGTGATGAAATCATTGGCCGCGACCGCCAGGTCGACCGGCATCAGCGCCTTGACCGGCTGCCCGCCGCGCACACCGGCAAAGGTGCGCGAGACGCCTTCGATGAGAAGCTTGCTCACGCCAGGCTCCACGGAAAGAGCCAGCGGTTGAACGCTTTGAAGGCGAAATCGGACAACAGCCCGATCAGCCCGATGACGATGATGCCGAAGATGATCTGTCCGGTCGCCAGCCGCGACTGGCTGTTGATGATCATGTAGCCGATGCCGGAAGACGAGCCGATCAGCTCGGCGACGATGACATAGGTCCAGGCCCAGCCGAGCACCAGCCGCAGCGTTTCGGCGATTTCGGGCGCATTGGCCGGCATGATCACCCGTTTGACGATGCCGTTGTTGGTCGAGCCCAGCGTATAGGCGGCCTCGACCAGGTCGCGCCGCGTCGAACCGACCTTGACGGCGACGATCAGGATGATCTGGAACACCGAGCCGACGAAGATGACCAGCAGCTTTTCCAGCTCGCCAATGCCGGCCCACAGGATGAGCAGCGGAATGAAGGCCGAGGCCGGCAGGTAGCGGGCGAAGGAGACAAAGGGCTCCAGGAACGCTTCCACCGGCTTCCAGGCGCCCATGGCGATGCCGATCGGCACGGCCACCACCGACGCCAGCAGAAAGCCGCCAAAGACGCGCCAGATGGTGATCAATATGTCGAGCCAGAAACGGTCCTCGACCAGCAGCCGCCAACCATCCCTGAGCATCGACAGCGGATCGGCGAGGAAGATGCGGTTGACGTGGCCGCCAAGCGTGATCCAGGCCCAGAAGGCAATGAACAGCACGAAGAAGGAAATGCCGAGCACGGTCCGCAGGCCCGGCGAGACTGGATGCAAGGGGCGCATCTTCACATCGTCCCCATCAAATGGTCATTTGTCCAGGAGAGGACGGCGGCGCCAGGCGCCGCCGCATAATGGGCAAAGGCCGGACGATCAGTTCGACACCGCGCTGGTGTCGGCCAGCGTGGCGACATCGGGCGCTTCCTTGATCAGCCCCATCTGCAGCAGCAGATCGCCGGCGGTCTTGGAAAAGTCCAGGAATTCCTTGGTGAAGAACTGCTTGTTCTCGGCCCTGTCGGCCCATTTCAGGTACTTCGCCGAATCCTCGAATTCCTTGGCCGACTGTTTCACATCGGCGCCCATGATCTCATAGGATTTCTGCGGGTCCTTCTTGATCAGGTCGAGCGCGTCGAAATAGCTGTCGGCCAGCGCCTTGGCGGCATCCGGATTGGCCTTGAGGAATTCGGGCGTGCAGCCGACGGTGTCGAGAACCATCGGATAGTCGAGCGTGGTCGCCAGTATGTGGCCCTGGTCGGCCTTGTCGCGCACGGCCGAGATGAACGGTTCATAGGTGACCGCCGCATCGTTCTGGCCGGCAAGGAAGGCCTGCGCCGCGGCGTCCGGCTCAAGGTTGACGACCGTCACGTCCTTGGTCGACATGCCGTTCTTGTTCAGCACCCAGGCGA
Organism: Mesorhizobium sp. AR02; assembly: GCF_024746835.1. Lineage (NCBI taxonomy): Bacteria > Pseudomonadati > Pseudomonadota > Alphaproteobacteria > Hyphomicrobiales > Phyllobacteriaceae > Mesorhizobium > Mesorhizobium sp. AR02. The sequence continues at coordinate 5,991,594 of NZ_CP080531.1, read as the reverse complement.
GCAGGAAATAGGGCGACGTGCCCGGCGCCGAGGAGGCGACGTTCTTGCCCTTGAGATCGGCGACGGTCTTGATGTCGTTGCGCACGACAATGCCGTCGGCACCATAGGATTTGTCCAGCTGGAATATCTGCTTGGTGGTCACCCCGCTGGCGTTCCACACCAGCCAGGTCTCGACGGTGGTGGCGGCGCATTGCAGGTCGCCGCTGGCGATGGCGAGCGGACGGCTGGCCTGAGGCACCTTCTTCAAGGTCACGTCAAGGCCATGCTTCTCGAAAAGCCCTGCCTGCCTGGCAAGCGTCAGCGGTGCGAAGCCGGTCCAGCCGCTGATGCCGATGGTGACCGATGTGGCGGCCATCACCGGAGCGGACAGGCTGGCGGCAAGCGTCAAAGTAGCGGCGAAAACGGCGATCCGGTTCATGTGAGTTCCCCTTTTGTTTCTCTTGAGGGGAATTGTTCACAGACGCCAATCGGCTTGTCAATCAACAGGAACGTGTTCGATGGCACGGTCGTTGGGACGGACTGGTCGCCGACGCTCGACAGGGCTAAAGCCCTGCCCGGTCAATAGCCGTCGCAATAGCACTCGGCCGACGAGATGCGGTCGTTCCAGTCCTCGCCCAACCAGCGGGCCTGGCGCCTGATTTCGATCGATTCGCCCCCCCTGTTCGTATCTTCATAGGCAACGAGCGTGCAACCCCGGCGAACGAACACCGACGACACACGATCGTTCCAGAACTGACCGCCACGAAAGTTCACCGAATCGTCGGGTCCCATTTCGATCGACCGCCCGCGAAAGTTTGCGTGCTCGAACATGACGCAGGCAGGCTGGTCGTTGTATTGGGCGCTGGCGCCGTCGGCAAAAAGCACGGACGCGACAGCTGTCAGGATAGCAAGGCGTTTCATCTCATGTTTCCTCGGTTTCGACCGCGGTCCCCCACCGCTGGATAGCGCGGTCCGGACCGTTTGCCAATGCTCCAGCCCGCAGCCTAGGCTAGCGACTGTCCAGCATCCAGCTGCGGTTGCGCCACATTTTCTCACCGATCTGGCAGTCGGCGGGGGGCTTGTCCTGCGCCAGCACCACTGGCGGATGATCAGCCTCCTCCGCCGCCCATTGCGGTGACGCCGGACCGGCAAGCTCGAGCACCAGCTTGCGGCGGATGGCTTCGGGAAATTGCGTCCAGTCATTGACCGGGATCATGAAGGCTCCCGGCCCGCCGATGACGCAATCGCTGTAGTAGCGGTCGAGATCGTTGACGTCGTAGGCGCCGGAAAATCCGCCCCGGGTCATCAGCGGCAGGCCGTTGATGACGATGCCTTGCCTGACGACACCGTCGCGGGCGAGATTGACGGGCGCGCCCTGATTGTTGGGTCCGTCGCCGGAAATGTCGATGACCCGCTTGGTTCCCTGGTAGCCACTTTCGGCGAAAAGGTCGCTGCCGAATTCCAGCGCGCCGGAGATCGAGGTGCGTCGCGCGCTGTTCGGCGGCTGGGCCGACAATTGCGCCACCACCCGCTCGGCGTCGGCACGGTTGGCGATGACCGTCCACGGCACGATGACGCGTTGCCATGTGGTGCCGGCCCATTCGACATAGGTGACCGCGATCTTGCCATAGGCACCATCGGCGATCGCCTGCAGCACATTGTCATGTGTCAGCGCCGCCGCGTAGCCGTGACGCTGGATCTCGAGCTCGTCCGCCGACATCGACAGTGAAACGTCGACCGCCAGCACCAGCTCGACATCGACCGGCTCGTCCGCACGGGACTGCGGCGCCAGCCAGAGCATCAGCGCCAGTGCGGCACAGCGGGAAAGGAGATGTCTTGCGCGGGGGAAAGCAGACATGCCGCAAGGGTAAGCGAAAACAGCCTGGTTAAAAAGACAAAAGCCCGGCCAAAGACCAGGCTTTTGCGATCTGTCCGTTGCTCCGCCCCGCGATCAGCTGCGCGGCTTGAGGTTTTCCGGGTCGTAGAGCGGCTTGTAGCCGACGCCGGCGACTTCGACCGGATAGGTCTCGCCGAAATATTCGACATTGAGCTTGCGGCCTTCCTGCGCATACGCGTGCGGCAGATAGGCGAGCGCGATGTTCTTGCCGATGGTCGGGCCATAGGCGACCGATGTGGTGAAGGAGCGGCGGCCGAGTTCATCGACCAGTGTCTCGCCGGTGGCCGGATCCAGCACCGGCATGATGCCGACGGGATAGCGCGCCACGCCCTTGGAATCGGTGTTTTCGGTCATCACCAGCGTGCACAACGTCGCCGGCTGGTGGTCGCGGGCGCGGTATTCGACATGCTTGGCCTTGCCGCAGAAATCGTTCTCCTTGACCTTCGGACGCGCCAGATCGGCTTCGAGCAGATTATACTCGGTCAGCAGGTCGGCGTTCTGCAGCCGCAGGCTCTTTTCCATGCGGCGCGTGTTGGCATAGGTCTCGACGCCGAACGGCATGACGCCGGTCGAGCGCAGCGCATCCCAGACAGCCAGCCCGTCCTCATAGCGCATGTGCAGTTCCCAGCCCTGCTCGCCGACATAGGAGATGCGGAAGGCGGTGACATCCTTGCCGCCGATCCTGACCGGCTTGATCGCCGCGAATGGGAAATTCTCCGGCGACAGGCCCTCGGGATTCTCGACCACCTTCTGCAAGGTCTTGCGGGCGTTCGGACCCCAGATGCCGATGGTGACGTATTTCTCCGTCACATCGGTGATGGTGACGTCAAAACCTTTGTCCTGCGCGGTTCGCTGCATGTAGCGGAAGTCGCGCGGGCCGGCGTCGGCGCCATCGATCAAACGGCAGCGGTCAGCCATGCGGATGACGGTGAAGTCGGCGCGCACCATGCCTTCCTCGTCGAGGAAGTGGGTGTAGATGCCCTTGCCGATGTTGTTGTCGCCGCCGATCTTGGCCGCGCACAACCATTCCAGCAGCGCGACATGGTCGGGCCCTTCGACGTCATACATCGAGAAATGCGACAGGTTGACGATGCCGCAATCCTCGCTCATCGCCAGGTGTTCGGCATTGGAGACGCGCCAGAAATGGCGGTTGTCCCATTCGTTCTCACGTACGGGAACCCGGTTGCCATACTTCTCCAGGAGATGCTCATTGGCAGCGTAGCCATGGGCGCGCTCCCAGCCGCCCAGTTCCATGAAATAGCCGCCGAGTTCCTTCTCGCGCTCCCAGAACGGCGAGCGCCTGATGTTGCGGCCCTTGGAGAACGGCTCGCGCGGATGCACCGCCGGATTGTAAACCTTCATCGCCGTCTCGGTGCAGCGATCCCAGATGAACTGCTCCTTGGTCTGGTGCGGATAGAAGCGCGCATAATCGATGGCGTGATGGTCGATCGCCGTGCGGCCGTCGGTCATCCAGTCGGCGATGAGCTTGCCCATGCCGGGGCCGTCCTTGACCCAGATGGCGACGGCATACCAGAGGCCCCGCACCTTCTGGCTTTCGCCCATCGACGGGCCGCCATCCGCGGTCACCTGCAGCAGGCCGTTGAAGGAATGGCTTTCGTTGTAGCCGAGTTCGCCCAGGATCGGCGTCAGCTCCATGGCGCGTTCGAGCGGCGCCAGGATCTGCTCCATGTCGAGGTCGCGCTGTGACGGCGACAGCCGCGCCTCATGCTTTTCCAGCAAGTCGCGCGGATGGCAAAGGCGCGGATTGTTTTCTTCGTAGTAACCCCATTCGATCTGGCCGCCCTCGGCGGTCTTGGGATCACCAGTGTCGCGCATATAGGCCGAATTGCCCTGGTCGCGCAGCAGCGGCCAGCCGATCTCCTTGCCGGTGCCGGCGAACTCATTGTAGGGGCCGAAGAAGGTGAGCGGATGGTCGATCGGCATCACCGGCAGGTCTTCGTCGACCATTTCCGCGATCAGCCGGCCCCAGATGCCGGCGCAGACGATGACATAATCGGCCTCGATCGTGCCGCGATCGGTCACCACGGCGCTGATGCGGCCGTCCTTGACGACGAGCGACCTGGCCGGCGTGTTGGCGAAGGATTTCAACTTGCCCGACGCTTCCGCCTGGTCGACCAGCTTGCCGGCAACGGTCTGCGAACGCGGGATGACGAGGCCGGCATCGGGATCCCACAGGCCGCCCTGCACAATCTCTTCTTCGATGAGCGGAAATTTTTCCTTGATCTCGGCCGGTTCGATCAGGCGGGCGCGTGTACCAAATGCCTTGGCCGAAGCGATCTTGCGCTTGATCTCGTCCATGCGGCTGTCGTCGCCGACGCGCGCCACCTCGAGGCCGCCGATGCGGGCGTAATGGCCCATCTTCTCGTAGAAATCGATGGAATAGAGCGTCGTCCAGCAGGACAGGAAATCGTGGCTGGTCGTGTAGCAGAAGTCGGAGGCGTGCGCGGTCGAACCGATATCGGTCGGGATGCCGGACTTGTCGATGCCGACAATGTCGGTCCAACCACGTTCGATCAGGTGATGGGCGATCGATGCGCCGACAATGCCGCCAAGGCCAATGATGACGACCTTCGCCTTTTTCGGAAACTCTGCCATTGCCCGCGACTCCAAAGTGCTATTGCGGGCAGCGTCGGCGCCCGTTTGATCGGCGCACAATATGCAGGCGACGGCGGGCAGGCTACCGCCTGTTTGCGACACGCCGCAGATGCGGCGCGACCCGATATGGATCAGGAAAAATCGCGGCCTGTCAGGCAAACGCCCAGACATCCTCGGCCTGGAAGCCGACCTGGTAGCCCGCCGTCTTCAGCTTGACCACGACCTGGCCGATCTCGGCTGCCGGCAGCGCGCCGACCTCGACCTTGATCATGCCCGGACGATAGCGCTTGAGGTCGAGCTGCTCGAAGACGATCCAGTCCGCACCTTCGCAATCGACGAGGAAGGCATCGATATGGGTGATGCCGTTGCGGTCGAGCAGCGTCTGCAGTGTCTCCGACGGCACTTCGATGTCCTTCAGATGCGGCGCGAATTTGTTGAAGTTGGCATCGGCCTCGCCCCAGGCATTCTTGCCCGACATCAGATTGGTGTCGGTGACTGAGGAGCAACCGATGAACTCGATCGGCAGCGTGCCGGCCTCAAGGGCGGCGGCATCGAAGGTGTGGACGGTGATCGTGCCCTTGGTCCTGGTGACCGCCACAGGCTCGATGATGAAGCGGTCCGTGTCGGGATAGTTGGCGCGCAGCCGCTTCTGATTGTACGGGATCGGCTCGACCAGCATGGCGCGGGCGCCGGAAATCTTGTGCAGCCAGGGCGTCACATCGTCGAACAGCGCGCCGTCGCAGGCACCGACATTGACCATCTGGAACGGCTGCCCTACCCCACTGAAGCGGGCCTTCAGCGCCGCCTTGGCCAGGAATTTCGTGCCGCGCAGCGACGGCCCGCGATCGAGCAGGCCAGAGGGAAGGCCGAGCGACAAGGCGATGCGCGCCAGGCTGGATAGCGAACTCATGGCTTGTCTCCGGGAATGACGTGCAAGGCGGCGCGATGCTGGCCGCGCGACACGGCCGCCCACAGCGCCATGAACGGCGGCGCCAGCAGCAGGAAGGGCGGGATCAGATGGGGGAAATAGATGCGCGTGTCGTGGATCGGGAAGACCGTGAACTTCGCCAGCGCGCCGAGCACCAGCGCCGCAAACAGGATGCCGGCACGGCGATCGAGGCGGAAGCCGGCGCGGCCGGCGGCGAACCAGCCGGCCATCGCCAGCACCGAAACGCCGACCCAGCTGTTCAGGTTGACGGCGCGCAGCAGCGAGGTGGCGAACGCCCTGAGATAGGCGGTGACCGAGAACGCCGGCTCGAAGCCGTCCATATTGTAGTGCTGCTCGATGCTGGAGAACCACAGATGCGGCCACCAGCCGGGATGATGCGCCCAGTGCGAAATGGCGAAATAGGCGACGAAGGATGCGGCAAAGCCGGCCAGCGCACCCCATGCCTTCTGCCGGAAGACAACCAGCAGCACCGCGAATATGGCAAGGAAAACGATATTGTCCGGCCGCACCATGAAGGCGAGGAAGAGCAGGATCGCCGTCGCCACCTCGCGGCCTCTGACATAGGCATAGAGCCCGCCAAGCAGCAATGCCGACGTGAGCAGGTCCGGTGTCGAAGCCCGCGCCGCGTCGCCGAAATCGGCCATGATCAGCACCGCACCAACCACCGGCGCCAAGGCCAAAGCCTTTTCCCTGCGCAACCAGAGCAGCGCGATCGCGCCGAACAAGAGCACCGAAAACACTTGCACCAGGCGCATCGCCTCGACCGGCGACATCACCGCGCTCAGCGCCGACAGGATCTCGGCATAGAGGAACTTGATCCGGTACATGCCGAGCAGCGAATGGAAATCGGCGGCATTCTCCGTCATGTGGCTGCGGAAGCCGCCGCCATCGTCGGTCAGCGCATTGTAGTCGCCGGCCGACACGCCTGATTTGACGGTGCTGTAGGCATAGTCATGCAGCGCCTGCGCATCGGGATAGCTGCCTTCCTCTGATATTGCGAGATAGGGCAGCATGTCCCAATTGGCGTCCGGCATCACCCAAGCCGTGAACGCGGTCAAGAGGATGTAGAGCGCGAAGGCCGCCGCGCCGATCGGTGCCGCCAACCGGGCATAGGTCCCCTCGCCCCACGCCAGACCGGCCTCGGCGAGCCGGTCGAGCGGGTTTTTCGCAGCGGGAGACTTGGTCAGCATTGTTGAACTCAGCGAACCTGGCTTTTGACGAAATCCTTCACGATCGACACGATGCCGCGCGACAGCAGGCTGTCGAAGGCATCGACGAAGCGGTCGACATGCTCGCGCTGGCAGATCAACGGCGGCTCGAGCCGGATGACGTTGCGGTTGTATTCTGTGAAGGCGACGAGCACGTCGTAGTCGCGCAGGAGCAGCGCGCCGACGAAACCGGACAGCGAGCCCTTCAGCTTGTCGTCGAGCACACTGACGATCGGGCGCAGCACCATCGGCAAGGTCTGCGAGAAGTCGTGGAACTCGAGGCCGACCATAAAGCCTTTGCCGCGCACATCCTTGATGATCTTGGGATACTTGTCCTTGAGCGCCTGCAAGCGCTGCAGCAAATAGTCGCCGGTGACGGCGGCGTTGTCGATCAGCCCCTCGTCATAGAGCACATTGAGGCCTTCGATCGCGGTGACGCAGGCCTCGCCCATGCCGCCGAAGGTTGCCATGGCATGGATCATCGCTGTCTTCGGCGTGCCATAGGCCTTCATGTAGACGTCGCGTTTGGCGATCATCGCGCCGACCGCCGCCTTGCCACCGCCGAGCGACTTCGCCAGCGCGGTCACGTCGGGAACCACGCCATAATGCTCGAAGGCATAGAAGCGGCCCGAGCGGCCGTAGCCGCACTGCACTTCGTCGGCCACCCACAGCACGCCATACTGGTCGCACAGCCCACGCAGCTTCTGCCAGTATTCGGCTGGTGCCTGGATGATGCCACCGCCGCCCTGGATGGTTTCCAGCACGATGACGCCGACCTCCGGATCGCTGCGGAACAGGCGCTCGACCGCCTCGATGTCGCCGAAGGGAATGCGCACCGTGTTCTCGGCCATCTTGAAATCAGCGCGATAAAGCTGGCCGTCGGTGATGCCAAGAACGCCCTTGGTCTTGCCGTGGAAGGAATTCTCGGCATAGACGATTTTCGGCCGCTTCGGTCCGGCTGCGCGCTCGGCGAGCTTCACCGCCGCTTCCATCGCCTCCGAGCCGGACGAACCCAAAAACACCATGTCGAGATCGCCGGGCGAGCATTTGGCGATGTTGTGCGCAAGCGCCGCCGCATATTGCGACATGAAGGCGATGGCGATTTCCTGGCGCTTTTCTTCCTGGAATTTTCTGCGCGCTTCGAGAATGCGCGGATGGTTGTGGCCGAAGGCCAGCGAACCGAAGCCGCCGAAGAAATCGAGGATCTTGCGGCCGTTCTGGTCGATGTAGAACATGCCTTCGGCACGCTCGATCTTGATCTTGTGGAAGCCGAGCAGCTTCATGAAATGCAGCTGGCCGGGATTGAGATGCGCCTTGAACAGATCGGTCATGCGGGCGACATCCATCGCCTTGGCCTGCTCGACGCTGATCAAATCGGGCTTGGCGATGGTGGCGGGCGACAGCGCCGGCGCGCTGACCAGGGTGCGCGCATTCGTCTGTTCGGGCTTGGCCATGACGGTCATTTCAATCTCCTGTCCGCGCTAACGACCAGCGTCGTGCGCCATAAACTGTTTGGCGGGCCCGCTATTCGGCGGGCACATGTTTGGTGGCAACGGCGTGCCCGGCCTTCTTGGCGCGGTACTCGCTGTAGGCGGCGATCAGCATGTCCTCGTCGCGATATTGCGGCGCCCAGCCGAGCTGGCGTTCGGCCTTGGACACGTCGAGCACGCACTCCTCGTCGGCGATCAGATATTGTTCCGGATCCATGATCGGCATGTTCATGAGGTCGAGCAGGTCGAGCGTGCGCTTGACCGCCCAACCGGGCGTCGGCAGCAGGATCGATTTCGAACCGGCATGACGGATCAGGTCGCCAAGCAATTTCTTCACCGGCGGCGGATTGAGCGAACCCAGATTATAGGCCTCGTTGGGCACACCCGCCTTCCAGGCCGCGCGGGCAGCTTCCGCGCAATCGAACACAGAAATGAACTGATAGGGGTTTCTGCCCGAGCCGATCATCGGCACGGGAAGATTCCAGTCGATCAGCTTGAACAGTTTCTCCAATATGCCCAGCCGGCCGGGCCCGATGATCAGGCGCGGGCGAAACAGCGAGATCGACATGCCGCGCTTGCGCCATTCGGCCGCCAGTTCCTCAGTCTTCTGCTTCGACCAGCCATATTCACCGAGCGGCGCAACCGGATGCTCCTCGGTCATCGGCTGGGTGACCGTGTGGCCGTAGATCATGTCGGTCGTGTAGTGGACGAGCCTGGGCGCGCCGGCCCTGTCCATGGCCTGCATGATGTGCTCGGTGCCATGGAAATTGACCGGGAAGAAAAAATCGTGCCGCTTGGCGCGCACCTGGATCGGCGACAGCATCTTGGCGGAGAGATTGTAGACCATGTCGTCGGCCTTGAGCCCGACAGCGGCGACCGACGCCGGATCGGTGACGTCGCATTGGACGAAGCCGACATTGCGATAATGCGCCAGGTCGCTCTTGACGATGTCGGCGACGACAATTTCTTCGCCATCGGCCACAAGCTTTGGGGCAAGGTGGCGGCCGACGAAGCCGTCACCGCCGAAAATCACATGTCTCATCGAACGGTCTCGTTTGCAGGGATCTTGTCGGACGTGATGGAAGCGGTCTGGTCCTCATGCCCTCGCCCACTTTGCGCGATCAGCACCGTGCCGACGCAGATGAAGGCGATGCCGGCGATGCGCCAGCCATTGAGGTCCTCGCGAAAGACGAAATAGGCGAAGATGGCGACGGCGACATAGGCGAGGCTGAGGAAGGGATAGGCGAAGGAAAGCTCGACCTTGGACAGCACATAAAGGTGCGAGGCCATGGAAATGACGAAGGTGCAGAGGCCGAGGAACACCCAGGGGCTGAAGACGATCTGCAACAGCTTGACGAGCGGATTGACGCCCTCGAAAGAGATCGGCCCAAGCGACATCATGCCTTGCTTCAGCATCAGCTGCGCAGCGGCATTGGTCATGACCGTAAAGAGAATGAAGACGATATATTTCATGTCCGCGCACCCACCCCGTGATTTCCAGTAATACAAAGCTGAAAAGATTTCGTGAACTCACAAGAATGTTTTGAGTAAACCTTGCAATTAATCATTCGCTAACCACGATTCATTCTAATTTTATCTATTCCGCAGCCTCGGCGCCGCGCCGCCGCAGGTCGATGCTGCCAGCCGTGCGCGCCCAGAAATCGGACATGAAGGCAGGGTCGCGCAGCGCTTCCAGCCTCGGCCAGTCCGCAAAGGAGGCGGCGAAGGTCGCAGCGCTCATGCGCGCATCCTTGTAAGGGTTGACCGCGCCGCCGGCCGCGATGGTGATGCGGTCGAGTTCGCCAAGCAGGGCCAGCGTCGCCGCTCCCTTGTTGGGGAAGTCCAGCGTCAGTGTGTAGCCCGGCCGCGGGAACGACAGCAGCGCCGGTGAGCGGATGGAACCGAAGCGTTTCAGCACGGTGAGGAAAGACCCCTGCCCAGCCCGCCGGGCAGCGGCGAGCAGTTCCGGCACCACGGCACGCGCGACCTCTTCCGGCACCACGCTCTGGTGCTGGAACAGCCCATTGGGACCATAAAGCCGGTTCCAGTCGCGCACGCCGTCGAGCGGAAAGAAGAAGCCTTGATAGCCGGTGTGGCGCGGTATCGTCGCCCGGCCTTTCTTCCACCGATAGGCGGCATTGAAAGCGGTCAGGAACGGCCGATTGAGCACATTGAACGGCGGCTGGAACGGTACCGTGAGGTTGCCGCCGGCGCGCAGGGCCGCATGCGAGCCATGCTCGGCGTGGTTGCCGGTGAACAGCAGCCCGCGGCCACTGTTGCGGCCGCCGGCGAGCTGGTCGATCCAGGCGACCGCATATTCATTGGCTTGGTCCGCCGCCTCGGCCAGATCGAAGAATTCGCCGAGATCACGAAACGGCGTCGCCTTCTCGACGATGTCGAGCGAATGCACCCGCATCAGCCGGATCGAGGCCGACAGGATCAGGCCGGTCAGGCCCATGCCGCCAATGGTGGCCCTGAACAAGCGCGGATTGTCAGTCGCCGAGCAGCGATAGGTCTTTCCATCGGAGCGCAGCAGCGTGAAGCTCTCGACATGGCAGCCGAACGTGCCGCGCCGATGGTGGTTCTTACCGTGCACGTCATTGGCGATGGCGCCGCCGAGCGTGACGAATTGCGTGCCCGGAACAACCGCCGGGAAGAAGCCGTAGGGTGCTGCGTGCGCGATGATATCCGACAACAGCACGCCGGCATCTGCTTCAAGGACACCGGTCTCGGCGTTGAAGGTATGGATGCGGTTCAGGGTTCGTATGTCGACGACCGCGCCAGCCTGGTTCTGGCAGGAATCGCCATAGGACCGCCCGTTGCCATAGGCCAACAGCGACGCATCCTTCGCCTGGCCGCTCTGCAGCAGCGCGATGGCATCGTCGGCGCGAATCGCCCTTGCCGCAGGCGGCGTGGCCAGGCCGAAGCTCTGGAAGCGCTCGACGGTCATGCCTACCAGCCCCCGATGACCAGCAGCACGGCGCCGATCAGCACCACGATCTGGCTACGCCAGTCACGGATGATGAAGACGACCGGGTCGTCATGCATCTCGTCGCGGCGCGCCAGGATCCAGACGCGCATGGTGAGGTAAAGCACGATCGGCGGCAGCGGCCAGATCAGCCACGGATGCGGATAGAGTTCGCGCACCGCGACACTGTCCATGTAGAGCGCCAGCACCAGTGCAGAGGAAAAGGCGGAGGCCATGCCGGCCTGGGCGACGATCTCCTGGTCCTCGGTGCGATAGCCACGGCCGGCGATGCGTTCGCCCGGCGGAATCGCGGTGGTGCGCAGTTCGACGAAGCGCTTCACCAGCGCCAGCGACAGGAAGAAGAAGATCGAGAAGGCGAGCAGCCAGAACGAGACGTCGACGCCGGTCGCGGCCGCACCGGCGATCACGCGGATCGTATAGAGGCCGGCAAGCGTCAGCACGTCGACCAGAAGCATGCGCTTGAACGACAGTGAATAGGCCGTGGTGACGACCATGTAGCCACCGAGCACGGCCAGGAATTCGGGCGACAGGAAGAGCCCGGTGCCGATGCCGATCGTCAGCAGCACCGCGATCGCGCCGAGGCCGAACGGGATCGACAGTGCGCCGCTGGCGAACGGCCTGTTGCGTTTGGTGGCGTGCTTGCGGTCGAGAGCGAGATCGAAGAAATCGTTGAGGATATAGATCGCCGACGCCACCGCGCTGAACGAGATGAACGCCAGCAGGCATTGCCAGATCATGTTGGTGTTGAAGTACTCGTGCGACAGCACCATCGGCACGGCGATCAGCGAGTTCTTCAGCCACTGATGCACGCGCAGCATCTTGACGATGGTCCGCAAGGTCGGCTTCGGCGCCGGCATCGCCTCGGCGCCATGCGCCGCCTGCCAGCGCGCGGCATGACGGTCGGGCGCGACAACGATTGCATTGCGCGCGGCGTCGAAGACCTGAAGGTCATGGCGGCTGTTGCCGGCATAGTCGAAACCGCCATCGCCATAGGCTGAGATCAGCGAGGCGCGCTTCTTGCCGGAGGTGAGATTGTCGAAGCCGTCGGTGGCCAGCACCCGGTCGAAGATGCCGAGATGGCCGGCTATGGCTTCGGCGAATTTGCGCGGCGTGCCGGTCGCCAGCACGATCTTGCGGCCTTCGCCGTGCTCGGCACGGAGCCGGTCGAGCAGCGGCGCGCGATAGGGCAGCGTCGTGGGGTCGATGTCGATGCGCTGCGCGATCGCCTGCTTCAGCCGTGCCGGCCCGCCGGCCGCCCAGAATGGCACCAGGAAAATATAGAGCGGGTTCTTCTTGAGGAGAAGGAACAAGCCTTCCCACAACAGGTCGGTCGCGATCAGCGTGCCGTCGAGATCGACCGCAAGCGGTATTGCGTTCCTGTCCGACCGCGCGTCCATGTCCGTCCTGCCCTGCCAGCGTATGATCCGGGAAACCGGAATCTGGTTGCGCGCCGCTTTTCGGCGTCTTGACGCTGGTATAGCGGGGGATGACGTAGCGAACGTTAAAACGCCTGGTTGCAGGCGGCTGCCGCAACGGTATTTCCGGCGTCATTGTTAAACAACGGCTACCGGAAACGATAAAAGGCCGAGCAAATGCCCGGCCTTTCCAATCATGCCATCGAGATTACTTGATGCGGGCGACGCCGCCCGAGATTTCGACGGTTTCCGAGCCGGTCAGGGCTTCGAGGTCACCGTTGGGCAAGGTGACGAAGCAGCCGTTCTGGCAGAACTCGACGGTTTCACCTCCGGCCAGCGCAAGGTCGGTCTTGCTGCCGCCCTCGGTCACGACCAGCGTGCGGGTCTCGGCGTCCTTGTTGACCGCGCTGGCGGCATGAGCCGAGCCGCTCACGGCGAGCAAGGCGACGGCAGCGACGAGAGACTTCCACATGTTGCAATATCGGTGTTCCCACCGCCTCTGTTGCATTTCGCAAGGCATTTTCGCCCTTTGCATGGAGCTTATATGAGATGGAAGCTGAACCGCAACTGAATGCCGCATTCATGCCGCAATTGGTTTTGGCCTCTCCAATGTCGGCTGCGGGCGCACGCCCAGCCCTGTTAATTTCGCCGACCGGCACGATATGATGTCGAAGGCGGTCAACGCGAAGAAAAGACCATGCACGATAACTGGCTGGAAACGATCGGCGTTGGGGTTGAGTCGCGAAGGATTACCGCGCGGCTGACCCACTATGTGCCTGCATCCGTCAACCATCGGCTCGGAATCCACGTCGGGGCGCCGGTCAACGCATCGTGCCGCTGCGACGGAAAACATCACCGGCGGGTCCAGTCGGATGGCGATATCGATATCGTGCCCGCCGGGCTCGACGGCGACTGGGAGGATGACGCGGACTGCACCATCCTTCGGCTGTGGGTCAGCCCGGCGCTGGTTCGCCGTGCCGCCGAGGACCTCGAAATCGATCCGAACCGGGTCGTCGTCAATCCGCAGTTCCAACGCCGCGATCCGAGGATCGAGCATATCGCCCATGCGCTGGCGACCGGGCTCAGCCCGGACGTGCCATCCGACCGGCTGTATTTCGAAAGCCTGGCCAAGGCGCTGGCGGTGCAGATCATACAGGGTGCTGCGTCAAAGCCGGAGGTTCCAGCCAGGCAAACGCTTTCCTTCGGCCAGAAGCGCCGGCTGACCGATTTCATCGAAGCCAATCTCGACCAGGACCTTTCGCTGGATGATCTGGCGCAAATGGCTGCCATCAGCGTCTCGCATCTGAAGGTTCTGTTTCGCCGCACCTTCGGCATGCCGCCCCACCAATATGTCATCCATCGCCGCGTCGAGCGGGCCAGAACCTTGTTGCATCAGGCGAAAATGCCGCTCAGCCAGATCGCGTTGGAGGCAGGCTTTTCGCATCAGAGCCACATGGCGCAGAGCATGAAGCGCATCCTCGGCGTCACGCCTGCCGCACTGATCCGCATGCAGCGATAGCCAGCGGTCCGGCATTTTTCGCCGCCTTCGGCTTTCGAAGCCAACCATCCGTTTTTGTCTTCCGCCGTCCATATCTGGGCGACCCAAGCCCGCCCATCCGGCATTGCTGACATCCCATTGGTCAGATTGAAGGATACGGACATGTTTGTTGTGTTGGGCGCTGCCGGAAAGATTGGACGGGCCAGCATCGGTGCACTGCGTCGACATGGCGTTCCGGTCAGGGCCGTGGTGCGAAACCCGGCGCATGCCGAAGAGTTCCGTGCGCTTGGTTGCGAGACAGAAATCGCCGATCTGCGCGATGCGCCGGCATTGGCGCGGGCAACAAAGGGCGCCACCGCTGTTCAGGTCATCTGTCCCACCGGCGTCCGCGCCGATGATGCGTCGGCGGAGATGGAATCCACCATCCGGTCCATCGTCGATGCACTTGATCAAGTCAGGCCGGAAAGCATTCTGGCGATCTCGGACTATGGCGCCCAGCTTGCCGCCGGCACCGGCATCACGCTCACCTTCCACCATCTGGAATCGCAGCTGAAGAAAATCCCGGCGGCGCTGACGGTGCTGCGTTCCGCCGAGCACATGCAGAACTGGAACCGCCTGGTTGGCCGCGCGATCGAGACCGGCGTGCTGCCGAGCCTGCATCATCCCGTCTCCAAATCCTTCCCGACGGTCTCGGCCGGCGATGTCGGCCTGATGGCGGCGGATCTCCTCCTGTCGGGCAATGGCGATGCGCTGCGCATGGTCCATGCTGAAGGGCCTGATCGCTACAGCGCAACCGACGTAGCGCGGACGCTTGGCGAGATTGCCGGCCGCGAGGTCGTCGCCCGCGAATTGCCGAGGCAGGACTGGGTCCCTGCCCTCGTCGGCGGCGGCATCAGCACGAGCTACGCCGAACTAGTCGCAGCGACGTTCGACGCCCACAATGCCGGCCGCATCGATGTGGAACACGGCGTCGGCGAGATCAGGCGCGGCGAGACCGATCTTCGGACAGCACTTGCCGCCCTGATTGCCAAAAGCTGACGGGGAACTGGCCTCTAATCGGGATCCGGCTTGCGTAGCTTGCGCCCCGATTTGGCAAGCTTTTTCGCTTCGGCCGCGGCGTCTGCCTTCGCCTGCTGCTGGTCGGCAAAGTCGGCCTCGATCTTGTCGTCGTCGGTCGGCCAGGCCTTCGCATGCTTGGTCTCGACGACGGCGCGCGGCGTCGAGGGGATCTCGATATGCTGGTCGCTGAATTTATCCAGCACGGCGAAGCGGACGTCGTTCTGCACGATGTTGCCGTTCATCACATCGGCCAGGAACACACGGATCTCGAATTCGAGCGCTGCGGGTCCAAAATTGGAAAACAGCACGAAGGGTTCGGGGTTCTTCAGCACCATAGGGTGGCTGCGTGAGATCTCCAGCAGGATGGCGTGAACCTGCTTGACGTCGCTGCCATAGGCGACGCCGACCTTGATGTCGATGCGGCCGAGCTTGTTGCGATGCGTCCAGTTGCCAACGGCATTGTTGATCAGGTTCGAATTGGGCAGGATCACCGACTGCCGCTGGAAGGTTTCGATCTCGGTGGCGCGCACACTGATCTTCTTGACCGTGCCGCTGACGTCGCCGGCGACGATCCAGTCGCCGACCTTGAACGGCCGCTCGGCCAAAAGGATCAGGCCGGACACGAAATTCGACACCACATTCTGCAGGCCGAAGCCGATACCAAGGGAAAGCGCACCAGCGACCAGCGCCAGGCTGGAGAGGTCGATGCCCGCCGCCGAGATGCCGACCAGCCCCGCCAGCGCCACGCCGGCATAGCCGACCGCCAGCCGGATCGAGTTGCGCACGCCGGTGTCGACCTTGCCGCGCGCCATCACCGAACCGTCGAGCCAGCCCTGGAACCAGCGCGTCAGGAAATAGCCAATGACGAAGACGACGATGCCCGAAAGGATGCCGGTGACCGAAATCGTCACCGAACCGATATTGATCCCGGTCGCCAGCTTGTAGGCCCAGGCCTGGATGTCGCCTGGCTGGAACCCCCACATCAAAAGGATCAGCGGCAGGAAAACCAGCACGATCAACAGGTTGATGGCGACACTGACGACGAGGCCGAGCTGGTCGAGTGCCGTGTCCTCGTAGCTGGAATTGGCCGACAGCCAGCGCCCGACAGTGGTGTTGGCGAAAGCCCCCTCCTCGCCGATCGCCCGCGCCGACAGGAAGCCGATATAGGCGGTGATCAGTGCCGTGCCGGTGACCACGACCTGCAGCGAGACGAACAGGGCGAGACCGATATAGCCGAGCAAGGCGGCGATGATGGTGAACAGGCCAAGCGCCAGCGCCAGGTAGCGCAGCCATGCCGGCCACGGCCGCCAGCTTCCGTCCCGTGCCTTGAACGGCCGCAGCATCGCCATCAGGATCAGGATGATGCCGACGACAATGGTGGCGACGAAACTGCGCGCGATGGTCAGCGACAGCGGCGAGCCCATCTTGTCGTTGATGATCGACAGGAAGGTGTTGACTGAGATGACCACGGCCATGGCGGTCGCCAGGCGCACCAGCCAGCGCGCCGGCCCGGTTTCGACCGGGATGAGGCGCCAGTTCGGCAGCCGTGGCGACAGCGCTGCGTTGGTCAGCCGGTTGACGCAGAACACCACCCCGATGGCAGTCGCCAGGGCATTGAGAAACAGGCCAATGTCACCCCGCAACACATTGTAATAGTTGAAAAAGAAGATGGTCGAGCCGAGAAACGAACCGACCGCCAGCGTCGGCAGCAAGGTAGACCAGAAGGCCACCGACAGGCGGCTGAGATAGGACGGGTCTTCGTTGGAGGGGTCGGCCTCGAACACGCGCCCGAACAGGCGCCTGCCGCCGACCAGCAGCACCAACGCCAGGCCGAGCGCCACGAAGGTTGCCGCCAGGATGGCCTGGAACTTGAACTTGAAAGCGAAGCTCAGCCAGGACGACACCGCCTTGTAAAAGTTGGCGTATTCCTCCTGGGCGTCGGAGAAGACCTGCGGGCTCAGCGCATCCGACAGCACGTAGCGCTTGGTCAAAAGGTTGCGGAACAGCGCGCTGCGCATATTGCCGATCTTGTCGATCAGCCCGCTGATGCGGATCGACAGGTTCTGCGCGGCGGCGACGACCGCGTTGATCTCGGCCTTTTCCGACGCCAGCGCCTGGCGTTCGCCGGTCACGATATCGGGCTCCTGGGGCTGGCCCGCAGCCGGCGGTGGACCGAGCACCTCGATGCGATTGTTGATGTCGGTCAGCCGCGAACGGAACGCCAGCGCACTGGTCAATGCCGCCCGCGACAGATCCTCCAGTTGCAGGCGGATATCCACGAGCGAGGCATCGTCCTCACCGTCCTGCTGCATTTTCTTCTCGAGATCGTCGGTCTTGGCCGTCAGGCCCTGGATGACTTTCTGCTGATCGGCAATCAAGCCGGCGGAGCCCTGGCCAAGCGCCTGCGCCATCGCCTCGAACGAAGGCGGCGCCGAAATAACGAGCGCGAGGATCAGGATGAGGCGAAGCAATCGAAAAAGCATGATTTGTTGGCGACTCACCGGCGGCAAAGACATTCAAAAAGCCTGTCCTTGATAAAGACGGCCATATCATGGGGCAAGCCGTCGCATCGCGGCGTCGGCCAGTCGAAAGGCCATGGCGCAATATTGGCTTTGCGGATGCGGCCTGCTCTATAGTCTGCCGCATCGCCCGAACCGGATGACAATGATGGCAGAGTACTCGGCCTTTTCGCTGCTCGCGAACGCGCTCAAGGGAAACAAGGACTGGAAGCCGGCCTGGCGCAAGCCCGACCCTAAGGCTTCCTATGATGTCATCATCATCGGTGGCGGCGGCCACGGGCTGGCGACCGCCTACTATCTCGCCAAGGAACACGGCATCACCAATGTGGCGGTGCTGGAAAAGGGCTGGCTCGGCTCCGGCAATGTCGGGCGCAACACCACGGCCGTGCGCTCGAACTATTTGCTGCCGGCCAACACCCGCTTCTACGAGCATTCGATGAAGCTGTGGGAGGGCCTGTCGCACGAACTGAACTACAACGTCATGTTCTCGCAGCGCGGCTGCCTGAACCTGGCGCACACGCCGGCCCAGTTCGACGACTATGCAAGGCGCGGCAACGCCATGCGCCATCTCGGCGTCGACGCCGAACTGATGGCGCCGGCCGAAATCAAGCGCCTGATCCCGGCGCTCGATATTTCCAGCGATGCACGCTTTCCGGTGGTCGGCGGCCTGATGCAGCGGCGCGCCGGCACCGCCCGCCACGATGCGGTCGCCTGGGGTTATGCGCGCGGCGCCGACCGCCGCGGTGTCGACATCATCGAGAATTGCGAGGTCACCGGCTTCCTGCGCGATGGCGACCGCGTCACCGGCGTCACCACCTCACGCGGCGATATCAGGGCCAAAAAGGTGGCGGTGGCCGTGGCCGGCAGCACCGGACGCGTCATGCAACTCGCCGGCATCGAGACGATGCCGATCGAAAGCCACGTGCTGCAGGCCTTCGTGACGGAATCGCTAAAGCCCTTCATCGACACGGTCGTGACCTTCGGCATGGGGCATTTCTACATGTCGCAGTCCGACAAGGGCGGCCTTGTCTATGGCGGCGACATCGACGGCTACAACAGCTACGCCCAGCGCGGCAACCTGCCTATCGTCGACGAGGTGATGAGCGAGATGCTGGCGCTGTTCCCGGGCCTTGCGCGGGTGCGCATGCTGCGCTCGTGGGGCGGCGTCTGCGACATGTCGATGGATGGCTCGCCGATCATCACCACCGGCCCGCTGCCCGGCATGTATCTCAACTGCGGCTGGTGTTATGGCGGCTTCAAGGCGACGCCGGCTTCCGGCTGGACCTTTGCCTGGACCATCGCCAAGGATGAGCCGCACGACTTCAACGCCCCGTTCACCCTCGACCGTTTCCACCGTGGCCTCGTCATCGACGACAAGGGCCAGGGCGCGAACCCCCGACTTCACTAAGCAAGGCTGCATTAGGAATATTCGATGCTCATCACTTGCCCCTATTGCGGCCCGCGCGACGTCATCGAGTTCACCTATCAAGGTGACGGCAATCGTGAGCGGCCTGACCCGGCCTCGCAGAATTTCGAGGCATGGAACGCCTATGTCTATGACCGGTTGAACCCGGCCGGCGACCACAATGAGATCTGGCAGCATTCCGGCGGTTGCCGCGCGCATCTCAGGGTCGTGCGCAACACACTGACGCATGAGATTTCCAGCGTCGCCTTCGTGCGCGGCGATCATGGCTCGGCCGCGCGCCGCAAGGCGGAGGACAAGGCATGAGCCCGCGCCGCACCGACACTGGCGGCCGCATCGACCGGCTGAAGACCATCCGCTTCACTTTCGACGGCGTTGCCTATACTGGCCATGCCGGCGACACGCTGGCCTCCGCGCTGCTGGCCAAGGGCGTCACGCTTTTCGGGCGCTCGTTCAAATACCACCGTCCGCGCGGCCTGCTCACCGCCGGAGTCGAGGAGCCGAATGCGCTGGTGACGGTGCTGAAGGGCGAGGTGCGCGAGCCCAACATTCCGGCGACCATGGTCGAGATCCATGACGGGCTGGTCGCCATCAGCCAGAACCGCTTTCCTTCGCTCGCCTGGGACATCCATGCCGTCAACCAGCTCGGCGGCAAGATCCTGTCGGCCGGCTTTTACTACAAGACCTTCATGGGACCGGTGGTCGGCCCGCTGAAGGGCACGCGTTTCTGGATGTTCTGCGAGCATTTCATCCGCCGTGCCGCCGGCCTCGGCAGCGCCGGATCGGCGAAGGACCCTGCCCGCTACGAGCGCATGAACGCCTTTTGCGACGTGCTGGTGGTCGGCTCCGGCCCGGCCGGCCTGATGGCCGCCAAGGCCGCCGCCGATCAGGGCGCACGCATCATGCTGGCCGATCTCGAACCGCGTTTCGGCGGCTCGACCCATTGGTCCGACGAAACCATCGATGGCGCACCGGCCGCCGACTGGGCGCGCCGCACGGTTACCCAACTCGAAGGCCGCGACAATGTCCGGCTTCTGCCGCGCACCACGGTGTGGGGTTATTACGACAACAACACGCTTGCCGCGCTCGAACGGGTCAGCGACCACAAGGAGCAGCCTGCCAAGGGCGAGCCGCGCCATCGCTATTGGGCAATCCGCGCCAGATCCGTGGTGCTGGCCACCGGCGCCTTCGAACGGCCATTGGTTTTCCCGGGCAATGACCGGCCGGGCGTGATGCTGGCGCATGCCGCCGAGCGCTATGCCAATGAGTTCGGCGTGCTGCCGGGCGAGCGGATCGCGCTGTTCACCAACAATGACAGCGCCTACCGCGCGGCTGTCGCCCTGAAGAAGGCAGGCGCCGCGATCGTTGCCATCGCCGACGTCAGGTCCGAACTTTCGCCAGAAATGCGCAAGCTGGCGACGGAAGCCGAGGCCGAGATCTTTGCCGGCCACGCCGTCGTCGCCACCGAGGGCGGCAAGGCGCTCTCCGGCATCAAGGTCCAGCGTTTCGACATGGTCACCGGTGCGCTGAGCGGCGATGAACGAAGCATCCATGCCGACTGCCTGCTGATGTCGGGCGGCTGGTCGCCGACCATCCATCTCGCCAGCCAGGCCGGCGCCAAAGCGGAATGGAATGCCGCGCGACAGGCCTTTTTGCCGCCGAAGCCGACGCAGCAATGGATCGGAGCCGGCGCCTTCACCGGCAGTTTTTCCACCGCCGAGGCGATCGCCGAAGGCCGCGCCGCCGGCTTGGCGGCCGCTGGTGGAACCAGCACGCCGGCGGCATTGCCCGCGGTCGAAGCCGTACCCGGCGACCCCGATCCGGCTCCTGTCTTCGAGATCAGGGCCAAGGGTAAGAGCTTCGTCGACTTCCAGCACGATGTCACGGCGGAGGATGTCCGCCTGGCGCATCGCGAAGGCTTTGTCTCGGTCGAGCATCTGAAGCGCTACACCACGCTTGGCATGGCGACCGACCAGGGCAAGAGCTCCAATGTCCCCGGCCTCGCCATCATGGCGGAAGCGCTGGGCAAGCCGATCCCCGAAGTCGGCACGACGCGCTTCCGGCCACCCTTCGCGCCGGTGTCGATCGGCTCGCTGGCGGCGGAGCGCTTTGGCGACCTCAGGCCGGAACGGCTGACGCCGATGCATGACTGGCACCTCGCCAATGGCGCGACAATGTATTCCGCCGGCCTCTGGTATCGGCCGATGATCTACGGGCTTTCAGGCGAGACGGTCGAGCAGGCCTATGTGCGCGAAGCCAAGGCGACGCGCGAAAGCGCGGGGATTGTCGATGTCTCGACGCTCGGCAAGATTGCCGTGCAAGGCCCCGACGCCGCCGCATTCCTCGACCGCGTCTACACCAACATGTTTTCGACGTTGGCCGTCGGCAAGGCCCGCTACGGGCTGATGCTGCGCGAGGACGGCTTCGCCTTCGATGACGGCACCACCTGGCGGCTTGGCGAACAGGATTTCCTGATGACCACCACGACGGCCAATGCCGGCAAGGTGATGCAGCATCTGGAATATTTCCTCGACGTCATCTGGCCGGAGCTGAAAGTCCACGTCACCTCGATGACCGATGAATGGGCGGGTGCCGCGATCGGCGGGCCGAAGGCCAGGCAGATCCTCGCGGCCTGCGTCACCGGCACCGCGGTCGACAACGCCACCTTGCCCTTCATGGGCATCGTGCGTGGCGAGATCGCTGGTGTACCGGTGATGATCTGCCGGCTTTCCTTCTCCGGCGAAATGGCCTTCGAGGTCTATTCCGGCGCCGGCCATGGCACCCATGTCTGGGAAGCTTTGATTGAAGCCGGCAAGCCGTTCGGACTGGTCACCTACGGGCTCGAGGCGCTGGGCACGATGCGCATCGAAAAGGGCCATGTCACCGGCGCCGAGATCGACGGCCGCACCACGGCGCGCGACCTGCATCTCGACTGGATGCTGTCGAAGAAGAAGCCCTTCATCGGCTCGGCGATGATGGATCGCGAAGGCCTGATCGCGTCCGACCGCCTGGAACTGGTCGGCCTGATCGCGCTCGACAACCGGCCGCTCAATGGCGGCGCGCACATTGTCGAAGAGCTTGACGAGGCCAATCCGCACGGCTCGATCGGCCACATCACCGCCTGCTGCTATTCGCCGGCGCTCGGCAAGCATATCGCGCTGGCGCTGGTCGAGGGCGGCAAGGCCAGGCACGGCACGCGCGCCCATGTCTCGGATCCCTTGCGCAACCGCTTCGGGCCGGTCGAAATCGTCTCCAACCATTTCTACGATCCGGAAGGGACCCGCATGCATGGTTGAGCGCCAATCCCCGCTTGAGTCGGAGTTTCACATCGGCTCGCACGGCAATTTCGAGCATGGTGTCGAAATCATCCTCACCGAAACGCGGCCGGGCTCGATCGTGCAGCTCGCCGCCTGGCCGGGCGAGGAGAAGACGCTGATATCAGCCATCCGCACCGTCACCGGTCTGGCGCTCCCCGACGGCGCCGGCGGCGGCTTGAGCGACGGCGTGAAATCTGTGTTCGGCTTTGCGCCGGGAAAGTTCACCGTGGCCGACGAGGCCGAAGGGCTGGCCGCTTCCTTTGCCAAGGCGGTGACGCCTTCTATCGGCACGGTGACGGACCTGTCGCATGGCCGCACCGCCATCCGCATCGCCGGGCCGAAGGCCGAATGGGTGCTGGCGAAATTCTTCGCCATCGACTTCGCGTTGCCGGCCTTCCCGATCGGCGCCGGCCGCTCGACCACCCATCACGATGTCTTCGCCCAGATCCAGCGCACCGGCGCCGACCAGTTCGACATCTACGTCTTCCGCTCCTTCGCGCGTTCGTTCTGGAAGGCGCTTTGCCATGCCAGCGAGGAAGTCGGCTACGAAGTGCAATAGGCCCACCTCGCCCGGTGCCGGCTAGAGCAATTCCAGGAAAAGTGTGAAACGGTTTTCCGTCCGGAATTGCGTCAAAACAAACAGTTAGAGCAGTTCGCAGTTTCCGTGAAACGGTGAATTGCTCTAAGGCTGCTGCGCGACGGCGTGCCAGTCGGCGTTCTGCAGGACAACGCGATAGCCGTCGCAATCCTCGAAGGTGACGCCCTGCCTGTCCCAATAGGGATTGAAGGACGGTACCGTGGCATAGCCGTGTTCCTTCATGCGCCGGATGGCCGCTTCCCAGGCGCCACGATCCGGTATGTAGAAGACGACCAGATTGTCTGCTGTAGGCGCCCTGCCGGCATCGTGACCATGGGCGTGGGTGAATTCGAAATGATAGGCGTCGCCGGGCTGCCCGAGCATGACGCCGTCGAAGCCATCGTGGTCGCTGAAGCGAAACAGCTCCTGGAGACCGAGACCATCCCGGTAGAAGTGGATGACCGCCGCCAGGTCGTTCGTCGGCCGCGCCACACGCAGCACCAGGTGAGGTTTCATTTGCGGTCTCCTTTTTGGGTCGGATTGAAGTCGAGTTGGGTTGCCTGCGGTACAATCGTGCTTGCCCATTGCGTCACGACCAGCCCGCCGATGATCAGCGCAAGTCCGGCGAAACGAGCGACGGTCACCGGCCGATGGGCAAAGCCCATCAAGGCGAAATGATCGATGAGCAGCGACGCGACCATCTGGCCGGCGATGACGGCAACGATGAAGCTCGCAGCACCGAGTTTCGGCGCCAGAAGCAGCGCGGCGGTGATGTAGGCCACGCCTGCCGCGCCGCCGATCCAGATCCACCATGGACCTTTGAGTGCCAATCCGACGGCAGGAACCGGCAGCCTGAAGCCGATCATGACCGGGACGATCAGCACGACGCTGACCCCCAGCGAAACGAAGGTTGCCCAGAGCGGATGACCGAGAAGGCGGCCAAGCATGGCGTTCGCCCCTGCCTGGAAGGGGACGATGGCCCCGGCCAGCAAGGCAGCGACCAGAAAGGAAAAGGTGCTGGGCATGAGATAGTCTCCATATCGATCATGCCGAATTAGACCATCAGCTTTGCGTATGGAAATTCGATTGCCGCACGCATAGTATGCATGAGATGAATAATCTTGCTGGTATCGATCTGAACCTGCTCGTCGTGCTGGAGGCCTTGCTGGCCGAACGCCACGTCTCGCGGGCTGCAATCCGGCTGAACAAGAGCCAGCCCGCAGTGAGCCATGCGCTGGCCAGGCTGCGCCACCTCCTCGATGACCCGCTGCTGGTCAGGCGGCAAGGTGGCCTCGAGCCGACGGCGCGCGCGATGGAAATCGCTCCGGCGCTCACCGAGGCGCTCGATCGCACGCGGCACCTTCTGGCGCCGGCTGGCTTCGACCCGGCGACAGAGCGCCGGACGTTTCGGCTTGCCATGTCGGACTATGGCGCGGCGGTCATCCTGCCGGCCCTGCTGCCGCTCATGCGGGCGCAGGCACCGCAGGTCGACCTCGTGGTCAGCCAGGCGAGCCGCGAGGTGATGGTTTCGCAAATCATCGACGGCGAGATCGATCTTGCCTTTGGCGTCTTTCCCGGCCTGGATCGATCCGTGCGCTCACATCGGCTGTTCGACGAGCGCTTTTCCTGTCTTGCCGACGCGGCAAGCCTTGGTGGCAGACAGACGATGGATCTGGCGACTTATCTCGAGCGGCCGCACGCGCTGGTCGATTTGCGGCCCGAGCGTCAGAGCGAGGTCGACAAGGCCCTGGCCGAAATGGGTCGCAAGCGGCGGCTATGCCTTGTCATCCCGCATTGGGGCGTGGCGCCGCGCCTGATCGCCGGCACCGACCTGGTGCTTACCGTCGCCCGCCGGATCCTGCCGGCGCCGGACACCCGGCTTTGCGTCTTCACCCCACCTTTCGAAATTCCGGCCTTTCAGTTCACGCAGATCTGGCACAAGCGGCGGGATGGCGACCCTGCGCACCAATGGCTGCGGTCGCAGCTTCAGCATCTGCTTGACGGTTGAGTGGCCAAACGACGGAAAGCATTTCTGGCCTCAATGCCGGCCGGTTCTGCCGCTAGAGAATCGCGCCGCGGGCGGCCATGGTGGAAAATATGGCCGCCCAATCGGCCTAAGGGGTGAAAAATCCCGTCTCAGACTCGGCACATTCGTTTGGTTCGAACATCCCCATGACCGCAGAAATATCCGCCGGCGCCACGGATCGCGCCGATGTGTCGGCGAGAGCCTTGCTCCTGCTGCCGCTGACGGTCGCCTGTGGCGTGTTCATGACCAGCCTCGACCAGAACGTCGTGGTGACGGCGCTGCCCGGCATCGGTGAAAGCCTCGCCCGCCCGCCGAGCCAGCTCGGCCTTCTGATCACCGTCTATGTCGCCAGCCTGATCATCTCGATGCCGCTCGGCGGCTGGGCCGCCGACCGCTTCGGCCTGCGCAACGTCTACTGCTTTGCCTTGCTGGTGTTCGCCGGCTCGTCGGCGCTCTGCGGATTGTCCGACAACATCTGGATGCTGGTCGGCGCCCGCGCACTGCAAGGCTTCGGCGGCGCTCTGATGGGCACGCTCGGCCAGGTCGTGATCCTGTCGAGCTTTCCGCGCAACCGGACGCTGAAGGTCAACATGTATATCTCGGTGGCCAGCCAGACCGGGCCGCTGGTCGGGCCGCTCGTCGGCGGCGCGCTGACCACCTACATTTCCTGGCGCTGGATTTTCTTCATCAACGTGCCGTTCGCCCTGGCGGCGGCAATCCTTGCCGCCTCACTCTTCCCGACAGTGACCAAGCCCGCGCGCACGCGCTTCGATTTTCCAGGCTTCCTGCTGGTCGGCAGCGGCATGATCCTGCTTGTGTTCGGCATGGACTCCCTTGCCGCCAAAGACGCCGTCGGCGGCATAGTCGCCGGTGAACTGGCGCTGGCGGTCGTCATCCTGTCGATCGCCTCGCTCTACTGCCTGCGCGTGCCCAATCCCCTGCTCGACCTCAAGCTGCTGCGTATCCGCACTTTCCGCATCTCGTTTCTCACCGGCGGCGGGCTGGACACGATCGGCCTCAGTTCCGTCGCCTTCCTGTTGCCGCTGATGTTCCAGCTTGGTTTCGGCATGAGCGCGGTGCAGGCGGGATCGCTGACCTTCGTTGCCGCGCTCGGGTCGGTGATCATGCGGTTCTTCATGCCGCGCGTCCTCAACCGGTTCGGTTTCCGCCGCGTGCTGGTCTTCAACACGCCGTTCGTGGCCGCCATGGTTGCCGGCTTCGCCTTGATGCAGGCGACGACGCCGGTCTGGATCGTGCTTGGCTATATCTTCGTTTTCGGCGTCTTCCGTTCCATCCAATGGGCCTCGACCGGAAACCTCGCCTATTCCGACATCGCCCCCGAACAGCTCGCCCGCTTCAGTGCGCTCTATTACATCCTCTGGCAGCTGGCGGTGGCGGTCAGCGTCGGCCTTGCGGCGGCGATGCTGTCATTCCTGGCCGGCGGCGGCCCTGCCGTGACCAATGATTTCCGGATCCTGTTCGCGATCGAAGGTGTCATCACGCTCTGCGCGCTATCAGCCTATCTCAAGCTGACGCCGCAGGACGGCGCCCATGTCAGTGGCCATGGGATGCAGATGAATACCGAATAGCCAGCACGGTCCGCCAAGTCTTTTCGGCGGCCGCTCTAACTCTTTGTTTTGACGCAATTCCGGACGGAAAACCGTTTCACACTTTTCCTGGAATTGCTCTATTCGCTGAACGTCACCCACTCTTCAAGCGGCACACGGTCGGTGCGGAAGGCGTTTTCCGGCTTGGATGTGTCCTCATAGCCCAGCGCCATGCCGCAGACGACGATTTCCTCGTCGGGAATGTTGAGCACCGGCCGGATCTGCCGGTGATAGGGCGCGAAGGCGGCCTGCGGGCAAGTGTGCAGACCCCTGCCCCGCGCCGCGACCATGATGTTCTGCAGGAACATGCCGTAGTCGATCCACGAACCCTGGTTGAGGCGGCGGTCGATGGTGAAGATCATGCCGACCGGCGCGTCGAAGAAGACGAAGTTGCGGTCGTGCTGGGCACGCATCTTGTCGACCTCGCGGCGGCCGATGCCGAGCGCGCCATAAAGGCCGAAGCCATTGGCGCGGCGGCGGGTGAGATACGGTTCGAAGAACTGGGTCGGATAGTAGCGATACTCGTCCCAGTCGGCCTTTTCGGCGCGGATACCGGAATTCAGGATAGCATCCGACATCTGTTGCTTGGTCTCGCCCTTGGTGACGTAGACCCGCCATGGCTGCATGTTGGTGCCGGACGGAGCGCGCGCCGCAACCGCCAGAATGTCGCGGATGGTGTCGTCGTCGATCATATCGGGCAGAAATGCGCGCACCGAACGGCGCGACACGATCGCCTCGTCGACGATCTCGGCCTCATCCGCGATTCGAGCCTTCTTTTCCAGCATGGGCCGTCCCTTAGCCTTTGTGTCGATCGGACGTCCCCACTCGCCGCTCGCGGCGGAGCCTTTGCATGAACCGTCAAAATCCTGCAAGTAAATCTTGAACATCGGTGAAATTCTGCTTGATTTTTTCATGAGCTTGATTTCTCATGAAATTCGAATTGAAATTTTCATGAAGAGCGCGTTTTGCCCTCCACTACCGCACGAACATTACAGGGGCCTGACGAACGCGTGCTGGCCAGCGATATCAGGGCGCTGCGCCGGGCACGCGGGCTGACGCTGGCCGAGATCGCGCTGAAACTCGGCCGTTCGGTCGGCTGGGTCAGCCAGGTCGAGCGCGGCCTGTCGACGCCATCGCTCAGCGATCTCAGGGCCTTCGCCGACCTGTTCGGCGTACCGATCAGCCTGTTCTTCAGCCATGACGTACCGGTCGAGAGCGAGCGCGGCGTCGTGGTGCGGGCCGGCAGGCGCCGCACGCTTGGCACCAGCGAATCCGGCCTGGTGGAAGAACTTCTGTCGCCCGATCTCGGTGGTAGCTTCGAGATGGTGCGCTCGATCTTCGCGGCGGGCGCGGAGATGAAGACCGAGCAGCTGCGGCCGACCGAGGAAGCCGGCTATATCGCCTCGGGTATTTTCGAGATCGAGATAGCGGGCGTCTGGCACCGGCTCGGCGAAGGCGATTCCTTCCGCTTCGAAGGCAAGCCCTATCGCTGGCGCAATCCAGGCACCGAGCCGGCGGTCATCATCTGGGTGGTTTCACCACCGGTCTATTGAGTCAATTTCTGGGAGAAGAACATGGCGGGTTTGCCGAGCACGGCGCGCGTGGTGATCATCGGAGGTGGTGTTGTCGGCACCTCCTCGCTCTATCATCTTGCCAAGGCGGGCTGGACCGACTGCGTGCTCTTGGAAAAAAACGAGCTGACATCGGGCTCGACCTGGCATGCCGCCGGCAATGTGCCGACCTTCTCCTCGTCCTGGTCGCTGATGAACATGCAGCGCTATTCGACCGAGCTTTACCGCGGCCTCGCCGACGCGGTCGACTATCCCATGAACTACCACGTCACCGGCTCGCTGCGGCTCGCCCATTCCAAGGAGCGGATGCAGGAATTCCAGCGCGCCAAGGGCATGGGCCGCTATCAGGGCATGGACATCGACGTGGTCGGCGTCGACGAGATCAAGCGCCGCTATCCCTTCATCGAGACGCATGACCTGAAAGGCGCGCTCTATGACCCGAGCGACGGCGACATCGACCCGGCGCAGCTCACCCAGGCGCTGGCCAAGGGCGCGCGCGACATGGGCGCGAAAATCATCCGCTTCTGCCCGGTGTCAGGCGTTCGCCGCGAAAAGGACGAATGGGTGGTCACCACGCCGCAAGGCGAGATCCGCTGCGAGATCGTCGTCAACGCCGCTGGCTACCGTGCCGCCGAAGTCGGCAAGATGTTCGGCCGCGAGGTGCCGATGATGGTGATGAGCCACCAATATATCCTGTTCGAGAAGA
Organism: Mesorhizobium sp. AR02; assembly: GCF_024746835.1. Lineage (NCBI taxonomy): Bacteria > Pseudomonadati > Pseudomonadota > Alphaproteobacteria > Hyphomicrobiales > Phyllobacteriaceae > Mesorhizobium > Mesorhizobium sp. AR02. The sequence continues at coordinate 5,962,748 of NZ_CP080531.1, read as the reverse complement.
TCCCCGAGCTCGCCGCCTGGTCGAAGGAACAGGGCAAGAAACTACCGCTGCTGCGCGACGTCGATACGTCCTATTATCTGCGCCAGGAAAAGGCCGGCATGAATCTCGGCCCCTATGAGCGCAATTGCCGGGCGCATTGGGCAACCCAAAACGATCCGATGCCGGAGGATTTTTCCTTCCAGCTCTTCCCCGACGATCTCGACCGGCTGGAACATTACCTGGCCGATGCCGTCGCCCGCGTGCCGATCCTGGGCACCGCCGGCCTGTCCAAGGTTATCAACGGACCGATCCCCTATGCGCCGGACGGCAATCCGCTGATCGGCCCGATGCCCGGCGTGCCCAATGCCTTCGAGGCCTGCGTCTTCACCTTCGGCATCGCCCAGGGCGGTGGCGCCGGCAAGGTGCTGGCGGAATGGATCACGCAAGGCCACACGGAATGGGACATGTGGTCCTGCGATCCGCGCCGCTTCACGTCCTTTGCCTCGGCGCCCGACTATTGCGTCGCCAAGGGCATGGAAATCTACGGCAACGAATACGCCATCCAGTTCCCGCGCCATGCCTGGCCTGAAGGGCGTGACCGCAAACTGTCGCCGATCCATGACCGCATCAAGGCGTTCGGTGGCCGCTTCGATGCCTACAATGGCTGGGAGCGCGCCACCTGGTACGCGAAGGACGGCGACGACATTTCCGAGGAAGCGACGCTGACCTTCCGCCGCAACGGGCCCTGGCAGCATCGCGTCCGCGAGGAGTGCCTGGCGGTGCGCGACGCCGCCGGCATCCTCGACCTGCCGGGTTTCTCGCGCTTCAACCTCGAAGGCCCCGGTGCCGCCGAATGGCTGAGCCTGCAGGTCACCGGCCTGGTGCCGAAGCCCGGCCGCATCGGCCTCGTCTATTTCGCCGACGACAAGGGCCGCATCGTCACAGAAATGTCCGTCGTGCGCCACGACGAGAATGTGATGACGCTGATCACTGCCGCGGTCGCGCAATGGCACGATTTCGAGTGGCTGAAATCGCGCATGCCCAAGGACGCACCATTCAAGCTGATCGACCGGACAGAGGAATTCTCCACCCAGATCCTTGCTGGCCCCAACTCACGAAAAATCCTCGCCGATGTCTGCGACGCCGACCTCTCCTTGCCGTGGCTGACGCATCAGGAAACGAAGATCGCCGGCCGCTGGGCCAAGCTGGTGCGTGTCTCCTTCGCCGGCGAGCTCGGCTGGGAAATCCACACCAGGGTTGACGATACCGCCGCCATCTTCGATGCCATCTGCGCGGCAGGACAAAAGCATGGCCTGAAACCGTTCGGCATGTATGCGTTGGATTCGTTGCGGCTCGAAAAAGGCTACCGCACCTGGAAGGGCGATCTGTCGACCGACTATTCCATCCTGCAGGGCGGGCTCGAGCGCTTCGTCAAATGGGAAAAGCCCGACTTCCGTGGCAAGGCCGCACTTCAGAACGAAAAGCAGCAAGGCGTGAAGAAGCGCTTCGTCACGCTGGTCGTCGAAAACCCCGGCGATTGCGACGCGCCCTACATGTCGACGCTTTGGCATGGCGGCCAGATCGTCGGCGAGACCACATCAGGCGGCTGGGGCCATCGCATCGACAAGTCGATCGCGCTCGGCATGCTGCGCGTGGATTTGACCGAGCCGGGCACCTCCGTCGAGGTCGAAATCTTCGGCGACCGTTTCCAGGCGGTGGTGCAGAAGGATGAGCCGCTCTGGGATCCCAGGAACGAGAGGCTGCGCGCATGAAGAAAGTCATCCTCACCGATGGCGGCATGGGCCAGGAACTGGTCCGCCGCAGCAAGTCCGAGCCGACGCCGTTGTGGTCGGCCAGGGTGCTGATCGATGAACCGGATCTGGTGCGCGACCTGCATGCCGAATTCATCCGTGCCGGCGCGCGCGTCATCACCATCAACACCTATTCCGCGACACCCGAACGCCTGGCGCGCGAGGGCGCCGAGGACCTGTTCAAGCCGTTGCAGAAGCGTGGCATCGAACTGGCCAGGCAAGCTCGCGACGAAGCCGGCGACGCGGCGATCGCCGGCTGCCTGTCGCCGCTTTTCGGCAGCTACGCCCCGGCGCTGACCATCTCTTACCAGGAGACGCTCGACATCTACCGCCGCATCGTTGCCGAGCAGGCGGACGGTGTCGATCTCTTCCTCTGCGAAACCATGGCGTCGGCCGATGAGGCGCGCGCGGCCGTCACCGCGGCATCGGAAAGTGGCAAGCCGGTCTGGGTGTCGTGGACGCTCGCCGATCACGGCGCACCGCGGCTGCGCAGCGGCGAAACAATAGCCGCCGCGGCCAGCGCGCTCGATGGCCTGCCGATAGCGGCGCGGCTGCTCAACTGCTGCCGGCCGGAAGCGATCGCCGCCGCCTTGCCTGAACTGATCGATCTCGGCGGCCCGGTCGGCGCCTATGCCAATGGCTTCACCTCCACTGAGGCGCTCAAGCACGGCGGTACCGTCGATGTGCTGCACGCCCGCCACGACCTCGGCCCGGACGCCTATGCCGAGCAGGCGATCGGCTGGGTGGAGGCAGGTGCCGACATCGTCGGCGGCTGCTGCGAAGTCGGACCGCCGCATATCGCTGCGCTGCGCGACCGGCTCGAACAGGCCGGCTATGAGATTTCGGGAGATATACATGCCTAGACCATCGTCTCGCATTTCCGGCATCGTCCCGTCGGGCAAGGATGGCTGGGAAGTCCACTCGGCCGCCTGGGCTCGCAAGGCGGCCGGCGAGGACATCATCATGCTGTCGGTCGGCGACCATGATTTCGACACGCCCTCGCAAACGATCGAGGCCTGCGTGGCCGCGGTTCGCGGCAGCAATCACCACTACACGCCGTTGCCCGGCCTGCCGCGCCTGCGTCAGGCGATGGCGGTCGCATCGAGCGCCTGCACCGGCGTCGAGACGACGCCGGATCAGGTGATCGCCACGCCCGGCGGCCAGGCCGCACTCTACGCGGCCGTGCAGGCCGTGCTCGACCAGGGCGACCACGCCATCGTCGTTGCCCCCTACTACGCTACATATCCCAACACGTTCAGCGCTGCAGGTGCCAGTTTCACCGTGGTAGAGACGCCGGCAGAGGATGGATTCCAGCCGCACGCCGACATGATCCGCGCTGCACTCAAGCCCAACACACGCGCCATCCTGATCAACACGCCGAACAACCCGACCGGTGCGGTCTATTCGCGCGAGCGGCTCGAACAGCTGGCCGAAATCTGCCGCGAGCATGACCTCTGGTTGCTGTCGGACGAAGTCTACTGGACGCTGGGCGGCGGCGAGCACGTCTCGCCGCGCTCGCTGCCCGGCATGGCCGAGCGCACGCTGGTCATCAATTCCATGTCCAAGAGCCATGGCATGACCGGCTGGCGCATGGGCTGGCTGACCGGTCCTGAGGCGATGATCACGCTGCTGATCAATCTCAATCTGGTGACGACCTACGGCCTGCCGGCCTTCATCTCGGTCGCCTGCGCGGAGGCGCTTGAGAACCATTACGGCGTCAAGGACATCGCCGAGCGCTACGCGGCGCGCCGCACCGTCTTCCTCGATGCCGTGCGCGGCATGAACGATGTCAGCGTGCGCGGCTCCGAAGGCGGCATGTATGTCATGCTCGACATATCTGCGGTCGAACCCGACGACGAGAAATTCGCCTTCGCCTTCCTCGACAAGGAGAATGTCGGCGTGATGCCCGGCTCCAGCTTCGGCGAAGCCGCCGCCGGCCACATCCGCATCAGCCTCTGCCAACCGCAGCCGATTCTCCAAGAAGCAGCACTTCGACTGCGCCGTTTTGCTTCCACCTATCGCCGCGAGGCCGCATGAGCGCCCCCAAGACCATCCCCACCAAAGCAAGGGCCGTCATCATCGGCGGCGGTGTCTCCGGCTGTTCGGTCGCCTATCACCTGGCCAAGCTCGGCTGGACCGACATCGTGCTTCTGGAACGCAAGCAGCTGACCTCGGGCACGACATGGCATGCCGCCGGCCTGATCGGCCAGCTGCGCGGCTCGCAGAATATGACGCGGCTGGCGAAATATTCGGCCGATCTCTACGTCAAGCTGGAAGCCGAGACCGAGGTCGGCACCGGCATGCGCCAGGTCGGCTCGATCACCGTTGCGCTCACCGAGGAGCGCAAGCACGAGATCTACCGGCAGGCGTCGCTCGCCCGCGCCTTCGATGTCGACGTGCGCGAGATTTCTCCCAACGAAGTCAAAGAGATGTATCCGCATCTCAACGTCTCCGACGTCGTCGGCGCCGTGCATCTGCCGCTCGACGGCCAGTGCGACCCGGCCAACATCGCCATGGCGCTGGCCAAGGGTGCGCGCCAGCGCGGCGCCACCATCGTTGAGAATGTGAAGGTCACCAGGGTCCATACCAGGAACGGCCGCGTCACCGGCGTATCCTGGGCACAGGGCGAGGACCAAGGCACCATCGAGGCCGACATCGTCGTCAACTGCGCCGGCATGTGGGCGCGCGAACTGGGCGCCCAGAACGGCGTCACCATCCCGCTGCACGCCTGCGAGCATTTCTATCTCGTCACCGAGCCGATCCCCGGCCTCTCCCGCCTGCCGGTGCTGCGCGTACCCGACGAGTGCGCCTACTACAAGGAAGACGCCGGCAAGATGATGCTTGGCGCCTTCGAGCCGGTGGCCAAGCCATGGGGCATGGACGGCATCCGCGAGGATTTCTGCTTCGACCAATTGCCCGAGGATATGGATCATTTCGAGCCGATCCTCGAAATGGGCGTCAACCGCATGCCGATGCTGGCCACCGCCGGCATCCACACCTTCTTCAATGGCCCCGAAAGCTTTACACCCGACGACCGCTACTATCTCGGCGAAGCGCCGGAATTGTCCGGCTACTGGATGGCGACCGGCTACAATTCGATCGGCATCGTCTCCTCCGGCGGCGCTGGCATGGCGCTGGCGCAATGGATCAACGATGGCGAAGCGCCCTTCGACCTCTGGGAAGTCGACATCCGCCGCGCCCAGCCGTTCCAGAAAAACCGCCGTTATCTCAAGGAGCGCGTCTCCGAAACGCTCGGCCTGCTCTATGCCGACCATTTCCCCTATCGCCAGATGGCTACGTCTAGAAATGTTCGCCGCTCGCCTTTGCATGAGCACCTGAAGGCGCGTGGCGCCGTGTTCGGCGAGGTCGCTGGCTGGGAGCGCGCCAACTGGTTCGCCCGCGAGGGACAGGAGCGCGAATACCGCTATTCCTGGAAGCGGCAGAACTGGTTCGACAACCAGCGCGAGGAGCACCTGGCGGTCCGCAACAAGGTCGGCCTGTTCGACATGACCTCCTTCGGCAAGATCCGTGTCGAGGGCCGTGACGTCTGTGCCTTCCTGCAGAAGCTGTGCGCCAACGACATGGACGTGGCGCCGGGCAAGATCGTCTACACGCAGATGCTCAACCAGCGCGGCGGCATCGAGAGCGACCTCACCGTCTCGCGGCTGTCGGATACGGCCTACTTCCTCGTCGTGCCGGGTGCCACGCTGCAGCGCGACCTCGCCTGGCTGCGCCGCCATGTCGGCGAGGAATTCGTCGTCATCACAGATGTGACCGCCGCTGAAAGCGTGCTCTGCCTGATGGGGCCCGATGCGCGAAAGCTGATCCAGAAGGTCAGCCCGAACGACTTCTCCAATAAGAACAACCCGTTCGGCACGTTTCAGGAGATCGAGATCGGCATGGGCCTCGCCCGCGCCCACCGCGTCACCTATGTCGGCGAACTCGGCTGGGAGCTCTATGTCTCGACCGATCAGGCCGCCCATGTCTTCGAGGCGATCGACGAAGCCGGCGCGGATGTCGGGCTGAAACTCTGCGGCCTGCACACGCTGGATTCCTGCCGCATCGAAAAGGCCTTCCGGCATTTCGGCCATGACATCACCGACGAGGACAACGTGCTGGAGGCCGGTCTCGGCTTCGCGGTGAAGACGGCCAAGGGCGATTTTCTCGGCCGCGATGCGGTGTTGAAGAAGAAGGAAGCCGGATTGAGCCGCCGCCTGGTCCAGTTTCGCCTGAAGGACCCGCAACCCCTGCTCTTCCACAACGAAGCGATCCTGCGCGACGGCAAGATCGTCGGCCCGATCACCTCAGGCAATTACGGCCACCATCTCGGCGGCGCGATCGGGCTGGGCTATGTGCCGTGCCAAGGCGAGAGCGAGGCGGATGTGCTGACCTCATCCTACGAAATCGAGATCGCCGGCGAGCGGTTTGCGGCAGAGGCGTCGTTGAAGCCGATGTATGATCCGAAAGCGGAACGCACGAGGATGTAGCGCGGTCTTCCTTCGCCCCGTTTACGGGGAGAAGGTGGCCCGAAGGGCCGGATGAGGGGCGGCGCTGGCATTCGAAAGTTCGCGCTGCCCCTCATCTGCCTGCCGGCATCTTCTCCCCGTAGAACGGGGAGAAGGACGCTAATTCCTCAAAACCTTGCCAGCTTCGTCCGCACCTTTGCCAGAAACGCCGCCCTCGTTGCCGGCGTCGAGGCATCCATCAGATAATGCGCCAAGAAGAACGTCTTGCAGCGTCTCGCGCACAGCGCCCGCATGCCGCGCAGCAAGGTCTTGCGTCCGGGCTGGCCGACGACGACGCTCCACCAGGTCGGCGCGCCGCAGGTGGTGATGACGCCGACCTTGGTAACATGCGTCATCAGCGATTTGATCCGCCCCTTGCCCGCCGGCAGCTTGAAGGCGACGTCGGTCGCCCACACCCGGTCGAGCCAGCCCTTCAACATCGCCGGCAGCCCGTACCACCAGGTCGGATAGACGAACAGGATCGCCTCGGCCCAGTTGAGCAGTTCGAAATGCGGCTTCAGCGCCGGATCCCGTGGCGCCTGGTCATTGTAGCTGCGCCGCTCCTCGCAGCCCATCACCGGGTCGAATTTCTCGGCATAGAGATCGAGCAGCCGCACCTCCCAGCCCCTTGCCTTCAGCACATCCAGAGCGGTGTCGCGAATGGCGGCGCAAAAGCTTTCCGGCACCGGATGGCAATAAACCACGAGGACCCGCATCAGAACGCATCCATGCTCGCCGCAACCCTGGTCATGAACGATTTCCGCGTTTCGTCGGTCGACAGGTTCATTGCGTAGTGCGCGAGATAAGCCACCGGTGCGCCCGGCTTTACCGTGGCGCGCAGCATGCGCTTGATCAGTCTGCGCGGTGGATCACCCATCACAATGGCGCGGAACCGGCTGCCACCATAGGTGGTGACCGCCGCGATCTTCTTGATGTTGTGCAGCGACGGCTGCACCTTGCCGTCGACCAGCCTGAACGAAACGCCAGGCAGGAAGACGCGATCGAAAAAGCCTTTGAGGATCGCGGGAAAGCCGTAGTTCCAGACCGGATAGGAAAGCACCAGCGCCTCGGCCCGCAACAGGCGCTCGACATAAGGGGCAACTGGGTCTGCGGAGCCGCGCTGGTTGTGATAGTCCAGCCTCTCCTGGCGCGTCAGCCGCGGGTCGAAATCCTCGGCGTAGAGATCGCAGTCGTCGACCGTATGGCCCGCCGCCGTCAGCCGCTCGACGATCAACCGGTGCAGGCCGGCATTGAAGCTGGTCTCGACCGGATGGGCGTGGAGGACGAGGATGTTCACGGGAGGACGTCCCGCAGGTCAGCGCGAAGCACATCCCAGACGTCAGCGCGAGGCACCCCCCTCTGCCCTGCCGGGCATCTCCCCCGCAAGGGGGGAGATTGGCAGCTTAAGCGCTGCGGCCAACCTGCCACGCTGACAATTGGCGAAAGCGTTGCGGCAGCCCGATCTCCCCCCTTGCGGGGGAGATGTCCGGCAGGACAGAGGGGGGTGTTCAAGCGCAAACCTCTCCTCATCCCGCCCTCTGCAGCCCCTTGAACAAGAAAGTCCGCCCGGACCGGTAGTCATAGTCGGGATTTTCCCAGGCGATCATCTTGCCCGGATTGAGCAGGCCTTGCGGGTCCGTCTCACGCTTGAAGGCGAGCTGCACGGCATCCGTCTGCTTCATGCCGCCCTCCTCCAGCGTGTAGCGGTGCGGGTTGAAGATCGGGCAGCCATTTTCCTCATGCAACCGAACGATTTCGTCGAGCCGCGCCTCGGTGGTGAATTTCACCAGCGGCAGGCCGAAACAGGTGATGTTGCCGTCCAGCCGCACGAATTCGAGATGCGAGAACACTTCGCCCGGAAACATCGCGTCCATCTTTTCGACCAGCGCCAACTGGTTGGGAAACGGATAGAGCGATTGCAGATAGGTGATGTCTGGATCGACGCGCAGCGCTCTCAGCGTCGTATGGTTCCAGGCCAGCTCATAGGCCGGCGGCAGGCCCTTTTTCTCCTCCGGCGTCGCTGTGGCGGCGTTGAAAATCACCTCGCCGCCGGCGCGCCGGGTGAAGGCAAGGAAGGCATCCAGCCCATGCTGCGCCACCATGACGACGCAGATGCTTTGCCCTTCCTTGAAAAATTTCTGGTGGCGTTTGAAATAAAGCTGCGGCACGGGTGAGGCGATCGGCGTGATCAGCTTGGTCAGGATGCCGTCCTGGCACGCCAGCGCATTGCCATAGCGCGCCGCATCCATGAAGGCATCGAAGCCGACAATGACATCGACCCACTCATAGGCCGCGGTCAGCGGCATCTCGACTTCCGTAATGATGCCGTTGGTGCCGTAGGCGTGGGTCACCTTATGCAAATCCTCGCCGGTGAGTTCGAGCGCCTTCGGCTCGGCCTCCATGGTCACCACGCGTAGCCGCAGAACGTTGCCGAAATCGCGCAACCCGCCGAAATTGATCGAACCGACGCCGCCCGAGCCACCGGCAATGAAGCCGCCGATCGAGGCGGTGTTGTAGGTGGACGGCGACAGCCGCAGCTCCTGCCCGGAATGCGCCCGCGTCGCCTTGTCGATATCGGCCAGGACCGCGCCCGGTCCGGTCACCACGCGCCCCGGCGCGATCGACTTGATCTCGTTCATCTCGGCAAGGTTGAGCACCACGCCGCCGGAGAGCGGCATCGCCTGGCCGTAATTGCCGGTGCCGCTGCCGCGCGGCGTCACCGGCACGCCATGCCTATGGCAAGCGGCGAGCACACGGATCAACTCGGCCTCGGTCTTCGGCGTCACGATCAAATCGCCGGTGACATGGTCGAGCTGCTGTTTCAGCACCGGGCTGTACCAGTAGAAGTCACGGCTCTTCTGCTGGACGATGGCCGGATTGTCGTCGAGTTTCAGCCCGTCGAGATCGCGTTTGAGCGCCGAAACATCCATCATTCCACCATCAGTTCATCGAGTTCGGCATAGTCGGGCAATTGCCGGTCGATCGCGCGGCCGGCGCGCACGACGATGCGATCCGATTCGGGCCGCGACAGCAATTCGGTCCAGCTTCGACCTTTGAACAGGATAAAGTCGGCATCGCCGCCGGCGGCAAGCGTGCCGAAACCGTCGAGCCGCATCACCCTGGCCGGCGTCGCGGTGACCGCTTGCGGCCAGTCGGCGACCGGATGATCGAAATGCAGGATGCGCGTCGCCATGCGGTAGACTTCCAGCATGTCGAGATCGCCATAGGCATAGAAGGGGTCACGCGTATTGTCGGACGCGACGGCGACCGGAATGCCTCTCGCCTTCATCTCATGCAGCAGCGTCACGCCACGCCAGCGCGGCGTGGTCTGGTCCCCGCGCCGATCCTGCAGATAGAGGTTGCACATCGGCAGCGACACCACCGCCAGCCCCGCCTTCGCCACCTTGTCCAGCGTGTCCAGCACCTCGAGATCGGGCTGGCGCGCCAGCGAGCAGCAATGGCCGACGAGGATGTTGCCCTCGAAGCCGTTCCAGAGCGCCGCCTCGGCGATCTTCTTCAGCGAGATGGCGGCAATGTCGTTGGTTTCGTCGGCGTGGAAATCGAGATCGAGGCCATGCTTGATCGCCTGTGCGAAGACATGGTCGAGCAGCTCTTCCAAATCCGGCACCATATAGGTGACCACACCAAGCACGCCCTTGGCGCCGGCAACCCGTTTCGCCAGCCTGTCGAACCACTTTCTGTCGCGCACGCCCTCGATACCGAGCAGGCAGGCGCCCTGCAATTCGATACGACCGCGCCAGGCCTCGCGCATCGTTTCGAACACCGGCCAGGAGATCTCCTCCTGCGGCGCGACGCTGTCGAGATGGGTGCGCAGCGCCCTGGTGCCGTGCGCATAGGCCGAGCGCAGCGAGAAATCCATGCGCTTGGCAAGATCCTCGGCGCTCCAGCGCGCGACGCGGTCGGCGCCCGCGGCATTGAGCGCTCCCATGAAAGTGCCATCGGGATTGGGCTTTCGCGGCCAGATATGGCCCTTGTCGATATGTGTGTGGCAGTCGACGAAGCAGGGCAGCATGATGCGGCCAGCAAGATTGACCGCGCCATCCGGCGCCGCTGCCCGATCATGCGCGGTAATGCCCGCGATCTTGCCGTCGGTGACAGTGATGTCGACCAGCGCAAAGCCATCCCCGTCATAGGCCGCAGCGAACCCCGACGTCAGCGATGCGTGAAGTCGGGCATTGGCGAGCCGGTATGAAGCTGAGTCTGGAATCAAGGCACTACCGCTCCTGCTTCAGTGCGCTCTCGTGCCAGCGCCGCAAAATGAGATGCGAGATCAGCGACAGCACGAGGAAGATCAGGATACCGGTCAGCGAGATCAGGAACAGCGCCGCGAACAGCCTTGGCGCGTTGAGCCGATAGCCGGCCTCGATGATGCGCGAGGCGAGCCCCGACGACTGGCCGGTGGTGCCGGCGACGAACTCGGCCACCACGGCGCCGATCAGCGACAGACCGCCGGCGATCTTCAATCCGCCGAGGAAATACGGCATCGCCGCCGGCAATCTGAGATAGCGCAACTGCTGCCAGCGCGTCGCGCCATTGAGCTTGAACAGGTCGCGCAGATTGCGGTCGACGGAGTTCAGGCCAAGCGTGGTGTTGGACAGGATCGGGAAGAAGGCGACGATCCAGGCGCACAGCAGAAGCTTGGTCGTCTGATTGTTCACATAGATGTTGATCAGCGGAAAGATCGCCACGATCGGCGTCACCTGCAGCACGATGGCGAACGGGAAGAACGACATCTCCACCCATTTCGACTGCGTGAACAGCACTGACAGGCCGACGCCGCCGATGACAGCCAAGGCCAGGCTGAGGAAGGTGATGCGCAAGGTGACCAGCAGCGAGGAGAACAGCAGGCCAGCGTCGTTGAAGAGTGTCTGCAACACCACGCCGGGGCGCGGCAGGATATATTGCGGAATCTCGTTCCACACGCAGATGCGGTCCCACAGCCAGATCGCCAGGATCATGATCGCCAGCGGCAGCACCCAGCGGCCGATCCGTTCAAACTGCTCCTGGCGCACGCGGCGCGCTTCCTCCGGGTCGAGTTTGAGCACACCTTCGTCAATGGCCGTCATGATGCGCGCCCGCTGTTGAATTGATGGCATTGACCAACACGTCCGAGGCTTGCCGGCAAAGCGCCGCATAGTCGGGCGAGGTGCGAAACGCCTCGTCGCGCGGATAGGAGGCCTCGATGGCCAGTTCGTCGAAGACCCTGCCCGGCCGCGCCGCCATGACGACCACCCGGTTGGAGAGAAACACGCTCTCGAAAACGCTGTGGGTGACGAAGACGACGGTGAAGCGTTCTTCTTGCCAAAGCTCCAGCAGGTCGTTGTTGAGCTTGAAGCGGGTGATCTCGTCGAGCGCCGCGAACGGTTCGTCCATCAAAAGCACGCGCGGCTTGGTCACCATGGCCCGCGCGATCGAAACGCGCATCTTCATGCCACCGGACAGTTCGCGCGGCACGGCGTCCTCGAAGCCGGTCAGGTGCACCCGCGCCAGCATCTCCGTTATCGCCGGTGCGGCCTTGGCGCGGGAAATACCTTTTAGCCGCAGCGGCAGCCAGACATTGTCGAAGACGCTCGCCCAAGGCAGCAGCGTCGGCTCCTGAAAGACGAAGCCGATGTTGGCGCGGTCGAGCGAGCCGCCGCCGCGCCAGTCGAGCACGCCGGAGGTCGGCGTCGACAGGCCCGCGATCAGCCGCAACGCCGTCGACTTGCCGCAGCCGGACGGCCCGAGCAGGCTGAGGAAATCGCCTTCCCGGATCGTCAGGTCGACATCGCTCAACGCCGTCACGCCGTTGGAAAACACCTTGCCGACGCCGCGCAGCGCCAGCAAGGTCGGAGCGACGTCCGATGCCGGCGCTCGCGCCACCTTTTCCCCTATCATGCCCGGACTGGCCTATTTCTTCAGGTCGAGCCCGACGCCCTTGTTGACGAAGGTCAGCGTATAGGCCTTCGTGATATCGATGCCTGCAGGCGTGACCTTGGCCTTGACCATCTTGTCATAGAAGCTCTTGATCCGCGCATCGGTCATGGCGCCGATGCCGAGCTTCTCGGTGTCGCCGGAATCGGCAAGGCCGAACTTCTTCATCTGGTCGATCGAGAAGGCGATCTGGTCGTCCGTCATGTCAGGATTGTCTTTCTTGATCATGTCGTTGGCGACCTTGTTGTCGCCGTAGAGGTATTTGTACCAGCCCTTGGCCGAGCCATCGACGAAGCACTGGACCACTTCCGGCTTCTTGTCGATCGTGTCCTGCATCACCTCGATCGTCGTCGAATAGGTGTCCCAGCCATAGTCGGCGAGCAGGAACTGGTTCGGCACGAAGCCGCCTTCCTTCTTGACCGCGAACGGCTCCGAGGTGACGTAACCCTGCTGGATCGACTTCTTGTTGGCGAGGAAGGGAGCGGTGTTGTAGGTGTAGGGCGCGCGCTTGGCGGCGTCGAAGCCGAGCTCGATGACCATCCACTGGAAGAAGGTCTGGGCACCCTCGTCACCCAATATGTACTGCGCGGCGTTCTTGAGGTCTTCCCACTTATCCAGCCCCTCGCCGGGGTGGGACATGATGACCTGCGGGTCCTTCTGGAAGTCGGCGGCCACCACGCGCATCGGAATGCCTTGCTGGACGGCGTCGAAGGCCGACAGCAGATTGCCGCCCATGTAGAAATCGATCTTGCCGGCCAAAAGCATCGGCCGGCCGCTGACCTGCGGGCCGCCCTGCATGATGGCGACGTCGAGGCCGCAGGCGGCGTAGGTGCCGTCCGCCACGGCCTGGTAATAGCCGCCATGCTCCGGCTCGGCCAACCAGTTGGTGCCGAAGGTGACTTTTTCATTCGCCGCGGCCCCCAGCGTGCTGGCCGCCAGCAGGGCCACCACCGCCACCGAGATCTTCTGTTTTGCGTACATCGACAACCACCCTCTGTTTGCTCCGGCGCCACGCGCCAGGCTCGACACCAAAGATTCAAGAAGCAAGACACATGCCACCGGCGTCTCGCGCCGGGACCCGCCCGCCTGCACCACAGCCATCTGCGAAAGCCGGAAAGGTCGTGCTGCACCGGAGGCATCGTGCCTATTTTTTGAACGCCTGTCCACAATCGCACGGGCAACATGCACCGCCATCTTGAAGCTGTAACGCATCCCACCTTAGGCTGGCGGTATCCAGGAGATTGCCATGTTCAGATTCCTCACCCCGAAGTCGATCAAGCCGCCTTTTGCCCGCTACAGCCACGGCGTCGAGGTGCCGCCGGGCAAGCGGCTGGTGCTGTGCTCCGGCCAGGTCGCGATCACGGCGGACGACCAGATTCCCGAGGACGCCGGCGCCCAGGCCGAGCTCTGCTTCCGCAACATCGAGGCGATCCTCGGCGAGGCTGGGCTGGGACTCCAGTATATCGTTCGCATCAACGCCTACGTCACCGACCGCGCGCATTTGCGCCCCTATATGGACGTCCGCGACCGGCTGTTTTCGAGCCCTGCGCCGGCCTCGACGCTGATGATTGTTTCCGGCTTTGCCCGGCCAGAGTTCAAGGTCGAGGTCGAAGCCATCGCGGCCGGGTGATCGACAGGCCGCCCGCGCCGCGCTAGGTCTGGCCGACCATTCAAGAGGCATGACATGACTGTAGCCAAAAGACGTGTGTGGTGGGGCGACTACCGGACCACCGAATATGCATCGATCGATCCGGAGGCGACGATCGCCGTGCTGCCGGTGGCGGCGATCGAGCAGCATGGACCGCATCTGCCTGTCTCGACCGACACCTCGATCATGAACGGCATGCTCGACACGGTGATCGCCCGCCTGCCCGACGATCTCGACATCCGTATCCTGCCGGTCCAGGCGGTGGGAAAGTCGAACGAGCATCTGCATGCACCGGGCACCCTCACTTTGCCGGCAACGACGCTGGTCGAGGCCTGGACCGAGCTTGGCCTGTCGATCGCGCGCGCCGGCGTGCGCAAGCTCATCGTCGTCAACTCGCATGGCGGCAATGAAGAGATCATGGGCATCATCACGCGCGAATTGCGCGTGCGCGAAAAGATGCTGGCGGTAAAGACCAGCTGGCAGCGCTTCGGCCGCCCGGCCGGCATGTACACCGAGCTCGAGGACCGTCACGGCATCCATGGCGGCGATGTCGAGACCTCGCTGATGCTGCATTTCCGGCCGGATCTCGTCGACATGGGCAAGGCCGACAATTTCGTTTCCAATGTCGCCAGGGCTGAGAAGGAATTCGCGCTGCTGCGCCACACCGGCACCCACGCCTTCGCCTGGATCGCTGGGGATCTCAACCCGAACGGCGTGGTCGGCGACGCCAGCATTGCGACATCAGAGAAAGGCCGGCTGACCGCTGAATATCAGGCCGATGGTTTCATCAGCCTGCTCAGGGATGTGCGCAAGGCGAAGCTCGCCGACTGGCTGAGATAGCCGCCTAGCTATCGATCTTCAGCGCGAACGGCGTGCCCTCAAAAGCATCGGCGCCGCGCCCGATAGACTGGATCGCCTCGATCATGCGGCCGTTGCGATCAAGCAGTGCGTCAGCCACGGCAATCAGCCGTGGATTGGGCGTCGCCGACGGCGACAGCGCCCGCAACGTCCGGGCCAGTTCGGCCTCGTCGCGTTTTGGCGCGAGTGCAGCGGCGATGATATAGGCCGAGGCCGTCGAGCGGCTGATGCCGGCATAGCAATGCACGACCATGGGCTTCGCCCGGTCCCAGCGGCGGGCGAAATCGAGCAGGTTGCGGACATGCTCCTCGCCCGGCATGGTCATGCCGTCCTGCGCCACCGCGATGTCGTGCATGACCAGGTGCAGGTGGTTTTCCCTCGCTATCGAGGGCGGACGCGTCACATCGGTTCCGACGGAAAGCAGCGACAGCATGCGGTCGGCGCCGGTCCTTGCCACCGTTTCCTCGATCTTCGCCAGCGAGCAGACATGGATCATCGTTTTGAACCCTTTGACCGATCCTCGCGCCGTGTCGCCCATTCGGCAAGGGCGGATTCGAGCCGCAGCCATTCCTCCTGACTCCCTGGCAGACCGGCGCGCAGGACATGCGGCCGGTCGGAGAAATGCCGAAGCAGGACGCCGCGCTCGCCCAGCGCTGAAAACACGCCGGCGGCATCCGGCAGGCTGAGATAGCGGAACAGCGTGGTGCCGCCCGCGACCGGCACGCCGAAACAGCCGAACAGTCCGTCGAGCCGCGCGGCTGCCTCGGCAAGGGATGCCCGCATCGCGTCCTGCCAGCCAATATCGGCAAGCGCGCGAATGCCATATTCCAGCGCCGGACCGGCCACGGCCCATGGGCCGAATTGCGTTTCCAGCAATTCTACGGTTGCGGCATCGGAAAGCGCGAAGCCAAGCCGGAGGCCGGCCAAGCCAAAGAACTTGCCGAACGAGCGCAGCACGACGATGCCACCTTGATCGACATCACCGGCGAGGCTGTGTTCGCGCGGGCCGACATCCATGAATGCCTCGTCGACGACCAGCAGCCCGCCTTTTGCGCGCAGCCCGGTGGCCAGCGCCAGCAACCGGTCGCGCTCGATGACGCGACCGTCCGGATTGTTCGGATTGACGACAATGGCAAGGTCGGCGTCCGCCAGTGCAGCAAAATCGCTGACTTCCGTCACCCCGTGACCGGCGATCGCCGCTGCTCGCGCGTGTTCGGCATAGGTCGGCCCCAGCACCAATGCCTTGCCGGGCCCCATCAGCGACGCCACGCGCGGCAACAGGATCTGCGTGCCGGGCGCTGCGACGACATTGGCTGGCGACGGCGCGCCATAGGTGCTGGCCGCGATTTCTGTCAGCTCGCGCCCGCGCCCGGCTTCCGGCAATCGCGACAGCGAGGTGGCGGGCAGGTCGAAAAGCGGGTAGGAGTGCGGATTGATACCAGTCGAGAGGTCGACGAAAGGCTGTCGAGCGTTGGGGAAAAGCCCCCGCGCCCGGCCAAGACTTCCACCATGGTCCACCGCTCCATCAAGAAGCTTCATGTCAGTCCTGATCGCTTTCCTGTCATTAGCCGTCGAATTCATCCTGGGTTACCCGGACTGGCTGTTCCGCGCCATCGGCCATCCGGTGACGTGGTTCGGCAGGCTGATATCCTTTCTCGATCGCAGGCTCAACCGCGCCACTGATCCCGACGCGCTGCGTCGCCAACGCGGTGTCCAGGCGCTGCTGGTCATCGTGCTGGTGCCGGCGGTGATTGGCCTCTGCGTGCAGCTTGTCCTGCTCTGGTTCGTTCCCCTGGGGTTCTTCATCGCCGCCCTTCTGGCCACGTCGCTGCTGTCGCAGAAAAGCCTCTACGAGCACGTCGAGGCCGTGGCCGATGCGCTCGACAGCGCCGGCCTCGCCATGGGCCGTGTCGCCGTCTCGCGAATCGTCGGCCGCGACCCCGAAGCGCTCGACCGCGCCGCCGTCTGCCGCGCGGCGATCGAGAGCCTGGCCGAGAATTTTTCCGACGGCATCGTCGCCCCCGCCTTCTGGACCGGTGTCGGCGGATTGGCAGGCGGCGCCGCCTACAAGGCCGCCAACACCGCCGATTCGATGATCGGCCACCGCACGCCGCGCCACGAGGCCTTCGGCTGGGCGGCGGCGCGCTTCGACGACTGGATCAACCTGCCGGCATCGCGGCTGACGGCGCTGCTGATCGTGCTGGCGGCTTTCCTGGTCAGGGATGCCGACCCCCGCCGTGCCTGGCAGGCGGTGCGGCGCGATGCGAAAAAACACCGCTCGCCCAATGCCGGCTGGCCGGAAGCGGCCATGGCCGGCGCGCTTGGCCTGGCACTGGCCGGGCCGCGCAGCTATGGCGGCATCGTGGTCGACGACGTCTTCATGGGCGAAGGCGGCCGCCGCGACGTCGACAGCGACGACATCAGGCAGGCACTGAAACTCTACCGCGTCGCCGATTATCTGCTGATCGTGCTGTTCGGGTTGGTCTCGGTCGTCGTCATTCTGGCGTGATCTCACCCTCCCCCTTGTGGGGAGGGTCGGCGCGCAGCGCCGGGGTGGGGGTGCGGCGCCAAGCCCCCCACCCCGCTCCGCTTCGCGGATCGACCCTCCCCACAAGGGGGAGGGTGAGAAGCCTCAAAACTCGATCCCCTGCTGCGCTTTCACGCCTGCCGAAAAGTGGTGCTTCGTCACGCCCATCTCGGTGACCAGATCCGCCGCCTCGACCAGCGCTGGCTTGGCGTTGCGGCCGGTAACGACGACATGCAGGCCCTCGCGGCGGCCCTTCAGCGCGGCAACCACCTTGTCGAGATCGAGATAGTCGTAACGCAGCGCGATGTTGAGTTCATCGAGCACGACGAGGCTGATCGTGGGATCGGCGATCAACTCGAGCGCCTTGGCCCAGGCAGCTTCCGCTGCCGCGATGTCGCGCTTCAGATCCTGCGTTTCCCAGGTGAACCCTTCACCCATCGCATGCCAGACGACACGGTCACCGAAGGCAGCAAACGCATCCTTCTCGCCGGTGTGCCACTTGCCCTTGATGAACTGGACGACACCGACGCGCTTGCCATAGCCGAGCATCCGCAGCGCCAGGCCGAAGGCAGCCGTCGTCTTGCCCTTGCCCGGACCGGTGTTGACGATCAGCAGCCCCTTCTCGACCGTTTTGCTCGCCACCTCGGCGTCCTGCACCGCCTTGCGTTTGGCCATCTTGGCGCGATGGCGCTCTTCGTCCTTATTGTCGATGTCGGTCATCTCATTTCACCTTGAGCGGCAGCCCCGCCACCATCAGCAGCACGGTGTCGGCGATCGCCGCGACCTGCTGGTTGAGCCGTCCGGCGTCATCGCGAAAACGGCGCGCCAGGGCATTGTCAGGCACGATACCTTGGCCGACTTCGTTGGACACCACGAACCAGGGCCCGCGCGGCCGCGACAGCACATCCGTCAGCCGCCGGCATTCCAGCTCGAGATCGTGATCGGCCAGCATGTGATTGGTCAGCCACAGCGTCAGGCAGTCGACCAGCACCGGCTGGTTGTCGGGCAAAGCCGTAAGCGCGCCGGCAAGGTCGAGCGGTGCGTCGATGGTCGTCCAGCCTTCGCCGCGCCGCGAGCGGTGCAGTGCGATGCGCTCGCACATCTCGTGGTCATAGGCTTGCGCGGTGGCAATATAGACCCATGGTGAGGGCAACGCCATCGCCAGGGTTTCGGCGTGCGCGCTCTTGCCGGAGCGCGCACCGCCAATGATGAAGGTCAGCTTGCCGTGATCAGGCAAAGCTGTCGCGCAGGCTGGTCGCGGTGCCGGTGAAGCGTCCGCGCACCACGCCGACGACGGCACCAAGCACCAGCCAGAACACCAGATTGGTCACGGTCACCGCCACCACGAACTGGTGGTGCAGGCCTTCCGGGATCGGCGTCTCGAAGCTGTCGGGCTGCGGCGCGCCGACGATGTGCGGAGCGACGATCAGCAGCACGGCAAGGATGGCCAGCGGCAGCGACTTGCGGAACGCGATCAGGCCGAGCCCGATGGCAGTCGCGATCACGGTTGCCACCCACCAAATCTGGCGCTGCGTCAGGTCGGCCGCCGGCATGGCCGGCAGTTCCGGCGGCAGGCCGAGACCGGGCGCCAGCGTGAACACGGCAAAGCCGGCAAGACCCCAGAAGACGCCCTGGCGCCAATTGCCGATGCCGCCGGCGAATTCCGAAACCGCGACCAGGATCAGCGCGAAGCCGATGCCGGTGACGACATTGGACACGACGTTGAAGGCAAAGCGCTCGAAGCCGTCGGCCGGCGCCCAACCCTCGTCTTCGGCCGGAGCGGCAGCCTCGGCCGGTGCCGGCGCAGCAGTGCTCATGGCGTTCGATGCCGCAGGAGCGGCGGAGCCCATTGCGTTGCCGCTGGCGGCTTCGGCCGGCGCCGCGGCGTGCTCATGCTTGTGGCCGCCTTCGGCCTGTTCGTAGACTTCCGCCTTGAGGATCAGCGGCACGGTGGCATAGGCCTGCATGCAGGCGAGGACGACGCCGGCCACGAGCCCGGCGATCGCCGCGATGAACACGACGTTGCGAAACAGATTCATGATGTCAGATCCTCGTCAGTGGCAGGGAAACGCCATCGAATGCCGGTTATCATGACCGGCATTGTGGACCGCATCGATGTGCGAGAAGCCGACAAAGCCGATGATGAAGGTGCCGAGCAGCGCGGCGAGTGCCAGCTGCATGAAGCGCGACTGCGAGGAGACGGAGGCGCCGAGGGAGACGGAAGCAGTAGTCATATCTTGTCCTTTCACCCTCCACCCGAGGGCCTGTCAGTTTTGCCGTCGTCGGCAGGTCTCCTGGCTCGCGGATCAGCGCCCTTCTCCACCTTCCCGAAGACAAATCTTCAGTGGCATATGGAGAGGACTACCGCACACAGTTGCGGGGGCAGCCACGGCATTGGGCAACAAGTCAGCCCGCACCGCATTCCCTCTTGGCTCCAAAACGGAACCGACGACTGTGCGACTATAGGGAAAATCGCAACACGCGGCAAACCAAATTCCGCCGGCAATCAGCGCGATTGCGCCATGCCATCCCCAAGCACGACAATTGACAATTGTCATGGCCGGGTGTCGGCTGACCTCTTCACAGGAAGCCAGCCATGCAGCCGATTGCCAGCGAGCGCGCCCTACAACGGCCTGACCCAGGTTGAACCGACGCTGCCCTCGTCGGCCTATTGGGATGGTGAGAGTTACCAGCGCGACCTCGATGCCATCTGGTGCAAGAACTGGCTGCTGGTCTGTCGCGAGGCCGATCTGGCCCAGCCGCTGGCCTTCCGCCGGTTCCGCATCGGCACGCAGGACATCATCGTGCTGCGCGACGACACCGGCGAGTTGCGCGCCTTCCACAACACCTGCCGGCATCGCGGCTCGCAGCTTTGCCAGGAGAGCGAGGGCCGGCTGAAGGCGCGGCTGATCACTTGCCCCTATCATGCCTGGTCCTATTCGCTGCGCGGCGATCTCGTGCGGGTGCCGTCGAAATCATTGCCGGACGGCTTCGACAAGGCCGACCACCCGCTCTATCGCGTCGCACTTTCGGTGTGGCGCGGCTTCGTCTTCATCAATTTGCAGGAGAATGCGGCGGGCTCCGCACAGGCATCCTTCGACCCCGCCTCCGGCAATCTCGGCAACTGGCCGCTGGAAACGCTGGTCTCAGGCCATGTGCTGCGCAAGGTGATGCAGTGCAACTGGAAGATTTTTTGGGAAAACTTCAACGAGTGCCTGCACTGTCCGGGCGTCCACAAGGACCTGTCGCGGCTGGTGCCGATCTATGGCCGCGGCCTGATGAGCCGGCATGACGATCCAGAATGGACCCGCCACGCCGACAATGATGCGCCGGAATTTTCAGGCGGCCTGCGCGCCGGGGCCGAAACCTGGTCGCGCGACGGCCAGACGCACGGGCCGGTCTTCTCAGGGTTGACACCGGCCGAACGTGCCGCCGGCCAGACCTACGCCACCAGCCTGCCCTCGATGTTCATCGTCGGTCATGTCGATTATGTCAGGACCGTGCGCCTGGTGCCGCTCGGCCCCGAACAGACGGAGCTTGTCGCCGAATGGCTGTTCGCGCCCGAGGCGCTGGCCACGACCGACATCGACAACATCGTCGCCTTCGGCACACAGGTGCTGGAAGAGGATGCTGGTATCTGCGAGGTCAACCAGAAGGGCCTGCGCTCGATGCGCCACCAAGCCGGCGTGCTGATGCCCGAGGAATATGAACTGCACCGCTTCCACAACTGGGTGCGCGAGCGCCACGCAGCGCTTTCTGCCTGATCCTCACAAAGACTTCGGCAGGTAACGCCACGTCACGAAGCCGCATACAGCGGCCAGCAGGCTGAGCGTGATGAACACCGAGCCCAGTCCGAAGAAGGCCAGCACAACGGAATAGACCAGCGGCGGCGTCAGCTCCGAAAAATCGAGATAGGTGCGGTAGACCGCCGCCATCTGCGCCCGCTCATAGGAGCGCACCGAGCGCATGAAGGCGGTTGAACCCAGTGCATCGAGCGCAATGGTGAAGAACGCGCCACCAAGCAGGAAAGCGCCGGTCAGCAGCGGCGCACTCGCTCCCACCGTGCCTGCCGCCAGCAGCATTGCCGACATGGCGAAATAGGCAAAAGTCATGGTCTTGCGGCCGCCAAAGCGTTTTCCCGCCTTGCCCCAGAAGATGGCCATGAACAGCAGCGCATTGCCGGCCGAGACCAGCAGGCCGCCGGCCAGTTCGCCCTCGCCGGTGATGACCATGAACAGCGGTCCATAGACGAAGAAGGTCGACCAGAAGCAGGACCGGCCGAAGGCGATCAGCCAGGCAAGCCTCAGCCTCGGCTGCGCGATGAAGCGGCCGATATTGGCGAGCGGATTGGCCGGCCGGGTCTTGCCCGGCCGTATCGACCGGTTGTCGCCCAGCCGATAGGTCCAGAACAGCGCCAGCAGCGCCAGCGCGAACACCGCCACCGCGCCGTGCGCGGCATAGATGCCGAAGCGTGTGTAGAGGAAGATGCCGAGCGTCGGCCCACCGGTCCAGGCGAACATCGACCACGCCATGCGCAGCGATTCGGCCTGCATGAAGTCGGTCTTGCGGATGTGGTCCATGATGTAAAGGTTGAGCGTGATCGACAGCGCGCTGGCGCCCATCACCCGGCACAACATGCCTGCGATTTGCCCGGCAAGCGTGTGGGTGACGAAGAACAACGAGCCGATGGCGAGCAGGCAAGCGCCTGCTGTGTAGACCCAGCGCCGGGCAAACCGGCGGATCAGCATCGGCATGAACAACGTTACCGACAGGCCGAGCATCGCCACGATGGTGTAGAGGATCGAGACGATCTGTTCGTTGTGAAGGATTTCGTAGGCCTGGATCGGGATGACGCTCGACACCGTGGCGCGGGCGAAGGATTCGACCGCGTAGAGCGAGGCGAAGGTGCGCGCATCCGCGGCCTTGAGGGCCGGGAGCCAGATCGGATGGCGCACATGGGTGGACATTGCTTCCCCAAAGCAGAATCACCGACCAAATCTGCCGTGGTCGATCCCGAGCCAATAAGAGGAAACCGACGCATAACCGGCAAAAAGTGAAACCGGTCAAAGGCTTCCCGGCTCTGGCCTAAAGCGTCGCTTGACCCGATGCCCCGGCCTTCTTCTGTCCCGCCCAACCGTGATAGTCCTCAGGCGGGGCTGAATCAGATCGCGAGACCATGACCATCCACACGCCGACCGCACTCGTTCCGGAGCCATCCAGGCGCATCGTCGCCATCGACATCGTGCGCGGCATCGCGCTGCTGGCCATGGCGAGCTACCATTTCACCTGGGATCTGGAATTCTTCGGCTACACCGACCCCGGCCTCACCGCCTTCGGCTGGTGGAAGATCTACGCACGCTGCATCGCCTCGACCTTCCTGTTCCTGGTCGGCGTCAGCCTCTACCTTGCGCACGGCCAGCAAATCCGCTGGAACGGCTTCTGGAAGCGTTTCGCCATGGTCGCCGGTGCGGCGATCGCTATTTCGGTGGTCACCCGCATCGCGACGCCGGACGGTTTCATCTTCTTCGGCATCCTGCACGAGATCGCGCTCGCCAGCCTGCTCGGCCTCGCCTTCTTGCAACTGCCGGCCTTGCTGACGCTTGTCGTTGCCGCGCTCGTCATCGCGGCGCCCATCTACCTGCGCTTCGAGGCCCTGGATCACCCCTGGCTGTGGTGGATCGGCCTGTCGGCGATCAATCCGCGCTCCAACGACTATGTGCCGCTGTTTCCATGGTTCGGCGCGGTGCTTATCGGCATAGGCGTGACGAAACTCGCTTCTGCCGCCGGTATACGAGCGCGACTGGCGGGCCTGATGCCCGGCCGCTGGGCCAATCCGCTGCTCTTCATCGGCCGCCACAGCCTCGCCTTCTACCTGATTCACCAGCCGCTGCTGATCGGCTGCGTCTGGCTGTTTTCGCAGGTCATGCCGGCCCAGGTCGAAACCCCACAAGTCAATTTCCTGAAAACCTGCCAGCGCTCGTGCGAGCAGACGCGCAATGCAACCTTCTGCTCGAGCTATTGCAGTTGCATGCTGACGACGCTTGAGGGTGAGGCCACGCTTGATCGGCTCGAGAACAACGACCAGACTGCGGAATGGCGAGCGCATCTGGGCGATCTGGCCGGCAGTTGCACGGCCCAGACCGAAGACAAGATGGACGAGGGAGGAACGCAATGACCGAAACCCAACCGAAGCCCGGGGTGATCCCATGGCCGCCGCTGATCTATATCGCCGCCATCGCCATCAGTGTCGCCCTCGGTCTTTTCTATCCCCTGCCCTGGATCGGCGATCTCCTGGGCGACCTGCTGTTCGCCGCCGGCTGGGTGGCGCTGTTCGGCGTCGCGGCACTCTGGTTCACCGCGATCCGTACCATGATGCGGGCCAAGACCACGCTCAACCCCAACGCGGTACCCGACCACCTCGTCACCACAGGTCCTTTCGGCATCACCCGCAACCCGATGTACCTCGCCAACACGATGCTGTTGATCGGCGTCGCCTTTGTCTCGGGGATCGTCTGGTTCCTGCCGCTGGCCTTCATCGCGGCCTTCGCTACGCAGAAGGTCGCGATCGAGGGCGAGGAAAAAATCCTGGCGGCGAAATTCGGCAAGAAATACCGCGACTACGCGAAGCGCGTGCGGCGCTGGATTTGAACAGCTTTACGTGTTGACGCCGAGCTCGACCAGCCGCTCGACGCAGGATTCCTCGGCCTGGTCGAGTTCGGCCAATGTCTCCTCGAGGTCGCGGCGTTTCTGGCGCAGATCCTCGCGCTTTTCCTCGATGCGCTTGATCATCAGCTTGAGCTGCCCGACCTCGCCCGGCGGCTCCTTGTACATCTGGATGATTTCGCGGATTTCGTTGATCGAGAAGCCGAGCCTCTTTCCCCGCATGATCTGCCGGATGAGATGGCGATCGGACGGGCGAAACAGCCGCGTGCGGCCACGCCGCACCGGTTGCACCAGTCCCTCATCCTCATAGAAACGCAGCGTCCGCGTCGACACGTCGAATTCGCGGGTCAGTTCGGTGATCGAATAATATTCCCGCATTGTCACTCCATGCCGGAATCCCGGGCAACGCCACGCGGCGTCGCCCCTCTGTCCCGAACCAAATCCCTGCCACGCCGGAATCGGCACAGCACCCCGCGTCAGCGTCGCACGGCATTTACGTAAAAGTCAATTGAGGCCGCTCACGCGACGCCGAACCACCAGGTGGCAAGGCCGAGGAAGGCGAAGAAGCCGACGACATCGGTGACCGTGGTGACGAACACCGCCGAAGCAACCGCTGGGTCGATCTTGAACCGGTCGAGCAGCAGCGGGATCAGGATGCCGGCCAGGGCTGCCACGAACATGTTGATGATCATCGCGGCCGCGATGATGCCGCCGAGATTGGGATCGCGGAACCAGGCCGCTGCGACGATGCCAATCAGCACGGCGAAGATGATGCCGTTGATGAAACCGACGCCCATTTCGCGGCGGATGATGCGGCCGGCATTGTAGATGTCGAGATCCCTGGTCGCCAGCGCCCGCACGGTGACGGTCATGGTCTGCGAGCCGGCATTGCCGCCCATGCCGGCGACGATCGGCATCAGCACGGCAAGCGCCACGATGTGTTCGATCGTGCGGTCGAACAGGCTGATCACCGACGCCGCCAGGAATGCCGTCAAGAGATTGATCAGTAGCCAGGGAACGCGCGAGCGGGAGGTCGAAAAAATACTGTCGGAGAGTTCTTCGTCGCCGACACCGCCCATGCGCAGCAGATCTTCCTCCGCTTCCTGCTGGATGACGTCGACGACATCGTCGATGGTCAGCACGCCGACCAGGTGCTCGTTCTCGTCGACGACGGCGGCCGACAAGAGATCGTACTGTTCGAATTCGCGCGCCGCTTCTTCCTGGTCCATCGTCGCCGGAATGGCGTGCCGCGTCTCATGCATGACCTCCCCGACCTTGACTGTGCGCTTGGTGCGCAGGATCTGGTCGAGGTCGATGGTGCCAAGCAGCTTGAAGGTCGGGTCGATGACGAAGATCTGGCTGAAGCGCTCAGGCAGGTTCTTGTCCTCGCGCATGTAGTCGATGGTCTGGCCGATGGTCCAGAACGGCGGCACCGCGACGAACTCCGTCTGCATGCGCCGCCCGGCGGTCTCTTCCGGATAGTCGAGCGAGCGGCGCAGCCTGATCCGTTCGGTGAACGGCAACTGCGACAGGATCTCGTCTTGGTCTTCCTTTTCGAGGTCTTCGAGAATGTAGACCGCATCGTCGGAATCGAGTGCCTGCACCGCCTGCGCGATCTGCGCATTGGGCAGGTGATCGACGATCTCCATCCGGATCGCCTCATCGACCTCGGTCAGCGCGGAAAAGTCGAAATCGGCACCCAGGAGTTCGACCAGGGTCCGCCGCTGTTCAGGATGCAGCGCCTCGATCAGGTCGCCGAGTTCCGACTGGTGGAGATGGTCGACTTCATGCTTGAGGGCCAGCGTATCGCGGTCGGCGAGCGCAGCCCCGATCTGGGCAAGGAAGGACGAAAGCACCGCGCCGTCCTCGCCATAGATGTCGGCATGGGCGTCGTCAGCCGCCTTGGCGGAGGTCGTATGCTTGTCCTCCACCAGCGCCTCCCGCCATCCCGGAAAAAATTGTGTCTCAGGTCTAGAGCATCGGACCTCAAAGCGGAAATCGGTTTCGCGGAAATCCGATGCATCTCACGTGCAGACGCGATTCGATTTTGAGAACTTATCGCTCTAAGGCACGGAATATCAAACGAAACGCTTATTCCACGCCACTCGGCGGGCGTATCTCGGATGCCTGACCTGGCAATGCCAATCCCATCACGAACCGGCGAATCCCGGCTTCAGACGGCGCGACAGCCGATGTCGCTGGGGAAAGAGCACCCCAGCACGATTGGGGCAGAATTGTCATGATAAGGATCCAGGTTTGAAACCTGGCCTCCGAGTTGCGGCACAACCAGCCCAGGACAAAAACGGCCCTTGAACAGCAAGCCCGGGAAAACGAGCAAGGCAATTGGCGATCGGCGCATGCGCATTGTCGTCGCCGAGCGCAATCCATTCGTCATATCGGCGCTGCGCGAAATGCTCGAATGCGACGGCCGTTTCGAATTGCTGAGCACCGTGCAGAGCGGCAAGCAATTCCTGGATCTGGCTGACAAGGGCGGGTTCGACGTCGCCGTGATCGGCTGGAAGCTCGCCGACATGGACGGCGCTGATGTGCTGGCCGAGGTCCAGAGCCGCAAGCTCGATGTGCGCATCACCGTCTTTTCGAATGATCATGACATCGGCATCCTGAAGCAATGCGTGCGGCTCGGTGCCCAGGGCTACTGTTTCCAGTTCGACGATCCAGCCATCATCTTCGACACGATTCTGGCCGTCGCGCATGGCCGCATCTGCATCCCTTACATCGACATCAACAAGGTCAACGACACGCCCCTGGCGCAGCTCACAGTGCGTGAGCGCGAGCTGCTGGCGGTGCTCTCCGACGGCTGGACCAATCTGCAGATCGCGACGCGAACCGGCATTTCCGAGAACACGGTGAAGTACCACCTCAAGAATCTCTACGACAAGCTCGACGTCCGCAACCGGGCGATGGCTGTTGCGCTCTATTCGCGAGAGAGGCGTACCCAGAAGCAGCCTTTCGGGTAGGACAAACCCGGAGCACTCGGGTAGGCCAACCGGGTAGGCTTTCCCCACCCGCGCGCGGCGAGATCTTACCCGCCAAGGTGTTGTTGGCTTTAGCCGTCGAAACGAAACTCCCCCCACCGCTTTGCTGGATCAGGAGGAGTTCGCATCATGGCCGGTTTCACCCATCTATTCATTCCCGGGCCGACCAACATCCCCGAACAGGTCCGGCAGGCGATGAACCTGCCGATGGAGGACATGCGCGCCGCATCCTTCCCTGATCTCACGCTGCCGCTGTTCGAGGACATCAAAAAAGTTTTCAAGAACGAGACCGGCCGCGTCTTCATTTACCCATCCTCCGGCACCGGCGCCTGGGAAGCGGCGATGACCAATGTGCTCAGCCCCGGCGACCGCGTGCTGATGTCGCGCTTCGGCCAGTTCTCGCATTTGTGGGTCGACATGGCCGAACGCCTCGGCTTCGAGGTCGATGTCATCGATTGCGAATGGGGAACCGGCGTGCCGCTAGAGCTCTACGCCGAGCGGCTGAAGGCCGACAAGACGCACCGCATCAAGGCCGTCTTCTGCACGCAGAACGAGACGGCGACCGGTGTGACCAGCGACGTCGCCGGCTGCCGCGCCGTGTTGGACGACGCAAACCACCCCGCCCTGCTCTTCGTCGACGGCGTCTCGTCGATCGGCTCGATCGACTTCCGCCAGGAGGAATGGGGCGTCGACTGCGCCGTCAGCGGTTCTCAGAAAGGTTTCATGCTGCCCGCCGGCCTGGGTTTCCTCTCAGTCAGCAAGAAGGCGCTTGTCGCTTCAAGGAGCGCCACCCACCGGCGCTGCTTTTTCTCCTTCGAGGACATGATCCGCGCCAACGATGCCGGCTATTTCCCCTACACGCCGGCGACGCAGCTGCTGCGCGGCCTGCGCGCCTCGCTCGACCTGATCGCCGAGGAAGGGCTCGACAACATCTTCGCCCGCCACCATCGCCTCGCCGAAGGCGTACGCAAGGCGGTCGACGCCTGGGGCCTGAAACTCTGCGCCAGGGCGCCGAAATGGCATTCCGATACGGTCAGCGCCATCCTGGTGCCCGATGGCATCGATAGCGGCGACGTCGTCAAGCGCGCCTACCAGACATACCAGACGTCGCTCGGCGGCGGCCTCAACAAGGTGATGGGCAAGGTCTTCCGCATCGGCCATCTCGGCTGGCTGAACGAGGTGATGGTGCTCGCCTCGCTGTCGGCGGCCGAAATGGCGCTGCTCGATTGCGGCGTGCGGCTGGCGCCGGGCTCCGGTGTCGGCGCCGCCATCCAGCATTTTCGCGCCTCGGCCGCCGTGCCGGTCGCCGAAGCCGCCTGACGGAGCAGACGATGAGCCACACCATCAACCATCTGAAGAAACTCAGGCTGCAGCGCAGCGAACTGGCCGTTCCCGGCTCCAGCCCGGAGATGATCGACAAGGCGGCGAACAGCGCCGCCGACTTCGTCTTCCTCGACATCGAGGATGCGGTCGCCCCGCCCGACAAGGAACGCGCCCGCAAGAACATCATCCAGGCGCTCAACGACATCGACTGGCGCGCCAAGGGCAAGACCGTCTCGGTGCGCATCAACGGGCTGGACACCCACTACATGTATCGCGACGTGGTCGACGTGATGGAGCAGGCCGGCGACCGGCTGGACACCATTTTGGTGCCGAAAGTCGGCGTCCCGGCCGATCTCTATATGGTCGAGGCCATGGTCAACCAGATCGAGATGGCCAAGGGTTTCAAGACCCGCGTCGGCCTCGAAGCGCTGATCGAGACGGCGCTCGGCATGGCCAATGTCGAGGCCATAGCGGCCACGCCCGGTCGGCTGGAAGCCATGCATTTCGGCGTCGCCGATTATGCCGCGAGCTGCAAGGCGCGCACCGTCAACATCGGCGGCCTCAACCCCGACTATCCCGGCGACCAGTGGCATTTCGCGCTGTCGCGGATGACCGTCGCCTGCCGCGCCTATGGCCTGCGCGCCATTGACGGGCCGTTCGGCGATTTCTCCGATCCGGAGGGTTACATCGCCGGCGCCAGGCGCGCCGCCGCCCTCGGCATCGAAGGCAAATGGGCGATCCACCCCTCGCAGATCGCGCTCGCCAACGAGGTGTTCTCGCCGCCGGAAAAAGAGGTCACCCGTGCCAGGCGCATTCTCGAAGTGCTGAAGGAGGCCGAGGCGCAGGGCAAGGGAGCGGCCGCCCTCGACGGCAAGATGATCGACGCCGCGTCGGAACGCATGGCGCGCAATGTTCTGGTGGTCAACGAGGCCATCGAACGCGCCGGCCAGGCGCACGCTACACACTGACGGGTTTTGGGAGGACAAAATGGACATCCACGAATATCAGGCCAAGGAACTGCTCGCCCGGCATGGCGTGCATGTGCCGCGCGGCGGGCTGGCCTACAGCCCCGAACAGGCGACTTACAGGGCGCGCGAGATCGGCGGCGGCAAATGGGTGCTGAAGGCGCAGGTTCATTCCGGCGCCCGCGGCAAGGCCGGCGGCATAAAACTGTGCGCCAATGACGAGGAGATCTCGAGTGCCGCCGAAGCGATGCTCGGGCGCAAGCTGGTCACCCAGCAGACCGGCCCGCGCGGCAAGCTGATCTCCAGGCTCTATCTCGAGGAAGCCGTCGACATCGCCCAGGAGCTCTATGTCGGCTTCGTGCTCGACCGCAAGGAAGAGCGCGTCATGATCGTGGCGTCGGCGGCCGGCGGCATGGAGATCGAGGACATCGTCGAGAAGGCGCCCGATTCCATCCTGCGCACCACGGTCGATCCCGGCGTCGGCATGCAGCGCTTCCAGGCACGCGAGATCGCCTTTGGCCTGGGTCTGGAGGACAACCTCATTGGCAAGGCGACCGAGACCATCTTCAGCTGCTACCAGGTGTTCCGCGATTACGACGCCTCGATGCTAGAGATCAATCCGCTGGTGGTGACCCGCGACGGCAGCCTGATCGCGCTCGACGCCAAGATGTCGTTCGACGAGAACGCGCTGTTTCGGCGGCCGGAAATCTCCGAACTGCGCGACAAGAGCCAGGAAGACCCGCGTGAGACCTTCGCCAGCGACCGCGGCCTCTCCTATGTCGGCCTCGACGGCAACATCGGCTGCATCATCAACGGCGCCGGGCTGGCGATGGCGACGATGGACATGATCAAGATCGCCGGCGGCGAGCCGGCCAACTTCCTCGACATTGGCGGCGGCGCCTCGCCCGAGCGGGTGGCGAAATCCTTCCGCGCCGTGCTTGGCGACAAGAATGTCGAGACCATACTGGTCAACATCTTCGCCGGCATCAACCGCTGCGACTGGGTCGCGGAGGGCGTCATCAAGGCGATACGCGAGGTCGGCGTCACCGTGCCGCTGGTGGTGCGGCTTTCCGGCACCAGGGCCGAGGAAGGGCGTCGCATCCTGGCCGATTCCGGGGAGAAGGTGATCGTCGCCGACACGCTTGCCGAAGCCGCCGAAAAAGCCGTCGCCGCCTGGCGCGCGGTCGCCAAGAAAAAAGCAGCCTGAGGGAGGTCGAAAAAATGGCAATCCTGCTCAACCGCAGCACCCGCGTCATCGTCCAGGGTTTCACCGGCAAGATCGGCAGCTTCCATGCCGAGGACATGAAGCGTTACGGCACCAAGCTTGTCGGCGGCGTCACCCCCGGCAAGGGCGGCCAGACGCATCTCGGCCTGCCCGTCTTCAACACGGTCAAAGGCGCAGTGCGCGAGACCCGCGCCGAGGCCAGCATCGTCTTCGTGCCGCCGCCCTTCGCCGCCGATTCGATCATGGAGGCGGCGGATGCCGGGATAAAACTCTGCGTCTGCATCACCGACGGCATCCCCTCGCAGGACATGATGCAGGTCAAGCGCTACATGCGCCGCTACCGCTATGAGGATCGCATGCGGCTCGTCGGACCGAACTGCGCCGGCATCATCACGCCCGGACAGGCGCTGATGGGCATCATGCCGGGCAGCATCTACCTGCCCGGCCGTATCGGCATTGTCGGGCGCTCCGGCACGCTCGGCTACGAGGCCGCCTCGCAGATGAAGGCGCTGGGCATCGGTGTGTCGACCAGCGTCGGCATCGGCGGCGATCCGATCAACGGCTCGTCCTTCAAGGATATTCTGAAGCTGTTCGAACAGGACGACGAGACCGACGCCGTGGTGATGATCGGCGAGATCGGCGGGCCACAGGAAGCCGAAGCCGCGATCTGGGCGCGCGACAACATGCGCAAGCCGCTGATCGCCTACATTGCCGGCCTTTCCGCCCCGAAAGGCCGCCGCATGGGCCATGCCGGCGCCATCATCTCGGCCTTCGGCGAGTCGGCGCAGGAGAAGGTCGAAATCCTGAAAGAGGCAGGCGTCGTCATCGTGCCGACGCCGTCGTCCTTCGGCGAGGTCGTGGCCGACACGCTGGCGCGGATGAAGAAGGCGGCGTGATGGCCGACCGGGCGAAGGCCGCATAGCGCAAGACGTGAAGTCTTTTCCAGCGGCACTGAAGCTGTTGGAGGACGTCGTGCTGTTGCCGCATCTCGGCAGTGCGACCGAGGAAACGCGGGTGGCGATGGGCATGAAGGTGGTGAACTCGACCGCCTTCTTCGAGGGTCGCCCGGTCCCCGATCGGGTCGCCCGACAGCCGGCGCCGCCCTCGATTCAGGGCGCGGCTATAGCAGCAATCGATGCGGACGGATCAGGAAAGCAGTTTGGAACAGAGCAGACGCATCAACTTTCGTGAGGACGAGCGCAGCCTTTTGTTGCGCCTGCTGCTGCAGGTCGCAAGCGCGCGTGAGCCCGAGATCGCCGCCGTTCTGACCGGACGCAGGTCGCTTGTCTCCCTCGCCGCGGAGCAGCGCATCCCGGCACTTCAGGCGAGCGGCGTATGGTTCCAGTTGCTGGCGATTGCAGACGAGTTGCTTGCCATGCGGGCGCGTCGCGAGCTCGAACAAGGCGCGGGTGTCGACGAAGTGCCGGGTTCTTTCGCCAGCGTGATCGCGCAGATGGCAGCCAACGGCCACTCAGCGGAGGAAGTCCAGGCGACGCTCAATGAGCTTTGCGTCGGCCCGACCATGACCGCGCACCCGACGGAGGCCAAACGTGTCACGGTGCTGGAGATCCACCGCCGTATCTATCGCAAGCTGACCGAGCTCGATCAGCCGCGCTGGGCGCCGCGCGAACGCGACCTGTTGATCGCCGATCTGGAAAGCGAGATCGAGCTTCTGTGGATGACGGGCGAGTTGCGACTTGAGCGCCCGACTGTCGAACGCGAAATCGCCTGGGGGCTGCATTTCTTTCGCGAAGTCATCTTCGAGGCAACGCCGCAGCTCTATGGCAAGCTTCAAGGCGCCTTCGAGCGTCACTATCCGGGAGAGCCGATCAGAATTCCCTCCTTCATGCGCTATGCCTCGTGGATCGGCGGCGATCGCGATGGCAATCCCAATGTGACGGCTGCGGTCACCGCCCATGCCATGACCGAGTACCGCGATACCGCCATAAGCTGGTATCTGACGCAGGTGCAGCGGCTGGTGACGGTGCTCAGCGCCAGCTCGAATGTCGTCGCTCTGCCGGCCAGCTTCAAACCGGTGCTGCAGACCGCGCTTGATAAAAGCGGACAGGCGCACATGATCGCCACCCGCAACCCTGACGAACCGCTTCGCCAGTTCGCTTCGGTCTTGCTTGCCCGGCTGGAGGCCACGCGAAACGGCGGTACGGCGGCGTACCACTCGGCAGAGGCGTTTCGTGCTGATCTGAACGGCCTGTCTTGTGTTCTCGAAGCGATCGGAGGACGCGCGGTAGCCAAGCGTTTCGTCCAGCCTCTGCTCTGGCAAGTCGGAAGCTTCGGCTTCCGCACGGTCTCGCTCGACATCCGGCAGAACTCCACGGTGGTCAACCGGGTGCTAGCCGAGTTGTTTGCGCTGACAAATCCCACCGATCCGGTCGCAGCTGGCACGCCGCAATGGTCGGCGCGCATTCGCGCAGCCGTCAGCCAGGGCGAGCGGCTGGAGATCGACGCAGGCCGGCTCTCGCCTGAGGCAGGTGAACTGCTTTCGACATTCTCTGTCGTCCGCGACCATACCTCCGGCCTGGATGCCGACGCTGTCGGCTCTTTCGTCCTCAGCATGACTCGCTCGGCCGACAATCTTCTCGCGGTCTATCTGCTGGCGCAATATTGCGGACTTTCAACCTCGCCCGGTGGCGGCGGCACAATCAGGCTGCGGATCGTGCCATTGTTCGAGACCATCGCTGATCTACAGGCCGCCCCTGGCATCCTGAATGATTTGCTCGGCGTTTCGCTGGTAAGGCGGACGGTGCGAGATTTCGGCGCGCGCCAGGAGATCATGCTTGGCTATTCAGATTCCAACAAGGACGGCGGTTTCCTCGCTTCCAATTGGGAACTAGCCAAAGCGCAAAAGCGCCTCGCTGCCGTCGGGCACAAGCACAAGGTCAGGATCAGTTTCTTCCACGGTCGCGGCGGCTCGGTCAGCCGTGGCGGCGCACCGACCGGCCGGGCGATCGCGGCGCAGCCCGAAGGCACTGTCGCTAGAACCATGCGGGTGACCGAGCAGGGCGAGGTCGTATCGTCGAAATTCGCCAATCGCGGCACCGGCCTCAACCAGCTCGAGATTCTCGCCGCCGGCGTGCTGGCCCACAGTGTCGGATCGCCCGGTGATGTCGAGACGAAGGAAACGCCGGAATTCAACGAAGCGCTGGAAGCGCTGGCAGGCATGTCGCAGGCATCCTATGCCGGGCTGATGGCTGAGCCTGGCTTTCTTCATTATTTCAACCAGGCGAGCCCGGTCGCGGAACTGGCGCTCCTGAAAATGGGCTCACGGCCGGAGCGCCGTTTCGGCGCCAGCGGTATTGCTGACCTGCGCGCCATTCCATGGGTGTTCGCCTGGAGCCAGAACCGTCATCTGTTGACCGGCTGGTATGGCATCGGCAGCGCGCTCAGCGCTTTCGTCGCGGTGCGCGGCGAGGCCGGGCGCGAGCTTCTGGCTCGCATGTTCGAGCACTCGCGCTTCTTCCGCCTGATCGTCGACGAGGCTGAAAAGACGCTTTACCAGTCCGACATGGAGATCGCTCAGCTCTACGCCCGCCTGGTGTCCGACAGCGATGCGGCCCGACGGATCCACGCCCGCATCGCCGCCGAATACGAGCTGACGCGGCGCCTGATTGGTGACCTCACGGGAGGCGATCTTTCCGCGCGCTTTCCGATGTTCAAGCGGCGTTTCGACAATCTGCGGCGACAGATGGATGACATTCACCGGCTGCAGGTCGATCTGTTGCGTGAAGTTCGGACAAATACCGGCACGGCGGATCAAAAGCGGGCCACCGACGCTCTGCTCGTATCGATCAATTGCATCTCGGCCGGCCTCGGGTGGACGGGATAGGCTCGGCTTTTGCCAGCGCGTGGTCGTTCAAGGCACCTACAGCGCATGGCTTTCGGCGCCAAAGGGCCGACGCATGGGCCATGCCGGCGCCATCATCTCGGCGTTCGGCGAGTCGGCGCAGGAAAAGGTCGAAATCCTGAAAGAGGCCGGCGTGATCATCGTGCCGACGCCGTCGTCGTTTGGTGAGGTCGTGGCGGATACGCTGGCACGGATGAAGAAGGCGGCGTGATTTCCGCGCCTCTCCACGCTGGGGGTCCCTCATACGCCCGCGCGCCTTCCGGGTCACAGGGAAAGTCGGCGATCGGCGATCACCCTTGCCGGGCGCCGCTCGCCGAGAATTGAAACCTCCAGCGCCGTGCCGGGCGTGCCAAGCCCCAGCGGCAGCAGCGCCAATGCTATGTCATGGCCAAACGCCTGGGAGTAACCCGCCGCCTGAAGCGTCATCATGAGCTTAGCTTGCGCATTCGCGTAACAAGGTTGTGATTTTGGCATCAAGATTGCGGGCGACAGCAAGAGCCTCCAAACTACCATAAGAGAGCAGACAACTCTCCATTTTGTCGTACGAGACATGCACGCCATCGGGACGTTCATCAACAAGGACTGTGACTGGAGCGTAAGATCCAGCATCCGGAACGTGCTTGACCATTTCTTTCATGATGAGTGGATTGCCCACCAGAAACCGCATGCTCTTGGGAGTCTCGGTTCCAGTTTCGCGGCGCAGAATGGCGCCCAAGTCGAATTCCGCGAAGAGCATGAGACCTGTGCGGCCGAGGCCGCTTTGCACAACGCGCTCCAATTCCGGAAAGGAACTTGCGGCGCTCGTGGCCTTGAAAAACTCTACCATGTCAGGTTGCCCAACCGTTGACTTGAGCGCGGCCACAACGGCGTCGAATGGTTTGGAACTCGTCAGGCTGAAACGCTCAACCTCGACCTTGGCGATTGTCATTTCTTTCTCCGCAACAGCTCTCATGAATAAAGGCGCGGCCGATTGCGCCGGGATTAGGCAACGCCGGTTACGCTTCCAGGAAGGTACGGACGTGGCTGGCAAACAATTCGTGGTACTGAAACAGGGCGCCGTGGCCGGAATCGGGATAGAGGACAAGCTGGGCGTTGCTTAGAGCCTTGAACATTGCGTAGGCGTTGTCCGCCGGCAGCATGGTGTCGTGGCTGCCGCTGACCACAAGGGCGGGCTGGTGAATGGCGCGCAGCGTGGCGTGCTCGGGATCAGGAGTGGCGCACCAGGTAATAAGCGCCTTGGCCTGCGGATCGGTCACCGTGCTGCCGTTATCGGTATCCCGATCTTCCTTGCGCACCTTCGCCCGCTTCAGAAACGCTCGGCCGGCCGACTGGCTGGCGGACGACTTCGTGAAGAACAGCGGCAGGCGGGGGTCCGGCGCCTCGGTTTGGGAAAACGCGTCCTGCAGAACCGCCAATAGGTGTTCCTCTCCGCCTTTCGGAGCGGTGCCGACGAGGATGAGCTTGCGGACCAGCGTTCCGTGCTCGGCGGCGATCTGCTGCGCGACGCAGCCGCCGAGGGAAAAGCCCAGCAGGTCGACTTGGGAGAGGCCGAGCAGGTTGATAAAGGCGACCGCGTCTCGGGCCATCGCCTCGATACTGTCCGGCGTTTGTCCTGTCGAGCGGCCGACCCCGGCGTTGTCAAAAGCGATCACCGGGCGATCGGCGGCCAGGGCATTCACGACAGCGGGGTCCCAGGCGTCGATGTTGCCCGAGAAATGCTGCAGGAGAATCAACGCCGTTCCGGTCGATGGGCCGAGGCGGCGATAGGCGAAGCGGATTCCGCTGCCTTCGATATAACGGGTGGGCGCCGTTTCTAGCATGGCGGCGTCCTGGCTCGCGGTGTCGAACTCAGTCATGTCATCCTCCGGATGCTTGGCATAAAATAATCGAGTGGGAGTAGCTGGTGCGGTTTTGGCTAGGTCTGAGCCGCTCGCGGCCCAAGGCATTCCGTAGCCCGCCGAGCACGCGTGGCGCTCCCGGCACGAAAGTGCCGGGAGCGGTATCGTCACTTCACGAGTGCGGCCTTTTCAATCACTGCGGCGACTTCCTTAGCGTGGACGACCAGGGAGGCATGGCTGCCGGCGACCTCCGTCGTCTGTGCCTTCATCCTGTTGGCGAAGATCTTCTGGATCTCGGGTGCGATGACCTTGTCCTTCGTGCTGATCACATAGAACGTCGGCTTGTCGTGCCAAGCTGCCTTATCGACGGGAGCCTCGAACGCCGTGTGGTTCAACGGGAGCTGATGATTTGCCAAGGATTCGGCGATCTCCGGAGGAAGGTCAGCCGCGACTGCTGAAGGAAACACTTTAGGATCGATGTAGAGGTTGCCCTTTTCGTCGGGATGAATCGCCGCGGCGCCTTCGGTTGCCGGACCGCTCTTGGCTAAGCTCGCCAAAGATTCTCCCATGTCGGGCGCGAATGCGGAGACGTAGACGAGCGCCGAGACGTTGGGATCGTCACCTGCCTGCGTGATGACCACACCGCCCCAGGAGTGGCCAACGAGGACGGTCTTGCCGTTCTGTTTCGCGAGCGCCTGTTTGGTGGCATCGACGTCCGCAGCGAGGGAGGTGAGCGGGTTTTCGACGAGCGTTACGTTGTAGCCCTTCTTCGTGAGGATATCGGCAACCGGCTTCCAGCTCGTCTGGTCGACGAAAGCGCCATGGACGAGCACGATATTGTGAGCCGCCCCCTTGGGCAGTTGAGCTGATTGGGCGGGGGCGGCGACTGTTGCTCCGGCCATGAGGACGGTGGCGACTGAGAGTAGAAGATTTCGCATTGGTTGCTCCTGTTGAGATGACGGACGACGCGAGTCCGAGGAAAGGCAGGCGTGTCGGCAACAGTCGCGGCTCTCCCATCTGCCGTTCGGGTGATGGTTGCCGCGCGACCTGTTGGCTCGACTTGCGATCAACTAGTACGTGGAGCATTTGGACGTTAGGCCTCAATCGTCCGAATGTTGTGTCTGACCGTCCGGAGGATTAACGTCAGTGGCATGGACATCCTCGCTGAAGTGCTCGATCGCGTTCGCCTTGGCGGAACCTTGCTGTTCCACTTCGAGCTCGGCCATCCCTGGAATCTCGCGCTGCCAAAGCGCCCCTACGCCCTGTTCCACTATCTCAGCCGTGGTTCGGCTACCCTCGCGCTCGAACAGGGACGAGAGCTCCACATGACCGAGGGCGACTTTGTTGTCGTCACGCGTGGCGAGCCCCATGTGATCTACTCGGATAGCCGGACGGAGCCGGTGCCGATTGTCGACATCGATCGATTAGCCGGGCGTCTTGGCCTCGTTCGTCATGGAGGCGGCGAGCAGCCGCTCGCGACGATGATCTGTGGTAATTTCACTGTGGCACGGCCGTCGCGCGGTAGCGTTTTGGAATTGCTTCCGCCCCTGCTTCTCCTGAAGCCGACGGAAGACGGAGGATGGCTCGAGGCGATTCTGCAACGCATGGTGAGCGAGGCGGCGTTCGAGCGCCCCGGACAAGGCGTCGCGCTCTCACGTCTGACTGAAGTGCTCTTCGTCGAGGTGTTGCGAAGCTGGATCAAGTCGCTCGGCCCCGGAGAAGGCGGGTGGCTGGGGGCGATGGCGGACCCGCACATAGGACCGGCACTTCAGTTGATCCACGAACGACCGGATCGGCCCTGGACGCTTGGCGACCTCGGGCAAAGCGTGGGACTTGGTCGTTCGGCGTTTTCGGCTCGCTTCACCAAGCTCGTTGGCGAGTCCATGTACCGCTATCTGATCGCACGCCGGATGTCGGAGGCCGCGTTTCTGCTCGAAACAAGCGACGAGGGGATTGCACGGATTGCGACCCGTGTCGGCTATGAGACCGCGGCCGCGTTTTCGAAGCTGTTCCATCGACATCACGGCCTATCGCCTGGCCGTTACCGAGCATTTCGCCGCTCTGCCGGTGGCCGGAGGCAAGGGGACGATCTGGAAGCAGAAGTCGTCGATTGACCTCCCGCGCTTGTCGCCGCGCGGTGATCGACAACGTCGACGTGGACGGCACGGAAGGCGGACGGTTCTGAAAATAGGCGGCGGAGCGGCTCCGGCAGGAGCGCCCAGTTTTGTACCGAAATGGCGAGGTCGAGAAGAATCGACTTCCACGGGTTGCCCTACAGCGACCTCAACGCCGCGCACTGCCGGCTCCACGAGGGTGTGCAACAAGGCCCGCGGCTGCTCGACCTCAAGATCTGATCTCTGTTTCGGCTTCGGATGGCGGCAATCGCGATGCCGACGGATCGAGAGTTGGTGCGGTCGAGAAGACTCGAACTTCCACGGGTTGCCCCACAGCGACCTCAACGCTGCGCGTCTACCAATTCCGCCACGACCGCACGTGGTAGGAGCCGGAACCGACCGGCTCGCGGCGTGTAGCAAATCGTTTCCGGCGAAACAAGTGCGCCGCATGCAATAATCTCAGGCGATTGGCATAACGGTCCACAGGATTGGAATGCAGGGCCGGAACTGGACGTTTGCGCCTGATACCGCCATATGGAGGACAGATGCACGTTGCCCAAAAGTGCAAAGCGGTTTTGAGGGCGCGACATGCATAAGCGAAAAACGAAAAGCCATGCCAGAACGCAGCCAGATTGCCACGTCGTTCCTGCCCCTGCCCGGCTCGGCACCAGTCGAATGGCGCATCGAGCCTGGTCTCACCGCCTATCCCGAGGCGCTCGCCTTCATGGAAGCGCGGGCCGAGGCGATCCGCAGCGGCGCCGCCGGCGAAATGGTCTGGCTGGTCGAACATCCCCCGCTCTACACCGCCGGCACCAGCGCCCGCATCGAGGACCTGATCGAGCCTGATCGCTTTCCGGTCTTTTCGGCCGGCCGTGGCGGCGAATACACCTATCATGGGCCCGGCCAGCGGGTCGCCTATGTCATGCTTGACCTGAAGCGGCGGCGTGAAGACGTGCGCGCCTTCGTCGCCGCGCTCGAACAGTGGATCATCGCCACGCTTGCTGCCTTCAACGTCCATGGTGAGCGCCGCGAGGACCGTGTCGGCGTCTGGGTGGTGCGGCCCGATCGCCCTCGCCTGCCGGACGGCTCGCCGGCCGAGGACAAGATCGCGGCGATCGGCATCCGGCTCCGGCGCTGGGTGAGCTTTCACGGCATCGCCATCAATGTCGAACCGGACCTCTCCCATTTCGGCGGCATCGTGCCCTGCGGCGTGCAGGACCACGGCGTCACCAGCCTCGTCGATCTCGGCCTTCCCGTTGGCATGGCCGACCTTGATCTGGCGCTGAAATCAGCCTTCGAGGATGTGTTCGGTCCTGCCACGGCCTTGACTGCCGAAGCAGCCCGCAAGGCCGGTTGACCCTTTCCGGTTCAACTCGAGTTCAAAGCAGCTGCGCCGACGCCCACAAAACGCCGCAGCCATGAATGGTGAACACCGCCAGCAGCGCGCCGGCGATGGCGAAGCGGTCAACGGTGCGGATTGGCTCCAACTCGTGGCGAGGCTTCACGCCACTGCCGACAGTGAGCAGGCTGAGGATCGAAAAGACCGCTCCCGCCACGATTAGAAAGCCGGAGGAGAAGCCTGCCTGTCGGCCGAGTGCCAGGAAGACGGAAAGCAGGAAGAACGAGGCCAGCGCCAGCGCGATCGGCCCGGGGCAGATCTGGCGCAGCACCTGGCCGCCGTCGAACTTCCACACCGGCACCAGATTGGCGATGTTGAACAGGGCCGCACAGCCTGCCAGCGCTGCCAGCAGCGCGGCCGCGGCCTTGTGCCCCTCGCTACCGGCCAGCGCGCTGGCGGCAATGACGATCGGCACCAGGAAGGCGGAGAAACCCGCCCCCATCAGCGCCACGAAGGCCACCTCGAAACGGCTGTTATAGGGCCGGCCGCCAATGGCGATGCCGCCGAGCAGCGGGATGAAGATCATCCGCGCCTTGCGGTGGCCCATCAGCCGGAATGCCGCCATGTGGCCGAGCTCGTGCAGGGCCACGACCGAGGTGAGGATAGCGGCCAGCGCCAGCCCGCCGAGATGGAGGCCGAAGAACGGCCACAGGATCAATGCCGACAGCACGGCAAAGCCGACCTGGCTCAGCGGATGCTCGAACCAGCCACCCTTGCGATACTGTCCGGTTACCGCCCAACGCTCCAGCTTGGACAGCTCGCGGCGCATGGCGAAGTACCGAAACACCAGAAAGGCAGCGCCGCGGTAACGATCCGTCTGGCTGAGCGACACCCGCGTGCCGCTGCCTTCGGAGACGAGTTCGGCGGTTTCGCGATAGTCTTTCCAGAACGAGCCATCGAGCGCGGTATCCTCGAGGACGCGCATGGCGAAGCGGCTGCCCTCGACAACGTCTTCAAACCGCGCCCTGCGTTCGATCGGCTTGCCGTCGCGGCCTTCCCACGACAGCATGATGCGAGACACGCCCTCCCCGTCCAGCGGCTGCGCCGACAGGATCTCGCCGGACCAGCCGGCATCGCTGCCAAGCGGCCACAGTGCCTGCCAGAGGCGATGGCGGTCCATCGCGATCACGCAGCTCATCCTGACCGTGCGCAAACCAAGCGGCACGGTCATCAAGAGAAAGATCAGCCCGAGATTGCTGGCCACCAGAATGGCCGTGACGATGGGCGACACCTGGACGTTGCTCCTGCCTTAGAGGCGCACCCTAGCGCCGCGGCGGCAAGAAAGGCTTAACGGGGGAACGGTGTTCGCCCACCGGAAAACTGCGGCGGCGAGAGCCGCCAAATCACATGGCGCCGATCCAGATCGCCATGGAAATGAGGAATGTGCTCATGCAAACCAGTGAGATGACATCCTGAACCAGATCGGTCATAACTCTCTCCTGTTGTTGATATGTTCGCAATTTGTTCTAATTTTGTTTCAATGTCAACGTCCGGAGAGATACGGAGATAGAATGGGAATTGGGCACGGTTAGTGAAAGGTTAACCGTTCGCTGGGAGGTACGAGTGACGCTGCTATTGACCACATGAGGCAAGCCTTCGGCGAGGAGCGCCGCGAAAATTACGATTGCGGGCAGCTACAGACTTCCCGGTTGAAGCCCTGCACGCACCGGTATGAACCGCCATGCGGGCAACCGAAGATCAATGAATAGACGGTCGCCAGGACGGCTACCAAGAACAGCAACGCCGCAACCCCGAGAATGATCTTTTTCACGGTGGCCTCCGACCAGCGAGTGCCCGGACGATACCACACCGAAGCGGTGGGGCGGCCAGGCGATTGTCGACAATTTGCTGCTGCTTTCAGCGATTTCGACCGAGCATTTCCCTCGACCCAAAAAATGCGAGGTTCTTGGTCGAGCGTGCAAGGATCAACGTGGAAGTCGGCCGTCCAAGTGAGACCATAGAGGATCTTTCTCGCACCATTGCCCGGGGCCTCGGCAATTTGGCGCACTGAAGCAGCGCGGTATGGCGCACCTCGCCCTTGGTGATCTCAACTCTGCGGCAAGCGATCTTCTCGCCCACAGTCGGGCAGTTCCCGATAATCCGGAAGTCGCAACTGCGATTGCTGCCATTAAGCCCGCTGCGGGCGGGAAGCCTCCAACGCACCTTGGTGTGAGCCGTGGTGACTAGCCGAGATGGCGTGAATGCCTATGCACCGGTCAGGCCATCTTTGCCATTATCTTGGTCATATCTGCCGTGTCGAACGCCCTCAGCGTCTGAGTTCTGATGTTACCTTGCGACGCTATCGACAGGGCTAGTGCCGTCGCTGCAATGTCGTCGTCCGCTTCGGCAATCGCCACGACGTCATGTTGACCAAGCGTCCACAACAGGGTGTGAACCTTGATACCGCTTTTGCTGGCCATCGCCTTGAAGGCCTCAGCACGCTTCTGAGTATCCTTTATGCTCTTGATACCTTGATCTGTGAAATTCGACAGCAGTACGTAGTAAGCCATTCGTTCCTCCCACAGTGGGGAGCGGGCGGGCGCTCACGGCGCGTCCGCCGTCTCCCAGGGCCCTAAGATAACACGAGCCGGGTGTGCGAACCACAGGCGGCCAGACGCGCCATCGCGCACCACAACGCAGCCTACAACGGCACCACCTTGCCGTCGGCCAGCGTAACGCGCCGGTCCATGCGCGACGCCAGCTCGTGATTGTGGGTGGCGATCAGCGCCGCGAGGCCCGACTGCCGCACCAGCGCCTCCAGGGCTTCG
Organism: Mesorhizobium sp. AR02; assembly: GCF_024746835.1. Taxonomy (NCBI): domain Bacteria; kingdom Pseudomonadati; phylum Pseudomonadota; class Alphaproteobacteria; order Hyphomicrobiales; family Phyllobacteriaceae; genus Mesorhizobium; species Mesorhizobium sp. AR02. The sequence continues at coordinate 5,920,333 of NZ_CP080531.1, read as the reverse complement.
AACACATAGGAGGCGGTGACCGGATCGAGATTGCCGGTCGGCTCGTCGGCCAGCAGCACCAGCGGCGCATTGGCGACTGCACGCGCTATGGCCACGCGCTGCTGCTCGCCGCCGGACAATTCGGCCGGCCGGTGCGATGCGCGCTTGCCGATCTGCATATAGTCGAGCAGTTGCGCCGCACGCTCGGACGCCTCCTTGCGCGGCAGGCCCTTGATGAGCTGCGGCATCATGATGTTTTCCAGCGCGGAAAACTCCGGCAGCAGATGATGGAACTGGTAGACGAAACCGACATCGTTGCGCCGGATCGACGTGCGCTCGTCGTCGGACAGCCGCCCGCAGGCCCGGCCGGACAGGATCACATCGCCGGCGTCGGGGCGTTCCAGCAGGCCGGCCGTGTGCAGCAGCGTCGACTTGCCGGTGCCCGACGGCGCCACCAGCGCCACCATCTCGCCGCGCTTCAGCGAAAAATCGGCGCCGTTCAGGATGGTGAGCTTGCGCGGCCCTTGCACATAGTGCCGCTCGACGCTCTTCAGCTCGATAATGACCTCGGCCACTACTCGTACCTCAAGGCTTCGACGGGATCGAGCCGGGCCGCCCGCCATGCCGGAAACACCGTTGCCAGGAAGGACAGGCCGAGCGCCATGATGATGACATAGGTCGTCTCGCGCGGATCCATCTTCGCCGGCAACTGGCTGAGGAAATAGAGCTCCGGGTTGAACAGCACCTTGCCGGTCATCCAGGAGAAGAACTGGCGGATCGATTCGATGTTGGTGCAGATGACGACGCCAAGCAGCACGCCGGCAAGCGTACCGGTCACACCGATCGCCGCCCCCGTCATCAGGAAGATGCGCAGGATAGCACCGCGCGTCGCGCCCATGGTGCGCAGGATGGCAATATCGTGCCCCTTGTCCTTCACCAGCATGATCAGTCCGGAAATGATGTTGAGCGCCGCCACCAGCACGATCAGCGTCAGGATCATGAACATCACGTTGCGCTCGACCTGCAGGGCCGAAAAGAAGGTCTCGTTGCGCTGGCGCCAGTCGACCATGTCGATCGGCCGCTGCGCCGCCTCTTCCACCTTCGGTTTCAGCGCGTCGACATCGTCGGGATTGTCGACATAGATCTCGATCGTCTGCGCGCGCCCGTCCATGTTGAAATAGAGCTGCGCTTCGGAAAACGGCATGTAGACAATGGACGTGTCATATTCGGACATGCCGACTTCGAAGATCGCCGCGATCTTGTAGCCCTTCATGCGCGGTGTCGTGCCGATCGGCGTCACGTCGCCATCGGGCGAGATGAGCGTAATGGTGTCACCGAGCGTCAGGCCGAGATTCTCCGCCATGCGCTTGCCGATGGCGACACCCTCGCCGGAATCGAAACCGGCGAGCGAACCCTGCTTGATGTTGTTGGCGACGATGGCGATCTTGCCGAGATCTTCACCACGTATGCCGCGCACCAGCGCGCCGGTGCCGCCGCCGACATTGCCTTGCGCCAAAACCTGGCCGTCGATCAGCGGAATGGCGTATTTGACGCCGGGCACGCCATTGATGCGGCCGGCAACCTGGGCGTAGTCCTCAAGTGGCGAATCGAGCGGCTGCACGATCAGATGGCCGTTGACGCCGAGGATGCGCGTCAGAAGCTCGGCGCGAAACCCGTTCATGACGGCCATGACGACGATCAGCGTCGCCACGCCCAGCATGATGCCGAGGAAGGAGATCGAGGCGATGACCGAGATCACCGTCTCCTTGCGCCGCGAGCGCAGATAGCGCCACGCCACCGTACGTTCGAAGAAGGAGAACGGGCCGGCGCCCGCCGATCTTGCTGCCGCCGCCTCGCTCATGCGGCGGCACCAAAGCGTTTTTTCGCCTCAGCCATCGGCAGCGTCTCGCGCTCGCCGGTCTTGCGATTCTTGATCTCGACCTCGCCGGCGGCCACGCCGCGCGGCCCGACGATCACTTGCCAGGGAAGGCCGATCAGGTCGGCGGTGGCGAACTTGCCACCCGGCCGCTGGTCGGTGTCGTCGTAAAGCACATCCTTGCCGCTGGCTGCGAAGGCGGCATAGAGCTCGTCGCTGACACGGTCGCAGTCGGCGTCGCCCACCTTCATGTTGATCAGGCCGATGTCGAACGGCGCCACGGCGTCCGGCCAGATGATGCCGTTCTCGTCGTGGCTGGCTTCAATGATCGCCGCGACAAGCCGCGACGGGCCGATGCCGTAGGAGCCGCCGGAGACGAAATGATCCTTGCCGTCGGGCCCGGTCACCTTGGCGCCCATCGGCTTGGAATATTTGTCGCCGAAATGGAAGATGTGGCCGACCTCGATGCCCCGCGCCGAGACCCGGTCCGCTTCGCCGAGCTTGTCCCAGGCCGCCTCGTCATGCATCTCGTCGGTGGCGGCGTAAGGCGTCGTCCACGTTTTGACGATGTCTGATATCTCGGCGTCATTGGCGAAGTCGGTGTTTTCGCCAGGCACCTGGAGCGACAGATAATCGCGATCGCAATAGACCTGGCTCTCGCCGGTGTCGGCCAGGATGATGAATTCGTGGCTGAGATCGCCGCCGATCGGCCCGGTATCGGCCCGCATCGGGATCGCCTGCAGGCCCATGCGCGTGAAGGTCCTGAGATAGGACACGAACATCCTGTTATAAGCAGCTCTCGCGCCTTCGAAATCGAGGTCGAAGGAATAGGCGTCCTTCATCAGGAATTCGCGTGAGCGCATGACGCCGAAGCGCGGCCGCACCTCGTCACGGAACTTCCACTGGATGTGGTAGAGATTGAGCGGCAGGTCCTTGTAGGACTTGACGTAAGCGCGGACGATTTCGGTGACCACTTCCTCATTGGTCGGACCGTAGAGCATGTCGCGGTCCTGGCGATCCTTGATGCGCAGCATCTCTTTGCCGTAGTCGTCATAGCGGCCGCTTTCGCGCCACAGATCGGCCGACTGGATGGTCGGCATCAGGATTTCCAGCGCACCGGCGCGGTTCTGCTCCTCGCGGATGATCTGGCAGACCTTTTCGAGCACCCGCTTGCCGAGTGGCAGCCAGGAGAAACTGCCCTGCCCCTGCTGGCGGATCATGCCGGCACGCAGCATCAGCCGGTGCGAGACGATCTCGGCCTCGCGCGGATTTTCTTTGAGGATAGGCAGGAAATAGCGCGACAAACGCATGGACTGGTCCGTGAATGAGAACGGCCACGCCAGAATCGGCGCGACGCAGGCTTGCTTGCCCCGGCTTCATAGCCATTTCATGGCACAATGGGAACCCGGCCATGGCGGCACATTGACGCCCTCGTGCCCGGATTCCCTCAGTTCCTGGATCATGTTGCGCCGGCTTGCTTGAGCCGAAAAGCCGTGGGACGCTGTCCGTTTGGGGCGGATTGGGACATTGCGTTTTTTCCTGGCAATCATCCTGGCGATCTTTTTCGTTTCGGCGGCACACGCCGAGCGGCGGGTTGCGCTCATTATTGCGGCCGACGAGTACCGCAACGTGCGTCCCCTGAAGAATGCGGTGAACGACAGCCGCACGATCGAATCCGCGTTGCAAAAACTCGGCTTCGACGTCACCACCGAAGCGAACCGCGACTTGAAGCGTATGCGCCGCGCGCTGGAGGATTTTCGCGACGATGCGGCCGGCGCGGATGTTGCGCTGATCTATTTCTCTGGCCATGGCGTCGAGATCGCCGGCGACAACCGTCTTCTTCCGGTCGATGCCGATCCATCTTCGCTGGACGGGTTGAAGGCCACAACCCTTCCGCTTGAGGAGGTGCGCGAGACAGTGACCGCGGTCGGCAAGATCGGCCTCGTGGTGCTCGATGCTTGCCGCAACGATCCTTTCGGCCAATCCGGGGGCGGCGAATCCGCAGACAGCCAATCTGGAGACAGCCAATCTGGAGACAGCAAGTCTGGCGAAGGACGCGGCGTGATCTCCATTGCGCCAGAGGTGAGAGCCGAGGCCAAGCCCGGGCTCGGACGCATGGGTCGGGCGGAAAACGTGTTGTTCGCCTTCGCCGCGGCGCCCGGACAGACGGCGTCTGACGGCGCATCCGGCAACTCCGAATTCTCTGCCGCGTTGGCCAAGTTCCTGCCCACCGACGGGCTGGAAATACGCTCCGTGCTGACGCTGGTGCAGCAACAGGTCTACGATCTGTCGCGTGGCAAGCAGCTTCCCTATGTCGAGAGCGGCTTGCCGCGGCTGTTCTTCGCCGCGCAGGCCAGCAAGGACGCCCTGCCCGAGCGCGATCGTCTGCTGCTCGCCATGGCCGATGTCACGCCGGACCTGCGCGTCGAGGTCGAGGCGGTGGCGGCCCACGCCGACATGCCGCTGGCGCCGCTATACGCCGCACTGATCACCTCCGACGGCAAGGCGATGGCGCCAAGGCAGCGCCAACAGAAACTCCAGGAAGCGGCCGATGCCTTCATCAAGGTGCGGGCCGATTTGCGCAACTTCGCCTCCTCCGATCCGCAGGTGACGACGCTGCGCCAACAGGCCGAGGCGCAATTGGCACTCGGCTCGTTCGACGAGGCACGTGCGCTGCTTGGCAAGGCAGCGGATATCGACGGCAAGTCGCGCGACGATCTGAAAAACCGCTTCATCGAGCGTACGCTGTCGGAGGTTACGACGCATTATCTCGCCGGCGGCGCCTCGCAGGCGCAATTGCGCTACGACCTCGCCATTGAAGACTATCGCAAGGCTGTGGCCCTCTACGCGGATGTCGAGGGTTTCCAGATACCGGACGACGCGCGCTACCAGCAGACACTGTCCTGGGAACTGATCGGCACGCTGGAAACGACCGTCGGTCATCTGCAGGAAGCCGGCAAAGCCTATGATTCGATGGTCCAGTCCGCTGAGAAACGCGCGGCGGCCGAGCCTGACAAGGTCGACCACCAGCGCGACCTTGCCGTGGCGCAGAACAAGGTGGCCGACGTCAAGAAGGCGATGGGCGATACTGCGGGCGCGATCGCGCTTTACCAGCAGGCTCTCGCCACGATGAAGGCGATCCTCGAAAAAGAGCCTACGCTTGACTATCTGCGCGACTACGCCGTCTGCTTCAACCGCATCGGCGACGCCATGCGGGTTTCGGGCGACGGACCCGGCGCGCTGGCGAACTACCGTTCGGCACTCAAGGTGGCCGAATTCCTGGTCGAGAAAGCGCCTGATAATGACGGCTTTCGGCGCGACGTTTCGGTCAGCCATTCCAAGGTCGGGCTGGCGCTCAGGCTGACCAACGACCTGGAAAGCTCGATCGCCGAATATGAAGTCTCCTTGCAGATCACCGAGGCACTGGCGAAGAAGATGCCTGATGACGCCGAACTGCAGCGCGACATCACCGTCAGCCTCACCGCTATCGGCGACCTGCAGCGGCTGACCGGGCACAACGAAAAGGCTTTCGAACCCTACCAGCGCAGCGTCGATATCGCGCAGAAGCTGGTGGCGCGGGATCCCGGCAACACGCTATGGCGGCGTGACCTCGAGCTTGCGCTGGGCAAGATAGCCGACGCCCGCGCCGAGGCGGGCGACCTTGACGGATCGCTCGCCGACCGCCGTTCCGCGCAGGCCATTGCCGAATATCTGGCCGAACTCGACCCCGACAATGCCGAATGGCAGCGCGACCTTGCGGTTGGCCACAACCGGATCGGCGACGTGCTGATGAGCAAGGGCGACAAGACCGGCGCGGCTGCGGAATACCAGGCTGGCTTCGTCATCGCCAAGGCGCAGTTGCAAGCCGATCCGGGCAACGCACAGCGCACGGTCGATGCCGCCTACAGCCGCTACAAGCTTGCCGTGGCTGGCGTTGACCCGTCGACAAATTTCAAGGCCGCGCTGGCCATGCTGGCCGGACTGAAATCTGAAGGACGCTTGCCGGGTGCCAACGAAGGCTGGATCGGCATGGTCGAGAAAGCGATGGCTGAGGCCGGCGTCACAAAATAGGTTCTCGCCGACTGTGCGGGAGAGCCGAATGTCTTCGGATTTGGCCGGCAATTCTTTGCGCGCGTCAACTCAGGACATGCCGCAAAGGCTCCACCGCGCCTTGCTGGTCGTTTCGAAAGCAAAGCATGCCATACTATTGTGCAGTGCAGCACGAGAATGCCTGTTTCGAGGCAAAATTCTTCGTGACATTTTCATTCGGCTTAGGCTAGTGTGCCGCGATAACCGAGAGGGCGGAGAAAAATCTGCTCTCCTACGCGGTCAAAGTCTTGGGAGGATGCGATCTAGGCGCGGTTACTCGCTGCCGCCGGAAACCGGAAACAGATCGGACGCGTTTAATTGCAAGGCCTCGTGCCTTGCATTTTTTTTGTGCAATCATCTGGTTAGCGCGGCGGGTTGCCAGGTTACATGACCTAGCGTCAACAAGCGTATGGCCGCGAAACATGCGGCCTCTCGATCCGCCCCCGCAGCGCTCCGATCTCGTCGGAGTACCCTTGCCGGGAGATCTATTTTGCCGGGGTCTGGCCGAAATCCGGCACGATGTGGGGGATGTCGCTGAGGCTGTATCCCAGCCCGTGCGTCAAGCCGTAGAAAATGCCCATCAAGATCGCCGTGGCGATGGTGGTGCGGATCACCGCGCGCAGCATATGCGGCCCGCGTGGCGCGCTCGGAACCGTGCCCAGCGTCACGTCATGATCGTCATCCTGCGTCCTGACGCTGAACGGCAGCACGGCAAACAGCACCACCCACCAGGTCGCGAAAAACAGGGCGGTGAACGAAACCCAGCTCATGATTGCTCCAGTTCGATCAGCGTGCCGAAGAAATCCTTCGGATGCAGGAAAAGCACCGGCTTGCCATGCGCGCCGATCTTGGGATTGCCGTCGCCCAGCACGCGGGCGCCGGCGGCCTTGAGCTGATCGCGCGCGGCCAGGATGTCATCAACCTCGTAGCAGAGATGATGCATACCGCCGGACGGGTTCTTCGCCAGGAACGCGGCGATCGGCGAGCCCTCGCCCAAGGGCTCCAGAAGTTCGATCTTGGTGTTGCCGACATTGACGAACACCACCGTGACGCCGTGCTCCGGCAAAGCCTGCGGCTCCGTCACTTCGGCGCCCAGCGTGTTGCGGTAGGCGACAACGGCAGCAGTCAGGTCTGGCACCGCAAGCGCGACATGGTTCAGCCGTCCGAGCATGTGCGAGTTGTCTCTCCTCTGTCCAATGGCTGGCGTCATACGTCAAATCGGCTGAGACCAACAGCCATTCACGAGGCGCGCACTGTCGCACTTTGGTGAACATTCTCCCAAATCACGATCGAGACTGTTCCGACCGGCAACCGCAAAGTACAACCGGCAATGTCTTACATCCGCCCTGCCCGCGCCCGCGTTTTCACCTTCGATCTCGGGTCATTCAAGATTGCCGCCTTGCTCGACGCCGTCGATGTCCGCGACAACCTTGCATCGGCCTTCGCAGCCGGACAGCCGCCAGGCGCGGTGCTCGAACTCGCGGTCTCGAACTTCATCGACCGGGATCGGTACGAACATTGTTTCATCCCGACGCTGATCGACACCGGTTCCGAAAAGATCCTGTTCGACACCGGATGCGGAGATGAGGGCAGTTCACTCCTGGACTGTTTGCAAGACATTGGGCTCGGGCCTGATGATATCGACGTGGTGGTCATCACGCACGGACACCCGGATCACATCGGCGGGCTTGTCAGGAATGGTGAACCGGTTTTCAGCCGGGCACGCTACGTATTCGGCGCGGCGGAATTCGCCTTCTGGACCGAGGGAGCAGCGGTTCGCGAGGCCAGATTGGCCAATCGTGATCTGTTCAGACAGATTTGCACCGGGCTGGCCGACCGGGCAACATTCATAGCGCCCGGAGATGAAGTGGTGCCGGACATTACCGCCCTCGGCGCGTCAGGTCATTCCCCAGGCCTCCTGGCATTTCTCATCGAAAGCGACGGGCAACGACTGCTGATCTGGTCGGACGCCTTCCTGCACTATGTCGTGTCCATCCAGCATCCGGAATGGCATGCCGACTTCGATGACGACAAGGAGCAGGCCGTCGAGACCCGCAAGCGCCTGCTGAGGATGGCAGCCGAACAGCGCCTGCTGGTCGCCGGCCACCACATGCCGTTTCCAGGCCTGGGTTACATCGAATCGGCGAACGGTTCTTTTCGCTGGCTTCCGGTCAGCTATCAGCTGAACTTGTAGCGAACCGCTGCCACCCTCACCTGGTGACGAAAACCGTTACCAGTGGCTTCTTGCCCCAGGCCTCGTTGGCGGCGCCGCGTACCGCGCGACGCACCGCCTCCTGAACCAGGTCGAGGTCCTTTCGCCGCTGGCGGGGAATCGAATCGACCGCGCCGACGGCAGCATCGATCATCAGGTCCTCGAGCGTCTCGCCGCCGGCATCGGCTTCGGCGACGCCGATGGCGACGAGATCGGGATCGCCAGCCAGCTCGTATTTGTCGTCGAGCACGACATTGACCGCGACATGGCCGGCAAAGGACAATTTGCGCCGGTCGCGAATGCCCATTGCCTGGTCCGTGCCGATCAAATTGCCGTCCTTGTAGATGCGGCCGAACGGCACCTGGTCGATGATGGTGGCGGGGCCGGGAGCAAGCCTCAGCATGTCGCCGTCGCGCACCTGTGCCACCTGACCGATGCCGGAGGTCGACATCAGCGATCCCTGAGCCACCAGATGCGCCGCCTCGCCATGCACGGGAACGCCGATCTGCGGGCGCACCCATTCATACATCTTGCGCAACTCGCTGCGCCGGGGGTGGCCGGAGACATGCACCAGCGCATCACCATCCTCGATGATCTTGATGCCGAGATCGATGAGGCGGTTCTTGATCTCGAGGATCGCCTTCTCATTGCCGGGAATGGTGCGCGAAGAAAACACCACCGTGTCGCCCGCCGTCAGCGACACCGATTTCATCTCGTCACGCGACAGTTTCGCCAGCGCCGCCAGCGGCTCGCCCTGGCTGCCGGTGCAGATGATGACGAGGTTTTCGCGCGGGATGAAGCCGAAATCTTCCTCGGCAATGAACTCAGGCAACCCGTCCATATAGCCAAGCTCGTCGGCTACATCGATGACGCGCTTCAGCGAGCGGCCAAGCACCAGGCACTGGCGGCCGGCATCGCGTGCCGCCCTGGCGATGGAAACGATGCGCCCGACATTGGAAGAGAAAGTGGTGACGGCAACGCGGCCCTTGGCGGCCTGGATGACGCCCTTGAGGCCCTCGCCGACGGCGACTTCCGAAGGCGACTCGCCTTCGCGCAGCGCATTGGTCGAATCGCAGATCAGCGCCAGCACGCCCTTGTCGCCATAGGCACGGAAACGCGCCTCGTCGGTCTTGGGCCCGATCGTCGGTTCCGGATCGATCTTCCAGTCACCGGTGTGGATGACCGTGCCAGCCGGCGTCGTGATGGCCAGAGACATCGGCTCGGGAATGGAATGCGCCACCGGAATGGCTTCGATCTCGAACGGGCCGACGGTGAATTTTTCGCCAGCCCGGTAGATCGTCACCGGGATCTTCGGCGCCCCTTGCTCGCCTTGCCGCTTGGCGTCCAGCAGCCCGGCGCTGAACGGTGTCATCCACACCGGCGCCTTCAGCTTCGGCCAGGTGTCGAGCAGCGCACCGTAATGGTCCTCATGCGCATGGGTGATGATGATGCCGCGCAGATTGGCGAGGTTTTCCTCGATGAAGCGCGTGTCGGGCAGGATCAGGTCGACGCCCGGATGCGCCGCGTCGGGAAAGGTGACACCGACATCGATGACGATCCATTCGCGCGCGCTCGGCGGGCCGTAGCCGTAGAGGGCGAAGTTCATGCCGATCTCGCCGACGCCGCCAAGCGGCACGAAGACGAGTTCGGCGTTTTCCGCTTTCGCCATGATTTTTCCCTTCCTGGCCCTCAGGCCAAGCCCATTATACCCGAGCAGATGCCACCGCGCCGAAATGCACGTCGCCGGCGGCAACCGTCACAACCGACCCCTCATCGTCGCGGATCACGAAACGGCAGTCCTCGTCAATGGTCTCGAACACCCCACGCACCACATTACCGTCAATTCTGACAGCAACCTCGCCACCAAGTCCCGCCGCGCGCGCCAGCCAGCGCCGCCTGACGGCGGCAAGACCGCGCCCTTCATCCCACAGGCGGGCATTCTCGCTCCAGGCATCCGACAACGCCAGGAACAGCGTTTCCGCATCGCATGTCGCGCCCAGAGCTTGCAGCGATGTCGCGGGATACGGCAAATCCGTGGGATGCGCCACCACATTGACGCCGATGCCGACGGCGACCGCGAAGCGGCCGCCATCCAGTATCGCCGACTCCAGCAGGATGCCGGCGAGCTTCGCACCGGAAGCAAGCACGTCGTTCGGCCATTTCAGCTCGAAGCGGTTTTGTCTATGGCTCGCGCCATCGAGCCCGATGGCGATCCGGCCCTTCGGCACCACGGCATCCAGTGCATCGGCGAGCGACAGGCCGGCGACGAAACCCAGCGTCGCGGCAAGGCGAAGTTCACCGCCGGTGATGACAAGCAAGGTCGCCGCCAGATTGCCTTCGGGCGACACCCAGGCACGGCCGCGCCGGCCACGTCCGCTTTCCTGCTTCTTGGAAACGACCCACAGCTTACCGGGGTCGCCTGCCCTTGCGTGGTCCAGCGCCACCGTATTGGTGGAACCGACGCTGTCATAGGCCTCGAGCCGGAACCCTTCCGACGCCGAGGTTGGGGCCAGCCGAAATGCCATCCCGTCAGAAAAATGTCTTGGCGGCGGCTTCGGCATAGGTGCCGATCGGTCCGCCGATCAGCACATAGAACAGCACGAAGGCGCCGCAGACGCCGAGCACGACACGCAACTCGCTCGCCATCGGCACGAAGCCGCCGACCGGTTCATCGAACCACATGATCTTGATGATGCGCAGATAGTAATAGGCGCCCACCACCGAGGCCAGCACACCGATGATCGCCAGCGCGTAGAGGTTGGCGTTGATGGCGGCGAGGAAGACGTACCACTTCCCCCAGAAGCCGGCGAGCGGCGGAATGCCGGCCAGCGAGAACATCAGGATGGTCAGGATCGTCGCCATGATCGGATTGGTCGAGGCAAGCCCGGCCAGGTCGCTGATCTGCTCGACATTGCCTTCCTTGCGCCGCATGGCGAGGATGAAGGCGAAGGTGCCGAGCGTCATCACCAGATAGATCAGCATGTAGATGGCGACACCACGCACGCCGGCCTGGCTGTTGGCGGCAAGGCCGACCAGCGCGTAGCCCATATGGCCGATCGAGGAATAGGCCATCAGGCGCTTGATATTGGTCTGGCCGATCGCGGCGAAGGCGCCGAGCGCCATCGAGGCGATCGAGATGAAGACGATGATCTGCTGCCAGTCGGCGGCGATCGGTTTGAACGCGCCCATGGTGACGCGCACGATCAGCGCCATCGCCGCCATCTTGGGTGCTGCCGCCAGGAACGCCGTCACCGGCGTCGGCGCGCCTTCATAGACGTCGGGCGTCCACATATGGAACGGTACCGCCGAGATCTTGAAGGCAAGGCCGGCCAGCACGAAAACCAGGCCGAAGACGAGGCCGAGCTGGCGCTCGCCGCTGCCCAGCGCCGAAGCGATCTCCTGGAAACCGGTGTTGCCGGTGTAGCCGTAGACCAGGCTGATGCCGTAAAGCAGCATGCCCGACGACAGCGCGCCGAGGACGAAATACTTCAGGCCGGCTTCGGTCGAACGCAGATTGTCGCGGTTGATCGCGCACAGCACATAAATCGCCAGCGATTGCAGTTCGAGGCCGAGATAGAGCCCGATCATGCTGTTGGCCGAGATCATCAGCATCATGCCGAGCGTGCAGAGCAGGATCAGCACCGGATATTCGAACTTGTCGAAACGCTCCGCCTTGGCAAAGCGCATCGACATGACCAGCGTCACCGCCGAGCCGACCAGCGCCAGCACCTTCATGAAGCGGGAGAAGGAATCCTGGATGAAGGCGTTGCCATAGGCACTGCCCTGCCCGGTGTGAAAGATCAGCCAGGCGCCGGCGATCACCAGCACGGCCACCGCCAGGCCGGTCACGAAGTTGGCGGTCTTGGCGCGCGAATAGGCTCCGACCATCAGCAGCGCGAGCGCGCCGACGGCAAGGATCAGCTCTGGCGTCGAGAGCGACAGGCTGGAGAGAAGGTCCGGCGTCATGGTTCGCAAAACCCCTGGTCAGTTCGCCGCCGCGGTCTGCGCGGCGCCGATGGATGCAGTGACATTGGTGACGAGCGACTTGACCGACTGGGCCGTCGCGTCGAAGACAGGTGCGGGATAGACGCCGAAGAAGATGACCAGCACGACCAGCGGGTAGATGATGAACTTCTCGCGTGGCGACAGGTCGAGCAGGCCCTTCAGGCTGTCCTTGGTCAGCGCACCGAAGATCACCCGGCGATAGAGCCAGAGCGCGTAGGCCGCCGACAGGATGACGCCGGTGGCAGCAAAGAACGCCACCCAGGTATTGACCCGGAACACGCCGAGCATGGTCAGGAATTCGCCGACGAAGCCTGATGTGCCCGGCAGGCCGACATTGGCCATGGTGAAGACCATGAACACGGTGGCGTATTTCGGCATGTTGTTGACCAGCCCGCCATAGGCGGCGATCTCACGCGTGTGCATGCGGTCATAGATGACGCCCACGCACAGGAACAGCGCGCCCGAGACGAGGCCATGGCTGAGCATCTGGAAGATCGCGCCCTGCACGCCTTCCTGGTTCATGGCGAAGATGCCCATCGTGACGAAGCCCATATGGGCGACCGACGAATAGGCGATCAGCTTCTTCATGTCCTCCTGCATCAGCGCCACCAGCGAGGTGTAGATGATGGCGACGACCGACAGCGTGAAGACCAGCGGCGCGAACATTTCGGATGCCAACGGGAACATCGGCAAGGAGAAGCGCAGGAAGCCGTACCCGCCCATTTTCAGGAGGATGGCGGCCAGGATCACCGAACCGGCCGTTGGCGCCTCGACGTGCGCGTCCGGCAACCAGGTATGCACCGGCCACATCGGCATCTTCACCGCGAAGGATGCGAAGAAGGCGAGCCATAGCCATGTCTGCATGTTGGCCGGGAATTGGTGGGTCAGCAGCGTCGGGATGTCGGTGGTGCCGGACTGGTAGAACATCGCCATGATGGCGAGCAGCATCAGCACCGAGCCAGCCAGCGTATAGAGGAAGAACTTGAACGAGGCGTAGACACGCCGCTTGCCGCCCCAGACGCCGATGATGATGAACATCGGGATCAGGCCGGCTTCGAAGAAGACGTAGAACAGCACGATGTCGAGCGCACAGAACACGCCGATCATCAGCGTCTCGAGCAGCAGGAAGGCGATCATGTAGGCCTTGACGCGCTTCTCGATCGCTTCCCACGACGCCAGGATGCAGAGCGGCATCAGGAAGGTCGTCAGGATGACGAACAGCATGGAAATGCCGTCGACGCCCATATGGTAGGAGATGCCGGAGTCGAGCCAGGCGAATTTCTCGACGAACTGGAAGCCGGCCTGCGAATTGTCGAAGCCGGTCCAGATGAACAGCGAGATGATGAAGGTGAACGTCGTCGTCAACAGCGCGATGGCGCGGATGTTGCGGCGTGCGTTTTCACTGTCATCCCTGATGAACAGGATCAGCAGCACACCAACCAGCGGCAGGAAGGTGACCAGCGAGAGGATTGGCCAGGCGGTCATCAGAGCATCATCCAGGTGACGAGTGCGGCAACGCCGATCAGCATGGCGAAGGCGTAATGGTAGAGGTAGCCGGTCTGCAGCTTGACGACGCGGTTGGTGACGTCGACGACGCGCGCCGAAATGCCATCCGGTCCGAGCCCGTCGATGATGGTGCCGTCACCGGTCTTCCACAGGAAATGGCCGAAGCGCTTGGCGGGCCGCACGAACAGGAAGTCGTAAAGCTCGTCGAAATACCACTTGTTGAGCAGGAAGGCGTAGAGCCCGCGATTCTGCTTCGCCAGGTTCACCGGCATTTCCGGCGAGCGGATGTAGAATTTCCAGGCCAGCGCGAAGCCGATCAGCATGGCGATGAAGGGCGACAGCTCGACCCACAGCGGCAGTTCTTCGATTTCGTGCAGGATGAGATTGTTTGGCAGCGTGAACAGCGACGCCTTCCAGAACTCGGCATAGCCTTCGCCGATAAAGGAATTGTGGAAGATGATGCCCGCAAACAGCGCCCCGGCGGCCAGGATGAACAGCGGCACCAGCATCACCGGCGGCGATTCATGCACATGATGCATCACCTCATGGCTCGCCCGCGGCTTGCCGTGGAAGGTCATGAAGATCAGCCGCCAGGAATAGAAGGAGGTGAAGCAGGCGGCGATGACCAGCAGGATGAAGGCAAAGCCAGCGACCGAGTTATGTCCGGCAAAGGCGCTTTCGATGATCGCGTCCTTGGAGAAGAAGCCGGCGGTGCCGATGACCGTCACCGGAATGCCGACGCCTGTCAGCGCCAGCGTGCCGATCACCATCATCCAGTAGGTGGTCGGGATCAGCTTCCGCAGGCCACCCATCTTGCGCATGTCCTGCTCGTCGGAGACGGCATGGATGACCGAGCCCGAACCAAGGAACAGCAGCGCCTTGAAGAAGGCGTGCGTGAACAGATGGAAGATCGCCGCGCCATAGGCGCCGACGCCGAGCGCCACGAACATGTAGCCGAGCTGCGAGCAGGTCGAATAGGCGATGACGCGTTTGATGTCGTTCTGGACGAGACCGACGGTCGCCGCGAAGAAGGCGGTGAAGGCGCCGATGAAGGTGACGACTGTCAGCGCCGAATGCGACAGCTCGAACAGCGGCGACAGCCGCGCCAGCATGAACACGCCGGCCGTCACCATGGTGGCGGCATGGATGAGCGCCGAGACCGGCGTCGGGCCCTCCATGGCGTCCGGCAGCCAGGTGTGCAGCGGCACCTGCGCCGACTTGCCCATGGCACCCATGAACAGCAGCAGACACACGACGGTCATCGCCGTCTGCTTGTCCAGCGCATGGCCGAGGAAGGTCAGCACCGCCGCACCTTGCGGCGCGCCTTCAGCCGGGATGAACGTTGCTGCGTTGGCGAAGATGGTGCCGAGATTGACCGAGCCGAACAGCACGAACAAACCAAAGATGCCGAGCGCGAAGCCGAAATCGCCAACGCGGTTGACGACGAAGGCCTTGATTGCGGCGGCATTGGCGGACGGCTTCTTGTACCAGAAGCCGATCAGCAGGTAGGAGGCGAGGCCCACCCCTTCCCAGCCGAAGAACATCTGCACGAGGTTGTCGGCCGTCACCAGCATCAGCATGGCGAAGGTGAACAGCGACAGATAGGCAAAGAAGCGCGGCCGGTTCGGATCGTGGTGCATGTAGCCGATCGAATAGATGTGAACCAGCGCCGACACAGTGTTGACCACCACCAGCATCACCACCGTCAGCGTGTCGATGCGCAGCGCCCACGAAGCTTCAAGCCCGCCCGACTGGATCCAGCGCAGCACCGGCACGACGAACACCTCGCCATGGCCGAAACCGACGCTGAAGAAGGCAACCCACGACAGCACCGCCGAAATCACCAGGAAGCCGGAGGTGATGTATTCGGATGCCTTGGCGCCGAGCGACGTGCCGAACAGGCCGACGATCAGGAAGCCGAGCAGTGGAAGGAAGACGATGGCCTGATACATGGTGGTTCCGTCAACCCTTCATCATGTTCACGTCTTCGACCGCGATCGAGCCGCGGTTGCGGAAGAAGACGACGAGAATGGCAAGTCCGATGGCCGCCTCGGCCGCCGCGACCGTCAGCACGAACAGCGCGAACACCTGGCCGACCAGATCGCCGAGCGCCGCCGAAAAGGCGACGAAATTGATGTTGACCGCAAGCAGGATCAGCTCGATCGACATCAGGATGACGATGACGTTCTTGCGGTTCAGGAAGATGCCGAACACGCCGAGCGTGAACAGGATCGCCGATACGGTCAGATAATGTGCGATGCCGACGACCATCTCAGACTCCTTCGCCCGACTTGACCTTGCGGATTTCCATGCCTGTCGCCGGCGTGCGGCCGACTTGGGCTGCGATCGACTGCCGCTTGATCCCTTCCTTATGGCGTAGCGTCAGCACGATGGCGCCGATCATGGCAACCAGCAGGATGAGGCCCGAAATCTGGAAGTAGTAGAGGTAGTCGGTATAGAGGATGTCGCCGAGTGCCGCTGTGTTCGAGCGCGTGGCGAGATCCGGGATGGGTTTCGAGACCGTCGAGGCGAGCCGCGGCGCGAAGGTGTAGCCGCCCAGCACCACGATCAGCTCCGCCGCCAGGATCAGCCCGACCAGCGCGCCGATCGGCGCATATTGCAGGGCACCCTCCTTCATCTCGGCGAAGTCGACGTCGAGCATCATGACGACGAACAGGAACAGCACCATGACCGCACCGACATAGACGACGAGCAGGATTATCGCCAGGAACTCGGCGCCGGTCAGCATGAACAGGCCGGCGGCGTTGAAGAAGGTCAGGATCAGGAACAGCACCGAATGCACGGGGTTGCGCGACGAAATGACCATGAACGCCGACGCCACCGCGATAAAGGCGAAGAGGTAGAAAAAGGCCGCCTCTAGTCCACTCAACATGGGGTTCCCCCGGGTTCCTGTCCGGACGGGCTATCGCCCTATCCGCTTCTGTAGCCTGGTCCCGCCTCCGGGTCCCAAGCCGCGTTGTCCTTAGACGAGGCCCCTCGCCCCGTCCATGCGTCAAATATCAGCGGTAGGGCGAGTCCAGCGAGATGTTGCGCGCCAGTTCGCGCTCCCACCGGTCGCCATTCGCCAACAACCTGTCCTTGTCGTAGTAGAGTTCCTCACGCGTTTCCGTCGCGAACTCGAAATTCGGCCCCTCGACGATGGCGTCAACCGGGCAGGCTTCCTGGCAGAAGCCGCAATAGATGCACTTCACCATGTCGATGTCGTAACGCACCGTGCGGCGCGTGCCGTCATTGCGGCGCGGGCCGGCCTCGATGGTGATGGCCTGCGCCGGGCAGATCGCCTCGCACAATTTGCAGGCGATGCAGCGTTCCTCGCCATTGGGATAGCGGCGCAGCGCATGCTCGCCCCGGAAGCGCGGGCTGACCGGCCCCTTCTCGTGCGGATAGTTGATCGTCTCCTTCGGCGCGAAGAACTGACGCATCGACAGGAAGAAGGCGCTGACGAAATCCTGCAGCAGCAGGGATTTTGCGGCCTGGGACAGAGCGAACATCACGCAAACCCCGTGATCTTGAGGAAGGCTGCGGTGGCGACCACCATGAACAGCGAGATCGGCAGGAACACTTTCCAGCCAAGCCGCATCAGCTGGTCGTAGCGGTAGCGCGGCACGAAGGCCTTCACCATCGAAATGCCGAAGAACACGAAGCAGACCTTCAGCACGAACCAGATGACACCGGGCACCCAGGTGAAAGGCGCGAAGTCGAAGGGCGGCAGCCAGCCGCCAAGGAACAGGATGGTGGCCAGCGCGCACATCAGCACGATGGCGACATATTCGCCGAGGAAGAAGAGCAGGAACGGCGTCGACGAATATTCGACCATGTGGCCGGCGACCAGCTCCGATTCGGCTTCGACCAGATCGAAGGGCGGCCGGTTCGTCTCGGCCAGTGCCGAGATGAAGAAGATGATGAACATCGGGAACAGCGCCAGCCAGTTCCAGTCGAGGAACGTGTTCGGCAGGCCAAGCCGAGTACCAATTCCATCATGCTGCGACAGCACGATATCTGTGAGGTTGAGCGAGCCGGCGGTGAGCAGCACGGTGACGATGACGAAGCCGATCGAGACTTCATAGGACACCATCTGAGCCGCCGAACGCAGCGCGCCGAGGAAGGGGTATTTCGAGTTGGAGGCCCAGCCGCCCATGATCACGCCATAGACCTCGAGCGAGGAGATGGCGAAGACATAGAGGACGCCGACATTGACGTTGGCGATCGCCCAGCCCTGGTTGACCGGAATGACCGCCCAGGCCGAGATCGCCAGCACCGCCGACACTAGCGGCGCCAAAAGGAACACGCCCTTGTTGGCGCCGGACGGGATGACCGGTTCCTTGAAGACGAACTTCAACAGATCGGCGAAGGCCTGCAGTGTGCCGAACGGACCGACGACATTCGGACCGCGGCGCAACTGCACCGCCGCCCAGATCTTGCGATCGGCGTAGAGGATGTAGGCGACGAAGATCAGCAGCACGGCGATGAGGAGCATCGACTCGCCCAGAATCCAGAGCGCCGGCACCACATAGAAGAAGAAGAAAGTGTCCATGCTTATTCCGCCGCCTGCTTGAAGCCGCTCTTGGCCAGCGCCGAGCATTCAGCCATCACGGCCGACGCCCGCGCGATCGGGTTGGTGAGGTAGAAATCCTTCACCGGCGAGGTGAACGTTCCCTTGTTCAGGCGGCCGCCGAGCTTCGCCGTCTTGGCGACGTCATCGGCGCCGCCGGCCAGAACCTGGTCGATGCGGGCGAGATGCGGATAGTCGCCATAGAGTTTGGCACGCAGCTGCGGCAGCGAATCGAAGGGCAGCTTCTTGCCGAGCACGTCCGAGAGCGCCCGCAGGATCGCCCAATCCTCACGCGCCTCGCCGGGCGCGAAGCCGGCGCGGTTGGTCTGCTGCACACGCCCTTCGGTGTTGACATAGGTGGCCGACTTTTCGGTGTAGGCGGCCGCCGGCAGGATGACATTGGCGCGGTGCGCGCCCTGATCGCCATGCGTGCCGATATAGACGACGAAGGCGCCGCCGGTCTTGCCCATGTCGATCTCGTCGGCGCCGAGCAGGAACAGCACGTCCGTCTCGCCCAGCATGCCGGCGACATCCTTGCCGCCCTCGCCCGGCACGAAACCGAGATCGAGGCCACCGACACGTCCAGCCGCATTGTGCAGCACGGCAAAGCCGTTCCAGTCCGCCCGCGCTGCGTTGACAGAAGCAGCGAGCTTCGCCGCCTGGCCGAGCACGGCCGCACCATCGGCGCGAGACAGCGCGCCCTGGCCGATAATAATCAGCGGATGCGTCGCCTTCTTCAGCGTCTGGAAGAACTTGCCATTGCCGTCGGCCAGATCCTTCAGCGAATCCGGTCCGGCGCCCAGCAATTCATACTCGTAGCGCGTATCGCCGATATCGCCGATGACGCCGACCGGCACGTTGCCGACCCGCCAGCGCTTGCGGATGCGGGCGTTGAGCACCGAGGCTTCGAAACGCGGGTTGGCGCCGATGATCAGCACCGCGTCGGCCTGTTCGATGCCTTCGATGGTCGGGTTGAAGATGTAGCTGGCGCGGCCGAGCGCCGGATCAAGCGCTGCGCCATCCTGGCGGCAATCGGTGTTCTTCGAGCCGAGCGAAGCCATCAGAAGCTTCAACGCGTAGATTTCCTCGACTGCCGCGAGATCGCCTGCGATAGCGCCGATCTTCTCGGGCGCTGCCTTCGACACCGCGTCCTTGATCGCCGAAAAAGCCTCGGCCCAGCTCGCCGGAACCAGCTTGCCGTCCTTGCGCACATAGGGGCGGTCGAGGCGCTGCGTGCGCAGGCCATCCCAGATGAAGCGGGTCTTGTCGGAAATCCACTCCTCGTTCACCTGCTCGTTGACGCGCGGCAGGATGCGCATCACTTCGCGGCCACGGCTATCGATGCGGATCGCCGAGCCGACCGCGTCCATCACGTCGATGGATTCGGTCTTGGTCAGCTCCCACGGCCGCGCCTGGAAGGCGAAGGGCTTGGAGGTCAGCGCGCCGACCGGGCAGAGATCGATGACATTGCCCTGCAGTTCCGACGTCATCGCCTGTTCGAGATAGGTGGTGATCTCGGCATCCTCACCACGGCCGATCAGGCCGAGTTCGGAAATGCCGGCGACTTCGGTGGTGAAGCGGACGCAGCGCGTGCAGTGGATGCAGCGGTTCATCACTGTCTTGACCAGCGGGCCGATATACTTGTCTTCGACCGCGCGCTTGTTCTCGTGATAGCGCGAGGAATCGACGCCGAAGGCCATCGCCTGGTCCTGCAGGTCGCATTCGCCGCCCTGGTCGCAGATCGGGCAATCCAGCGGATGGTTGATCAGCAGGAATTCCATCACGCCTTCCCGGGCCTTCTTGACCATCGGCGTGTTGGTGAAGATTTCCGGCGGCTCGCCATTCGGGCCGGGGCGCAAATCGCGCACACCCATGGCGCAGGAAGCCTGCGGCTTGGGCGGCCCACCCTTCACCTCGATCAGGCACATACGGCAATTGCCGGCGATCGACAGCCGCTCATGGAAGCAGAAGCGCGGCACTTCCGCGCCCGCGTCTTCCGCCGCCTGCAGCAGCGTGTAGTGGTCGGGTACAGTGATCTCTTTCCCGTCGACCTTGAGCTTTGCCATTCGCCTCAAACCTCTGCGGATTTACCGCAATCTCATTTCCCGGGCGCGACAGACGCAGCGCCCGGCATTTCGTTCACTTCTTCGCGGCCAGCACTGCGGCCTGGGCAGTCCAGTCGTCGCGGCCGATGCGGCCTTTGAACGACAGATAGTCGTCGACCCAGGCGATCTCCTGCGGCGACCAGGCGGCGATCTGGGCATATGTCCAGATACCGAGCCCGTTCAGCACCTTCTCCAGCTTCGGGCCGATACCCGATATCGCCTTGAGGTCGGACGGTTTCGCCGGCTTGTCCATGGCCTTGGGCTGCCTGAAATCCTCGGGCAGCAGCACGTCGGCGGCCTCACCGCTTGCCGGAGCGACATTCACCGCCGGCGCCGTGGTGGCGGCTTCCTTGGCGGCGATGTCGGTGACCTCCTGGGCGAAGGATTGCGCCTCGGCAATCAGGGTCTTCGCCGCCGCCCGCGCCTTGGTGGACGACGAGTTCGCATCCTCGAATTCCTCGACGCGCGCCTCGAAATCCTCGATCAGCGGTTGCATGAGACGCTGTGATGCCTCGGCGGCGCCTGAAAGCGCGCCCAGCCAGACGCCGAACGCATGATTGGCGAGCCCGATGCCGAGTGCCGACATCGCCGCCGCACCCGCGACAGGGTGCACGAAAAGGTTGACGGCGCTGGCCATCTCCTTCGGCGTCATCCTGGTCAGATCCTGGTTCATCTTCTCGAGCTGGTCCAAATTGGGCATCATTGAGTAGGGTGTCGAATACGGCGCCATAGAGTTCTCCTGGTCGTTTCTTCGTTCGCCCCGCCCCGTTATTCTCGCAGTCGCAAATTCTTCTATTCCGCCGCCACCATCACCGGCTCGGCCCGGTGCGCGTTGCGCGAAAACTCGTCGATGCGCCGCTCCACCTCGCCGCGGAAATGCCGCATCAGGCCCTGGATCGGCCATGCCGCCGCATCACCCAGCGCGCAGATCGTGTGGCCCTCGACCTGCTTGGTGACGTCGAGCAGCATGTCGATCTCGCGCTTCTGCGCCTCGCCACGCACCAGCCGCTCCATCACCCGCCACATCCAGCCGGTGCCTTCGCGGCACGGCGTGCACTGGCCGCAGCTCTCGTGCTTGTAGAAGTAGGACAACCGGGCAATCGCCTTCACGACATCGGTCGACTTGTCCATGACGATGACGGCCGCCGTGCCGAGGCCGGATTTGAGGTCGCGCAGCGCGTCGAAATCCATCGGCGTGTCGATGATCTGCTCGGCCGGCACCAGCGGCACCGAGGCGCCGCCCGGAATGACCGCGAGCAGATTGTCCCAGCCGCCGCGAATGCCGCCGCAATGCGTTTCGATCAACTCGCGGAACGGGATCGACATCGCCTCTTCGACGGTGCACGGGTTGTTGACGTGGCCGGAGATACAGAACAGCTTGGTGCCGACATTGTTGGGCCGGCCGAAGGACGAGAACCAGGCGGCACCGCGACGCAGGATGGTCGGCGCCACCGCGATCGACTCGACATTGTTGACGGTGGTCGGGCAGCCATAGAGGCCGACATTGGCCGGGAATGGCGGCTTCAGCCTGGGCTGGCCCTTCTTGCCTTCGAGGCTTTCCAGCAGCGCCGTCTCTTCGCCGCAGATATAAGCGCCGGCGCCGTGATGCATGTAGACGTCGAAATCGTAGCCGGACGTGTTGTTCTTGCCGATCAGCTTGGCCTCATAGGCCTCCTCGATGGCCCGCTGCAGCGCCTCGCGCTCGCGGATGAACTCGCCACGCACATAGATGTAGGCCGCAATCGCGCCCATGGCGAAGCCGGCGAGCAGCGCGCCCTCGACCAACGTGTGCGGATCGTTGCGCAGGATGTCGCGGTCCTTGCAGGTGCCGGGCTCGGATTCGTCGGCGTTGATGACGAGGTAGCTCGGCCGGCCGTCGCTCTGCTTGGGCATGAACGACCATTTGAGACCGGTCGGGAAGCCGGCGCCGCCACGGCCGCGCAGGCCCGACGCCTTCATCTCGTTGACGATCCACTCGCGCCCCTTGGCGACGATGCCGGGCGTGTTGTCCCAGGCGCCGCGCGCCATCGCGCCGGCCAGCGACTTGTCGAACAGGCCGTAGATGTTGGTGAAGATGCGGTCTTTGTCCTGAAGCATTTTTTCGTCCCTCAGACCGGCTTCTTGCCGAAAACGCGGATGTATTCGGCGACGCCGCCCTTGGCGAGCGCCTTGGCCTGCTTAACCCAGTCGTCGCGGTCGATGCGGCCGTGGAAGCTGAGATAGCCGTCCACCCACTCGCGTTCGGCCTTCTTCCAGGAAGCGACCTGCGCGAAGGTGAAAATGCCCAGCGTGTGCAGGATGCCCTCGATCTTCGGGCCGACGCCGGAGATCAGCTTGAGATCGTCGACCGTGGCCGGCCTGTCGATACCGGCCGGACGGTTCTTGTCCTCCAGCGACGGTTTCGCCGGCTTTGCGGCTGGCGTCTTGGTTTCCGGCGCCTTGAATGCGGCGGCCGGTTCGGCCTTGGCCGTCGGCCCATTGCGCTGCTTGGAGACCTTCTCGACTTCCGGCGCTGCCGTGTTGGCGTTGGCGGCCGAATGCGGTGGTGCCGAAACGCTCGCCGCCTTCTCCGCCGCCGGCGCCACCTTGGTTGCCGAAGGCGTCTTCAAGGCCGGGCTGGTTTCAGGCGCGTCGGTCTTCGGCTTGCCGGCATTGGACGGCGCGACAGGAGCGGCAGCCGGGGCCTGCGCTGCGGGAGCAACCGGCGCGGGCGCGGCCGAAGCGGTTGCCGCCGCTTCCTTAGCGGCCTTGGCTGCTTCCCTGGCCTCCCTGTCACGGGTCGACTTGAGGATCGCCTTTTCGCTCTTCAGCGTCGTCAGGCCGGAGGCCGGCTCCGAGCCGGTACGGCCGTTCTGCGGTCCCGGCGCCACCGAGGCACCCTTGCCCGCGTCATAGAGATCGATGATCTCAGCCAGCCGTTCCGGCGTCAGATCCTCGAACGTATCCTTGAAAACCATCACCATCGGTGCGTTGACGCAGGCGCCAAGGCATTCGACCTCTTCCCACGACAAGGTGCCCTTGTCGTTGGTGTGGAACTGGTCGTGATGAATCTTTGAACGGCAGACATCCATCAGCGCTTCCGAGCCGCGCAGCATACAGGGCGTGGTGCCACAAACCTGGATGTGCGCGCGGGTACCAACGGGATTGAGCTGATACTGCGTGTAGAACGTCGCGACCTCGAGCCCGCGAATTCGGGGCATGCCAAGCATGTCGGAAATCGTCTCGATCGCCGCCTTGGTGACCCAGCCTTCCTGCTCCTGCGCGATCATCAACAACGGAATGATCGCCGACTGCTCGCGGCCCTTCGGGTATTTCTTGATCCATTGCTTCGCCGCTGCCGCGTTCGCCCGGTTGAAGGCGAAGGATGCTGGCTGGACGCTTGCTTCTGCGAGACGGCGGACTGACATTTAGCGATCGACCTCACCAAACACGATGTCGAGGGAGCCGAGAACGGCGGTGACGTCGGCCAGCATGTGGCCACGGCAAAGGAAATCCATGGCTTGTAGATGTGCGAAACCGGGCGCGCGCAGCTTGCAGCGGTAGGGCTTGTTGGAGCCGTCGGAGACGAGATAGACGCCGAACTCGCCCTTCGGCGCCTCCACGGCGGCGTAGACCTCGCCGGCCGGCACGCGATAGCCCTCGGTGTAGAGCTTGAAGTGATGGATCAGCGCTTCCATCGAGCGCTTCATTGCCTGGCGCTTCGGCGGCACGACCTTGCCGTCGAGGTTCGACACCGGACCGGTGCTTTCTTTGCCGAGCAGCAAATCGACGCACTGGCGCATGATCCGCGCCGACTGGCGCATTTCTTCCATGCGCACGAGATAACGGTCGTAGCAATCGCCGTTCTTGCCGATCGGAATGTCGAAGTCCATTTCCGAATAGCATTCATAGGGCTGCGACTTGCGCAGGTCCCAGGCCGCGCCCGAGCCGCGCACCATGACACCCGAAAAACCCCAGGCCCAGGCATCGGCCAGCGAAACAATGCCGATATCGACATTGCGCTGCTTGAAGATACGGTTGCCGGTCAGCAGACGATCGAGGTCATCGATCGACTTCAGGAACGGGTCGATCCACTTGCCGATGTCTTCAACCAGTTGGCGCGGCAGGTCCTGGTGGACGCCGCCGGGGCGGAAATAGGCGGCGTGCATGCGCGAGCCGGAAGCCCGCTCATAGAACACCATCAGCTTTTCGCGTTCGACGAAGCCCCACAGCGGCGGCGTCAGCGCACCGACGTCCATCGCCTGCGTCGTCACATTGAGGATGTGCGACATGATGCGGCCGATCTCGCAATAAAGCACGCGGATCAACTGGCCGCGTCTTGGTACCTCGATACCGAGCAGGCGCTCGGCGGCGAGCGCAAAGGCATGCTCCTGGTTCATCGGCGCGCAATAGTCGAGCCGGTCGAGATAAGGCACCGCCTGCAGATAGGTTTTTGCCTCGATCAGCTTTTCGGTGCCGCGATGCAAAAGTCCGATATGCGGATCGACGCGATCGACGACTTCACCGTCCAGCTCCAGCACGAGACGCAAAACGCCATGCGCCGCAGGGTGTTGCGGCCCGAAATTGATGTTGAAATTGCGGACGGAGGTTTCAGCCATTGTGGCGCCTCTGGCGAAGAGTCAGTAGTGAGTAGTGAGTAGTGATCATCAATCTCAATGCCTGCTTCATTCCGCCTGCTTTGCCTGCACCGTTCGGATAAGAGATCTCATCATTTTTCCAATCTCTTCCCATCGCAGCAGCAGTTCAATCTCATTGTCTTTTCGTAACAGCCCAACCCGGCATGCCAGCAGTACGTGCGTTTCCAGTTCCTTCAACGATCCTTGCGCCATGCGCAAAAACTGAATGAACGACCCTCTGTTTTCCCGACCGTATCCTTCTGCGATGTTCGCCGCGATCGAAACCGCCGATCGGCGCATCTGAGAGGTCATGCCGTAAATCTCATCCCTCGGAAACTCTTTGGTGAAACGATAACAATCTTCAGCGAGCGTCATCGCCGACTGCCACACCTTCAAGTCGCGATAAGATTCGATCCGTTGCTCCAACTCTTTCCCTACTGACTGCTCACTACTTCCCTACTCACTGTTTCGCTTTTTCGTCCCCGGGAAGAACGTAATCAGTTCCCTCCCACGGGCTCAAAAAGTCGAAGTTCCTGAATTCCTGCTTCAATTCCACCGGCTCGTAGATGACGCGCTTGGCTTCGTCGTCGTAGCGCACTTCAACGAAGCCGGTCAGCGGGAAATCCTTGCGCAGCGGATGGCCTTCGAAGCCGTAATCGGTCAGCAGGCGGCGCAGGTCCGGATGGCCCGAGAACAGCACGCCATAGAGATCGTAGGTCTCGCGCTCGAACCAGTCGGCACCCGGGAAAACGCCGGTGATCGACGGCACCATCGTCTCTTCGTCGGCCTGCACCTTGACGCGGATGCGCACATTCTGTTTCGGCGAAAGCAGGTGATAAACGACGTCGAAGCGCTTGGCGCGCGACGGATAATCGGCGCCGCAGACATCGATGATCGAGATGAACTGGCAGCGCGCATCGTCGCGCAGGAAGGTCACCACTTCGATGAGGTCGCGTGGTTCGACATGAACGGTGAGCTCGCCATAGGCGATCGCCGCGTCAGTGACACGGCCGATCAGCTTCTCGCCGAGATAGGTCGACAGTTCGCTAAGGGATGCGGCCATGGATTTACCGTTCGATCGTGCCGGTGCGGCGGATTTTCTTCTGCAGGAGAAGAATGCCGTAGAGCAGGGCTTCGGCGCTCGGCGGGCAGCCGGGCACGTAGATGTCGACCGGCACGATGCGGTCGCAGCCGCGCACCACCGAATAGGAATAGTGGTAATAGCCGCCGCCATTGGCGCACGAGCCCATCGAGATGACGTAGCGCGGCTCCGGCATCTGGTCGTAGACCTTGCGCAGCGCCGGCGCCATCTTGTTGGTCAGCGTGCCGGCGACGATCATGATGTCGGACTGGCGCGGAGACGCGCGCGGCGCGACGCCGAAGCGCTCCGAGTCATAGCGCGGCATCGAGGTGTGGATCATCTCGACCGCGCAGCACGCAAGACCGAAGGTCATGAACATCAGCGAGCCGCTGCGCGCCCAGGTGATCAGCGCCTCGGTCGAGGTGACCAGAAAACCCTTGTCGGCAAGCTCATTGTTGATTTCGAGGAAGAAGGGATCGTCCTCCCCCACCGGCCTGCCGGTGTTGGGATCGATGATGCCCTTCGGCTTCGGCGCGACGAGGGTGCCTGAACTGTCGTTCAATCCCATTCCAGCGCTCCTTTTTTCCATTCATAGGCAAAGCCGATGGTCAGCACTGCCAAAAACACCATCATCGACCAGAAGCCGAGCATGCCGATCTTCGAGAAGGATACGGCCCACGGAAACAGGAAGGCCACTTCCAGGTCGAAGATGATGAACAGGATCGACACCAGGTAGAAGCGGATGTCGAATTTCATGCGGGCGTCGTCGAACGAGTTGAAACCGCACTCGTAGGCGGAAAGCTTTTCAGGATCGGGATTGCGATAGGCCACCAGGAACGGTGCGGCCAGCAGCGCCAGGCCGACGACCAGCGCCACGCCAATGAACAGGACGATGGGCAGGTACGAACTGAGGAGTGCGTTCATGCAGCGGTTTTCCGTTGGCGCCAATCCACTTTGATTACAGCACCGGACCTTAATGCGGAAGCGTGACAGATTAACCGCTGAACCGTTTTAAGGGGCCTATGCTGCAACGCGGCGAGGGTTAGCGCAGCACTTCCAGCGAAGCAAGTCAAACCTTGTTCAAAACGCAGTGCTGGACGGCATATCCGAAGAAACTGGTCCGATCCGCTCCTGTTTGATTTCCTTCGCTTTTTACTCCACTTTTCTCTCCTGACAGGGTTGCCGCCAAAACCCTGCTAGCATGGCCTGGAATCACCCATCAAACCGCCGATCCCATCACCCTCAGAGTGACACCGAATGAAGGAAAAGATCTCCCTTGCCATGGCTCGGCGCATAGCACTCGCTGCTCAAGGATTTCTCGATCCCCGTCCAAATGGCACACCCGACCGCCGCCACTTCGCCCGCGTGCTCTCCCGCACCGGCCTGCTGCAGATCGATTCCGTCAGCGCGGTGGTGCGCGCTCACTATATGCCGCCTTATTCGCGCCTGGGGCCCTACCCGCTCGCTCTGCTCGACAACGCCGCCGTGACGCGCAAGCGCACGGTCTTCGAATACTGGGCGCACGAGGCCTCGTTCCTGCCGGTCGAGACCTATCCGCTGATGCGTTGGCGCATGCAGCGCGCCGAGCAAGGCGACGAGATGTATCTGGGGCTGGCCAAATGGGGCCGCGAGCATGCCGCCTATATAGAAGAGATCTACCGCGAGGTCGTCGCGCGCGGCCCGATCGCTGCTTCCGCGCTGGAAGGCCAGAAGGGTTCGGGCGGCTGGTGGGGCTGGAGCCATGCCAAGCACGCCTTCGAATGGCTGTTCTGGGCCGGGCGCATCACCACGGCACATCGCCGCGGCTTCGAGCGCTTCTACGACCTGCCGGGACGCGTGCTGCCGCAGGCGATCCTCGATCTGCCGGTGCCATCAGCCGGGGACGCGCACCGCGAATTGCTGCGCATCTCCGCCCGCGCCCATGGCATCGCGACATCGGGCGACCTGCGCGACTACTTTCGGCTGTCGCCGGCCGACATGAAGGGGCGGTTGGAGGAACTGGTCGAGGCCGGCGAGTTGGTGCCGGTGCGGGTCGAGGGCTGGGACAAGCCGGCTTACCTCCATAAGGACGCGCGCTTGCCCCGAAAAATCGAGGCGCGCGCCTTGCTGGCACCGTTCGATCCGGTCGTCTTCGAACGCTCGCGCTCGGAGCGGCTGTTCGACTTCCACTACCGCATCGAAATCTACACCCCGGCCGAGAAGCGGCAGTACGGCTATTACGTCCTGCCCTTCCTGCTCGGCGACAGGATCGTCGCACGCGTCGATCTCAAGGCCGACCGACCAGCGAGCGTCCTGCGCGTGCACGCGGCCTACCCCGAGCCCGGCGCACCGCCTGAAACAGCGGCGCAACTCTTCGAGGAACTTAAGCAGATGCAGGGCTGGCTTGGTCTTGAACGCATCGAAGTAACGCCGGTCGGTGATCTGGGTCCGGCGCTGGCCGACATCGCCGTGTCGTAAGCCCGCGTTGACTCCACTGCCCGCAAAAGCCTAAATCCGCTCCAGACGGTCCCTTGCCCGCAACGGCAGGGGCTAAGAGGGAATGCGGTGCGGGATGAAAATCTCAAATCCGCGGCTGTCCCCGCAACTGTAAGCGAAGAGCCAAGGCCGAAAGCCACTGGGGATTCCCGGGAAGGCGGCACCCAAGGCGATGACCCGCGAGCCAGGAGACCTGCCGTCTGCGACAAAAGAATCCGATCGCCCGGCGGGTTTCCGGGCAAGGAGCCCGGCTTTTTGGACCAGAACAGCAGTTTTTCGGCTGGCACAGCGGATATCTCGTCCGCCGACAGCGAAGCCTTGGCCGGCGTCACGATCATCGTCTGCGCCTCCTGTCGTGACGAAACCGGCTCCGACGCCCATCCCCGCGCCGGCGAACTGCTGGCTGATGACACGCGCCGTGCAGCGTCTGACGACCATATCCGCGTCCGCGCGGTAGAATGCCTCGGTAATTGCAAGCGCCGCCTCAGCGCTGCGATCCTGCGTGATGGCTGCTGGAGCTATGTGTTCGGCGACCTGACCGCGGCCAGCGGCGCCGACCTCGTTACCGGCGCCAAACTCTTCGCCACCTCGACCGATGGCCTCATTCCCTGGCGGGGCCGGCCTGGTTCGCTCAAGCGCGGCCTCGTTGCCCGCATTCCACCTCTCGACATGCTGAAGGACTAACCATGACCGCTTCCGTCTCCCGTGTTCCCTGCACCGTCGTCACCGGCTTTCTCGGCGCCGGCAAGACGACGCTGGTCCGCCACCTCCTGGAAAACGCTGGCGGCAAGCGCATTGCGATCATCGTCAACGAGTTCGGCGACATCGGCATCGACGGCGAGATCCTCAAAGGTTGCGGCATCGACACCTGCCCGGAGGAAAACATCGTCGAACTGGCCAATGGCTGCATCTGCTGCACCGTGGCCGACGATTTCGTGCCGGCGCTCGACAAAATCCTGTCGCTGACGCCGAAGGTCGACCATATCCTGATCGAGACCTCGGGCCTCGCTCTGCCCAAGCCGCTGGTCCAGGCTTTCCAGTGGCCGACGGTGAAGAGCCGCGTGACCGTCGATGGCGTGATCGCCGTGGTCGACGGCCCGGCGCTCGCCGAGGGCCGCGTCGCCAACGACATGGATGCCCTGCAGGCGCAGCGCGCTGGGGATGAGAGCCTCGACCATGACGACCCTGTCGAGGAAGTGTTCGAGGACCAGATCGCCTGCGCCGACCTGATCATCCTGTCGAAGAGCGACCTGATGGACGCCGCCGGTTCGGCGCGCGCCAACGCCATCATTGGCGAACACTCCGCCCGCGCCGTGAAGATCGTGCCGACGTCGCATGGCAAGGTCGATCCTTCCGTGCTGCTCGGGCTCGGTCTCGCCGTCGAGGACGACATCGAGAACCGCAAGTCCCATCATGACGGTGCCTTCGACCACGAGCATGATGACTTCGACACCTTCATTGTCGACATTGCCTCGGTCGCCAATCCGGACGAACTGGCAAAGCGCGTCGCCACCGCCGCCGAACAGGAAAACGTGCTGCGCGTGAAAGGCTTCGTCGAGGTCGGCGGCAAGCCGATGCGGCTCCTGCTGCAGGCCGTCGGCCCGCGCGTCAACCATTACTACGACCGCGCCTGGACGGCTGAGGACGACCGCCGCTCGCGCCTGGTCGTCATTGGCCTCAAGGGGCTGAACCGCCCGGCAATCGAGCGTATACTCGCCGGCTGACGCAAACCGCCCTAGCAATTCCAGGAAAAGTGTTTCACGGTTTTCCCACAGGAATTGCGTAAAAACAAGGAGATAGAGCGGTTCGCCGTTCCGTGAAACGGTGAACCGCGCTAGACCGCGATGCATATCCTCACCACGACCTCCGCCTCGCTCGACGATCTCGCCGAGCCGGTCGATCTGCGGCAGACGCCGGCGGATATCGTGGCCCTGTCCTTCACCGACAGCGACCTCGCCGGCCTGGCAGCAGCTTGGAAGGCGGATGCCGGCCGCCTGCCCTCGATGCGGCTGGCGGCGCTGCGCGACCTGCGCCACCCCATGTCCGTCGACCTCTGGATCGACAGCGTCGCCCGTCACGCCAAAATCATCCTGGTGCGCATCCTCGGCGGCTACGACTGGTGGCGCTATGGCTGCGACCAGCTTGCCTCGACCTCCCGCGAACGCGGAATTAAACTCGCGCTGCTTCCGGGCGAGAGCCACGACGAGGATCTTCGGCTGATCGAAGCCTCGACGCTGCCGCGCGAGGAGTTGGATAGCCTGCTCGGCTATTTCCGCGAGGGCGGCCCGGCGAATATGAATGCGCTGGTGCAGAGGCTGGCCAGTTTGGCTGGACAGGATACGGTTGTCGCCGGCCCTATCGCAGTTCCGAAGTCTGGCTACTACGAGCCCGGACGCGGCGTCGTCCCTCTCCCCCTCAAGGGGAAGGGAAAGGTCGTGCCCATTCTGTTCTATCGCTCGATGCTTCTCGCGGCCGATGTCGCGCCCATCGACGCCCTTTTTGAAGCGCTGCGCCAGCGCGGCATGCTCCCAGTCCCCATCTTCGTCTCCAGCCTCAAGGACCCGGCATCCCTGGCCTTCGTGGAAACAGCCCTCGCCACACTCAAACCCGCCGCCATCATCACTGCCACCGCCTTCGCCTCCGGTGCCGAACCGGGCGTCGAAACCCTGTTCGACCGTGCCGGCGTCCCCGTCTTCCAGGTCATCGTCGCCACCACCCGCCGCGACGTCTGGGAC
Organism: Mesorhizobium sp. AR02; assembly: GCF_024746835.1. Lineage (NCBI taxonomy): Bacteria > Pseudomonadati > Pseudomonadota > Alphaproteobacteria > Hyphomicrobiales > Phyllobacteriaceae > Mesorhizobium > Mesorhizobium sp. AR02. The sequence goes on along the minus strand of NZ_CP080531.1, from coordinate 5,889,081 downwards.
AACAACCAGCGCGGCCTGGCGCCCGCCGACCTCGCCATGCATGTCGTGCTGCCTGAACTCGACGGCCGCATCCTGGCCGGCGCCATCTCCTTCAAGGGCGAAAGCGATGTCGATCCCGCACTTGGCCACCGCGCCTTTGCCAATCGACCGGAACCGGATCGTGTGGCGCAGGTGGCCGACCGTGTGGCCGCCTTCATCAAACTGCAGGAGACGCCCCGCGCCGAGCGCAAGCTGGCTATTCTGATCCCGGATTACCCGAGCGCACCGGGCCGCACCGGCTATGCCGTTGGCCTCGATGTGCCGTCCAGCGTGTTGGCGATGCTGCATGATCTGAAGGAGCAGGGTTATGGGGTTGAGGGGATTCCGAAATCGCCGCGTGAGCTGCTGGATTTACTGGAGCGGAGTGATGATGGGCTGGGGCTTAAGGACTATCTTGGCTTTTCGGCAGAGTTGCCGACAGCAGCAATGGCTGCAGTAGAAGCTGCTTGGGGCGAGGCAGACAAAATAGGTTTGCGCCAGGCACCCCCCTCTGTCCTGCCGGACATCTCCCCCGCAAGGGGGGAGATTGGCAGTTTCGGCGCTAGGGGCATTCTTGCAACGTTGGAGATTGGCGAAGGCAGGGACGACAGCGTAATCTCCCCCCCTGCGGGGGAGATGTCCGGCAGGACAGAGGGGGGTGTTCAAGCGCCTACCCTCGCCAACTTCCCCTTCCGCGCCGCCACCTTCGGCAACATCACCGTCGCACTCGCCCCCGACCGCGGCCGCTCCGCCGATCGCCGCGCCGATTACCACGATCCAACGCTGCCGCCGCGCCACGCCCTGCTCGCCTTCGGCCTATGGCTGCGCAAATCCCTTGGCGTCCACGCCCTGATCCATGTCGGCGCCCATGGCACGCTGGAATGGCTGCCCGGCAAGACGGTCGCGCTGTCGCAAACCTGCTTTCCCGAGATCGTTACCGGCGCACTGCCCGTGATCTACCCCTTCATCGTCTCCAATCCCGGCGAGGCGGCACAGGCCAAGCGGCGCATCGCCGCCGTCACGCTCGGCCATTTGCCGCCGCCGCTCACCGGCGCCGGACTGGACGAAAACCAGCACAAACTCGAACGCCTTGTCGATGAATATGCCCAGGCCGACGGGCTCGACCGCCGCCGCCGCGACCGACTGGCCAAGCTGATCGTCGACACCGCGCAAAAGACCGGCCTCGCCTCCGAAGCCGGCGTCGCCAGGACCGACGCGCCCGACGAAGCGCTGCGTCGCATCGATGCCTGGCTCTGCGACCTCAAGGATTTCGCCATCAAGGATGGCCTGCATATCTATGGCCGCGTGCACGACGATGAGCCCGACGCGATGCGCCGCCAAAGTGCCGAGGCTGAAAAGTCGGCGCTGCTTGCCGCACTCGATGGCCGCCACGTCAAGGCCGGTCCGGCCGGCGCGCCCGCGCGTGGCCGCTCCGATGTGCTGCCCACCGGCCGCAATTTGTTCACATCAGATCCACGCACCATGCCGACGCCCACCGCCTATGATCTGGGCAAGGCGGCGGCGGAAGAAGTCGTGCGCGGCTACATGCAATCGCATGGCGACTGGCCACGTTCGCTGGTCATCGACCTCTGGGGCTCGGCCTCGCTGCGCACCGGCGGCGAGGAGATCGCGCAAGGCCTGGCCCTGATGGGTTGCCGCCCGCAATGGGATGCCGCCACCGGCCGCATCACCGGCATCGAAGTGCTGCCGCCGGCGGCGCTTGGCCGTCCGCGCGTCGACGTCACCTGGCGCATATCGGGCCTGTTCCGCGACATGTTCCCGACCCAGATCGCACTGATCGATGCTGCCGCCAACGCCGTTGCCGCGCGCGACGGAGAGGAATCGGAGAACCCCCTTGCGGCCAAGACAAGAGCGGACGGCAAGATCAGCCCGCGCATCTTCGGCACCTCGCCCGGCACTTACGGTGCCGGCGTTGAGGATCTTTTGTCCCGTGGCGACTGGGCGGCACGCGAAGAGATCGGCCGCGCCTATCTCGACGCGACATCGCATGCCTATGGCGGTGCCGGCGGCGAAGGCATCTCGGCGCCAGGTGCGTTCGAAACCCGCATCGCCGAGGCCGATCTTCTCGTCCACACCGGCGATGACCCCGGCCGCGACATCCTCGAAGGCTCCGCCGACGTCGCCTTCATCGGTGGCTTTTCGGCCGCCCTTGCAGCACTTGGCAGGAATGCCGACGTTATCGTGCTCGACACGACAGATCCGCAAAAGCCGAAGCCCCGCTCGGTTGGCGAGGCCGTGTCGCGCGTGGTGCGCGCCCGCGCCGTCAATGCCCGCTTCATATCAGGCCAGATGCGCCACGGCCCGCGCGGCGCTTCCGAATTCGCCGAAACGGTCGACCGGCTGGTCGGTTTCGCCGAAACCACCCATGCCATATCGGGTGCCTTGATCGAGGCCGTGCATGACGCCTATGTCGGCGATCCCGAGGTTCGCGCCTTCATCCTGCGCGAAAACCCCGCTGCCGCGAAGGTCATTGCCGAGCGTTTTCTCTCGGCGCGCCGGCGTGGCCTCTGGCATCCCTTGCGCAATTCCATCGACGACGATCTCGTCGCGCTGATTGCCGAGGCCGAGGCGCTCGGGGTGGCGGCATGAACGCCTTCTCGCGCCGTGGCGCCTGCCCGGCTTTGTCGGCGCCGATGCAGACGGGTGATGGCCTGCTGGTGCGGCTCAACCCCATCTCGGGAGGATTGTCGCCCAAGCTTTTGATCGGACTGGCCGAATCCGCCTTGCGGCATGGCAACGGCATCATGGAAGTCACCGCGCGCGGCAGTTTGCAGATACGCGGGCTGACATCGGAAAGTGCTGTGCTGCTGGCGGCGGAGGTGGATGCACTTGGCGTTGCGGTGCGCACCGGCGTGCCGGTCGAGACCGGTCCGCTGGCGGGCATCGACCCGGAGGAGATTGCCGATCCGCGGCCTTTGGCTGAGCGGATCAGGGTGGCGGTCGAAGAAGCTGGGCTGACGCAGCGGCTTGGGCCGAAGGTTTCGGTGGTTGTCGACGGCGGTGGGCAACTGACGATGCATGCGGTGACGGCCGATGTGCGGCTGAATGCGGTGCGCAGGGATGTCGGAATCCAGTGGCAGGTGTCTGTCGCGGGTGACAGCAAAAACGCGAAGCGACTTGCGACGGTCGATGAAGATGCAGCGCGCGATATCACTGTCGCTGCTCTCCGAATGGTTGCCGAGAAGGGCCGCGACGCCCATGCGCGTGATTTGTCCGAGAGGCAATTGGCGTCTCTCGCCGGTTGGCTATGTTTGACAGGTTTGCGCGAGGCGCCCCCCTCTGTCCTGCCGGACATCTCCCCCACGAGGGGGGAGATTGAGCTCTCATCGCCGCTTTCGCTAATCTCCAACGCCGAAAGGGCTGAGCACACTTCCGCCGTCGCAAGAACAGCGCAGCCGGCTGGACTGCCAATCTCCCCCCTCGTGGGGGAGATGTCCGGCAGGACAGAGGGGGGCGCCGTAGAGCGCAATCGCCGGCCAATTGGCCTTTTCAACCTCAACGCCGACCACGCCCTCGGCATCGGCCTCCCCTTCGGCAGCATGCCAGCCGATAAAATCATCAGCCTCGCAAAAAGCGCCCTCACCCTCGGCACCACCGAAATCCGCCTAGCCCCCGGCCGCGCCCTGCTTTTCCTCGGCCAACCATCCGCAGCCAACCACCCGCTCCAAGACGCCGCCACCGCCCTCGGCTTCGTCACCTCTCCCACCGATCCGCGCACGCGCATCGCCGCCTGCCCCGGTACCCCTGCCTGCGCCTCCGGCCGCATCGCCACGCGCGACATCGCCGAGACGATCGCCGCCGAAAATGCCGACATCCTCGACTTCACGTTGCACATTTCCGGCTGCGCCAAGGGCTGCGCGCACCCCGGCCCGGCGGCGCTGACAATCGTCGGCGGCGAAAATGGAGCCGGACTTGTCGTGAACACGACGGCAAAGGCTCTTCCTGCCGGCTACAGGCCGGGCTATGACGCCGCGCGCGGCTTCAGTCGCGTCGCGGCAATGATCCGCAGCGCACGATATCAAGGCGAGACCGCCGCCGCTTGCCTGACAAGGCTCGGGCCGGCAGCAATCGCCGAGGCTTACCGACAGGCCCCAACTAAAAAACGGAAATGAGCATGGCCGCCTACGACTACATCCACGACGGCACGGCGATCTACGAGCGCTCCTTCGCCATCATCCGCGCCGAGGCTGATCTCTCGCGCTTTTCCGAAGCCGAGGCCGATGTCGCCATCCGCATGATCCATGCCTGCGGCCAGGTCGAAGCAGCGAGCCATTTCGTTTTCTCACCCGACTTCGTCGCTGCCGCGCGCGAGGCCCTTGCTGCTGGCGCGCCGATCTTCTGCGACGCGGAGATGGTCTCCCACGGTGTCACCCGCGCCAGGCTGCCGGCCGGCAACGAGGTGATCTGCACCTTGCGCGACCCGCGCACGCACGACATCGCCAAGCAGATCGGTAACACCCGTTCGGCCGCGGCGATCGACCTGTGGGGCGAACGCATGGCAGGCTCCGTCGTTGCCATCGGCAACGCGCCGACCGCCCTATTTTATCTGCTGGAAAAACTGCGCGATGGTGCGCCAAAGCCGGCAGCCATCATCGGCATGCCGGTCGGCTTCGTCGGTGCTGCCGAATCCAAGGATGCGCTGGCCGAGAATTCCTATGGCGTTCCCTATGCCATCGTGCGCGGCAGGCTTGGCGGCAGCGCCATGACCGCCGCCGCGCTCAATTCGCTGGCGAGGCCCGGCCTGTGAACGCGCTTCCCAAAGTCGGTCCAAGGGGCCGTCTCGTCGGCGTCGGCACCGGTCCCGGCGACCCCGAACTGTTGACGCTGAAGGCCGCGCGGGTCTTGGCCGAGGCCGATGTCGTCGCCTATTTCGCCAAGCGCGGCAACAACAGCAATGCGCGTGCCATCGTTGAAACGCGCTTCCGGCCGGACATGCTGGAACTGCCGCTGCTCTATCCCGTCACCACCGAGATCGACAAGGATCACGACGACTACCGCTCGCAGATCACGGGTTTCTACGAGGAGTCGGCCGAAAAGGTCGCCGAACACCTCGAAGCCGGCAAGATGGTTGCCGTCTTGTCCGAAGGCGACCCGCTGTTTTACGGCTCCTACATGCATCTGCATGTGCGCCTCGCCCATCGTTTCCCGACCGAAGTCATTCCCGGTGTCACCGCCATGTCCGGCTGCTGGTCGCAGACCGGTGTGCCGATCGTCCAGGGCGATGACGTACTGACCGTGTTGCCCGGCACGATGAGCGAGTTCGAGCTGACGCGTCGCCTGGCCGACACCGATGCCGCCGTCATCATGAAGGTCGGCCGCAACCTGCCCAAGATCCGGCGGGCGCTGGAAGCCACCGGCAAGCTGACGCGCGCCGTCTATGTCGAGCGCGGCACCATGGCCGGCAGCGTCGCGATGAAGCTCGCGGACCAACAGGACGACAAGGCGCCCTACTTCGCCATCGTGCTGGTCGCCGGCTGGTCCGGCCGCCCCGGTGCGTTGGGAGCGCAGGCATGAGCGGCCGCCTCACCGTCATCGGCCTCGGGCCCGGCAATGCCGATCAGGTCACTCCGGAGGCCCGCCGCGCCGTGGCAGGCGCAAAATTCTTCTATGGCTACAAGCCCTACCTCGACCGGCTGGAACTGCGCCCGGATCAGACCCGCGTCGCTTCCGACAATCGCGAAGAGCTCGCCCGCTCCAAGGATGCCTTGAGCAAGGCCGCCGAGGGCCATGATGTCGCCGTGGTTTCCGGTGGCGATCCCGGCGTGTTCGCCATGGCCGCGGCCGTCTGCGAGGCAATCGAGGCCGGTCCGGCCGAATGGCGCGCCGTCGATGTCGCCGTCGTGCCGGGCATCACTGCCATGCTGGCGGTTGCCGCCCGCATCGGCGCGCCGCTCGGCCATGATTTCTGCGCCATCTCGCTGTCCGACAATCTGAAGCCATGGGACCTGATCGAACTGCGCCTGCTGGCGGCAGCCGGCGCCGGTTTCGTCATCGCGCTCTACAACCCGATCAGCAAGGCTCGCCCCTGGCAGCTTGGCCGCGCTTTCGAATGCCTGACCGCAATCCTGCCCGGCACCACGCCGGTCATCTTCGGTCGCGCCGCCGGCCGGCCGGACGAACGCATCGACGTGTTCCTGCTGGCAGACGTCGACGCGCAGAAGGCCGACATGGCGACCTGCATCATCATCGGCTCGCCGGAAACCCGGATCATCAAGCGCGGCGACAGACCGGCGCTGGTCTACACGCCGCGCTCGGCAGCGGGCTCGACAAAATGATCGACCATCGCGGCCAGCGCTTCGACGGTTTCAGCCGAAGGCACGTCCGGCAAGGCCGGCCTGCGCACCATGACCACCTCGATGCCAAGCGCCCTTGCGGCGGCAATCTTGCCATAGGTGGCAGCGCCGCCGCTGTTCTTGGACACGACGACATCGATGCTATGGTTTCCGAGCAGCACCCGTTCGTCGTCCTCCCGAAACGGTCCACGCGCCAGCAGATAGGTCGCATCCCGCACGGCCAGCTTCGGCTCGACCGGATCGACACTGCGGATGAGATAATGGTGTTGGGGCGCCGCCTCGAACGCGGCGACCTCTTGCCGGCCAAGCGCCAGGAAAACGCGGCGCTGTGCCGGTCCAAGCGCATGCACGGCATCGGCGACCGCGTCGACCAGCGTCCAGCGGTCACCTTCGACAGGCTCCCAGCCGGGACGGCGCAGAGCGAAGATCGGCGCGCCGGCCATGCGTGCCGCTTGAGCGGCATTGGCGGAGATTCGCGCCGCATAGGGATGCGTGGCATCGATCAGCAGGTCGATCCGCATGTCATTGAGATAGGCCGCCAGCCCGCCAGCACCACCAAAGCCGCCGACCCTTGTCGGCACGTTCTGGGCGATCGGGTTTTCAGTGCGACCGGCCAGCGACAGCGTGACGGAGAGATCCGCGCGGACAGCGAACCTTCCGGCCAGTTGCCGGGCTTCCGTGGTGCCGCCGAGGATCAGAATGCGGTGGGTCATCATGCCTGCTAAGGATTCGCGCGGCGCCAAACTCAACTCAAGATGGCTTACCGTTATCGGCATTGGCGAGGACGGTTTAGCGGGTCTCGGCGACGAGGCCAAGCAGCGGATTGCCCAGGCGGAGATCATCTTCGGCGGCAAGCGGCATCTGGCGCTTGCCGCGTCCTTCGCCAAGGGTGAGGCACGTCCCTGGCCGGTTCCTTTCGATGCCGAGATGGCCGATGTGCTGGCGCTTGCAGGCAGAAACGTCTGCGTGCTCGCCTCCGGTGATCCGTTTTTCCACGGCGTCGGTGCCACCCTTGCCCGCAAGGTCAAGCCGCAGGAGATGCATGTCATTCCCGCGCCGTCGGCCATTTCTCTGGCCGCCGCACGGCTTGGCTGGGCGCTTCAGGATATCGAGACCGTCTCACTGCATGGCCGGCCGCTCGACCTGATCCGGCCGCTGTTGCAGCCCAACGCACGCATCCTGGCGCTGACGTCGGATGCCGAAGCGCCCGCTGCAATTGCCAGCCTGCTCACAGAGCTCGATTTCGGTGCGTCGCGGCTGACGGTCCTGGAGGCTTTGGGCGGTCCAAGAGAGAGCCAGCGCATCGCCCGCGCAGATGCCTTCGATCTCAAAAACATCAATCCGCTCAACGTGCTGGCCATCGAAATTGATTCTAGCCCGCAAGCGCGCGTGCTGCCGCTCACGGTTGGGCTTGCCGACCATCTGTTCGACCATGACGGCCAGATCACCAAGCGCGAAATCCGCGCCATCACCCTTTCGGCGCTGGCGCCGAGGCGCGGCGAATTGCTGTGGGACATCGGCGCCGGCTCCGGCTCCATCGGCATCGAATGGATGCTCGCCCACCCCTTGATGCGCGCCATTGCCATCGAGGCCGACCCGACCCGCGCCGCGCGCATCCATCGCAACGCCGCCGCCTGCGGCGTACCCGGCCTTGTCGTGGTGGAAGGCAGCGCCCCCAAGGCACTTGCCGGGTTGGACACACCGGACGCGATTTTCATCGGCGGCGGCGGCAGCGACACCCGCGTGTTGAAGGCGGCCATCAAGGTGCTGCGCCCTGGTGGCCGCCTGGTCGCCAATGCGGTGACGCTGGAGATGGAAGCCCTGCTTCTCGCACAGCACACGAAGTTCGGTGGCGATCTTACCCGGATAAACATCTCTCGCGCGTCTCCGGTCGGCTCGATGCAGGCATGGCGGCCGGCCATGCCGGTCACGCAGTGGAGCTGGGTGAAGCCATGATGGTCGCGGGCATCGGCAGCCGAAAAGGTGTGAGCGTTGAAGACGTGCTTGCCGCTGTAGAAACCGCGCTGGAAGCGCATGGGCTGGCGATGACGGCGCTTTCGGCGCTGGCGACGACCGAATTCAAGCGCAGCGAAGAGGCCATTTTCGCTGCCGGTCGTGAGCTCAATCTCCCAGTGATAGTGGTGGATATCGCCAACTCCGAATCGTCGCTCCCCCTCACCCAGCCTCCGCTTCGCTCGGCTGACCTCTCCCCGAGGGGAGAGGAGACTACCAGCGCGAGCGCCAGTCTCTTCTCCCCAACGGGGAGAAGGTGGCCCGAAGGGCCGGATGAGGGGGCCGCCTCGCGCAACCTCTCGCAAGAACTCGCCGGAACGCCATCGGTTTCCGAAGCGTCAGCCCTTGCCGTCGCCGGTGCCGGTGCAAAACTGCTCGGCCCTCGCACCGTGCTCGGCCCGGTCACCTGCGCCATCGCCATCAGCGGAGACGCGCCATGACCGTTCATTTCATCGGCGCCGGTCCGGGCGCCGCCGACCTTATCACGCTGCGCGGCGCCAGGCTGCTGGCGACCTGTCCGGTCTGCCTTCACGCCGGCTCGATCGTCGCGCCCGAATTGCTGCAGCATTGCGCGCCGGGGACAAAACTGATCGACACCGCGCCGATGTCGCTCGACGAGATCGAGGCGGCGTATCTCGATGCTTATAAGGCCGGCCACGACGTCGCCCGCCTGCATTCCGGCGATCTCTCGGTGTGGAGCGCCGTTGCCGAGCAGATCCGCCGGCTGGAAAAGCACGGCATCCCTTATACGCTGACGCCGGGCGTCCCCTCTTTCGCCGCTGCCGCTGCCGCACTGCGCCGCGAGCTGACCATTCCCGAAGTCGCGCAAAGCCTGGTGCTGACCCGCATCTCCGGCCGGGCGTCAAAGATGCCGCCCGGCGAAACGCTGGCCGGCTTCGGCCGCACCGGCGCCACGCTGGCCATCCATCTTGCCATCCACGCCATCGACCGCGTCGTCGTAGAGCTGACGCCGCACTATGGCGGCGATTGCCCGGTGGCGATCGTCTTCCGCGCCTCCTGGCCGGACGAGCGCGTGCTGACCGGAACGCTGGAAACCATCGAGGCACAGCTTGCCGCCGATCCGATGGAGCGCACGGCGATCATCTTCGTCGGCCGCTCGCTGGCGGCGGAAGGGTTCGGCGAGAGTTCATTGTATGACGCCCACTACCAGCGGCGTTTTCGCGGACGGGACGGATTGTGAGCGGCAACACCAAAAACAACGGCGAAAACGCCACGCTCGAACAGGCGCTCGCGCGGCTGAACTTCAAGCCGCGACCGCTGGAGCCGGGCCATGTCTGGCTGGCCGGCGCCGGCCCCGGCGACCCCGGCTGCCTGACGCTGGAAGTGCTGGCGGCGCTCGCAGAGGCGGATGCGCTGGTTTACGACGCGCTGGTCTCGCCTGATGTCGTCGCGGTGGCCGCAAACGCCGAGCTGTTCTTTGCTGGCAAGCGCGGCGGAAAACCGTCGATGAAGCAGGACGACATCACCGCCTTGCTGGTGCGGCTGGCGCGTGAAGGCCGTCGCGTCGTCAGGCTGAAAGGCGGCGATCCCTATATTTTCGGCCGTGGCGGCGAAGAAGCTTTGGCATTGGCGCGGGAAAGCATTCCGTTTCGTGTCCTGCCTGGCCTGACATCGGGCCTCAGCGCACTGGCCGCCACCGGCATCCCGGCGACCATGCGCGGCATCAACAAGGCGGTGATCCTGGCGACCGGCCATGCCGCCGGCACCGATGACGATATCGATTGGGCAGCGATTGCCCGCACCGGCCAGCCTGTCGTGGTCTATATGGGCATGGCCAATTTGCCGCTGATCGCAGCCTCATTGCTCGATGGCGGACTAGCGCCATCGACACCGGCGGCGGTGATCGTCGCCGCCACCACACCGCAGGAACGGATCGTGGTCGCCACGCTGGCCACCATCGCCGAGGAAGCCGCGGCCGCCGGGCTTGCCTCGCCGGCACTGATCGTCGTCGGCGGCATCGTCGCCATGCGCGCGGCATTGACGGGGCAAGCATGACGGCCCGCGCGATCATCATCGGCGCGCCGCGCTCCGGCTCGGGCAAGACCAGCGTCACCATCGGCATCTTGCGCGCGCTCACCCGGCGCGGACTGAAGGTGCGCGGCGCCAAATCCGGCCCGGACTATATCGATCCCGGTTTCCACACCGCCGCCACCGGTCTGTCCGGCGTCAACCTTGACAGCTGGGCCATGCCGCCGTCGCTGCTCAATGCGCTGGCCGCACAGGCGGCCGATGACACGGACTTCGTCATCCTCGAAAGCGCCATGGGCCTGTTCGACGGCATTCCGGCCGCGCCGGGCCGCACCGGCTCGGCCGCCGACCTCGCCCGGCTCTATGGCCTCCCAGTGCTGCTGGTGCTCGACGTTTCCGGACAATCGACCACGGCGGCGGCCGTTGCCAAGGGTTTTGCCACCTACGATCCGGATGTCCGCATGGCCGGTGTCGTGCTCAACCGGCTGGGCAGCGAGCGCCACCGGCGGCTCTCCGGCGACGCTATCGAGGCGATCGGCCTGCCCGTCGTCGGCGCCATCCTGCGCGATCCAACGCTCAATTTGCCCGAACGCCATCTCGGCCTCGTCCAGGCCGGCGAGTATGATGATCTGATGGCGCATCTCGACCGGCTGGCTGACATGGCGGAGAAATCGCTCGACCTCAATGCCGTGATGAGGCTGGCAACGCCCCTTACTCCGGCTGTTGGCGACTTCGCCGGCGCGCTGCAGCCGCCCGGCCAACGCATCGCGCTGGCCGAGGATGCCGCCTTCACTTTCCTCTACCCGCACGTCGCCGCCTACTGGCGCAAGGCCGGCGTGGAAATCGTTCCGTTCTCGCCGCTCGCCGACGAAGCACCCGACCAGGACTGCGATGTCTGCTGGCTGCCGGGCGGCTATCCCGAGCTTCACGCCGGCCGGCTCGCAGCGGCGGAGACGTTCAAAACCGGAATGGCGCGCTTCGCCGCGACGAAGCCCATTCACGGCGAGTGCGGCGGCTTCATGGTGCTGGGCGAGGCGCTGGAGGACGCATCGGGTGAAACGCATGGAATGCTCGGCCTGCTTGGCCATTCCACCAGCTTCGCCAAGCGCAAGATGAATCTAGGCTACCGCGAGGCGCGGCTGCGCGCCGATTGCCCGTTGGGCGCGCAAGGCGCGCTGATCCGTGGCCACGAATTCCACTATGCGCAGATGACGGCTACCGGCAATGACGAGCCTTTGGCCGACCTCGCCGACGGCCAGGGCAATCCGATCGGCGCTTCCGGCTATCGGCGCGGCCATGTCAGCGGCACCTTTTTCCACGCCATTGCGAGGGGCTAGAGAGCAAAATGCCGAAAAATGGCGACCGGTTTTCGGAAAAGATCATGCTCAAGCTGCGGAGCATGACCCTTTCGCCACGGCAGATCCCTAGCGACATCGCGCTCTGCCTGGTCTTCTTCACCCGCCTGCCCTTGCCCGACCTCGATTTTCGCGGCCGAAGCCTTGCCGCCGCGATCTGGGCCGCCCCCATCGCCGGCCTTGTCGTCGGCCTGATCGGCGCGATCGTCTTTGCCACGGCGGAACGGTTTGGCCTTGCCATGGGCCCGGCAGCAGCCCTTGCCCTTGTCGCAACGGTGATCACCACCGGCTGCCTGCATGAGGATGGACTGTCCGATGTCGCCGACGGCTTTGGCGGCGGCAAATCGCGCGGCCGCAAACTGGAGATCATGCGCGACAGCCGCATCGGCGCCTATGGCGCCATGGCGTTGGCCCTGTCGCTGCTGATCCGCTGGAGCGCGCTGTCGCAATTGGTGGACCCCACGCAGGCTCTCTTTGCCCTTGTTGCCGCCCACGCCGCCTCGCGTGGCGTGCTGGGCGCCTTCATGCATCTCTTGCCCCCGGCGCGCGACGACGGCCTCTCGGCCGGCGCCGGCACCGTCTCGCTGGAAACGGCAATCGCCGGCGCCGTGCTTGGCGCGATCCCGCTTCTCCTGCTTGGTGCCGGCGGCGCGATCGCCGCACTGATCCTGCTCGGCCTGCTCTTTGCCGCCTTTCATGCTCTTTGCCTCAACCAGATCGGTGGCCAGACCGGCGACACGATCGGCGCCTTGCAGCAGGTAAGCGAAATCGCGGTGCTGCTCGTCGCGTCCGTAGCCCTTTCCTGAATCCCCTTTGGCCTGATTCCCTTTCGGAGACTTTCCCCCATGCCCTTCAAATCCCTCGATGAACTGCGCGCCGCCTGCCTTGACCTGCCCACCGGCAGCGATACGGCCGCAAAGGCCGTTGCCCGCCGCCAGGACACGCTGACCAAGCCGCAAGGCAGCCTCGGCCGACTGGAGACCATCGCTGCATGGCTGGCGCGCTGGCAGGGCCGCGATATGCCGAAACTCGACCGGGTGAAGGTGTTCGTCTTCGCCGGCAACCACGGCGTCACCGCGCAGGGCGTGTCGGCTTTCCCCTCCGAGGTCACCGTGCAGATGGTGGCGAATTTCGCCGGCGGCGGCGCCGCCATCAACCAGCTCGCCCGCATCGCCGGCGCCGAACTCGATGTCATCCCGCTCGACCTCGACCATCCTACCGGTGACTTCACGCAAGTGCCGGCAATGGACGAGACGGCGTTTCTCGCCGCCGTCTCCGCAGGCTATGACGCGGTGACGAAAGACCTCGACCTGATCTGCTTCGGCGAGATGGGCATCGGCAACACCACGCCGGCGGCCGCCATTTCGGCGGCGCTGTTTGGCGGTGGCGCGGAAAAATGGACCGGGCGCGGCACCGGCGTCGACGATGCCGGTCTCAAGCGCAAGGTGGTCGCCATCGAAGCCGGCCTCAAGCGCCACGCCGCCGCCCTCACCGATCCGCTCGGCGTTGCCGCTTCACTCGGCGGCCGCGAACTCGCCGCCATCTTCGGCGCCACGCTTGCCGCCCGCCATCTCGGCATACCCGTGCTGCTCGACGGCTTCGTCTGCACTGCCGCCGCCGCCCCACTGGCCAGGCTGCACCCGACCGGCCTCGCCCACACCATCGCGGCCCATGTCTCGGCCGAATCGGGTCATCGCGGCCTGCTCGAAGCGCTCGACCTGCCGCCGCTGCTCGATCTCGGCATGCGGCTCGGCGAAGGCTCCGGCGCCTGCCTCGCCGTCAACATCGTCCGCTCGGCACTGGAGTGCCATGCAAGGATGGCGAGCTTTGCCGAGGCAGGGGTCTCGGAGAAGTAGGTCCGCAGTTAGCGGTTCCGGGCATGTTCACACGGCAGGGGACGCTCGCAGTTACTTCTTCACTCGAGTCCTATTTCCAGTTCGACGCTCGACCTCGGTATGCTTTTTGGTCGATTTCTTGCGGTCCGCTTTCTCATGCGCCGCTATGGCGACGGCGGAATCTTTACCGCCCTTGTCAAAGTCGATGACGTGCTCTGGAAGGAAAACCACTTGGCTATCATAGTCTAGATCATGCCAATCAGCGGTGCAGACGGGCGAGTTGTTCAATCGCCCGATAAAATATGGGCCATTCAAGCCGACAATTTTTACCCACATCCGCTCACCGCCAGGGACGATGTCTTCGTCAAAGCCCTCCGGATAACGGTATTCAAACATCAACTTGACGACATCGTCCACAGCGAGCGATCTGCGCGTTGCCTCGCTCGGTATCTCAAAGGTCTCGGGATGCAGTTCATTGCGGACTACGCCGCTCTGCAATTCCCAATGTTCGATTTCGAAATTGGCGAGTCGGACAAGGTCGATCATCGGCAAGCTTTCGATATGTCCTAGTACATATGAGGGTGGCTTACCAAGGCTCGGCCGGGTCAGAGCCGGCTTCCCGTACACGTGTCTCAATAGGTTCTCGAACATCGTGTCGAACTGATCATCAGCGCGCATATCGATTGCCCTGATCCCACGAAAATGCGGGGGCATGGCACAATCTGGATCATCTGGAGCTAGTTTGCCGGTCCGAAGGATCGGTACAAATTTCGACCGCTCGATAGACGCCGCGATGTGAGATGAAATGATTTGTGCTTCATATCCGACACCCCCTTTCCTCGCCGTTGACTTGGTTGCGTACTGCGGGGTGCAGACGATGAATACAAAATCTGCGGTAGGAAGCTTTTCTTCCATAAATTGCGTAAGGCTTTCGCCGTACTGAACATCCCAGTCATCGAGGTAGGCGTGAACGCCATTCGAAACTAGTCGTTCAGCTAGGGTTCTCACCCACACCTTGTGATCTTCGCTGTCCCAAGAATAGGAAACGAAAACGCTTTTTGGGTCGGCCATGATTGCCTTTTAATTCAGCCGAAAATCATGCAGTTCTGTGATGGCTTGCAAACCCGATTGTCAAGAGGATGCGGGGCGCCCACACGGTAGCGCACAGCAATCGACAAATGCCGGGGACGCGTCGACGCGTCTCGCTTTCAGGGTCTTTCCACCAAGTCTTCTAGGAATTTGGTGGGTGCGCACAGGATTGAACTGTGGACCCGCTGATTAAGAGTCAGCTGCTCTACCAACTGAGCTACGCACCCACTCGGCCGGCAAAAACCGGCGTTGGCGGGCATATAGCCGCCACCATCGGTCATGTCTAGCCCTGCCGGAATCATTTCCCGACAAATCGACAAAGCCTTCCCGCGATCAGACGAATAGCTTGCCTTCCGCCACCTTGACCGCATGGCCGCCAATGCGCGCCGAGGCCAGTTTTCCGCCTTGCACGGTCAGTTCCAGGCGGATGCGCGACGGCCGGCCCATCTCCAGCCCCTGCTCGATCCACAGCTGTGAAATGCCATCCGTCGGGCCGTCGAAAAGCAAGATGGCGCCAGCGAAGGCGGCCGCTGCAGAACCAGTTGCCGGGTCTTCATAGGAAGGCGTGCCGGGCACGATCATGCGGACATGGAAGGCGCTTTCGTGGTTCACCGTCTCGCGGCAATAGACATAGGGGCTGGCGAAGGCCCATTCGCTCTTGCGCGGCGCCAGTTCCGACCACGCCTGGTTGTCCAGCCGGATGCGGCCCGCCGCTTCGAGATTGGCGACCGGAATGGTCACATAGGGCACGCCCGCCGACCAGAAGGCGACACGGTGATTCTCGAAACCGATCTCATGTGGCGCCAGGCCAAGGGCAGCACCAATCGCCTGCGGATCGGCCTCCAGCTTCAACGGTTCCGGCAATTTCGCCAGGTCGAACTCGGCGAAGGTGGCGCCGTCGTGTTTGCTGACCGCGCAGCGCACCGGACCGATGTTTTCTTCCAGCACGAAAATGCCGGCGCCCTCTTCCGCCAGTTCGGCCAGCGCGATTGCCGAACCCACTGTCGGGTGGCCGGCGAAGGGCATTTCATAGTCGGGCGTGAAGATGCGGATGCGGTTTTTATGCTTGGGATTGTCCGGCGGCAGCACAAAGACCGATTCGGACAGGTTGAATTCGCGCGCAATGGCCTGCATCGCGGCCGTGTCCAGACCTTTGCAATCCAACACCACCGCCAGCGGGTTGCCGGCCAGTCGCTCGGTCGTAAACACATCGTAAAGTAGGTAATTCCGGGTTTGCATTCCTGCCTCAATCCCAACATGGGCGAAATTTAATTTGATATTCGAACCATCAAGCCTGATCTGTGAACAGATAGGGACATTGCGCATCATAGGGGTCCAGCGTGGACCAGATTGTCAATCTGCCAAAGACGGAATCGGATTCCGCCATCGAGACGGCGCTTGGGCTCGATAAAAAGGGGCGAAGCAAGTCGCGCCGGCGTGGCTGGCTCTATGCGCTGCTGACCCTGATCGTGCTTGCCGCCGGTCTTGGCCTCTATCAATGGTTTGCGGGCACGCCCGCCAAGGTCGATTACACCACCGTGCCGGCCGCCAAGGCCGACCTCACCGTCCAGGTGTCGGCGACGGGCACGCTGCAGCCCCTCACCCAGGTCGACATTTCCAGCCAGCTCTCCGGCATCATACGCTCGGTCTCGGTCAACGAGAACCAGCAGGTGAAGAAGGGAGACGTGCTGGCCGCCCTCGACACCGCCAAGCTGCAGGTCCAGATCGAACGCGCCGAGGCTTCCGCCAAGGGAGCCGCTGCCAATGTCGAGGATGCCACGGTGACGCTCGCCGAGAACGAAAGCGCGCTGGTGCGCGCGGCGGCCCTGACCAAGCGCGGCATGGCGACCGACCAGTCGCTCGAGGCGGCGACCGCGACGCGCGACCGCGCCAAGGCAGCGCTCGATAGCGCTAACGCCAATCTCGCCATCGCCAATGCCGATCTCAAATCACAGCAGACCGACCTTGCCAACAGCACCATCTACGCGCCGATCGACGGCATCGTGCTGACGCGTTCGGTCGACCCCGGCCAGACGGTCGCCTCCTCGCTGCAGGCGCCGGTTCTGTTCATCATCGCCGCGGATCTGCGGAACATGGAACTGGTGGCGGCGGTCGACGAGGCCGACATCGGCGCCGTCAAGCCCGGCCAGCATGCACGTTTCACCGTCGATGCCTTTCCGGATCGGCCGTTCGATGCCGAAATCCGCGACATCTCCTACGCCTCGGTCACGACAGACGGCGTCGTTACCTACAATGCGCGGCTCGAGGTCGACAACAACGAGCTGCTGCTGCGCCCAGGCATGACCGCCACTGTTTCGGTCGTCACGAGGGAAGCCAAGGGCGTGCTCACAGTGCCAGCTAGCGCCTTCCGCTATCGCCCGGCGCAGCAGGCGGCCCGTGGCTGGAGCCTGAGCGACCTGTTCACGGGCCGTATGGGTCGTCCCGGCGGCAATCGCCAGCGCCAGGCCGCAACGGCCCCCACCGACGGCTCGCGCACGCTCTATGTGCTGGAGAACGGCCGGCCGCATCCGGTCAACGTCAAGATCGGCTCGACCGATGGCGAACTGACCGAGATCACCTCCGGCCTGGAGGAAGGCGCGCAGGTCATCACCGCCTCGCAGCCGCGGAGCTGATTCCGTGGCCGCCGGCGCGCCCCTCATCACCTTCGACAAGGTCTGGAAAAGCTACGGCCAGGGCGAGGCCCGCGTGCACGCACTGGCCGGCGTCGACCTTGCCATCCGGCGCGGCGAATTCGTCGCCATCATGGGTCCGTCCGGTTCCGGCAAATCGACGGCGATGAACATCATCGGCTGCCTCGACACGCCGACGGCTGGAACCTATTCCTTCATGGGCGTCGACGCCGGCCGGCTCGACCGCAACCGCCGCGCCATGCTGCGCAACCTCTATGTCGGCTTCGTCTTCCAGGGCTACAATCTGCTGGCGCGCACCACCGCGGCCGAAAATGTTGAACTGCCGCTGATCTATCGCGGCGTGGCTAGCCGCGAGCGCCGCGACCTTGCCATGCAGGCGCTGGCGCAGGTCGGCCTTGTCGGCCGCGAGCATCACACGCCGGCCGAACTCTCCGGCGGCCAGCAGCAGCGCGTGGCGATCGCACGCGCCATCGTCACCCGGCCGACGCTGCTCGTCGCCGACGAGCCGACCGGCAATCTCGACACTGCCCGTACGCATGAGATCATGGAGTTGCTGACCCAGCTTAACAAGGAGCTTGGACTGACTGTGGCCATGGTCACGCATGAGGCAGACGTCGCCGACTATGCCGAGCGCACCATTCGCTTCCTCGACGGCCACGTCGCCTCCGACACCATGAAGGTAGAGCTGGCATGATCTGGGAAACCGTCCGCCTCTCGCTGCGCTCCATCCGCCGCAACGTGCTGCGCTCGTTCCTGACGCTGCTCGGCATCGTCATCGGCGTCGCCGCCGTCATTGCCATGCTGACCATCGGCTCCGGCACCACCGAAAAGGTCAAGGCCGATATCTCCAAGCTCGGCAGCAACCTGCTGGTCGTCCGCTCTGGTCGTCCGGCCGGTCCCGGCGGCCCGGGCGGGCTCGACCAGGTGGTGCGTCCGCTGACCGAAAAGGACCTCGCGGCGCTCGTCGCGCATCTCACCGGCGCGCGTGCCATCTCGCCGGCCGCGCAGAAGCAGGTGCGCGTGATCTTCGGCACCGAGAGCCTGACCTCGGGCGTCACCGGCACCGACAGCGCCTATCTCGATGCGCGCGACTGGAAGCTGGTTTCGGGCCGTCCGTTCAGCGATTCCGAAACCCGTTCGGGCACCGGCGTCTGCCTGATCGGCGAGACGGTGCGGCAGCAATTCTTCGGCGCCGGCGATCCCGAGGGCGAGATCATCCGGGTCAACCGCACCTCGTGCAAGATCATCGGCCTGCTCGAGCCCAAGGGCTATACCGGCTTCGGCCAGGACCAGGACAATGTCGTCTTGATGCCGCTGCATGCCTATCAGCGCCGCATCGCCGGCAACCGCGACATCGACAACATCTACATCGCCGCGGACGACAGCACGCCGACCAGCGAGTTGCAGCCGCGCGTCGAGGACATCTTGCGCGATGCGCGGCGCATCACGCCCGACCGCGAGAGCGATTTCGCCATCCGCGACATGACCCAGATCGCCGACGCCATGGCCAGCGCCACCACCACCATGACCGGCATGCTGGGCGCGGTCGCTGGCGTCAGCCTGCTGGTCGGCGGCATCGGCATCATGAACATCATGCTGGTCTCGGTCACCGAGCGCACCCGCGAGATCGGCATCCGGCTCGCCATCGGCGCGCATGAAAAGCACATCCTCATCCAGTTCCTGGTCGAGGCGACGGTGCTGTCGCTGCTCGGCGGCATTATCGGCATCCTGATCGGCCTGGCGCTGGCCGGCCTCGCCGCGGTGACGTTGACCATACCGTTCGCGCCCAGCCCGGCCGTCATCCTGCTCGCCGTCGGCTTCTCGGCGCTGATCGGAATGGTGTTCGGCTTCTTCCCGGCGTTGCGCGGCGCCAGGCTCGACCCGATCGACGCGCTGCGGCACGAATAGCTCCCGGCGAGATCAGGGTTCTTGCGACGGCGCAACTCTGCGTGCCGAGCCAAAACCGAACGGCCAGCCAAGGTTCACGGCAAGCCCCGCCAGCAGGATCAGGATCAGCCCGGCGCCCTGCATGGCGCTTATCGAGCGGCCGAATACGAAAAAGTCCGTGAGCAAGGCGGCAACCGGATTGAGGAACGACCCGGCAGCGATGATCGTGATCGGCAGCCTGGAATAGGACGAATAGAGCAAGATATACACGACGCCGGTATGGATGACGCCAAGGCCGACAAGCCAGCCCCACATCGCCCAGCCCCACGTCGTATTGCCGCCACCCTGAAGTGCGGCCAGATCGACGAACGGCGCGAAAACGATGACGCCGATCAGGCAGTGAATGGCGCTGAGAACGCTCGGCTTCACCGATTTGACGGCTCGCGTGGTCAAGGTGGTGGCGGCATAAAATAGCGACGCGACGAGCGCCAGGCCGACACCGAGAAGCCAGTCATGATCCGCCCGCATGACGCCGAGTTTCGGTATGATCGTCAGGACGAGGCCGAGAAAGGCGACGCAGATCCATCCCAGTTTGTGCCGCGACAGCCCTTCCCTCAGCAAAAATGCGCCTGCCAGCACGATCCAGAACGGTTGCAGATGATAGATGATCGTCGCAAACCCGATCGAGGTCAGTTTGAAGGCCTGGAACAGGGCCACCCAGTTCAGCACGAGGCAAATGCCGCTGACGAATACGAGCGGCCACAATGCCCTGTCCGTGATGAAGAGGCTCTTCCATCCTTCTCGCAGGGCGCTCCATCCGACAAGCGCTATCGCGCCGAAGACACAGCGAAAAAAGATGACGTTGAGCGTAGGTTGGCCTGACTCGATGGAGAAGAGACCGGCCGTGCCGGATATGGCCATACCGGCTGAGAGCATGATTGCCGCTCGTGTCAGCGCCGGTCTCGCTTCAACTGTCATTCCATTTCACTTTCGCGAGGCTTCATCCGCTGCCTTGCACCCGAATTAATAGGGGGCTGCTCGTGCAGAAAGAGCCACTTGCGAAATGCCGATCGACCAACCGGACTTTGAAATTCTTGAGCCTGCCGCACCGGAAGCCCTGTCGCCGTCAGGCGGGCGGTGCTAGCGCGTAGTACGGCATTGGATAATCGTCGCGCCACTGCGCCATGCGATCGAAGCAAGGAAGAGCCGATGAGCTACAAGGCACGGGTGTCGATCGTCGTCGTGGTCGTAGAGGCCGCTCTTGCCGGCATCTGGTGGTATCTCGCCCGCTACGGCATCGCCAATCCCGGCCGCGTCACCGGCGACTTCCAGGCGGTCGTCGGCCAGACCATGGGAATGGCCATGGGCGGCTTTCTCGGCCTCAGCGTGATCCTGTTCTTCGTTGCCGTCCGCAACGACAGGAAAAAGCGGCAAGGCTGACCTCACGCGACTTTCGGCTCAAGCCCGTCAAAACGGCAGCCGCGCATTCTCCTTGACCTCCTTCATGACGAAGAATGTCCGGGTTTGCCGAACCCCCGGCAGCGCGATCAGCTTCTGCCCGTGGAGCTTGTTGAAATCCGCCATGTCGCGAACCCTTATCTTCAACAGATAGTCGAAGTCGCCCGCCACGAGATTGCAATCCAGCACCTCCTTGAGCTCGTGCACGGCCGCCTCGAAAGCGGCAAAGCTTTCCGGCGTCGAGCGGTCGAGCACCACGCCGACCATCACCAGCGCGCCAAGTCCGACCGCAACCGGCGCAATCTCGGCCCGAACCCCGGTGATGTAGCCTTCATCGAACAGGCGCTGCGTGCGCCGATGGCAGGTGGCCGCGCTGACATTCACCCGGACCGCCAGTTCCGCATTTGTCAGCCGTCCCTCGGCTTGCAGGACGCGCAGGATCCTGACGTCGATACGATCAAGGGCCTGCGTGGAAGATTCTTCCATTTTTCAGCTCTTCTTGGATCAAGTACTCCATCTAATCGCACATTTCTGGAGTATGCGAAAGTTTCTGGTCAAAGTTCGAGAGCACCTTCCGCATGAGTCCGCCTATTCTTCGCCCATCCAAAACGACCATGGCGGAGACAAACCGGTGTCACTTCTCGCAAAGTTCGAACGTTACCCCCTCACCTTCGGCCCGACGCCGATCGAGCACCTGCCGCGGCTGAGCGCGGCACTGGGCGGGAAAGTGCAGGTCTACGCCAAGCGCGACGATTGCAATTCCGGGCTCGCCATGGGCGGCAACAAGCTGCGCAAGCTCGAATACATCGTGCCGGATGCGATTGCCTCCGGCGCCGACACGCTGGTCTCGATCGGCGGCGTCCAGTCGAACCACACGCGCATGGTGGCCGCGACCGCAGCCAAGATCGGCATGAAGTGCGTGGTGATCCAGGAGAAGTGGGTGCCTCATTATGATGCGGTCTACGACCGGGTCGGGAACATCCTGATGACGCGCCTGATGGGCGCGGACAGCCGGCTGGTCGACGACGGCTTCGACATCGGCATCCGCAAGAGCTGGGAAGATGCGATCCAGTCGGTGAAGGACGCCGGCGGCAAGCCCTATCCGATCCCGGCCGGCGCCTCGGTGCACAAGTTTGGCGGGCTGGGCTATGTCGGCTTCGCCGAGGAGGTGGCCAGGCAAGAGGCCGATCTCGGCTTTAGCTTCGACTACATTATCGTGTGCGTGGTGACCGGATCGACGCAGGCCGGCATGATCGTTGGCTTTGCCGCGCAAGATCGCGCCCACCGGGTGATCGGCATCGACGCATCCGGGACGCTGGACCAGACCCGCGCGCAGGTCCGCCGCATTGTCGACGACACAGCCGCCCTCGTCGGGCTTGGCCGCGCCGTCCGCGACGACGAGATCATCATCAACCCCGACTACGCCTATCCGGCCTACGGCGTTCCCTCCGACGCCACGAACGACGCAATCCGGCTGGCTGCCCGCACGGAGGCCATGATCACCGATCCGGTCTACGAGGGGAAGTCGATGCAGGGGCTGATCGATCTGGTCGGGAAAGACTTCTTTCCGGAAGGATCCAGGGTTCTCTACGCCCATCTCGGCGGCGCGCCGGCGATCAACGGCTACAGCTATTACTACAAGGACGATGGCGCCGGCTTTCCGAACCGGCCGGGAGCGACCTTAGTGGACGAACATCGGAGCAAGCCGCGCGACGCGCTACCGCCGCTCTTTCCCTGACAGGTCGGGATCCCCACCGGCAAAGTGCCATTCGACCAGCGGCTTCATATGCGGCGACAGCCCCTCCGGCAGGTCGGCGGCATGGCGGATGATCACCGGCCCCTCGATCTCCGGATCGGTTTCGCTGGCGACGAAGGCTGAGATTCGCCGTGCGATCTCATCGGCCGGCGCCGGCTCGTGATAGCGACGGAAGATCACCGTGCCGCTCGCCGTTGACAGGGCGTGGTAGCGCTGGCCGCGTTCGGCATCGGACAGGTCGAGCCCGGTCTCCTCGCGCACCTCGCGGATCATGTTGAAATCGACATCGACCAGCCCGTCGCGGAAATCGACCGGCTCGAACGAACCGGCGGCGAAATAGACGCGGCCGGCATTGACCGTTCGCGGTCCCATGCGGATCGCCACCAGCGCATTGTCGCCGGCCACCAGCATCGCGTGGGCATAGGCATGCTCGGCGCCGGAATTCTCGCGCCGCTTCCGCCAGAGCATGAAGGTGGAGTAGTTGACCGCATGGCAGCGGCCGGTCAGGCGATTATCGCGCCAGGCAAGTTGCGAAAGCAGCACCACAGTGCCGTCGAACAGCGCCGGATTGGCCGCGAGCTCACGCTGCCAGTTCTCGGCGATCGCCTGCTCGTTGTCACGGGCGAACGGATGCGGGCCGGGGTCGAGCCGGACGTCGATGGCATCGACCGGCAGGATGACATTGCGCGGCAGGTCGAAACTCATGCCTATCAAACCATGTTGAGTGTGATCACCACCGGGCAATGGTCCGACGCCTTCGGCCGGTCCCAGCCGGCGCGCGGAAAACGCTCGACCTCCTGGCCCGCCGGAAAGATCGTGCGCCAGGGCTGGCCTTTGCGGATGATGTCGGGAATGGCAGTAGCATTCTTCGCCGCCAGTCCCTTGGAGAGCAGAATATAGTCGAGTTGGCAGAGATGCCGCTCTTCGGGCCCGCGTGTGTGATAGAAGGTCCAGCGGTTCATTTCCGGCCGCCGCTCGACGACATTCTCGCAGAAGCCGCCAGCCGTCAGCACGTCGATGCAGGACTGGCTCTCATCGACCACCTCGAAACGGTAGGCGTCCACATCATCGCCGGCGATCTTAACGCGCTGGCGGTAATCGTTCATGTCACCGCAGATCGCCCAGCGCTTGTCGGCGGCATGATCCCCACCGAAGCGCTCCTCGATGATGCGGCGAACGGCCAGCGCCTCGGCAATGCGCACCGGCATCGTCGCCTCGCGTCCGTCGAGCCCGTTGCGCGGCGAGCCCATGGACTTGAAGTGCACGAGATAGAGCGTCAGCGGCACGCCGCCGACGGTGATGTCGACCTCCAGGCAATCGCGCCGGAAGACGCGTTCATTGGCCTGGTTGCCGAGGGCCGCCAGTTCCGGCGTGTGCAGCCCGAACTGCTCGTAGGTGACATAGGCGTGGCTGGTCATGCGCACGAATTCGATCGGCTGTCCCTGCGCGGTCTCGTTGCGCATCATCACCGCGACATCGATGCCGCGCGAATCATTGCCTGACGTGGTGTATTTCTGGCGGTAGCCCTGCCCCACCATCTTGAACAGATAGCCATATTCGAAGGCCTTCAACGCCTCGATGTTGTCGACCTCCTGCATGCAGATGATGTCGGCACGGGTAGCGGCGATCGCCAGCGCCGTCAGCTGGCGCGTGTCGTCGGACTGGGCGATGGCGCGGGCCTGCTCCAGCATCTTGTACTCGGCCTCGCTCTGGATATCGAACAGCGCCAGCGTCCGATCCTCGTTGAGCTGGTTGCGATAGCCGGAAAAATCGAACCTGTTCATCAGGTTCTCGACATTGAAGGTTGCAAGGCGCAGCGACATGCCCTGACCTTTGCCCGCAAGCGCTGGAGAAAACAAGATCGCAGGGCCACAAGCCAAGATCGCTTGGGCCTGGAGGCATTCGCGTCATGGTTGATGGAACCTTTCCGTTCATCCGCCGTTCAGACGCAAAGATCCACAGTGGCCCTATTCTCAGGGTAGGCGTGGGGCCTGTATCTCTTGGAGAGTGCAATGAATTCGCTCTTTTCTTCCACCATCAAATCCGGGCTGATAGCGCTCGGCATTGTCTCCGGCATCACGGCACCGTCCGCCGCCGGACCGATCCTGCAGCCGGACCTGTCGATTCCCACTAGCACCGCAGCACCTACGGTCACGCCGGTTCGCGAGGGCTGGGCGGGCGGCAACAACCGGGAGTTCAACAACAACTGGAACAACGACTGGAGATGGCGCCGCCATGACGGGCGTCGCAACTGGAACCGCGGCAATTGGGACCGTGGCAACTGGAACGGCGGAGACGACTGGCGCTGGCGCCATGGCCGCCGCCACTATCACGGCGGCTACTACGATGACGGTGCGGGTGCCGCGATCCTTGGCCTTGGCCTGGGGCTCGGCCTTGGCAGCATGTACAACAACTACAACAATTACGATTACTATGCGCCGCCGCCGCGCCGCTACTATCGCGCCGGGCGGCTTTCCAACGCCCATGTGCAGTGGTGCTATAACAGGTACAGGTCGTATCGCGCCTGGGACAACACGTTCCAGCCCTATAACGGTCCACGCCAGCAATGCTGGTCGCCCTATAGCTGAGCCGACCGGAAAGAACATGATAAACGGCGCCGCGATGCGGCGCCGTTTCTTTTGGTGTTGCCACTGAAAAGTCCTCAACGATACAGGAGTTAGCGCAACGGCTGGATCACTTAACTTTTGTTGCCGCCCCTACTATTATGCCCCCCGCAAGACTTTGCGGCTTGAGGGGGTAAGCTGAAATGCCAGAACCGCCCGTCGTGATCCTCATTCATGGCATCAGGACCGCCGCATGGTGGCAGAACCGGATCGCCTCGGTCATCGAGAGCGAAACGTCCGCCACCGTCATTCCGATCAAATACGGCTATTTCGACCTGCTGCGGTTCTGGTGTCCGTTTGGCATCTGCCGGGCAGGCCCGATCGAGAAGCTGCGCCAGCAGATCGAGGGGGTCAGCAAGCACTATGGCGACGGGCCGCTGATCGTCTTTGCGCACAGCTATGGCACCTATGCGCTGACCCGGGTGATCCTGCAGAACCCCTACTTCCGCTTCGATAGGATCATCCTGTGTGGCTCGGTGGTTCCGGGAGATTGGCGCGCTGTCGAAGACCAGATACGCGGCCCGGAGAAGCGCAACGCCATCATCAATGAATGCGGAACGCGCGACATCTGGCCGGTGCTGGCGCAGTCCGGCACCTGGGGTTACGGCGCCACCGGCACCTACGGTTTCGGAACGTTCAATGTCCGCGACCGCTTCCACGACATCACGCACAGCGAGTACTTCACCAACGAATTCGTCAAGGCCAACTGGATCCCCCTGGTTCGCGGCGAGAAGGTGACGTTCTCGGATGTGGACACGCAAGGTGGCGGAACCCCTGCATGGTTCAATCTGCTGCGGCTGCCGCTGAAGTGGATCCCCTTTGTCGCGGCCGCCAGCGTGGCGGCGGTGCTTGCCCTGCATCCGGTCTGGATATTCGGCGGCTGTGCCAGCGGCACGAGGCCTTACAAGGACCAATGCGTGACCGAGGATTGGCTGGCAGGCCGCAAGGATCTGAAAAAACAACTGGGCGATGTTGTTGCGGAGGTCAACAAGACGCTCGACCTCAAGGGCGGTCGTTTGTTTCCCCTGATGGACGAATATGAAGCCGATCCGACGCCCGAGAAATGGGCTGAAATCGTCCAGGTCGCCGACGTGTTGCTGAAGCAGATCGATGACGGCGTGGCCAAGGCGCTCGACTATGATTCCAGGCTGGTCAGCGTCGGCAACAACATCACCCTGATTACGTCGACAGGCAAACAAGCCGTCGAAAAGAAATACAGCAACCCATTCGTGACAGTCGAAAAGCAGTGGAACGGGCGGCAGTTCGTCGTCAACCAGATCGTCAAGGTGAAGGAGATGCCGACCGTCGAGCAGGCGCGGCAGTGGCACCAGCAGCTGTTCGAAATGCACCAGCAACTGACCGTGGAAATGCAGAAACTGATGGATTTGCTGGATGACGATGGCGAGCCGGGCGGATCGAGCGCCTGAAGCACGGCGCGGCGACCAGAAATGAAAAGGGCGGCACTCGCCGCCCTTTTGCATGTAGGGAAAGGTCCGCGAACTTCGCTCAGTTCTTGGCCTTGTCGACCAGCTTGTTCTTGGAAATCCACGGCATCATCGCGCGGAGTTTAGCACCAACCTCTTCGATCTGGTGGCTGTCGTTCATGCGGCGGATGCCCTTGAAGCGCGACAGGCCGGCGCGGTATTCCTGCATCCATTCCGAGGTGAATTTTCCCGTCTGGATGTCCTTCAGCACGCGCTTCATCTCGGCCTTGGTCTCGGCGGTGATGATGCGCGGGCCCGAGACATATTCGCCCCATTCGGCGGTGTTCGAGATCGAGTAGTTCATGTTGGCGATGCCGCCTTCATAGATCAGGTCGACGATCAGCTTGACCTCATGCAGACACTCGAAATAGGCCATTTCCGGAGCGTAGCCGGCTTCCACCAGCGTCTCGAAGCCGGCGCGGATCAGTTCCACCAGGCCGCCGCACAGCACGACCTGCTCGCCGAACAGATCGGTTTCGCATTCCTCGCGGAAATTAGTCTCGATGATGCCCGAACGGCCGCCGCCGACGCCGCAGGCGTAGGACAGCGCGAGATCAAGCGCGTTGCCCGAAGCGTCCTGGTTGACGGCGACCAGGCACGGCACGCCGCCGCCCTTCTGATATTCGCCGCGCACGGTGTGGCCAGGGCCCTTCGGCGCGATCATGACGACGTCGACGGTCGACTTCGGCTCGATCAGGCCGAAATGCACGTTGAGGCCGTGCGCGAAGGCGATCGCAGCACCGTCGCGGATGTTCGGCGCGATCTCGTTCTTGTAGATGTCGGCCTGCAGCTCATCGGGCGTCGCCATCATCATCAGGTCGGCCCATTTGGCAGCGTCCGCGACGCTCATCACTTTGAGCCCGTCGGCCTCGACCTTCTTGGCGGTCGCCGAGCCGGCCTTGAGGCCGATGGCGATCTCCTTGGCGCCGGAATCCTTGAGGTTGAGCGCATGCGCCCGGCCCTGGCTGCCATAGCCGATGATGGCGACCTTCTTGCCCTTGATCAGGTTGAGATCGGCATCACGATCGTAATAGACGCGCATTTTTACTTCCTTCCCGTTTCTTGAGATCAGAGGCCTTGCGGCCCGGTTTTTGCTCCGAAAAGAGCGAGAAACTGTTGCGTCGCCCGGACGGCATCGCCGCCGATCGTCGCCTCAGTCAATTCCAGCCGGTCGCCCAACAGCAGACGTATCTGCACGTCGCGGGCGACCAGCCCGAAAAAGCTACGGAACGCCGTCTCGGCATCCGTAAATTCCAGGAGCCCGGCCTGGCGCCCGGCCTCGAGCACCGGCTTCAAGCGCTTGGCCAGCGCGAAGCGGCCATTCTCCAGCACGACGGCGCCAAGATTATCCTTGCCCGAGCTGGCATGGCCGACCGCCACCCGGTTGAGCGCGATCGAGGTGTCGCTGGAGATGACCTTCAGCCAGTCGGAAGCAAAACGCTCGAGGCTTGCCGTCAGCGAGGCAAGGTCGAGGCCCTTGCCGTCGACGGGCGCCACCCGAACCTTGGAGGCCTGCCACTGCACGGTTGCCGTCAACAGCCCGTCGCGGTCGCCAAACCATTTGTAGAGCGTTTCCTTGGAACAGCTGGCCCGCCTGGCCACGGCGGTCATGGTCAGCTGATCGCCCTCCTCGACCAACAGCCGCAACGCCGCGTCCAGAACGGCCTTCTGCCGCTCCGTCAGCGTCTCGCTGGTGTCGATATCGGGCACGATGTGCAACACGCTCTTCCCTCACGGACAGGCAAGCCAGTTATTTTCGGCAAGCCGTACCGTACGTTACGGTTCGGCACCTCTATGGCGTATTGCGCCGAACCTTGCAAGCCCTATTTCTCTCTGGACGGCTTCGATGTCAGCCACCTTGCAGGGGGAAGAAAGATGCTCATCGGATTGCTTGCCTTGACCATAGCCGCCGTGTTCGCCGGCGCCGCGATCTATGTCAGCGTCGCCGAGCAGCCGGCACGGCTTGGCCTTGATGACAGGGCGCTGCTGCGGGAATGGCAACCTTCCTACAAGCGTGGCGCCGCCATGCAGGCATCGATTGCCATCGTCGCCTGCGTTCTTGGCCTGATTGCCTGGTGGTTGAGCGGCGGTCTTGCTTTTCTTGTCGGGGCGGTGCTGATCATCTTGCCCTGGCCGTGGACGATAATCGTGATGATGCCGACCAACAGGGTGCTGGAAGCAATGGATGCCGGCGCTGACAATCCGCAAGCTAGGCTGCTGATCGTCAAATGGGGCAATCTGCACCTGGTTCGCGTGGCCTTCGGCGTGCTGGCGACGGTGGCCTTTTTCTGGGGCAGCCATCTGGCCTGACATCGCTCCGATCTTGCCAGGCCAAGTTCAATCTCCGGCTGGCGGATGGCGCAGCCGGCCAAGCAGCGCCGACACCGTGTTCAGCTCGTCCGGCGAGAGCCTGGCGCCGACCAGTTCGGCGATCGACCGTCCGTAGACGGCCCACATCCGGCGGCGCGTCTCACGCCCTATGGCCGTGATGCGGATGGTCTGGCCGCGACCGTCGTCTGCCACCGGCAGCTTCTCCACCAGCCCTTCAGCCTCGAGCCGGGCCAGCAGCCGCGAAATGTTGTACTGCGCAAACAGAGTGCGCTCGATCAATTGAAACGGCCGCAAGCCGCCCTCGCCCGCCTCGGCAAGCTCGTGCAGCACGTCGTACCAGGCAAGCGGCGGCAGGCCGCCCTGCTTTAGCGCGTCTTCGGCACTCTCCACCAGCTGGCGCGAAACCCGCATCAGGCGAGCCCAGGTCTTGATGGCTTCCGGCGAAGGCGTGGCTCTCTCGGTCATGGCCTACCCTAGGCGATAGATGCAGATGCATCAAGCTTGACGATCAATGCGTATGCATCTACATAGATGCAATTGCATCGATATCGAAAGGCAAATCCATGAAACACGAAATCTGCAAGGTTGCCGACATCCCGCAAACGGGCAGCCTGATCGCCCCTTTCTTCGGCCGTGAGGTCCATGTC
This sequence comes from Mesorhizobium sp. AR02, assembly GCF_024746835.1. Lineage (NCBI taxonomy): Bacteria > Pseudomonadati > Pseudomonadota > Alphaproteobacteria > Hyphomicrobiales > Phyllobacteriaceae > Mesorhizobium > Mesorhizobium sp. AR02. The sequence goes on along the minus strand of NZ_CP080531.1, from coordinate 5,859,630 downwards.
TGGCGCAGCGGCGAGCGCATCCGCGCCGCCCGCCAATGTCTGCCTGCATTTCGGCGGACCGCTCGACTGCAGGGACGGCAGGCTGGTCTGTCAATGGCACGGTGCCGCCTTCGACATGGCATCAGGCGATCGCCTCGACGGTCCCGCGCCCAAGAACTCCCGCCTGATGTTCCTGTCGACGCGCGTCGATGACGGCGCATTGAACTATGTCTGGGGAGAATGAGATGACCGACAAGCTCATCCTCGTCAGCCACCCTCTCTGCCCCTATGTCCAGCGCGCCGCGATCTCACTGACCGAAAAGGGCGTGCCGTTCGAACGCGTCGACATCGACCTCGCCGACAAGCCGGACTGGTTCAAGGCCATTTCGCCGCTCGGCAAGGTACCGCTGTTACGCGTGCAGCGAGATGGTGAGGAAACAGTGATCTTCGAATCCGCTGTCATCCTCGAATTCCTCGAAGAGACACAGGCCAATCCCCTTCACCCGATTGATCCCTGTACCCGCGCCCGGCATCGTGCCTGGATCGAATTCGGCTCGGCCACCCTCAACGCCATCGGCCGGTTCTATTCAGCGCCGAACGAGGCTGGATTTCTTGCCGAGTCCGGCGCGCTGGCGGCCATGTTTGATCGCCTTGAGGCCGAACTGGCTGATGGCACCGGCCCATGGTTCGCCGGCGAGAGCTTCTCGCTCGTCGATGCGGTCTACGGGCCTGTTTTCCGATATCTCGACGCATTCGACCAGATCGGCGATTTCGGCATCCTGGACACCAAGCTGCGCGTCCAGGCCTGGCGGCAAGCGTTGAGTGATCGTCCGTCGATCAGGCACGCGGTAGCGGCAGACTATCCGCAGCGCCTGCATGCTTTCCTGCAGGCAAAGGGATCGTTTCTGTCGAGCCTCATCCGCCGAAGCGATCCGGCCAGACCATTTGCGTTGGCACGATCGGCTTGAACGCACGGATCATGAGCGAGTATGCGCTTCGGGCAGCCTCAGTTCTCGAACATGACAAAGGCGGCCCAGACCCGCGGGTCTTGGGCGCCTGATATCTTGCCGTCGCGGGCATCGCGGCGGGTCTGGCGCAGCGCTTCCGGATAAGTCTGTCCGGCGGCGAGATGGCGGCAGAACCCGACCATGAACGCAGCGGTTCCGGCGTCGTCCACTGGCCATAGCGTCAGCAGCGAGCGTTTGGCGCCGGCAATGTCGATTGCCGTCGGCAGCCCGCGCAAGCCGCCGACGAATGTCTCCTGGCCACGGGCTGTCTCACAGGCGGACAAGACAAGCAGGTCGAGGCCCGACAGATCCCAGCTCATCAACTCCATGCCATAGAGCCGGCCGTCATCATCGTCACGTTTCATCGACTGCCGGTCTCCCGACTGCGACAGCACGACCTGGCTCTGCCAAAGCGCATTCATGGCGCCCACACCACCCTCTTTCTCATCACGGTAGGCGCCATGAGTGGCCAGATGCGCAACCGTCGCCTGCTCCATATCCTGGCGCAGCGTCCGCTCGCTCGCCGCCGTTCCGGTAAGCATTTCGACCGAATAGTCATCGCCGCGCAGTATCGAGGCGATCGCGTCGACCTCCTTGCGGGTGCCCGGTAATGGCTCCGCCCCCTTTTCGGACCCTCGCGCATAGTCCAGGCCGCCGGCCAGCAGGGCTTTACCGGTCTTGGGAAAACTCTGATCGACGCCAGCATTCAACAGCGATTCCGGCCTCGTCAGCATGCGCACGACGAAGCGGTCGTCGAGCGACGCGCCCTTGCCGTCCTGCAGCAGGGGGAACGGCACGGAAAACAGCTTTTCGTCCGGCACCACGAAAAGCGTATCGGCGCCACCAAGCGACGCTTCCAACGGTGCGATCAGGCCGGCATAAAGCCCGATGAATGTGGCGTTCAGATCGATCAATGTCACGGCACCGCGTTCCTGCGCGGAACGCGTCCACCTCAGGTTTGCCGTGCGTGTTTCGCGGGCGGCCGGGATGAGCCGGCGCGGATCACCGAGATCGTAGAGGCGCGGCTGCTGGTCCTTGCGTGTGACGATCGCATAGAGGCGCTCATCTGCCAGCGGATCGTCACTCTCGCGATCCGCCCGCCACTTGCGGTGATGAAGTAGTCGATCAGCGCCTCGTTTGGCTTCAGCAGGGTGTCGGCCGACGGAAGGGGTTTGTCCACCAGGCTCTGGCTGAAACTGTACTTGGCCATGACTTTGGCGATGGCCTTCTGGTACGCCGCCTCAACCTGTTCGGGCTGCACCGCTCCCGGATCATCGGAACTGTCACCGCTGGAAGCCGCCTCCTGATAGGCCAGGGACAGCTGGATCCCGGTCTCGATCAAATGCCGTGTCTCCAAATCGTTCGGATCGATCAAACGGGACAGCCTGCGCAACAGATCGCGTTTCTCGTTTTCAAGCGTCGGCCAGCGGCGCACGGCTTCTGCAAACGCCGGCACCACCGATGCGTTGTTTTTTGCGAGGCGCGCATAGTCGTACAGCATGTCGTCGGCCAGGGCGCGGCTGGCCTCGGCCACGATTGGGTTGCCGGCTGTGCTCACCTGAAACCAATTCCAACGCAGCATGTCCTCGTCGAGAGCCGCGAAATCGGCAGCCGCCGCCTCCGGATTCGTCTTCGCCTTGAGATTGGCCATAGCCTGCCGCGCGGCAAAGGTCAGCGGATGCACCACCCCGTATGTCGCTTCGGCGATGCCGTGGGCTCGCTCAAGTTGGCTCATACTGTTGTCCGTGTCACCCACTGCGATGAAATGCGCGGCGAGCAGGTTGGCGATGTTGATTGCCAGTATTTCGGGATAGTTCGGGTCGGTGGTCAGTTGTTGCAGCCGTGCCAGCGTCGGCTGGTCGAGCGGCTGCGCACCAGAGAGCACCCTGGTGTAGAGCAGCCATGCGTCGGCCTGTTCGACCAGATTGCCTTCCTGCTTGAGAACGACGGCAATGTCCCGGTCCTGCTGGAAGTGGCGCAAGGCCTCGTCGTATTTGCCAAGGTTCAGATAGTCCTGCGCCGTGTTGTTGGCGCTGACCAAAACGTTGAAGTGATTGGGGCCGTAGTAGCCGATCCGCTTCTCCAGCACGGCCAGATCGTATTGCAAGGCACGTGTCGGAGCCCCCATCTGGCGCAGCATGTCGGCCAGATTGTTCTGCAGCTTCCAGATGAAACGATCATCGGTACCGGCTACCTGCTCGGCCAGCTTCAGATTGCGCTGTTCGATATTGATGGCTGAAGCGATCTGACCGAATGCGGCGACCCCGGTCGCCAACACATCGTTGGCATACAGGAGTTCCTGGGATTCTTTGCCATGGTAATGGGCGTATAGATTGGTAGCTGTCGCGCACATGGAAACGAAGCCCTTATAGTCCTTCTCGGCCTGTTTCAGCATTGCGTAGTTGAGATAAAAGTCGGCCCGCTTCTCGACATCCTGCTGCATCGCCCGGGTTTTCAGACCTTCGGCAAAAATCTCCTCGGCGTCGTCGAGAATCTGGTTGTTGAGAAAAGTCGCGCCGGCGTTCGAGTAACTCTCCACGGTGAATTCGTAGAGGTCGCTTCTGGCGGCATCGAGCAGCACTGCGCGCAATTGCGCATAGCCTTCATCGAAGTGCCCTGCGTCCATCATCAGCTTATAGGCCGCGTCGATACGGGCTTTCAGCGCCTGTTCATTGGCAGCCGCCTGCTGACTGGGCTGGTCAGACGTCTGGGCTTGTGCCTGAGGTAGAGGCAACGCCGCCGCCAGCATCACCAGGACAGACGCAACGATGCGTATCAGATGCTGCGATTTTCGCACCCTGAACATGACATGCATACGGATCGGCCTAGGCGAAAACTCTATGATGCAGTCGTATCATGACCCGGATCTTGTCCGAAATCCCACTGCGCCTCCCTAAGCCCTGCCCGCCTGAACGGATCGATCACCGTGCCGGCGACCATCGAGGCGAGGAACTGCGGCGCCGGCGGGATTTCTTGTTGGAGAACATGTAGCATTTGAAAAACCATGAGGCTTTCTTGGTCCGTCATCCGGAAATCAATCGGACTCTCTTTGACAAGGTGGCGATAGCGCTGTTCCAACTATTCGGGCTCTATTGGGCACCATTTCTGTCTGCGGCAGCGGCATTTGCCTTCTTAGACGCGCGTCTCGGCAAACCAGCCTTGATTGTCGATAGGGATGGCTTGTTCGACAATCGCTCTGGCCTGTCGGTGAAAATGGACTGATGTCTTGAGCGCCAAACCAATAATGGCCCGGGCCGGCTATTGGGGAGTGTCCTTGCAGGTGCGGGAGCCTGCTCTCCTGCCCAGATCCATCCGGCTTGGCTACCCGTTGTTGCGACGGCGCAAGGTCGGCGAAGCTCAGATACAGTGCAACTTTCTAAGCACGCCGGCGCACGAGATCGTCAACTCGATGCTGACACTCGTGCAAAAAAACGGTGGTCAACTCCTGCCTGCACACCCAATATTTTGGAGTTCAGTTCCAACAGTTGTGCCTCAGCAATAGTCTTGCACAGCGGCTGAGCCAATTATGGGCCCGCGATCCGTCCGTCTCGGAAATCCATCCTCGGCCAGTTCGTCTCCCTCAGCCCTGCCCGCCTGAAGGGATCGATCACCGTGCCGGCGACCATCGAGGCGAGAAGCTGCGGTGCCGGCGGGATTTTCGCGATGGTCGCCACCAGCCTGTCGCGGATAAAGGGCAGCGCCACCGAATCCGACTGGTAGAACGGCGTGAACGCTAGCGACAGTGCCTGGAAGACGCGCACATGCCAGCGCCGCGCCTTGGCATAGGTTTCGAGCGCTGCCTCGATGCTCTGCATGCGCGCCAACGCATGGCTGAGCGCCGCCGCGTCGAGCAGCGCCATGTTGGCCCCTTGCCCGAGCTGCGGGCTGGTCGAATGCGCGGCATCGCCGATGACGGCCAATCTCCGGCCAACCGGAAGCTTCATCGTATGGTGGCCGTAGCGGGCCAGCGACAGCTGCTCGAAACTGTCGATCTGGCGGGTGAACGCCTCGCTCTGCGGCCACAGCCGCACCACCCGCTCTTTCCAGGCATCTAGGCCACGCTCGCGCACCGCGTCGGCATCGGCCGGCTTCAGGCTCCAGAAGAAGGCCGCCATCTTTTTGGCTCCGGGTTCCGGCCGGCCGATCGGCAGCACGCCGATCATCACGCTGGCCTTGTCGTAGCGCTGCAAGAGCGCGTATTCGTCAAAGCCCTCGCCGCGCCAGTCGAGCGATGCCCAGAACGCGCCATAGGTGAGTGGCAGTGGCGCTCCCGCATTGCCCACGCACTGCCGCAGTTTCGAGCGCGCACCGCTGGCGTCGACGACCAGATCGAATGGCCCTGCCCTTCGTCCATTGCCACAGATCAGCGTCGCCCGTTCGCCGGCCTCCACAGCCTCGATCTCGACGCCGGTCTCGATGGTGATGGCCTCGCGCCGGGCGGCGCGAAAAAGCACGCCGAACAGGGCCTGGCGATGCACCGCCAGGCCGAAACGGCGGCCGCGCTGGGCGTCGTAGCGAACGTCGAGCACGGTGCGCCCGGTCGAGGCATCGGCGCCATGCAGCCGATCGATGCGGGCGCCGAGCGCCAGTATGTCGTCGAGCAGGCCGAGATCGGCCAGAACCGTCAAGCCGGTCGGCTGCAGGATCAGCCCGGAGCCGACGGGCTTCGGCTCCTCGAAGCGCTCGAAGATGGTGACCCTGTGCCCGGCACGCTTGAGATAGAGCGCCATGGCCAGCCCCGCCGGACCGGCGCCTGCAATTGCGATATCGTAGGAAATGCCGATGCCCCCAAGCCGAACTGGCCGGGACAATCCTTCAGCCGCCTGATGAAATCAAGTCGCCGCGCGGAACGCTACCGGGCCGCTCAAGCCTGTGTTGCGTCGAAACCGGCACGTGCCTCACGCACAGCATCGTGGTTGAGTTCGGCCCATTGGAGCAGATGCTGCAGGGCGCCGAACATCGAGCGCCCGAGATCGGTCAGACTGTATTCGACGCTCGGCGGCTTGGTCGGGAACACTTCGCGATGCACATAGCCGTCGCGCTGCAGATCGTAGAGCGTCTGGGTCAGCATGCGCTGCGAAATATCGGGAACCAGCCGCCGCAATTCGCCGAAGCGATAGGGCTGCTCGGCCAGCGCCGCCATCAACAGCGAGCTCCATTTGCCATTGAGCCCCTGGATGACCTCGCGGACCGGGCAATCGGCAAGGTTTCCGCCGCCGGTCATGGCTTTGTAGACGTCGAGTTTGGATCTCAGATTGACGATCCGGCTGTCCATGGCTGGTTCCCTGCGTGTGCCTACCTCCCGAAAAACTGCCTTCTTTACGGCACCGGGTCAATTCCTATTTTAGTGCTGGTCTCTTTTTGAGACCATTAAGAGCACCCGCCATGCTGGCGCAAAATCAGGACCTCCCCATGACCGAAACCCTCCTTGTCACCGGTGCTGCCGGCCAGCTTGGCCGCGGCGTCATCCGCTATCTCCTGGACACGCACAAAGTTCCGCCGGCAAAGATCATCGCCACCACCCGCAATCCTGAAAGCGTGGCCGATCTGGCAGCGTGCGGCGTCGTTGTCAGGGCCGCCGACTTCAACGACGCGGCCTCGCTGGAAACCGCATTCAAGGGCGCCGACAGGGTGCTGATCATTTCGACCAGCGATCTCGATCTCAAAACCGGCAGGCGTCTGAAGCAGCACGAGGCGGCGGTGGCCGCTGCGAAGAAGGCAGGCGTTTCACATCTGCTCTACACCTCGATGCCCAATCCGGAGCCGGTTTCGCCAGTGCTGTTTGCCGGCGACCACTACGGCACGGAGCAGGCGATCAAGGCCAGCGGCCTTGCCTATACGATCTTCCGCAACGGCTGGTACCAGGAGAACCTGTTCATGGCGCTGCCGCACGCCATTGCCTCGGGACAATGGTACACCTCCGCGGGCGACGGCCGCATCGCCCATGGTGCACGCGACGACATGGCCGCGGCGATCGCCGCAGGCCTCGCTTCCGGCTCGACCGACAGCAAGACGTACACCCTGACTGGCCCACAAGCGTATACGACTGCCGAAATCGCCGCCCTTGTGAGCGAAGTCACCGGCAAGCCGCTGGAAGTCATTCAGCTACCCGACGAAGCCCTGACCGAAGGTGTGAAGGCGGCTGGCCTTCCCGAGGAGTTCGCTCGCGTCATCGTTTCCTTCGACGCCAACACGCGGTCCGGCCGCATCGCCATGGTGACCGACGCGGTCGAAACGCTTTCCGGCAGGAAGCCGCAAACGCTGAAGCAGTTCCTCGAGGCCAACAAAGCCGCACTGGCTGGTTGAGACCCGCGTGGCGGGAGGTCTCCCTCCCGCCACGCTACTTCTTGAGCAGCCCGAGCCGGACCAGGCTCTCGCCGGTGGCAGCCAGCGCGTCCTCGCGCGAGCGCGGCGCCCAGCCGAGCAGGCGCACCGCCTTGGCGTTGGTGGCATTCTTGACCTTGCCCAGCTCCGTCGCGAGTTGCGCGGCTTCCGGGTTGAACAATCCGACGATCCGCACCAGCCAATCGGGAAGCTCACGCGTCTTGACGCGTGCCGCCGCATCGCCGAGCCGCGTCTTCAAGGTCTGCGCGATCTCCCGCACGGTCATGAAATCACCTGATACAGCCAGGAAGCGCTCGCCGCTGGCGGCTGGATTGGTCATGGCACGCACATGCAGGTCGGCAACGTCGCGTGCGTCGACGACGCCGAAGGACAGGCGCGGCAGCCCCGGCATGGCACCGTTCATCATGCGCTGGACAAATTCGGTGGAGGTCGAATGGTCGGACCCGAGCACCGGCCCGAAAATGCCGACCGGATTGACGACCGCCAATTCCAGCCTGCCACCCTCGGCGGCGATGAAGTCCCAGGCCGCGCGCTCGGCAAGCGTCTTCGACTTCACATAGGCGCTGACCTTGCCCGTCGGATCGGTCCAGCTCTCCTCGGTGAACGGCCGGCCATCAGGCGGCATCTTGCCGTAACCTACTGCCGCGAAGGACGAGGTCAGCACGACGCGTTTGACGTTGGCGTCTCGTGCGGCCCGCAGCACCCGCAGCGCGCCTTCGCGAGCCGGGATGATCAGGTCGTCCTCATGCTTCGGCACGCCGAGCGGAAATGGCGAAGCGACATGCAGGACATAGTCACAGCCGGCGACCGCTTGCGGCCAGCCTGCGTCGCTCATGAGGTCGGCGATCGCAAAGGATAGCCGGTCGCCCGGTTCGACGCCGTCTGCCTTCAGCATGGCCAGCACATCGGCTTCACGTTTGGCGGAGCGCACCGTCGTGCGCACGCGGTAGCCCGCCTTCAGCAGTGCAACGATACAGTGGGCGCCGAGGAAGCCAGATCCGCCGGTGACAAGCACCAATTCGCCGCTCATGGCCGCCTCCTGTTAGGCCGAGGCGATCAAGCCGATCAGATCGCCACCTGAGTGCCGATTTCTACCACACGTCCGGTCGGAATCTGGAAATATTCGGTCGCGTCCGCCGCCGTGCGTGCCAGGCCGATGAACAGCTTGTCCTGCCACACCGGCATGCCCGAATTCGGCGAGGCCTTGAGCGAGCGCCGCGACAGGAAGAACGACGTCGTCATGATGTCGAACTTCCAGCCCTGCTTGCGGCAGATTGCCAGCGCACGCGGAATGTTGGGCTGTTCCATGTAGCCGAAGGTCAGCGTCACCCGCATGAACAGCTCGTTGACCGTCTCCATCTTGACCCGTTCGCTGTCGGGCACCACCGGCTGCGGCGCGGTCACCACCGAAAGGATGACGTTCTGCTCATGCAGCACCTTGTAGTGCTTCAGGCTGTGCATCAGCGCGGTTGGGGCGCTCAAGGGGTCGCTTGTTAGAAAGACAGCAGTGCCAGACACCAGCTGCGGCTTTTTCTTCAGCAGATTGCCGGCGAGGAAATCGAGCGGGATCTCGTTGCGACGGGTCTTTTCGAACAGATAGCGGCTGCCACGCACCCAGGTCCACATGCCCAGCACGATCGTGAAGGCCACAGCAAGCGAAGCCCAGCCACCTTCGAACACCTTGACGATGTTGGACGCAAAGAAGCCGACGTCGATGAAGGCAAACAGTGCGGTCAGTGGGATCGCCACCCTCAGCTTCCATTTCCAGATGCGGGTCATCACGACATAGAGCAGCACCGTCGTCACCAGCATGTTGCCGGTCACCGAGATGCCGTAGGCCGAGGCGAGCTTGCTGGACTCGCCAAAGCCGACCACCAGCATCATCACCACCAGCGCCAGCAACAGGTTGACACGCGGCATGTAGATCTGGCCGGACTGTCTTTCCGACGTATGCAGGATTTCGAGCCGCGGCAGCATGTTGAGCTGCACCGCCTGCCTGGTCAGCGAGAAGGCACCCGAAATCACCGCCTGGCTGGCGATGACCGTCGCGGCGGTCGCCAGCACGACCATCGGGATCAGCGCCCAACCCTCGTTCATCTCGAAGAACGGATGGCCGACGATGCCATTCTTGGCCAGCACGAAGGCGCCCTGCCCGGCATAATTGAGCAGCAGGCAGGGAAAAACGATCGCCAGCCAGGCAAGTACGATCGGCTTGCGGCCGAAATGACCGAGATCGGCATAGAGCGCTTCCGCACCGGTTACGGCCAGGAAGACAGCGCCGACCGTGACGAAGGCCACGTCCGGCGAATGGATCAGGAAGGCGACGATATAGTGCGGGCTGATCGCCAGCAGGATTTCCGGATCGTTGATGATATGTTTCAGGCCGGAAAGGCCGATGGCCAGGAACCAGACCGCGGTCACCGGGCCGAACACCAATCCCACCCCGCCCGTGCCAAAGCGCTGCACCGCGAACACCATGGCGAGGATGACCAGGGTCAGCGGCACCACATAAGGCTGGAAAGCAGGCGTAACGACGTTCATGCCCTCGACCGCCGAAAGCACCGAAATCGCCGGTGTGATGACCGCATCGCCGAAAAACAGCGAGGCGCCGACGATACCGATACCCAGAATCACCGCCGAGCGCTTCGGGAAACTGCCGCGTGCCAGCGCCATCAGCGACAGCACGCCGCCCTCGCCGCGGTTGTCGGCGCGCAGCACGAACATGATGTATTTTATCGTAACCGTAATCGTCAGCGACCAGATGATCAGCGACAGCACACCGAGAATATCGCCGCGATCAGCAACGGTGCCGTGGGACGACGCCACCAGCGCTTCGCGAAAGGCATAGATCGGGCTGGTGCCGATATCGCCATAGACCACGCCGAGCGCGCCCAGCATCAGCACCTTGGTGCTATGCTGTTCGATCTCCGGATGGCTCGACTGTTCGACGGGTTCTGCCTCACTACCAGCATTGGCAAGGGCCATGGACGACACTCCGATAAGCGCGCGGTGCTCTACGCTTGCTGCAATGCAATATCAAGTGCCGTCGCGTGACGGCTCCCATGCCGGCAACGCTAGGCTCCTTGGGAAATGGCCTGTAATCCAATGGTCGCGGGCTGAATTCGCGGCTGCGGGAAGCATAACGGGCGCCCATAAGACCTGCCCTGTCTGCCTTAGATAGCAACTTGCGTGCCGATTTCCACGACACGTCCGGTCGGGATCTGGAAATATTCGGTCGCATCGGCCGCGGTGCGCGCCAGGCCGATGAACAGCCGGTCCTGCCACACCGGCATGCCGGAATTGGGCGAGGCCTTGAGCGAGCGCCGCGACAGGAAGAACGACGTCGTCATGATGTCGAACTTCCAGCCCTGCTTGCGACAGATCGCCAGCGCGCGCGGAATGTTGGGCTGTTCCATGTAGCCGAAGGTCAGCGTCACCCGCATGAACAGCTCGTTGACCGTCTCCATCTTGACCCGGTCGCTGTCCGGCACCACCGGCTGCGGCGCCGTCACCACCGAAAGAATGACGTTCTGCTCATGCAGCACTTTGTAATGCTTCAGGCTGTGCATGAGTGCTGTCGGCGCGCTGAGCGGATCGCTGGTCAGGAACACCGCGGTGCCCGACACCAGGTGCGGCTTCTTCTTCAAGAGATTGGCGGCGAGGAAATCGAGCGGGATCTCGTTGCGGCGGGTTTTGTCGAACAGATAGCGCGTGCCGCATATCCAGGTCCACATGATCAGCCCCATCAGGCAGGCAACCGTGATCGATACCCAGCCGCCTTCGAAGATCTTCACGATGTTTGCCAGGAAGAAGCCGCTGTCGATGATACCGAACAGCAAGGTCAGCGGCAGGGCGACCGCGAGTGTCCATTTCCACAGCTTGCGCATGACAACGAACAGCAGGATCGTCGTCATCAGCATTTCGCCGGTCACCGAGATGCCATAGGCGGAAGCCAGCGAACTCGAGCTGCCGAAACCGACGACCAGCAGCATCACCCCCAGGGCGATGAGCAGGTTGACGCGGGGCATGTAGATCTGGCCGTGTTGCATCTCGGACGTATGCTGAACCTCGATGCGTGGCAGAAGGTTGAGCTGCACCGCCTGGCGGGTCAGCGAAAAAGCACCAGAGATGACTGCCTGGCTGGCGATGACGGTCGCGGCCGTCGCCAGTCCCACCATCGGCATCAGCGCCCAGTCAGGCAGCATCTGGAAGAATGGATTGGTCGGCCTCCCGTCATTGGCCAGCACAAAGGCACCCTGCCCGAAATAGTTGAGCAGCAGGCAGGGGAAAACCACGGAAAACCAAGCCAACACGATGGGCTTGCGTCCAAAATGGCCAAGATCGACATAAAGCGCCTCGGCACCAGTGACAGCCAGGAACACCGCGCCGACAGTGACAAAGGCGGCCGTGGGTGTGCTGACGAGATAAGCGACCGCGTGATACGGATTGATAGCCAGCAGGATCGATGGATCGTCCATCAGGTGATAAAGCCCCGCTGCGCCGATGGCCAGGAACCACAGCGCGGTCACCGGCCCGAAGACCGCAGCCACCTTTCCCGTGCCGAAGCGTTGCACTGAGAACAGGATGGCCAGGATGAGCAGCGTGATCGGCACGACGTAAGCGTCCAGTGTCGGCGTCACCACCCTCAGGCCTTCGACCGCCGACAGCACGGAGATGGCCGGCGTTATGATCGAATCGCCGAAAAACAACGCCGCGCCGCAAAGGCCGATCGCCAGGATGAGTCGCGCGCCTTTGGGATAGGCGCTGCGCGCCAGCGACATCAGCGACAACGTGCCGCCTTCGCCCTTGTTGTCGGCCCGAAGCACGAAGGCGACATATTTTATGGTCACGATGATCGTCAGCGCCCAGACGATCAGCGACAGCACGCCAAGCACGTGAGCGCGCGTAGCGATACCGGGCGAAGCGTGAAGCGCCTCACGGAAGGCGTAGATCGGACTGGTGCCGATATCGCCATAGACGACGCCGAGCGCACCCAGCATCAGAACCTTGGTGCTGTGCTGTTCGGCCCCGGAATGGCTCGATGGCTCGACGGTTTCGGCCTCGCTACCGCGACTGGCAAGGTCCATAGACCACTCCCCGACAAGCGCGCGGTGCTTCACGCATGCTACGATGCGAAGTCAATTGCACGCTATGGCTGCCATACCTGCAAGGCGAAGCTCTACCCCTACCAGCCGCAGGCTCTGAGAAACCGACCCACCGTGCCGGCCATGCCATACTCCAACGCGTCGGCTGTCAACCCATGTCCGATTGACACTTCGGCCAATGCCGGGATGCGCTTCGCCAGGGCGGGCAGATTGCCCACCGTCAGATCGTGCCCGGCATTGACCTGGAGGCCGGCGGCAAATGCCGCATCGGCTGTTTTCCCCAATCTTTCCAGCTCCTTGGCCGCCTTTGCGGGATCGGAATGGTAGCTGCCATAAGGGCCGGTATAGAGTTCGATCCGGTCGGCCCCCGTATCGCGCGCGGCCGTCATGCCGGCGGGATCGGCATCGGAAAACAGCGACACCCTGAAACCGCCCTTCTTCAGACGTTTGACGATCGGTGTCAGGAACGCCGCATCGGCGACGAAGTTCCAGCCATGGTCGGAGGTTGCCTGTGCCGGATCATCGGGAACCAGCGTCACCTGTTCGGGCTGATGCTTTTCCACAAGCGCCAGGAAATCCTCGCTTGGGTAACCCTCGATGTTGAACTCTGCCTGCGGGAACTCATCGTCGATCAGCGCCCTGATCTGCGGCAAGTCGGAATGCCTTGTGTGACGCTCGTCGGGACGCGGGTGGACAGTCAGCCCATGCGCTCCGGCGGCAAGGGCAAGCCGGCCGACACCGATCACGCTGGGCCAGGGCAGGTCGCGGCGGTTGCGCAGCATGGCGATGGCGTTGAGGTTGACGGAAAGCTTTGCGGGCATGGGCTGGCGTCCGTGAAATCAGGCGGTTAAGGCGCACCACCGTTCAGTCGCGGCGCGCTTGAGACCGGGCATCTATAGCGTCTTTGACGGGAACAGATAGGGGTTTCGGGTGTTCCAGAAGACCAACGCTATTCCGCAAAAGGAGGCACCAGCCGTGAATTTCCTGCAATCCGTGCCGGCGATCCGTCGCATCGACACCGGTCGCGACGACCTGTTCGCCATCGATGTGGTCGGCCATGTCTCGGCGGCCGATGCCGAAAACCTGTTCGGCCTGCTGGAGGCGGCCTACGCGCTCCACCAGCGAATCGACGTGGCCGTGCGCATGGTCGATCACGATGGCGTCGACTGGGCCGACATCTCCGACGAAACCCTCAAACAGGGTGCCGTCCACGCACTGGAGCATATAGGCCGTTGCGCGGCGATCGGCTCGCCGGACTGGACGCCGGACGCACGGCACGCTTTGCCTGCGTCGTCGCCCATCGAATTCAGGCATTTCAAGGCCACGGATGAAGCCGAGGCCTGGAAATGGCTCGGTGTCCAGCCGCTTGGCACGCCATGACGGCCCCCTTGGCCGCCATGCCTTATCTGACGATCGTCAGCCGTTCAGCGGCCCGCGTGATCGCGGTATAGAGCCAGCGCTGGCGGGTTTCCTTGAAGGCCCAGCTTTCGTCGAACAGCACGATCTCGTTCCACTGCGAACCCTGCGCCTTGTGCACGGTCAACGCATAGCCATAGTCGAAATCGTCGAAGCGCTTCTTCTGCTGCCACGGGATATCGGCATCCGGATCCTCGAACGCCGCCTTGAGCAGCTTGATCTTGGCGACGCCGCGGTCCGGATCGTCCTCTTCCGGCGATACCAGAAGATTGATGCCGGGCTTCACCGTCTCGCGCGACGAGGTCATCACTTTCCACAGCGAGCCGTTGAGCAGTCCCTTGGCTGGATCGTTGCGCAGACAGACGAGCTTGTCACCGGCCTGCGGATAGTCGGCGTTGAAGCCTTTGAGCTCGCGCAGGCGCTGGTTGTAGCGGCGGCGCGTGCGGTTGGTGCCGACCAGCACCTGATCCGCCTTCAGCACCAGCTCCTGGGTGACGTCTTCCTTGCCGATCACCTGCGCCGTGCCATAGTCGCCGCGCATGAATTCGCGGCCTTCGCGCACATCGAGCGCCAGCCGCAGGATCGGATTGTCACGTGCCTGCCGGTGGATTTCAGTGAGCAGGAAATCTGGTTCGTGATCGGTGAAGAAGCCGCCGCCCGAAATTGGCGGCAACTGGCCGGGATCGCCCAGCACCAGGATCGGCGTGCCGAAACTCATCAGGTCGCGGCCGAGCTGCTCATCGACCATCGAGCATTCGTCGATAACGACCAGTTTCGCACGCGAGATCGGGCTCTGCCGGTTGAGCGAAAAGGTCGGCGACATCGAAGTCTTGCCGGTCACCTCGTCCTCGACCGATTCCTCGCCCTTGGGCCTGTAGATCAGCGAATGGATGGTGCGGGCATTGACCGCCCCCTTGGAGCGCAGCACTTGTGCTGCCTTGCCGGTGAAGGCGGCGAACTGCACCTGACCGTCGACATGGTCGGCAAAATAGCGCGCCAGCGTCGTCTTGCCGGTGCCGGCATAGCCGAACAGCCGGAACAGCTGCGGCTGGCCGGCCTGCAGCCAGCGGGCGACCGCTTGCAGCGCCTCGTCCTGTTGGGGAGAGAATTCCATCAGTGCGACAGACCGGATTCGCAAGCGAAAGACAAGACAGTCGCCTATCGACTGCCGCCAGTGACGCACCGAGCGCCGCCGACGGTTCAGGCTATCAGGCGCATAGTAGAACGTAAAGAGAACAAAGGCAGGCGCCCGGTTGATCGCTCTTGTCAGCCGAGCGCAATCAAGGCCGTGCCGGCGAAGGCGAGCACTGCCCCGGCCCAGGCCGGTGCCGGCGGCCTGTAGCCGCTGCGCAGCCACACCATCGGCAACACCAGCACTGGCGACAGGGACGACAATGTCGAGACGATGCCGACCTTTCCGCCGGCCAGCGCGGCCATGATGAGCGACATGCCCATGCCGGTGCCGATCAACGCGCCGCAAATGCCGATGCCCAGCGTTCGCGCCGACGGCCGGCGGCGCCTGGCAACGCGGCGCAAGGGAACCAGCGCCAGTAACAGGAAGAGAACCGCCGACACACCGGTACGGATCGCCATCGCCGTGAACGGATTGACGCCCGATGCCATGACCGGGCGCGCCACCAGGGCGCCAGCCGCCTGCCCCAGGGCCGCTACCAATCCAAAGGCGAGACCAACAGGCAAGGTCATCTGTTTTGCCGGCAGCACCTGCGTTTCGATGGGCGGTGTCGGGAAGATGCCTTCCGGTTGAACCTTGGCGGGGCGCCCGAACAGGATGGCAAGCACAATGCCGGCGATGACCAGCGCCACGCCAGCCAGTTTGAGCGGACCGACCGTCTCGCCCAGGAAAACATAGCCCATGATCAGGGCAAAGGGAGACGTCAGCGAGAACACCAGCAACGCCAGGCGCGGGCCGAGTGCGAATATCGACGAAATATAGGCCGATGAGGCAATGAATATCCCGAACACGCCGGAGGCGGCAAGATAACCCATCTGCCACGGCAGCAGCCCGGCCCAGCCGCCCAGCACCGTGGCCGCGATGGCAGTCGCAACAGTCACCGCGAGCGTTTGCAGCCGGGTCAGGGTCAAGGCGTCGATGCGGCCGACCAGTTCACCGGCCAGCATGCCGCTCGTGGCGATGCACAGGGCCGCGCCGATCGAGAGAATTTCCGACAGGTACATTTATTCTCTCTTGGGCAGAGGGCGGCTTTTTCGAGGGAGATGATTGTCGTTGTGGGGGGGAGGATTGAACGGTCCGAAAGATATCCGCCTGATCAGGCGGATTGGAACTCCGGATCGTTCTCGAGCAGGATCGGCCTGCCATGCGGCGTGGCATGCGCGGCGCGCTCCCAGGCCTGCGCCATCGCATCGACATCGGGCTTGGCGGCCAGCCCCTTTGAGGCAAGCAGCCCTTCCAGCGCCGCCAGCCAATGCTCGTAATAGTCATGACCGTCGGCTGCCGCACCCGGCTTCTTCACCTCCGCCGACAGGGCATCCGCCCACTCGCTCCACGAGAACAGACCGTTGTCGTGCAGCGCCACCGTCATGGCGAACGCCTCGGCCTGCCAGGGCTCGGCGAAGACAGGCGCATCGAGGCTCGCGGGCAAATCGGCGGCGGTCCCGTCAGGCCGGCTCAAGATAGCTCTCCCAGGCATCGATCGACACGGTCAGCGTCGGATCGGCGCCCTCGCCCCAGATCTCCGTGCCGTCGAAAACCACCGTATAAACCCATTGCGGGTTCTCGCCTTGCCCATGCGCGTTGCTGTCGGGAAAGACGAAGCCGTCATGCACTGCCTCGATCCTGCCCCGCTTGCCGCGCGCGTAGCGTGGCAGCCTTGTATGGCCGGTCGGGTTGAAGTTTTTGGTCCGCACGGAATCACCGGCCTTGAACCGCGCCGGTTCCGTCATCGGCCGGTCGCAAGGACCGCCCTTGGCCAGAACGGCCGGGACGTTTTCCGCCTTCAGCACCCGTTTCGGGGTCGCCGCCGCATCGATCGCCTCGCCGGCCTCGAGATCGCGCTCACTGACGAAACCATGGCGCTTGAGCAGGGTCTCCAGCGCCTTGATCCAGATCTGATAATAGCTGGAGGAATAATAGTCGGCCGGATGCAGTGATTCCCGCGCGTGCCGGCTCTCATCGATATTCCAGGCGCCCATGCCACCGGCGCAGAGCGTCACGCCGAGCGCCCGCCTCTCCCAGGCAGCGTGGAAATAGGGTTCATCCTGTTCGGGCGCGACCGACCCGAACCCCATCTGTCCGCCGAGATCCTGCGGCCCGTTCACGCCGGCTCCCCCTTTATTCCGGTTCTTGGGCCAGCGCCGTGCCGATCATGGCATCGCGGCTTACAAGCTCGGCCAGTCGCTCCTCGCTCCAGCCTTCGGTGCCGTCCGGCCGCATCGGCACGACGAGATAGCGCAGTTCCGCCGTGGAATCCCAGACGCGGATTTTTGTATCGGCCGGCAGCGCCAGCCCGAATTCCTCGAGCACGCCGCGCGGATCGATCACCGCCCGCGACCGATAGGGCGGCGCCTTGTACCAGACCGGCGGCAGGCCGAGCACCGACCATGGATAGCAGGAGCACAGCGTGCAGACGACGAGGTTGTGGGTATCCCCTGTGTTGAACACCGCCTGCATGTGCTCGCCCTGGCGGCCGGTATAGCTCAGCGATTCGATCGCCGCCGTCGCATCGTGCTTGAGCCAGTCCGCATAGGCAGGATCGCTCCAAGCCTTGGCCACCACCCTGGCGCCGTTGCGCGGGCCGATCTTGGTCTCGTAGGTATCGACGATGACGTCGATTGCCGCCGGATCGATCAGCCCCTTGCGGGTCAGGATGGTTTCCAGCGCCCGCACGCGGGCGGCAAACGGATCGAGTTCGTTGTCGTGGTCATGATCATGTGACATGGCCGCAAATTACGTTTCCAGTCCGCCGGCCGCAAGCACAACGGCTTGGGCCAGCTTCTATCCTTGCCGTGTCAGCCTGTCATTCAGCTGCTGTCTTTTGCGCCTCTGCCGGGATGTCGTCATTGGTGCCGAACAGCGAAGGCTGGTCGCCACTCTCTTCGATCGTCTGCGGTTTGGCCTTGCCCTTCGACCACAGCCCGACCAGCCAGCCCGAGAAATTCTCCATGTAGACGTAGATCACCGGCGTCACGAACAGGGTCAGCGCCTGCGAGGCGAGCAGGCCGCCGACAACGGCAACGCCCAGCGGCTGGCGCAATTCGGCGCTGGCGCCGGTGCCGAGCGCGATCGGGAATGTGCCCATCAGTGCCGCCAGCGTCGTCATCATGATCGGCCTGAAACGCATCAGGCAGGCCTTGTGGATGGAGTCCTTGGCGGACATACCTTCTCGTCGCAATTCAAGCGCGACGTCGACCATCATGATGCCGTTCTTCTTGACGATGCCGATCAGCATCAGAATGCCGATCACCGCGATGACCGACAGGTCCATGCCGGCGAAGCGCAAGGCAACGACAGCACCCAGCACCGCCGACGGCAGGCCGGTGAGGATTGTGAGCGGGTGGATGAAACTCTCATACAGAATGCCGAGCACGATATAGATGGTCAGGATCGCGCCACCGACCAGCAGGCCCTGATTGGCCAGCGAATCCTGGAAGGTCTTGGCCGTGCCGGCAAAGGTGGTCGAGATCGCCGTCGGCATGCCGATCTGCTCTTTGAGCGCGTTGATGCGGGTCACGCTGTCGCCCAGCGCCACGCCTTGCGGCAGATTATAGGAGATGGTCACGGCCGGAAGCTGGCCGAGCTGGTTGACCGTCAAGGCACCGGCCGTGCGGTCGACCCGGGCAAAGGCGCCAAGCGGAACCAGACTGCCGCTCGCCGTCCGCATCTGGATGGCGAGCATCCGCTCGGGCGACCATTCGATCTTGGGATCGAGTTCGGTGATGACCTCGTAGCTGTCGGCCGAACCGAAGATCGTCGAAACCTGGTCGGTGCCGAAGCCGCCATAGAGGGCGGAGCGCAGCGTGTCGGTATCGATGCCGAGTTGGGCAGCCTTGTCGCGATCAATGACCAGCGATGCCTGCAGCGCATTGTTCTGCAGGTCGCTGGTGACGTCGGTGAAGGTCGTATGGTCGGCCGCCATCGCGTCATTCAGTTTCTGCGCCCACTGGTCGGTCAGGCCGGTATCGAGGCCCTGCACGACGAGCTGGTAAGCGCTGGCCGACGAGCGCGAACCGAGCCGCAGGTTCTGCACCGGCTGCATGTAGGTCTCGATGCCCGCCACGCCAGCCAATTGCTTGCGCAGGTCAGCCTGCACCTTCTCGATGTCGGGTCGCTGGCTCTTGTCCTTCAACTGCACATAGAGCTGGCCCTGGTTCAGTGCATTGTTGCCGCTGCCTGCCGACCATGCCACATGCGAAACATAGGGCGAATGGGAAAAGACGCTTGCCACCTGCCCCTGCAGCTTCACCATGGCGTCAAAAGAAATGTCCTGGCGCGCAATCGTCGTCACCGAGATCTGGCTGATATCCTCCTGCGGGAAGAAGCCCTTCGGCGAGGCCTGGATCAGCCACACCGACGCCGCCGCGGTGCCGACAAAGACCAGGAACACCAGGAAGGTGTGCCGCAGGCAGAATGTCAGAACCCGGTCGTAGCCGCGTGTGACGAGATCCTGCTTGTGGCCAGGACCGTGCTTGTCGCGATCGGCCTTGGTGACCGACAGCAGTCGCGAGCACAGCATCGGCGTCAGCGTCAGCGACACGAACATCGACGCCAGGATGGCGACCGTCACCACGACGGCGAACTCGTTGAAGATGCGCCCGATGACGCCGCCCATCAGAAGCACGGGGATGAACACGGCCACCAGCGAGATCGAGATCGAGATGATGGTGAAGCCGATTTCGCGCGCACCTTTCAGCGATGCATCGAACGCCGACAGCCCATCCTCTTCCATGTGGCGGAAGATGTTTTCGAGCATGACGATGGCATCGTCAACGACGAGGCCGACCGCAAGCGTCAGGCCCATCAGCGATATGTTGTCGATGGAAAAGCCGAACAGGAACATGGCGCCGAGCGTGGCGATCAACGAGATCGGCACCGCCACGGCCGGGATGATGGTCGCCGTCACCCGGCGCAGGAACACGAAGATCACCATCACCACCAGCGCGATGGTCAACAGCAGCGTGAACTGCACGTCGTTGACGGCCTGGCGGATGGAGGTCGAACGGTCGTTGAGCAGCTTGATCTGGGCGGCGGCCGGCATCTGGTCCTGGAAGGACGGCAGCATCGCCTTCACCTTGTCGACGACGTCGACCGTGTTGGCATCGGGCTGGCGCTGCACCGCCATGATGATCGCCCGGGTACCATCGTACCAGCTCGCCGTCGTCGTCGTCTGCACCGAGTCGACGACGCGGGTCACCTCGCCCAGCCGCACCGGATGACCGTTCTTGGTGGCGATGATGAGGTTGGAGAAGCCGGCAGCGTTGCCGAGCTGGGTGTTGGCGGTGATGGTGAGCTGCTGCTTGTTGTTCTGCAGCACGCCGAGCGGCGTGTTGCTGTTGGCCGAGGCGACCGCCGCCTGCAGCTGATCGATCGAGATGCCGCGCGCGGCAAGCGCTGTCGGATCAATCTGGATGCGCACGGCATATTTCTGCTGGCCGAAGATCGAGACCTGGGCCACCCCGTCGATGGTCGACAGCGACGGCGAGATGACGTTTTCGGCGAAGGCATCAAGATCTGTCAGCGGAACCGTGTCGCTGACCAGCGACATCAAAAGGATCGGCGCGTCGGCAGGATTGACCTTGCGGTAGCTCGGCGGCGACGTCATCTGCGGCGGCAGCGACTTCTGCGTGCGCGCGATTGCCGCCTGCACGTCGGCCGCCGCCGCATCGATGTTCCGGTTGAGCACGAACTGGATGGCGATCGAGGTCTGGCCGAGCGAGTTCGTGGTCGAGATGGAATCGATGCCGGCGATGGTGGCGAACTGCTTGATCAGCGGCGTCGCCACCGATGTCGCCATGGTTTCCGGCGAGGCGCCCGGCAGTGAAGCCGAGACGTTGACCACCGGGAATTCGGCGCTGGGCAGCGCCGCCACCGGCAGGAACTTGTAGGCAAAAAGCCCGCCCAGAACGAGGGCGAACGACATCAGAAGGGTGGCGACGGGTCTGCGGATGCAGAATTCGGAGATCATTGGGCCGCCTCGCCCGTGTTGGTCGCCTCGGCCACCTTGGGTGCGGCTGCCGCGGTGCCCTCGTGCACGGCGGCGCCATTCTTCAGCCTCGTCTGGCCTTCCGTGACCACTTTCTCACCGGCTTTCACGCCCTGGCTGATGGCGCTGTTTTGGCCTTCGGTCAGCGCCACCTGCACCGGCCGCATCTCGACCGTATTGTCCGGCTTGACCACATAGACAAACGGGCCGTTCTGACTGGGCTGCACCGCGACAGTGGGAACGGAGGTCATCTGCGGCATGATGCCGGCGTCAAGGATGACATTCACATACTGGCCGGGCCACAGCGAAAGGTCCGCATTCGGTATGCTCGCACGCGTGGCGATGGTGCCCGACGCGGTGTCGACGCTGGAATCGACGAAATCGAGCGTCCCCTTGCCGATCGGCGTCGGGTCGCCGTCCTTGGTCAGGGTCACTGCCCCTTGCTGCGGATTGGCAAGCGCCTTGTGCAGCAGTGCAAGGTTGCTCTCCGGCAGATTGAAGTTGACCTGTAACGGGTCCATCTCGGTGATGGTCACCAGCGGCGTCGAGGTGCTGCTGTTGCCATTGCTGGTGGTGACGAGATCACCGACGGCAACGCTGACAGCGCCAAGCCTGCCGGAAATTGGCGCGGTGATCGTGGCAAAGCCAAGCTGGACATTGTCGGCGTCGATCGTCGCCTTGTCGGCATCGACGGTCGCGGCCGCCGCCTTCTGCGCGGCTACCGCCTGGTCGTAGGTCTGCTGCGTACCGGCCTGCTTGGCGACAAGGTCCTTGGCGCGCTGAAGATCGGAATTCGAACTGGCAAGCAGCGCCTGGTCCTTGGCGAGTGTGGCCTGGTCCTTGGCGAGTTGCGCCTTGAGCGCGCGATCATCGAGCCGGAACAGAACGTCGCCGGCCTTCACCATCCGGCCGTCCTTGACGTCGATCGACACGATCTGACTGGAGACCCGCCCATTGATGTTGACCACGGCCGGAGAGGAGACGAAACCAATGGCATAACGCCGGATCGGGAAGTCGGCCGTCGTTGCCGCCGCCGAAACGATCGAGGCCGAACGGGCGCCACTGCCACCGGTTCCCGGCTTGCCCCCGGCTGCCTGCCCTCCTGCTGCCTGCCCCCCTGCTGCCTGCTTGTCGGTTGCCGCTTTGTCCGAGGTCGCGACCTGCTTTACGCCGATGATCTGCTGAACCTTGCCCAGCGTGTCGGGCGAAAGGTAGAGCCAGGCCGCGCCAGCACAGGCGACGGCAAGCAATGAAAGAATGACTTTTCCACGCATCGACAAAGGCCTCACCGTCCGACACGCCATAGCCAGGTGGTCGTATTCTAGCGCAACTCACGGCTGATTGCCGCGATTTAGCCGAATAGATAGGACAGGCGTTTGTCGGAAAAGGGCCAAAACACGGCATTACGAAGATTTAATGTGCACTGCACAATGACTGTGCAGTCCGTCATGGCCGTCGGCCGAAGGCCGTCGAACCGTCGGGGAACCCTATTTCAGCATCGGCCACAGCGTCGCCGCCAGCAGCACGCCCATGGCGATGTTGAACCATTTCAGCCGCACCGGATCCGACAGGAAGCCGCGCAGCGCGGTGCCGAATCCGGCCCATATCGAAACGCTCGGCAGGTTGACGACGGCGAAAGCGATCGAGATCAGCGCCACCGAGATGAATGGGTGATCGGGGTTCGTATAGACAGCCATGGCGGTGATTGCCATCACCCAGGCCTTGGGATTGACCCACTGGAATGCCGCCGCGTCGATGAAGCGCATCGGCCGCGCTTCCACCGCACCCTTGCCACTCAACGAGCGCGACATGGCGACCTTCCAGGCGAGATAGAGCAGATAGGCGGCACCGGCGATCTTGAGAGCGTTGTGCAATGCCGGAAACGCCGTCAGCACCGCGCCAAGCCCGAAGCCGACAGCGAGCAACAGGACGAGAAAGCCGATGCTGATGCCCAGCATGTGCGGCACCGTCCTGGCGATGCCGAAATTGACGCTGGAGGCCAGCAGCATGAGGTTGTTCGGCCCCGGCGTGATCGAGGTCACGAAGGCATAAACGAGCAGTGCAAGGAATGCGTCGAGCGACATCGGGCCCCAACAAGGTCAGCAATACTGACTTAGATAAGCGCCGTGTCGGACGCAACCGCAATCCTTTGGTCCAGCGGCCGTCGGCCGCATTGATCGTGAGTTCACCTCGCCGAAATCGGCATGCCGTCATCTGCCGTTAGACGGCGCCGGCAACCGGCCGTTCACAGCGGGCATGGTCGACTGCCCGCCGCGCAGGCGGCGCAAGCCCTTCCGTCTCGGAGTGTTCTCCGGAAGTTTAACGCTGTGCGCGAGACCGAGGCCGGCAAGAACCCGGATCAGGACCCAGCCGAGGTCGATCTGCCCGCGTTCGAGGCCGAGCCTGGCGGATTCGGGGAATGCGTGATGATTGCCGTGAAAACTCTCGCCGAACGTCACCAATCCGAAACGTGGCAGATTGTAGCCCTGCACCGCCACGCCATCGACGCACCATCCCTGGTCGCCGCCCCGATGCGCGAAATGCCCGACCAGCCAGTGTCCGGTGAGGGATACCGAAACGCGCACCGCAGTGCCCCAGACCACCCAGCTCCAGCCGCCAACCAGCAGGAATACGACGGCCCATGGCAGTTGCTGCAACATCCACGTGCGCTCGAGGAATTTGTAGAACCGGTCATTCCTGATCGACGGCTCGATGACGAAATCAGGCGGATTGCGCAAGGCGACGGCGCAATGCATCTGCCAGAAGGCATCGATGAAAAAGGAGCGGCGATGGGCATGCAGATCGTGGCAGGCCGTCTGGCGCTGTGCCCAGTCGCGGATATCGTGCGCATGGATCATGCCGAACGGGCCAGCCATGCCGACCAGCACGCCGAGATAGACCAGCGCGTGTTCGATCCAGATATGAACCTTGAACGAGCGATGGATGAGCAGCCGATGCATGCCGACCGAATGCCCGGCGCAGATCGTCACCGCCGTCATCGCGACGAACAGGGCAAAGGCGCTCCAGTTGAAGGTGAGCGGACCGAACACGGTGGCAATAACCGTCATCGCGCCGACCCACATCGACTTGGCTGGCACCCAGACAACCCTGCCATCCCGCGCGTCGCTGTCTTGTCGAGAAATCATCCTGCCCGTGGATATGGTCTTCATCGGGAACCCCTCCTCGCATGAACATTTTCCGAACCACAGCCTTGCCTTTTGGCGCCTCGCGCCATATTTAGGCTATAAGCTAATCATCTATTATGCCGGATTAGGTATTTAGGCAATAGTCTAAATGATGACCGGAAAATGCTGGCAGGCGTCTCGATGGCGCCTGCGATTACGAGGTACGCGCAGTGGTCGAGGAAGCAGAACAGCCATCGGAGGCTGAAGCCGGCATCGGCGCCAGCGGCGCGATCCAGCGCGTCTTCGAGGCGCTGTCCTCCGCACCCCGGCGCAGAATCCTCGCCTATCTTGCCCATTCCTCGCTGACGGCGGGCGAGATCGCGGCGCGCTTCGACATGTCGAAGCCGTCGATCTCACAACATCTGAACATTCTGGAGACGGCCGGCCTCATCGCCAGGGAGCGGCAGGGACAGTTCATCCACTACTCGCTGGTCCAGAACAATCTGGTGAATACGCTGAACGGCTTCGTTCAGGACGTCTGCCCGGTCTCACGCCCGATCAAACGGGAAAGCAAGGAGCTGGCCACCGGCAAACTCGACGCCAAGCCGACAAAATCCAGCAACTGATATCCGGGGGGCGTCTGACCGGATAAATTCGAGAGATCAGTCTCGACGGCGATACTTCAGCGCCCAAAGAAGCCAACCAAAGAGGAGAATGGATAGGACGTTGAAGAAGACCCAGTTCCAGAATGTGACTGGATCATCCGCATACGCGACCCATTCACGGGTTCGTCCAACTAGGATTGTCATTGTCACCCAAGCATGGGCAAGCATCCAGATCGAGAATGCGATGATGGCATAGAGAAACACATGGAACACCAGTTCTTTTCGCGGAGTCATGTGCCACCACTTTTCGGACCACCTGCCCAGCTTTGAATGCAGAACTTGAACTTCGTATGAATGCCTACATCGCCTGCGGGCCGCGGTTCAAAGCCGCCACGCCGGTGCGGCAGATTTCGATCAGGCCAAGCGGCTTCATGATGGCGATGAACTGGTCGATCTTGGTGCCCTTGCCGGTGATCTCGAAGATGAAATGCTCGGTGTTGGCGTCGATGACGCTGGCGCGGAAGGCGTCGGCCAGCCGCAGCGCCTCGACGCGAGCCTCGCCGGTGCCGGCAACCTTGACCAGCGCCAGTTCCCGCTCCAGCGGCCGCTCCTGGCCGAATTCGTGCGAACGCACGGTGAGATCGACCACGCGGTGGACCGGCACGATGCGCTCGAGCTGATGCTTGATCTGCACCAGCACATGCGGCGTGCCGCGCGTCACGATGGTGATGCGCGACAGATGCTTCTCGTGCTCGGTCTCGGAGACGGTCAGGCTCTCAATGTTGTAGCCGCGGCCGGAAAACAGGCCGATGACCCGGGCAAGCACGCCCGGTTCGTTGTCGACCAGCACGGAAAGCGTGTGGTTTTCCGGCCGTTCCGTTTCCTTGGCGATGAAGTAGGCGGAGCCGGTGGGTTGAAGGTGCTGTGCGTTCATGACATGGATCTCAAATTCTTGATCTAATTATTTGTTTGCGCACGGCTTCTTTCGACAAGCCCTGCCTCGCTCGTCGATTACACCAGTTCCCTGCCCTTGGCGTCGATGGCATTCGCCACGGCCTCGTCCGTAGCCTCGTCCGGCAACAGCATCTCGTTGTGCGCCTTGCCCGACGGAATCATCGGGAAGCAGTTGGCGAGCGTCGCCACGCGGCAATCGAACAGCACCGGCTTCTTCACCGAGATCATCTCCTTGATGGCGTCGTCCAGCTCGTCCGGCTTCTCGCAGCGTATGCCATGACCGCCATAGGCTTCCGCCAACTTGACGAAGTCCGGCATCGCCTCGGTATAGGAATGCGACAGCCGGTTGCCGTGCAGCAGCTGCTGCCACTGGCGCACCATGCCCATATACTGGTTGTTGAGGATGAAGATCTTGATCGGTGCATTGTGCTGCACCGCCGCGCTCATCTCTTGCATCGTCATCTGCACCGAAGCATCGCCGGCGATGTCGATGACCAGCGCATCGGGATGCGCGATCTGCACGCCGAGTGCCGCCGGCAGGCCGTAGCCCATCGTGCCCAGCCCGCCAGACGTCATCCAGCGGTTCGGCTTCTCGAAATGATAGTGCTGCGCCGCCCACATCTGGTGCTGACCGACCTCGGTGGTGATGTAGGTGTCCATGCCCTTGGTCAGTTCGTAGAGCCGCTGGATGGCGTATTGCGGCATGATCACGTCGTTGTTCATCTTGAAGGCGAGTGAATCGCGCGCGCGCCATTTGGCGATCTGCTCCCACCAGGGATAGAGCGCCTTCTTGTCGGCCTTGGCGGTTGCCCGCCACAGCCGCACCATGTCCTCCAGCACCCGTCCGACGTCGCCGATGATCGGCACCTCGGTGTGCACGTTCTTGTTGATCGACGACGGATCGATGTCGATGTGGATCTTGCGCGAATTCGGCGAGAACGCGCTGAGCCGGCCGGTGATACGGTCGTCGAAGCGCGCGCCGATGCAGATCATCACGTCGCAATCATGCATGGCCATGTTGGCTTCGTAGGTGCCGTGCATGCCCAGCATGCCCATCCAGTTCTTGCCCGATGCCGGATAGGCGCCGAGCCCCATCAGCGTCGAGGTGATCGGGAAACCGGTGAGATCGACCAGTTCGCGCAGCAGATGGCTCGCTTCCGGGCCGGAATTGATGACGCCGCCGCCCGAATAGATGATCGGCCTCTTGGCGCCGGCCATCAGTTCGACCGCGGCCTTGATCTTCTCCAGGTCGCCCTGGACCTTGGGCTGGTAGCTGGTCCGCGGTGCGATCTGCGGCGGGACGTAGAATCCCTTGGCGAACTGCACATCCTTCGGAATGTCGACCACCACCGGACCCGGACGGCCGGTCGTCGCGACATGGAAGGCTTCGTGGATGGTGGCGGCGAGTTCGTTGACGTCCTTCACCAGCCAGTTGTGCTTGGTGCAGGGCCGCGTAATGCCGACGGTGTCGCATTCCTGGAACGCATCGGAGCCGATGAGCGAGGTCGGAACCTGCCCGGTCAGGCAGACCAGCGGGATCGAATCCATCAGCGCGTCCTGCAGCGGCGTCACCGCATTGGTGGCGCCGGGGCCTGATGTCACCAGCATGACGCCGGCCTTGCCGGTCGAGCGTGCATAGCCTTCGGCGGCATGGCCCGCGCCCTGCTCATGGCGCACGAGAATGTGCTCGACCTCGTCCTGCTGGAAGATTTCGTCATAGATCGGGAGAACGGCGCCGCCCGGATAGCCGAAGACATGCTTGACGCCATTGTCCTTCAGCGCCTGCACCACCATTTCGGCGCCCGTCATTTCGCGCCGCTCACTCTGTCCGTTGCTCATCGGTCTGGTCCCGTACTGTCGCCACTTGGGCGTTGCCACTTGGGTGTTATCGGTCGTTTAGTCGTGTTTCAGGCAATAAAAAAGGCCCCCGAGGGAGCCTGTGTGTTGCGCATGGGAGGTTTTCGCCCGGCGGTTACACCGCCTTGCCCACGCGCCTTCCTACGAGAATGAGTGCCTTTTTCATGGTCGCGGACACTACGGGCGGGCAAGGCGCCCTGTCAACGGCAAAAATCGCGACGGCGATGAAGGCGCTCCGCAATTCGACAAATGGCCGTCACGATTTCGCGATGGACACTGCATCCTGCCTACATCACGCAAACCCAGACCGGCTCGCAAGCAGCATTTTCCGGATAAGTCCTTGAAGCCACGCGAAACTATGGTGGGGCGTGACGAAGGCCGTCCTCTCTGCCGATACTCGACCGTCCGGCTTGCAAGTCGGGAGGAGCCACCATGACGGCCAGGATTTCACGGAGGAAGACTTATGCTCGACAAGGCCCCAAGCAAGAAACTGTCCGACCTGCTCGACCAATTCGGCGCCGCCCTGGCCGCCAATGACATCGACAAGGCCGTCGGTTGTTTTCAGGACGACTGCTACTGGCGCGACCTCGTCACCTTCACCTGGAACATCAAGACCATGGAGGGCAAGGACCAGGTCCGCGACATGCTGGAGAGCCAGTTGGCGAAGACAAAGCCGTCGCACTGGACGCTCGCCAAGGGCGAGGACGCGACCGAGAGCGGCGGGCTGATCGAGGGCTGGATCAGTTTCGAGACCGAACTGGCGCGCGGCTTTGGCCATGTCAGGCTGAAGGACGGCAAGATCTGGACGCTGCTGACCACCATGGTCGAATTGAAAGGCCACGAGGAACCGGCGGGCTTCGCGCGACCGATGGGCGCCAAGCATGGTTCGGGCAAGAACCGTCCGACATGGAAGGAAGAGCGCGAGAAGGAAGCCGCCGAACTCGGCTTCAAGACGCAGCCCGACACGCTCATCATCGGCGGCGGCCAGGGTGGCATTGCGCTCGGCGCTCGGCTGCGGCAGCTCGGTGTGCCGACCATCATCGTCGAGAAGAACGAGCGGGCCGGCGACAGCTGGCGCAAACGCTACAAGTCACTCTGCCTGCACGATCCGGTCTGGTACGACCACCTGCCCTATATCGATTTCCCGAAGAACTGGCCGGTCTTCTCGCCCAAGGACAAGATCGGCGACTGGCTGGAAATGTACACCAAGGTGATGGAGCTGAACTACTGGTCGTCGACGGAGGCCAGGAGCGCCTCCTATGACGACAAGAAGAAGGAGTGGACCGTCGTCGTCCATCGCGACGGCAAGGACATCACGCTGAAGCCGAAGCAGCTGGTGCTGGCGACTGGACAGTCCGGCAAGGCCAATCTGCCGAAATTCAAGGGCATGGAAAACTTCAAGGGTGACCAGCACCACTCCTCGAAGCATCCGGGCCCGGACGCCTATGCCGGCAAAAAGGCCGTTGTCATCGGTTCCAACAATTCCGCCCATGACATCGCAGCCGCACTTTGGGAAGCCGGCGCCGACGTCACCATGGTGCAGCGATCGAGCACCCATATCTCCAGATCCGACACGTTGATGGAAATCGGGCTGGGTTCGCTCTATTCGGAGCAGGCGCTGCAGAATGGCGTCACCACGGCCAAGGCCGATCTGATTTTTGCTTCGCTGCCCTACAAGATCCTGCACGAGTTTCAGATCCCGGCCTATGCCGAGATGAAGAAACGCGACGCGGCGTTCTACAAGGGCCTGGAAAAGGCCGGTTTCATGCTCGACTGGGGCGACGACGAGTCCGGCCTGTTCATGAAGTACCTCAGGCGCGGCTCCGGCTATTATATCGACGTCGGCGCCTCCCAGTTGATCATCGATGGTTCGATCAAGCTGAAAAGCGGCGTCGACGTCGAAGAGATCAAGCAGCATTCGGTTCTGCTCAGCGACGGATCGGAACTGCCTGCGGACCTCATTGTCTACGCCACCGGCTACGGCTCTATGAACGGCTGGGCCGCCGATCTGATCTCTCGCGAAACCGCCGACAAGGTCGGCAAATGCTGGGGCCTCGGCTCGAACACCACCAAGGATCCCGGCCCTTGGGAAGGCGAGTTGCGCAACATGTGGAAGCCGACGCAGCAGGAAGCGTTGTGGTTCCACGGCGGCAATCTGCACCAGTCACGCCACTATTCGCAGTTCCTGTCGCTGCAGTTGAAGGCCAGGCACGCCGGACTGCCGACGCCCGTCTACGGGCTGCAGAAGGTGCACCACAAGGGATAGCCGGCTAGCTCTGGAGGTCTCCTGCCATGCCCCATCGGCAGTGAGAAAAGTGTGACCCCGCGCGGCGTGTCGCCGCGCGGGGTTTCGTTTCAGTCACGCAGCGTCACACCCTTCGCCTTGGCCCAGCGTTCGAGGATCTTGCACTCGTCGGGCATAGCCAGACGGTTGCCGAAACCGCGCACCTGCACCGCCCGATGGCGCGGGTCGAGCTCGATCGTCAGCAAGCGTTCGATCTTGCCGAGCGCCTTGCGCCGCAGCACCCAGATCGAGGCGTAGCCGGCAATGCATTTGCCGGCGTATGTCGACACGCAGTGATGCATCGCCCTGGATTCGGCGACCAGATCCTCGGCCGTCCTTAGTTGGCGAATGAAGAAGCGCTCACCATGCGCCTTCGCCTCCTTGGCCGGCGGCTGCCATTCCCAGTCCTCGAGCCGTGAGCCATCCCAGGCGCCCTTCACCGGCGAAACCCGGCCGGCGACGCGGCGACGCATGGCCTCGATGCGCTCGATGGCGGCAACGTCGCGGTGCCATTCCGACATTTGCTTGCGCAGCGAGCCGAGCGTGCGTCCCTTCAGGCTGTAGGCGCGATCACGCTGATGCATCGCACCAACATAGTCGCACAGATCGTCGATCTCTTCCCTGGACGTTGGTTGTCCGCAGAAGAACCGCGCCACCTCGCGCCAGAAGGCGAGCTCGCCGCGTGGCGTGCGCGTGATTTTCGTCCGTGCAATTCGAGCCGCCAGCCCGAGATCCTCCGTATACGACCGGATGATCGCCATCCAGAACGCCTCGTCGAAGGTCAGATCGCCCGAGAGGTTCAGGAAGCAATGCACCTCCTTGCGTGACAGCCACGCATTGGCGCCCGCCTTGTAGAGCGAGTTGCCGCCCGCAGCCGCGATATACCAGGCCAGACGAAGCGCAATCTCCTGGCCATCCAGCCCCGACCTATCCAGCCAGATTGCCTCGAGCGCGGCCGAAACCGGATAGCGCGCATAGAGGTAGCGGGCAGCCGCCAGCCGCAGCCGCGCGGGGTCGCGCGTCTTCAGCTTCGGACGCCACAACGCACCGTCGCGGATCGCCATGCCGGCAAAGCCGCGACGTACCTCGTCAAGCGCCCGCTCGAAATCCGGAGCGGAACGCGAGGCTGGAGAAACCCGCCGCAGCGATGCTTGATATGCTTCAGTGCGTTCGCGCTCGGCGTCCTGCCTGCGCTGGATCATGGACCTGGCCATGGCCGTTCTTCCCGATTGGAACCCTGTCAGCCGCACGCAATTCCAGCGCCGGCACGGAATGTGTCGATCTGGGTTGGCGTGACATTTGACAGGTCTCCTATGGGGATGACGGGTTGGAATGGGCGGCTCTCTAGGCTCACAGACAGTTTGGAGCAAGAGCCATTCTTTCAATGTTTACAACGGCATGACAGAATGTTGCAAAGACGCATCTCAAGGCTTCGGGCAACCGCCATCGTCGGCCGGGAGCGTCGCGGCTCCCACCATCTCATTGATATCAGCGGCATCGATGCAGTCGGACAATGACCGCCGCGACGCATCGCCGCTTGGCGGTCGTCAGATCGTCTGGAAATTGGAATCCGCTGTGGCGCGGATCAATCGGTCCGACCGCCATGGAGGCGCGAAATGCGTGAACAAGTTCTCATTATGCCTCCTTCAAGAGTGTGGTCGATACGGGGTGCGGCGGATGAAAGAGGGCCGCATTTCGGGCGTGGCTAATACTCCTGAACCATTCCGACAGCAATATGGCGAACGTGGCCAGCATCGGCCGGCACGCACGAACCAACTGAGCCGAACTGGCTTGGCTCACTGTTGACCCGTCGTTCAGCGCGAGCGCTTGCGTCAGGCAAGCGCTCGCGGCAGCTTTCCGGTCGGAATGCAGCCACGGCGTTTTCACCATCGAAGCAAAAACACATAGGCTGTCCCCTCTTGGTGATGAATCGCCGTCAGGCGCGGTTGGCGAAATCGCGCACGACGCGCTGCAGCAACGGCACGTAGTCGCGAAACGCCCGCGTCTGCATGTTGGCGACCTTGCCGCCCTCGTCCCAGATGCGGACCCGCACCGCTTCCTCATGGAAAGGGTTCTTGCGGAAGTCGGCCACCTCGTCGGCGCTCATCGGGCCGCCCTGCAGCGACAGCGTATGGACCGAAGCCGGCGACAGCTTGGAGAAATAGGTCGGGTCGGTGGCGCAGAGATAGCGCTTGGCCGCGACATGCAGCCTCACACACTCGACGATGACCGGGGGAAAGAACGGCGCCAGCACCTCGCCGCCGGCCTCGTCGTGATGCTTGTCCTCGACATCGTCGGGCGAATAGGTGCCGAACTCGCTGGTGTAGTGGCCGATGTCGTGCAGCAGCGCTGCGGCCACCAGCACCTCGGGTGCGCCATCCTGCTCCGCCAGCCATGCCCCCTGCAGCATGTGCTCGGACATCGTCACCGGCTCGCCGAGATAGGATTCCGCACCCCGGCGCTCAAAAATGTCGGCGATGAACTCGACGATGTTGTCCGCGTTCAGATCCTGGCCGCTCATTCCGCGGCCTCCTTGAAGCTGTGCTCGATCGCGGCAAGCGTCGACAACAGGCCGTCCTTGTCGGCGTAGCAGCCCTGCAGCCAGCGCTTGCCGGTGCCGGAAAACGCCTTGCGGGCATGCATGACCCGCGTGTTGTCGACGATGAAGGCCTGTCCTGCTTCCAGCTTGAACGTCACCTCGAAGGAGGGATCCTCGATCAGCTGGGCGAACCGGCGATAGGCGGTATAGTAGGCGTCCATATCGGCGAACGGCACGTCGACGACAGGCGCCAGCGAGCGGTTGTTGAAGCGGATGCAGATCAGTTCGCCATCCGGCCCGAGCTCGATCATCGGACGCTTCGCCTGCAGCCGCACGCCCGACGAGCCGGCATATTCGAAACGCGCCGGACAGGAACTCAGCAGCCGGAAGCCTTCGGGGTTTTCGGCCTGGAAGGCAGCCGCAACGGCAAACCCGTCGACCACGCTCGACTCGCCACCCTCCACCGTATTCTCGATGCAGGACAGGATCTGCAGCGTCGGCACCGGATCGCGATAGGGATTGTCGGTATGCGCCTGAAGACCGAGATTGGTGTAGGCGAGATTGTTCGGGTTGACCTCGGCGCGCACTTCGAACCAGCGTCCGTAATTGGTCTCCCTGATGTAACCGAACAGGTCGGAGACCTTGCACAGCGAACCGGATTCAGCCGGCAGGCCGTCCATCACCGCAAAGCCATAGGTCCTCACCGCCGAAAGCCATTCGCGCAGGACGCTGCGGCTGTGAAAGGCCGCCGCGTATCTGGCGCGCGGCACCGAATTCTG
This sequence comes from Mesorhizobium sp. AR02, assembly GCF_024746835.1. Classification (NCBI taxonomy): domain Bacteria; kingdom Pseudomonadati; phylum Pseudomonadota; class Alphaproteobacteria; order Hyphomicrobiales; family Phyllobacteriaceae; genus Mesorhizobium; species Mesorhizobium sp. AR02. Next base: position 5,826,457 of record NZ_CP080531.1, on the reverse strand, counting down.
CATCGTCGCCTTGGTCCAGCGCTGGATGATATCGCCCGTCCAACCGGGCTGGCGGAGTTCGTCTCGATCATAGGCATTGGCGATCAGCCATTGCGCGGGAAAACTGACGGTTTTTCCTTCCGGCACGAAGCTGACTTCCAGCGCGCCGCCCTTGATCGCAGCCGCGCCAATCCTTGTCTCGGCCGGAATGTCGAGGATGGTGATGAGCCGCTGGCCGTTGCCGGCGCTGCGCGTCTTGTCGTCAAGCGCATTGTCGCGCAGCCACATGGCGTGAAAGCGGGTGCGCCTCCCACCCTGCCAGCCAAGTTCGATTGTTCTGCCTTCGTCGCCAACCAGCGCGTGGGTGAGCATGGAGATGCCGTTCCTGTCCGTTGCACCCCACGGCCCGATCCGCAGGGTTTCGATTGCATGTTGGCCGCGTGACAGGCATAACTCAAATTATCATTTTTTGGCCAAAGACCATAAATTTCTAATGGCTCGAAAACCCATTCCCACTCTGCCTTCCCTCGACTGGCTGCGCAGTTTCGAGGCGGCGGCGCGGCTGTCGAATTTCACGGCGGCAGCGGCCGAGCTCGGCCTGACCCAGGCTGCCGTCAGCCAGCATATCCGGCTGCTCGAGGACCGGTTGAAGACGCGCCTGTTCTCGCGGCTGGCACGTGGCGTTGCGCTATCGCCGGAGGGTGCTGCCTACCTGCCGCATATCCAGTCGGCTTTCGCCACCATCGGCAGCAGCACGACGGAGCTGTTCGAGCCGCGTGCCGTCCAGACCGTCTCGATCCGGGTACCGATCTCTTTCGCCCTGCTGATCCTGGTCCCGGCGCTGCCCGATCTGACCGAGGCGCTGCCGCGCATCCAGCTCGATCTGGTGACGATCCATCGGCCGACCGATTACGATTTGCCAGGCTCCGCGCTCGACATCCGTTTCGGCAACGGCTCCTTCCCCGGACGCGAGGCCGACAGGCTGACCGCCGAGCGGCTTGTGCCGGTGGCAAGTCCGGCCCTGGCCGGTGCCGCCGATTGGACATCCCTGCCGCTGCTTCTGGTCGCCGGCGCGCGCGAGATGTGGGCGGAATGGTTCGCGGCCGCCGGACTGGCCGGCCGCCCCCAGCGGTCGCACCGCTTCGACAGTTTCGTCGCGGCGATGGAAGCGGCGAGCGCCGGGGCTGGCGTGCTTTTGGGGTCGCGGCCGCTTGTCGACGCGGCGCTCAAGAGCAGGAGCCTGCTGCCGCTTTCCGATTTCGAGCTCTCCAGCACATCGGGCCATTTCCTGACCAGGGCATCGACCGCGCGTCTGACCAGTGCCGAACAGGATTTCCGCCAGTGGCTGCTGGGGCACCTCTCGGGAGAGGCCTCGGCCTGACCGGCGCGGGCGATCGCGACGTGGCGCCGATACGCTTCCAGTAGATCAGCGTGCCGGTCAGCCCACCATGCGGCTTCAGCGCGTAGTCCGGTATTTCCCCAGCCAGGGTGAAACCGAGTTTTTCGTAGAGGCCTGAAGCGCCCTCCTGCGTCGCCGTATCCAGAACCAGCAGCGTGCGTCCCGTCTCAACGGCGAGACACTCCGCGGCCTGCATCAGGCGCGTTCCGACACCCCTGCCGCGGTATTCGACTGATGTCATCAGCTTGGCGATCTCGGCCCGGTGCGGCTGGTTGGGCGGGCAGTCGAGCAGCAGGGTAACGGTGCCAACAAGGACCTTGTCGTCCCAGGCGCCGAACACCACTCGTTCCCCTCTGGCCGCTGCTGCCAGCGACCTCTCCCAGAATGCGTTTGCCGCTTCGGGTGCCAGCGGATGCATGAAGCTGACCGAACCGCCGGCGGCAACCGTTTCGACCAGCAGGTCAGCCAGGACAGCCAGTGTTCCCGCACTGGCGCTCAGCGCTCCGATTTCTATGGAATTCATATGCAGTCCTCTGGAAACGATGAATGGGTTCGATGCCGGCGTCAGTGGAGATGGCGCACGCGGCGTCGCTTGCGTGCGGCCTTGATGGCGCTGATGCGCTCGGTGTCTTCTTCCCTGAGATGCCGTCCGCGCTCGAGGATCTCGAGCGTGTATTCCTCATAGGTCAGGCCCAGCCGCTCGGCCTTGTCCATGCGCATCAGCATCACCTCGCGGCTCGGCGCCTTCCAAGCCTTGGCGTGCGCAGCCTGCCAGGCCAGGAAGATGTAGGGGTCGCCCTTGCCCCATGGCGGCCCCTTGTACCCGTCAAGAGGCGGCCCCCCATTGTGGGAGCGTTTTGGCCGTCTCGCCATGATCTCAGCCCCTGACCAGCGCGACGAGATAGTCGGCGCCCGCCTCCGGCGCGTGAAAGGTGCAGTCCGACGGCGCGCCCAGCGCCAGGCAGTCGCCGGGCTCTAATCTATGCACCACATCGCCCTCGGTGAATTCGAGCCGTCCGGAAATCAGCCAGATCTGCTGCTTGATGAAGGCATAGGAGGCCGCCGGCAGGCTGACCCTGGCGCCCGCCGGCAGATGCACCTTGATCAGTTCGAGCGGCATGTCGCTGGCTGGCGACAAATGCCGCCTGATATAGCCTGTATCGGGATCGCGCCACACCGGCTGGTCGGCCTCGCGTAGCAGCCCGCCACCTTGCAATTCCGCGCGCGCGATGAGGGTCGACAGCGTCATGCCGAAGGCCGCCGCGATGCGCACCAGAAGGGTCGCCGTCGGGCTGGTCATGCCGCGCTCGATCGTGCTCAGCATCGCCTTGGAAACACCGGACCGCTCGGCGAGCTCGGCCAGCGACCAATCCCGCATGGTCCTTTCGGCGTGGATCCGTCTGCCGATGGTTGAGGAAATATCGTTCGCTATATCATCCATTCGTCCATTATAGCGAAAGACGGGTATTGGAGAAGAGCCATCTTGCGACAATTTTCGCCAAGGGCTTAATCCTCTCTACACCATCCGACCTCATGCGACCTTAACCCCATTCCGGTAGGGTCCGATCTCAAGGGAAATGGGGATTGGTCTGTCCATGTATGTCGAACGCGAAGCTTCCGTCGGAGAACCGACATCGCAGGAGCGCCGCAACGCAGAGCAGAACGACCGGCGCATCCTGGGCAATGTCGTGCAATGCGACGGCGCGCGCGCCACCATCGCCGCCTATGCCGATGACATCGACGGGTCTGTGACCGGCCTGTGGACGGTCGGCAAGATGATCTCGATCAATCTGGGCACGACGCGAACCGTGGGTCTCGTTTACGCAATCGGCAAATCGAACCGCGCCTGGAGCAATGAGGGCCAGAACCCCATAGAGGTCAGCATCGAACTGATCGGTGAAGTGCGCGACGGCGCTGAGCCGGGCGCCAAGCCGATCTTCGACCGCGGCATTACCACCTATCCGCATATCGGTGCTGTTGCGCACCGCATCCGCACCCGCGACCTGCAGGCGGTCTATGATCTCGCCGGCCGCCATTCCATTACCATCGGCTCGCTGGCGCAGGACGAGACGATCGCCGCCAACATCGCCATTGACGACACGCTGGCGCGCCATTTCGCGATTGTCGGCACCACCGGCGTCGGCAAATCCACGGCCGTTTCGCTGCTGCTGCGCAAGTCGATCGAGGCACGCCCCGATTTGCGCATCCTGATCCTCGACCCACACAATGAATTTGCGAGCTCGTTGCCTGAATATTGCGTCAAGGTCGATTCCAAAACGCTCGACCTGCCGTTCTGGATGTTCAAGCTCGAGGAATTCGCCGAGGTGCTGTTTCGCGGTCGTGAAACCGACGCGGAAGAGATCGACGCTCTGCGCGACCTCATTCCGCTCGCCAAGAACCTCTACCGCAACCCGAATTCAGGCGCCTATCTCAGGCGCGGCAACGACGCGCTGACCGCCGATACGCCGGTGCCTTACCGCATCGCCGATCTGCTCAAGCAGATCGACGAGCGCATGGGCATGCTCGAAAGCAAGAACGAGCGCCCGACACTCAAATCGCTGAAGACGCGCATCGAATCGGCGGCCGCCGATCCGCGCTATCGCTTCATGTTCAGTTCGCGCCTGATCGAGGACACCATCCACGAGACGATCGGCAACATTTTCCGCGTGCCGCATCACGGCCGCCCGGTGACCTGCTTCGAGATGGCCGGCATGCCCTCCGAAGTGGTCAATTCCGTCTGTTCGGTGCTGGCGCGCCTGGCTTTCGATCTCGCTCTGTGGAGCGAGGGCAAGCTGCAACTCCTGCTGCTGTGCGAGGAAGCACATCGCTACATGCCGGCCGATCCGCGTCTCGGCTTCGCGCCGACAAGGCACGCGCTGTCGCGCATCGCCAAGGAAGGCCGCAAATATGGCTGCTATCTCGGCGTCGTCACCCAGCGTCCGGGTGAGCTTGACCCGACCATCCTGTCGCAATGCTCGACCTTCTTTGCCATGCGGCTCGCCAACGAGCAGGACCAGGCGATCATCCGCTCGGCCATCGCCGATTCTTCCGCCTCCACGCTTGCCTTCCTGTCATCGATGGGCCAGCGCGAAGCCATTGCCTTCGGCGAAGGTGTCGCGACGACCATGCGGCTGAAGTTCGAAAGATTGCCGAGCCACCTGCTTCCCGGCACGTCCAAGCGCGAAGAGGCTATTTCGTCGAAAAGCGGCGACGATGTCGACCTGGTGGCGATCGTCGAGCGGCTGCGCAACGTGCCGAAACCGACACCGCAGGCGATGGCCTTCGCCGAAGTGGTCGACTCCGGTCGGCAGGCCGGCGACCCCGACTACCGCAAGCCGGCAACCGGCCGCGTGCAATCGGACGACGATTTCGACATGCGCTACGGCCTGAAGCCCGCCACCTTCGGCCTGCGCCCCCAGAACGATTAGGTCTGGGCGCTACGTCCACCTGCCGACACTTCTGAGAATTCCGCACAAGCGGACTCGGTCCCTGTCTTCGCTGGCCAGCCTGGATAAATCCCGTCAGGGAATTCGTCAGGTCGGCTGGTGCTGTTTTCGAGAACCGGAGCGGAGCAGACATTAAGTTCGTGAGCACCGGAAGCGCAGAAAACGGCGGCAGACGGCCGGCCTCACGAATTCAATGATGGGATTTTAGGCGCAGACGCGGTTGCGGCCCTGCCTTTTGGCTTCATAGAGCTGGCGGTCGGCGCGGCGATAGAACTCCTCGGCCGTTTCCTTGCGGTCCCAGACGGCAAGGCCGACGCTGGTGGTGATCTTGAGCCGGACATTGCCCGAAAGGATCGACATGTTGGCGATTGCCTTGCGGATGCGCTCGGCGAATTTGGCCAGCAACTCCGCCTCCATATTGGGCGTGACCACCGCAAACTCCTCACCGCCCAGCCGCGCCACCACATCGTGGAAACGTGTCATGTCCTTGAGGCAACTGGCGACGGCCTTGAGCACCTCGTCGCCGACATCGTGGCCATGGGTGTCGTTGACCTGCTTGAAATGGTCGAGATCGAGGATCATCAACCCGACCGGCTTTTCGATGCGCCGGAACTCCTCGAGATATTCCTTCAGCGCATCGTCGAAATAGCGCCGGTTCTGCATGCCGGTCAGGCCATCGGTCAGGGCGGCGTGCTCGAGCGTTTCGGAGCGGGCGCTGAGCGAAACCGTCATGGCGCGCAGCTTGCCTTCTTCCGTCGCCTGTTTGCGGATCAGCGGGTAGATAAAGAAGATGCCGAAAAACAGCGCGGTCGCAAGCAGCACGCCCGTCGCGAACAACAGCTTGTTGAGGTAGATGACCTTATCCAAGCCCGACTGCGTATGGAGTTCCGTGGCGAAGGATTGCAAGAGCCCATAGGCGTGCAGCGTCACCAGGCCAGCGGCCAGGATCACGAAGATAAAGACGAAAAAAGCGGATTCCGCCTTATGGAAACGCATCTGCTCCCCAATGGAAAAGTGCCCATCGACCTTATGGCACGAACCGCCTTACGGAGCGTTAATTCCGACAACTTCGGCGCGAACCCTTCCGTCATGGTCAACTTTTTAAGTTGCATTAGCAACAAGTGTCTGGATCGTGGTTTCGAGATCGTCACCGGGGCGCAATCTCTGCCATTCCGGCCCCAGCTGATGGCGAAACCAGGTCGCCTGCCGCTTGGCATATTGCCGGGTTGCGATCTTGGCGCGCTCGATCGCCTCGGGAAAGCTCAACTGCCCGGCCATCGCGGCCTGCAGGTCGCGAACGCCGATCGCCTTCATCGCCGGCAGGTCCGGATCGAGGCTAAGAGCCGTAAGTTGCCTGACTTCCTCCAGCGCGCCCTTGTCCAGCATCTGGTCGAAGCGCCTTTCGATGCGGTCAACCAGCGCGGACCGGTCCGGCTCGATGACCAGGAAACGCGCGGTCTGCCTGTCGATGAGCGGCCGGCCGCGCTCTGCCTGCCAATCCAGGATCGACCGGCCGGAGGCGTCGAGCACCTCGAGCGCCCGCACGACGCGCTGGCTGTCGGTTGGTTTCAGTTGCATGGCGGCTCTCGAATCCTCGCGCAGCAGCAGCGCGTGCAGCTTGACCGCGCCTTGCTCCTTCAGCTCGTAGCGCCAGCGGTCGCGGATGCGCGGCGGAATATCAGGCATTTCCGAAATACCCTCGGCCAGCGCACGGAAGTAGAGACCAGTGCCGCCGACGAAGACTGGCCGCCGCGACAGCATTCCGTCGTCGATGAGTTTCATCACATCGCGCAGCCACGCACCCGTCGAATAGGCGGTACCGGGATGGACGTGGCCGTAGAGAAAATGCGGCACGCGTGCAAGGTCGGCCGCCTCCGGCCGGGCGGTCAGTACATCGAGAACCGAATAGCCTTGCATGGAATCGGTGTTGACGATGACGCCGCCCGCGCGTTCGGCCAAATCGAGCGCCAATGCCGACTTGCCGCTGGCGGTCGGCCCGGCTATCAGGATCGCGTTCTTCACGCGGCCTTCGCCCGCATCCGCGCCGGAATTCTCGATGCCGCTCATTGCCACGCTTGTTTCCCGTCCCGCTGACCGCGCTCTGTCGCCGTCGCTTGCGAATATGGCCTCGCGGTCGGTGGGCGCAAGCACTGTCGTCTGGCTGGCCGAAGGCATTGCCTGCGATCTTGCCTTGCCGCAAGAGGCTGACGCGGCCGATATCACCGATGCGCTACGCGCCGCGTTGGCTGGGGAATCGGTCGATGTGATCGTCCAGCAGGCCGAAACGCGGCGCAAGAAAATCCTCATCGCCGACATGGATTCGACCATGATCGACCAGGAATGCATCGACGAACTGGCCGACGAGATCGGCGTCAAGGATCGCGTCGCGGCCATCACCGCGCGGTCGATGAATGGCGAGATCGCCTTCGAGCCGGCGCTGCGCGAGCGCGTCGCGCTGCTGAAGGGGCTCGATGCCGCCGTCGTCGACCGCATCGTCGCCAATCGGCTGACATTGGCCTCGGGCGGCCGCGCTCTGGTCCAGACCATGCGCGCCAACGGCGCCTGGACGGCACTCGTGTCAGGCGGTTTCGAAGTGTTCACGACGCGCATCGCGGCCATGCTCGGTTTTCAGGAAAACCGCGCCAATCGCCTGCTCGAACAGGACGGACGCTTCACCGGCCTGGTCGGCGAGCCGATCCTTGGCCGCGCCGCCAAGGCCGAGGCGCTGCTCGAAATTTCGGCGCGTCTTGGATTGACGCCGGCCGATGCCATCGCCGTCGGCGACGGCGCCAACGACCTCGACATGATCCGCCTTGCCGGAACCGGTGTCGCGCTTCACGCCAAGCCGACCGTGGCGGCGCAGGCGAAAGTTCGCATCAACCATGGCGACCTGACGGCCCTGCTCTATTTGCAGGGCTATCGCCAGGAAGAGATTGTGCAATGAAACCCATGCGCACCGAGCGCCTCATCCTGCGCAATTGGGAAGACCGCGACCGCGAGCTCTTCCATCGCATCAATTCCGATGAGCGCGTCATGGAATTCTTCCCGTTCCGCCGCGACCGTGCCGCCGCCGACGCCAAGATGGACGAGGTCCGCGCATGGATCGATGAGGACGGCTATGGCTTCGCAGCGGCCGAGATTGCCGCCACGAGCAAGTGCATCGGCTTTGTCGGCCTGTCGGGAACAGAGGATATTGACGTCCTGCCGGCGGGCACGATCGAGATCGGCTGGCGGCTGGCGCCCGAATTCTGGGGCAAGGGCTACGTCACCGAGGCTTCGGAAGCCTGGCTGGCCTACGGTTTCGAGACATTGGCCGTCGACGAAATCGTTTCCTTTGCCGTCGCGGAAAACCACCGCTCGACCGCCGTCATGAAACGCCTCGGCATGACAGCCGATCCCTCAGCCGATTTCGATCATCCCGGCATTCCTGACAGCCATCCCGCGCTCAAGCGGCATGTGCTCTACCGGCTGGCGGCAGCGGATTGGCGAAAGAATCGCCGCTGATCAATGCCTGTCCGGTGGAAGCTCATCGCCGGGTTGCGGCGATCTATCGGCGACCCGCTCGAGCATCTCTACAAAATCGCCGGGTGACGCATCGCCGGCCCGGCGACGCAGAAAGTCAGCTGCCGTTTCCATGGCCCCCACCTTCTGTGCCACAGCCGACGCAATCCACTGATTGAGCGACACGCCATCGGCCTTCGCGAGGCGCGCGGCTGCCTCCTTAACCGACAGTGGAAGTTTCAATGGATAAGTCGCCTTGCTCATGTTCGAAGTCCTTCCAGGAACTCAGCCGGGCTTACAACCGGGACGTCAAAACGGCCTGCCGCAGCCAAAAAATCCCGGCGATTGTGAGTCACCAACGCATCTGCCCGGCCGTTGATCGCGGCTTCAAACACCATCTCATCCTTCGGATCGCTCAATTGCGGGCGCCAGAGAAAGTGCAGTTCGACCGGCTCAGCAAAAGTGGCAAAGCCGGCCAGCAAACGATCGAGATCCGTAGCGGACAATCCGTGAACCGCCATTTGCTCGGGCCTGGCCAGCACGGTCTCATATTCAAGAAACAGCGCTGTGGTCACCAACGGGCAAATCTGCCGATCCGCAACCAGTTGCAGGATGGCAAACGACGCGCCATTCCTGCTTCGCAAACCTGCCGCAAGAACGTTTGTATCCAGTACGATCCGCTTCACAAGCCAAAATAGTACATCCCATGGGATGTTACAATACGCCTGTCGATAGCGGACTTCAATCCATCCGGATCGTCACGAAGCGCAACTCGCCGGTCTTCGACGCCAGCATCAAGAGCGCATTCTTGCGGCCCTGCTCCTTCAGCGCGCCGATCCGGTCCATGACGTCCTTGGGCGTGGCAACCGATTCCTGCGCGATCTCGGTGATCACTTCGCCGGGCTGGATGCCGCGCTCGGCCGCGGCCGAGTCCTTGGCCACGTCGGTAATGACGACGCCGGAGACATCGGCGGCAATGCTGAACTTCTTGCGCGTCTCGTCATTGAGTTCGCCGACGGTCATGCCGAGCACCGAGGCGGTCGAAACGGCCGGAGCCTTGTCGCCCTTTTGCTGATCGGTATTGCCATTCCCGCCACTGGCGAGCTTCTCACCATCCTCGAGCCGGCCGAGCGTGACCTTCACCGTCTGCTCGACACCCTTGCGCACGATCAGCACGTCGACAGCCTTGCCGACCGGGCTTTCGGCGACGACGCGCGGCAGGTCGCGCATTTCATGGATATCCTTGCCGTCGAATTTGATGATGACATCACCGGCCTGGATGGTGCCGTTGTCGACCGGTCCGCCCTTGATGACGCCGGCGACCAGCGCGCCCTTGGCTGTCGCCATGCCGAGACTCTCGGCGATGTCGTCCGTCACCGGCTGTATGCGCACGCCGAGCCAGCCGCGCCGCGTCTCGCCGAACTGGCGCAACTGGTCGACGACGCCCGAGGCAAGCTGCGAGGGAATGGAGAAGCCGATGCCGATCGAGCCGCCGGACGGCGAGATGATCGCGGTGTTGATGCCGATGACCTCGCCGGCGCTGTTGAACAGCGGTCCGCCCGAATTGCCGCGGTTGATCGCGGCATCGGTCTGGATGAAATCGTCATAGGGACCGGAATTGATATCGCGGTTGCGGGCCGAAACGATACCGACCGTGACCGTGCCACCGAGACCGAATGGATTGCCGACCGCCATCACCCAGTCGCCGACGCGCATCTTGGTGGAATCGCCGAACTTGACCGCGGTGAGCTTGTGGCCTTTCGGATCGACCTTGAGCACCGCGACATCGGTCTTGGTGTCGGTGCCGACCAGCGTCGCCTTCAGCGTGACGCCATCGGAGAAATTGACTTCGATGTCGTCGGCGTCCGCAATCACGTGATTGTTGGTGACGACGATGCCTTGCTCGGCGTCGATGACGAAACCGGATCCCAGCGACTGCACCTTCTGCGCGCCATTGTCCTTGCCGCCGCCGCGGTTCTTGAAGAAGTCGTCGAAGAAGTCCTGGAAGGGTGAGCCTTCGGGAAGCTGCGGCATCGGCACCGCGCCCGGCCCTTCCGTGCCCTTCACCGTCTGCGAGGTCGAGATGTTGACCACCGCGCCGAGCACGCCTTGCGCCAGGTCGGCCACCGAAGCAGGTCCGTCTGCCGCGAAGGTCGGCGTCACGAAGGACGGGACGGCGACAGTACCGACAAGAAGCGCTGCCGTGCCAGCGATGAACGTCCGCCGTGCCGCGCGCAAAAGGAGTTTGGATGTCATCGAGAAGCCTCCCGGTCTTTCTGAAAGAGAAAGCGCAACGGCGAAAACACCGTGTTGCACCATGTTGGCAAAAAATACGGCACGTTTGCGGCTACGACTACCGGCAGAGGATAAATCCTCCGTTATGCCGAAGACGAAAACCGGTGGCTCTCATCCGCCGCGGACCAGCCAGACGATGCCGACACCGATGGCAATCGCGACCAGCCCGGCGATTCGCAATGCATTCTCCGGCATCGACAGCACCTCGCCCGCGAGCTTCCTCGCGAAACTGGGAAAGCCGCCATAGACCAGGCCCTCGATCACGAGGACCAGGCCTATCGCCGCGAAGAAGTCCTGCACCGGCTATTGCTGGCCGGTGCTGGGCTGTGTCGTCGGCGCGGCAGGTGCCGTCGCCGGTGCGGTGGGAGCCGTCGGCGTCGGCTTCGCCGGCCCTTCCTTGCCGTCCGGATCGCGGAAGAAGCGGAAGAACTCCGAATTCGGCGACAGCACCATGGTCGTCCCGGTGTTGTCCAGCGCGGTGCCGTAGGCATTCATCGACCGGTAGAAATCGAAGAAGGCCGGATCGCGCTGATAGGCTCCGGCGAAGGTGGCGCTGCGCTGGGCTTCGCCCTCGCCGCGCAGGATCTCGGACTCCTTCTGCGCTTCAGCGACGATCTCGACCACTTCACGATCGGCGCGTGCCGTGATGCGCTGTGCCGCTTCGTTGCCGCGTGCCCGCAGCCGAGCGGCCTCGGCCAGGCGTTCCGCCTTCATACGGTCGTAGGTCTGCTGTGAAACCTCGGCCGTGAGGTCGGTGCGGCGGATGCGGACATCCTCGATCTGCAAGCCGAGCGAGGTGGCGTCGGGCCGGAGCTGATCGCGCACCTCACGCATCATCACCGCACGCTCTTCCGAGAGCGCTGCCTCGAAGTCGCGCAGACCGTAGACACGGCGCAAGGCCGCATCGAGGCGGGTCCTGAGCCGCGCTTCGGCGAGTTCGATCTGACCGGACACGGCGGCACGGAAGACGCGCGGATCCGAGATGCGATAGGCGATGAAGGCATCGACTTCATAGAACTTGCCGCCCGACACCTGGACGCGGATGTTGTCGAGGTCGAAACGCAGCACTCTGTTCTCGATCAGTTGCACCGTATCGGCGTCGAAGAACGAGAACGGCGCCTTGAAATAGATGCCGGGCTCGCTCTTGACGTCGACGATCTCGCCGAACCTCAGCACCAGCGCCTGCTGGCGGGCATTGACCACGAAGACCGAGGAATAGATCAGGAACAGGATGACCGCCGCGATCACGACGAAGACAGGAAGACGGTTGGCCATCACTGGGTACCTCCCGTGTTCGCAGCAGGTGCGGCCGGAGCCGGCGGTTTCGGCTGCAATGCCGGCAGCGGCAGATAGGGCACGACGCCTTGTCCGTTGCCCTGCTCGACGATGACCTTGCTCGAGTCCTTCAGAACCTTCTCCATGGTTTCCAGATAAAGCCGTTTGCGCGTGACATCGGGGGCTTTGACATATTCGTCATAGACCGAGATGAAGCGCTGGGCCTCACCTTCGGCTTCCTGCACCACACGGTTCTTGTAGGCGGCGGCGTCTTCGCGGACCTGTGCCGCCTCGCCACGCGCCTGGCCGAGCTTCTGGTTGGAGTACTGGTTGGCCTGCTCGACGAACTTGTCCTCGTCCTGCTCGGCACGCTGCACTTCGTCGAACGCATCGGCCACTTCGCGTGGCGGTGCTGCATCCTCGATCGAGACGGCGTTGATGTTGAGGCCGGCCTTGTAGCCGTCCAGCGTTGTCTGGATGATTTCGCGCACCGACGCCGCTATACCCTGGCGGTCATCGCGGAAGATGTCCTGTGCCGGCCGGCGGCCGACGGCTTCGCGCATGGCACTTTCGGCCACCTGCCGCAGCATGCCGTCCGGGTCGGAGACGTCGAACAGATAGGCGCGGGGATCGGAGACCTGGTAGGCCACCGAAAACTGCACGTTGACGATGTTCTGGTCGCCCGACAGCATCAGGCCGTTGCCGCTGGTGTTGCCGCCGCCAATGTCGACGAGCTGCTCGGAAATCTTGGCCGTCTCGACGGTTTCAAGCGGCCACCAGTGGAAATGCAGGCCTGGCTGGGAAAGTTGGGGCTTCGGCTTGCCGAAGCGCAATTCGACCGCGACCTCGTCCGGCTGCACCGTATAGACCGCCTGGAATGCCCACAGAACCACCAGCACCGCGGCGATCAGCCCGAACACGGCCGGACTGGCACCGCCGCCACCGGGCAGCGCGCGTCGCAGCCTGTCCTGGCCGCGGCGGATGATGTCTTCGAGGTCGGGAGGCGACCCCTGCGGACCGCTTGGCCCCTTCGGCCCCTGCCCCCAGGGTCCTTGATTGTTGCCGCCGCCGCCCCACGGGCCGCCGCCTCCGCCACTCTTGTCGTTCCAGGGCATGAATGTCCTTTCGCTTGGAATTCCCTCAAGCGCCGGAGTTACGGCGCAAATCCAGTGTTGTTCTTCTATAGGGACGCCACGGCACGCTTTCAACGCGATGCGCCGCCGACATCATCCGTTTTGGGCCGGTAGCGACCCTTTGTCGTCCTTCAATGCACCTTTTGTCTATCAAAGTATCTGGCGGCGCCGCTCGTAAACCGAATAGCGCGTTGCGTGGCTGTCCTTTTCCCCGGCCGGAACCTCCTGCGAACTGACCACGCGCCATGTCTGAGGGTCGATCGGCGGGAAATGCGCGTCGCCGTCGACGGCGGACAGCACATGGGTGACGTGCAGCCGATCGGCCAGCGGCAGCGCCTGGGCATAGATCTCGCCGCCGCCGATGATGCAGGCCTCGTCGACGCCGGTCATGCAGCGTCCGCGCACCGTTGCCAGCTGAATCGCCGCCTCCAGCGTATGCGCCACCTCGACGCCCTCGGCGCGCCAGGTCTTGTCGCGGGTAACGACGATGTTCAGCCGGCCCGGCAACGGCCTGCCAATGCCTTCATAGGTCTTGCGGCCCATGATGATGGGCTTGCCCATCGTATCGGCCTTGAAGCGCTTGAGGTCGGTGGAGAGCCGCCAGGGCAGTCCGCCATCCCGGCCGATCACGTTGTTCTCGGCGATGGCGACATAGATTGCGACATGCATCAGTTCGCGTCCCCGCCATTGCTGTCCGACGGTTCGAGCAGCAGGATATCGATGTTGTGCTCGGGATAGAAATCGTTCGCCGTCATCTCGAAACTCGTCGGCCCGACCTTTTTGACATTGTCGCCGCAGAACGAGACCAGGGCTTTTGCATTGGCCTTGTCGACGGTCAGCTTGAACTTGCCGATGGTACCCGCTGCCCAGTTGCCGCCGGTGGTCAGTATATAGGCGATGCGGCTTTCGTAATATTTCGGGTAACCGTCCGGATTGTCCTTCGCCACCTTGCGCACCACGTTCTCGAATGTGTCATCCATGCAGTAGCGTGTCTTGTACGATGCATATTGTCCCTGGAACTTGCCATCGTAGAAGAAGCTGACCGAGGATGTGCCGCCGACGCTCGGCTTGTAGCGGTGCGAAACATGGACGTCCTTGTTGGCCGGAAAGGTCGAGCGCCACCAATAGGTCGAGCGCAATTGCCAGAAGGGTGCATAGGCTGGAGCGGTGCTCGGGCCGGCGTCTGCTTCCGGATCCTCGATGATGATGCCACGGTTGACCCAGTCGTCGGCCACCGCCTTTGGCAGCTTTGCCAACGCCGCCTTGGCGGCATCGCCGAACGGGTTGAACGGCACATTCTGTGCCTTGAGGTCGGCGCTGATGTCGATGCCGAGGGCGAACACCTTCTGCTCGAGCTCAGGCTTTGCCGGCGCGCCGTCAATCGTCACCTCGAAGCCGAGGAAATTGTCGCTCTGGTTTTCCGGGATCGCCGGCATCTCCTCGGGGTCGCCCGAAATGTCGGGCATCGGAAAGGCGACGATCGCGCTGACATCCTTGTCGGTGTTGTTGTGGAAAACGTAGTCGACCGTCACCTTTTCAGGCGAGATGAAGAGATCCTCGCTTTGCATCGCCACGGCATCGCTGCGCGACAGAATGAGGCCACCGGTGCCGAGTTCGGCAGTCGAGTCATTGGCCAGTGCCGGCGCGGCCGAAAGCGCCAACGCCACAGTCAGAACATATCGCAACATCGAAGCCCCCTCGGCTGGAATGCCTGGATGACCCTAGCTGTTTCAATGTGGCGTTTCAAAGCCCTTCCGTCTCACGGGACCGTCCGGACGGTCTGAACACGCCAGCGGTCTGGACACGCCAGCGGTCTGGACTAACAGGTTCCGATCGGGCAGGAGTTCGCTCCATGCGCAAGCTTCTCGTCATCGGCATAGGCGCCGGCAACCCCGACCACATGACGGTTCAGGCCATATCAGGCCTGAACCGTGCCGACGTGCTGTTCATCCCCGACAAGGGCGCCAAGAAGAACGACCTTGCCGAACTGCGGCGCGAGATCTGCGACCGCTTCGTCACCAACCCGAAGTCGCGCCGCGTCGAATTCGACGTGCCGGTGCGCGCCGAGCCGGCGCCGTCCTACCGTTCGACCGTCGACGACTGGCACGAAGCCATCGCCGCCATCTACGAAGCCCTGATCCGCGACGAGCTTGCGGAAGATGGCTGCGGCGCCTTCCTGATCTGGGGCGACCCTTCGCTTTACGACAGCGCGCTGCGTATTCTCGAGCGCGTGCGCCTGCGAGGCAATGTCGCCTTCGAGCTAGAGGTCATCCCCGGCATCACCGCCATCCAGACGCTTGCCGCCAGCCATAAAATAGCCCTGAACCGCATCGGCGATTCCATCCTGGTCACCACCGGCCGCCGCCTCACCGAGGAGGGTCTGGCCAGCAATGCTGGCAGTACGGTCGTCATGCTGGACGGCAAATGCGCCTTCAGCACACTTGCCGATCAAGATGTCGTAATCCATTGGGGTGCCTATCTCGGCACACCGGACGAGATTGTTCTCTCGGGCCGCCTCGGCGATGTCGGCGCAGAGATCGAAAAGGTCCGTGAGCAAGCCCGCCAGCAAAAGGGCTGGATCATGGACACCTATCTGCTGTGCAAGCCCGGTGAGCCTGAAGATATCTAGCCACTGCCCTGCAGTCGCCACGGCAAGCGGGTAACAAGACCGGCGAGACGGATTTGCGGCTCGCAAGAGCTAGAAAAAACAGCCTTTTATGCTAGTCTGATAATCAAGCTCCGCCTCGTGGAAACCGTTCGCCTGGCATATATCACACATATTGACGTTAAATTCACAGAATTGTATGATCAGTTGGCCGGTTCGAATCCCGCCGCTGTTCGTCGGCGGCCGCAATCGGCAACGGCGGATCCCGGCGAGGATGATTTCCATGATGTTCAGCGCCACCCTTGTCCGGGACCAATTCGCAACGCGTACCGGCTCACGCTGAACGGGATCATCATGTCCAGCCTGCTTGGGATCGACAACGGCCTGACGGTGACGAAGGCGGTGATCTTCGATGCCGATGGCTCGCAGCTGTCGGTGGCCAGGCGCCGCGTGCCGCAATCGATGCCACATCCACGCTGGGTCGAACGCGACATGCTGGGCCTGTGGCAGGCGACCGCCGAGGCGATCAGGGAAGCCATCGCTCTGAGCGGCCGGCCGGCTCACGACATCAAGGCCGTGGCGGCGACCGCGCATGGTGACGGATTGTATCTGCTCGACAGGAACCGCCGGCCGCTCGGCCCCGGGATCTTGTCGCTCGACAGCCGCGCCGGCGAGATCGTCGATGAATGGGCGAAGGGCTCGGTTTTTGCCGAGGCCCTCGCCCTGACCGGACAGGTCCCGCACGCTTCGGCACCATCGGCCATGCTGGGCTGGCTGAAAAAGCACGCTCCGGAACGTTTCGGCCAGATCGGCCATATCATCGGCTGCAAGGATTGGCTGCGCTTTTGCCTGACGGGCACCGTCGGCACTGACTTGACCGAGGCGAGCACCTCGTTCACCGACGTACGCACGCAGGCCTACGCGCCGGAGGCGATGCGCGTCTTTGGCCTGGAAGAGCTTTTTGCGGCGTTGCCGCCGGCTGCGCATTCGGCCGACATTGTCGGCTACGCCACCGCCGAGGCGGCAGCGCTGACCGGGCTTGCGGAAGGCACCCCGGTTGCTTGCGGCCTGCATGACGTCACCGCCTCGGCGCTTGGCATCGGCGGCCACGAGGATGGCGTGGTCAGCATTGTCGCCGGCACCTACTCGATCAACGAAGTGGTCTCCATAGAGCCGCGTACCGACCCGCGCTGGTTCTGCCGCAACGCCATCGACCGCGGCCGCTGGAACAACATGTCGATCTCGCCGGCTTCGACGGCGAATTACGACTGGTTTCTCGACACGCTCTGCCGCGCCGAACAGGACAAGGCCAAGAAGACTGGCGGCTCGATCCACGAGATGCTGGCGACGGAGATCGACACCGCGCTGAAGAAGCCGTCGACCCTGCTCTTCCATCCCTATCTATTCGGTTCGCCCTACGGCAATGCCGCCAGCGCCAGCTTCGTCGGCTTGCGCGGCTGGCATGACCGCGGCGACATGCTGAAGGCGGTTCTGGAAGGCATCGCCTTCAACCACCGCACCCATGTCGAAGCCCTGCGCGACGGCTTTGCCGTCCACGAGGTGCGGCTGACCGGCGGCGGCTCGCGCAACCCGGCCTTCGCGCAGATGTTCGCCGACGTGCTCAACGTGCCGGTCATCGTCACCTCGACCGACGAGGCGGCCGCCTATGGCGCCGCCCTTTGCGCTGGCGCGGCAGTCGGCCTCTTCGCCTCGCCGCAGGAAGGCGCGCGCGCCACCTGCACGGTGAGCCGCGAATATCGCCCAGACCCGGCACGCAGCGCCGTCTTTGACGAGCGCTATTCCGTCTATGGCCGCATTGCCGAACAGCTCAGACCGAAATGGGCGGAAATCGAAAGCCTTGCAGGGCAGGAATTGGGAGGCACAGCATGATCAAGGCCGACGAACGGCGCGAGGAAATCGCCGAATATGTGATAAAGCTCGGCCAGGTGCGTATCGACGATCTGGTCGAGCATTTCGGCGTGTCGCGCATGACCATCCACCGCCACATCGACCAGCTGGCGCATCAAGGCGTGCTGCGCAAACTGCACGGCGCCGTCACCGTGCAGCCATCCGGCCTCTACGAAAGCGCCTTCCGCTACCGGGTGACGGTTGGGCGGGCGGAGAAGGACGCGCTGGCCCGCGCTGCGATGGACTATGTCGAGCCCGGCCAGGCGATCATCCTGGACGATTCGACCACGGCCAATGCCGTTGCGCCGCTGCTGCTCGAGGTCACGCCGCTGACCGTCATCACCAACAGCGTGTCGACGGCGGCCTTGCTGACCAATGTCGACGACATCGACTTCATCTGCCTCGGCGGCCAGTACCATCGCACGTACAACGCCTATATCGGCATCGTCTGCGAGAATGCGATCTCGCGGTTGCGCGCCAATCTCTTGATCTGCTCGGCATCGGCGATCAGCGGCACCACGGCCTTCATCCAGGATCAGCACGTGGTGCGGGTCAAGCAGGCGATGATGGCGGCGGCGATCAAGCGCATCCTTCTGGTCGACCATTCCAAGTTCGACAAGGTGGCTCTGCACGTGCTCGACGACCTGGTCAGCTTCGAAGCGGTCCTGGTCACCGACGGCATCAGCGACAAGCATGCGCAAAAGCTGGAGCAGGCCGGGGTACAGCTGCGCGTCGTCAAGACGGCGAGGCCATGACATCAACGGCCGAAAGCCATCACGGCTCCGAGCAAATGACCGGTGTCCCCGGTGATGTCGATGTCGTCATCCTCGGCGCCGGCATCAATGGCGCCGGCCTGTTTCGCGATCTCAGCGCGCAGGGCGTCAGTTGCTGCATCGTCGACAAGGCGGATTTCGGCTCCGGCACCAGTGCGGCCCCGTCCCGGCTGATCCATGGCGGGCTGAAATATCTGGAGACCGGCGAATTCGGGCTGGTGGCGCAATCGACGCTGGAGCGCAACCTGCTGCTCAAGAACGCACCGCACTATGTCTCACCGCTGCCGACGGTCATCCCGATCTTCTCCTGGGGCAAGGGCATGTGGGCGGCGCTCCGCACGCTGCTGGGCTCGACCAGCGCGCCGCGCAACCGTGGCGCGATCCTCATCAAGATCGGCCTGATGATCTATGATTTCTACGGCTCGCGGCACCGGGTGATGCCGCGCCATCGGCTCGTCGGGCGCGCTCAGGCGCTGCGCGACATGCCAGCGCTGACCGGCTCGATCGTTGCCACCGGCACCTACTACGACGCCAAGATCACACATCCCGAACGGCTGGTGCTTGAGCTCATCGCCGACGGGCTGGAGGCCAATCCCAACTCCAGCGCGGCCAACTACACCGCGCTGGTCTCTTCCTCGAACGGCGTGCTGGCCTTCAGGCGCGAGAACGGCGGCGAGTTCTCGTTGCGGCCGAGACTGGTCGTCAACGCCGCCGGCCCATGGATCGACCATGTCAACGCAGCGCTCGGCGCGCCGTCGAGGATGATCGGCGGCACCAAGGGCTCGCACATCCTGCTGAAGCACGACGCGCTGGTGCAGAGCCTGGCCGGGCGCATGCTCTATTTCGAAGCCGATGACGGCCGCATCTGCCTGGTCTACGACTATCTCGGCAAGGCGCTCGTCGGCTCGACGGATCTTGCCGCCGACAATCCGGATACGGTTCGCTGCGAGCCGGCGGAGATCGATTATCTGTTGGAAAGCGTGCGCACGCTGTTGCCGGGCATGCGTTTCGAACGCGACCAGATCGTCTATGCCTATAGCGGCATCAGGCCCCTGCCCGCATCCGACACCGCCGTTCCCGGCCTGATCAGCCGCGACCACTCGGCGCCGGTGGCGGAGCCGGAGCCGTCGCGCCCCTTCCCGATCATATCGCTGATCGGTGGCAAATGGACGACGTTCCGCGGTTTCGCCGAGGAAGTCGCCGACGCCGTGCTTGATCGTCTAGGCCGCACCCGCAAGGTGACGACGCGCTCGATGCCGATCGGCGGCGGTAAGGACTTTCCGACCGACACAGTGGCGCGGTCCAGTTGGCTGGCCAACGCCGCATCGGCTTCAGGCATCGACCGGCTCCGCCTCGACCAGCTGCTCTCGCGCTATGGAACCGAGGCGTCGCGGATAGCCCGCCATCAGAGCGCATCGAGCAATGAGGACCGCTTGCCGGACTCGAGCGACTACAGCGTGTCGGAGATCGACTACATCGCTCGCAACGAATTCGTCGAGCATCTCGCCGATATCGTCATGCGGCGCACGACCCTGGCCATCAGCGGTTCCCTGACGACAAGCGACTTGCAGCAGGTCGCCATGATTGCCGGCCGGGCGCTCGGCTGGAACCCGCAAAGGACCAGCGAGGAGCTCGATCAAGTTGTCACGCAGCTCAACGGCACCAATTTGATGGGGTTGCAACCGGAGCGCCTCCCGCGAACCACGAGCGATCACGCCAAACTGGCTTGAGCGCGGCACGCCTCCTGGCGGACTTGAAAGCAAGCGTATCACAGCGTTTGTGAGATATTGTTGATTTTAAATAACTCAACAAAATCAATTGCATTGTCCAATTCATAACAGCCGAGCGGTCACATGAATGTTACAACATCGGCAAAGTATCACAGTTATTGACGGTAACTTCACATAGATGTATGGTCGATTGCGCTGGAGGAGCGCGCTGCGGGAGGGGTCGATGCAAGCGGACCGACCGCACAGCGGCTCATGCGGCGCCTCACGCCGACAAAACGAAATGCCACCTCTCATCGCCGCCACTGCACAGGTCGTCACAGCATGAGTTCGCAGCCAGCAACCACCACGATGAACCGGCGAGGATCGCCAGGCGTCCGCTGGGTGGCCGTCGCGCTCGCGATCCTGGTGCTGCTCGGCGCGATGATCCTCGACACCAAGATCGTCACGATCGGCTCGGCCGAAGACACCCGCAAGGCCGCGTTTTCGCCGGAGGCGTTCGGCAAGGCTGAATTTCCAAACGTACAATCCGCCGTGGAGCAGCGCGCCGTGGATGCGCCGACCCTCGCTGCCGCCATCGCCAAGGACAAGGTGGCCGCGGAGAAACAATATGGCGTGCCGGCCAATGTCGGCACCGAACTCTCGGTCAAGTTCACTGGCGTCGTCGGCGAGGGAAAGTCGGGCATCTACACCGTCAAGGTCGCTGACGTGCCGGACAATCTGGTCATTCGCGTCCAGACCGGACCGGCGATCAACGGCACCGATCTGCGTGACGCCACCGGCGCGATCACCTTCGGCCAGTTCACCAACCAGATCGAATATCAGAACGCGGGCTCGGCCCTGAACAACGAGATGAAGAAGCAGGTGCTGTCGGCCATCGACAACACCCAGCTCGCCGGAAAGACCATCTCGGTCGTCGGCGTCTTCAAGCTGATCAATCCCAAAGGCTGGCTGGTCGCGCCGGTGAAGCTGAGCGTCCAATGAATGCGGCGCCCGAATTCGAGCCCGCGCCGGGCGACACCGTGCTCGCGGCCCGCCACATCGTAAAGACCTATGGCGGCACGCATGCCCTGAAGGGCGTCAATTTCGACATCCGCCGCGGCAAGGTCACGACGCTGTTCGGCGAGAACGGCGCCGGCAAGTCGACATTGATGAAGATCCTGTCCGGCGTGACCACGCCAACATCGGGAAGCATCGAGCTCGACGGCCAGTCCGTCACCTTCTCTTCGGCCTCCGACGCCCGCGACCGCGGCATCTCGATCATCCATCAGGAGCTCAGCCTCGCGCCCAATCTCAGCGTGCGCGACAACATCTTCATGGGCCGGGAAATACGCGGCGCGACCGGCATCGATTTCGCCGAGGAGGCCCGCCAGACCCGGCTGCTGATGGCCGAGCTCGAGGAAGACATCGATCCGCTGACGCTGGTCCAGGACCTGCGCCTTGGGCAGCAACAGATCGTCGAGATCGCGCGGGCGCTTTCGGTCGATTCGCGCATCCTGATCATGGATGAGCCGACCTCCGCGCTGAGCGCCACCGAGGTGGAGGTGCTGTTCAGGGTGATCCGCGACCTGACCGCCCGCGGCGTCTCGATCGTCTACATCTCGCACCACCTCGAGGAGGCGTTGCAGATCACCGACTACGCCGTGGTGCTGCGGGACGGCGCGATCACCGCGACGGCCAATGCCAGGCACATCAACCTCGAATGGATCGTGCGCAACATGGTGGGCGAGAACTTCGACCTCGGCTCGCCACCGACCGGATACGCCTTCGGCGAGGTCGCCTTGTCGGTCGAGGACGTCAGCGTCGCCGATGCCTCGAGTTTGGAACGGTCCGTGGTCGACAGGCTGTCGCTCGATGTGCGCAGCGGCGAGATCGTCTGCATCTACGGACTGATGGGCGCCGGGCGCACCGAACTGCTGGAATGCATCGCCGGGCGCCTGCAGCCATCGGGCGGGCGCATCCTGCTCGGGGGCAACGACATCTCCCGCCTCGGCATAGCCGAGCGCATCGCCAGGGGGCTCGTGCTGGTGCCCGAGGACCGCCAGCGCGACGGCCTCGTTCAGACGATGTCTGTCGGCGCCAACCTGTCGCTCGCCAGCATCGGCGCCTTCGTCAGGGGAATGCTGTTGTCGCGCTCGCAGGAACGGTCGCTGGTCGAAGCCTCCATCCGCGACGTGCACGTCAAGACCGCGGGCGGCAGCGCGCCCATCGGCTCGCTGTCCGGCGGCAACCAGCAAAAGGTCGTCATCGGCAAGATGCTGACCACCAATCCCAAGGTCATGCTGCTGGACGAGCCGAGCCGCGGCATCGACATCGGCGCCAAGGCGGAGGTGTTCCGGCTGCTCAGCGAACGGGCGGCCCGTGGGCTCGCCGTCATCTTCTCGACTTCGGAAGTCGCCGAATGCCTGAGCATCGCGCACCGGATCATCGTCATGCATCGCGGCAGGATCTCGGCCGAATTCGGCGCCGATGCCACGAAGGAAGAGATCATGGCAGCTTCCGGCGAGGCCGTGGTCTCCGACCATGAAGAATGCAGGAGCCACCACCGTGACCGACGCTAGCCCCGATCGCAGCCGCTCCCCGAGGGTTTCGGCCGACGGCTTCAGCCTGGCCAAGCTTCTGCTGGAGGGCCGCGCCTTCTTCGCGCTGATCGCGATCATCATCGTCTTCTCGCTTCTGTCTCCCTATTACTTCTCGCTCGGCAATTTCCTGACCATGGCCTCGCATGTTGCGATCTTCGGCATCCTGGCGGTCGGCATGCTGCTGGTTATCCTCAATGGCGGCATCGACCTGTCTGTCGGCTCGACGCTGGGCTTCTCCGGCGTCATCGCCGGCTTCCTGATGCAGGGCGTGCAGTTGACCACGTTCGGCGTCATCCTCTACCCGCCGGTCTGGGTCGTCGCGGTGCTGGTATGCGTGCTCGGCGCGCTGGTCGGCCTGGTCAACGGCGTTCTCATCGCCTGGCTGAAGGTGCCCGCCTTTGTCGCCACGCTCGGCATGCTCTACGTCGTGCGCGGCGCAGCGCTGCTGATGACCAACGGCCTGACCTACAACGATCTCGGCGGCAAGCCGGAACTCGGCAACACCGGCTTCGAATGGCTGGGCTTCAACCGCCTGCTCGACATCCCGATCGGCGTGCTGGTCATGGCCGTCATCGCCATCATCGGCAGCATCATCCTCAACCGCACCGCCTTCGGCCGCTGGCTCTATGCTTCCGGCGGCAACGAACGCGCCGCCGAACTCTCCGGCGTGCCGGTCAAGCAGGTGCAGGTCTCGGTCTATATGCTCTCGGGCATCTGCGCCGCTGTGGCCGGTCTCATCCTGTCCTCCGAACTGACCTCGGCGGGCCCGACCGCCGGCACCTCATACGAGCTCACGGCAATTGCCGCCGTCGTCATCGGCGGTGCAGCCCTTACCGGTGGCCGCGGCAACATCCGCGGCACGCTGGTCGGCGCCTTTGTTATCGGCTTCCTGTCCGATGGTCTGGTGATCATCGGCGTCTCCGCATATTGGCAAACAGTGTTCACCGGCGCGGTCATCGTGTTGGCGGTGCTGCTCAACGCCATCCAGTATCGCCGCCGCGTCAAGCTTCCGAGCCCGGCCGGCGGCTCGCCCACTTCTCCACAAAAGGACAAGGCCACAACGGCCGATCCCGCCCTCGAGAAGACTGCCGGTTGACCGGCGCGATTGCTAACCAAAGGAGGAACTCTATGTATCGCAGTGCCAGAATTCTGATGCTCTCGGCCTTCGCCCTGGCCGCGCCGATCGTCGCGGCAAGCGCGGCGTCGGCCGGTGGCCTCATCTCGGTCATCGTCATCGATCCCGCCAACCCCTACTGGCTCACCGAAGGCAATGTCGCCAAGGCCGAAGCCGAGAAGCTCGGCTACACCGCGACCGTTGGCGCCTCCAAGGCCGACACCAACACCGAGAGCAAGCTGATCGACACGGCGATCACCAACAAGTCCGTGGCCATCATCCTTGACCCGGCCGATGCCAGCGGCTCGATCGGCGCGGTGAAGAAGGCGATCGCCGCCAACATTCCGGTCTTCCTCGTCAATGCCGAGATCAATCAGGAGGGCCTCGCCAAGGCGCAGCTTGTCTCGAACAACGCCCAGGGCGCCGCGCTCGGCGGCCAGCAATGGGTGACGGCCATCGGCGAGAAGGGCAACTATGTCGAGCTGCTCGGCGCCCCGTCCGACAACAACGCCGCGACACGGTCAAACGGCTACGAGACCGTGATCAGCCAGTATCCCGATCTCAAGAAGGTCGGCTCGGAGGTTGCCAACTGGGACCGCACCCAGGGCCACGACAAGATGCAGAGCCTACTCCAAGCCCATCCCGACATCATCGGCGTGACCAGCGGCAATGACGAGATGGCGCTGGGCGCGATCGGGGCGCTGAAAGAGGCTGGAAAGCTGTCGAGCATCAAGGTCGGTGGCTTCGACGGCTCTCCGGACGCGGTCGCCGCCATCAAGGCCGGCGACCTGCAATACACCGTGCTGCAGCCCGTGGCCGTCTACTCGGCGAAAGCCGTGCAGCAGGCGGACTCCTTCATCAAGACCGGCAAGACCGGCGCCGCCACCGAGAAGCAGCTGTTCGACTGCCTGCTCATCACCAAGGACAATGTCGACAAATACACGGCACCGTTCACGCTCTCGGAATGATACCGAACGAGGGGTGGCCTTTTGGTCGCCCCTCTCCTATTCCCGCCGATCACTCAGCCCGCATCGATCTCCGCCTGCAGCGCATCCATATGCGTCGCTGCCGCGGCCGTCGCCGCGCGCTCGATGGCGCGGAAACGGCTGACCACCGCCAGACCGATGGCCGTCAGCTGCGCGCCGCCGCCCTTGCGGCCTCCGGTCTGCGCCGCGACCAGCGGCTTGCCGAACACCCGGTTCATGTCCTCGACCAGGTCCCAGGCGTGCTTGTAGGACATCTCCATGCCGCGCGCGGCGGCCGAGATCGAGCCGAAGGTGGCGATGTGCTCCAGAAGTTCGATCTTGCCCGGACCGATCCGCCCGTCCGGATCGAGATTTATCCGCAAGCTCAGCGATGGCATCTTTGCTCCTCCGCGGTCGCGTCCGATCTCCATACTAGAAGCTCTTCGGCAAAACCGCTATTCCAAAAAGACATAGCGACCTTCATCCATCCGCCTCAATGGGCAAACCGGCGCCGGTATTCGCCTGGTCGAAGCTCACTGTCTTGACCACCGCAAAAACCTTGCCGCCGAGCCGCAACTTCAGCGCATGCCGCGACTGTTCGGTGATGCGGGCCAACACGGTCGCGCCATTGCAGTCGATGCCGATCTCTACCGCCGGCCCCTCGCCTGGGCTGATCGCGACGATCGTGCCGGGCAGGATGTTGAGCGCGCTGAGCCCTGTCGGCTTCTCCGTGGCGATCATCACATCGCGAGCGCGGATGCGGATACGCACGGGAGCCCCGGGCTTCATTGCAAGGTGCGGCACGCGGATCTCGCCGGCGGACGAGCCGAGCACGGTCATGCCGAACTCCTCGTCGTGACGCAGCACTTTCGTATCCAGCACCGCCCCGCCCTCGCCGCGCTCTTCCGCCGGCAACAGGTCAAGCCTTTGCATCACCGCCTCGGTCGGCCCCCTGGCGACGACCTTGCCTTGCGCCAGCATCACCACGTCGCTCGCCAGCCGCGCCACCTCGGCGACCGAATGGCTGACATAGACGATCGGGATCTTCGTCTCGTCGCGCAGCCGTTCGATATAGGGCAGAATCTCGGCCTTGCGCGCCTCGTCGAGCGAGGCCAGTGGCTCGTCCATGAGCAGCAGTTTCGGGCTGGCCAGCAACGCCCGGCCGATCGCGACGCGCTGCTTTTCACCGCCCGACAGCTTTGCCGGCCGTCGCCCGAGCAGCGGGCCAATGCCGAGCAACTCGACGACCAAATCCATTTCCTCGTAACGCTCCGCCGCCGGCGTGAACCAGCGGCCGTAACGTAGATTGCTGGCCACGCTCATATGGGGAAACAGGCGCGCGTCCTGGAACACCATGCCGATGCGGCGCTTGTGCTTCGGCACGAAAATGCCGGCATCGGTATCGACCAGCACCCTACCATCGACCGCGATGCGGCCCTTGTCAGGTCGGATCAGCCCGGCAATCATGTTGATGAGCGTGGTCTTGCCGGAGCCGGACGGCCCGAACAGCGCTGTGAGCCGCCCGGCGCTTTCGAAGCGGGCGTCGATGGCGAAATCGCCGAGCCGATGGCCGATGTCGACGAGGACGCTCATTCGATGTCCATCCGCCTGCCGACCCGCCGCGCCAGCACTTCCGAGGCGACCAGTGCCGCCATCGAGATGACGATGGAAATCAGCGTCAGCCGCAGCGCGCCCTCATCGCCGCCGGGCACCTGCGTAAAAGTGTAGATCGCCGACGGCAATGTCTGCGTCTCGTTGGGGATGTTGGAGACGAAGGTGATCGTCGCGCCGAACTCGCCCATCGCCTTGGCGAAGGCCAGTATGGCGCCGGCGATCAGCCCGGGCAGGATCAGCGGCAGCGTGATGGTGGCGAACACCCACAAAGGATTGGCGCCAAGCGTGCCCGCCGCAGCCTCCATCTTGCGGTCGACCGCCTCGATCGACAGCCGGATCGCCCGCACCATCAGGGGAAAACCCATGACGCCGCAGGCAAGTGCCGCACCCGTCCAGCGAAACGAGAAGACGATGCCGAAATGCTCGGCCAGGAAGGCACCGGCCGGACCCCGCTTGCCGAAAGTCAAAAGCAAGAGATAGCCGGTCACCACAGGCGGCAGGATCAGCGGCAGGTGAACCAGACCGTTGAGCAGCGTCTTGCCCCAGAATTGTCCCCGGGCAAGCAGCAGCGCGATCAATATACCGGGTGGCAGGCTGAAAAGCATCGCCACGGTCGCCACCTTGATGGACAGCCGGACCGCATTCCATTCGTCGGGAGTGAGGTCCAGCAGCCAGGTCATATTGTGATGTCAGGCCCTTTTCAGTTGCTCGGCGTGAGCACGGTAAAACCCTGTTCCTTGAAGAGCGCGCCGGCCTTGGCGGACTGCAGGCATTTCAGGAATGCAGTCGTATCCTTGTCCTTCGAATCGGCGGTCTGGGCAACCGGATAGATGATCGGCGGATGCGAATCCTCCGGGAAGGCGCCGACCACCTTGACGCCCTTTTCGGCATGCGCATCGGTGGCATAGACGACGCCGAGAGCGGCCTCACCCGTTGAAACCAGCTTGAGCGCCGCACGGACGTTTTCGGCCTGCGCCACCTTGCCCTCGACCGATGACCAGACGCCGAGCGATTCCAGCGCCGCCTTGCCGTACTTGCCGGCCGGCACCGCCTTGAAATCACCCATGGCGAGCTTGCCGTCACCGACCAGCTTGGCGAGGTCGAAACCCTTTTCGATCTTGGTTTCAACCGTCGAATCCTTCGGCGCCACCAGCACGATCTCGTTGCCGAGCAGCTTCACCTCGGTGTCCGGCTTGGTCAGCTTCTTGTCGGAGAGATATTTCATCCAGTCGAGGTCGGCCGAGATGAAGACGTCGGCCGGCGCTCCGCCCTCGATCTGCTTGGCCAGTGCCGAGCTCGCCGCATAGGAGACGGTCGCGGCCTCGCCGACATCGGCCTCGCAGGCCTTGTTCACCGCATCGAGCGCGTCCTTGAGGCTGGCCGCGGCAAACACCACGACCTTGTCTTCCGCATGTGCGGCCGGCACCGCCGCCATCAACGTCGCCGCAAAACCGCCAATGGCGATCGCCCTCAACCCGAAACCGTTGCGCGTCATCGAAAACTCTCCCTGGTTTGAAATCCGTGCGGCCCGAAGCCTGCCGCTCGATATATCCGCATGAATATAACAAGGGAAGGCCCGGCAGCTGGCGAAAACGTCTGTGCCCCGTCGATTGTTCTGGTAAGACGAACGGGAAACCCTGATGCATGTCGCCCAAAAGTGACCTCGGTTTTGGGAGAACGACATGCATAAAAGCAATGGAGAGCCCAATGAAGATCAGCGCCCGCAACATCCTCAAGGGGACGATCACCGAGATCGTCAAGGGAGCCACCACCTCGCATGTCAGGATCGACATCGGCGGCGGCGTCATTGTCACCGCCTCGATCACCAACGAAGCCGTCGCCGATCTGAAGCTCGAAAAGGGCAAGCAGGCCTATGCCGTGGTCAAGGCCTCGGACGTGATGGTCGGCATCGACTGAACCGTCCGCGGCTCAGACCGCGATTGGCGCCTTAATGCTTGCATCGGCGACGTAGTTTTCCAGCCGGAAATCCTCGAAGCGGAAGGCGAACAGGTCCTTCACCTCCGGATTGATCCACATCGTCGGCAGCGCCCTTGGCGTGCGCCGCAATTGTTCGCGCGCCTGTTCGAAATGGTTCGAGTAGAGATGCGCGTCACCCAGCGTGTGAACGAAATCGCCCGGCTTCAGCCCGGTCACCTGCGCCACCATCAGCGTCAGCAGCGCGTAGGACGCGATGTTGAACGGCACACCAAGGAAGATGTCGGCGGATCGTTGGTAGAGCTGGCAGGAAAGCCGGCCCTCGGACACATAGAACTGGAACAGGCAGTGGCAGGGCGGCAGCGCCATGGCTTCCACCTCGGCCGGATTCCAGGCGGAAACGATCAGCCGCCGCGATTGAGGATTGCGGCGTATCTCCTTGAGAAGGCCCGCGATCTGGTCGATCGAGCCGCCATGCCCATCCGGCCAGGAGCGCCACTGCTTGCCATAGACTGGGCCGAGGTCGCCATTCTCGTCGGCCCATTCGTCCCAGATCGAAACGCCGTGGTCGGCGAGATATTTGATGTTGGTGTCGCCGGCCAGGAACCACAGGAGTTCATGGATGATCGACTTCAGATGCAGCTTCTTGGTGGTGGTGACCGGAAAGCCGCGCGCCAGGTCGAAACGCATCTGGTAGCCGAAGACGGAGCGCGTGCCGGTGCCGGTGCGGTCGCCGCGATCGGCGCCGTGGTCCAGCACATGCTGCAAGAGGTCGAGATACTGGCGCATCGGTTCCGGCTCGATTCGAGAGTTCACCAATCATAGCGCATGTGGCCGCTGACGCCACGCCTGTCTGAAGTCTTCCCCACCCAGGCACGGACTTTTGCTCGTACTCCTTCCTCCTCCTTGTCGAGCAGTAGCGTGCCGTCGATGCCCTTGGCTGTGTTGGCGAGGGTATATCTATACAGAATCTTCGCCTTATGGCTGGCGATGAAGTTCGGCACCTTGATAGTGTCTATCTTGGCTTCCAAGATGATGCTCGCGATATTCTCCGCAGTGCCATCGGCCTGCTTGATCGCGTCCATGACGGAGAATGCCGCCAAGCCGTGTCTCCCATCGCCGCACTGGCTGGGGCATCGAACGTCAGGATGAAATCCGTTACGACGCCGAACCAATCGAGGATTTGCCGCTCAATCCGCGCGCATCCATTTACCAGCCGGCGGCAGTCCTCTTTCGGCTTGGCCGATGATTGATCGCCCTGCCCTGCCGTTCGGAACGTTCGTCCAGAGCGCGCTGATTGTCGTCTGATTGAGGTGGCAGCGATCCTCGTTTCGGAGTAAAGTTTCTTCATCGACGAAGGTGGTAAAGCGCCCGTTCGACTAGATCGTCGGCTGACGCGAATTTGATCTCGCTTGCCTCAAGCAATTCAGTCGGAGGGAATGGGCGCTGCTTGTGGACGAGCGCCATTGGTGATTTAGCTATCATATAAACTGACGGGAGATAATAAAATGATCAAACTTACACGTTTTGACGCTGTGGTCGTCGAAGTAAAAGCGGAGTTGATTGTTCGAGTCAGACAGACAGACACTGCCGTCCTAAAAGAGCATGGCAACTCACGTGTCGACGGGTTGGTGGTACCTTTCTACATGGATCTGCCACAAGCTATAGCTGATGCGGTGCATGCTGAAATCAAAACGTTCACCAGTCTCAACCAACCGGGCGGGAAGCCAGTTTGGTTCGACGGCGCGAAGGCGAGCGGCCCGGTTCCGCTAACATCAGTCAATGGACAGCGACTGAAAGAAGGCAAGGCCAATTCCGCACTGCAGATAGGCAATGCTATTCAGCTTGTTAACAACAGCCCCCAGGAGGTTTTCAAATTGATCTCCGACATGGGCGGCAATGCAGAGCCGCCAATTGACAATTCTCAGATCGCGAAAATCCAGAGGCTCAATAAAGCGGACGGGATAGAGACGCCATTGTGGGATGATGCTCTGTATACAGTCCCAACAACTTGACAGATTTCGATTTTTTGCAGGGAGCGGTGACGCTCTCCCCTATGGCCCGGCGGAGTATTCCCTCCGATGGAGGTCCGCTACAGAACAGCCAAATCACCTAGAGTGCAAAGGATAGCAATTTTGCATGCGCAAGGGAATGTTCCTGATGCGTTCCCAGTCATGTTCAAACTCAAATAAGGAAGATCGAACCATGTACACCTTGCTGATCACAGTCCTGACGTCACAAGCCCCCAATACCGCAACTCCGCCGCCCAGCATGGCCGTTATATCCGGGTTCGAATCATTTGAAGCTTGCAACGCTGCCAAAACGGGGCTGACATTCAGCAACCCTGTCTTCAAGCGGCAGGGCGAGTGTATCCGGGTTGGCAATTAGTCCCGATCAGGCCGCACGAGGCGGAGAGCTTTCACAACTCGCTCTGGCAGGCCGAAAGCGCGGAAACCGGGCTGATCGGCCGCCAGAGTAGAAATTATCCGAGGTCTCAAAGCGAGCCGAGTTTGCCCAGATCCTTGGCCACCAGATAATAGAAGGTCACGCGGCTCTTGGTGTTGTCCGCATGCATCGCCTTGCAGGTCTTTTGGATCGAGGCGTCGGCTTTCGCCCCGTCGCTGATGCCGAGCTTCTTGGCCACCCAGCTCTCCTTGACGCGCTCAAGCTCTTTCGGGTCGGTGCAGGAGACCAGCGAGGAATCGCGGTTCCTGAGCGCAATGCCCAGATGCTTGACGATCTTTTCGACCACGTCGGCGCTGGCGCCCGCGTCGTATTTCTTCACGTCTGCAAGATAGTCGGCCATCAAAATTCCCCTCGTCGGCGCCACGGATCCGATCGATGAGGGCTGTGGCGCGCTTCGCAACTTGTGCGCTAGGTCGGTAACTCCTCACCGCTGGCAAAGCTTGAGTTGAGACCGCGCCCAAGTCAACCCTAGGCGTCGCAATTTGACACAGGGACAAAGCACCATTGCGGCCTTTCATTTCGGCGCAACGCCCCCTATATTCGTTTTGTCGGCTTGACCGACTATGGCGATAAATGGGCGATGAAATAAGCCGTTCGGACCCGGGGGCGGTACCCGGCGCCTCCACCAAAAGCCGCTGTTGACGACAGAGCGGTTTTTGCTGGGGGCGAAATAGGATCGACGAAGGTGTAAAGATCGTACTTTTGCCCGGCATTGTACCACCGTCATCGGGCTAAACTTATAGTTGCCAACGACAACTATGCGGAAGCTCGTCTCGCTGCTTAATGCAGTGCGAACGCTTCAAATCAAGCCCTAGGGGTTCGCACTTCTAGGCGGGGTTCGGAGGTACCTGGCAACAGAAACCTCCACTTCTCCCCTCCTTCAATCCGTATCATGCGCAACGGCAGGCTTTTGCCGTCCGGACTTCGCACGGCGCGCGCGCCGCGAAGCAGCCGCATCGCGTGTCTCTTTCTCCGTGGGCAAAAATGCAAAACGACTCCGATCGATTCTTCGTGCTGACCGGTGGCCCGGGTTCCGGCAAGACCACGCTAATCGAAGCCTTGCGCCTGACGGGCTTTGCGACATCCGTCGAAGCCGGACGCGGCATCATCCGCGACCAGGGCGCCATTGGCGGATCCGCCCTGCCCTGGAGCGATCGCGCGCTGTTCGCCGAACTGATGCTGTCCTGGGAGATGCGCTCGTATCAGAACGCGATCGAACAGAAAGGACCGGTCTTCTTCGATCGCGGCGTGCCGGACACGCTTGGCTATGTCAGGCTGAGCCGCCTGCAAGTGCCGGAGCACATCAAAGCCGCCGCCGATCGCTTCCGCTACAATCCGCGCGTGTTCATCGCCCCGCCCTGGCCTGACATTTTCGCGCAGGATGAAGAACGCAAGCAGACGCTCGACGAGGCCGAGCGCACTTGCCATGCGCTGGCCGACGTCTATACGGAACTGGGCTACGAACTGGTTTCGCTGCCCCTGGCGCCGGTCGAGACACGGCTGCGTTTCGTACTGACTGAGGCAGGATTGGCGTGAAAGGCCGGACAGTCCGGCCTTTCCATCGGTGGCAATTGCCTATTGCACCACCGTTTCAGCTGCTTCGTGGCCAGATCCGGACGTCTTTGCCCCCTGGTCTTCGTCCAAATACCGGCGAAAGAAGGCTAGCACATCGGCATTGAACGTCTTGTGGAAGGCAATGCGGTCGAAACCGGGCGCATCGATGCAAGCTTGCGATGGCTTGCGCGCGTCCTCGGGCGGGCATGGCGTCAGGAACGAGAGATGCACGGCGTTGGGCACGACGTGAAAGTCCGGCGTCCGCGGCAGCAATCGAGCCAGCCGCTTGACATCAGCAGGCGATACTCCGTCGCCGCCGAACTGCGAACTCCAAAGCTGGAGCGGCACCTTGACGTTCTTGGCACTGTCGGCGGTCTGGAAAACAACACTCAGAGGGTCCGCCACCACGATCGCCTTGACGCGGGGATCGTGGGTCAGCAGTTTCGGCGGCAATTGCTTGCGCGCAGGCTTGGGCTGATCGGCCGGCGGGCAACCGGTGGCGGAGGGGTCCGAACAGCGCGGCGGCAGCTTGTTGAAATCCGGATTGGCTCCGCCGATGACAAGGCCGGTATAGCCGCCTTGCGAAAATCCGTAGAAGCCGACGCGCTGAGGATCGATCCTGGCCGAATCCGCCGAGTTGCCGAGCATGAAATCGATGGTGCGTTTGATATCGATCGGACGCTGCCTCAGCACGCCCAGACCATTGGCCTGGCTCATATCGGCGTGGTTTGCGTGCGGATGATTGATGGCAATGACGACAAAACCCGCATCCGCCAGCGCCTCGGCCGTATCGTGGTGGCCGAAATACCAGCCGCATAGCCATGCGAAATGATGACGAGCGGCAGTTTCTCGCCCGCGATTGGGCAATCGGGCACGACAGCAACAAGAAATCCCTTGATCTTCGCCTCGCTGGCCGGGCTGGCGCAGGGCGACCACATGGCCGCATCGATTGCCGGACCTGCCGCATCCGCCGGAATCTGAATGAATTTCAGGCCGGCCGCATGAGCCGTCGTGGCTACCAGGCTTGCCAGGGCGGCAAAAAGAAGTGTTTTCAAACGCATTTCCCAGTCTCTGATTGTTCAAACATATCCATGCGCGGGGTCGCAGTCCGACCCCGCGGTTCCAGCGGTACGCAGTTTGATGAAAAGCGCTGTTACCGGCGCGTGCGCGCCGCCTTGCGGCCGCTCAGGGCACCGTCTCGACCCTGCCGCTGCCGCTGACATGGGAATTGATCTTCGGGTTGCCGTGGACTTGCACGTTGCCGCTGCCAGATACGCGGATATCGGCCTGGTCCTGCGGTGCAATGTCGGCATTGCCGCTGCCGCTGATCTGGACACTGGCGGTCTTCGCCGTGAGTTTGGCAAAATCGCCTGAACCCGAGCCGGAGATGCGCAAGGAAAGATCCTGCACGCTGCCGCTGGCGCGCACATCGCCACTGCCGCTGATGCGCAGATCAAGCGCCTCCTGGGCGAGAGCGGAAAGCTCGAGTTTGCCGCTGCCGCTCAACCGCCAACTGGGGACCGCTGGACCGGTAAGCTGGACGCTGACCGGCAGACCATCACAATCGAAACCGTCGTCGAAGGCCAGCACATTGCCGGACAGGCGCACATGCGAAACCGCCTCGGGATCGCCGCTCACGACGGCCTGGGACGGCGTGCCGGGCCGATAGGTGACCGTCGCCGGCAGCGCAATCTGGAATTCGCTGGAGACCGGTTCCCAGGCCAGCGTTACCGATCCGGGCTTGGTCCCATCGCTCGAACTGCGGCAGCTGGAGGCAAAATTCCACCAACGGCCACCTCTCCACTCGTTGCCCGCGATCGAATTCGCCAGCGACAGACAAATCACGGCCACGGCGAGCGACAGAACGGCGGTCCAAGCAAGCGTCTTGTTCATGTTGCACCTGTTATTTCGCGTGGCGGCGCGCCACGGGGTTGAGTCAGGGCTGGCGTGGTTTGACCAGACGATAGTGCAGGCGCGCATAGTCCCCCAGGAGCTTGACCCCGACATTGAGGCCAAGCAGCAGCAGCGAGCCCAATCCGATGCTGGTGGCGGCAAGGCCGACAGCGGCCAGCAGGCGTGCGAACGCCGTGGCCCAGGAAGCGAAATGCCAGAATGGCACGACGCTCAACAGCAGTCCGATGCTAGTGACGCCCAGCGCCAGGACCGCAATGCCGAGACCGAGCGCGACGAAGCAGAAGACGACGAGAACCGGCAGCAGCAGGAGAATGTCGAAGGCGGCGAGCCCGGTCAGGGCAAGCAGCGCGGCGGCAACGCCGGCCGGACCGCGATCATGCTCCCAGCGGCGGATGCCAGCTTCCGCCCGCAGCTCCCGTCCCAGCCGCGCCGGATCGCCGAGTGCCTTGGCGACATCCTCTTCGCTTCGTCCCGAGGCCCGCGCCTCGTCGAAATGGGCGGCGTAGTCGGCGACAATTTCGTCGATTTCGCCCGCAGGCATTCCGGCCAGGCTGTTGCGCAGGGAAACCAAGAAAGCATCGCGGTTCATTCCATCTCTCCCAGGAAAAGGTCGACGGCATCGACAAAGCTTCGCCACTCTCTGCTGCGCGCATCGTAGGCGGCCCTGCCGGCCGCGGTGAGCCGGTAATATTTGCGGGGCGGACCGCTCGTCGACTCGACGAGCCATGTCTCGACAAGCCCATCGCTCTGCATGCGCCGCATCAGCGGATAGATCGTCCCTTCCCCCATGCCGACACGCTCAGCAAGCGTGCTGGCGATCTCGTAGGCGTAGCTTTCCCGCCGGGCGAGCAAGGCAAGCACACACAGTTCGAGCGCCCCCTTTTTCAGCTGGACGTCATTTGGATCGGTCATGCTCATTCCCAGTAAGTCCAGTACACTGTATTGGAAGGTACCTGTTTATACAAGATACCAACTTAAACGTGATACCCATTTGATCAACGAGGCTGTTCGAAGCCCCGGATTTCATGAGGCGTTGCACAGAGATGCGCGGCTCGGAGCATGGCCGCACGTGCGCCTGCCGTGATGGGCCAGGCAATAAAAAAGGCCGGGAAACCCGGCCTTTTCATGCGCTTGCAAGCAGCGCCTATTCGGCCGGCGCTTCGACGGCTTCGCGCGAGCGGCCGAGCGTGACTTTGGCCAGCGTGAAGGAAATCACCGCGCAGAGCGTGATGCCGGCAACCATCGGCAGCGGCGTGCCGTCGAAGAACACGCCGGCAAAACCCATGGCGAGAGCGCCGATGGCGAAGTGCAGCGTGCCCATCAATGCCGAAGCCGTGCCGGCGATCTCGCCATGTTCTTCCATGGCCAGCACCGACGTGGTCGGGATGACCAGGCCGAGGAAGCCGTAACCGACGAACAGCAACGCTGCCATCACGTCGAGCCGGTCGACGCCCGTCGCCATGATCGCCAACAGCACCACCATCGTCGAGGCATAGCCGGTCACCGCGACGCGCACCACGCGCCGCAGACCAAAACGCTCGGCCAGCAGTCCCGTCAGCTGCGACATGCCGATGAAGGCCACCGCATTGATCGAAAAGAACACGCTGTAGACCGAAGGCGACAGCCCGTAATGGTCGATCAGGATGAAGGACGAGCTCGACAGATAGACGAAGAAGCTCGCAATGCCGAAGCCGGCGATCGCCACCAGGCCGAGGAAATTGCGGTCGCCCATCAGGAAGCGGTAGCCGGCAAGTGCCGTGCCGAAGGAGGAACCGACGCGTTCTTCCGCCGGCCGCGTCTCCTTGAGCGAGGTCGCCAGCAGGATGGTGGCAAGAGCCGCCGCACCGGTCACCGTCCAGAACACGGCGCGCCAGCCGAAATTCTCGATGATCTGGCTGCCGGTCAGCGGCGCCAGGATCGGCGACACCGAAAACACCAGCATCAGCAAGGACATCAGCTTGGCGGCCTCATTGCCGGTGTGCAGATCGCGCACGATGGCGCGCGGCACGGCCATGCCGGCGCTGGCGCCAAGGCCCTGCAGGAAACGGAAAGCGATCAGCCACTCGATGGTCGGCGCCATTGCCGAACCGATGCCGCCGACCATGAACAGCGCAAGGCCACCATAAAGCGGCAGCTTGCGGCCGACCATGTCGGAGATCGGCCCGACGACGATCTGGCCAAACCCCATCGACAGGAAGAAGATCAGCAGGCTCATCTGCACGGCGGCCGTGCCGGCGTGCAGATCCGCGCCGATCGACGGCAGAGCGGGAAGGTACATGTCGATCGCGAACGGGCCGATGGCAGACAACAGGCCGAGCACGACCGCGATGCGGAGGAATTTGGGACTCATGGTATTGGCTTCTTTCGAATCTGGTTGCCGCCGCCAGGCGACGTCTAACCCTAGGACGTTGCATCCCGTGAGAGTCCGACACTCCAGGAGCGAATTCGTCCCCCGGTGCGAAATCTCTTTATCGTATGTCCACAAATTTAGACACTCTTGTCCAAATCGTCAATCACCTCTATATAGATTTTCATGAGAGCGAACGTTTCTCCTGACACTTTCCCGCCACGTGGCCACGAGGCCAAGCGCCTGTCGATCGTCGACGCCGCTGCCGGCGTGTTCTGCCGCGAAGGCTTTGCCGGCGCCAATATCGATCTGATCGCCGCGGAGGCCGGCGTGTCACGCCAGACCGTCTACAACCACCATGGCGACAAGGAAAAGCTCTTCATGGCCGTGGTGCGCGACCTCACCGAGCGCTGCAATGCCGGCATTTTCGCCACCATCGCCACCTTCCCTGACCAGCCAGGCGATCTCGAAGCGGACCTAATCGGCTTTGCCGTGCGGCTGAATCAGAACTGCATCTGCAACCGCGACGGAAAATTCCTGCGCAAGCTGATCCAGACCGAAGGCGAGCGCTATCCTGAATTGTTCGCCGAGTGGCGCGAACAGGGTCCAGGCAGGACATGGCCGGCGATCGCCGCCCGCTTCGCCCGCCTCGCCTATGGCGGCTACCTCACCATCGACGACCCGGACGTCGCGGCGCGGCAGTTTCTCGGCCTGGTCAATGCCGAATTGCAGACCACCTTCATGCTCGGCGGCACGCCGCGCGAGGACGAGGTGGTGCAATCGGCGACGAATGGCGTGCGCACCTTCCTGCGCGCTTTCGGCAAGCGCCCTGCCCCGAGCAGCGCCAAAAAACACACTGCGCTGGCTAACGCATAACATTTGCGCTTGCCGGCAAGCAGCCTTGCCGATCAAATCGTTGGCAATAGTCCTCGCTTCGACGCGGCGGTGGGCTATATCAGGTTTACGCCGCGCTCAAGCTTGATTACAGCTATGCGGACGATTCAACGGAACCCGACCACCACATGGCCGACGACCACATCCGCTACGACATTCTGGCCCAGGAGGCGTTGCGCGGCGTCATGCGCAAGGTCCTGGCCGAAGTCGCACGCACCGGCCTCCCCGGCAACCATCATTTCTTCATCACCTTCCTGACCGGCGCGCCCGGCGTGCGCGTGTCGTCGCGCTTGCGCGAGCGCTATCCCGAGCAGATGACCATCGTCATCCAGTTCCAGTACTGGGACCTGAAGGTGACCGACACCGGCTTCGAGGTTGGCCTGTCCTTCTCCGACGTGCCGGAGAAACTGGAAATCCCGTTCTCGGCCGTGCGTGGCTTCTATGACCCCTCGGTCAATTTCGAACTCGAGTTCGACGTCAAGACCGACGCCCAGCCTGAAGAGGAACCGGCCCAGCCGGCGCCGGAGCCGCTGACCATCGTCTCCGAGAAGAAGCCGAAGGCCGAGAAGAAGGCCGCTGCCGAAGCGGAGAAGAAGCCCGCCGCAGCCGAGGCCGGCACCAAGGGCGCCGAAGTGGTTTCGCTCGACGCCTTCCGCAAGAAATAGGCTCGGCGGTCCGCCCCATGGCCGATGTCATCAATCTCCGCCAAGCTCGCAAGCAGAAGGCGCGGGACGAGAAGCTGCGCGTCGCTGAGCAGAACCGGGCTCTGCACGGCCGTTCCAAGGCGGACAAGCAGCGCGACCGGCTGATCGCCGACAAGGCCGAGAAATTTGTCGCCGGCCATCGCCTCGACCCGCCCGGCAAGGACGAGCAGTGAGTCTCCGGCCGTGAGCGTCGTCGAAAAGCGCTCCGTGACCATTCGCGGCCATCGCACCAGCTATTCCCTCGAAAAGCCCTTCTATAACGACCTCGTCGCGATCGCAGCGGCGAGAAAGCTCACGCTCGCCGCCCTCGTGGCCGAAGTCGACGAGACGCGGCCGCGCGACACCAACCTGTCCTCGGCACTGCGGCTGCATGTGCTGGAGTGGGCGAAGCGCGGAGCCGGCCTGAGCTAGACGCCCTCGACCGCGTCCGTCTTTTTCCCGCGCCTGGTGCCGAAGCCAAGCAAGGTCGAACGCTCGCGCTCCTCGGCCTGTTTTCTGGACCGTACGCGCATCAGATCCTTCCAGCCGACATAGCCGACCAGTTGCAGGCTTTCGCGGGTGACGACCGGCAGATGTGAGACATTGGCCATCAACAGCTTGTCCGACAAGCCTTCGAGATATTCGTCGGGAAAAGCCAGCGTCACCTTGCTTCCGGCAAGCAGTTCGCCGAGCGTCGTCGTCCTGTGCTTGCCGGCACGGCGCCAGCGCAGGATCGCCGGCGGATCGATGAGGCCAAGCACCTGCCTGTTCTCGTCGACAACCGGAAAGCTCGGGTGCCGGGTTTCCGGCGCGGTCAGGAAGGCCGCCGCGCCATGCAGCGTCATGGTCGCCGGGACGCTCTCGACCTGCGACGTCATCACCTCGCGCACCCTCGTCAGCGCGAAGGGATCGACGCGATATTCGCGCACGAGGTGATGCCCTCGCCTTGCAACCTTTTCGGTCAGGATCGAACGCTTCATCAAAAGCACGGTCACGGCATGCGCCGTGGCGCAAGCTGCGATCAAAGGAACAAGGACATGCGTGTTGCCGGTCAGTTCCACGGCGAAGAACGTCGCCGTCAGCGGCGCCCGCATCGTGCCGCCCATGGTCGCCGACATTGCCAGCAGTGCCCAGAAACCCGGATCCGCCGTCGGCAGGAATCCGCCGAGCACGGCGCCCATCGCGCCACCCATGATCAGCAGCGGCGCCAACACGCCGCCGGACGTCCCGGAACCGAGTGCCACCGACCAGATGATGGCCTTGACCACCAACAGCATCAGCGCGGCGGTGGCAAGCGTGCGGCCATCCAGCATGTCGGCGATGTTGTCATAGCCGACGCCGAGCGCCCGCGGCTCGATCAAGCCGCCGATGCCGACCACCAGGCCGCCGATCATCGGCCACCACATCCAGTGGATGGGCAGTTTCTGGAAGGCGTCCTCGCAGGCATAGACCATCTGGGTGAGCAGCCCCGACAGCAGGCCCGCGCAGATACCGACCAGAACCCAGCCGCCAAGCCCGACGAACGACACCGCCATGCCGCCCTGAAACGGGAAGAT
This sequence comes from Mesorhizobium sp. AR02, assembly GCF_024746835.1. Taxonomy (NCBI): domain Bacteria; kingdom Pseudomonadati; phylum Pseudomonadota; class Alphaproteobacteria; order Hyphomicrobiales; family Phyllobacteriaceae; genus Mesorhizobium; species Mesorhizobium sp. AR02. The sequence goes on along the minus strand of NZ_CP080531.1, from coordinate 5,786,792 downwards.
CGGCCCGGGCAGATGCAGCACAGTGCGCTCGACCTCGGCGATGATCGCGGCAACCGCGACGGGGATGAAGGAGCGCGGCGTCCATTCGAAGAGCAGCAGTTCCACCGCCAGCATAATGGCGGCGATCGGCGTGCCGAAGACGGTGGTCATGCCGGCCGCGGCACCCGCCACCAGCAGCGTCTTGCGTTCGTTGTCGCTGACCGGCAGCATCTGCGCGATCAGTGAGCCGATGGCGCCACCGGTCATGATGATCGGCCCTTCGGCGCCGAACGGCCCACCGGAGCCGATCGAGATCGCCGAAGACAGCGGCTTCAGGATCGCCACCTTGGCGCCGAGTTTTGAACGCCCGAGCAGGATCGCCTCGATCGCTTCGGGAATGCCGTGGCCGCGGATCTTCTCGCTGCCGTAGCGTGCCATCAGGCCGATGATCAGCGCACCGATGACAGGGACGATGACCGCGGCAAGCCCAAGCGGCGTATCCTGCAATTTCAGATCGGCGAGCGTGAACTGGCCGAAATAGGCAATGTTGGTGGCAAGCCGGATCAGTTTCAAAAGCACAATGCCGGCGAACAGCGCCGCCGTAGCGACCACCACGGCTACAGTGGCAATGGTCAGCACGCGCGCGTCGGTGGTGAAATCCCTGAGATGGCTGTTTTCGGAATGATGGGGCTTCATGGCTGGCTTTCTGGCGGCGGCCGGATCTCGGATTTGCGGCACGGCGAAGACGCCGGCGACTTTGTTGGTTCGCTATGTATCGTAACACGATATAAATTCAAGCTGGTTTTGCATCAAAACCGTTTGAGCCTTTTGCCGGAATGGAACAAATGTCTGGAATGACGCAGCTCAAAAAATCACGCCCCGCCATCAAACAGGCCGACTATCAGCGGCTGTCCGAGTTCCGATACCTGATCCGCCGCTTCCTCGAATTCAGCCAGATCCAGGCGGAAGACGCCGGGCTGACGCCGCGCCAGCACCAGGCGCTGCTGGCGATCAAGGGCTATCCGGGCGGCGGACCGGTGACGGTCGGCGACCTGGCGGAGCGCCTGCGCATCCGCCACCACAGCGCCGTCGAACTGGTCAACCGCCTGAGCGAGGCCGGGCTGGTCGCAAGGGATCAGGACAAGGACGACCATCGCCGTGTGCTGCTGCGGCTGACCGACCGCGCCGACGACTGCCTGGCCGAGCTCTCGGCGGTGCATCTCGACGAGCTTTCCCGCATCGAGCCCATGCTGCGCCGCCTGCTCGATCAGGGCCGCGAGTGACGCCCAGGCGTCATGCGCTGGATGGCACCTGTCATTTTTTTGCGGCGCTCGAATCCTTTGGCCTTTCCGCAACGTCTAGGGAATGAACGCCTCGAAGGGCGCAAGGGCAATCAAAAGGAAGACCAGAGATGAAACGTCATCTGATACGCTACAAGATGAAGCCGGAACGGGCCGATGAGAACGAGCAGTTGATCAAGGCCGTTTTCCAGGAATTGCGCGACAAATCACCGGACGGCGTTCGCTATATGACATTGCGCGCCGACGATGGGACATTCGTCCATCTGGTCGAGACGCAGACCGATGCGCATTCTGACATCATCACCGGGCTAGCCGCATTCGAGGCTTTTCAAAACGGCTTCAGGGATCGCTGCAGCGAACGCCCGGAGCGAGAGGAGATGACAGTGGTGGGCAGCTACCGGGTGCTGGATGAGTAACCGAGGCTGGTGGCGTCGCGGAACAGGAGGCTTATGAACATCCCCATTCCTGGCGAGCACCGCGAGCTTTTTGACGCCTTTTTGGGGAATTGCGTCCCAAGCTGCACCGTTACTGCGCCCGCATGACCGGCTCGGTCATCGATGGCGAGGACGTGCTGCAGGAGGCGCTGGCCAAGGCGGTCGAGGCCTTGCCCGGTGCCGGCCCGATCGCCAATCCGGAAGGCTGGCTGTTTCGCATCGCCCACAACGCGGCGCTCGACTTTCTGCGCCGACGCTCCCGCGAAAAGACCTCTGCCGAGGAGGATCCGGACATGATCATCGACCCGGCAAATTCCATCATCGATCGTCAAGCCGCTTCTGCCGCGCTGCACAGCTTCATGCGCCTTCCCGTCGCACAGCGAAGCAGCGTGATCATGATGGACGTTCTGGGCTACTCCCTTCAGGAGATCAGCGCCACACTCGACACCAGCATCCCCGCGGTCAAGGCGGCACTGCATCGTGGCCGCGACCGGCTGCGCCAGATTGCCGACGAGCCTGACGACCGCCCTCTCCCCAGACTGAGCGCCGCCGAGCGTCTGCTGCTCAATGCCTACATCGATCGCTTCAATGCCCGTGATTTCGACGCGGTGCGCGACATGCTGGCGCAAGAGGTACGGCTGGAGCTGGTGGCCAGGACACGGCTCAATGGCCGCAAGGAAGTGGCCACCTATTTCGGCAACTATTCCCGGGTGCAGGATTGGCGTCTTATGCCTGGCTTCGTTGAAAACAGGCCGGCAATCCTCGTCTGTGACCCCAACGACCCGACGGCGCGGCCGACCTATTTCATCCTGCTGGCCTGGCAGGACGGCAGACTTGCCGCCATCCGCGATTTTCGCCACGCCCGCTACGTCGCCGACGATGCCAAACTGTTCGTGCTTTGAAACGATTTCGGACGAGTGACGGGAGGACTTGCCCTACTGCCCTACTGCCCTACTGCCCTACTGCCCTACTGCCCTACTGCCCCTGCTGCTACTGCAACGACTTCAGCAGATTGTCGATCGTGAACGGATTGGCCTTTGGCTTGGCCGGCGGATTGTCGCTGGCTTCCGGCAGCGGCGCCCGCTCGACCTTCGGCTCGGCGGCCTTGCGTTCGGCCTCTAGTCGCGCTTTTTCCTGCGAAGCGATACGCTTCGCCTCTTCGGCCTTCTGCCGCTGTTCTTCATCGGCCTGCGCCTTGGCTGCCTCGTCGGCGGCCTGCTGCTCGGCCGCCGCCTTTGCATCAGCATCAGCCTTGGCCTTCGCGTCGGCATCAGCCTTGGCTTTGGCCTCAGCATCCGCCTTGGCTTTAGCGTCTGCCTCGGCCTGAGCCTTCGCATCCGCTTCGGCCTTCGCCTGGGCGTCAGCCTCCGCTTTCGCCTTGGCGTCCGCCTCCGCCTTCAGCCGCGCCGCCTCCTCCTGTTGACGCAGTTCCTCGGCGGCCTTGTCGCGTGCATCCTGCAGCGCTGCGTAATAGCGCACCTCACGCCGCAGCCTCTGCTTCTCCAGCAACGCCGCCTGCATCGCCTCGACGCGCTGCTGTTCCTTTTCCAGCGCGCGCTGGGTCAGGAACTGCGCCAGCGGCTCGCTGTCGAACTGACGCTTCACGGCACCGAACGGCCCTTCGGCGGTGAAATTGACGGCCGGCTCGGAGCCGACCAGCGCCTCGTCGCCGGGCCGGTAGGTGATCGCCCCCTTGGCGGAAACCGTGCTTGCGTTGAGGTCGGCCGTGATATCGGCGGACAAGGTCGCCGCCGGGTTTTCGAGGCTGATAGGCGGCGCCCTGAGCGTGCCGCCGGCAATCGTGAAGGCGATGTCGGCATCCTTGGCGGCAAAATTGCCATCGGCGGCGATCTGGGGCGCGAAGCCCGCGGTCTTGGCCGCGTCGATGTCGCGCCCGATCGCATCCGCCTTGGCCAGCAAAGTGCTGAACGCACCGGGGTTGACGCCGGCAACCTGCAAGCCCTTCAGCGCTGCCGTGCCGGAACCCGATAGTGCAGCGATCATCGCATCGACCGACTTGCCGCTGGTCGACAGCGTCGTCGAGAAATCGCTGATGCCGCCAATGCCGGCATCCGGCAACACGTTTGCCAGATCGGCACCCGCCAGTTTCATCTGGCCGGTGAAAAGCCCGGTGCCGTCATTGTTCTTCAACTCGAACAGGCCGGTCAGTGCGCCACCAAGGAATTTTGCCTTGAGATCCGAAACACGGATACCCTCCTGGTCGAGCTTCAACGCAAAGGACGCATCATAGGCGGTGGCGAACGGGCCGGCGGCCAGTGCTGCCGTCGTCAGGTCGAGGTCAGCGGTGAACGGCAGGCTGGATTTCTGGCTGAAGGGTGCTGCCGGCCACGCGCCGCCCTTTTCGCTCGCACTTTTGTCGGCCGCATTTTTGTCAGCCGCATTTTTGTCGGCCCCATTCTTGTTGGCCCCATTCTTGTCGGCAAGGAAAGCCGAATCGCCAAACAGCGCCACCGCCATTGGATCGAGGTCGAGTTCGTCGAGTGCCAGCGCGCCGGCCAGATGCGGCACACCGTCCTTGGCGTCGATGTTGACGTCGCCGGACACGGCCGCCTCGTTGATGGCGCCGCTGACATTGTCCAGCACCAGCAGGCCGTTGCCATAGTCGCCTTGTGCCGAGAGCGAGGTCGACATGCCCGCCCCCATGCCCGGCAGGCCGATGCCGGATGTCATCAGCCACGGTTCGATATCGGCGGCATCGAGGTTAATCTTGCCCTTGGCGGTGGGGCCTTGCGGCGTATCGGCGATCGTGCCTTCGAAGCCAGCCTTGAAGTCATTGCCGGCGAGGCTGAAACTCGTCGTCAGGCCACCGCCAAATGTGCCCTTGGCCGAAATATCAGTCGTTGCCTCGCCCAGCATGCCGAGCGGCAGCGCCGGCAGGCCGTAGAGCGCGAGCAGCGCCGTGGCATCGGGGTTTTTGGCGTTGAAGGTCAGCGTCACCGGCGCGTCGAGAAGCTTGTCCGGCGCTCCCTTCCCCGAGAGCGAGGCGGAAAAGGCCGAGCCGCCGGCCTTGCCTTGCCCGCTCACCGCCAGGCCCGTCGTGCCGTCGCCATTGTCGGCTGCACTTGCGACGAGGTCGACGCGCGCATCCTGGAACAGGTCGGGATAGGCTGCTGCTCGGCTCGCCAGCCCTTTCAGCACCGCATTGTCTGGATAATGCTGCGCGGCAACGTCGATCAGCGGCTTCAGATCGACAGCGACAATTGACGCATCGAGCTTGCCGGTGGGGCTCGCCGGAAAATCCTTGATCCGGCCCGTGGCGCTGATCGAGGCGCCGGCCAGCCCGCCAACCGAGAGCCGGTCGACTTCAAGCAACCCGTCGCGCAACCTGAGCGCGGTGTCGACTGTATCGGCCGTGAGCCCGCCGGCACTGACCGGCCCGGCCTTGATCTGGAAATCGAGGTCGCTGTTGGCAAAGCGGTTGGCGCCCTTGTCGCTGACGAAGATCGAGGCGAAGGCCGCCAGCCCGTCGACATCGAGTTCACCGCCCTCGAGCCGCATCAGCACCGAGGGCTTTGCATCGTCAGGCTGGCTGGAATCGATGCGGCCGGAAAATTTCGCCTTGCCGAGGATCAGCTCAAGGTCGCTGAAGGATTGATGGTTTTCCGAAAGGTCGACCTTGGCCTTGAAGCCGGCGGCGGGCAGACGGCGGATCGCCTCGTCGACATCCCTGGACAGCCACGCTGCAAAACCCGAAGGTTGCGCCACGGCCAACAGCAACGAGCCGGTGAAGCCGAAATGGCTCTGCACGTTGAGCACCAGCATGCCATCGGCTTCCAGCGTGGTGCGGCCCGGCAGGGTCGCGGCAAGCGACTTTATCTTCCAGCCACCGTCGACCGGCTCGGCCGAGAGATGCACGTCGCGCACCGTGGTGTCGCCGGCCACCACCGCCGGCAGCTTGACCTCGACAGTGCCGGGAATGGTCGGCTTCGGCAGATCGAGCAACGCCTGCTCCAGCCCCGCAATACGCTGATCCAGTGTCAGGCCGGCGCCGGCCGGCGCACCCACCGCCTCGTCCAACTGCACCTGCGCGCCATTGGCTTCGATGGCGAAGTTCGGCTTCAGCCCGAGATCGACCGAGGCCTTGCCGTCGGCGGTGTAGGGATTGTCCAGCGGCCCGGTCTCGAAACGGAATTCGTCGACGCCAAGCTTCTGGTGGTCGAGCGAGAATTTGCCGTTCAGCCGGAAGCCGGGATCGGGCTTGCCGGCGCTGACCTTCACCGTCTCGCCATCGCTGCCGCGCAGCTCGGCGCTGTTCTTGTCGGCACCTGAAATCTTGAACTGGCCGGAATAGATGGCCGCACCGTTGACGATGCCGGCATTGCCGTCGGTCTCGATGACCAGCGGATAGGCATCGGGGTCGGCCTTCAGCCGCAGCCGCATCTGGCCGTTGCCTTCGGCCTTGCCGGTCGACGCCGCGACAGTGGTGCGCAACCCGTCCAGCCGCAACGTGCCGTCCATGCGCCAGGGGCCGGCCAGGGATTTGGCCGAAATGGTCGAGTTGATCTCGGAAAAGATGTGGCTCCGTCCGCCGGCGGCGTGGCGCAGTTCGATCTGCCCTTCCGTCACGGTCAGCTTCTCGATCGAGATCTGGTTGAGGTCGAAGGGCGAGGATGGCCGCATCGCCCAGTCGACAGTACCGTCATTGGCAATATCGATGGTCGCCTTCGGGTGCACCAGCCGCATGTCGAAGATCAGCACCTCGCCGCGCAGGAAGGGCGCCAGCTCCGCATCCATCGAAAACGTCTCGACGGTCATGGCCGGCTGGCCGTTAGGCCCGCCGGCGACGGCAACGTTGGAGAAAGTCACCGAGGGGAACGGCAACAGCCTTGCCGTGGCATCGCCCTGCACGGTCACCTTGCGACCGAGGATGGCGCTTGCCTCGCGTTCGAATTCGGCGCGGTAGCCGGTCCAGTCGACAAAATACGGCACCACCAGCGCCGCGCACAGCACCAGCACGAACAAGCCACCAAAGATCACGAACAGGCGTGCGAGCATCAGCTCCGAACAGGTTGATTGAAATTCTGCCGCACTCTACCCGCATCCGCGTGTCGATAAAGAGGCAATTCATCCAGTATTGCGTCATGTCGGGCGATCTGAAACAAATCCGGGAAAAACGTAGATTTTCGGATGTCGGGCAAGAACTGGGACCGCGTGCCGATCGACGCGCAGAGCGTCGATGCGCCGCTTTCGCAGTCGGCGATTTTCTTGTCGTCACCGTCACCGGCGAACAGCCGGCCCCGGCCAAGGTTTGTTCCGTGCTCGGCGAACTTGACGATTTGGTCAAGACTGTCGGCTTCCGCGACCTTGGCGGCCGCCGGCTATAGCAGGTATCTCTGGGTCACCGAAAAGATGCTGCGGCGCATGTATGTCGGCGACCCGCCGGACGCCTGCGATCGGCTGCTCGATGTTTCGACGCCGCAGACCGGCACGACATTCTTCGCACCGACACGCCCGATGCTGCAGGCCCTTGTCGAGGGCGCCCAGCAGCAGCTTCCCGCCGCGCGGTAAAACGGCGGGTTATCGCGCCTGTCCGCCGGACTTCAGCGTGCGTCGCGCTTCGCTTGCGCCACCTTGCCCGCCTTGCGCTGCCGGCCGAGTTCCGCCGGCCGGACCAGCTTCGGCGCCCGCTCGTTGGCCACGGCCCGCATGCCCTTGTGAGCCGTCCGCGAATTGAGCGCGGGACCGTCCGCCGGCGCACTTTGCTTCATGGCCAGTGCCTTGCGTGCATTACCGACCAGCGAAACGCGAGCCGCCAGTTGACGCCGCCGTTCGGCCTCGCCATTCAGCCGCCGCATCGCCATGGCCAGCACCGCGAGCTTGACCTGCGAGCCACCATCGGCCTTTGAGGGCGCAGCGCCCTTCGGTGCGCCCTTGCCGCGTATTTCACGGCGTCGGCGGTGCGCTTCGGCCTGCGCCTTGTCGCGCCGCTCGCGCAGCAGCTTGACCAGACCGGAAAGGTCGGCGTCGGAAAGGTCCTGCACCGCCGGATGGTGCGATTTCTCCACCAGCTCCGTTTCATCGGCGCTCAGCGCCCGCATTTCTTCCTTGCGTGAAATCGCCATGACAGTCCTCCTCAGCTGGCGCGCCTGTCTGTTCAGGTTTGCCGCTAGGCGAGTCTCGACCCGAATGGTGGCGCGGTCAAGCCGAGCCTTTTTTGTAAGGATACCCTGCGAAGGCCGAGCCACGCCGATCAGCGCGCGGATCGGCCGCGCAGATAGGCACAGACCAGCTCGATAAGTTCAGCTCGCAACGCCGGTGAATCGAGTTCGCCGTGTCGCGCCGCGCTGTGGACGACCCCCTCGACCGCGCCCGATAGCACACGTCCGGCAATCTCATCCCGCTCGGCATCAGCCTTGCCTGCGGCCGATGCGATCACGCCTTGGTAGCGGCGCAGATACTCCGCCTCGAACTCATCCTGCGTAGAGCGGGCGGCCAGCGGCACCTCGTCGAGCAGGACGCGATGCAAATCCTGATCGACATTATGGGCGGCAACGACGCCATCGATCAGCTTCGCCGCACGCTGCTCGAGGGTCATCGCCGCGCCATGCTCTTCCGAACCGGAAATCGCCGCCAGCACCGCGTCGAGATGGCGTTTGCGGATCTCTTCCGCCAGCGCCAGCTTGTTGGGAAAATACTGATAGATCGAACCGACGCTGACACCGCCTATCGCCGCGGTTTCGTTGGTGGTGAAATCCGCCCAGCCGCGCCGCGCCAGAACGCGAGCCGCCGCCTCCACAATCGTATCCACGGTCGCACGCGAACGCTGCTGCCGTGGCGCTTTGCGCACGTTTGCCTGCTCTGAGGGAACGCGAGTAGCCATATCAGGGCTTCCCAACCAAAATGCGACTGCCAGCTCACATTTATCGAGCCAGGCCCGCCACGCAAGTCCCGCCACGCAAGCCAATGAGAGACCACTATGAGCAGCAAGACACTGCTTCTGTCCTGTTCCGCTACAAATGCTGGGCCGACGATGAATTGCTCGCTTTGCTGGCCGAGATCGAGGATGAGCTACCCGACGAGCAGCTTGGCGCCATCCTTGAAACCATCAATCACGCGCATGTTGTCGACAGGATCTTTGCCTCGAACGTCGAGAAGAAGAAGCACGCCTATCGGGATACGGGCACCAGCAACACGCCGACGCTGACTGAGCTGTCCGAGGCGATCACCGAAACGGACCGATGGTACCTCCGCTATGTCGAAGAAGTGGAACCGGAAGCACTGGCGGAGACGATCCGCTTTACCTTCACGAATGGCGCCCCTGGCCAGATGTCTCGCGAAGAAATGCTTGCGCACGTCATCACCCATGGCGGCTATCATCGTGGCGAAGTCGGCCGCATCGTCGCCCAATTGTCGAAGCCCACGTCTCCCGACACGTTCACCGGCTATCTCCACCAGGCCGAGCCGCGGCGCCGGACATGAGAACCTTCCGAGTTCATCGCAGCCTCGGGCTCACCACATGTCATGAATTTCGGGCGCGCTGTCCAACAGCCTCCATCAGCACGGTCAAAACGGCTCCGTTGTGAAGGATGGTCGAGAAACTCTCGGCAATGAACTCCAGCGTTGAGTCGTGGAACGCCAGGATGAAATGCCGATAGTCTGAAAACAGTTCGGGCGTATGGGACGAATGAACCCGATTGGACTTTTCCAGGGAAGCGATCCACGACGAGTTCCGGACTTCAAATGCTTCGTAGGCCCGCAAACCCAACGGATAGAGACGATGGCCACTGATGGCCTCGTCGTTCGGCGGGCCGAACTGAAATGCCAGGTAAGAATCTGCCGTCAGGATGGCGACGGACTGGTTGCCCGTTACCGGTGAAACCGAACGCGGATTCGTACCATCAAAGGACGGATCGGGAGCATTGGCGATATAGGCGACGAGCAGTCTGCCTTCATCCGCAAACACATGAGGCAGTGGCGCGCCGGCGGACGATGGCGGCACCTCGATCGACAGCAACGTCTCGGCAGCCGACATCTAATGGCCGTCGCCCGGCAATATCTTGCCCGGGTTCATGATGTTTTGCGGGTCTAGCGCCTGCTTGATGGTGCGCATGATGTCAACGCCATGGCCGAGCTCGCTGCGCAGGAAGCCGATCTTGCCCTGGCCGATGCCGTGCTCGCCGGTGCAGGTGCCGTCCATGGCGATCGCCCGCATGTTGAGCCGCGCGACGAATTTTTCCGACAGCGCGATATCCCCGGGATCGTTGACGTCCATCAGCACCAGCACGTGGAAATTGCCATCGCCGGCATGGCCGACGATCGGCGCGATCAGACCCATTTCGGCGATGTCGGCTTCGGTCTCGGTGACGCATTCGGCAAAGCGCGAGATCGGCACGCAGACATCGGTCGACAGGCCCTTGGCGCCCGGCCGCAATGTCAGCGACGACCAATAGGCGTCATGCCTCGCCTTCCACAGTTTCGTCCGCTCCTCGGCAACACTGGTCCACAGGAACGGCCCGCCGCCATTCTCTTCGGCGATCATGCCAAAAGTCTCGGCCTGCTCGGCCACGCCGGCATCGCTGCCGTGGAACTCGACGAACAGGCACGGGCTCTCGGGATAGTCGAGCTTGGAATAATTCTTCATCGCCCGCATCTGCAGCGCGTTGACCAGTTCGATGCGCGCCACCGGAATGCCCATCTGGATCGTCGCGATGACGGCGTTGCAGGCCGCTTCGACGCTCGGGAACGGACAGACGCCGCCGGAGATCGCCTGTGGAATGCCTTGCAGCTTCAGTGTCAGCGAGGTGATGATGCCGAGCGTGCCTTCCGAGCCGACCAGCAGCCTGGTCAAATCGTAACCGGCCGAGCTCTTCTTCGCCCGCTTGCCTGTCGTCACCGTCTCGCCGTCGGCCATGACGGCGGTCAGCGACAGCACGTTCTCGCGCATCGTGCCGTAGCGCACGGCGTTGGTGCCGGAGGCCCGCGTCGCCGCCATGCCGCCGAGCGAGGCATTGGCGCCGGGATCGATCGGGAAGAACAGGCCGGTGTCGCGCAGATGCCGGTTCAGATCCTCGCGCGTCACGCCGGGCTCGACCGTGCAGTCGAGATCCTGCGGATTGACCGCAAGGATGCGGTTCATGCGCGAGGTGTCGACCGATATGCCGCCGCCCGGTGCGTTGGTGTGGCCTTCCAGTGAGGAACCGACACCAAAGGCGATGACCGGCACGCGATGCGCCGCGCAGGCGCGCACGATCTCCTGCACCTCGGCCGTCGTTTCCGGGAAAGCGACGCCATCGGGCGCCTGCGTCGGAATATAGGTGGTGGTGTGCGCATGCTGCGAGCGGATGGCCTGGCCGGTCTGGAAGCGCTCGCCGAGCTGCTGCTTGAGGATGCCGAGCACGGCCGCGATGCCTTCCTCGTTGCGTTCGACCGGGTTGAGGTCGCTCAGAGCCATGAATTCCTCCGCGAATGGACCAGCGCCCACGCTTGTTATGCGATTATGGATGATGCCTAAAGCAATTCCAGGAAAAGTGTGAAGCGGTTTTCCGTCCGGAATTGCGCCAGAACAAAGAGAACCTCACCGGCTACGCCGTGTCCAGCACCAGAACAAGGAAGTTTCAATGTCCATCCCCGCCCCCTTCGTCTCCAAGCCCATGGACATCGAGAAGGACTGGATCGATTACAACGGCCATCTCAACATGGCCTATTACAACGTGCTGTTCGATCGCTGCTCGGACGAGGCCTTCGAGGCGATGGGCATGGGGCTGGACTATGTGAAGGGACGGCGCCTCACCATCTACACCGCCGAAGTCCATGTCTGCTACGTCCAGGAACTGCATCTGGACCACAAGGTCCAGGTCTCCTTCCAACTCATCGACCATGATGCGAAGCGGCTCAGGGCTTACCAGGAAATCCGTCATGTCGACGGCTGGCTCGCCGCCACCTCCGAGACGCTGTCGCTGCATGTCGACATGTCCGGGCCGAAGGTTGCGCCCTTCCCCGCCGATGTGCTGGCCAAGGTCGAAGCCATGCGCGCCGCCCATTCTGCGCTGCCGATGCCGGAGCGTGCCGGCCGCTCGATCGGCATCAAACGCAAATAGAGCGACGACCGGACCTCAAAGCCACACCGGCAATCCAAAATCGCGAAACCCTGAAATCGGCCGGCACCAGTGCTTGAAGCGGCCTCACACCCGCGTTAACCTTACCGAGGTTTTAACGGGAACAAGCCAATTGAGCCGTTGAACGACTCAGCGCAGCGGTCGAAAACGTCCGCACTGGGTTGTTTTACGGGCGGCGGGGCGAAGCCGGTTCGAGGGACGTGCATGAAAACCGACATCAAGGTCGAGGTGGACAGGCTGGCCGCTGATCCGCGCATATCAGACTATGATTTCTGGCGTTCGCTCAAGAACGTCGACAACGAGATTTTTCACATCGCCAACAACAACGAGCCGATTCCGTTCGACATGATCCGCTGGCGCAGCATTTTGAAGCGCGCCCGCTTGAAGCGCGGCCACGCCTGACACCGGCGAGGCTGCCTGGAAAACATCGGGTAAACCAATCAAATCGTGCCGTTTCACGGCAACCGCTTGATCGCCGCCAGCGGCGAACGCGCCATCACCGGTGACGACTGGATGATGGCAGTGTTGGTCATCGCATAAGGAATAATCCGGTCGATCACCCGTTCGAGGTCGGTCACCGACCCGACATGCGCCAGCGCGATGAAGCAATCCTCGCCGGTCACCCGGTCGCATTGCGCAATCTCCGGCAACTCACGAATGATCTCGGCCACCACGGACAATTGCCCTGGCACTGGCCGAATGCGCAGCCACGCCGACAGCTTCAGGCCAAGTGCGGCCGGATTGATCCTGACCGAGTAGGCCTCGATGACGCCGTTCTCCTGCAGCCGCTTGATGCGCTCGGCGACGCTTGGCGCCGACAGGCCGACCGAGCGCGCCAGCTCCGCCGTGCTGGCGCGTGCGTCCTTTTCCAGCAGGCGCAGGATCTTCATGTCGGCCGCGTCGAGATCGATATTTTCGGTTCGAAGGCGTTTCACGGATGAATCCTTGCTTTCTGGAGGGAGATGATCAGATTGGTCGATCATCATCCATATATCTAGCAGAAACTGCCTGCGATACTGATCCAATGGATAATCAAACGCAAGTTCCCGCGGCCGGCCCGGTGCTTGCTGTCCCCGCCGGCCCTGGCCTTGGCGGACTGGCAACAAAATTGCCGCCGCATGTCTGGTTCGGCGTCAGCGCCATCTTCCACTATCTCGGGCCGGCCTTCGCCGTGCTGCTGTTCCCGCATGTCGGCGTGCTCGGCATGGCGTGGCTGCGCATCGCCACCGCCGCGCTGATCTTCGCGCCACTGACCCGTCCGTGGCAAACCTTTGCCCGCGCTGATCGCTCGACCCGGCTCCTGCTCATCGCTTTGGGCGCCTGCCTGGCGGTGATGAACTGTTCCTTCTATCTCGCGCTCGACCGCTTGCCGATTTCACTGGTGGCGGCAATCGAATTCGTCGGCACCATCGGCGTCGCGGTGATCGGCCTCAGGAGTCCGCGCAACCTCGCCGCTCTTGCCGTGGCCGTCAGCGGCACCTTGCTGCTCATCGACGTCAAATGGTCCAGCGATCCCATCGGTTTGCTCTGGGCCTTCCTCAATGGCGCGCTCTTTGTCGGCTACATCGTGCTCGGCCACCGCGTCGCCCGCGCCGGCGCCGGCGACGGCATCGCCGGCCTGGGTGCCGCCATGGCGGTCGCCTTCATCGTCGTGCTGCCGATCGGCTTCACCGACGCGCTACCCGCCTTTTTCTCACCGCCGCTGCTCATCGCCGCCATCGGCGTCGGCATCTGCTCCTCGGTCATTCCGTATGTCTGCGACCAGCTTGCCATGTCGCGATTGCCGCGCTCTAGTTTCGCGCTGATGCTGTCGCTGCTGCCGGTCACGGCAACGCTGATCGGCGTCATCGTGCTACGCCAGATTCCAAGCCTCAGCGATTGCTTGGGGATCGCGCTGGTGGTCGCAGGCGTTGCCTTCCACAAGCCGGCGAGCACGGATTAGGCAAACCGCCTAGGCCAGTTTCTCCTTCAGGAAAGCGATCGTCCTGCCCCAGGCGAGATCGGCCGCCTTCTTGTCGTAGCGCGCCGCCGACGTGTCGTTGTTGAAGGCATGGTTGGCGCCTTCATAGACATAGACCGTGTATTCGACATGCGCGGCGTCGAGCTCTTTCCTGAAGGCATCGATGCCGGCATTGGTACGATCGTCGAGCCCCGCATAGTGCAGCAGCAGAGCGGCCTTGATCTTCGACGCATCGGCGGCGTTTGGCTGCATGCCATAATAGGCGACGCTGGCAGCGAGGTCGGGCGCGTTGACGGCCAGCATGTTGGCCGTGCCGCCACCCCAGCAGAAACCGATGGCGCCGACCTTGCCGTTGCCGTCCTTGTCGGCCTTGAGGAAGGCGACGGTCGCCACGGCGTCGGCGATGGTCTGCGCCGGGTCGAGTTTGGTGAACATATCGCGCGCCTTGTCCTCGTCAGCGGGCGTGCCGCCGAGCAGCGACAGGAAATCCGGCGCGAGCGCCACGAACCCCTCCAGCGCCACGCGCCGGGCGACGTCACGGATATGCGGGTTGAGCCCCCTGTTTTCATGGATGACGATGACGGTGCCGAGCTTGCCCGCCTGGTTTGCCGGCTTGACCAGATAGCCCTTCATCTCGCCGCCACTGCCGGGATAGATGATATCCTCGCCCTTCACGCGCGGATCGTTGTCGGCGACGATCGCCGCCTGGGCGGAGTTCGCCGCCAGCATTGGCGCAATCGCCACCGCTGCCGCACCCGATCCGGCAAGCCTGGTCAGCTGTTCCATGAAGCGGCGGCGATCGAGCGTCAGATGCGTGTATTCGTCATAGGCGTCGATCATCGCCTGGGTGATGGCAGGCTTGGTGTTGGCGTCGGTCATGGCGCGCTCCTTCGGTCTCGGGATATGCGCAAGATAGGGGCGCGAGTCGCCTCGTCCAGTCACGAATGAATGAGACGTCGATCCGGGATTTTCATCGCGAGCGCATGAATCCGGTTGCCGCGTCGATGAACGCCCGCAGCTTTGGTTGCGCCTGGCTGCGGGTCGGGAAATAGAGAAACAGACCGGGTTTGGTCGGCAAATAGGGCTGGAGCACCGGCTCGAGCGCACCGGATGCCAGCTCGGCGGCGGCAACTCTGTCGGCGGAATAACAGAGGCCGACGCCTCTTGTGGCCAGTTCGATCATGCTGATGTGATCGTTGACCACGATGCCGCCGGGCGCATCGAGCGAGAATTCACGGCCGTCGCGCGCGAACTGCCAGCGATAGATTGTTCGCGCCGTCGGAAAGCGGTAGCGGATACATTCGTGGAGCATCAGGTCTTCGGGTGTTTGCGGCCGTTCACGCGTGGCGAAATAGGACGGTGCGCCAAGCACCGACCAGGCAAAGTCCGGAGTGATCCTGACGGCGATCATGTCTTGCTCGATGAATTCGCCGATGCGGATACCGGCATCATAGCCACCCGCCATCAGGTCGACCGAGGCGTCGTCGACGTCGATGTCCAGCGTAATGTCGGGAAAGGCGTGGCGAAAGCCGGGCAGCAGCCGATAGAGCACCAGATCCAGCGCAATGCGCGGCACCGAGAGCTTGAGGTTTCCCATTGGACGCTGGCTGAGAACCGACAGCGCGTCGAAGGCGTCGCCGATCTCGACGGAGGCCGGCTTCAACCGCGCCAGAAAATCCCTCCCCGCTTCCGTCAGTGCCACGCGCCGGGTCGTGCGCTGGAACAGCGGCATGCCGGCGCGAGCCTCGAGTGTACGGATCGCCTGGCTGACCGCCGCAGGCGTCACGCCAAGTTCGGCCGCCGCGACCCGGAAGCTTGCATGCGCGGCAACCGCGAGAAACTCGGACAGGCCGGTGAAAACGTCGGTACGGGCCATGCTGCTCCCAAGATTATATAGATGATGTTTATTGCATATACCGATTTCACCAATTTTTCCAGCCAATTTGATTCCGGTAGGTTGCCCCCCATCGACAGCATTCGAAAAAGGAGACGACCGATGAATACCATCGAGCAAATGGTGAGCCGCTATGTCGCCATGTGGCATGAAACCGACGCCGCCGTTCGGCGCCAAACGATCACTGAGCTGTGGGCGCCGGAAGGGGCGAACTATCTGACATCGGCCGCCTATCATGGTCATGCCGAGATCGAGGCGCGGGTGACCGCCTCGCATGAGAAAAATGTCGTTCAGGGACGCAACCGGTTCCGTGCAAGGCCGGGCGTTCAGCTCGTGCAGAACGGCGTCTTCTTGACTTGGGAAATGCTGCCACGGGACTCCGATACGGTGCTTGCTGTCGGCCATGAGTTCTTCGTCCTGGACGATCGAGGCCGCATTCTTTCCGACCACCAGTTCATCGTATCGTAAATCACACCGTCAACAGCCAGGCGGCTGCGCGAACAACAGGAAAACACCATGAAAACCTACCGTGCCAATCTCGGCGGCGGCATTGACGGCATCGTCATGCGCGACGAATCCATCCCCACGCCCGGCCCGCACCAGATGCTGGTCGCCGTCCGTGCCGTCTCGCTCAACGCCCGCGAACTGTCGATCCTGCAAGGCTACTATCCGCTGCCGGTCAAGCCCGATCTCATCCCTGTTTCCGACGGCGCCGGCGAAGTGGTCGCGATCGGCGACGGTGTCACCCGCGTCAAGGTCGGCGACAGGATTGCCGCCGCCATCTTCCCGCGCTGGATCGACGGGCCGTTCGGCTGGGATTTCGCCGCGCAACTCGGCGGTTCGCTCGACGGCATGTTGAGCGAATACGCCCTGTTGCCCGAGGATGCCGCCGTGCACATACCGCCGCATCTGTCGTTCGAGGAAGCTGCCACCTTGCCTTGCGCTGCGGTCACGGCCTGGAACGCGATCTCGGGTGGTGCGCCGCTGTTACCCGGCCAGACCGCGCTGACGCTGGGATCGGGTGGCGTTTCGCTGTTTGCGCTGCAGCTGGCCAAGCTGTTCGGCGCCCGCGTCATCACCACCACCTCCAGCGACAGCAAGGCGAAGCGCCTGCTGGAACTTGGCGCCGACGCGGTGGTCGACTACCGCAAGACCCCGGACTGGCATGCGAAGGTGCGCGAGCTGAACGGCGGCCGCGGTGTCAACGTGATCGTCGAGGTCGGCGGCGCCGGAACCATGGAACAATCCCTGAAGGCCGTGGCGTTCAGCGGCCAGATCAGCCAGGTCGGCTGGCTGGACAAGAGCGCCTCGTCGATCAGCATCGCCGCCCTCTCCGCCACCGTCACCACCGTCAGGCGCATTGCCGTCGGCAGCCGCGCCCAGTTTCTCGCCATGAACAATGCCATCGCCATGCACAGGCTGAAGCCGGTCATCGACAGCGTCTTCCCGTTCGAAGATGCGTTAGAGGCTTTTCGTCACTACGCGCGTGGCAATAGTTTCGGCAAGATCGTCATTCGCCACGATGGAGAGGCTTGCCGGAGCCTCATCACATTCTTGTCATCGGCGACAAATCCTGATGGCGCTGCCACAATAGTAGGGGAAACTGACTATCCGGCCGCCCCATGGCGCGGCCACGGTCCTGAAAGGCCCGATCTGACCTGAAAGGCCCGATCTGAAAAGGAAAACGCCGATGACGATGCCCTCGCCGATCCTGGCAACCGCCTTCATGGTTGCCGCAGCCGCCCTTCTGGCGATGCGCGCGACTATTGTCGCGGCAAGCCGGAAGTCCATGGTCAAGGTCCGCAGCCGCCAGCGCCATCCGGCAAACACGAAAACCCAAGGTTGAGGTGAGATCATGAACGTCCAGGATATCGTCAATACCGTCTCGCAAAAGGCGGGCCTCGACCAGGCGACGACGGAAAAGGTCGTCGGCACCATTTTCTCGGTTCTGGAGCATGAGGCCGACGGCACCAGCGCCTCGTCGTTTTTCGCCAAGATTCCCGGCGCCAACGACCTTGCGCACCAGTATGACGTCATGGCCGCGGCCCCGGCAGGCGGGGGTGGTGGCTTCCTGTCCTCCCTGCAGGGCGCGCTTGGCGGCGTTCTCGGCGAAAAGGCCGGCGCGCTGGTCAACGGCCTCGCCACGCTCAAGGCATCCGGCCTCGATCTGGCGCAGATCCAGAAGGCCGGCGCCACGCTGGTCCAGCAGGCCGAAGCCGCTGCCGGCCCCGATTTGACCAACCAGGTGCTCGGCTCGGTGCCCGGCCTGAAGAGCCATCTGGGGCTCGACTAAACGACAACGCTCAACGATCGGTGGCTGTCGCGCTTTGCGACAGCAGACGCATCAACTCATCGGCGACCGTATCGAGCGGTGCGCTGTTGCCTTCCGCGCGACACAAGATGAGTGCGCCTTCCATTCCCGCAACCGTGGCGACCGAGATGGACGCCGCGCGGGCAGACGGAACGCCGGTGGCCTCCAGCTGCGCCCTGAGCAGGTCAACCCAAGATCGAAATGTGGAGCGCACCACCTCGATCAGGGCGCCCTCGGCCGGCCCGCTGTCGATGGCGACACCGGCTACGGCGCAACCTGACGCGCCGGCCGAGGCCAGCACCACCTGACGCCACAGGTCGACGAAGCAGGACAGGACGTCCGCCGCGGTGGTGCCGGCGCAAGCGCGCTGACGCGCCAGCACCCACTCGCCGGTCAAGCGCACCGCATCTTGCGCCAGCTGGTGCTTTCCTTCGGGAAAATGGTGGTAGATCGAACCGCGCGGCGCCCCACTGTCGGCAAGCACGTCCGAGAATGATGTCGCGTTCACTCCGTGCGAGGCGATCAGCAATGCCGCGCTGCGCACCATCTTCGCCCGGCTATCGGATTCCATCACCGCTCCATTGACTATGACGACCGTCATATGGCATTGCTTAGGCGTCTATGACGATCGTCATAGTGCTTTGAAGGGACCGTTTCATGCCCATGATCGACGTGTACGCTGCCAAAGGAACATTCGGCAACAAACCAGAGCTGACCAAGGCGCTCAATGAGGCACTGATGCGGTGGGAAAAGGTGCCGCCCATTTCATGGTTCACCGACAACACTGCGGCCTTCATCCATGAGATGGAGCCGGATTCACTGGCAAACGCCAACGGCGACAGTACCTATGTGCGCATCCAGGTGTTGACGCCGGTCGGCGTTCTCGATCGCGACAAGAAACTTGGCGTGACCAGGGAGATGACCGACATCGCTGCCCTTGCGGCCGGCGACCCCACGCTCAAGGAGCGCACCTGGGTGCAGATCGTCGAAGCGCCCGACGGCGGTTGGGGCATCGGCGGACACGCCTACACCAACGAGGAAATCGCCACCGAAGCCAGGCGCCGGCTCGCGGCGCGCTGACACGCTACTTCGGCAGCGCGTAGGCCATCACATAATCCCCCGGCTTGGTGCCGACCGAGCCGTGGCCGCCGGCGACGATGACCACGAACTGGCGGCCGTCGGCCACCGTATAGGTCATCGGCGTCGATTGCCCGCCGGCCGGCAGCCGGGCCCGCCAGAGCTGCTTGCCTGACGTCAGGTCATAGGCGCGCAGATAATCGTCGACCGCGGCGCCCAGGAAGGCGACGCCACCGGCGGTGATCATCGGCCCGCCAATGCCGGGCACCCCGACCTTGAGCGGCAGCGGCAGTGGCGTCATGTCGTAGATGGTGCCGTTGCGGTGCTTGTAAGTGATCGCGCCGGTCCTCAGATCCACACCGGCGACATAACCCCATGGCGGCGCCTGGCAGGGAATGCCGAGCGGCGACAGGAACGGTCCCATCACCACCGCATAAGGGGCGCCCTCATTGCGGTTCAGTCCCTGCTCGCTCCCTTTGGTGTTGTCACCCGGCGGCGGCACGTCCGCGCGGGGAATGAGCCTGGAGGTGAAGGCGAGATAAGTCGGCATGCCGAACATCACTTGCCGCACCGGATCAACCGCCACCCCGCCCCAGTTAAAGACGCCGAAATTGCCGGGGTAGATCAGCGATCCCTGCAGCGAGGGCGGCGTGTAGCGGCCTTCATAGCGCAATTTGTGGAAGGCAATGCGGCAAGCCAGCTGATCGAACATGGTGATGCCCCACATATCGGCATCGGTTAGCGGCTTCGGGTTGAAGGAGAGATCGGAGGAAGGCTGCGTCGGCGAGGCCGTGTCGCCTTCGATGGCACCGCCGGGCGCCGGCACGTCCTTGACCGCGATCACCGGCTCGCCGGTGCGCCGGTCGAGCACATAGAGGTCGCCCTGCTTGGTCGGCCCGACCAGCGCCGGCACGACCGAGCCGTCGGCCTTGGTGATGTCGATCAGGCTCGGCTGCGCCGGCACGTCCATGTCCCACAAATCGTGATGCACGGTCTGGCGTACCCATTTGAACTGCCCGGTGTTGAGGTCGAGCGCGGTGATCGAGGAGGAGAATTTCTCGACATTGGCGCTGCGCCCGGCGCCGAGCTGGTCCGGCGTCTGGTTGCCGAGCGGCACGTAGAGCAGGCCAAGCCTTTCGTCGGCGCTCGGCGTCGACCACATGTTGGGCGAGTTGGCGGTGTAGGTCTGGCCGGCCGGCAGCGGCGTCGTCTGGTCCGGATTGCCGGAATCCCAGTTCCAGATCAGCTTGCCGTTGCTCGCATCATAGGCGCGGATGACGCCGGAGGGTTCCTGCGTCGAATAATTGTCGTTGACCGCGCCGCCGACGATGATCTTGCCGCCCGCGATGAGCGGCGCCGAGGTCGAGTAATAATAGCCCGACTTCGGGTATGGCATGCCGGTCAAGAGGTTGAGCGTGCCGGCCTCGGCGAAGGCGGGACAGACCTGTCCATTGGCCGCGTCGAGCGCGATCAGCCGCGCATCCGAGGTCGGCAGGTAGACGCGGGTCGCGCAGGGTTGGCCGGCGGCGCCCCCGGCATCGGCATAGTAGGACACGCCGCGGCAGGTCTGGTGCTGGCGGTCCTTGTCGAGCTTGATCTTGGGATCGTAGCGCCACTTTTCCTTGCCGGTCGCCGCATCCACCGCGATGGCGAAATTGTGCGGCGTGCAGATGTAGAGCGTGTCGCCGATTTTGAGCGGCGTCACCTGATAGGTGGTCTCGCCGATGTCGTCCGGCCCCTTCACATCGCCGGTGCGGTAGGTCCAAGCCGGCTGCAGATTGGCGACATTGTCCGGCGTGATCTGGTCGAGCGGCGAATAGCGCTGGCCGAACTGCGTGCGGCCATAGAAGTGCCATTCGCCCGCCGGCACATCGCCGCCGAGATTGGCATTGGGGATCACCTTGTCGGTGTCGAGCGCGCCGGCTATGTCCTTGGGGTCCGTGGTCATCGAATAGCCGGCCACCGCCAGCGACGCCAGCACGGCCAGGATCAGCGGCGCGCGCCCGTCGGGACCGGCAAGGCCCCGCCTTGCCCACGGCGTCAGCAGCCACAGCGCCACCAGCACGATGATGCCGCCGCGCGGGCCGAGTTCCCACCAGTCGAAGCCGGTTTCCCAGACCGCCCAGGCCAGCGTGCCGATCACGATCGCCGCATAGAGCCACAGTGCCGTGGAGCGGCGCCGGTAGAGCAGCCAGGCGGCGATCAGAAACGCCAGGCCGACGACGATGTAATACCAGCTGCCCCCCAGCGAGGCCAACCAGAGACCGCCCCCGCCAAGCGCCAGGCCGATAAGGAAGAGGATGAGGGAGGTTATGGTGACAGCCAAGATGATACTCCTTCGACTGTTGCGCGCTCGCGCGGCCATGGGCAACCCGGCGTCCCGTTCCTGCCCTCGGCCCAGCTTTCCCCCGCCTGCCCCGCCTGTCAAGTTGGCCCACACGCCAAGGTGGCAATTCATCTTGCCTGCGTCAGGGTTTTCCAGCAGTCTCCATGGATCAATTCTGCCGTGGAGAAAGCAAAATGCGGTCATTCGTTCCGCCACTGACGCGCATGGCGCTTGTGCTCTACTGCCTCGTCTCGCTCATTGCCGGCACCGTGGCCGCGTCGGCGCAGACAATCAGTGACATCAACAAGGCGAACGGCTTTCACGAGATGCTGATGGGCATCGGCCCGGGTTTCACCGCAGCCGTGAAATCGGCGCCGGGAACGCCGACGCAAAAAGTCCAGGATGCCCTTGCCGCCGCCATGGAAGGTGCGTTTGACCCGAACAAGATGGAGACGGCTATCGAAGCGCGAATGGATGGCAAGCTGTCCGCCAAGGACCTGTCCGACCTCGCTGCTTTCTATGCTTCGCCCCTGGGCAAACAGGTCACCGCGCTGGAGATCCAGGCTTCCGCACCGGAAGCGAGAGAGGCCAAGAAGATCGAGGGCTCCAAAATCCTCGGCGAGCTTCCATCCAGGGATCCGGCCAGGCTCGCATTGTACAGGAAGATGATGGACGATATCAGCGCCGTCGACACTGGCGAAGCCGTTGCCTTGAACATGGGCTATGCGATGCTCACCGAAATGCTGGGCGCGGCCGGAAAGCCCCTGCCCGACGACCAGGTAATGGCCCTGCTGCGCAAGCAAACCGAAGGGCTTCGCCGTGACATCGACAGCGATGCCATGGAATCTGCAGCCTATGTCTACCGGGATATGTCCATGGCCGACCTGAAGCTCTATGAGGCTTTCCTGGCCTCACCCGCCAGCGGCCGCTATTACGACCAGATGCAGGTCGCGCTGGGCGCGGTGATGACGGACGAGGCCCGCTCGTTCGGACATCGATTCTTCGTCGCCCTCGGTTACCGCAAGGCTTGAAGCGCTATATCAGGCACTTTACCGGGAACAAAACGTAGACAGTTCTGGTCTTTCCCCACCGAATCACTACATTCGGGGGAGATGTCCGGCTTTTCGGAAGACATGCCCTTTTTCGACGAACCCAATGCGCGGCCCACGGCCCCGTCGGGCATTGCTGCGCGCGCCATGGCTGCCCGCAGCGGTCAGAACAGTGCGCCCGACTATCTGAAAGGGCTCAACCCCGAACAAAGGCTGGCGGTGGAAACCACCGAAGGCCCGGTTCTGGTGCTGGCCGGCGCCGGCACCGGCAAGACCCGCGTCTTGACCACCCGCATCGCCCACATCCTCGCCACCGGCAAGGCCTTCCCGTCGCAGATCCTGGCCGTGACCTTCACCAACAAGGCCGCGCGCGAGATGAAGCAGCGCATCGGCATCCTGATCGGCGAAGGCAATGTCGAAGGCATGCCCTGGCTCGGCACCTTCCACTCGATCGGCGTGAAGCTGCTGCGCCGTCATGCCGAGCTTGCCGGCTTGCGTTCCGACTTCACCATCCTCGACACCGACGACGTCGTGCGGCTGATCAAGCAGCTGATCCAGGCCGAGGGCCTGGACGACAAGCGCTGGCCGGCCAAGCAGTTCGCCCAGATGATCGACGGCTGGAAGAACAAGGGCCAAGGCCCGGCCGATATCGCTGAGGGCGACGCGCGCAGCTTCGCCAACGGCAAGGGCCGCGAACTCTACAAGGCCTATCAGGAGCGCCTGCAGACGCTGAACGCCTGCGACTTCGGCGACCTGCTCTGCCACCCCATCCGCATCTTCCGCGCCAATCCGGATGTGCTGAAGGACTATCACCGGCGCTTCAAATATATCCTCGTCGACGAATACCAGGACACCAACACGGCGCAATACATGTGGCTGCGCCTTTTGGCGCAGCGGCCAACTACCGGACGCACCGCAACGCCGACGGACTTGCATCCGGCCGAAGGCCGCAAGCCCGACCGGGCGTCCGAGCCGTTGCGAGGCCACTCCCGCGACGCCGAAGGCGCGCAAAAAAGAGGGGTCGGGCCCGCGCCGGCAGGCGCGGAACAGCCCGTGAGCGATAACAAAGTCAACATCTGCTGCGTCGGCGATGACGACCAGTCCATCTATGGCTGGCGCGGTGCCGAGGTCGACAACATCCTGCGCTTCGACAAGGATTTTCCCGGCGCCACCATCATAAGGCTGGAGCGCAATTATCGCTCCACCGCGCATATCCTTGGCGCCGCCTCCCACCTCATCGCCCACAATGAGGGCCGCTTCGGCAAGACGCTGTTCACCGACCGCAACGACCCCGAGGATGGCAAGGTCCATGTCCACGCCGCCTGGGATTCGGAGGAGGAAGCCCGCGCCATCGGCGAGACCATCGAGGCCTATCAGCGCCAGAAGCACAACCTCAACGACATGGCGATCCTTGTCCGCGCGTCCTTCCAGATGCGCGCCTTCGAGGACCGCTTCATCACGCTCGGCCTCAACTACCGCGTCATCGGCGGTCCGCGCTTCTACGAGCGCATGGAAATCCGCGACGCGCTGGCCTTCTTCCGCGTCGTCGCCAACGGCGGCGACGACCTCGCCTTCGAGCGCATCGTCAACGTGCCGAAGCGTGGGCTGGGCGAAGCCACCATCCGCCAGATCCACGACACGGCGCGCGCGCTGCGCATCCCGATGCTGGAGGCTGCCGGCAACCTCGCCGAAAGCG
Organism: Mesorhizobium sp. AR02; assembly: GCF_024746835.1. Taxonomy (NCBI): domain Bacteria; kingdom Pseudomonadati; phylum Pseudomonadota; class Alphaproteobacteria; order Hyphomicrobiales; family Phyllobacteriaceae; genus Mesorhizobium; species Mesorhizobium sp. AR02. The sequence goes on along the minus strand of NZ_CP080531.1, from coordinate 5,762,689 downwards.
ACGAATTGAAGCCGAAACCACGCGCCGCGCTGCGCGAAGTATCAGCCAATTTCGAACGCTGGCAGAAGGCACTGGAAACCAAGCCGCATACCGAGCTCGCCGAGACCATTCTCGAAGAGAGCGGCTACACCGACATGTGGAAGAATGACCGCTCGGCCGAAGCGCCGGGGCGGCTGGAGAACCTCAAGGAACTGATCCGCTCGATGGAGGAGTATGAGTCGCTGCGCTCCTTCCTCGAACACGTGGCGCTGGTCATGGATGCCGAGCAGAATGCCGGGCAAGATGCCGTATCGATCATGACGCTGCATTCGGCCAAAGGCCTCGAATTCGAGACCGTTTTTCTCCCCGGCTGGGAGGAAGGCCTGTTCCCGCACCAGCGCGCGCTCGATGAAGGCGGTCGCTCCGGGCTGGAGGAAGAACGCCGGCTGGCCTATGTCGGCCTGACGCGGGCCAAGAAGAACCTGCATCTCTGGTTCGTCTCCAACCGCCTCATCCATGGGCTGTGGCAATCGACCATCCCTTCGCGCTTCCTCGAGGAACTGCCGGAATCCCATGTCGAGATCGCCGAAAGCGGCAATTCCTATGGCGGCTACGGCAATTCCTATGGCGGCGGCTCCTTCGCGTCGGGCCGTGGCGGCGGCCGGCAGAACCCGTATGGCGCCTCGCGCTTCGACAATGTTGGCGCCAACAGCGAAAAATCCGGCGCCTTCTCCAACACCTATTCGACGCCGGGCTGGCAGCGCGCGCAGGCCAACCGCACCGAAGCGACCGACCGCAACTGGGGCACCCGCTCCGGCCACCAGGTCGAGCGCATCGGTTACGGCGAGACCGATTCCGGCTACGGTGCTGGCCGCACCTCGGTCAAAGGCCGCACCATCGACGGCGAGCTGGTCGCCAAATCGGTCTCCGACACACCGTCCGCCTTCAGCGTCGGCGACCGCGTCTTCCACCAGAAATTCGGCAACGGCAACATCTCCGCCATCGAGGGCAACAAGCTGACCATCGACTTCGACAAGGCCGGCCAGAAACGCGTTCTGGACGGGTTTGTTAGCGGGGTTTGAGCTGCCGGAATTACCCGCCGCTCACCTATACCTTGCCTGGTTCCACTTATGCCCCAGCAGCGACAGGATGATGATCAGGCCGTTGAAGAACTGCACGTAGAAGCCGCTCAATCCTGCCGCCACGACGCCGGTCTGGATGAATGACACGGTGACCGCGCCGATGGCGCCACCTGCAACGGTGCCGATACCGCCCCAGGTCGGGGTGCCGCCGACGAACACCGAGGCCAGCACCGGCAGGAGATAGCCGTCGCCGGCGGTCGGCCACCAGGTGAAGTTGATCATCACCGAGAACGTGCCGGCGATCGCCGCCCCAATACCGACGAAGACGAACACTTTCACCCGCACGCGCTTGACGTCGATGCCCATCTGCTGGGCGCTGTCGGGATTGTCGCCGACCACCTTCACCTGCGCGCCGAAGCGGTGCCTGTTGTAGAGCATCGCCGACAGCACGACGAAGGCAATGGCCCAGAAGATCTGCACCGGAATGCCGTAAACCTGGCTGGAGAAGATCTTGTAGGCCGGGCTGTCGGCAAGGCCGGTCAGCGCCATCGACTTGCCCTCGTTGATGATCTGGATCAGGCCGCGCAGCAAAAAGTTCATGCCGAGCGTGGCGATCAGCGACGACAGGCCGCCATAGACAACCAGTGATCCGACGAGGAAGCCGAGCAGAATGCCGGTGAGAACAGCCGCCGCAATGCCGAGGAACGGATTGTAGCCGGCCTGCACCACCAGCGCGAAGACCCAGGAGGCAAAACCCATCGTTGCCGGAAACGACAGGTCGATCTCGCCGCAGGTGACGACGAAGACCAGCGGCACCACCACGAACAGCGCAACGGGGAGCGTCGTCAGCACCGAACTGTAGAGATACCAGGTGGTGAACACGGTCGGGTTGGCGATCATGAACACCGCCATCATGACGACGAACACGGCGAGCGTGCCGAGCGAGGCGCGGTTGTCGAGGACGAAGCCGCGCAGCCAGTGATCGGATGGGTGTTTCCACTCTTTGCGGGCGGATCCGCCATGCGCGCCGAGAGGCGTTTCGAGATCGGGTTCCATGGTCTTGCTCATCGCGCTTGCTGCTCCGCTTCGCTGGCCTCGTGCAATCCCGGTAATCCGCCGGGATGCGCGACGTCCTCCATGAAATTGATCAGCTCCTCCGCCGACTTGACCGCGCTGCGGTCGGCGGTCAGCGCCACCTTGCCACGGTCGAGCACCACGAAGCGGTCGGCGATGTCGAAGACATGATGGATGTTGTGGCCGATGAACAGGATCGAGCGGCCGCTCGCCCGCACCTGGCGCACGAAATGGAAGACCTTGGCGGTCTCGGTCAATGACAGCGCCGTCGTTGGCTCGTCGAGGATGATCAGCTCGGCCTGCTTGTAGATGGCGCGGGCGATCGCCACGCCCTGGCGCTCGCCGCCCGAGAGCTGGCCGACAATCGAGTGCGGCGTGAACACTTTCGAGGTGAAGCCGATCTCGCGCATCAGCCTGCTCGCCTCCTCGATCTCCTTGTTGACCTTCAGCCAGCCCATGAAGCCGGTCAGCTCACGGCCCATGAAGATGTTGCGCACAATGGTCTGCTGCACCGCCAACGCGCGGTCCTGGAACACCGTCTCGATGCCGGCGTCGCGCGAGCGCGCCGCGCTCCAGCCGCTCACCGGCTTGTCGCGCACGAGGATCTCGCCGCTGGTCGGCCTGACCACGCCGGACAGGATCTTGATCAGCGTCGACTTGCCGGCGCCATTGTCGCCGATCAGGCCGACCACCTCGCCGCCGTCGACGCTGAGATTGACGCCGCCCAGCGCATAGACCTGACCGTAGGATTTCTTGATATCGCGCAGTTCGATGATGCGTTCGGCCATCGGATCCTCGCTTTCATTGTCGCTTGCCGGACATCTTCGCCGGCGGTCCTGCCGGCCGGGCTTGGCCCGGCCGGCAGCCTTGGGAGGTCAGCGCAGCGCCTGCTTGGCGAGCTCTGAGACGATCTCATAATTCTGCGGCGTGACGAAGCCGGCACCGGTGTCGACATTCATCGGCGCGAGACCCAGCACCACTTGCTGGCAGAGGCTGAGGATCGGCAGATAGCCCTGCAGGAATGGCTGCTGGTCGGCCGTCAGCTGCACCCAGCCGCCCTTGAAGCCCTCGACGATCTGCGGGCTGGTGTCGAAGCCGAAATTGAAGACATCGCCGGGCTTCCTTCCCGCGGCCTGCATGTATGTCGGCACATTGCCGAGCATCTGCCCGCCGGGGTAGCCGACCGCCTTGACGCTGGGATTGTTGAGCAACGCCGCGGTGATCACCGGGATGGCGAGATTCGGATCGGCTGCCCACTCGGGCAGAGAATTGATTTGAACGACATCGACGCCGGCCTCTTTCAATGCGGCGACTGTCCCACGCTCGCGAGCGCCCCGGCTCTCATTGTCGAAGGGGCCGATCATGATCGCCTTGTCGCCGGATTTCAGCCCGGCCAGCTTGAACGCCTCGGCGCCGAGCGCGCGTCCCTGCTGCTCCTGCTGCGCCCCGACATAGCCGCCGCCGAACGCCGCCACCACCTTCGGCACCGGCACGTTCTGGTACATCATCTTGATGCCGTCCTTGTGCGCCTGCTCGGCCAGCGGCATGATCGCGTCGTCGCCGGGATGGCCCATCATGGCGATGCCGCCGGGCTTGACCGCGACCGCTTCGCGCAATTGCTGCACCATCTTTTCGACGTCCCAGCCCGAGAAGATGTAGTCAACCTTCGGCCCAAGATCGGCCGCCGCCTGCTTGGCGCCATTATAGACGATGGTGCCGAAAGCATCGCCCTCGGCGCCGCCGACGAAGAAGCGGATATGGACATCCTTGCACCACTGGGCGTCGAGCGCCTTTGCCGGCAAGGTCGAGATGGCGGCGCACAGCGCCGTGGCGGCGGCCACGACGGTCGTGCGCAGAAATGTCGTTCTGATCGCGATGCTCATGCACTTGTCCTCCCATTGTTCCCTCGTCAGCCGAGGGGCTTTTGACGATTGCTACGGCAGTACGACTTACCGGCCGGCTCCTCCCGCCGGCCGCTTCTCACGTCGGGTTTGGCAGGTAGCTCGCACCTCCCCGGCATTGCTTGAGATACTCCAGCGCCCGCGCCTGCCCCGTAATTTCGAGGTCGCCGCGGTAGACCGGGTCGTGCCAGCCCTCGATGTCGATGGCGCCGCGATAGCCGGCCAGCCGCAATTCGCTGATCACCCGCGTCCAGTCGCTGTCGCCGAAGCCCGGCGTGCGCATCTGCACGAAGGGCAGCCGGCCGAACACGCCGTGCTCGCGGATGACATCCCAGCGCACGGTGGCGTCCTTGCCGTGGACATGGAAGATGCGCGGCGCCCATTTGCGGATCTGCGGCATCGGGTCGATGAGATAGACGAGCTGATGACAGGGCTCCCATTCCAGCCCGAGATTGTCGTCCGGCAATTCGTTGAACATCAGCTCCCAGGCGTCCGGATTGTGGGCGATGTTCCAGTCGCCGCCGGCCCAGTTGCCGTCCATGGCGCAATTCTCGAAGGCGATGCGCACGCCCTTGTCGGCGGCGCGTTTGGCCAGCGCTCCCCACACTTCGCGAAAGCGTGGCAGGCTGTCGGTCAGCTTCTTGCCGCGCAGGCGCCCAGTGAAGCCACTGACCATCGAAGTGCCGAACAGATGCGCGTTGTCTATGACCGTTTCCCAGGCCGCGAGCACACCCCGATCGACCTCGCCGCTCTCCAGCGGATTGCCGAACACACCGATCGAAGACACGCTGACATCGGCATCGTCGATCGCCTCGCGAATCTGGCCGGCAAGGCGTGGAAGGTCCTTGCCGCCCAGCGTCTGCCAGAAAAAGGGCTGGATGCTCTCGAAACCGAGCGGCAGGATCTGCCTGATATAGGCTGCCGGGTCGTCGAGATTGGCCCGCACCATGGTGCCGATCCTTATGCCGAGAAGCGGGTTTGGCATCACAGTCCTTCCCTTGCAATCGCCACACGGCGTCCGGTCTCGGCGCTTTCGATGGCGCCAAAAACCATGGCCAGGCTTTTGATGTTGTCGGCGCCGCGCGTCTCCGGCTCGGTGCCGGTTTCGATGGCGTGCATGAAATCCCTGATGATGCCGAGATGACCGCCGATGCAGTCGGCGGGATCGAGCGGCGGCACGTCGATCGGCTGGGTCTTGTCGATCAGGCCATCGCGGCCCGGCGCCACCACTTCCGCCTTCAGGCCGTCATTGCCGTCCCAAATGAGGCTGCCGCGCTCGGCGACGATGCGCCAGCTGCCTTCCCAGCTGGTGCGAAAACCGTCGGCGCACCAGGAGCCGGCATAGGTAAAGACCTTGCCGCCGCCGAGATCGAAGACGGCGCTGGCAGAAGAACCCTGCCGGTACCAGGAATTGGCCGGTTCCCATTCCTGGCAATAGACGCTTACCGGCTCGCCGCCGGCCATGTAGCGGGCGGCATCAAAAGTGTGGATCGCCATGTCGAGCAGCAGCACATGCGCCATCTCTTCGCGAAAGCCTCCGAAATGCGGCGCTACGAAGAAGTCGGCATGGATCGAGGTCGCCGCGCCAATGGCGCCGGAGTCGAGAAACCGCCGGATGCGCCTGACATTGGCGACATAGCGCCGGTTCTGCACCACGGCATGGATACGCCCGGCGCGGCGGGCTGCCTCGATGATGGCACGGGCATTCTCAGGACTGTCGGCCAGCGGCTTTTCGGTCAAGAGATGGCAATTGTGGGCAAAGGCCGAAAACGCGACCTCGCGGCGGGCGGCGGGAACCACGACGTCGAACACCGCGTCGGGCCTGGTCTGGTCGAGCACGGCGTCGAGGCTGGTGCCGATGACGGCGCTGGTGAGGTCATATTCGCGCGCCCTCGCCTTCGCCCGCTCGGCGTCTAGGTCGACAAGGCCGACAATGGCGAGCCCGTCGATCTGCCTCGCGGCATCGAGCCACTGCCTGCTCATCGCACCACAGCCGACGAGGACGACATTCATCATCCGGCGTTCCTCCTCCGCTCGGTCCCTCCAGACCGATCGTCACGGCATTCACGGCATCACCGTAAACGTTTTTCCGTAAACGTTTACGAGAACACACCCGATAGCGTAGAATGTCAATCGGCTGCCAGCGAAAATCATCCCGAAGCCTTGGCCTGGGCGGCAGCCGGTGCTAGAGCAGTTCGCCGTTCAAGAAACGGCGAACTGCTCTAACTCTTTGTTTTTGACGCAATTCCGGACGGAAAACCGCTTCGCACTTTTCCTGGAATTGCTCCGGCCAAGGCAGGGGGAGACTATCCTTTGGCGTCCAGCATCCACGACCTAGCGCGGCATCTGAACATTTCGATCGGCACCGTGTCGCGGGCGCTGAACGGCCGCGCCGACGTCAATGCCGATACGCGCCAGCGCGTGCTCGACGCGGCCAAGCAGCTGAATTATTCACCCAACCAATCCGGCCGCAGCCTTCGGCAAGGCGCAACCCATTCGATCGCCTTCATGCTGCAGCCACATCCGGGTGACCAGCAATATGGCGAGCCGTTCTTCATCCCGTTCCTGATCGGGCTGCAGGGCCGGCTTGCCGAAAGCGGCCTCGACCTGACCGTGGTGATGGGCGCGCCGGGCGACTACCAGCAGGAGCGCCTGCGCCGTGTCGTCGAGACCCGCCGGGCCGATGCGGTGGTGCTGGCCTGGACGCGGCGCGAGGACGAACGCATCGACTACCTGCTCGAGGCTGGTTTCCCCTTCGCCACGCTCGGCCGCAGCCGATCCGGCGGCAAGGCGTACTCCTCGCTCGACCTCGATTTCGAAAAGGCCGGCAGCGACGCGGTCGACCGGCTGGTGGCGCGCGGCCATCGCCGCATCGCCGCCATCCGCCCTTCCCTCAATCTCAATTTCGGCTACCTGTTCCTCGACGGCTACCGCAAAGCCCTGAGGCGGCACGGCATCGAGGTCGATCAGGCGCTGATCGCCGACGGCTTCATCAACGAGGCCGGCGGCTACCAGGTGACGCCGCGCGTGATGCTGGCCAAGGACCGGCCGACCGCCATCATCTTCAACAATGACGCCATGGCGCTCGGCGGCTGCAAGGCGCTGGCCGAGATGGGCATCCGGCCCGGCCACGATATCGCCGTGACCGTCATCGTCGACACGCCGCTCTGCCGCTATTTTTCCCCGGCGCTGACCGCCTTCCGCCCGGCGCTGGAGCCGATGGGCCGGCGGCTAGCCGAAATGCTGCTGGCCTCGCTACCGGCCTTCGCCGGACCCGAAGGCCCGCGCATCATCCGCGAAGTCTGGCCTCTGGAGCTGATCGCGCGCGACAGCGATTGATGGAGCCCGATAAGGCTATCAATCCACCTTCTTCTCGCCCCTCTCGCCGGCCTTGACGATATCGCCAGTCGTAAACAGGATTTCCTTCAGTTCCGCGCGCCAGTCCTTCTTCTGGCGCAGCAGGAATTCCAGATCCATGCCGAAATGCTTGAACTCCTCGCCTTGCGCGTTCTGCATGATGGCGCGCGCCTGCGGGTCCTTCTCCACCGAGATGCGCTGCTCGTACCAGCCGATCGCTTCCGCCTCCTCGATCAGCGAGGTGATCATGCGGGCAAAGGTCCGCACCTTCTGCGACAGTTCTTCAGGCGGTTCGTGATACTGGTCGAAACCCATGTCGTCCTCCGTGGTTCATTCCCATGAATGCCCCGGAGCCGCCGCCGGTTCCGCATCATCGCTGCAATTCCGCCAGCGCCCGCTGCAGCGGCACCGGCGAAATCTGGATCGGGCCGGAGAACGGCACATCCATGTCCAGGATCAGATAGAGCGCCCCGGCAATCAGCGCGGCGGAAACCACGAAGGTTGCGAGCGTGATCGCATTCCTCGGCGCCCTGAACCCGAAACTGGCGAAGATCAGCCCCAGCCACGCAACCAGCATGGCGATCAGCGGCCCGGGGATGGCGCCTTCCGACTGTTCGATCAGCACCCAGCGCATTTCCAGCACTTTCTGCAGGCGCTGGCGGGCATCCTGCAACAGCGAGCCAAGCGCCGCATCGGGCGGCGTCAGCGCATTCAGCCTTGTGCCGATCTCCATCAAAAGATGTTCGGACAGCTGGTTGGACACGACAGGCGTTTCGCTGGTTTTCATCGAGCCGGCGGCCACCCGTTGCACATAGGCGACCAGCGGCTGCCGCACCGCGTCGGCTTCAGGGCCATACTGGCGCAATGTCCTGTCGAGAAGGATCAGCTCCGTCGCATAGGCGTGCACATTGTGATCGATCGATTCGAAGGTGTTCTTGGCCGAATTGATCATCAGGCCGAGCACCAGCGAGGTCATGAGTCCGAACAGATTGGCGGCGAGCCGCACCACATTGTTGGTATCGTCGTCGCGATGTCTGGCCGGCAGTCTGGGCCAGATCGCCATGCTGACCAGCGGCGCGGCCACCAGGCACAGGAAAATCATCACTGCGATCAAGGCTTCGCGCATGAAGCTCATTTCTGCACGCCATGCGCCGATTGCCAATGGCAAGGCGGCCTGCCGAAAGCGAAAGTTCGAGCGTACTCGCGGCTGCGATGCGATATGGCAGCGCCTTGCCGGCCTGAAAGCCGGCACGGTAATGTCCTGCTGTCCGTCGTAGCAGTTTGATCCATAGGAGGCCGGCATGTCTGGAAGATCATCCTTGCCGCTCCTCGGGCGCCGGCCGCTGCTGCCGGCCCTGCTTGTGCTGCTGGCGGCGGCGATCTTCCTTGCCGACACGATCACCAATCTGGAGATCGCGGTCGCGGTCTTCTATGTCGCCATTGTCCTGATCGCGGTCCGCTATCTCGACCGTCGCGGCGTGGCCATGGTGGCGGCGGCCTGCATGGCGCTCACCGTGCTGAGTTTTTTCCTCACGCGGGCCGGTTCCGTGCCGGCGGGCGTGGCCAACTGTGCCATCAGCCTGGTGGCAATCGGCATCACCACCTATCTGGCGCTGCGCACCGCCGCCGCCGAAGCGTCCGCGCGCGAGGCGCAGGCGCAGCTCGCCCACATCACGCGGGTGACCATGCTGGGCGAATTGACGGCCTCGATCGCCCACGAGCTCAACCAGCCGCTGGCGGCGATCGTGCTCAACGGCAATGCCGCCCAGCGCTGGCTGGCGGGCGGCAATCCGGATGAGGCCGGCAAGGCCGCCGGGCGCATCGTCAGGGATGCCGAACGCGCCAGCGAACTGATCATGCGCCTGCGCGGCCTCACCAGGAAAGCCGCCGGCAAGACGGTCTGGCTCGACGCCAACCAGACGGTCGCGGAGACGTTGCCACTGGTTCAGAACGAGGCCGGCCGGAACCACGCCGCCTTGCGGGCCGAACTGGCCAGCGACCTTCCCCGGATCCAGGTCGACCCGGTGCAGATCCAGCAGGTCATTCTCAACCTGATCCTCAATGCCCTAGAAGCGGTGAAGGATGAGAGCGTGCGTGACGTGACGGTGCAGACCAGCCTCGGCAAACCGGGTGAGGTGGTGATTGCCGTCCGCGATTCCGGCCGTGGCCTGGACGGCGTGCAACTGGACCACCTTTTCGATGCCTTCTACACCACCAAGCCCGAGGGCCTGGGCATGGGGCTTGCCATCAGCCGCTCGATCGTCGAGAGCCATGGCGGACGCATCTGGGCGGAAGCGGCGGTGCCGCGCGGCGCCGCCTTCTTCTTTTCGCTGCCGGCCGGCAGAACAGGGTCGCGCGGACCAGACCGGTGAAGCCAATGAACGAGCCACGACAGATCGTTTTCGTCATCGACGACGACCCCGCCATGCGCGAAGCGCTCGACAGCCTGCTGCGCTCCGTGGGGCTGGATATCAGGTGCTTCGGTTCGGTTGCCGAATTCCTTGGCGCGCCGAGGCCCGATATCCCCTCCTGCCTGGTGCTGGATGTGCGCCTGCCGGGCAAAAGCGGCATGGATTTCCACAAGGAGCTCGCTCATTCCGATGCGCCGCTGCCGGTCATCATCATGACCGGCCATGGCGACATCGCCATGTCGGTGCAGGCGATGAAGACCGGCGCCGTCGATTTCCTGCCAAAACCGTTCCGCGAACAGGACCTGCTCGATGCCATCGCCGCCGCGCTGGACAAGGACCGGCAGCGGCGGACGCAATCGGCTGAGATCGGCACCTTGCGCGAACGCCTGGCGACGCTGAGCGAAGGCGAACGCAGCGTCGTGGCGCTGGTGGTGCAGGGACGGCTCAACAAGCAGGTCGCCGGCGACCTCGGCGTCAGCGAGATAACCGTCAAGGTTCGCCGGGCGCGGGCCATGCGCAAGATGCAGGCCGGGTCGCTGGCCGAGCTGATAAAAATGGCCGGAAAGCTCGGAATCTGACCACTTCAAAGCGGAAAATAAATCTTTATTTTTCAATGTATTGCTGGTGAATCCCTTGCCGCGTGGCCTGCCTCCTTATGCCTTGGTATCAGGCCATATACTTAAGATTCCGGCGCCCGCGTTGACACGCCCTGAGCCACGGGCGTAAGGCGGCGTGGCTTCGGCTGATCGAAGCATCAACTCGAGATCGAACAGGTTATGGACAGCTATCCCAGTCGCTGTCCGGATCAAGCCCCAGGCACGGTCCGGACACTGGCCCCGTCAACAGATTTGGTTTCCGGCATGTGGCGCCGGTCGGGCCTGGGCAGGGCATAACCCGCCTTCGGCTCGCCTTGCCGTCCCGCCGGACCGCAAGAGGTGAGCCATGAACACCAACATCATCCCCTTCCGCGCGCGCCCTGTCACGCGCTCCGCTTCAACTACACGGCCGTCCGTTGGCACAACGCGCGGTCTGGCGGGCAAAGCTGGCTTCACCATGCCGCCGACCCGGCTGGTCTGCGTCTGGCGCCGCGGGTCGGTGAGCGGCCGCCTGGAATGCCGCTGGACGCAGGAGCGGCAGCCCGTCTCCGAAGAGGGCGTCAGTCGTCGACCGGCCCTGCCACGGCTCGCCGCCTGAGCCCCTCTTCGACGCAGCCCAAACCTCCGCACTGACGGCCCGGCCCTGGCGCCCGGCGCGACCGCCTCCCGGTCGCACCCTTTCGCATGCCCGCAATCACCCTCTCCCAAGCCAGACTGCAATCGGCCCATCATCCGGAGGCCTGTCATGATCTTCCTGCCCCACAACCGCAATTCGCTCGGCGAAGCCGCGGCCCTCGCGCGCGGACGCATCGCCCCCAACATCTACGACACCATCGCCTTTGCCATGCTGGTGGCCTTGCTGGTGCTTCTGGCGCATGGCGCCGCCGGCATGCGTGCGCCGACGACGCTTCTCACCACCTCGCCGGTCACGCTCGACCTCGCCAACCTGCCGGACTATGCGCTGCGCACCACGCTGCGCATGTTCGCGGCCATCATCGTGTCGCTGATCTTCACCTTCACCGTGGCGACGCTGGCCGCCAAGAGCCGGCGCGCCGAAATGGTGATCATTCCCGCGCTCGACATCCTGCAGTCGGTGCCGGTGCTGGGTTTCCTGACCTTCACCGTGACCTTTTTCATGGGCCTGTTTCCCGGCAGCCAGCTCGGCGCCGAATGCGCCGCGATCTTCGCCATCTTCACCAGCCAGGCCTGGAACATGGCGTTCTCGTTCTACCAGTCGCTGCGTACGGTTCCGGGTGATCTCGACGAGGTCAGCCGTGGCTTCGGCCTGTCGGCCTGGCAAAGGTTCTGGCGGCTGGAGGCGCCATTCGCGGCCCCCGGCCTGGTCTGGAACACCATGATGTCGATGTCCGGCGGCTGGTTCTTCGTCGTCGCCTCCGAGGCCATCACCGTCGGCAACACCACCGTGCAACTGCCCGGCATCGGCTCGTGGCTGGCGCTGGCCATCGACAAGCAGGATTTCAGGGCCGTCGCCTGGGCGGTGCTAGCGATGGGCGTGCTCATCATGCTCTATGACCAGCTGCTGTTCCGGCCCATCGTTGCCTGGGCCGACAAGTTCCGCTTGGAACAGACCGCCGGCCAGGAAAAGCCCCGCTCCTGGGTCTACGACATGCTGCGCCGGGCCCGGCTCCTCCAGACCGTCGGGCTGCCGCTCGCCTGGCTCTGGCAGCGCGCCATGCTGCTTCGCCTGGGCAAGCGGACCCTGCCGTCGGCGTCGACCGCCGGGTCGCGCCGGCTGTCGCGGGCGCTGGACATCGTCTGGCTGGGCCTGGTGCTGCTTGTCGCGCTGTGGGGTGTCGTCGAGACGGTGCTGTATCTCAGGCAGACGCTTGGCTGGAATGATGTGGTTGAAGCCTTCAGTGGTGGCCTTCTCACCTTGCTGCGCGTGATCGTGCTGATCGCGGTCGCCAGCGTGATCTGGGTGCCGATCGGCGTCTGGATCGGGTTGCGGCCGGCGGTCGCCGAACGGGTTCAGCCACTGGCGCAGTTTCTCGCCGCCTTCCCTGCCAACGTGCTGTTTCCGTTCGCCGTGATCGCCATCGTCGCCACCGGCGCCAACCCCAGCATCTGGCTGTCGCCGCTGATGGTGCTGGGCACGCAATGGTACATCCTGTTCAACGTCATCGCCGGCGCCAGCGCCTTCCCGTCCGACCTCAAGGAGGCGGCTGGGGTTTTCAAGATACGGTCCTGGTCGTGGTGGAAGAACGTCATGCTGCCGGGGATTTTTCCCTATTACATCACCGGCGCGCTGACCGCTTCCGGCGGCTCGTGGAACGCCTCCATCGTCGCCGAACTGGCAAGCTGGGGCAACACCAGGCTCGAGGCCTTCGGCCTCGGCTCCTACATCGCCAAAGCGACCGAAGCCGGCGATTTCCCGCGTGTCATTCTCGGCATCGCCGTGATGTCGCTCTTCGTCACCCTCTTCAACCGCACCCTCTGGCGCCCGCTCTATGTTTTTGCCGAACGCCGCATGCGGCTCGACTGACCCTGTTCTTTTAGGAGACCGATCATGAACCAAGCTGTCATCACCAAGTCCCTTCCGCTCGTCGAAGTCCACGGCGTCTGCCAGACCTATGACAAAGGAAGCGCGGGCAAGCTCGTCGTCCTCGACCAGGTCGGGCTGACGCTCGTCTCCGGCGAGATCGTCGGCCTGCTCGGCCGCTCCGGATCCGGCAAGTCCACCTTGCTGCGCTCCATCGCCGGCCTGATCCGGCCTAGCGAAGGCGCCATCGCCTTCGAAGGCAAGCTCGTCTCCGGCACGCCGGACGGCATCGCCATGGTCTTCCAGAGCTTTGCGCTGTTTCCCTGGCTGACCGTGCTGCAGAATGTCGAACTCGGGCTCGAGGCACAGGGCGTCTCGCCGGCCGAGCGCCGCAAGCGCGCTTTGTCGGCCATCGACCTGATCGGTCTCGACGGTTTCGAGAACGCCTATCCGAAGGAACTTTCGGGCGGCATGCGCCAGCGCGTCGGGCTCGCCCGCGCCCTGGTGGTGCATCCAAAAGTGCTGTTGATGGATGAGCCATTCTCGGCGCTTGACGTGCTGACGGCCGAGACGCTGCGCACCGACTTGCTCGACCTCTGGTCGGAAGGCCGCATGCCGATCGAGTCGATCCTGATGGTGACGCACAACATCGAGGAGGCCGTGCTGATGTGCGACCGCGTGCTGATCTTCTCGTCCAATCCGGGCCGCGTCGTCGCCGAGCTCAGGATCGATCTGCCGCAGCCGCGCAACCGGCTGGACCCGGCCTTCCGCGCGCTGGTCGAGGACATCTATGCCCGCATGACCGCCAGGAAGGAGCCGGGCACCCCTGCCCGCGACGGCGTCTTCCCGGGTTCGGGCATCGCCATGGTGCTGCCGCGTGTCTCGACCAACCTGCTTGCCGGCCTGATCGAGGCGGTCGCCGCCCCGCCCTACAACGGCCATGCCGACCTGCCGCCGCTGGCCGCCAGCCTGCAGCTCGAAATCGACGATCTGTTCCCGATCGCCGAAACGCTGCAGCTGCTGCGCTTTGCCGAGTTCGCCGAGGGCGACATCCAGCTGACGCCTGCGGGAAAACGCTTCGCCGAAAGCGAGGTCGACGCGCGCAAGCAATTGTTCGCGCAGCAGCTTGCGACCTATGTGCCGCTGGCTGGCCATATCCGCCGCGTGCTCGACGAACGCGCCGGCCATAAGGCGCCGGCCCGCCGCTTCCGCGACGAGCTGGAGGACCACATGTCCGAGGACTATGCCGACCAGACGGTGCGGGCCGTCATCAGTTGGGCCCGCTACGCCGAGTACTTTGCCTATGACGAGGAGAGCGATCTGTTCACGCTCGACAACCCGACGTGACCGCGGCTGCCGGTCACGACACCGGTGCCGCTCCGCCCTCCGCGGTGCGCTGCGCGATGAACCCGTCGAGGACACCGGCGGTCGCGGCAGCCGAAGCGGGCGGCTCGAAGTCGGCAACCGCGCGCCGCCAGATGCCGGTGGCGCGCTCGCTCGCGGTCTTCGATCCGCTTTGCGTCCAGTTGCCGAAATTCGACCAGTCGGCCACCAGCGGTTCGTAGAAGGCGGTGCGATAGCGCGTCATGGTGTGGCCGGCCGAGAAGAAATGGCCGCCCGGCTGCACTTCGGCGATCGCATCGAAGCCGATCGAATCGTCATCACCGGGCGTCGCGGCGCAGAGTTCCGCGACCGTCTGCAGCGCCTCGATGTCGGTGATCATCTTCTCGAAGGAGACGCTCAAGCCGCCTTCCAGCCAGCCGGCGGCGTGGATGCACATGGTTGCTCCGGCCAGCACCGAACCCCACAGCGCGAACTGCGTTTCGTGTGCCGCCTGCGCATCCGAGATGTTGGCCGCGCTGCCGCCGCCGGACCGCCAGGGCAGTCCGGTGAAGCGCGCCAGCTGGCCCGCGCCCAATGTCGCCTTGACATGCTCCGGCGTGCCGAAGGCCGGCGCGCCGGATTTCATGTCGACATTGGAGGAGAACGAGCCATAGACGACCGGCGCGCCGGGGCGCACGATCTGCGCCAGCGTCAGGCCCGCCAGCGCTTCGGCATGCTGCAACGCCAGCGCGCCGGCTACCGTGATCGGCGCCATCGCGCCCGCCAGGCAGAACGGCGTGATGACGGAGACCTGGCCTGCCCTGGCGAAATCGATGATGCCTTGCGCCATCGGAATGTCGAGCTGGCGCGGCGAGTTGGTGTTGATCACGGTGTAGCAATGCGCGTTCGCCAGGAATTCGTCTGGCGACAGGCCGCGCGCCAGCCGGATCATCTCGAAACCGTCCTCGACCTGCGGCGTGCCGCGCGCGAAGACGAAGGGAAACTTGTCTGACAGCGTCAGTTGTGCGCGGTTGACGGCATAGTGGCGAAAGCGGTTGTCGACATCCTGTGGCTCGATGCAGGGGCCAAGCATATGCAGCACGTCGAAATGCTGCACCAGCCGCAGCAGATCCTCGAAATCGGCCAGCGTGCCCGGCCGCCGGCCGCGTTCGAGATCGGTGACGTTCGGCGCGCCGCATCCAGCCAGAAAGGTCATCGATCCGAGTTCCAGCGTCAGGTCGCGCGAGCGGTCGCCGGCTTGCGCTTGGATCGACTTCGGCGCCGAGGCCAACGCCGCCACCACCATGTCGCGGCCAATGCGCACCATGTCGGTATCCGGGTCGACCAGCGCGCCGGCGCTGGCGAAAAGCTCGCGTGCCTTCGGCAGCAGAACCTTGATGCCGAGTTCCTCCAGTACGCGCAGCGCCGTGTCGTGGATCGCCGCCACCTGGTCGTCGGAAAAGATCGGCTGCGGCAGGAACGGGTTCTTCAGCGACCGGTAGTTGGGCCGGCGGCTGCTTTCGCTGCCGGCCTCGCCTGTGCGTCCGCGCCGGCGTTCGCGCCTGCTGTCTCGTGCCGCGTCATCGACCATCGAAAATCCTCCTCATTGCCGCATCGCCTTGCCCGAGGGATCGTAGGGCGAGGCTGCGATGATCCGTGCCGGCCGCTCGACGCCGACAATGTGCACCGAAAGCGCTGTCCCCTCCTCGGCAAAATCGTCGTCCACCAACGCCAGCGCGACGCTCTTGCCGATCGTGTAGCCAAATCCGCCTGAAGTGACGAAGCCGACGCGCCGGCCGTCGCGCCAGACCGGCTCGAAGCCGCTGGCGTCGGCGTCATGCGCATCGATCTCCAGCGTCACCATCCGTTGCGAGGTGCCCGCCTGGCGTTCCCTCAACGCTGCCTCGCGGCCGACGAAATCGCCCTTGTCGAAGGCGATGAAACGGTCGAGGCCGGTCTGGCCTGGCGTGTAGCCCTGCGTGAATTCACGCGACCAGATGCCGAAGCTTTTCTCCAGCCTGAGCGCATTGAGCGCGTAGTAGCCGATCTCGGCCAGGCCGAGATCTTCACCTGCGGCGAGCAGTGTATGGCGAAGTGTGGCATGCATGGTCGCGGGGCAACTGATCTCGAAGCCCAGTTCGCCGGCGATGGACAGCCGTGCCACACAGGCCTGCACCATGCCGATGTCAAACGCGCCGCAGGCCATGAACGGCAGTGCCGCGGCGGAGACGTCCTGATGCGTTGTGCGCTCCAGGATTTTCCGCGCGTTCGGCCCGGTCAGCAGGAAGCCGCTCATCGCGTCGGATATGTCGGTGACCGTGACGCTCTCTCCTGCCTGGCTGTCGAACCAGCGCATGTGGAATTCCCGGAGATAGTAGGAGCCCATCAGCCAATGGTCGCCGCCGCCCCAGTTGATCACGGTGAGGTCGCCCTTCAGCCGTCCGTCCGGCCCGAGCATCGGCGCCAGCCGCGCCTGCCCGGCCTTCGGCAGCCTGCAGGCAAGCAGCCGGTCGAGCCATGCGTGGGCGCCTGGCCCCGACACCGCATAGCGTGAATAGGCCGAGATATCGACGAGACCGGCCGCACGCCGGACCTGCAACGCTTCGTCACCGACGATATCGAAGGCGTTGGAACGCTTGAGCGTGGTGTTCTCGCGAAAACCCATCGGCGCGAAATAGGCCGGGATTTCCAGCCCCCACGACGCCGTCCATTCGCAGCCCGCCGCACTCATGCCGTCATAGGCGCCGGGGCGTTTCAAAGGCCTGCCCGCGGGCAGCCGCTCATTGGGAAAGGTCATGACGAAACGGCGCGAGTAGAATTGCCGCGTCGTCTGCTTGAGATATTCCCGGTTGGCCGCAAAGGCGCCGTAGCGGGCAATGTCCATGCCGAAAATGTCGGCTTGCGGCTCGCCGTAAATCATCCATTCGGCCAGCGATTTTCCGACGCCGCCGCCCTGGCTGAAGCCGGCCATGACGCCGCAGGCGACCCAGTAGTTTTTCAGGCCACGCACCGGCCCGACGATCGGGTTGCCGTCCGGGGTAAAGGTGAAAGCGCCGTTGACCCATTTGCGGATGCCGGCCGTCGCCAGGCAGGGAAAGCGCTCATGCGCCTTGGCGAGTTCCGGACTGATGCGATCGATGTCTTCCGGGATCAGCTCGATACCGTAGTCCCACGGCGCGCCGTCCATATTCCAGTGCTTCGGGTTCTGCTCGTAGACACCGAGCAGCACGCCCTTGCGCTCCTGGCGCAGGTAGGAGAAGCCGTCGAGGTCGACCGCGATGCCGATCTCCCGGTCCAGTGCCGCGATCTCCGGAATGTCCTCGGTGATGAAATAATGGTGCTCCATCGGCGTCACCGGCAGGTCGACGCCGGCCATGTGACCGAGCTGCTTTGCCCATAGTCCGCCGGCGTTGACGACATGCTCGGCAATGATGGTGCCCTGCTCGGTGACGACATCCCAGTGGCCGTCGGCGCGAGACCTCAACTCTACGACCCTGTTGCGCAGGATGATCTCGGCGCCACGCTTCTTCGCCGCGCCCGCATAGGCGTGCGTCGTGCCATAGGGGTCGAGATGGCCCTCGTTGGAATCATGCAGGCCGCCGAGCACGCCGGTGACGTCGACGATCGGGCAGATTTCCTTGATCTCGTCGGGAGTCACCAGCCGGGCGGTTTCGATGCCGACCGACTGGAACACCGCCCAGGCCGATTTCAGCCACTCCCAGCGCTGGGGATCACTGGCGATGTTGACGCCGCCGGTCATGTGCAGGCCGATGTTCTGGCCGGATTCGGCCTCGATCTCGCGGTAGAGGTTGATGGTGTAATCCTGCAGCGCCGCGACGTTGGGATCGGCATTGAGCGCATGAAATCCGGCCGCCGCATGCCAGGTCGAACCGGCGGTCAGTTCGGCACGCTCGATCAGCGCCACGTCAGACCAGCCGAACCGCGTCAAATGGTAGAGCACCGAGGCGCCGACCACCCCACCCCCAATAACCACTGCACGGTAGTGCGACTTCAAGGCTTCCCTCCCGGTCTGTCAGAAGCCACACCATATACGCACTGGACATAAGTGTCTAGTGCAGGGTTTGGACACCCGAACGCATGTACGAGGGACCATCAATTCTTTCGCCCGAGCGCGTGTTTTTATCGGCCTGTGGACAAGCCGGCGGGCACGCATGCCGCGCTGTCACGCAAGCATCATGTTCGCGCCGTAGACCGCTTTTGGGGGGCGCGCGGCATCATCGATGTACCGCCTCTTTCAGCTTTTCGTCCTTCGGCCGCTCCGGCACATCCGTCACAAGAGGATATCCATGAAACACCTTTACCGAACCGCCTCGCTCGGCGTCGCGCTGGCCTTGTTCATCGCTTTGACGCCGGCGTTCGCCGACAGCACCGCGACCGTCCTCGTCAACAAGGGCCTGGTCGGCGTCGGCCGCATCCCGGCCGCTCAGCGTGACAAGTTCGGCGAGACGTTCGGCTCGGGTTCCGGCATGGCGATCGACACAGCTGGCTGGACGCATGATGCCGGCAGCTACAAGGGTCGCTCTGGCTGCTGCCGGATCGTGGCTACAATGTCGCCGGCACCACCGATTACCGGCCGCGCCTCAACACCATCGGCATCGAGTTCATTCCGGTAGTGCCAGGCGCTGCTGGCCAGGAGCAGACTGAAGTCAAGGCGACGCTTGCCGACACCATGCTTCTGACCGACGACAAGGGCGCCGACGCCACCGGCCTCGATCCGCTGTCGGATGTACGTCCTGCCGCCGATGACATGCCGATGCTGCCTGACGCCACCAATGGCAAGCTCGCCCTCGACAATGAGGCGATCGTGCGGCTGCCCGACGGCTCGATGTTCATCTCCGACGAATATGGTCCCAACATCTACCGGTTCTCGGCGCAAGGCCGCCTGCTGTCGGCGACCCAACCGCCGGCGGCCCTCGTACCGATGCGCAAGGGCAAGCCGAATTTCTCTTCGGACAATCCTGGCCCCGGTGCTGCCGAGCCCGACCCGAAGGATCCCGATACCGGCCGCCAGAACAACCAGGGCCTGGAAGGCATGGCAATGACGCCCGACGGCAAGTTCCTCATCGCCGTGCTGCAGTCGGCGACCCGGCAGGATGGCGGCGATTCGGGTTCGACCCGGCAGAACACCAGGGCGCTGGTCTATGACGCCTCCGATCTCGCTCATCTCAAGCTGGCGCATGAATATGTCGTGCCGCTGCCGGTGTTCAAGGATGCCAAGGGCAAGACCAAGATCGCCGCGCAAAGCGAAATCGTGGCGCTGTCGGACACATCCTTCCTGATGCTGGCGCGCGACAGCGGCAACGGCCAGGGCCTGAAGGGCGACACCTCGCTCTATCGCCAGATCAACGTCGTCGATCTTTCCGCCGCAACCGACATCGCGGGCGGTCCTTTCGACGCCGCCGACAAGCCCGTCGCCCCCAAGGGCGTGCTCGATCCGTCGGTGACGCCGGCCAAGCTGACGCCGTTCATCGACATCAACGACAATGCGCAGCTCAATCGCTTCGGCCTGCACAATGGCGCGCCGAACGACCACAACAACCTCTCGGAGAAATGGGAAGCGATGTCGCTGGCCAGCGTGCTCGATCCGAAGCTGCCCGACGACTATTTCCTGTTCGTTGCCAATGACAACGACTTCCTCGCCCAGGACGGTTTCCAGGTCGGCGCCCCATACAAGGCCGATGACGGCGCCAATGTCGACACCATGTTCCTGGTCTATCAGGTCACGCTGCCCGGCCTCGCCAAGAAGTAATCACCGTCATCCAGGCGGGCGCGCTTGGCGCGCTCGCCTGAAGAGATCGTGAAGGCTTACTTCAAGAACTCCGCATCCTTCGGCACGCCCGCATCGATCGGCTCGGCGGTCCTGCTCGATACGGCCATGATCTTGCCGGCAGCCGACAAATTGGGACGCACGAAGACCGGTGCGGGACCGTTGACCCGGCTGTAGAGGTCGATGATGTCCTGGTTCATGAAACGCACGCAGCCCGACGATGCGTTCTTGCCGATGGAATCCCACTCCGGCGTGCCGTGCATACGGTACATCGTGTCCTTGCCATCGCGGAAGAGATAGAGCGCGCGGGCGCCGAGCGGGCTCTGCGGACCGGGCGGCATGCCGTCCTTGAATTTCGCCAGTTCCGGCCGGCGCTTGATCATTTCGGGCGGCGGCGTCCACACCGGCCACTTCTTCCGCGCCTGGACAACGGCGCTGCCGGTCCATCCGAAACCGGCCTTGCCGAGGCTGACGCCATAGCGGATGGCCTTGCCGCCGTCGCGTACCAGATAGAGGAAGTGCTCGGAGACATCGACGACGATCGTGCCGGGTTTCTCTCCGGTCGGGTCGGCCACGACCTGGCGCACGAACTTCGGATCGAGCTTGGCCACCGGGATCGCCGGCAGCTGATAGCCCCCGTCGGTGCGCGCCGCGTACATGCTTGCGGTGTCGCCGAGCGCCGGCTCGGGAGGCGCCGCCGCCACCGGCGGCGTCACCACCTCCGTCGTGGTGCACGCCGAAAGAGCCACGGAGGCCGCGCCCAAGGCGGATGCACCGAGAAACGCGCGCCGGCTCAGGCGCTCGGAAAACAGCGGACTATCGGACATGACCCCCCCGGCTATCCATCAGATCTAGTAGGAATGCGGCCCCACGCGGCCACGATCAATAGCCCATTCCGGGAGCTTTGAGAACATGATTAGATCAACACACGCCAGGCGGAATTTTCCGACGCCGCATCGACCTGTCTCGTTGAATCGGCAATCATCACGGACCGGACTCGAGATAAGCCTTCAGCCATGACCGAAAAAATGCCCACGCGCCGGCGCACCGGCGACCTGACCAGCGGCCCGATCCCGCGCACGCTGCTGCTGTTTGCCTTGCCGGTGCTGGGCTCCAACGTGCTGCAGTCGCTCAACGGGTCGATCAATGCCGTCTGGGTCGGACGCTTTCTCGGCGAATCGGCACTGACCGCCACTTCCAACGCCAACCTCGTCCTGTTCCTGATCCTGGGCACGGTGTTCGGCATCGGCATGGCGGCGACCATCCTGGTGGCGCAGTCGGTCGGCGCGCGCGATCTGCCCGAGGCCCGCCGCATTGTCGGCACCAGCGCCACCTTCTTCTTCCTCGTCTCCATCATCTTCGCCGTCTGCGGCTGGATCTGGGTCGACGCCATCCTCAACACGCTTGGCACGCCGGCAGACGCCTTGCCGCTGGCGCGCTCCTATCTGCGCATCATCTTCGTCGCCGTGCCGATGATGAACCTTCTGTCCTTCGTCATGACCGTGCTGCGCGGTGCCGGCGACTCGCGCACACCCTTCATCTTCATGGCGCTGGCGGTGGTTCTCGACATCGTGCTCAACCCGCTGCTGATCCGCGGCATCGGCCCCTTCCCCGAACTCGGCATCGCCGGATCGGGAACCTCGACGCTGATCGGCCAGACGGTGAGCGTCATCGCCATCCTTGTCGTGCTCTATGCGCGCAAGCATCCGTTGCGGCTGGCCGGTGCCAACCTCGCTCTGCTGCGGCCCGATCCGGCATTGCTGCGCATAATCGTCTTCAAGGGCGTGCCGATGGGGCTGCAGATGATCGTCATCTCGGCGGCAGCACTGACCGTGATGGGCATCGTCAATGCCTATGGCTCACAGGTCGCCGCCGCTTACGGCATTGCCGCACAGCTGTGGACCTACATCCAGATGCCGGCGCTGGCCATCGGTGCGGCGGTCTCCTCGATGGCGGCGCAAAATGTCGGTGCCGGCCGCTGGGACCGGATCGGCCGCATCGCCGCCTCCGGCGTCGGCTTCAACCTTGTCCTGACCGGCGCCCTGGTCGCGCTGCTGTGGCTCTTCGACCGCTCGATCCTCAGCCTGTTCCTGAGCAGCGACAGCGCTGCGATCGATATCGCCGCCCACATCAACTCTGTGGCATCCTGGTCGTTCATCCTGTTCGGCATCACCATCGTGCTGTTCGCCACCGTGCGCGCCACCGGTGCGGTGATGCCGCCGCTGATCATCCTGGTGATTTCGGTGCTCATCGTGCGCACCGGCTTTGCCTATTTCATGCGCGGCGTGATCGGCGAGGAAGCGCTGTGGTGGAGTTTCCCGGCCGGCTCGATCACCTCGCTGGTTCTGGCCGCGGCCTATTACCGCTTCGGCGGCTGGCGCACCTTGCACATGATCGAAAACAGGCCGGCCGCCGGCGAGCCGCCGGACACCGGGCTTGGCGTGCCGCGTGGGCGCGCCAACATGGCGCCGGAAACGCCGAATGGTTGAAGGCTGAGTTCATTGACGCTGGCGACGCCGAGCTGTCGTCTATCTATCGCGCATGCTTGGCGCCAAACCCGAGCGCCACCAGGGAAAAGATCGTGATCATGCCGGCAAAGGCCAGGCTTGCCGTCGTCGCCGTGGTCCAATTCGACAGAATGCCGATACCGATGACCGGCAGCGCGTTGCCGCAAAAGCAGCAGATGAAAAAGGCCGACACCACCTCGGCGCGCCTGTCGGCAGGCGCAATCTGGTTGACCACTTGCAAACCGCCGCGATAGCCGAGTGCCGACGCCACGCCGCAGCAAGCGGTGGCGAGGATCATGATGGCCATCGAGCCGAAGAATTGTGCCGCCACAACCAATCCGACAGTTGGGATGATCAAGACCAACGCCGTAAACATGGTGACACGGCTCGAGAGCCGCGTCGTCGCCAGAATGGTCACGGCGGCCACGATTGTCAGTTCGAAAAACAGCGCGCCGGCTGCGGCATGGTTGGTCACCTGGAGCTGCTGCGCCAGGATGCTCGGCGCAAGTGCTGCGTAAAAGCCGACCAGTGCCATGGCACCGAAGCCGGTCACCGCGGGTGCCACGAAGCGGGCTCGGACGTTGCCAGGCACGGAAAGCTTGGGCCGCATCGAAATATCAGCCAGTTTCCCTGGTCGTGAAACGGTCTCGCGCGTGTGCAGGATCAATATGCTGACCAGGACAAGCACAGCCAGATTGACAACGAAGGTCAGCCTGAGCGGCCATGGTGCATATTCGGCCAGCAGGCCCGCTCCCAGCGCGCCAAGTCCGAGACCCAGGAAATTGGTGCTGGTGGCGATCGTGGCGGCACGCGACTTGTCGCTGGTCGCGATCAGTTCGGTCAGCCATGCCGTGCCGGTTCCGGTACCGACACCGATCGCCAGACCCATCAGAATCCGCGCGGCGTCGAGCCACGCAACATTTTCGGCGAACAGAAAAAGCAACGTGCTGGCCACGGCCACAGCCATCGCCGCCAAGGCAGCCGGACGACGGCCGACTAGATCCGACACGCCGCCAAACATCAAAAGCGCCGCGAGATTGCCTATCACATACACGGCATAGATCAGGGTCAGCGTGATCTGTGAGAAACCGAACGCCTGCTTGTAGATGATGTAGAGCGGGGTCAGTGCCGTGCTGCCGGCAAACAAGACGGCGATCATGGCAGCGACGACCGCCCTTGCCGCTGCGCCGCCAAATTCATTGTTACGTGTCAGGACGATGCTGTGAGCGGTCATTTCGACATCTTGGTTGTCGGGGAATCTCATCACCAACGGCTTTGCGAGGCATGCGTTCCTCGCCTGAATTCACTCCTGACAAGTTTGAACTTCGCCCATGGCGCTGGGCGAAATCCTCTCTTACCTTTGACAGGATTGGTAAGGGGGAGAATCCATGGGCAAAGGCAGGGTCGAGGCATTCACCGATGGCGTGGTGGCCATCATCATCACCATCATGGTGCTTGAGCTGAAAGTGCCGGAGGGCGAGGATTTCTCGGCCCTGGTGCCGCAATTGCCAATCTTCCTGTGTTACGTGCTGTCGTTCATCAATGTCGGCATCTACTGGAACAATCTGCACAACATGTTCCATGCCGTGCAGCGCGTCGACGGCCGCGTGCTGTGGGCGAACCTGCATCTGTTGTTCTGGTTGTCCTTGATACCGGTAACGACGGCCTTCATGGGCGAGAACCATTTCGCCACGGTTCCGGTTGCGGTCTACGGCTTCGATCTGGCGCTGTGCGCCGTCGCCTATACGCTTCTGGCCGCCGCGCTGCATCGCCTGCATGGACAAGACACTGCCTTCGCGAAGGCAATCGGCAGCGACCGTAAGGGACGGATTTCGCTCACTGTCTACATAGTGGCCATTGCGCTGACCTTCCTCAACCGGTGGATAGGTGTGGCGCTCTATGTTGCCGTGGCCCTGGTGTGGCTTGTGCCGGATACGCGGTTTTCGCGCGTCCTCGAGAAATAACTCTATTTACGCATCGCTTTCAGCTTTTCCGCCACAGAAGCAGCTAGGTCGGCGTAGCGCTCCTCCAGCCGTTCGGCTGCCTTGATGATCGAGAAGTCATGGCCGAACTTCTCCAGCGCCATGCGCAATTTCTCGACGAACTCGGCCTGTTTTTCCAGTGCGGCGAACAGCGTCTTGACCTGGGCTTCGCTGATATCTGGGTTGGCCAGCATCTGCGGCACTTCGCGCCCCATCTGGTCGCCGGTGGCGGTCTGCTCCTTCAGAATTGCAACCCAGTCTGTCAATCGAAGATCTCCATTTTGCCCAGGCAACATGCGCAGCCTCGATCGGCCTGGTCAACCCGAACACGTGCTGACGGAGGCTTGCGCAAGCCTGTTCCAGCGCTAAGTTCGGCGCCATCGAGAAAAGGACCCGTTGCTCATGATCACCGACGCCGAAATCCAGACCGCCCTGCCCGCGCTTGGCCCGGGCAACATCGCCGTCATCACCGGCGCCGCCAGCGGCATCGGTCTGGCAGCCGCCAAGCGGCTTGCGCTGATGGGCATGAAGATCGTGCTCGCCGATATTGGCGGCACCCGCCTTGACGAGGCCTCCCGCGCCGTCTCGGCCATTGCCGGCGGCGACGCCGTGCTTGCCGTTGCATCGGACGTGTCGAAGGCGGATGAGGTCGATCGTCTCGCCGACCGGGCATTCGGCGCTTTCGGCGAGGTCTCGCTGCTGATGAACAATGCCGGCATCGGCGACAATCCCGGAAAACCCTGGGAAAACCGTGACGCCTGGAAACGGTTGCTCGACATCAATTTCTGGGGCGTCGTGCATGGCGTCGAGGCCTTCGCGCCGCGCATGCTGGCGTCGGCCAAGCCGGGCCTGATCGTCAACACCGGTTCCAAGCAAGGCATCACCACGCCGCCCGGCAACCTGGCCTACAATGTCTCCAAGGCCGGCGTGAAGACATTCACCGAAGGCCTGGCGCACGCGCTGCGCAACGAACCCGACGCCCGCCTGTCGGCGCATCTGCTGATCCCTGGCTTCACCTATACCGGCCTCACCGAGGGTGCGACAGAAAAGCCGGCTGGCGCCTGGACCGGCGAGCAGGTCGTTGATTTCATGCTGGAATCCCTGGTCAGGGGCGACTTCTACATCCTGTGCCCGGACAATGATGTTGCACGGCCGCTGGACGAGAAACGCATGGCCTGGGCGATCGGCGACATCATCGAAAACCGCCCTGCTCTGTCGCGCTGGCACCCCGATCACAAGGATGCTTTCGCCGCTTTCATCAAAGGCTGATCTGCAAGCCCTCAAGCCGCGTGCTTTTTCGGAGCCCGTTTTTGCGTCACGGCCTTCTTTACGGCCATGGCGGCGGTCTTCTCGTCATGCCGCTTCGCCGCCCGCTCACACCTGTCGCGGATTTCCTCGACCTCGGATTCCGTCAGGTGCTCGATGCCGATGAAATGGTTGTGGCCTTCGCTGACCCGGATCAGCTCATCGAGCTTGGCCTGGATTGCAGCACCGTCGCGGTTCTGGGTGTTCTGGATCAGGAACACCATCAGGAAAGTGATGACGGTCGTGCCGGTGTTGATCACCAATTGCCAGGTGTCCGAGAAACCGAAGAACGGCCCGCTCACCGCCCAGACAATGACGATCACACAGCAGACGGCAAATGTCGGCGGCAGGCCGGCTACGTGGGCGACCCTATTGGCGATCCTGGTGAAAAGCTTTTCCATCTGTCGCGATCCCTCAATGGCTGTCGCAATAAGAAACAACCGGCGACCGTCTCGGGTTCCCGCCAGCAACAAATACGTCAGGTGCAATTGGATACACGCAAAGCGCGCATGCGGCGGAAAACACACCTTATCGGTTCAGTGTCACAGTAACCGTGCAGGCAAGAGAGCCTGTTCCTTCCGCTTCACAGCGGTTTACCTCCAGCCCCTTCCGCTGCGCCACCCCCGCATGGCGGAAGGGGTTTCAGTCTGGTGAGGGCGGAGCACGGGTTCCCGAAAGCGCCGACCGGTCCAAGACAGCACACTTTTCCTGGAATTGCTCTAAACGGCGTCGTTTTCCCAACGATCGAGGAAAGCCTCGATCGGCATAGTCTGGATGTCGGGAACCGCCCTGGCGAGTTTATCGACCGGCCAATCCCACCAGGCGAGCGCTTCGATCCGCGCCGCGACTTCAGCAGCAAAGCGTGGCCGCAGCGGCTTTGCCGGCACGCCGGCGACGATCATGTAGGACGGCACGTCCTGCGTCACCACCGCATTGGCGCCGATGACCGCGCCATTGCCGATGGTGATGCCAGGCATGATCACCGCGCCGTGGCCGACCCAGACGTCATGGCCGATGCTCACGGCTTTCGACCGCCGCCGCTCGCGGAACGCGGCATCGACACCCAGCCAGCGGAAATACTCGTTCGGCCGATAGCTGACCTTGTGCTGGGTCAGCCTTTCGATCGGATGCTCCAGCGCATTGATGCGGCTGTTGGCGGCGACCGAGCAGAATTTGCCGATGGTTGTGTAGATGGCTTCCGAATGGCGCTCGAAATAGGAGAAGTCGCCGACGCTTACCTCGCGCAGCACCACCCGCTCGCCGATCGAAGCGTAGCGGCCGAGCTTGCACGCCTTCAACTCCGCGGTCGGATGGATGCGCGGCTCGGGATCTTTCAGGACAAGGTTTTCGGAACGGTCCATGGGGCGGCTTTACCCCCGGACGATTGGTCCCGCAAGCCGGTGTCCCGCCGCGTAGCTGCGCCTACTACAGAAGCTCAACTTATAGCGCCCAGCGACTCAGTTGCTAGGCTGACGCACTGGTCGCATATAAATGAGATTTTTTCAGCCATAAACCGCCTCTTCCCATCATTCTGGAAATCACACACCGAGCACCCGAACGTCGTTGGGCTTACGTCTGTTTTCCTAAATAGGTGCAGGGCGCCCTTGAATGCAGGAGCAATGCATTTCTCGCAGGTGTATCTAGAAAGACCGGCAACGAATTTCCTCTCGTCGTCATATTTCGCGCCGCAGAAATCACATGAAATTGGCCGAGATCGGCTCCAGGGCGGCGGGGACATCACCAAATCTCCTCAAGCATCTTGTGTAGAGAGCAAGCTTCTGTCTGCAATTCAATGGCGCCCCATCGGGGATCAATCGTCCGCCTATTTCGGCTTGCCCTTGCTCCACACCACGTTCTGGCCGTAGAGCGGCACGGTGGTGACCGACATCTTGGCCGAGCCGTTCTGCACCTGGCGCGAATGCGAGAGATAGATCAACGTCTCGTTGGTTTTGTCGTAGATGCGGTTCACCACCTGCTTCTTCCAGATCAGGCTGATGCCTTGCTTGAACACCTCCTCGCCGCCTTCGCTCATGTCGATGTCGCCGATGGTGATCGGGCCGGTCTGACGGCAGGAGATCGACGAATCGGAGGGATCCTCGAACCAGTTGCCCTTGTGCAGGCGGTCAATGATGCTGCGGTCGAAATAGGAGACATGGCAGGTCACGCCATCCACCTTCGGGTCCTTGATCGCTTCGACAATGATGTCATTGCCGACCCAGTCGACGCCGACCTTGCCGACTTCCTCGGCGACGGCGCTGCCGGCGCCAAGCGCAACGCACGCGGCCAAGGCGCCGCCGATCAGTTTTCGTCCAATCCGTTCGCGCCCAGTCAGTTCGAGCAAAGGAGCCTCCTGCGGTTCGAGTTGCCGGTCTCAGGTGGGACGCGTTGTGCGGCTTTGCAAGCACACGCGTCAACACCGCCGCGGTTGCGGCAACGCGGCACTTTGCCTGCGCAGGGCCGAACCGCTAAGACTGTCGCACCGACGCGGCATCGAGCCGGCGCGATGATTTATGCAGACGGACTTTTCTGATGATGCGTTCTATCCTGGTCGGCATTCTCGTCCTGATGGCGGCCGGCATCGGCTGGCTGACCTTCGACTGGTATCGCGGCCACTATGGCGGCGAACCATTCGGCGCCCCCTTCACCCTGGTCGACCAGAAAGGCGCACCGATCACCGAGGCCGCCTTCCGGGGGCAGCCCAGCGTCGTCTTCTTCGGCTTCACCCACTGCCCCGAAGTCTGCCCGACCACGCTGTTCGAACTCTCCGGCTGGCTGAAGACGCTCGGCGACGACGGCAAGACCTTGCATGCCTATTTCGTCTCGGTCGACCCGGAGCGTGATACGCCGGCGGTGATGAACGCCTATGTCAGCAACTTCTCCGACCGCATTACCGGCATCACCGGCGACCCGGACAAGGTCCATGCCATGGCCAAGTCGTTCGGCATCTACTGGAAGAAGGTCGACACCGGCGATGGCGACTACACGATGGACCACACCGCCTCGGTGCTGCTGCTCAACGCCAAGGGCGACTTTGCCGGGACGATCGCCTACGGCGAAAGCGCCAGCACCGCAGTCGAAAAGCTGAAGCGCCTCGCGGCCAAGGGTTGATACTGATTCCATGACCCAGACGCGGCTCCATTTCACCACCGGAAAGATCGAGGCCGAGCGCGTCTTCGCGGCGCTTGAGCTGGCCTTCGAGGATGAAGGCCTGCCGATCGCCGTACTGGAGGTCGACGAGGACCAGGACATCCACGAGGTCTCGCTCTACGCCGATGGCGACGTCGATGCGGTCGAGGCGCGGATGAAGGACATTCTCGCCGGCCTCGCTCTGTCGAAGCCGGTCGAGCGCGAGGCGCTGCCCGACATCGACTGGGTGGCGCGCTCGCTGGAAGGGCTGAAGCCGGTGCGCGCCGGCCGTTTCTTCGTCCATGGCGCGCATGACCGCAGGAAGCGCCACAGCGGCGAACTCGCCATCGAGATCGAAGCCGGGCTCGCCTTCGGCACCGGCCATCACGGCACCACCGCCGGCTGCCTGGAAATGCTGGAGATAGTGGTGCGGCGCGAGCACCCGCGCAACGCGCTCGACCTCGGCACCGGCAGCGCCGTGCTGGCGATCGCCGTCGCCAAGCTGGCGCATATTCCGGTGCTCGCCACCGACATCGACCCGGTGGCGGTGAAGGTGGCTGCCGCCAA
This sequence comes from Mesorhizobium sp. AR02, assembly GCF_024746835.1. Taxonomy (NCBI): domain Bacteria; kingdom Pseudomonadati; phylum Pseudomonadota; class Alphaproteobacteria; order Hyphomicrobiales; family Phyllobacteriaceae; genus Mesorhizobium; species Mesorhizobium sp. AR02. The sequence continues at coordinate 5,733,191 of NZ_CP080531.1, read as the reverse complement.
TGCGCGGCTCAACCACGTCAAGGGGCTCATCGAAACGGTGACCGCTCCGGGCTTTCACCATCCGATCTTCGGCAAGCGTGCCCCCTTCGATCTCATCGTTGCCAACATATTGGCGCGCCCGCTGATGCGGCTGGCGCCGCAAATGGCCGGGCATATCGCGCTTGGCGGCTCGATCGTGCTGTCAGGCATCCTCGAGCGCCAGCGCGACGCCGTCATCTCGGCCTATGTCGGCCAGAATTTCCGCCACGTGCGCACGCTGCACCGCGAAGGCTGGGTGACGATCCACCTCAAGCACTGAGTCCGGCAAGGCGGTTGCCGGTCTTAACGGTCACCGCTCAGAAGCTGATACCCAGATTGGCCTTGAACCCATTGTCGAAGGCATCCGGCCCGAACTGTCCAGCATAGGACAGGCCAAGCGTGGCGTTGCGCGCCAGCTGCAGGTCGAAGCCGGCTTCGACCAGCATCGCATCTCTGGCGATCGGCACGCCGGCAATGGTGAAGTCGTCACCGCCGGCAAAGGCAACGGTCGACAGTGGCGTCACATCACCGAAAGTGTGGCGCCAGCCGAGCATGCCGCGCGCGGTCGCCGCAACGCCGCCAAGCATGACATCGGTCGACGCCCTGACGCCCAGCGTGGTGAAGGTCGCATCTGACGTTGAGCTGCCGCTGGTCAGCGCCGCAGCACCCCCGCTCTCGGCAAAACCATCTGTGTGCAGGTTGACATAAGCGAGATTGGCGAAGGGCTCGAAGGCAAATGGTCCGGCATCGGTCTTGTAGGCCAGTTCGCCGAAGGCCTGCGCGGTCGCGGCGTCATAGTCGGCCGACAGGCTGTCGCTGAAGCCCTGGAAAGCGACGGACCGCGATGTCGAGATCCGGTGCCAGCTGTAGGCAGCACCGGTGCGGAAGGCGACGGCGCCCCAATTGGTGCCGCCATAAAGGCCGAGATGATAATTGTCGCTGTCGCCCGACGAGTTCCTGCCATCGGCATCGAAGCTGGTGCGGCTGTAGCCGCCGACCACGCCGAACCGCCAGTTGCCGGCCAGGCCGTCGGCGCCGATCAGCAGGCCGCCCGTCGACCGGTCGAAGGCAGCCGCATTGCCGTCACTGTCGGTGCTGCCCCAGGAGCCAAAACCCTGCGACCAGATGGCGAAGCGGTCCGTGTCGGCGGCAACGGGCTGAACGCCATCCTCGCCATAGGCCATGACCGACAGCGAGGCGGTCTTGCCGCTGTCGCCGAAGGCGGCGCGCAGGCGCGCTGTCACCGCATCCTGCAGCAAGTGGCTGTCCTGGAGGAGCATGCCCTTGGCCGAGGCATGGATTTCACCGGAAAGCTGATCGAAAGCGGCCTGCGCCGCCGCGTCGCTTGGCAAGGCAAGTACCGCGCTGACCAAGGCACTGCTGGCCGCGCTGTCCAGCCCGCCACCCGTGGCGATCTGGTTCGGCGTCACGCCGGCCGAGCCGAAGGTCTTCGTCTGGGTGACGTCGACATAGGCCTGCGTTGTGTTGGAGTGGGTGCTCAGACGGACGAAGGCGGAGACCTGCGGATCGCCCACCAGGGTGAAGGTTCCGCTAACGCTGACGGCTTGAAGCACGACGTAGTGGGCGCCCGCCACCAGGTCGTCCAGCCCAATATTGGTCACGCTCAAGCCGGCGCCTGGGGCTATGCTTGCCGTGCCTACGGCGACGATCAGATCGGCATCGCCGGCGGAGTTCAGTTCCACCGCATAGGTCGAGCCGGATGCAAAGCTGGCGTCGCCATAGACCGCCAGCGTGCCGATGCCATTCTTGCCGGGCGCCACTGTGCCGGAAACAGCGAGCGGGCCAACCGAGCCACCGCCGCCGAGCGTGGCGCTGCTGTCGACTGTAATGGCCGAACCGATCAGGGAGCCGGAAACCAGCAAGGTGCCGGCCTTCACCTCGGTCCCACCCGACAACGCGTTCGAACCTGACAGCTCGAAAATTCCCGTCCCGTCCTTGATCAGCCCGTTGCTGCCGGTGATGACGCCCGAAAACACCGTCGAGCCGTTGTTGCCTCCGGTCGTCAGCTTGCCAGTCCCGGTATTAACCGCCCCGGCGCCGGCAAGTGAGCCGATCGCCTGGTCGAAATTGTTGAGATCGAGCGTTGCGCCGCTTTCGATCGTATAGGCGCTGTTTGCGCTGAAAATATTGGCGCTCAGGCCCGCCTTCAGCGTGCCCTGGGCGACATCGGTGGCCGTGGCAAAGGTGTTATTGCCGGCAAAACCGTCCACCGTCAGCGTGCCGGCTCCTGTCTTGGTGAACGTCCCGCTCGGCGTGCTGTCGTCTCCCATGCTGGCGGTCGTGCTGACGTCGAACCCGTTTGTGTCGATGGTGCCGCCGGCAGCGCCGAACAGGATCGAACCATTGGCGAGGGAGAGGTTCGCGCCCGCCTGCAGCGTGCCGCCATCCAGCGTGATCGCACCCAAACCCAAAGCATGGTCGGCCGTGACCTGGATCGTTCCTCCTCGATCCGGGCGCCGGAGCCAAAACTGTTGCCGTTGTTGGTCAGCACGAGCGTACCGGCGCCGGTTTTGACGATCATGGATGGATCGCTGTAGTCCGAAATCTGACCGGCATAGGTTCCGGTTGCCCCCGATCCGACGTTGATCGTCTGGCTGAGATCGATGGTCAGGTCGTTCTTGATCGTGACGCCATCCTGGATATCGATGGTGGTTCCGCTGAAGGCGGAAAGCAGGCCGGTTCCCAGCGCATCATTGTTGCCGAAGCTGAGCGTGCCGCCATAGAGGTTGGTGCCGCCCGTGTAGCTGCTGGCGCCCGTCAGCGTCAGCGTGCCCGTGCCGACCTTGTTGATCGACAGCGTTCCGGTCTGCTCCTGGATCTGCGCGTTGAGCGTGGTGCTGGTGTTCAGGCTGCCGATTTCGAAGGTTCCGCTCGAGCCCCCAGGGTTTCCAAAGTAGGAAAGCGCACCTGAGCCCTCGACGGAGCCCAGTTGCAGCGTGCCGGAGCCCGACAGTGCGACGACGCCGCTGTTGAGGACAAACTTCGCGTCCGCACCCGAAGTCGAGCCGCCCGAATTGAACTGCACGATGCCATACGCATTCACCGTATAGGTGACATTGCTGCCGGCGTTGCTGCCACTGAAGATGAGATAGGACGCTTCACCGGTTCCCGAAACGCCGGTCACCGCGAAATTCTGGGTCACGCCGGACGTGTTGTTCACCCCGCCGGAGATATTGAGATATGCCTTGTTCGACAGCGACACTGTGTAGGCGCTGCCGGCATCGTCGAAGGTGACGGATCGGGCGAAGAACTGGGTGGTAGAGTTCGGCGTCGTCAGATCGACACTTGTCGTGCCGGCACCCGCACCGAACACAATGTCCGCGGTATTGGAGTTCGGCGTTGTGCCACCGCTCCAGTTACTCCCGACTGCGTAGTCCGAACTCGTCTGGCCCGTCCACTGTTGCGCTGCCACCGGCGTCGCCATCAACGCCAGCCCAGCCAGGGCCGTGCTCACCAGCAGGCTCCGCCGCCGCGCACCGTGGCCCGTGCCGAGCCTGCCTCGCGCGCGCGACAGGAAGGCGATCCCGCCGGACATCGCTGAAGAGTTCATGTCTCGCCCCATAATTCCGCGCCCGCCCAAGGACATGCTGGTATTGCTACGATGTTGATTGAAGACTGTTGCGAACGGCATGCGGGCGATACCACGCTCGACCGTCCGGACCATTTTATCGGGGGTGCACGTCACGCTGGGCCTGACGTCTACTGGCCAAATGTGACCAAGGATTTGCCATGTTCATCAATGCCCTCCGACGACGACTTCGATCGGAGGCCCCCGCCCATCCGGTCAAACCGAAGAAAACGCGATACAAATAGCTTGCCGCGCAAATGAGCGCACTCTCAAAAGACAGTATTTGCTGACTTTTTCTGATCACAATTGCGCGCCGGCAACAGTCGTCGTCGGGAAGCCGGCACCAGTTGCCGTCGGGAGAAGGCCGAAGCGCGCCCTTTGCGCAAATCGCTGGACCAGCCCCATTTGGTTGTCAGCCAGGCGACGCTGTAGCAGGTTGCGCCAACCGGAAATCGATTCCGATTTCCGGACCCATAGGCTACGGTCACGCTGACATCAGGAGGCCCATCATGTTCCAGACCTTCGATTCCGCCGGCGACCCTTCAGTTGGCAAGCCGCGCGTGGCGCTGCTGCGCCAATGGCTGGCCGCGAATGGTCTCGACGGCTTTGTCGTTCCGCGCGCGGACGAGCATCAGGGCGAATATGTCGCCGATCGTTCGGCACGGCTGAAATGGCTGACCGGCTTCAGCGGCTCGGCCGGAGTCGCCGTCGTTCTGCGCGACCGCGCCTTCATCTTTGTCGACGGGCGCTACACGCTGCAGGTGCGCAGTGAGGTCGATCTCGACATTTTTTCGGTCGAAAGCCTGGTCGACAACCCGCCCGCCGTCTGGCTCAAGGACAATATCGGCAAGGGCGCGCGGCTGGGCTTCGATCCCTGGCTGCACACGATCAGCGAGGTCAAGGCGCTGCAGGCCGCGGCCGACAAGACCGGCGCCGTTCTGGTGCCGCTCGAGAAAAACCCGATCGACATCATCTGGAAGGATCAGCCCGCGGCACCGGTGACCCCGGTCGAGCTGCACCCGATCGGCTTTGCCGGCGAGCTCGCCAAGGACAAGCTGGCGCGGCTGGCAACAGTGATCGGCAAGGACGGCGCCACCCATGCGGTGCTGACCGACCCCTCCTCCATCGCCTGGGCCTTCAACATCCGTGGCGGCGACGTGCCACACACGCCGCTGGCGCTCGGCTTCGCCATCCTCGCCGCCGACGGGTCGCATCAGCTGTTCATGGACAAGCGCAAATTCTCGCGCCAGGTCGCGGCCTATCTCACGCAGCTCGCCGATTTGCATGAACCCCGCGAATTCGAAGCGGCGATCGCAGCACTTGCCAAGGGCGGCGCCAAGATCGCGCTCGACCCGGTGCTGGCCGCCGACCGGCTGCGCATGCTGGTTGAGGACAATGGCGGCACCGTGATTGCCGCGCCCGATCCTGCCCGCATCCCGCGCGCCACCAAGAACCAGGCCGAGATCAACGGCTCGCGCGCCGCGCATCGCCGCGACGGGGCGGCGGTGGCGAAGCTTTTGTGCTGGCTGGAGCGGCAAAAACCTGGCGCGCTCGACGAGATCGCGGTCGTCACCAGGCTGGAGGAGACGCGCCGGCAGACCGGCGAGGAAACCCAGATGCCGCTGCGCGACGTCTCCTTCGACACCATTTCCGGCGCTGGCCCGAACGGCGCCATCATGCATTACCGCGTGTCGCGCGCCACCAGCCGCAAGCTGCAGGCCGGCGAGCTGTTCCTGCTCGATTCCGGCGCACAATACCAGGATGGCACCACCGACATCACCCGCACCGTGCCGATCGGCCAGCCGACCGAAGAAATGCGCGAACGTTTCACGCTGGTGCTGAAAGGCATGATCGGCATTTCCACGCTGCGCTTCCCCGCCGGCACGCGCGGCTCGGAGATCGACGCGGTCGCCCGCATGGCGCTGTGGAAGCATGGCTGCGACTTCGCCCATGGCACCGGCCACGGTGTCGGCTCGTATCTCGCCGTGCATGAAGGCCCGCAACGCATTGCCCGCACCGGCACCGAAAAGCTGCTCGAGGGCATGATGCTGTCCAACGAGCCCGGCTATTACAAGGAAGGCGCCTATGGCATCCGCATCGAGAACCTCATCCTGGTGACGCCGGCCGAACAAATCGAGGGCGGCAACATCGCCATGCACGGCTTCGAGACGCTGACGTTGGCGCCGATAGACAAGCGGCTGGTGCGGTCAGACCTGCTGACGCGCGAGGAGCTGCATTGGCTCGACACCTACCATGCCTGGGTGCTGGCCGAGATCGGACCGATGCTCGATGGCGAAACGCTAGCCTGGCTGGAAAAGGCAACCGCGCCGCTGCCGCACGACGCGAAGATTTAGATTTTCTGAGGCGCCAAGGCGTGTCGAGATTCAGGTCAGGACGAGCCGAAGACGGTGGATTCCGAGAGCCGGAGCGGAGCGTACTTTTGGGTACGTGTTGGGGTGGACGGCCCCCGACGGCATCGCGATGTGCCAGATTGAGGTCGTTGCAAATCTCAATCAAGGGAGACCGTCCGTGGATAAACTTATTCGTATTGGCATGGATACGTCAAAGAGCGTTTTCCAGTTGCATGGCGTGAATGAAGCTGAACAGCCGGTGTTGCGCAAGAAGTTGCGTCGTAATCAGGTGCTTGCCTTCTTTGCCGAGCTCTCGCCGCTGAAGGTTGGCATGGAGGCCTGTGGCGCGGCGCACTACTGGGCGCGGGAATTGCGCGCACTGGGCCATGAAGTGGTATTGCTGCCGCCGCAGTACGTGAAGCCCTATGTGAAGCGCTCCAAGTCGGATGCGGCGGACGCCGGGGCGATCTGTGAGGCGATGAGCCGGCCAGAGATGCGGTTCGTTGTCATCAAAAGCGCCGCTCAGCAGGGATCGCAAATGCTGGCGAAACTGCGAGCGCAGTTCATCGGCCGGCGCACGCAGCTCGCCAATTCGATCCGCGGCTTTGCGGCGGAGTTCGGCCTTGTCGCGCCCAAGGGGCTTTCCCGGCTCGGCGATCTATTGGCCGACATTCGCGCTGACGCGACGATCCCGGACACGGCCAGGGACATGTTCGAGACCCTGGCGCGCGATTATGCGCATATCAGCGGCGAGGTCGCCGCGCTCGATGAAAAGCTGCTTGCACTTCATAGGCAGAACGAAGTGAGCCAGCGGCTGGCCGCCATACCAGCGGTCGGTCCCGTCGGAGCGACGCTGCTGGCCATCAAGGTTACGGACGCACATGGCTTCAAGTCGGGGCGCGACTTTGCCGCCTGGCTAGGACTGACGCCGAAGAACCATTCGACGGCAGGCAGAAACAGGCTTGGGGTGATAACCCGCGCTGGCGACGAGATGCTGCGAAGCGTGCTGGTGGTGGGCGCCACCGCTCTCATCCAACATATGCGGCGCGGCAGCAAACGGGTTTGGCCATGGCTGGCGAAGCTGATCGCGCGCAAAGCCCCCAAGCTGGCAGCGGTGGCGCTGGCCAACAAGCTCGCACGGATCGCCTGGAGGTTGATGGTCAGCGGCGAGCATTATCGCCCCATCAGCGCCATCTATCCGACCTCAGCGCAGCCGTAAGAGATCAGAGTTCGGCGTCGAGCTCACGTTCGACGTCGGGGCCGGAACTTGCAAGCAGAGGAGAAGATGGTGTGACCGGTCGAACCGGGACAAGCGAGGCATTCCGAGGTGCTCACCGGCAGCCAATGTCGCGTACGTGTTTGGAACTCGCTATCCGTGAAGCCCATCTAGGCCAGCGCTCACAAATCCGCGCGCAAAAGGCCGGACATATGAGCGCAAGCGACCCGATCAAACTATCTCAGCCAAATCCTTGCAAGCAGGGGGCCGTCCACATATGAGCTCAGTTCCACTGCGACGCAGTGGAACGGGGAAGCGCAGGAAGCCGCCGTTTGCAGGCCGTCATCACCTGAATATCGACATGCCCTACCCGACGAACTGCCGCGCCACGATCAGCACCGCCGCCCCGGCCAAAAACATCGCCATCAGCCCGCCGCGCAGCGAAACCACGGCAGTCACGGCCAATGCCGCCCATTCCGCCGGTCCGGCGTTCAGCAGTTCCGGCGCCACCAGCGTCGTCAGCACCGCCGCCGGCACGGCGTTGAGGCCGGCCTCGACGCGCGGATGGATGTTTTCGAAGCGGGAGATGACCAGATGCCCGCCGATACGCGTGAGATAGGTAGCGATCGCGCCGGCGATGATGATCCAGAATGTCGTGCTCATGACCGCTCTCCCACGCCGCTATGGTGCGGTGGCAGGATGACGGCGAGCAGCACGCCGGCAATGGCGCCGATCGAGACATGCCAGGGCGAGCCGACCGTCTTGTAGGCGATAATCGAGGCGCAGGCACTGGCGACCACCACCGGCAGCCACAGCGGCCGCTTGCGGAAGCCCATCACCAGGCCAAGAAAATAAATCGGCAGCAGGAAATCGATGCCCAGCGCATGCGTATCGGGGATCAGCTTGCCGAACACCGCCCCAAGCGCGCTTTCGATCACCCAGAACACATAGACCGGCAGGCCAAGCCCCAGATACCAGGCGAAGCCGACCGTCTGGCCAGATTGCGCCCGGGCTTCGGCCACGGCGAACTGCGGATCGGTGAGGATGAAATAGCCGAGTGCTTGGCTGATCACAGGCCAATGCGCGATGCGCCGGCCGATGCCGGCTGAGTAGAGCACATGGCGGAAATTGACGGCGAAGATCGACAGCACGATCAGCCACGGTGCCACATGCTGGCCGAACAGCTGGATGCCGACCATCTGGCTGGCGCCGCCATAGACCAGCGCGCTCATCAGGAAGGCTTCGAGGACCGAGAAACCATTGTCGACGGCAAGCGCCCCGAACAGCACCGCGAACGGCGCCGACGCCACCACGACAGGCATGGAGAGCCGCACGCCTTGCCAGAAGTCGCTTTTGCCGCCGCTCTCTGAGATCACGTCCGTCGCCATCGACCACTCCTGATGCATGTCGCCCGGGATAACGACATGCACAACAACAAGGGAGTGGCGGTATGTAGGGGGCATACCTTGCCGTGTCACACGAATTCGCTTGAGCCAAACGATCAGCGGAAATGATCGTTGCCGCACTCAAGATGGAACTTAGTCCTTCCCGATTTTGCCCTCGATCGCCCTGCCCCAGTCGAGCAGCGGCTTGGCGCGCAAGGTGAAATCGACGAGTTCTTCGACCAGTTCCGGCCCATGGATGCCAGCCGGATCGATCGCATGCCGAACGGCAAAATGCCGGCTGCGGATGGCGGCAACGAGGTCTTTGTCCGTGACGTGCTCGAAGCCCCGCGGCGTGCGTTTCATGGCGTCTTCGGCATCAAGCTCGAGGCCGTTCTTCTTCAACGCCTTCACCATGGCGCGAAACCTGTCGGGCCACGTCTCGATGGCGCGCCGCATCGCCAGCAGCAGCGCTGCCTCCGGCTCCCACCAGGCGACGCCGGCAAAGCATCCCTCAAGCCCGATATGAAGGTAGAACACGCCCTGCACGGCCTTGCTGCCATCAGGCGACAGGATCGCCGAGACATGCCGGTTGTAGGGCCGTTTGTCCTTGGCGAACCGCACGTCACGATTGATGCGGAACAGTGACTTCTTGCGGTCACCGCGCAGACCGAGCCCCGCCTCTGCAAAGCGCTGCGTCAGCGTGTCGACGAGATCACCCAGAGGATCGCGCAATTCCTGTTCGAACAGGTCGCGGTTCTCCAAAAACCACTCCCGGCTCTGGTGGAAATCCAGTGCCTTCAGGAATGGTATGGCCTTTTGGCCGAACCCTTTGAACGCCGTCACGTCTTGCCGACCCGTTGCAGCCAGGTGTCCTCGTCGATGACTTCGACACCGAGTTCACTGGCAAGCTTGAGCTTGGAGCCGGCACCTGGTCCCGCCACCAGCAGGTCGGTCTTGGCCGAAACCGAGCCGGCGACCTTGGCGCCGAGACGCTCGGCCATCGCCTTGGCTTCGGAACGTGTCATCTTCTCCAATGAACCAGTGAAGACGATCGTCTTGCCGGCGACTTCGCTGTCGGCCGAGACGGTGACGATATAAGGCTTCGGCTTGACCTCTCCGAGCAGCTTCTCGAGCACGTCGTCATTGCGCTCATTGCCGAAGAAATCGCGCAGCGCATCGATCACCGTGTCGCCGATGCCATTGACCGATGGGAAGACGGTGTGCGGATCCTCCGCCGCCGCTGTCTCCTTACCGACGCGGATCAGCTCCTCGATGGTGGAAAAGGTCTTGGCAAGCACGGCCGCCGTCGTCTCGCCGATATGGCGGATGCCGAGCGCGAAAATGAACCGGTCGAGTTCCGGCTCGCGGCGCGAATCGATGGCAGCAAACAGCTTGTCGAGGCCCTCATAGTTGCGGTCCTCGACACTGCGCACATTCTTGCGCGTCTTGCCGGATGCCGCCTCGCGCTGTCTGGCCTGCTCCTCGCGCCGCTTGGCAAGCGCCTTGGTGACGGCGGGACGGCGATCCCTGAGCGTGAAAATATCGGCGGCCGTCTTGATCAGCCCGGCATTGAAGAACGTGTCGATGTTTTCGGCGCCCAGGCCCTCGATATCGAGCGCCCCGCGCGAGACGAAATGGCGCAATCTTTCCACGGCTTGTGCTGCGCAGATCAACTCGCCGGTGCAGCGCCGGCGGGAATCTTCCTTGCCGGTCTTCTCGTTGATCTCGCGCGTTGCCGGTGAACCGCAAACCGGACAGGTATGCGGGAATTCATAAGGCACGGCATCGGCCGGACGCTTGTCGACGACGACGCTGACGATCTGCGGAATGACATCGCCTGCCCGCTGGATCACCACCGTGTCGCCGATGCGCACATCAATGCCGTCGCGGATCGGCAGGCCGTTGCTGTCGAAACCCTTGATGTAATCCTCATTGTGCAGCGTGACATTCTCGACCACCACGCCGCCGACGGTGACGGGCGCAAGCCGCGCGACCGGCGCCAGCGTGCCGGTGCGGCCGACCTGGATGTCGATCTTCTGCACGGTCGTCATTGCCTGTTCGGCCGGGAATTTATGCGCAACCGCCCAGCGCGGCTCGCCGGTGACGAACCCCCATCGGCGCTGCAGCTCCAGCTGGTCCACCTTGTAGACGACGCCGTCTATGTCATAGCCAAGCGACGAGCGCTGCTCCTCGATCAGATGGTAATGCGCGACCAGTTCCTCGACCGACTTCGCCCGCACCATGAGCGGGCTGATCTTGAAGCCCCAATCGGCGAATTTTTGTACCGATTCGTACTGCGTTGGTGCCGGATCCGCTGTCGTGAAGCCCCAGGCATAGGCGAAGAATTTGAGGTTGCGGCTGGCGGTGACGGAGGCATCCTTCTGCCGCAGCGAGCCAGCTGCCGTGTTGCGCGGATTGACGTAATCCTGGCCCCCGGCCGCCGCCGATCGCTGCTTCAGCGCCTCGAACTCCGCATAGGTCATGTAGACCTCGCCACGTATCTCGATGACATCAGGCCAGCCCGAGCCTTTCAGCTTGGCGGGGATGTCAGCGATGGTTCTGAGATTAGCGGTGATGTCCTCGCCCACAGTGCCGTCGCCGCGCGTCGCACCTTGCACGAACACGCCCTTCTCATAGCGCAGCGACGCCGACAGCCCGTCGATCTTCGGCTCGGCGGTGAAGGCGATGTCGAGATCCTTGTCGCGGTCGAAGAAGCGCCGGCCGCGCTCGATGAAATCGGTGACATCCTCGTCGGTATAGGCCTTGGCGAGGCTGAGCATCGGCACGGCGTGGCGGACCTTGGCAAAACCCTCCGCCGGCGGCGCACCGACCCGGCGCGACGGCGAATCCTCGCGCACCAGGCCGGGAAAGCGCTCCTCTATGGCAAGGTTGCGCCGCCGCAGCGCATCATAGTCCGCGTCCGTGATCGTGGGCGCGTCCTCGGTATGGTAGCGCCGGTCGTGCCCGGCGATCTCCTCGGCCAGCCGCTGGAGTTCGGCCTCAGCCTCGCTTTCGCTGAGCGAATCGACAGGTTTTTCAGCCATGCTTTTCTCCCCCGAACGGTGGCGCGTCACAATAGAGCATGATCCAGAAATGTGGGAACCAGTTTTCGGAAAAGATCATTCCTGAACAGCAGGATGGAGCCATATCCTGACTCGGTTCACGACACTGGATATTCTATGCCGCGTTTGTATTTTCACGCAGCAGCCGCTCGGCGGCCGCGCGCGCCTCGTCGGTGATGGTGGCGCCGGCCAGCATGCGGGCGATCTCTTCCTGCCGCGCCGTCCTGTCCATCTCGGCAATGCCGGTCGCCACGCGGTCGGTGCTGCCCGATTTGGAGATCAGGAAATGCGTCGCCGCGCGCGCAGCCACCTGCGGCGCGTGGGTGACCGACAGCACCTGCACGCGCTTCGACAGCCGCGCCAGCCTCTGGCCGATGGCGTCCGCCACGGCGCCACCCACGCCAGTGTCGATTTCGTCGAAGACCAGCGTCGGCGCCGAGCCGCGGTCGGCCAGCGCCACCTTCAGCGCCAGCAGGAAGCGTGACAGCTCACCGCCGGATGCAACCTTCATCATCGGCCCTGGCCGTGTGCCGGGATTGGTGCGCACCCAGAATTCGATCTGGTCGATGCCCTCTTCCATGCGGGTCTCGGCCTCGCTCTTCATCTCGACGATGAAGGCGGCGCGTTCGAGCTTCAGCGCCGGCAATTCGGCCATGACGGCCTTGGTCAGGCCGACGGCCGCCGCGTGGCGAAGCGAGGAAAGCTGCGCGGCGCCGACGTCATAGGCCTCGCGCGCAGCAGTGGCCTGCTTTTCCAGCCCGTGCAGGCGTTCCTCGCCGGCGTCGAGATCGGCGAGATCGGCAACCATCGTGTCGCGCAATTGCGCCAGATCGTCGACGGCAACGCTGTGCTTGCGTGAGGCAGCGCGCAGCGAAAACAGCCGCTCCTCCGCCTTCTCCAGCCGCTGCGGATCATATTCGGTGGCGCGAAGTGCCGCCTCGACACCGGACTGCGCCGCGTCGAGCGATAGCATCGCTTCGTCCAGCGACTTGACGACATCCTCGAGCAGGCCAGGCGCCTCCGTCGCCTTGCGCTGCAGCCGTCTCAGCAGGCTGGCCAGTTGCGGCAAGGGCGAAGACGGACCGGACAGCACATCCTGTGCATCATGGATTTCGGAAGCGATCTTTTCGGCGCGCATCATGTGGGCGCGCAGTTCGGCCAGTTCCGTTTCCTCGCCGGGCTGAGGATCGAGCTTGGTCAGTTCCGCGACCGCGGCGCGCAGATAGTCGGCCTCGCGCGCGGCGGCCGTCACCTTGGCGCGGTGGCGTGTAAGCTCCTGCTCGCAGGCGCGCCAGTGCCGCCAGGCCTCACCGGTCGAGCGAACGGCGCCAAGATGGCCGCCAAAGGCGTCGAGCACGTCGCGGTGGGCGCCGGGATCAACCAGGGCACGCTCATCGTGCTGGCCGTGGATCTCGACCAGCGCGCGGCCGACATCGCGCATCAGGGTGACGCTGGATGGCTGGTCGTTGACGAAGACGCGGGTGCGGCCGTCCGCCGTCTGCACGCGGCGCAGGATGATGTCGCCGTCATCCTCGATGGCATTTTCGACAAGCAGCGCGCGCACCGGATGGTTGCGCGGCACGTCGAACACGGCAATGACCTGGCCCTGTGCCGCGCCGTGGCGCACCAGCGAGGCGTCGCCGCGTGCGCCGAGCGCCAGCGACAGGGCATCGAGCAGGATGGATTTGCCGGCGCCGGTTTCGCCGGTCAGCACGGAAAGGCCCGGCTGGAAGTCGATATCCAGCTTCTCGATCAGGACGATATCGCGGATCGACAGTCTGGAAAGCATCAGAACCCGGACCTATTGCATGTCGCCCAAAAGTGGACCCGGTTTTGGGATCACGACATGCACAAAACTAAAGACTTAAAGCGCGTCGCATGGATCCGTTCAAGTGCGACGCGCTTTAACGCGGCAGGCGACCAGTTGGAATCGCAGTGCCGCACTATCTTTTTGTTTGAGCATCGGATCAATCCGAAAAAGCGGTGCGCACGCTTCGATCCGATGGCTCTAAGGTCAGGCGCCGGTGATCAGCTTCCCGGCCTTGGATATCCACGATCCGGCATTCTCGCGCGGCGAAAGCCCGTTGCTCTGCAGCAGCTTGTAGGAATCCTTGTACCATGGGCTGTCGGGATAGTTGGTGCCGAGCACCGCGGCGGCCGTCTGGGCCTCCGAGGTCAGCCCCAGCGCGTAATAGCCTTCGGTGAGGCGGGCCAGAGCTTCCTCGACATGGCGCGTGTTGGAGTAGTTCTCCACCACGTTGCGGAAACGCTTGACGGCGGCGATGTACTCGCGGCGCTCCAGATAATAGCGGCCGATCTGCATTTCCTTGCCGGCGAGCTGATCGTTGGCGAAGCGGATCTTCTCCTTGGCGTCGTCGACATATTCCGACGTCGGCCAGCGTGTCACCAAATCCTGCATCGTCTGCAGGGTTTGACGCGCTTCCTTCTGATCCTGCGTCACGTCCTTGATCTGGCGATAGTAGCTCAGGCCGATGATGTACTGCGCATAGGGCGCGTCATCGGTGGACGGATACAGCGCCAGATAGCGCTTGGCCGACGAAATCGCATCGTCGTAGCTACCCTTTCGATAATCGGCGAACGCGCCCATCACCATGGATTTACGGGCCCATTCCGAATAGGGATGCTGGCGGTCGACGGCGTCGAACTTTTTGCTCGCCTCGTCCAGGCGTCCGGCATTCAAATTGGCGAGACCCTGATTGTACAGAACGTCGGCCGGCTCTGTCTGGTCGACATAGGTCGACAGGTTGATGTCTTTCTCCGGCGACGACATGCAAGCCGACAGGAAGAGCGATGGAACAACCAGCGAAAGCGCCAGGATAACAGACCGCTGGCGCGCTTTCGATTGACCGACTCGCGTGAACAACATGATTGGATTGCGCCCTTTCGGCGTTATTTTAATGCCTCTTGCATGCTGTTGTCTCAAAACTGGTCCCCACTTTTGAGCGACATGCACTAATCGACGGCAGCAGCCATAAACCATAACCGCCTTGCCCGGCAACGCTATGTCTAGCCAATCGCACATTTTTGTGGCGGCTGCACAGTGCCGGAGAATCCATGCAATTTCGCTGGCTGATGGTGCATTCATGCAACACCTGCGATCCCGCATGGAAGCCGAAAAACGTTAAGGAATCAGATCATCCAGGGTGCGTAGAGCGGCGCATTGACGGCGCTCATCTCTGCCGCGCGGCCACGCTCGCGGCGTGTCGTCTCGACGATCTCGAACGCCGTGCGGTCTGACAGCAGGCGCCGCAGCGCCGCGGCGTTCATCCTGTGACCACCGCGATAGGAGCGGAAGCAGCCGATGAAGCGGGCTCCGGCCAGCGCCAGATCGCCCATGGCGTCCAGCGTCTTGTGGCGTACGAATTCGTTGGGATAGCGCAGGCCGCCCATGTTGATGACGCGGTTGTCGTCCCCGATCACCAGCGAGTTCTCGAGCGACGAGCCGAGCGCATAGCCGGCGGCCCACAGCCGCTCGACATCCTTCATGAAGCCGAAGGTGCGCGCCCGCGCAATGTCGCGGCGGAAAATATCGGCATTGAGGTCGGAAGCAAACAGCTGGCGGCCGATTGCAGGGCTTTCGAAATCGATCTCGACCTCGAAACGGGTACCGTCATAGGGCCTGAACTCCGCCCACGAGGCGCCGTTCTCGATACGGACCGGCTTGATGACCCTGATGTAGCGGCGCTTGACCGACAGCGTCTCGATGCCCGCCTGATCGATGGCTTCCACGAACGCCATGGCGCTGCCATCGAAGATGGGAACCTCGGAACCGTCGATCTCGATGAGGACATTGTCGATGCCCAGCCCGAACAGCGCCGCCATGATATGCTCGACCGTGGCGATGTGCTCGCCCGCGGGATCGCCAAGCATCGTGCACAAATCGGTCGCGCCGACCTCGGCAACCAGGGCGCGGAACTCGCGACCCTGCTCTGCTCCCTTGACCAGCTGGAACACGATACCGGTGTCGGCATCCGCGGGCAGGAAACTGATGGAAACTTCTTTGCCGCTGTGAACGCCGGTGCCCGTAAGCGACGCGCGCGTCTTCACTGTCGTCTGATAGTCGTGCAAGACAATCCCCATAAGCCCGAAATGCCTAGGTCCGCTTCTCCAGCCCGAGGGCGCGGCTCTTGTTAAATCGGCAGGCAGGGCCACTTCCCCGAAATCCCGGCACACCGACTATGGTAGGCAGCAAAGATAATGTCCCGGCAGGGAGACTCCAAATCACGGTTTCTTACCCACTGTAACCGTGAACCGGAATATGTACAGCATCATAACCGATTGATTTTACAGCATTTAAAACGTTAACAGGCAAGCAATTCCTTGCCTGCCTGTTAACAATTGTTACAGTCCGTTAACCGCTCAGTTGGCCTGGCGGCGCAGGAACGCCGGAATCTCCAGCTGATCGTCGTCCTGAGTCGCCCGGGTCTGCGGCGTCAGGCGGCCCTGATCATCCAGCTGGCCACGGCGCGGCGCGTAGAGCTGGGCGTCCTGGCTGGCGAGACGGCGCACTTCGGGAGCCGCCTGGCGCAGCTTCGGCTCGCGCGGCTGCGCCGGCTGCAGCCGTGCGGGCTCCTCCTCGCGGCGGGTCAGGCCGTTGGTCAGGCGCTTCAAGAGGCCCATCGGTCCGCTGTTGTTCTCATGGTCGACCGGACGGCTCTTGGCATCCACCTCGGCCTTCACAACCGGGGGAAAGTCCTCGACGCGCGGCATGCGCTGCGGCGCCATCGCCACCGGCTGCTGGACCTCACGCAGCATTTCGCGCGGCTGCGGGGCCGGCTGCATCTGCTGGACGACCGGCTGCGGCATTGGCTGCTGCGGCGGCGCCTGGAAGATCTTGCTCTGCGGGCGGAAATCGTCCGCATGGGCGACAGGAGCCGGGCGGGCCTGCGCCATGGCCGCGGCATTTGCCTCGGCGAGCTGGATCGCTTCGGCGACCGGGTCGGCGGCGCGCGGCTCATAGACAGGCTGCTGGACCGGTGCCGGGCGGCTTTCCACGGCGGCCACGGCCGGACGGCCGGCCGGCTTCGGCGGAGCGGTACGGATCGAGATCGGCGCGGCGGCGATTTCAGCCGCCGACTTGTCGATGCCGGTGGCGACCACCGAGACGCGGATGACGCCTTCGAGCTCCTCGTCGAAGGTGGCGCCCAGGATGATGTTGGCGTCCTGGTCGACTTCCTCGCGGATGCGGGTCGCCGCTTCGTCGACTTCGAACAGGGTCAGGTCGCGGCCGCCGGTGATCGAGATCAGCAGGCCCTTGGCGCCCTTCATCGAGGTCTCGTCGAGAAGCGGGTTGGCGATCGCTGCCTCGGCGGCGGCCATCGCGCGGCCTTCGCCCGAAGCCTCGCCGGTGCCCATCATCGCCTTGCCCATCTCGCGCATCACCGAACGCACGTCGGCGAAGTCGAGGTTGATCAGGCCTTCCTTGACCATCAGGTCGGTGATGCAGGCAACACCGGAATAGAGCACCTGGTCGGCCATGGCGAAGGCATCGGCGAAGGTGGTCTTGTCATTGGCCAGCCGGAACAGGTTCTGGTTGGGGATGACGATCAGCGTGTCGACGCATTTCTGCAGTTCCTCGATGCCCATGTCGGCCGTCTTCATGCGGCGCTGGCCTTCGAAGTGGAACGGCTTGGTGACGACGCCGACGGTGAGGATGCCCTTTTCGCGCGCAGCGCGGGCAACGACCGGAGCAGCACCGGTGCCGGTGCCGCCGCCCATGCCGGCGGTGACGAAGCACATATGGGTGTTGGTGAGATGATCGAGGATCTCATCGATGCACTCTTCCGCCGCCGCGCGGCCGACTTCCGGCTGCGATCCCGCACCGAGCCCCTCGGTGACATGCGCGCCGAGCTGGATCAGCCGGGCGGCCTTCGACATGGTCAGCGCCTGCGCGTCGGTGTTGGCCACGACGAACTCGACACCGCGCAGACCGGCGGTGATCATGTTGTTCACGGCATTGCCGCCGCCGCCGCCGACACCGAACACGGTGATGCGCGGCTTAAGCTCGGTGATGTCCGGCTTCTGCAGATTGATGGTCATTGTCTCCGTCCTTTGCCTTTCACGCCGCTTCGCCGCCGCGGCCGCCTATGGGGCTGTCCCCGTCGATTAGAAACTGTCTCTCAACCACTGACTCATGCGATGCAGTTTTCCACCCGTTCCGGTCATCCTGAGACCGGAAATGCCTTTCGCTGGATGGCTCTCGAAACTCGCCATCTGCGGATAGATCAGAAGCCCGACGGCGGCCGAGAAGGCCGGTCCCTTCGCCGCTTCGGGCAGGCCGGCCACGCCGAGCGGGCGGCCGATGCGTACATTGCGTCCCAGGATGCGGCGCGCCGCCTCCGGCAGGCCGGCCAGCTGGCTGGCGCCGCCGGTCAGCACGACACGCTTGCCGACCGCATTGCCGTAGCCGGACTTGTTCAACCGGTCGCGCAAGAGTTCAAGGGTTTCGTCGATGCGGGCGCGCACGATGCGCGTCATCACCGAACGCGGGATCTGCAGCGGCACATCGCCATCGTCGCCGATCGGCTGGATCGAGACCAGGTCGCGGTCATCGGCGCTGCCCGGCAGCGCCGAGCCATGCATCACCTTGAGCCGCTCGGCGGCGTCGAGCGAGGTCGAAAGCCCCTTGGCCATATCAAGCGTGACATGGTTGCCGCCGATGGCGATGGCGTCGCCATGGACGAACTTGCCTTCCGAAAACACCGAGATGGTCGTCGTGCCGCCGCCCATGTCGATGCAGGCAGCACCCAGCTCCAGCTCGTCGTCGACCAGAGCCGCCAACCCACTGGCATAGGGCGTCGCCACCATGCGCTCGACCGAGAGATGCGAGCGGTTGATGGAGAGTTCCAGGTTGCGCATCGGGGCCGCGTCCCCCGTCAGCACATGCATGTCGACGCCAAGCGCGTCGCCGACCATGCCGCGCGGATCGCGCACGCCGCGTTCGGCGTCGAGCGAGAAACCGACGGGCAGCGAATGGATCACCTCGCGCTCGGCCTTGAGCGCCTGCTTGGCGCCGGCGCCGAGCACGCGCTTGATGTCGGCCTCGTCGGCCTCATGGCCGCCAAGATTGATGGTCGCCGAGAAGCTTTCGCTCTTCAGCCGGCCGGCGGTCATGTTGACGATGAGCGAATCGACCGTCAGCCCCGCCATGCGCTCGGCGGCATCGACGGACAGGCGGATGGCATGTTCGGCGCGGTCGAGATCGACGACCACGCCAGACTTCACACCTTGCGACTTCTGATGGCCGATGCCGATCACCTGGATCCGGTGCGAGCGGCCGCGCAAGAGCTTGCCGTCATCGTTCGGCTTGAGCTTGGCCACCATGCAGCAGACCTTGTTCGAGCCGACATCCAGCACTGTGAGCGTGCCGGACCGGCGCGACGAGGCATCGCCTGAACCGCCAAGCCAGCTCATATCTTCGTCTCCGACTTGCGCTTGAGGGTCTTCGGTTTCTCGTTGAGCGCGGCCTCGCGCTGCGTCGCCGCTTCGGGCGTCAATTCCACGACCAGCCGGTCTGTCAGGCGCATGTCGACAGCAGCGATGTCGCGCGACAAAAGCCCCTTGTCCTTATCCATCTTGACCAGCTCGGCGAGCGCCTGGTCCTCATCGTCCTCAGGCAGCTTGACGGTGATGCCGTTGTCCAGCTTCAGGTCCCAGCGCCGATCGCCAACGCGGATATAGCCTTTGATCCGGCTCGCCAGATCAGGATATTTTTCGATCTTGGCCAGGAAGTCCGGCGCCTTGGCCGGCGCGCCGTCGCCGATCAGCAGCGGCAACAGAACCTGCTTGCCACCCGAGAACGGTGCGATGATGGCGCCATCCTTTTCGATGACCGAAAGATCATTGCCCTGCTGCCAGAGCGCGAAGGCATCGCGCTCCTCGACGCGCACTTCCAGCGTATGCGGATAGACCTTGCGCACCGCCGCAACCTCGATCCATGGCAGGCCTGAGATGCGCTCGCGCGCGGCCTCCGCGTCGAAGCCGATCAGCGAGGTCCAGCCGTCGAGTTCGAGCCTGTCGAGAATGTCGATCTCCGAGGTCTGGCGATTACCAACCACCTTGACCTGATCGACGGCGAAGCCGGTTCGGGCGGTGATGCTCTGGATGATGCCGTCGGCATGGCCGCCGAGATAGGCGCCATAGGCACCACTCAAAGCCAGCAGCACCGCCGACATCATCGCAGCGGAGAAGCGCGGCGCCTCGAATTCGCCATCGCCCAGGCGCGCCAGGATGCGCACCGGGCGGCGAAGCATGCGCGGCAGCACGAAATGGCCTGATGACAACGACAAGCCGAACAGCGACGGCCCAGCCGCGCCCTTCCCCTCGCCTTGTCCCCATTTCAACGCAGACACGAAGCGTCCTCCACCATCCAACTCAACAATTCACCAAACGAATGCCCGGCATGGGCTGCGATTTCAGGCACCAAAGACGTCGGCGTCATGCCCGGCTGAGTGTTGACCTCGAGCCATACAACCTCGCCATTTTCGGAGTGACGATCGTCATAACGGAAGTCCGACCGGGAAACGCCCCGACAGCCGACAGCTTGGTGAGCCTTGAGCGCCAGTGTCTGTATTTTTTGGTAAATATTCGGTGAAACTTTTGCGGGGCATTCGTGTTTTGATCCGCCCGCGACATATTTTGAATCGTAATCGTAGAAGGAATGGCCCGTCGGGATGATCTCGCAGACGCCGAGCGCCACATCGCCCATGACGGCGCAGGTCAGCTCGCGCCCATGGATGTAGCGCTCGACCATGACGGTATCGCCGTATTTCCACTCGGACGACCCGACAACCTGGGGCGGATGCGACTGCCCTTCGGACACGATGACGACGCCGAAGCTCGACCCCTCATTGACCGGCTTGATCACATAGGGCGGCTTCATCGGGTGCTTGTTCTGGATGGCGAAGCGATTGGTGACCTTCGATTCAGCAACGGGAACGCCGACCGATTTGACGATCTTCTTCGCCTGCTCCTTGTTCATGGCGAGCGCCGAGGCGAGCACGCCGGAATGGGTGTAGGGAATGCCGAGATATTCGAGGATGCCCTGAATGGTGCCGTCCTCACCAAAGGGGCCGTGCAGCGCATTGAAGGCAACGTCAGGCTTGAGTTCGGCAAGCACGGAGCCGACATCGCGCCCGACATCGACACGGGTGACTTGGTAGCCTTCCTGCTCAAGCGCATCGGCACAGGCCTTTCCGGAAGACAGGGACACGGGCCGCTCGGACGAGAAACCTCCCAGCAGGACGGCCACATGCTTGCTTTTCATTCCCCGTCATCCCCTCTCACGGCGGACCAAAAACCAAGATTTCCGCAACATTGAGTCCGAGTCTCCCGGCAGGTTGCCCCCCAGACGGAAAAACGCGGGTAACGCGTCGAACGACTCAAATCAGGAAACGCTTTGGAGCAGAGAATCAGAGAGTTGATTCACTGGCAAGTGCTTATGATTCCGAGAGATTCACTTTGTGAGAAAATGGCTGCGAAAACCGCCTCGCTGAGTCTTTGCAGCAACGGTTTTGCGCGTTTTGGGAACGCGTTGAAGTTCATGCATCACATGAACTAGAGCAAC
The DNA here is from genome assembly GCF_024746835.1 of Mesorhizobium sp. AR02. Taxonomy (NCBI): domain Bacteria; kingdom Pseudomonadati; phylum Pseudomonadota; class Alphaproteobacteria; order Hyphomicrobiales; family Phyllobacteriaceae; genus Mesorhizobium; species Mesorhizobium sp. AR02. The sequence goes on along the minus strand of NZ_CP080531.1, from coordinate 5,711,984 downwards.
TGCCCCAGAAACTCCTGCACGGCATGTCCGGGCCGGAAATTGCCGATGCGCTTGATCTCCCAGTGCAGGCGGATGCCCGAATGCTCCAGCACGCGCGCGCGCACCGTTTCACCGAGATATTCGAGGTCGTAACCGGTCGCCGTGCCGGTGTTGATCATGAAGTTGCAATGCATCGGCGACATCTGCGCGCCACCGATCATCAAACCGCGGCAGCCTGCCTTGTCGATCTCCTTCCAGGCCGACGTGCCCTCGGGATTCTTGAAGGTCGAGCCGCCGGTCTTCTCGCGGATCGGCTGCACGGTCTCGCGATGGTTCTGCACCGCGTCCATCGCCGCTTTGATCGTGGCCTTGTCGTCAGTAAAGCCTTCGAACACGGCCGAGGTGAAGATCAGCCCGGAAGGGGCCGCCGAATGGCGATAGGCATAGCCCATCTCGACATTGCTCAACGTCTGGACATTGCCCTTGCGGTCGAGCGCACGCACCTCGACCACGCGCTCGCGCGTCTCGACGCCATTGGCGCCGGCATTCATCCTGAGCGCGCCGCCAATGGCGCCCGGAATGCCATGGTAGAAATGAAAGCCGCCAATACCTGCTTCCAGCGCCAGGGCCGCCACGCGCTTGTCGGGCGTCGCAGCACCGGCCTTGATCCGGATCGGCGAAACGATTTCGGCCTCGCCAAAGCCTTTGGCCGAAAGCCTGACGACGAAGCCTAGAATACCGCCGTCGCGAACCAGAAGGTTGGAGCCGACGCCGACAATGGTCAGGGGAATCTCTTCGGGAACCGCGCGCAGGAACGCAGCCAGATCTTCTTCGTCCGCCGGCTGGAACAGCACCTCGGCCAGGCCACCGGCGCGGAACCAGGTGATCTTGTCCATCTCGGCATTCGGCGTGAGACGGCCGCGCAGGCCGGCAAGCCGGTCACCAAGTCTGTCGATCAGGGCCTGGCCGTGCATCATGAGGCGGCAAGCTCCTTGGGCAGAGCATAAGCCCATTGGGTGATGTTGCCGGCGCCGAGGAAGACGACGAAGTCGCCGGGCTTGGCAAGATCACGAATAATCGGCGCGATTGCGGCCGGGCCCTCTATATAGCGCGCGTCGCGATGGCCGCCGGCGCGGATGCGCGACACCAGTTCGTCCGACGTGACGCCGTCGATCGGGTCTTCGCCGGCAGCGTAGACCGGCGCCACCATCACCGTATCAGCGTCGTTGAAGCAGGCCGAAAACTCGTTGAACAGATCATGCAGCCGGGTGAAGCGGTGCGGCTGGGCGATGGCGATGACGCGCCCCTTGGTGGCGCTGCGCGCCGCCTTCAGCACCGCCGAGATCTCGACCGGATGGTGACCATAGTCGTCGAAGATATCGACGCCGTTCCACGAACCGGTGTTGGTGAAGCGGCGCTTGACGCCGGCGAAGGACGACAGGCCCTTCTTGATCGCCTCGGCGGACAGGCCAAGCTCATGCGCGACGGCGATCGCGGCAGTGGCGTTGGAGACGTTGTGACGGCCGGGCATTGGCAGGCGCAGATCCGGTATCGTTGTCTGGCTGCCGGTCTTGCGGTCGCGGATCACCACGTCGAACTCGGACGTGGCCCCTGCCATGCGGTGGTTGGTGAAGCGCACGTCGGCTTGCGCGTTCTCGCCATAGGTGATGACGCGGCGATCCTCGATGCGGCCGACCAGCGCCTGCACCTCGGGGTGGTCGGTGCACATCACGCCAAAACCGTAGAAGGGCACGTTCTCGACGAACTGGCGGAACGCCTCGCGCACCTTGTCGAAACTGCCATAGTGGTCGAGATGTTCGGGATCGATGTTGGTGACCACGGCGATCTCCGCCGGCAGTTTGAGGAACGTGCCGTCGCTCTCGTCGGCCTCGACCACCATCCATTCGCCATCGCCCATGCGGGCATTGGTGCCATAAGCATTGATGATACCGCCATTGATGACGGTGGGGTCGAGCCCGCCGGCTTCGAGCAGGGTCGCCACCATCGAGGTCGTCGTCGTCTTGCCATGCGTGCCGCCGATCGCCACCGCCTGGCGGAAGCGCATCAGTTCGGCCAGCATCTCGGCGCGGCGCACGATCGGCAGCAGCTTTTCGCGCGCGGCCTTCAGCTCCGGATTGGATTTCTTGATCGCCGTCGAGACGACGACGACCTCGGCATCGCCAAGGTTTTCCGCCTTGTGGCCGACGAAGCATTCGATGCCCTTGTCGCGCAGACGCTGCACATTGGCACTGTCGGCCTGGTCGGACCCTTGCACCCTGTAGCCGAGATTGTGCAGCACCTCGGCGATGCCGCTCATGCCGATGCCGCCAATGCCGATGAAATGCACGAGGCCGATGGTCTGCGGCATCTTCATGCTTGCGTCCCCTTCCTGAAATCCGAAACGGTTTTTCTGGACGCAATAGCCTCTGTGAGATCGGCGAGCAACCGTGCCGCGTCCGGCCTGCCGGCCGATTTCGCGCCCGCCGCCATCGCCGCCAGCCGCTCGGGATTGTCCATCAGCCCGCCAATGAGGGCTGCGATGCTCTCGGGCGACAGCGTCGATTGCGGGTGTACCTCGCCGCCGCCGGCAGCGGCAAGGGCGGCCGCATTCGCCGCCTGGTCGTGGTCAAGCGCATAAGGATAGGGCACCAGCAACGCCGGCCGGCCGATGACGGCGATCTCCGAGACGGTCGAGGCGCCCGAACGAGAGATCACCAGATGCGCCGCGGCCATGCGCGCCGCCATGTCGGTGAAGAAGGGCGAGACCTCGAAGGCGACGCCAAGGGCCGCATAGGCCGCCTTCACCCGCGCTACGTCGTCCGCGCGGGCCTGCTGGGTAATCGCAAGCCGCTTGCGCTGTGCATCCGAAAGCAGCGCGATGGCTCCCGGCATGGCATCGGAAAAGAACTGGGCGCCCTGGCTGCCGCCAAACACCAGCAGGCGGAAAGGCTCCTCGCCGGTCGACGCCGCGTAAGGCGTCTTGGCCGCCTCCAGCACCGCCGGCCTGACCGGATTGCCTGTCGTCACCGTCTTGGCGCCAGTGGCACTCGTATCCTGCGGCAGGAAGCCGCCGGCGATGGCATCCACACGGCCGGCCAGTGCCCGGTTGGCGCGCCCCATCACCGCGTTCTGCTCATGGATCAGCGTCGGCACCTTGCGCCGCGTCGCCGCGTAGAGCGGCGGCAGGGTCGGATAGCCGCCAAAGCCGACGACGGCATCCGGCTTGATCCTGCCGATGATGGCGGAGGCCTGCCGCACGCCGCGCCAGATTTTCCAGAAGGCGCCGAGCACGGCGATGGGATTTTTCGAACCCATCGTCGCCGACTGGATCGGATGGATGGCGGCAGCCGGGAAGTGACCGGCAAACCGCTCGGCGCGGTCGTCGGTGGCCAGATGCACCGACCAGCCGCGCCCGTTCAGCTCATGCGCCAGCGCTTCGGCCGGGAACAGATGTCCGCCGGTTCCGCCCGCCGCGAGAAGGATGACACCCCTCGCCATGTCACTCCGCCGGCATGGCGCGCTGCGGCAGCGTAAAGCCCATCTGCTTGCGCTTTTCCGGCCGCTTGCGCGTCAGCGCCAGCACCATGCCCATCGAGATCGCGATGGCGATCTGCGAGGAACCGCCATAGGAGATGAAGGGCAGCGTCATGCCCTTGGCCGGCACCAGTTGCAGGTTGACGCACATGTTGATGACGGCCTGCAGGCCGAACACGGTGACGAGGCCGCCGACCGCATAACGGGTGAAATCGTCATGTTCCTTGAGCGCCGTGTTGAGGCCGCGCAGCACGATGAAGGCGAAGATCGACATGATAAAGAAGCACATGATCAGCCCGAACTCCTCGCCCGCGACCGAAAAGACGAAATCGGCATGGCTGTCGGGGATGACCCGCTTGACCGTGCCCTCGCCCGGCCCGACGCCGAACCAGCCGCCATTGATCAGCGCGTCGCGTCCCATGTCGACCTGGAACGTGTCGCCCTCACCGGTGAGGAACTTGTCGATGCGGAGCGCAACGTGCGGAAACACCGTATAGGCGGCGAAGACGCCGCCGACGCCGGCCGCACCCAGCACGATGATCCACAGCCACGGCAGCCCGGCCATGAAGAACATGATGCCCCAGGTGCCGGTCGTCAGCATGGTCTGGCCGAGGTCCGGCTGCGCCACCAGCAGCGACACGACCAGCACCAGGAGCAGCATGGCGAACAAGTTGCCGGGAATATCGGGCTGGCGCTTGTGTTCCGCGAACAGCCAGGCGCACATGATGACGAAGGCCGGCTTCAGGAATTCCGACGGCTGGATCGACAGGCCGGCGAGCGAGACCCAGCGCCGCGCACCCTTCACCTCGACGCCGACATAGAGCACCGCCACCATCAGCACCAGCATCAGGCACAGCATGATCAGAGACATGCGCCGGATCTGCCTGGAATCGAGGAAGGACACGGCCAGCATCACGCCGAGCGCAGGCACGGTGAAGATGATCTGCCTGGTGGCGAAGTGGAAACTGTCAAGGCCGATGCGTTCGGCGACCGCGGGACTGGCGGCGAAGGACAAGACGATGCCGAGGCCCATCAGCGACAGGAACGCCGCCAGGAACCAGCGATCGATCGTCCACCACCAGGTTGCGACAGGACTTTTGTCGAGACGGCTCTGCATTATCGTGCCCCTCCGATGGGTTTGACGCCATCTATAGCGCTCGCAGCTTGCCTGAAGGCTTCGCCGCGAACTTCGAAATTCTTGAACTGGTCGAAACTGGCGCAGGCCGGCGACAGCAGCACCACCACCTCACCGCTGTCGTCCTTGGCCGCATCATGCGCGGCGTGTTCGACCGCCGCGGCCAGCGTGCCAGATATCTCGTAGGGCACCGCCTCGCCCAGCGTCGCCGAAAAGGCAGGCGCCGCCTCGCCGATCAGATAAGCCTTGGCGATGCGCGGGAAGAAGCCGCGCAGCGGCTCGATACCGCCCTCCTTGGGCAGGCCGCCGGCGATCCAGTAGATGCGCGGAAAGCTCGACAGGGCGGGTGCTGCCGCATCGGCATTGGTCGCCTTGGAATCGTTGACGAACAGCACATGGTCCTTGCGGCCAACCTGCTCCATGCGGTGCGCGAGACCCGGGAAGCTTTCGAGCCCGGACTGGATTTCGCCGAGGTCGAGCCCGACCCTCAGGCAAGCAGCGACCGCGGCAAGCGCGTTCTGCGCATTGTGCTGGCCACGCAGCGAACCGATGCCTTCGAGGAAGGCGACCTTGCTGTAGCGGCCGTGCACGGCTTCCATCAGATTGGTGCCGTCGGCGAAATAGCCGTCGGTCAGCGGCAGCCGCTTGGAAATGCGGATGACCTGCCGCCCTGCCCGCTCCAGCCGCTCGGCGATCTGCGCGCACCAGGAATCGTCAATGCCGATGATCGCCGTCTCGCTGCCCGCTACCAGCCGCTCCTTGATCGAGGCGTAGTGCTGCATGGTGCCGTGGCGGTCGAGATGGTCCGGCGTCAGGTTGAGCAGGATGCCGGCCGTCGGGTTGATCGAGGGCGCAAGGTCGATCTGGTAGGACGAGCATTCGACGACATAGTGGCGGTCAGGCTTCGGCGGATCGAGCGTCATCACCGCGCGGCCGATATTGCCGCCCATCTGGGTGTCGCGGCGTGCCGATTTGAGGATATGCGCCGTCAGCGCCGTGGTCGTCGACTTGCCGTTGGTGCCGGTGATGGCGATGAAAGGCGCCGTCGGCGCCTGCAAAATCCGCTCACGGCAGAACAGTTCGATGTCGCCGATCACCTCGACACCGGCGCCCTTCGCCAGTTCCACCGTCCAGTGCGGCTTGGGATGCGTCAGCGGCACGCCCGGCGACAGCACGAAGGCCGAAAACTTCGCCCAGTCGGCGCCGCGCAGATCGGCTGTGGCGATACCGGTGGCGGCCGCCTTGGCGACGCTGTCGGGATTGTCGTCCCAGGCCAACACATCGGCCCCACCCTCGATCAATGCCCGCGCGGTCGCGATCCCCGAGCCACCGAGCCCGAAGAGCAAAACGTGCTTGCCTGCGAAGGATGCGGCGGGGATCAAGGAGGTCTCCTATCTGAGCTTCAGGGTGGACAGGCCGACCAGCGCCAGGATGACGGCGATGATCCAGAAGCGGATCACCACCTGGCTCTCGGTCCAGCCGAGCTTTTCGAAATGATGGTGGATCGGCGCCATCAGGAACACGCGCTTGCCGGTCATCTTGAAGTAGCCGACCTGGATGATGACCGAGAGGATCTCGACCACGAACAGGCCACCGACGATGACCAGCACGATCTCGTGCTTGGTGGCGACCGCGACCGTGCCGATCAGGCCGCCCATGGCCAGCGAACCGGTGTCGCCCATGAAGATCGCCGCCGGCGGTGCATTGAACCAGAGGAAACCGAGGCCGGCGCCGATGACGGAGCCGAGCACGACAGCCAGTTCACCGGTACCGGGGACGAAATGGATCTGCAGATATTCGGCGAACACCGCATTGCCCGAGAGATAGGCGATGACGCCGAAGGAGGCCGCTGCGATCATGATCGGCACGATCGCCAGCCCGTCGAGGCCGTCGGTCAGGTTCACCGCATTGCCGGCGCCGACGATGACGAAACAGGAGAACGGAATGAAGAACCAGCCGAGATTGACGATGAATTCCTTGGCGAAGGGGAATGTCAGCGACGACGAGAACGGCGCCTGGCCGTTATGCATGATCACCCAGGCGGCGATGCCGGCAATGACGAATTCAAGCGCCAGCCGCGCCTTGCCGGAGAAGCCGAGATGCGACTGCTTGGTCACCTTCAGATAGTCGTCGTAAAAGCCGATCGAGCCGAAGCCCAGCGTCACCAGAAGCACCACCCAGACATAGATGCTCGACAGGTTCGCCCACAAAAGCGACGAGCCGATGATGCCCGACAGGATCATCAGCCCGCCCATGGTCGGCGTGCCGGCCTTCTTGAAATGCGTCTGCGGCCCGTCGGCGCGGATCGGCTGGCCCTTGCCTTGCCTGAGCCTCAGCGAATTGATGATGGTCGGCCCGAAGATGAAGACGATCAGCGCCGAGGTGATCAACGCCCCGCCGGTGCGGAACGTGATGTAGCGGAAGACATTGAAGACCGAGATCTTGTCCGCGAAATCGACCAGCAGTGTAAACATGCGCTTTCGTCCCCCGACCCTACGACTGACTGTTGGCTGTTGATTGAGCCGGGAACTTGCCCAGCAGCGCATCGACCAGTTTTGCAAAACCGATGCCCTTCGACGATTTGATCATCACCACGTCGCCCGGCTTCAGCGCGGCAAGCAGCACCGGCTTCAATTCCTCGACGCCGGCGCGGTATTCCGTCTTGATATCGTCCGGCAGCGCTTCGGCCAGTGCCCGCATTTCGGGGCCGCCGAGAAAGACGGTCTGCGTGCCGGTGCCGACGATGAGATCGGCAAGGGCGGCATGCAGCTTCACCGAATGCTCGCCGAGTTCCAGCATATCGCCAAGCACGGCGATGCGGCGGCCCTCGCCCGTCACCGGCGTCGCGTTGAGCAGCGCCATGGCGGCGGCCATCGAGGCCGGATTGGCGTTGTAGCTTTCGTCGATCAGCGTGATCGGACCGCCGGGGTGGCTCGAAGTCGAGCCACCGGGGTGCCGCAGCACATGGCGTTTGCCACGGCCGCGCTCGGCCGAGAGATCGACGAGCGCGAGTGCCACCTTGTCGAGATCGGCGCCAACCAGTTGCGCCGCGCCCAGCACCGCCAGCACGTTCTGCACCATATGCCGGCCGGGCGCACCGATACGAGCGATCATGTCGTGGCCGCCTATCCTGGCGGCAATGTCTGAATGGTCGGCATGCAATTCGCATTTGGTGAGCTTGAAGGTCGAGCGGGCATTCTCGCCGAAGCCATAGACATGCTCGACACCGGCGGCATGCGCCATCTTGTCGAGAAGCTTGAAGCGCGCATCATCGCGGTTGAGGACGGCAGCGCCTTCGGGCTCCAACCCTTCGAAAATCTCGGCCTTGGCCTTGGCGATCTCGTCCAGATTGCGGAAGAAACCGAGATGCGCTGCCGCGATCATGGTGACGATGGCGACATGCGGCCGCACCATCTTCACCAGCGGCCGAATCTCGTCGGGATGGTTCATGCCGATCTCGAACACGGCATAGTCGCAATCAGCCGACATGCGCGCCAGCGTCAGCGGCACGCCCCAATGGTTGTTGAAGGACTGCGCCGAGGCATGCACCTTGCCGACCGCCGACAGCACGTGGCGCAGCGCTTCCTTGGTGGTGGTCTTGCCGGCCGAACCGGTGACCGCGATGATCTTGGCCTGCGAACGGGCACGTGCCGCGACGCCGAGCTTTTCCAGTGCGGCCAGCACATCCTCGACGACGATGATCGGCGCCGTCAGCCGGCCAAGCGACGGCAGCTTGCCTTCCGCCACCACCAGCACCCCGGCACCGGCCTTGATGGCCGCGGTGGCGAAGTCATGGCCGTCCATCGCCTCGCCCTTGATGGCGAAGAAGGCGTCACCTGGCTGCAGGCTGCGGCTGTCGATCGAAATGCCAGATATGCCGTCGGGCATGGGACCGAGCGGGCGCCCATCCATGGCGGCAACCAACGCCTCGGAGGTCCACAGCAAACTCATGCGGCACGCTCCCGCAACGCGGCGCGGACTTCCTCGTGATCGGAAAAATGCAGGGTCTCGGAGCCGATCGTCTGGCCTTCCTCATGGCCCTTGCCGGCCACGATCAGCGTGTCGCCGGCATGAAGCATGCCGACAGCCTCATGGATCGCCGTGCGCCGGTCGCCGATCTCGATGGCGCCGGGTGCGGCGGCCATAATGGCGGCGCGGATGGTCTCGGGCACTTCAGAACGCGGATTGTCGTCGGTGACGATGACGACATCGGCAAGCCGGGTTGCGATCTCGCCCATGATCGGTCTTTTTCCCCGATCGCGGTCGCCGCCGCAGCCGAACACGACCATCACGCGGCCGGTGGTAAACGGCCTCACCGAGGCCAGAACGTTCTCCAGCGCATCGGGCTTGTGAGCATAGTCGACATAGACCGGCGCACCGCTGGCGGTGGTGCCGACGAGGTCGAGCCGGCCCGGCGCGCCCTTCAGTTTCTCCAAGGACATCAATGCCTTGGCGATGGGTGTTCCCGTGGAAATGGCAAGGCCCGCCGAAACCAACGCATTCGAAATCTGGAAATCGCCGGCCAGCGGCAGGTCGATTTCGTAAAGCACGCCCTCGGCCTCGACCTCAGCGCGCTGGCGATGGCGCTCGTGCTCGACCCGCTTCAGCGTGAGGAAATCGCCATGACGGCCAACCGTCAGCACCTCGAGCCCGGCGGCCTTCGCCGCCTGGATCGTTGGCGCCGACCACGGATCGTCGGCGAAGACGACGGCCGGCGCGCCTTTCGGCAGCAGCGTGTCGAACAGGCGCAGTTTGGCGCGGTGATAATCCTCGACCGTCGGATGATAATCCATATGGTCGCGGCCAAGATTGGTGAAGCCGCCGGCGGCGAGCTTGACGCCGTCAAGCCGGCGCTGGTCGAGCCCATGACTGGACGCTTCCATTGAAGCGTGGGTGACGCCGGCATCAGCCAATTCCTTCAGCAACTGGTGCAAGGCGACCGGATCGGGCGTCGTCAGCGAGCCATAGTCGTTGCGGCCGGGCGCCACCACGCCGGTGGTGCCGATGGAAGCTGCGGCATAGCCCGCCTGCTCCCAGATCTGCCTGGTGAAGGCGGCGACCGAGGTCTTGCCGCTGGTGCCGGTCACCGCGACCATGATCCCAGGCTGCTTGCCGAAATAGCGGAAAGCACTCAGCGCCAGCGCCAGACGCGGATCGTCGACCGCCAGTACCGGAACCGGCAGTCCGGCGACGGAACTGCCCTTGCTCGTCACGATCGCCAGCGCGCCACGCCTGGCCGCGTCGGCAGCGTAAGCCGCACCGTCCGCCTTGGTGCCGGCGAGCGCAAAAAAGACGACGCCCGGTTTTACCTGGCGGGAATCGGACGAAATCCCGGTAACCTCCAGATCGGCGGAAGCTGTTCCTTCGACTGGCAGGACACCGGCTAGATCTCTTAGCTTCATCGAGTTCCGTTCACCGCAACAAAATAGCGCGCAGTTGCCGGCGCGCCCCAAGAATCACTGATAGGAAACCAGCGTTGCACCATTTTCATGGCTGAAATCTGGCTTCACGCCAAGCATGGCCGCCGAACGCCGGATGATATTGCCGGCCATGACCCCCGCATTGTTAGCGGCGACGTCTGTCATCCCGGGCTTTTCCGGGTGCGGAGCGTCGGCAATCGTAAACACCAGGTATTGCGGATCGTCCATCGGGAAGGCGGCGACGAAGGTGTTGAAATTCAAGTCCTTGGAGTAGCGGCCGTTGATGACTTTTTCGGCCGTTCCGGTCTTGCCGCCAACGCGGTAGCCGGGGACTCTGGCGTTTCTGGCTGAGCCCTTCTCGGCGTTGAGCGAATAGAGGTAGCGCATGCCCTCGACCGTCTTTTCGCTCACAACCTTCTTGGCGGTAGCCATCGCTTCCTCTTGCGTACGCACCAGGAAGGTCGGGTTCATCAGGAAGCCGCCATTCATCAGCGCCGCACAGCCGACAGCCGCCTGCAGCGGTGTCGTCGACACACCATGGCCGAAGGCGATGGTGAACGAATTGACCTGTTTCCAGACCTTGGGTTCGGTTGGGCGGGCGACTTCAGGCAGTTCGGTCTGCATCCTTTCCAGGATGCCAAGGCGATGCAGGAATTCCCGGTGCCCCTCGATGCCAACCAGTTCGGCCTCCCTGGCCGACCCGATGTTGGACGAATAGAGGAACACCTCCGGCAGCGACAGCACACGGTTCTTGCCGTGGAAATCGTGAATGGCCTGATGGCCGACCCGGATTGGATGCGAAGCGTCGAAACGGCTATTCATCGTCGCCTTGCCGGAATCGAGCGCCATGGCGGAGGTGAAGCTCTTGAAGGTCGAGCCCATCTCATAGAGGCCCGCCGACATCCGGTTCAGCCGATCCTTTTCCTGCGCATTGTAAGGATTGTTCGGATCGAAATCCGGCACCGAGGCCATGGCCACCACTTCGCCGGTCTTGACATTGAGCACGACGGCGCCGGCGCCCAGGGCGCGATAGCGCTCCAGGCCGGCGGCGATCTCATCGCGCACCACATGCTGGATGCGCAGATCGATCGAAAGCTTCACCGGCTTGAGATCCTTGGCCACCGCCAGGCCCGACGCCTGCAGGTCGCTCAGGCCCTGCTCATCGATGTATTTCTCCATGCCGGAGATGCCCTGGTTGTCGATGTTGGTCAGGCCGACAATGTAGGATGAGGTTTCTCCGCTCGGATAGAAACGGCGCTTCTCGGTGCGAAAGCCGAAGCCGGGAATGCCGAGCTGCATGATGTCGGCCTGCTGCTTGGGCGTCAGCTGCCGCTGCAGCCAGACGAAGCCGGCGCCGCTCTTGAGCTTGTGGTAGGTCTGCTCGTAATCGATCTCGGGCAGCACGGTCGACAGCTTCTCGATCGCCTCGTCGGCATCGACGATGCGGCGCGGCTCGGCAAACAGCGACGCCGTCTTGATGTCGGTCGCCAGCACTTCGCCATTGCGGTCGACAATATCGGGCCGCGAGGCGGTGATCCGGCTCTGCGGGCCGCCCGATAGATCAGGCGTCTGGAAGCCGAGATAGACCAGCCGCCCTGAAATGGTCGAGAAGATGCCGAAGAACACCGCCATCGTCATCACGATGCGCGCCTTGCCCTTGCCGCCGGTCGCCTTGCGGGCACCTTCCACGACGATAGAACCGTCTTCAGCCGTCCTGGCGCGGCGCTTCAGCAGTTTGCCGATCATTGGGCGATGCCTCCGGTCACGACGGGATCCTTGTCGCCAGAAGGCGCCTTGTCGGAATTGTCGGCCATGCCGCCCTGGCGTCCGTTCAGTATGTCCTGAATGTCGAGGGCCTTGGCCGGCAGGTCGCTCAAGCCGACGATCTGGCGCGCACTGACCGGCTCGAGTGCGAGCTGCGCCTTGTAGAGTTCGGCGAGCTTCTGCAGTCGCGACGGCTGGGTGAGCAGGCTCCAGTCGGCCTTGAGCAGGTCGATCGTCTCCTCCTCATAGCGTATCTGGTTATGGATCTTCTGCACCGCCGCCAGCTGGTCCTCGGCCTCGCGCTTGGTCTTGTAGGTCAGAGCCGCCGCCGAAACCATGACGGCGATCAGGACAATGTCGCTGGTACGGAACACGTGCTTACCTCTCCCCCGGCAGGTTGATGCCGGGAAGCTTTGGAAGGCCGAAAATCGAAAAATCGCCGCCGCGCGCAGGCGCATCGGTGCGGATCGCCGCGCGCAGCCTGGCAGAGCGGGCGCGCGGATTGGCCGCGACCTCGGCATCGCCCGCCGTCACGCCGCCACCCGCCTTGCGGAAGGTCGCGGTGCGCGCATGCGCCTCAGGCAGGTGACGTGAGCCGGTGGCGACGTCGGCGCGGTCGGCGATGAAACGCTTGACGATGCGGTCTTCCAGCGAATGGAACGTCACCACCACGAGCCGCCCGCCCGGCTTCAGCGCGCGTTCGGCCGCAAACAGCGCCTTGGCCAGTTCACCGAGCTCATCATTGACGTAGATGCGCAGCGCCTGGAAGACGCGGGTGGCCGGATGGATCTTGTCCTTCGGTGCGCGGCCGACATGCGTCTCGATGGCGTCAGCGAGCTCCAGCGTGCGCTCGAACGGCCGCTTTTCGCGGCGCGCCTCGATCATGCGGGCGATGCGCCCGGCGTGACGCTCCTCGCCGAGGAAGCCGAAGATACGGGCAAGGTCACCAGGCTTGAAGCTGTTGACGACATCGGCCGCACTCAGGCCCGCCTGTGCCATGCGCATGTCGAGCGGCCCGTCATTGCGGAACGAAAACCCGCGCTCGGCCTGGTCGAGCTGCATGGAGGACACGCCAATGTCGAGCACGACTCCGTCGGCGCTTTCGACATGCTCGTCGAGCGTCGAGAATGGCGCCTGCACCAGTTTTAGCCTGCCACCCGATTGCGTCTCGAGATCGCGTCCGGCCGCAATGGCGTCGGGATCGCGGTCGATAGCCACAACGGAAGCCCCGGCCGCCAGGATGGCCCTGGTGTAGCCGCCGGCGCCGAACGTGCCGTCGATGATGATGTCGCCCTCCGCCGGCGCCAATGCCTCAAGCACTTCGCTAAGGAGGACCGGAATGTGGCGGACCGATCCGCCAACGGCGTGGATGTCATCGCCGTGGCCCACCGTCATTCCGGTCGCTCCCCAGGCTTCGTCCCCTGCCGAAGCTGCAAAAGCCTGGCCCGCGCCTGCGCCCCATAGGCAGCAAGCCGTCCCGGCTCCCAGATCTGAAAGAAATTGCCGCGCCCGACAAAGGCCACCTCCGCCGAGATGCCGGTATGCTCGCGGATGAAATCGGTCATGGTGATGCGGCCATCCTGATCGAGTTTCAGGAACGCTCCGTCCCCATGGCAGAAGAACGACATATCGTCCGCCGTCTGCAGGAACGGATCTTCCTGCGCGATGCGCTGCTCGTAGCGGTCGAGCAGGTCGAGCCCGCCGACATCCATCGCCGGCAGATCCAGGCAACGTAGCGCATAAAGTTCCGAATAGCCGCGCTTCTGCACGACAGCGCGGAAATGCGCCGGAACGGACACCCGCCCCTTCGCATCGATCCTGCTCACCGTGTTCGACAGAAACCGGTCCATCACGTGTTACAGCCGCTTGCGCCGCCGCACCCCTTTTCATTGTATCGCACGCGCCGCCGCAGCGCGTTCCCTGCCCCGTATCAGCCTCGCCCACACGGGCAAAAACCGGCAAACGCGCAGCCGCCGCGGCTGCCCGATTGGCGTACGCTCTACCCTGACGCGGAACGAAGGCTTTGATGTCTTGATGGGATATCATGGGGTACTATGGGCGTCAACGGGAATGGGCTTCACAAACACGCGCATCGCGACCAATCCGAGCAGCCGTTACGGCACGTCTCGTCTTTATGATCCATTAAGCCTAACGAACCGTTTAGAGCCCCCTGGCCCAAAAGACCTGGCTTGCCGCCGATCACCCGCGCGCATAGCGTCGAGCGACGTCTTCCGCCCAAAAACAAGGATCGAGCTCATGTCCGAGACGGCAAAGTCACGCGCCGCCGAACTTTCCCATTTGCGCAGCCGCGATTTCGCCAATGGCGACCCGATCCCCTTGCCGCTGACCATGGCGTCGATCTTTCACACGCCGGGCGTCGAGACCGGGATCGATCAATATGGCCGCTACGACAATCCGACCTGGCGCGCCGTGGAACATGTGCTCGGCCATTTGGAAGATGCGCAATGCGTGAGCTTTCCCTCTGGAATGGGTGCAATTTCCGCGGTGTTTTTCGCGCTCCTGAAATCGGGCGATCGCGTGCTCCTGCCTGCGGACGGTTATCATGCCACGCGTGCGATGGCCGAACGCTTCCTGAAGCCATTCGGCATCACCTGCGACACCAGGCCGACGCCGACCTTCCTTGACGGCGGCTTCGAAGGCTATTCGTTGGTCTTCGTGGAAACCCCGTCCAATCCGCGGCTGGACATCTGCGATATCTCCGCGATCGCCAAGGCTGTCCACGAACAGGGCGGGATCCTTGTCGTCGACAATACGACGATGACACCATTCGGCCAGCGTCCGCTCGACTTCGGCGCCGATATCGTCGTCTCCGCCGACACCAAGGCGGTCAACGGCCATTCGGACGTGCTGTTCGGTCACGTCGCCAGCCGCAACACCGACATTATCACTGAGGTGACTGACTGGCGCGCAATGGTCGGTGGCATTCCCGGGCCGTTCGAGGCCTGGCTGGTGCATCGCGGCCTCGAAACACTGGAGGTGCGCTTCGACCGCATGTGCTCATCTGCCGAAACGATCGCGCAACGGCTGAAGGAACATCGCGCGGTGCGTGGCCTGCGTTTTCCCGGTCTCAATGGCGACCCATCGCACAACCTTGCCCGCGCCCAGATGGAGCGCTTCGGCTTCCTCATCTCCTTCGAACTCGCCTCGGAGGACAAGGCCGAGGATTTCATCAACAATTGCCAACTGATAGAGGCCGCGACCTCCTTCGGCGGCGTCCACACTTCGGCCGAGCGACGTTCGAAGCGAGGCGATGCGGTGCCGCCAGGCTTCGTGCGCCTCTCGGTTGGTTGTGAACCGGTGGAAGAACTCTGGAAGGCGATCGAGACCTCGCTGGACAGGATCAACAGCTGACCGAACCGGTCACGAGCCGACATCCTCCGCTTCGATGTTGCGATGCCCGTGCAGCACGCGAAGAATTTCGATCGCGTCGCCAGCGACGCGATACAGGGTGAGATAGTCGCCGACGACCAGATGACGGATGCCGGGCGCGATATCGTCGCGTGGCGCGCCTGAGAAGGGATGGAGGGTGAGTAAGTTCCATCGTCGTTCCAAGGCGTCCACGAAACGGACCGCAGCATTGGGATTATGGCTGGCGATGTAGTCACCGATCCCCTCGAGATCGACCGCCGCTTGGGGAAGCAGCCGGTATTTCACTCCTCAAGGCCTTTTGCCTCAGCCATCTTGAGATATTTGGCGCGCGCTCGTTCGAGGATAGGCGGTCCCTCCAGCGCCGGCCCACTGTCGATGCCTTCCTGCACCAGCCTACGCAACTCCTCGATGGTATGACCGAAGAGATCGCGGCGATCCTTCCATTGCCGCAGCGCATCGCGGATCACCTCGCTCGCCGAGGCGTACTCCCCTGCCGCGACCACATCGTCCACCGCTTGCGCCAATTCCGGCGACAGCGTGATGCTGCGTTTGTCGACCTGTCCCATGATAGGCTCCCGATGCCATTCGCAGAGCAATGGTACGATTTAATCGCACCAGGTTCAAGCGTTGGCCGATTACCGACTTGCTTGCGAATAGCCGAAGAAGCTTGAATCGACAGGCGCGCCCGAGGGCGCAACCTGTTGATCTCAAAGGATTTCTTCAGGGAGAAACTGCCAGCTGGCCTGTAAGCCGGGTTCTGTATGGCCCTCGCCCCTTGCGGGACGAGAACGTGGCGGCCATTCATCTTGGGCGCATGTTGCCATGCGCCTCACGCAACCTACCCGGACGGTGAGCCGGAAACAGCCCTCGAGGGTTTCCCCTCGCACCGCCCCTATTCGGTTTTGCTCCCGGTGGGGTTTACCGTGCCGCTCCTGTTGCCAGTCGCGCGGTGGGCTCTTACCCCACCCTTTCACCCTTACCCCGACAAAGTCGTGGCGGTTTGCTTTCTGTGGCACTTTCCCTGGGGTCGCCCCCGCCGGCCATTAACCGGCACCGTGTCTCCATGGAGCCCGGACTTTCCTCACTCGCGGCCTTTCGGCGTTTGCGAGTGCGGCCGCCCAGCCAGCTGGCAAGGCGTATAAAGGGGTTCAGCCGGGAAAACGCAAATGAAAAAGCCGGCTTGTCCGCCGGCTCTCGCAACTTGCAATCAAAGCGCCGCCATCTGCACCTTGACCTTGCTGCAATAGGCAGCCGAGATCGGGTTCATCCGCGTCGCGGCATGGCCGGCATTGTATTTCAGGATCGTGCCACAGGTGGTGCCACCGCCAAGGTTTTGCGCCAAAGCGAGATACTTCATGCCGTATTTGATGTTGGTGTCGGGATCGAACAGCCCCTTGGCCGAGCCGTTGTACCCCATCATCCGCGCCGTCGCCGGCTTGATCTGCATCAGGCCGATCTCGCCGGCGCTGCCGACCATGTTCGGCCGGTAATTGCTCTCGATCGTGATGACGGCATGGGCCAGCGACACCGGAACGCCATAGCTTGCCGCATAGCGGGCGACGATCGCGGAATACTGGCCGCTGCTGGCCACCGCTGCCGTCGACGCCGCGACATTCCTGAGGCCGATCGATGCCGTTGTCGTCATGTCGATGGTTTTGCGGCCACGCTTCGTCTTGGCGGTGGATTTCTTCGCCTTGGTCCAGCTGGCCTTTTCCACCTTCGCGGAAACCTGCTTCGCCGTTGCCTTCACACTCCTGCTGCTTTTGGCCGAAATGGCCTTGCCCTTGGCGGTCACTGCGACGAGCCCCTGATCGGCCCGTGGGCTTGACGGCGCGGCGTCGGCCGCGTTGAAGGCAAAAGTCATTACGCCGGCAGCAAGAGCTGCCGTTACAACGGTCAATTTCTGCATGTGATCCTGTTCTGTCTGGACCACGCGAAGATTTTCGCGCGGCGCTGCTCGATTAATATCGGAACATCCGGGGGGCTAGACGTCCGACAAACTGTACGAATTGCCCTTTGAAGCCCGAATTGGCGCCAATGAAGGCGGGGCAAGTCACTTTGAGTGACAGTTTGTAACCTGACAGAGGAGAAAGATTACTTGAGCAGCGCCTTGACCCTGGGTCAGCGGCCCATGGAAGCAAGCAATTTCTGCAGCGTGCGCATCGTCGAGCCGTCGGCCAGCCCGTCGACAAGGCGGGGCCGGAAATGCCGTTGGAAGGCCTCGACGACGATCTCAGTCTGCCGGTCGAAAATGCCTGATATCTCGACACCATAGCCATAGAGCGCCAGCATCGACTGCAACGCCTCGACATCGGCACCGCTGTCACCCGGCTTCAGCGCGGCTCCGCGCCTGATGGGAGCGGCCGGCACGAGATGGCCGACGCCGGCCTCGAACAGCGATGCCCACGGGAACTTCTCGCCCGGATCGATCTTGCGACCAGGCGCCACATCGGAATGCGCCAGCACGCGCCTGGCGGGGACCGCATGCCGCGCGGCAATCCCCTTGCACAGGCCGATCACCGCATCGATCTGGCGACGGGGGAACCCCGGGTAGCCCAGCGAATGTCCCGGATTGACGATCTCGATGCCGACCGAGCAGGAATTGATGTCGGTGCGCCCGAACCAGGAACTCTTGCCGGCGTGCCATGCGCGGTCGCTTTCCCTGACCATTTGCACGATTTGGCCATTCTCATGGACGAGGTAGTGCGACGAGACTTCGCTCGCCGGATCGCAGAGCCATGCCTCCGCGCCTGCCCCCGTCAACATGCCGGTATAGTGCAGCACGATCATGTCGGGCTTCAGCGTGTCACGCCTTGGCCCGAAATTCGGCGATACCCTGACCTCGGCGCTCGGCTCGTCGGGCAGGAAGCCGCTCATACGTGCCGCAGGCCCCGCTCGATCATCTCATAGGCGGCGTTGATCGCCGCGACCCTGGTCGTCGCGATCTTGATGAATTCCTGCGGCAGGCCGCGCGCGATCAGCCGGTCCGGATGGTTGTCGGACACCAGTTTGCGATACCGCTTCTTGACCTCGTCGAACGGCTTGCCGCGCTCGATGCCGAGCACGACATAGGGGTCGCCGGCGCCCAGATTGACGTGCCGGGCCAGGATCGATTCGTAATGCGCCTCGTCGATGCGGAAGATCTCGGCGATACGGTGCAGGAAGATGCCTTCGCGTTCATGCACCAGCCCATCGGCCTTGGCGATGTGGAACAAGCCATCGAGTATGTCTTCCAGCATCACGCAGTTCGAATGGCCGGAGCCGCACAGCTGCGCCATGCGCTCGGCATAGGTCTCGAACCCGGCCACATCGCGCTGGGCGAGATCGAACAGCCGCGCCACGTTGCGCGTCTCTTTCGGCGGCACTTCGAATATTTCCTGGAAGGCGCGCACCTCATCCTGGGTGACGATACCGTCGGCCTTGGCCATCTTGGCCGAGAGCGCGATCATCGCCACCGAAAAGGCGACGCGGCGGCGCAGGTCCGCATCGCCGGAGAACACTGTGCGCACGGCCTCGACAACGTCGGCAACGCCCGACGTCGCTGAAGATGATACCCGTGTGATAAACTCGCCGAGGCGGTCCCAAATCGACATGGCCCGCTTCATAGAGCCAACCGGTCCCCGCTATCAAGCCAATAACGGCCCGTGTTTGGGATGTGACGACAAGCCGCCTTGTCAGGCCTGCTGTCGCTGATATGCGGAAAGGCAGGCTTCACGCCGGCCTTTCCAAACAAGACACGCTTACTGCTTACAGACTACTGCGCGGGCGCAGGAGCGGGCGTTGCCGGAGCCGGCTCGGCAGGCTTGGTCGATTTATCCGCCGGGGCCGCAGGCTTCATCGGCTGTTCGGCGGCTGGCGGATTGGTACTCTCGGTGGTGGTTTTGTCCGTGCCGCTGTTGCTGCAGGCGGCCACGCCAAGCAAGGCCAGGGCGGAAACGGAAGCAAGAATGAGCTTCTTCATAGTATCTCTCCTTCAACACACGCTCACGTTGACGTGAGCGGTTGAAGAGAAAATGCATTGGATGGCTATCGGTTTCGTAACGTTGCGTATCCGCATGTAACATCATGCGCATGGTCGTTGCAGGCCAAGCCATTGCGAACTAACAGATTGCTCGATAAGAATGCCGGAGCATGCCGTATGACCGCGAAGTGGGATTTCTGGATCGATCGCGGCGGCACCTTCACGGACGTCATCGGCCGTGATCCGCAAGGCGGTTTGCATCCACGCAAGCTGCTTTCGGAGAATCCCGAAGCCTATGCCGATGCCGCCATTCAGGGCATCCGCGACCTGCTCGGCCTCGAATCGGGCACCGCGGTTCCGTCCGGCCTGATCGGCGACATCAAGATGGGCACGACGGTCGCCACCAACGCGCTGCTGGAACGCAAGGGCGACCGCGTGCTCCTGCTCATCACCAAGGGATTTCGCGATGCGCTCAGGATCGCCTACCAGGCGCGGCCCGACATTTTCGCCAAGGAGATCATCCTTCCCGAGCAGCTCTATGAGCGCGTCATCGAAATCAACGAGCGCGTGCTCGCGGATGGCTGTGTCGAACGGCTGCTCGACATCGCCGCTTGCCGGCCGGCGATCGAGCAGGCCAAGGCCGATGGCATCGATGCCGTCGCCATCGTCTTCATGCATGCCTGGAAATACCCCGATCACGAGAAGGCGGTGGCCAAAGTCTGCCGCAAGATCGGTTTCGCCCAGGTTTCGGTCAGCCATGAGGTTTCGCCGCTGATCAAGCTGGTCGGCCGCGGCGACACCGCCGTGGTCGACGCCTATCTCTCGCCCATCCTGTCGCGCTATGTGCAGAGGTTGGCGGGAGAACTGGGTGCGGCGCGCGAGAGCGACCAAACCCCTCGCCTCATGTTCATGATGTCCTCTGGCGGCCTCACCGCCGCCGACATGTTCCAGGGCAAGGACGCGCTGCTGTCGGGTCCCGCCGGCGGCGTCGTCGGCATGGTCGAGACGGCCAAGCTCGCCGGCTTCGACAAGGTCATCGGCTTCGACATGGGCGGCACCTCCACCGACGTCGCCCACTATGATGGCGAGTATGAGCGCGCCTTCGACACGGAAGTCGCCGGCGTGCGCGTCCGCGCCCCGATGATGCGCATCCACACCGTCGCCGCCGGCGGCGGTTCGATCCTGCATTACGAGGCCGGCCGTTTTCGCGCCGGACCGGACTCCGCTGGCGCCAATCCCGGCCCCGCCGCCTACCGGCGTGGCGGGCCGCTGGCCGTCACCGACGCCAACGTCATGCTGGGCAAATTGCAGCCCGATTTCTTCCCGGCCATTTTCGGCCCCGGCCGGAACGAACCGCTCGATGTCGGCACCGTGCGCAAGAAATTCAGCGCGCTGGCCGCCGAAATCGGCGATGGCCGAACGCCCGAGGCCGTCGCCGAAGGTTTTGTCACCATCGCTGTCGAGAACATGGCCAATGCCATCAAGAAGATTTCCGTGCAGCGCGGCTATGATGTCACCGAATATCTGCTCAACTGCTTCGGCGGCGCCGGCGGCCAACACGCCTGCCTGGTCGCCGACGCGCTCGGCATGGAGGCAGTGCTGATCCACCCCTTCTCCGGCCTGCTTTCGGCCTATGGCATCGGCCTTGCCTCGGTCTTTGCCTCACGCCAACAAGCGCTGCTCAAGCCGCTTGCCGAAGAATCCAGAACCGAGATCGGCAACCTCATCGCCATCTTAAGAAAAGCCGTCATTGCCGAACTCGCCGCGCAAGGCATTGCCGAGGACGCGGTTGCTACCAAGCCCGTGCTGCATATTCGCTATGACGGCACCGACACGACACTGCCGGTGAATTTCGAAAGTGACTCGATTTTCCAGGCAAAGCGCGATTTCGAAATCGCCCACAAGGCGCAATTCGGCTTCGTCTATGACGACAAACCGATGATCGTCGAGACGGTCGGCGTCGAGGGCAGCGAAATCGGCGAAAGCAGCGCTGAAGCCTATGCGCCCGCCGGACCTGCGAGGGTTGAAGCTGGCGCTTCTGGAACGCGGCGCATCTACACCGAAGGCCGGTGGCATGATGCCGGCATCCACCGTCGCGAAAACCTGCGCCCATCCAATCTGGTCGCCGGCCCTGCCCTCATCATCGAGCCCAACCAGACCATTGTCATCGAACCCGGCTGGCAGGCTGAAATCACCAACCTCGATCACGTCGTGATCCGCCGCACGGCAAGGAAGGCGCGCGCCGCTGCCCTCGGCACATCAGCCGATCCGGTCATGCTGGAAGTCTTCAACAATCTCTTCATGTCGATCGCCGAGCAGATGGGCGTGACGCTGCAGAACACCGCCTACTCCGTCAACATCAAGGAAAGGCTGGATTTTTCCTGCGCCGTCTTCGACCACACCGGGGCGCTGGTCGCCAATGCGCCGCACATGCCGGTGCACCTCGGCTCGATGGACCGCTCGGTCGAAACCATCATCCGGCTGAACTCCGGCGACATCCACCCCGGCGACGTCTTTGCCTTGAACGCCCCCTACAATGGCGGCACGCATCTGCCTGACATCACCGTGGTGACGCCCGTCTTCGACGATGCCCAAAAGAACATCCTGTTCTGGGCGGCCTCGCGCGGCCATCACGCCGATATTGGCGGCACTGCCCCCGGCTCGATGACGCCGCTCGCCACCACGGTCGACGAAGAAGGCGTGCTGTTCGACAATTTCCGCATCGTCGACCGCGGAAAATTCCGCGAAAAAGAGCTGCATACGCTGCTCACCGACCACCGATATCCGGCCCGCAACCCGCACCAGAACATCGCGGACCTCAAGGCGCAGATCGCCGCCAACGAAAAAGGCGTCGCCGAACTGCGCAAGATGGTCGCGCATTTCGGCCTCGATGTCGTCGAGGCCTATATGGGCCATGTCCAGGACAATGCTGCCGAAAGCGTGCGGCGGGTGATCGAGCGGCTGCCGGACACATCGGCCTATGAATATCCCACCGATACCGGCCAGGTCATCAAGGTGAAGATATCGGTCGACCGGCAAAAGCGTGAGGCGACGGTCGACTTCACCGGCACCTCGCCTGTCATGAAGAACAATTTCAATGCGCCGGAGCCCGTTGCCCGCGCGGCGGTGCTCTACGCCTTCCGCGTCATGGTCGAGGACATGATCCCGATGAATGCCGGGTGCCTCAGGCCGATCAACATCGTCATTCCCGATGGCTGCATGCTGAAGCCCGCCTACCCCGCCGCCGTCGTCGCCGGCAATGTCGAGACCTCGCAGCATGTCACCAATGCGCTGTTCGGCGCCATGGGCGCCATGGCCAATGCGCAGGGCACGATGAACAACCTGACCTTCGGCAACAAGCAGTACCAATACTACGAGACGATCTGCTCGGGTTCGCCGGCCGGCCAGATGAACTCCGGCCGCGGCTTTGCCGGCACCTCGGGCGTGCACACCCACATGACCAATTCGCGCCTCACCGATCCGGAAGTGCTGGAATTGCGCTTTCCCGTGGTGCTCGAGGATTTCCACATCCGCCAGGGATCCGGCGGCAAGGGCAAATGGAATGCCGGCGACGGCACCAAACGCACCATCCGCTTCCTTGAAAAGATGGAGTGCGCGATCCTGTCCTCGCACCGCAACCGCCCGCCGCAAGGGCTGGACGGTGGCGGCGACGGCGAGGTCGGCTCGACCAAAATTCGTCGCAAGGACGGCTCGATCGACGTGCTGAAGGCCTGCGACCAGACCGTGCTCGATGCAGGTGAAGCCGTCATCCTGACGACGCCGACGCCGGGCGGGTTTGGCAAGCTGTAAAGAACGCGTCAACAGGCTGTCACCGGGCTGTCATGACCCTGCGCTACCCGCTTGCGACAAAGCAAATGGGGAATCACTTTGTCATGACGGACGTTTCCGCAGATCTGGTTTTTCGCCGCGGCAAGGAAGTTGGAAAAGCCGTCTACCAGAACCGCGCGCTTTCGAAAGCCGGCATCTCCGAGCGGCTGTTCGCCTTCCTGTTTTCCGGCCTGGTCTATCCGCAGATCTGGGAAGACCCCGATGTCGACATGGAGGCGATGCAGCTTGGCCAAGGCCACCGCGTCGTCACCATCGCCTCGGGCGGCTGCAACATCCTGGCCTACCTCACCCGCTCGCCGGCAAGGGTCGACGCCGTCGACCTCAACGCCGCGCACATCGCGCTGAACCGCATGAAGCTGGAGGCGGTGCGCCGCCTGCCCTCGCAGGGCGACCTGTTCCGCTTCTTCGGCGCCGCCGACACCAGTCACAATTCGGAAGCCTACGACCGTTTCATCGCGCCCCATCTCGATCCGGTCAGCCGCCATTACTGGGAGCACCGCAACTGGCGCGGCCGCCGGCGCATCGGTGTTTTCGACCGCAATTTCTACCAGACCGGCCTGCTCGGTCTGTTCATCGCCATGGGCCACCGCACGGCGAAGTTCTTCGGCGTCAACCCGGCCCGCATGATGGAAGCCAGGAATATCGGCGAACAGCGCCGCTTCTTCAACGAGGAACTGGCGCCGGTCTTCGACAAACCGCTTCTGAAATGGGCGACGTCGCGCAAGGCCTCCCTGTTCGGCCTCGGCATTCCGCCGGCACAGTATGATTCGCTGATCACCTCCGGCGACGGCACCATGGCCAGCGTGCTGAAGGCCCGCCTGGAAAAGCTCGCCTGCGATTTTCCCTTGCAGAACAATTATTTCGCCTGGCAGGCTTTTGCTCGCCGCTACCCCGAGCCGGGCGAAGCCGCCCTGCCCGCCTATCTGGAAAAGCAGAACTATGACACCATCCGCGGCAATATCGACCGCGTCGCCATCCACCATGCCAATCTGATCGAATTCCTGGCCGGCAAGGATGCCGGCACCGTCGACCGTTTCATCCTGCTCGATGCCCAGGACTGGATGACCGATGACCAGCTCAATGCGCTGTGGTCGGAAATCAGCCGCACCGCTTCGGCCGGCGCCCGCGTCATCTTCCGCACCGCCGCCGAGCCCAGCCTGCTGCCGGGCCGTGTCTCGACCTCGCTGCTCGACCAATGGGACTATCAGGACGAAGCGTCGCGCGAATTCTCGGCCCGCGACCGCTCCGCCATCTATGGCGGCTTCCACCTCTATGTGAAGCGCGCGACATGAGCACGACGGAACTGCCGGCCAGCCATGCCGAACTGATGGACGGCGTCTACCGCTGGCAGCGCCACATCTATGACCTGACCCGCAAATACTACCTTCTCGGCCGCGACCGGCTCATCCATGGGCTGGAGGTACCGGCCGGCGGCACCGTGCTGGAACTCGGCTGCGGCACCGGCCGCAACATCATTCTGGCCGCCCGCCGCTATTCCGATGCCCGCTTCTTCGGCCTCGATATCTCGGCCGAAATGCTGGAGACGGCCGGCAAGGCGATCGACCGCGAAGGCCTGTCCAGCCGCGTCACGCTGGCACGAGGTGACGCCACCGATTTCGACGCGAGCTCCCTTTACGGCATCGAGCGCTTCGACCGCGTCTTCGTCTCCTATTCGCTGTCGATGATCCCCGGTTGGGAAAAGACGGTGTCGGCGGCGTTGGCCGCGCTCGCCCCCAATGGTTCCCTGCACATCGTCGATTTCGGCCAGCAGGAAGGCTTGCCCAACTGGTTCCGGACATTACTGCGCGGCTGGCTCAGAAAATTCCACGTCACGCCGCGTGAATCGCTGTGCGAAGTTCTGGAATCGGAATCTCGGCGAACCGGCGCAACCTTCCGTTTCCGCACGCTTTATCGCGGCTATGCCTGGCTGGCGGTGATCGGGCCGCGCAACCTCACCTCCCCCTCGATGGCAGGGGAATCGCAGATAAGTTGATTGGCTCTTGCCAAGCAGGACAAGAGGGATTCTTGAGAGGCTTTCTCGTTGCAGAGGAGGTCCGAGTGCGGCTGGTTTTGTCGATCCTGCAAGAAGTTCGCGATCCGCGCGACATCAACGCGCGGCATAATCTTGCTGAACTTCTGTTTGTGGCACTTGCAGCGACGCTGTGTGGGGCCAAAAGCTGTGTGGACATTGCTGAATTCGTGGAGGGCCGGGAAGACGAACTGAAAGCGATCGTCGAGCTGAAGCATGGGTGTCCGAGCCACGACACCTTCAGCCGGGTGTTTCGGCTTCTTGATCCGCAGGCGCTGTCGGATGCACTGAGCGCCTTCATGGTGGCATTGCGGCGTGAGCTTGGACTTGGCTCGCCGCGTGGCGTGGTGGCCATCGACGGCAAGGCGCTCAGGCGCGGTTATGAGAAGGGCCGTGCCTTCATGCCACCGCTGATGGTCAATGCCTGGGATGCCGAGACCAGGCTGGCGATTGCAGCAACGCGGGCGCTGGCCTCCGACGAGGTTGGGGCGACGCTGGCGTTGCTGAAGAGCTTGGACCTCAAGGGCTGCACGGTCACCGCCGACGCCCTGCATTGCCGCCCCGACACGGCCGAGGCGCTGATTGCGCAGAAGGCGCATTATGCCCTTGGGCTGAAGGCCAACCGGGGCCGTCTGTTTGCCGCAGCTGAGAAAAGCTTCGCCGTGGCGGGCGAGATCGCCAGTTTCGAAACGCGCGATACGGCTCATGGTCGCACGGAAGTGCGACGAGCCAGCGTGCTGCCGCTTGCCAAACTCAAGGACCTGCCCGTGTTCCCCGGCCTCAAGGCCATCGGCCGTATCGAGGCTCTGCGCACCACCGACGGCAAGACGGCTGCCTCGGTCCGATACGTCGCGCTTTCCAAGGTGCTGACGCCCAAGCATCTGGCTGAGACGGTTCGCGCCCACTGGACGATCGAGAACCAGTTGCACTGGAGCCTTGATGTCGTCTTCCGCGAAGACGACGCTCGCACCCGAAAGGATAACGCTCCACAAAACCTGGCTGTCATCCGAAGGCTCGCTCAAAACATCTTGGCTGCCCATCCACTCGACAAGCCAATCGCCAGCAAGATGCGCAGGGCAAACTGGAGCAAAGACTTCTTCTATGACCTCTTTACTCATATGCGATAGCCCTGCCCTCGATGGGGGAGGTCGCGCCGAAGGCGCGGGTGGGGTGAAGCGCTAGGCAGCCCACCCCGGCGCTGCGCGCCGACCCTCCCCATCAAGGGGAGGGTAAAGGGAGCTAATGCAGCGCCTTCACCAGCGCACCCACCATTGTCTGTGGGCGATAGCCTAATTTGGCCGGCGTCAGCCCCAGCCGCACGATCACCAATTGCTCCGACGGAATGATGGTGACCGTCTGCCCGTCATGCCCTTCCATCCAGTAAGTGTCCTTCGGCAAGCCGGCGGCGACGCCGGCGCCCGGCTTTTCCTCATCGCCCGGCGCTTCGATCCACAACTGGCCCTTGCCGTAGATTTTCGAGGCAGGCGCCGGCTCGCGCATCCAGTCGACGAAGCCGGCCGGCAACACCTGATTGCCGTTCCACACCCCGCCTTGCAGCAGGAATTGGCCGAAGCGGGCCCAGTCATGCGCCGTGGCGTAGAGATAGGACGAGCCGACGAACGTGCCCTGTTCGTCGGTTTCAAGCACCGCGCTGTGCATGCCGAGCGGCTCGAACAGCGCGCTGCGCGGCCATGTCAGCGCCTTGGCCTTGTCGCCGATCGCATCCTGCCACAGCCGCGACAGCATCACCGCCGTGCCGCTCGAATAGGAAAACACCTTGCCGACCTCGCCAGCCAGCGGCTTTGATTCGGCAAAGCCCGCCATGTCGGGTTCGAGATAGAGCATGCGCGTGACATCAGCGACGTCGCCATAATCCTCGTTGAACTCCAGCCCGCTCGACATCGCCATCATGTCGGCAAGGCTGATGGCGGCGCGGCCGTCGGCCTTCCACGGTGCGAACAGGCCCTTGTTGTCGACGGCCATCTTGCCGTCCTTGACCAGCGTGCCGATGATGGCGGCGTTCACCGTCTTGGTCATCGACCAGCCGAGCAGCGGCGTCCTGGCCGAGAAGCCGTCGCCATAGCGTTCGGCGACGACGCGGCCGTTCTTCACCACGACCACCGCGCGCATGCCGGCGCCGGTCAGCGCCGCATCGTCGAGCAGCTTGGCAATCACCGGATCCTGCGACGCCTCGACCCGCTCGCCCACGGGCCACAGCGTGTCCTGGCTGGTTGCAGCGGGTTCAGCATGGACCGTCGTGCGCCGCGCTTTGCCGACATCGCCGTCGGGAATCGAGGCGCAGCCCAGCCCGTCACGGGAAACCGCCTCGCTCCTGCCGAGGAAGCCAAGCAGACCGGCGGAGACGGTGCCTCGGTTCTTGTCGACCGAGACCCGCATCAGCCGCAACAGCGGGTGTCCGGGCGCCTGCACGTCGACGGCAAGCACCTCGTTGGGGTCGCGCCCGGCAATGAAGACGTTGGAGCAGACGATCTTGGCCGAATAGCCTGAACCGACGCGGATCAATTCGGGCGGCGCGATGTAAAGCCAGGCAAAAAGCGCCACGACCGCCAGCACGATCAGGCCAAGCAGCCATCTGACGATCTTGACGACGATCCGCATCTGCTTCCTCCGGGCTCTCGCCCGACCCTTATGTCATCGAATTGCCGCCATTGCTTCCGCAAAATCAGGACTCTTGTCGAGCGCCATCAACGGATTATCAACCATGATCGGCGATCACAGATAATCAGGCGATGCTGTGGGGCGATCGCCTGGAGGGGGTTCGACCAGTCGTCGGCCATCAGTTCACAGACCCATCAGCGACCGGCTGATTCCGGCTTGGAAGTTGTGATGCGCCGTCTTGCGGCCCTTTTCATGCTGACGCTGCTTGGCGCCTGCTCGACCGTGGACGATCTCTCGCTGTCGCCATCCGCGTCCAGCAGCCCGACGGTCGCTGTGCGCGCGCCGCGCTTCGCCGATTCCAAGCCGCATGAATGGGACAGCGGCGCGCCGTGGAACTATGCCGTCCACGGCACCGACGTCTCTAAGTACCAGACTTCGGTCGACTGGCCGACAGCCAAGGCGAGCGGCATTTCCTTCGCCTTCATCAAGGCGACCGAAGGCGGCGACCGCTTCGACGAGTATTTCAACGAGCATTGGGCGCGCACGAAAGCCGCCGGTGTTCCGCGCGCGGCCTATCATTTCTTCTATTTCTGCACCCCCGCCGCCCAGCAGGCGCACTGGTTCATCCGGAATGTTCCCGTCGACCGCTCGGCGATGCCGCCGGTGCTCGACATGGAATGGAATCCGAAATCGCCGACCTGCAGGCTGCGTCCCGACGCCGCCACCGTGCGCGCGGAGATGACCACCTTCCTCGAGATCGTCGAGCGGCATTACGGCAAGAAGCCGATCATCTACACCTCGGTCGACTTCTTCGACGACAATGAGCTGGCGACCTTCCGCGGCTATCCCTACTGGCTGCGCTCCGTCGCCGGCCACCCGCGCGAAAAGTACGGCAGCCACCCCTTCACCTTCTGGCAGTACACCGGAACCGGCATCGTTCCCGGCATGACCGGCAAATCAGACATCAACGTCTTCAACGGCAGCGAAGCCGCCTGGAACAAGTGGCTGCGGCAGAACACGCGCTGACGCCGGGTTCAACGGCAGCACCGCCTGGATCAAATCGCCCCAGCAGAACTGCCTTCAACGAGGCGCTGCGGCAGAAGAACCGTTGACACCGGGCCTGCCGCCTGCTTTTCGACACAGCCAGCGGTAAAAAAGTGCAACCGCCGGTAATTCAGGGCGTTGGGCCTCCAGCCAAGCACGACAATGCCCTCTTCGTTTCGAAAGGAAGCTGATGCGACTGCGTTCCCAAGCCCTCGCGGCGCTATTCCTGTGCGCCACGGCCTTGCCGGCGATGGCGCAGGAATGCGGCGGCGACTTCGAAACCTGGAAACAGGGTGTCGCGGCGGAGGCCAAGGCGGCCGGCGTCGGCGCCGTCGGTCTCGACGCGCTGGAAGATGCCAACTTTGACGAGAGGGCGCTGGCGCGCGACCGTGCCCAGGGCGTCTTCACCCAGACCTTCGTCGAATTTTCCAACCGCATGATCTCGGCCTACCGGCTGAAGCAAGGTGCGGCGAACATGAAGAAATACGCCGATATCTTCGCCCGCGCCGATCAGCAGTTCGGCGTCCAGGCGCCGGTCATCACCGCCTTCTGGGCGCTGGAGACCGATTTCGGCGCCGTGCAGGGCGATTTCCACACGCTGAGCGCGCTGGTGACGCTTTCGCATGATTGCCGGCGTCCGCAGCTGTTCCGCCAGCAGCTTGTGCCGCTTCTGGAGCTGATCGATCGCGGCGTGCTGCCTGCCGACGTCGAGGGCGCCTGGGCCGGCGAGATCGGCCAGACGCAGATCCTGCCTTCCGATTATCTGACGCACGGCGTCGACGGCGACGGCGACGGCAAGATCGACCTGCGCAAAAGCGTGCCGGACGTGATCATGACCACGGCCAACAAGGTGCTGTCGCGCGGCTGGAAGCGCGACGAGCCCTGGATTCAGGAAGTGCGCGTCCCCGACGAGATGCCCTGGGACCAGACCGGGCGCACCAACAAATTGCCGCTGACCCAGTGGGCGCAATGGGGCGTCACCAACCCCGACGGCTCGCCGCTGGTCGACAAGGGTCTCAAGGCCGGCCTCGCTTTGCCCATGGGCCGCAAGGGTCCAGCCTTCCTCACCTACGACAATTTCGATGTCTATCTCGAATGGAACCAGTCCTTCACCTACGCGCTGACCGCGGCCAATCTCGCCGCGCGCCTCGCCGGCGCGCCGCCGCTTGACCCGCGCAATCCTGAGCAAGGCCTCAACAACGAGCAGATGAAGGCGCTGCAGACCAAGCTCGAGGCCCGAGGCTACGACGTCGGCACGGTCGACGGCATTCTGGGCACCAACACCCGCGAAGCGATCCGCAAGGAACAGATGCGGCTGGGATTGCCGGTGGATGGCTGGCCGACGCCGGAACTGTTGGGGAAATTGTGAAGAGAGTGAGTAGTGAGTAGTGAGTAGTGAGTAGTGGAATATAGAAATTTCCCTACTGACTACTGACTACTGACTACTGACTATTCCCTAATCCGCCATCGTCTCCAAGCTCGCAAACCCCTGCGGCGCGTCGCCCTCGTCGAAGGGCGTCGTCACCTCGACGAAAGTGTCGGGATAAAAGCCGTTGAAGCGGGTCCTCAGCGACAGCGAATAGGCGCCGATATGGCCGATCTCGATCCAGTCGCCGGTGTCGACGGTTTCCGGCAGCCAGAATGGCCTGGACAGGATGTCGACGGAATCGCAGGTCGCGCCACAGACCTTGAACGGCACGATGTTCTTTTCATCGCCATTGCGGGTTCGGATCGCCGGATCGGGAATGAAGCGGGCCGGCAGTGTGATCTTGCCGGTCCATGAATCCGACAGTGACGCCCAGATGCCGTCATTGATGTAGAGCCGCTTGCCCTTGCGCAACAGCACCCGCACGATCAGCGACAAGCAGCGCGCCACGATCACCCTGCCCGGCTCCGCCACCAAGGGTATCTGGTCGAACTGGTACTCTTTCAGGTCGCCGGACAGCCGCGACATGATCTGGCCGAGCGACGGCATCTCGACCTGCTTTCGGTTGGGATCATGGCCGTATTCGGCCGGAAAGCCGCCGCCGACATCGAGCCCGGCAATATCGAAGGTCAGCCGGTTGCGCACCCAGTCGGCCGAAGCCAGCGCCCGCTCATAGGTATCGGGATCCTCGATCTGGCTGCCGACATGGAAACACAGGCCCACCTTGTAGCCGGTGCGGTTCAGCCGCTCCGCCAGCTCCACCGCATAGGCCGGCCCCGCGCCGAACTTCTTCGACAGTTCGTAGGCCGCCGACCCTTTCGTCTGGATGCGCACGAACACGCTGATCGAGCCCGGGTCGATGTCGAGTGCCCGCACCACCCGCGTCAGCTTGGTGATCTCATCCTCATGGTCGAGCGAAATGCCGCGGATGCCGTATTTCTCCAGCGCCAGCTTGATGTCCGACTGCGCCTTGACCGGGTGCATGTAGAGCATCTCGGCATTGGGCGAGACGGCGCGCACGGCGGCGAATTCGCCGGGCGAAGCGACGTCGAAGGCGGTGACGCCGGCCTCGACCAGCGCCTTCAGCACGATCGGTTCGCCATTGGTCTTGACCGCATAGGCGGTCTTGCCGGGGAACATGCCCATGAACTGCCTGGCGTCGGCCTTCAGCACTTGCGGGCGGAAGCAATAGACCGGATCGTCGGGCCGAAGCGCCAGGGCCGCCTCGCGGGCATTCTCGAATCGCTGCATTGACGAATCCTCGACCTCGGCTGCGCACAATTAATCCAAGCTAGCGGCTAATGAAAACAATTCTGTGTCTCGTGTGCCTGACGCAACGGCGCTAGCTCTTTGGCAACAGTGTTTGCCATCGATCAGGTTTCGGGTGGCCCTTGTTGGCAAACCCGATATGCCTTTCACCTGACTGGCTGGCATTCAGGCCGTCTGGGAGGGCGATCAACATGGCAATAGCCGAGACATCTGCGCCACGCGGGCCGATGGTGCTCAAGGACTGGGGACAGCTCCTGCTGCTTGGCGCGATCTGGGGTGGCTCGTTCTTCTTCGCCCGCATCGCGGTGGCGGAGCTTCATCCGCTGGTGCTGGTGCTGTTTCGCGTCGCCATCGCGGCAATCGCGCTGCAGCTGTATCTGGCCATTCGTGGCCCATCCTTCCGCCTTGCCTTTCCGCATGCCGGCCTGTTCTTCCTGCTGGCCTTCACCAACAATGTCGTCCCCTTCTCGCTGATCTTCGCTGGCCAGACTGAGCTTGGCGCCGGCGTCGCCTCGGTGCTCAACGCGACGACACCGTTCTGGACGCTGATCCTCGCCAATGCGCTGACATCGGATGAAAAACTGTCCTGGAACAAGCTCGCCGGCATCGGGCTCGGTGTCGCCGGCACCGCTGTCATGATCGGTCCCGGCCTGCTTGCCGGGCTCGGCGGCCCGGTCTGGGCGAAATTCGCGCTGATCGGCGCGTCTTTGTCCTATGGTGTCGCGCTGATGATCGCCCGCCGCTTCAAGGGTGTGCCCTCGCCGGTTCTCGCTACCGGACAGTTGACCGCTTCGACCATCATCATGATACCGGTCGTGCTGCTGGCGCACGGCCCCGCCGGCCTGTTTTCGGCCTCGCCCCCGGTCTGGGCGGCGGTGCTGGCGCTGGCGCTGCTGTCCACCGCCTTCGCCTATATCCTCTATTTCAACCTCGTCGCCTCGGCCGGCGTCACCAACGCCTCGCTGGTGACGCTCATCGTCCCGGCCAGCGCCATGCTGCTCGGCTTTCTGTTCCTCGGCGAGCGGCTGGAACTGTTCGAGATCGGCGGCGTGGTGCTGATCGCGCTGGGCCTCGTCACCATCGACGGGCGCTTGTTTGCAAGACGGTAGCGCGCCTTAACTGAATCCCCGCATTGGCGCGAAAGTCGAAGTCGACTTTCGCGGTGGTAGCGCTGCCATGACACAGCATCGACACGTCCCCGCCACAATTTATTCACAGGCCTGAAGCGGGTTTTTGCCGAAGAGTTTCAACGGCTAACGACAGAACCGGGGTCGCAAATTTCACAATCACGTCGCAATGCAGCACATTTTCCGCTTGCCTGTGGCACAAATGGACCTAGACTCTTAGGCATAGCTCTTTAAGAGGAGGCTATGTCATGGGACTTACGAGGCCAATCAACGCATTGATGATTTGTGCTGCGTTTGCTTTCATCGGCGCCCTCATTATGGGCGTCCTTCCCTGAACCCGCCAAGACGGGGAAGACCAGCACCAGATAGTTTAGACAATTCGAAAGGCCGGGTTTTTACCCGGCCTTTTGCTTTTCTGGCCAACCTTACGCAGCAGCGGACCCGGCCACCTCCGCCTCGTGCGAGCGGATGCCGATCATGTGGCAAACGGCGAAGACGAGGTCGGCGCGGTTCATCGTGTAGAAGTGGAAATCGCCCACCCCGCGCTCGACCAGGTCGAGAACCTGTTCGGCGGCCACCGCGGACGCCACCAGCGCATGCGTCTGCGGGTCGTTCTGCAGGCCGTCGAAGCGCTCAGCCAGCCATGCCGGCACCAGCGCGCCGCAGCGTGCCGAGAAATTGGCGACCTGGGTGAAATTGTGCACCGGCAAAATGCCGGGCACGATCGGGATGTAGATGCCAGCCCGGCGCGCGCGCTCGACATAGCGCTCGTAGAGATCATTGTCGAAGAAGAATTGGGTGATCGCCCGCGTCGCGCCATTGTCGACCTTGCGCTTCAGCATGTCGATATCGGTGGCGAAGTCCGGGCTTTCAGGATGCTTCTCCGGATAGGCCGAGACCGAGATGTCGAAATCGCCGGCCTCTTTCAGCGCGCCCACCAGCTCGGCGCCGTTGGCATAGCCGTCCGGATGCGGCCGATAGGCGGTGCCGACGCCGGCCGCCGGATCGCCGCGCAAGGCGACGAAACGCTTCACGCCCATATCGGCGAATTCCTGGATCACCGCGTCGACCTGATGGCGGGCGGCGTCGACGCAGGTCATGTGCGCGGCCGGCGTCAGGCTGGTCTCGTTCAGGATGCGGCCAATGGTGCGCGCCGTGCGCTCACGCGTCGAGCCGCCGGCGCCATAGGTCACCGAGACGAATTTCGGCTTCAGCGGCTCCAGCCGGGTGACGGCGTCCCACAGCCGCGCCTCCATCTCGTCGTTCTTGGGCGGGAAGAATTCGAAGGAAACCTTGATCTTCTCGCCAATGTCGGGGCGGCGGGAAAAGCGGAACTGGTTCATCAGGCGATTTCCCCTATCGAGTTCACTTTGGTCTGCTGGCTGTCATTGGCAGGATCGGCGATCAGCAGGCGCCGGTCGCGGCCAAGCCAGAGTTTTACGGTAAGCCTGGCCTCGTTGCCGCCGCGCGGCTCGAATTCCTGGGCATCCTCGAGATCAAGGCCTGCCTCGGCGAACCACTCGCCGATCTGCCGGTCGGAAAAGCCGAGCCTGACATGCGCATGCTCGTCGCGCAGGAATTCCAGCGTGTGCGGCGCGAAGTCGACGATGACCAGTCGGCCTGCCGGGCGCAAAAGCCGCGCCGCCTCGTGGATGGCGCGGGCCGGATCATCGAGATAGTGCAGCACCTGGTGGATGGTGACGAGATCGAAGGTATCGCGCTCGACCGGCGGCGAAAAGATATCGCCTTGCCGCACCTGCGCATTCGAAACGCCGGCCTTGTCGAGATTGGCACGCGCCACGGTCAGCATTTCGCGCGACATGTCGATGCCAACGCCGCGCCGGTAGAGCGGCGAGAAGATTTCCAAGAGCCGCCCGGTGCCCGTGCCGAGATCGAGCATCGACTGGAATGGCCGCTTGCCGACCAGCTTCAGCATCGCCGCCTCGACCGCGCGGTCCGGCACGTGCAGCGAGCGGATATGGTCCCAACTTGCCGCATTCACGGAAAAATACTCCGTCGCCCGGTCCTGGCGCTTGCGCTTGACCGAGGCCAGCCGCTCGAGATCGCGCTCGACCTGCGGATCGGCACCGCGAATGCTGGAAATCAGCCCCATGACGAAGTCACGCGCGGAATCGGCATCCGACAGGCGGAAGAACGCCCACGATCCTTCCTGGTAGCGGCCGATCAGCCCGGCCTCGAGCAAAAGCTTCAAGTGCCGCGAGACGCGCGGCTGCGACTGGCCGAGAATTTCGGTAAGATCGGAAACGGTGAGGTCGCCGCGCGACAACAGTGCCAATATGCGCAGGCGGCTGGATTCGGCCGCCGCCTTCAGCGTATCCACCATGGTGTCGAGCGAGACATGCATCCGCGTATTCTCTTTTCAGCGCATTCACTTTGAAAAAGATATAAACATATGTTTATGTCGATTTTCAAAACCTTGCAAGCGCTATGTCGCTACCGGACAAGAAAATGCCGCAGGCGTGATTTTTCGGTGCGTGCCGCCCAAAAATGTGTAGCGGTTCTGGGACAATGACAGGCGCCAACACAGAAATGGGCAGAATGACCGGGCCGCATGAGATGTTCGAGGCACGCGAAGGCGAGCAGCGGCTGGAACAGGATCCGGCAACGATGACGGCGGATGCTGGCGTCGTCTTCATCGGCCGCATCGCCTCGCCTTGGGTGACGCGGGAGAACTGCCCGAAGAACATGCGCACGGCCCGCGAGACCGGACAACCAGCGGTGCTGACCATCGACGCCCCCTATCGCAGCGGCCTGCAAGGCCTGGAGCGTGCCAGCCATGTCATCATCCTGTCCTGGCTGCATCACGCGCCGCGGAATCTAATTGTGCAAAAACCCCGCCATGCAGCTGAAGCAAAAGGCGTATTCGGTCTCCGCTCACCTGCCCGACCGAATCCGGTCGGCGTGCATGTGGCCAGGCTCGTCGGGTTGGACATTGCCACCGGGCGCATCGACATTGACGCCATCGACGTGCTCGACGGCACGCCGGTCATCGACATCAAGCCCTATTTCGCCTCGACCGATGCCATTGCCGAGGCGACCATTGAGGGGCGTGAGGAGCCCGATCGGATCCGGCCATGACAGCGCCGACCGGCCGCCGCCGCGCCATCGCCAAGGCGCTGACCGCCCTTCTGCCGCTGGCGCCCTATGCCGACATGGAGAAGATCCGCACCGACGCCGGTGCTGTTCACATGAAGACCTTGCCGCCGGGCATCGCGGTGTGGCTGGCGACGATCGCCCATATCCGCCACATGCACACCGATTACGAAAAGCTGCTCGCCGAGGGCTATGACCGCGACTCGGCGCGTTTCTTCGTCATCGAGCAGACCAACATCGTGCTCACCCGCTGGCGCGCGACACGCCTGCTCGACGCCGACGACGAAGAGGAATGAACGCGGTCCGCCTAGAGACGGACTAGAATTTCCAAACAGTCTCTTACTGCCGCGTCAGCACAGCGATCGCATTGTAGGGCTGACCGTCGGCCTGGCCGACCCAGGTCCAGGACAGGTTCCCCTTGAAGAACCGCACGGTGATATCGCCGCCATCGATGCATTTGTCCTGACCGTAGGTGATGCTCTCGTGGAATTCCGCCGACGTGTCATCCCTCGCCGTCTGCGACAGTGATCCGCCGCAGCCAAGTGACGGATAATCGATCGATCCGCCGTCATCCCTGATGGCCATGGCGATCGACCAGTCGGCGCCGGCGTCGCCTGCCGGGCTCTGGTGGCCGCTACCGACCCAGGTGCCGGTCAGAGACGGCGCCGGCACATTCACCGCGCAAGGCACGTTCTGGAAGATCGGTGTCAGTTCGCTGCCGGTCTTCTCGCAGCGATAGGTCTGGCCGTTCTGGCAGAGTTCGTCGCCCTCTTTCACGCACTGGGCGCTGGCTTCGCCCGCGGCAGCGAAAATCGACAAAGCTGCAACAACGATCCCAAGCCTGCCCATGTCCCCCTCCAGCTCAGTGTCCGACGACCATAAGGCAACTCTAATCCAATGTATCGGCCAGATCGTGGAGGACGAACAGCACCCGTCGGGTGGCTCTATCCCTTCTGTCCAGCGCCGATAGCCTGTTGGTCCGCTCTGTGCGAGAGGAGGCACCGATGGACCGGCCGACGGCAACACAGGCTTCAAAGCCACTGCCTGTGGTCAGTGATCGCCATGTCGACCCGCATTCCTATCCCGACGGCATCGCCTTCCTGGATGGCCAGTACCTGCCGATGTCGCAAGCCAAGGTGTCGGTGCTGGATTGGGGGTTCCTGCATTCCGACGCCACCTACGACACGGTGCATGTCTGGAACGGCCGCTTCTTCCGCCTCGATCTGCATCTCGACCGCTTCTTCGGCGGGCTGGAAAAGCTGCGCATGACGATCCCCTTCGACAGGAATGGCGTGGCCGAAATCCTGCACAATTGCGTAGCGCTGTCGGGCCATCGCGCCGCCTATGTCGAAATGCTGTGCACGCGCGGCGCCTCGCCGACCTTCAGCCGCGATCCGCGCCAGGCGATCAACCGCTTCATGGCCTTCGCCGTTCCGTTCGGCTCGGTCGCCAATGCCGAGCAGCTGCAGCGCGGCCTGCGTGTCGCCATCAGCGACAAGGTGCGCATCCCGCCGGCCTCGATCGACCCGGCGATCAAGAACTACCATTGGCTCGACCTGGTGCGCGGCCTCTACGACGCCTATGACCGCGGCGCCGAGACTGCGCTCATCCTCGACTTCAACGGCAATGTCGCCGAGGGCCCGGGTTTCAACGTCTTCTGCGTCAAGGACGGCAGACTGTCGACACCGGCCATCGGCGTGCTGCCCGGCATCACAAGGCGCACCGTCTTCGATCTCTGTGGCGAAGAAGGTCTTGTCGCTGCTCCCGCCGATGTCAGCGTCGGCGCGCTCAAGACGGCCGACGAAGTCTTCATCACCTCGACCGCCGGCGGTATCATGCCGGTGACGCAGATCGACGGCGCGGCGATCGCGGACGGCAAGGTCGGGCCGATCACCAGCCGGCTGACGGCGCTCTACTGGCAAAAGCACGACGATCCGGCGTGGTCGTCTCAGGTGAATTACCCCTGATCAAAGGGCCTCTTGTTCAAAAAGATTTCCCCTCGCCTCTGGAAAATCACGGGATAGACCGTATATGCCCGAAAGCGGAGAAGCCTCCGCTTTCACCCAAAATCACGCCCGCAGGGGCAAGGATTCCACATCATGACAAACAAGGTTTGGTTCATCACCGGATCGTCGAAGGGTTTTGGCCGCGTCTGGGCCGAGGCCGCGTTGGCGCGTGGCGACCGCGTTGCCGCGACCGCTCGTGACGCCGGCACGCTCGCCGATCTGGTCGAGAAATATGGCGACAACATCGCCGCGATAAAGCTGGACGTCACCGACAAGAAGGCCGTCGATGCCGCTGTCGCGGAAGCGCACAAGCGCTTTGGCCGGCTCGACGTCGTCATCAACAACGCCGGTTATGGCCATTTTGGCGCCATCGAGGAAGTCAGCGAACAGGAAGCCCGCGACCAGATCGAAACCAATGTGTTCGGCGCTCTGTGGGTGACCCAGGCCGCCCTGCCGATCATGCGGGCGCAGCGCTCCGGCCACATCATCCAGATCTCGTCGATCGGCGGCGTCAACGCCTTTGCCTCGCTCGGCCTCTACCATGCCTCGAAATGGGCGCTGGAAGCCTTCAGCCAGTCGCTCAACATCGAGGTCGCGGAATTCGGCATCCATGTCACGCTGGTCGAGCCCGGCGGCTTCTCGACAGACTGGTCCGGCGCCTCCGCCAAGGTCTCCAAGCCGATCGAGGCCTACGCGCCCGCCCGCGCCAAGATGGCCGAGCGCCGCGCCAATTCGGTCGCCGGCGATCCCGAGGCGACCGGCCCGGCAATGCTGGCCATTGTCGATGCGGCCGAGCCGCCGCTGCGCGTGTTCTTCGGCGATGGCGGCTTGCCGATGATCCGCCAGGAGTACGCCAACCGCCTCGCCACCTGGGACAAGTGGGACCACGTTTCCGTCATGGCGCAAGGCGCGAAGAAGAACCGCAAGGACTGAGGCCCGGCGCTTATGCTACGCCGCCCAGTGGGCGGTGTAGCTCACCCTTAGGCTTGATAGATCCACTGCTCCGGCACCCGTGCCGAAATCTCTTCGCCGACGCTGATCGTTCCCGGCTTCTCGACCCAGGCGACGAGACCACGCAGCCGTTTGGCTACTTTGGGAAAGAGCAGTGCGCCGGCTTCAACGTCGGCCATTCCAGAATTTTCAGCGATCGATCGCCCGGCGATGCGGCATGGTCCGTTCTGTGCGTCGACCTTGAGGGTCACACCGCCCTTGAAGAACAGCAGCGTGCCGGCCGGCAGCATGGAGAGGTTTGGCACACCTTCGATCACCAGATTGGCGCCGATCCATTCCGGCTTGATCTCCGCCAAGCCCATCCGCTCGGCGACGATGGCCAGTTCATCCGTCGCCACGATCGACAGCTGCCGCTCGTTGCGCATTTCGGTGCCGCGCGGATACCAGGGTTCGCGCCCGCCCGAGCGGCGCGTCGGTCCGGCATGAAAATCACCCGATATGCCGTCGAAGCCCAGCCGCAATTCTTCCACCGGGCTGGTCTGGAAATGATCCGCCGGCGCGACATAGAGCGTTGCCGCACGGGCGGAAAGCTTCTTCGCCGGTATGATTTCGACCGGCTTGTCGGCCTCGGGAAAGAGATCCAGCATGGCGTTCCGTCCTTGAATCACATTCCCCGTTTTTGCTCTTCGGCCGGCAAGGCCGCAAGAGCGGTTTGGGCCAAAAGGCGCAACTCTTCGACCGACGCGCCGTCCCGCGCCTGGATCGACATGCCGTTCATGACGCCGGCCAGGTATTTGGCGAAGCCTTCGACGGAGAGGGCTTCCGGCAGATCGCCCGCCGCCCTCCCCTTGGCCAGCCGCGCCGCGATCGCCGCCTCGCTCGCCTTGCGATAGGCCTTGAGTTCATCGGCAATGGCTTGCGCCTGCGGCGAGGCCGCCAACGCACCGCTGACGAACAGGCATCCGCCCGGCTTGCCAGGCCTGGAATAGGCCTCCGCCGCCCCCAGCAGCAACCGCCGGATCGCCTCCCGCGTCGGCACTGGCGCGCTCAGCGCGTCCAGCGCAAAGCCGATCTCCGTTTCGTGGTAGCGTGTCAGCGCCTTGCGAAACAAAGTCTCCTTGTCGGTGAAGGCGTTGTAGATCTGCGGCGGCGTCAGCCCCATCGCCTCGCGCAGCATGGCCAGCGACGTCGCCTCATAGCCATGCTCCCAGAACAGATGCATCGCCGCATCCAGCGCCCGGTCGGGATCGAAGGCACGCGGCCGGCCGCCGCGCGGCTTTTCCAAATTATCCATAGCGATCGATACGAAACCTGTTGACTTGCTCGTTCCGCATAACGTAACAATTGATACGAAACATGGCAAGTCGGAAGCTCCCGACAAGGCCGTGCAACCCGAGGACAAGGAGAGCCCAAATGCCAATCACCGTGACCGCGCCGGAAGGCGTTCTGACAGAGGCCGGAGAGCGCGAGATCCTGCCGCGCCTCAGCGCCGCCCTCATCGAAGCCTCCGGCGCCACTGGCAATTCTTTCTTCACCGCGATTGTCGGCGGCACGGTCCACGTCCTGCCGCCGCGCCACATCTATGCCGGCGGCGCCAACCGGCCCGTGGTCATGGTCGAGTTGAAACTGCCCAATATCGGCCTCGGCTCGATCGAAGCGCGCAAGGCCTTCATCGACGCCGCTTCCGGGATTGTCGCCGAACTCTGCGTGCCCGAGCACAGGCCCGAAAACACCTGGATCAACATCGTCAACGCGCCTGACGGCGGCTGGGGCATCGGTGACAGGCAATATACGGGAGACGCGCTCGTCGCAGCCGCCACCGCCGCCGCGCACTAGATAGGGAAAAACTGGATGCGCCTCTCCCCTTCGCTGTTTTTCACCACCAATTGCGAGCCGGCACTGGCCTTCTACGAACAGTGCGGCCTTGGCCGGGCAACGATCCTGCTGCGCTGGGGCGACAACGACATGCCGGTGCGGACCGAAGCCATGCGCGGAAAGATCCTGCATGCGCGCTTCGAAGGTCCGGGCGTTCTGTTCCACGCCTCCGACAATGATGATGCGGAGCCGATGAAAGGCTCCGCAATGATGCTGGAGTTCGATGACCTTGCCGCTATGCACGCTATTTTCGATCGCATGGCGGTGGGCGGCCGGATCACCGTGCCCTTGGCGCGGCAGTACTGGGGAACCAGCTTCGGCTTAATCGTGGACGCTTTTGGCGTGCAGTGGATGTTCAGCTGTTCTGGCGACTGATGTTGCCAGGCCTGTTCCATCAGAAGGGCATCCCGCCATTCAAGTTCCAGTGCGTCGGTTTCGATGCTAGCCTTCGGGATAGCAGGAGGCGGCGATGGAACAAAGTGAACTTGTGCGGCGCTCGGCCGGGAACTTCGCCATCTTTATGGCTTGCGCGTTCCTGTTGTGGATTTGGGCGGCCGTCTTCGACCGGATTGCCCAGGTCGTGCGCCTGTCGACACCGGGACACCTCACTGGCGTAGCCACCTCGATAGCGAGTTCCTCCACGCTTCAGGCGATCATAAGCATATGGCTTCTGACAGCCGCCGTCGCGATTGCGTTTCCGATGATCTGGCGACCGCTCTCCATGACCACAACACTGATGTTCGACGTCGGCTATGGAATCCTGGGTGCGCTGACGGGCTTCGGTCTGGCCATCGGCCTGTTTGGCGGCGGGTGGCACATATTCCTGTGGGCCGTGGTCTACAGCATAGCGATCGCGATCGGCTACGCGCTGGTACGTTGGTGGCTGCCGCTCTCCGAGATGCAGACATATGGCAAGCGCCGCTTTATCCTTGCCCTCATCCTTGTCCTGGCGTCCCCGATAATCCTCATCTGGGGATAGGCGAGCGGATACCGGGCCGCGCTGAATGCCGGGGCGCCCGATCACGATCTTCTTACCTGAAACGAGACATGTTTCAGCGCCGCGCCGCATTGCGGCCTCGCCACGCCGGTT
Organism: Mesorhizobium sp. AR02; assembly: GCF_024746835.1. Classification (NCBI taxonomy): domain Bacteria; kingdom Pseudomonadati; phylum Pseudomonadota; class Alphaproteobacteria; order Hyphomicrobiales; family Phyllobacteriaceae; genus Mesorhizobium; species Mesorhizobium sp. AR02. The sequence goes on along the minus strand of NZ_CP080531.1, from coordinate 5,670,402 downwards.
TGATGGCCGGGCCCAGGCGCGCGCTACGGGAGTTTCATCATGCGTCCGGTTACTGCAATCACATTGCTCTGGCTGATCTGGGCCGTTTCCTGGGGCTTGGCGGCATTCTGGGCCGACCCGGTCAAGCGACGCGCCGGCTTCCAGGCTGAAATGCCCTACCGGGCAATGCTGCTGTTCGGCGCGATCCTGTTCTTCATCCCGGCGCATGGCTATGTCGGGCGCCTGCGGCTGTGGATACCCGACAGGATCGAGGCATGGATTTGCGTGGCACTGATCGCGGCCGGCCTCATGTTCAGCTGGTGGGCGCGCCTGCATCTCGGCCGGCTCTGGTCAGGCACGGTGACGGCCAAGGCCGAGCACCACGTGGTCGACACCGGTCCCTATGGTCTGGTCCGCCACCCGATCTATACCGGGCTGCTGCTGGCGATCCTTGCCACCATGGCCGCCAAGGGCACCGTCTGGGGCATCGCCGGCGCCATCCTTCTCATCATCGGCATCGTCATGAAGGCCAGGCTGGAAGAACGCTTCCTGCGTAGCGAACTCGGAACGGCCTATGACAACTACGCAAGGCGCATTCCAATGCTGGTACCCTTTGCGCCAGCCTGACGCATCAGAAGCTTGCGGATCAAAGCATTCGGATAAGCGCGCCACCGATCGAATACCCCGCGCCAAAGGCGCAGATCAAGCCGAAATCGCCGGGCTTCATGTCGGCATGGTTCTCCGACAGCGCGACGATGGCGCCGGCGCCCGCCGTGTTGCCCAACCGCTCCAGCACCATCGGCGCACGGTCGTGATCGACATCGTGACCGAAGGACAGTTTCAGGATCATCGCATTCATGCGCGCATTGGCCTGATGCAGCCAGAAGCGTCGGACGGCCTGAGGGGTCAGCCCGTGCTCGGCGAGGAATTCGACGATGAACTTCTGACCGGCAACAGTGACTTCCTTGAACACCTTGTTGCCGACCTGCTTGATGAGATTGCCTTCGAGGTTGATCATATAGGGATCGTCCTGGGCGGTGCGGGTGTGGTAGCCCAGATTGGTGCGGATGTTGTTCGACATCTGCGTCCAGAGGCGCGTGTCCAGCACCTCGAAACGCCCTGGCCGTTTGTCGCCCTGGGCAAGCCCCTCCACGACCAACGAAACCGAGGCGTCGCCGAAGATGAAATGCGTCTGCCGGTCGCGGAAATTGAGATGGCCGGTGATGATCTCCGGCGTGGTCACCAGGATGCGCTTGTGCGCGCCCGAGCGCACCAGATTGACCGCCAGATGCAGCGCTGCCGCCGCGGACGAACAGCCAAGCCCCATGTCGAAGCCGGCGCCGGTGGTGCCCAACGCCTCCTGCATTTCGATGGCGATCGCCGGATAGGGACGCTGGTGGTGCGAGGCCGAGCAGATGATCAGGTCGATCTGGGACGGTTCAAGTCCGGCATGATCGAGCGCCTTCCTGGCCGAGGCGATGCCGAACTCGGCTTCCAGCGACAACGTATCGTCCGGTCGTGCCGGAATGCGCGGCGTCATCCGCGCCGGGTCGAGAATGCCTTCGCGCTCGATGACATGACGGGATTTCACACCCGAAGCATGGACGATGAAGTCGCTGTCGGACTTCTGCAACAGCGCCTCGCCGGTGCCCTGACGGCGCGCGTTCTCCGTGTCGACCCAGCTGTTGAAGCTCTCGACCAGCTCTTCATTCGTGATGACAGATTCAGGAATTTCAGCGCCGATGCCGCTGATGATGACGCGATGCATGTTTCAGTCCGTCCCATCCGCAGGCGTTGCGGCTTCATGTGGGCGCCGAAACGCTTCGGCGCAACACTTTTCTCATCAGGCCGGTTTACGCCGGCTTAAACCGGGTTCACCAGGCGCACAACTTGGTGTTGGTCTGCGGGTTGTTCCAGCAGGCGCCGTCGTCGCGGCTGCGCACAAACTGTCCCGGCAACGGCACATTGCGGCGGCCGAGATTGACGTAACCATAGGCAAAGCCCGGTCCGTCCATCTCCAGCACATAGGTCGGATAGCCCGGCGCCGAGATGCGGAAGCTGCCCGCATCGTCGATCGCGCGGTAGCTGCACGCGAAATAGCCGTCATCGCTGGTGAAGCAGCGCGCCCGCTTGGCTTCCGCCGAAACCGAGAACGCCAGAAGGGCTGCCGCGCACACGCCGCCACCGTAGAGCAATCTTTTCAAAGTCATCGTTCCCCCTGCCACGCGGGCCATCATGGCCCCACGCGATGAATTGGCCATGGCGGCGAAACCGGGTCAAGCGGCCGCAATCGAGGTTAGGCGAAGTGGATAATTCTTTCCTAGCCGGCTCGCTTGGCGACAATGAAGATGCGTGGGAAACGCAGCAGCACTTTGCCATTCGCCATCTTCGGATAGGCCTTGGCGATCTTGGCCGTATAGCTGTCGAGGAACAGCTTGCGCTCGTCGGCGTCCAGCGGATCGAGGAAGGGCTTCAGTCCCGTCGACTTCACCCATTCGACGATCGCCTCGGCGTCGGCCAGGGGATGGTTGTAGACGGTGTGCCAGATGTCGAGCCGATCGGAGAGCGGCGACAACAGGTCATAGTAGAACGACACCGGCGGCAGCGGTGCGCGCGCCGCGTTTTTTATCTTCGCTGCAAACGGCACTTCGGCGGCGGTTTCCCGCATCAGCCGGTGCGAATCCTCCGCCATATTGTCGGGCATCTGGATGGCGAGGGCGCCACCAGGCGGAAGAAAACCCATCAGCCGCTGAAACACTGCCGGATGTTCCGGCAGCCACTGGAAGACAGCGTTGGCGAAGATCACATTGACCGGCTCGGCCGGCTGCCATGTCGACGCATCGGCAAGGTCGAAGCTGACATTGGGCAGCCGCGCCCTCGCCTTCTCGATCATGTCGGGAGAGGTGTCGAAACCGCTCACCTGCGCGTCCGGCCAGCGATCGACCAGAAGTTCGGTCGAATTGCCCGGCCCGCAGCCGATGTCGACGACCCGGCGCGGAAAATCGACCGGCACCTGCGCTGCGAGGTCACGCGCAGGGCGCGTGCGCTCGTCCTCGAATTTCAGATATTGGGCGGCGGACCAATCGGGCTTCTGTGAAGCGGCGGTATTGTTCATCGATAGACCTCGCGACGGTTGCCCACTTCCACGACCAGGACCACAAGCCTGCTGTCATGGAACTGAGTAATGATCCTGTAGTCACCGACGCGAAAACGCCAAGCCTCTTCCTTGGTCGCTATCAGACGCTTGGCAAGCGCCCTCGGATTGGGATGCGCCGTTGATCTTTCGTCGAAAGCTGCTCGATGTCTTTCTCGGCGCGCCGGGTGAACTCGACGCGCCAAGTCATTCAGCAGTAGGCTTCTTGGCGCGCTCCTCGACTTCACGACGTTCAAGCTTGCGGATCATCTCCTTCAGCAGAATGCGAACACCGTCATCTTCTCTCAGGCGTTCATCCGCGATCTTGGCGTCCTGCCAATCCTCGATAGCCTCGAGGATCGCATCCACAGCGACCTGATCGGTCGTTCGACCGCTGGCCTTGGCCATGTCGGCCAGAAGCTTCTCGGTCTTTGGCGGCAGTTTGACTGTGATCATGGCAAGCTCCGTCAGCCCAATTTAGGTCAAACGACGATCCCTCGCAACGATCCCTTACCGCGTCAGCCTCTTATACGTCATCCTGTGCGGGTTGACAGCTTCGGGCCCGAGCCGGCGGATCTTGTCCTGCTCGTAGTCCTCGAAATTGCCCTCGAACCATTCGACGTGGCTGTCACCCTCGAAGGCGAGGATGTGCGTCGCCAGACGGTCGAGGAACATGCGATCGTGCGAGATGATGACCGCGCAGCCGCCGAAATTTTCCAGCGCGTCTTCAAGTGCGGCCAGTGTTTCTGTGTCCAAATCGTTGGTCGGTTCGTCGAGCAGCAGCACATTGCCGCCCGTCTTCAGCATCTTGGCCAGGTGCACCCGGTTACGCTGACCGCCGGAGAGATTGCCGACCTTCTGTTGCTGGTCACCGCCACGGAAGTTGAACGACGCGCAATAGGCACGCGTGTTGGCCTCGAACTTGCCGAGCTTGACCACTTCGGCGCCGCCCGAGATTTCTTCCCAGACAGTCTTCGACGGATCGAGCGCATCGCGGCTCTGGTCGACATAGCCGAGCTTGACCGTCTCGCCGACGCGGACCGTGCCGGCATCGGGCTTTTCCTGGCCGGTGATCATGCGGAACAGCGTCGTCTTGCCGGCGCCGTTCGGACCGATGACGCCGACGATGCCGCCCGGCGGCAGTTTGAATTCCAGTCCGTCGATCAGCAGCGTGTCGCCAAAGCCCTTCGACAGGCCGTCGACCTCGATTACCACATTGCCGAGCCGCTCACCGTGCGGAATGACGATCTGGGTGTCGCTCGGGCGCCGCTTGTCGGCTGCATCGAGCAGGTCCTGGAAGGCCTGGATACGTGCCTTGGACTTGGTCTGGCGGGCCTTCGGGCTCGACTGGATCCACTCGCGCTCGCGACCGATGGCGCGCTGGCGGGCGTCGTCCTCGCGGCCTTCCTGCTTGAGGCGCTTGGCCTTGGCTTCCAGATATTTGGTGTAGTTGCCCTCATAGGGGATGCCGCGGCCGCGATCGAGTTCGAGGATCCAGCCGGTGACATTGTCGAGGAAGTAGCGATCGTGGGTGATGATCATCACGGCGCCCGGATAGGCGCGCAGATGCTTTTCCAGCCACGCCGTGGTTTCGGCGTCGAGATGGTTGGTCGGTTCGTCGAGCAGCAAGAGGTCGGGTTGGCGCAGCAGAAGCTGGCAAAGCGCGACGCGGCGGCGCTCACCGCCTGAAAGCTTGGTGACCTCCGAATCCTTGGGCGGGCAGCCCAAGGCTTCCATCGCCATCTCGACCTGCTGTTCGAGATCCCACAGGTTCAGCCGGTCCATCTCGTCCTGGAGCTTGGCCGACTCGTCGGCCGTCTCGTCGGAATAGTTCATCATCAATTCGTTGTAGCGCTCGATGATGGCGGTCTTGGCGGCGACACCTTCCATGATGTTCTCGAACACCGTCTTGTTGGCGTCGAGCGCCGGCTCCTGAGCCAGGTAACCGACGGTGGCGCCTTCGGCGAGCCACGCCTCGCCGCTCCACTCCTTGTCGATGCCGGCCATGATCTTGAGGATCGTCGACTTGCCGGCACCGTTGGGGCCGAGAATGCCGATCTTGGCATCGGGATAGAAGGACAGATGAACGTTCTCGAGCACCTTCTTGGTGCCATAGGCCTTGTTGAGGCCGGCCATGTGATAGATGAACTGGCGTGCCACGCGCGCTTTTCCCTGAAAAATGACTGGATTTGTCGAATTGAATGGAGGTTGGCCGCTATGTAGGCGATGCGGCGGCGAACGGCAATCGCTTTTGCCAGATCAAGCCGATCACACGGACAAGTGTGTGCCGGCCGTTAAAGTTTTCCACCGGTCACGAGGCACGTTGAAATCTCTGGTTAACCCTTCCGCGTCAAAACAGGATCGGGGTGGAATCGCTGGATTATCGCGATTTCGAGCGAGAGATCGGATCGACGGCAGTGCTGAACAGTTTCCTGCTCCTTGCCGAAGCGGTCGTCTACTTCAGCGTCATGGTGACGCTTTTCCGCTTCAGGAAGCGCATTGGTCTCGGTGTCTTCGTCTGCGCGCTCGGCGTCATGCATTTCCTGGAAACCTATCTCGCCAGCGTCTTTTATGTCGCGCTGCCGTTCGGCATGGTCTCGCCAGGCTCGGCGGTGCTGTTTTCAGGCAAGCTGGTGATGTTGCTCCTGCTCTACATCAAGGAGGACGCCGCCACCGTGCGCCAGCCGATCTACGGCCTGCTGCTCGGCAATGCGCTGATGATCGGGCTGGTGCTGCTCTTGCGCCTGCACGTTATCGCACCGCTGCCCGACGGCAGGCTGCCCGACATCGGCTTCATCGACGAGATGGGCTGGCTGATGGTGTGGGGCACGACGCTGCTCTTCATCGACGCCATCCTGATCATCCTGCTCTATGAAAAACTTGGGCGCACCCTGCGCAAGGCGCAGTTCGCGCGCATCCTGATTTGCGTCGCCTGCGTGCTCACCTTCGACCAAGCGGGCTTTTTCACCGCGCTGCATTTCGTCGCCGGTGCGCCGATCGCGGTCTTCTTCGGCGGCTGGTTCGCCAAGATGGTGGCGGCGCTGACCTTCAGCGCCATGCTCGTGGCTTACCTCCGATGGTTCGAGGCCCGCGACATTCCGCTGCCGCGTGGGCTGACCGATATTTTCGAAACGCTGACCTATCGCGAGCGCTATGAAGCGCTGGTCGAACATGTCGGCCGCGACGGCCTGACCGGCTTGCTGCATCGCGGCCGCTTCGACGCCGACGGTGAAGCCGCCGTCCAGGTCAGCCTGCGCACGGCGAGGCCGCTCAGCCTGCTGATCATCGATGTCGACCATTTCAAGTCGATCAACGACCGGTTCGGCCACGCCGAGGGCGACAAGGTGCTGAAAGCGGTTGCGACCCTGCTTCGCGAAGTGGCCAGCGCCGAAGACCAGGTATTCCGGATCGGCGGCGAGGAATTCGCCATCCTGAGTTCGCGCCCGCATTCGGTCGCCAGGCTGTTTGGCGAAAGCATTCGCCACGCTGTCAAGGCATCGACCGTCACCAGCCGCTTCGAGTTCACCGTTAGCGCCGGCGTTTCCAGCGTTAGCGAAACGACGCACTGCCTTGCCGACCTGTTCGCACTCGCCGACCAGCGTCTCTACAAGGCGAAGTCGACCGGACGCGACCGGGTCGTCGGCGAGCCGGGTGGCCACGAACCCGACACCGCCATTGCGTGGACCAAGTCCGAACAGATCTAGTTTCGTTTGCTACGACTTTCTCTGGCGCCGGATGCCGGTCAGCGTCGAGACCGCCATCAGCGCGATCGCCAGCCATTTCAGCGCGGTGATGATCGGTCCGGCCTGGATGTCATAGGCGATGAACAAAAGAATGCCCGGCACCAGCAGCCCACACATGATCAGCATGATGCGGTTGATCTGCCAGGACACTTTTGCGGCCAGCGCCTCATCGCCCGATGCGGGGACCAGCGCCGCGCGCACCGTCTTGCCGCCCACCAGCATGGCCGAGAGGCGCATCGAGATCGGCAGGCCGAGCCCGATGATGAGGAAGGCGCAAGCGGCCAGAAGCAGCGAAAACTTCAGCGCGCTGGTTTGCGCCGGTATTGGAAACAGCAGCGTCGCCAGCGGCAGGAAGACGCCGAACATGCCGATGGCCGCGATGGCGATGAAGATCACGGCGTTGACGATCGTGAACAGCTGATAGGTGCCGGTGCCGATCGGCTCGGACAGCGTGCGCATGCGCGCCCACTCGGCATCGCTATAGGAAAAGCCCGGCCACTCCATCCGGGCATCGTTGATCGAAACCATGCCCTTGGCCCAGAAGGCGAGCCGCGCCAGCGCACTGCTTGTCATGCCATTCATTGCCGCCCCCGTTCAATGATGCCGGGGACAGCATAGCACCACTTCACTGGCCGGCGACAGCCGTCAAGGGCGTACCGAAAGCCCGCGACGTCCTTACTGGAACCCGATCGCGTCAACGGTGCCTGTCGGACAACCGGCCTTGTTGGTCGGCACCGAGGCCAGCAGCAGGTCCTTCAACGAGCTGTTCGGGCCGATCGGCCCGGCAAGGCCGAGCGTCAGTTCGCCGATCAGCCGCCGGCCGTTCGAAGGATCGATGACGCAGGACACCCGCACGCGATCCCCTGCCCCGGCGCCGAAGGCGGTGTCGAAGGCGCCGCGGATCTGGTCTGCCGTCAGCTTGCCGCCAATGGTCTTGGCGAAGAGTTCGCGCACCGGCGAGCTGTTGACCTGTCGCATCAGGCCGAGCGCATCGGAGAAGTATTCCTGCTGGCTCTTGCCGTAGCAGGTACCGTGCTTGATCCATTCATGCCGTTCCAACTGGGAGGCCGTGCCCGGCATCACCTGATCGAGCTCCTTGCGGGTGCCGGCGTCCAGATTGACCGGCGGAAGATCCTTCCAGTGAGCCGGATTGTCGTTGGCCTTGTCGCTTGCCGCCACCTGGCAATAGAAATTGCCGTTCGGCTGCGGCCACAGGCCGTGCAAGGTGAAGTTGGTGGCATCGAACTCGTTCGGGTTCTGCGCCCTGCATTCGGTCTTGCTCGACTTGGTCTCGCAAAAAGCCGGCTGCCAACTCAGCGCGAAGACATATTCGGGTTTTCCCGATGGGGCCGGCTTGCCTTGTCCGCCAGGTGCCGCCGGCACCGTCGCGGCACTGCTGCCCGACAGATGGCCGCAAGTGACCTTTACCCAGCGGCGTTCCGGATCGGCGCCCGGCACCTGGATCAGATAATGCGTCGGCGCATCCTTGTTGCCGGCAAGCAGCTGGTAGCTCTGTCCGGCATCGGTCGAGACGTTGCCAGGGTTCTTGCCGTTCTTGATGGCCTGCGTTGCCGGACAGGCAGCGTCGGCAACGAAGGTGCCGCTCATCTTCACGTCGGCATGCGCCGCGCCGGCCAGCGACACCGCCAGCATGGCCAATCCGAAAACGACACCAATGCGCATGAGAATCCCCGGTTGAAGAAAGTGGCCGACAGACTGTCTCTGTCTCCATGTCAGAATTGCGATATTTTGCTGGTCAAACGCAAGAAACATCGTCGCGCAAAAGCAGTTGGTGTGGATTGACGCCAAACCGGCACCGGCGCAAACAAAGCCAACAACGATAAAATGAGGGAGAGACCAGGCGGCCATGCCCTTTAATCAACAACGCATGGTCCGCTCACCGACCGGTGCCGACCTCAACCTTTTCGTCAGGCAGGCTGAAGGCAAGCCACGCGCCGTCGTCCAGATCAATCATGGCCTGGCCGAGCACGCCGCGCGCTATGCCCGCTTCGCCGATTTCCTCGGGCCTCGCGGCTTCCACATCTATGTCCATGACCATCGCGGTCACGGCGCGACCAGGGCCGCCGATGCACCGCTCGGCAAATTCGCCGACAGGGATGGCCCGGCCAAGGTGATCGCCGATGTCGACGCCATCCATGATCTCATCGCCAGCGAACAGCCAAACCTACCGGTGATCCTCTTCGGTCATTCGATGGGCGCGTCGGTGGCGTTGAACTACCTCCTGGGCCACTCGCCACGCGTCCATGCCGCCGCGATCTGGAACGGCAATTTTTCGCAAGGTCGGCTTGGGCAGGTGGCGCTCGGCATTCTTGCCTGGGAACGGATGCGGCTTGGTTCCGATATCCCGTCACGCCTGCTGCCGAAACTCACCTTCCAGGCCTGGGGCAAGGCGGTGCCCAACCACCGCACGCTGTTCGACTGGCTGTCGCGCGATGAAGCGGAGGTGGCGAAATACATCGCCGATCCGCTGTGCGGCTGGGATGCTTCTGTCTCGATGTGGCAGGACGTGGTCTCGATGGCGCTGAATGGCGGCAAGGACGCCGGTTTTGCCGGCATCCGGCGCGGCCTTCCCGTCGCGATTGTCGGCGGTGAAAAGGACCCTGCCTCGGACTACGGCAAGGGCATCACCCATCTCGCCAATCGCATGCGCAGGATGGGCTTTTCGAATCTGGTTTCAAAGGTTTACGCCGACACCCGCCATGAAAGCCTGAACGAGGTGAACCGCGACATCATCATGGACGATTTCGCCGCTTGGGCGGACGGCGTGCTGAAATAGCTATTTCGAACCGACCCGTTGGCCCATCGCAAGGGTCGTGACAGCCGATGCCGGGCTTGATAGAGGCTCTGCTTTCGCAGCAATCACGGTGATTGCAGCAATCATGGTGATTTATGGCCGAACCACCCCTGAAAGGCGTCCGCGTCGTCGAACTCGCCCGCATCCTCGCCGGGCCCTGGGCTGGGCAATTGCTTGCCGATCTCGGCGCCGATGTCATCAAGGTCGAAAGCCCCGATGGCGGCGACGACACCCGCAAATGGGGCCCGCCCTTCGTCATGGGCAAGGATGGCGAGAACCTGTCGGCCGCCTACTACCATTCCTGCAACCGCGGCAAGCGCTCCATATCAGTCGATTTTTCGACGCCTGAGGGTGCGGAAACCATCCGCCGGCTGGTCGCCACGTCGGATGTGCTGATCGAGAACTTCAAGCTCGGCGGCCTGAGGAAGTACGGGCTCGATTATGACAGCCTGCGCAAGATCAACCCCCGCCTCGTCTATTGCTCGATCACCGGCTTCGGCCAGGATGGACCCTACGCGCCGCGCGCCGGCTACGACTTCATCATCCAGGCCATGGCCGGCATGATGTCGATCACCGGTGAGGTCGGCCGCGAGCCGCAAAAGGCCGGCGTCGCCATCTCCGACATCTTCACCGGCCTCTATTCCGTCATCGCCATCCAGGCCGCGTTGCGGCATGCAGACCAGACCGGCGACGGCCAGCACATCGACATGGCGCTGTTCGACACGCAGATCTCGGCGCTCGGCAACCAGAATCTCAACTATCTCGTCTCCGGCAAGTCGCCGGTGCAGATGGGCAATGCGCATATGAACATAGCCCCTTACGAAGTGGTGCCGGTTCGGGACGGCCACATCATCCTGGCGGTCGGCAATGACGGCCAGTTCGCCAAATTCTGCGCTGCCGTTGGGTTGGACGAACTGTCGGCCAATCCCGACTTCGCCACCAACCCGGCCCGGGTCGCCAACCGGGTGAAGCTGCGCGAGCACATGATCGAGGCGCTGAAGATCTTTGATCGCGACCCGCTGTTGGCAAAGCTGGAAGCGGCAAGCGTGCCGGCGAGCCCGATCAACACGATCGGCCAGATGTTCGCCGACCCGCAGACCATCGCGCGCGGCATGCGGCTCGACCTCGACGACGGTCATGGCAATCTACTGCCGTCCGTACGCGCGCCGATGGTGATGTCGGGCACGCCGCTCGTCTATGAACGCCCCTCGCCGCGCCTGGGCGAGCACACCGAAGAAATCCTTGCCGAACTGGAGAGATCAGCGAAATGAAGACCGGTGGACAACTGATCGTCGAAGCGCTGGAAGCGAACGGCACCGACCGCATCTTCTGCGTGCCGGGCGAATCCTATCTGGCGGTGCTCGATGCGCTGCATGACTCGCCGATCCGCACCATCGTCTGCCGCCAGGAAGGCGGTGCGGCCATGATGGCGGACTGCCAGGGTCGGCTGACCGGCCAGCCCGGCATCTGCTTCGTCACCCGCGGCCCCGGCGCCACCAACGCGTCGGCCGGCATCCACATCGCCATGCAGGATTCGGTTCCGCTCATCCTGTTCATCGGCCAGGTCGCCAGCCACGCCAAGGAGCGCGAGGCGTTCCAGGAGGTGGACTACAAGAGGTTCTTCGGCGACATCGCCAAATGGGTAGTCGAGATCGACGACGCCGCGCGTATCCCCGAATTCGTTACCCGCGCTTTCGCCGTGGCGACATCGGGCCGCCCCGGCCCGGTCGTCATCTCCCTTCCCGAAGACATGCTGACCAGCGAAGTCGAGGCGCCGGAAGCGCTCCCCTACACGCCGGTCGAGACGTATCCCGGCGCGGCCGAGCTCGATGCGCTGGAAAGGCTGCTTAACGGCGCCAAGCGACCGTTCGTCATCCTCGGCGGCACACGCTGGAATGAGGAAGCTGTGGCGCACATGCGCGCCATATCAGAGACATGGTCGCTCCCCGTCGGCTGCTCTTTCCGCCGCCAGATGCTGTTCGACCATCTTCATGCGAACTACGCCGGCGACGTCGGCATCGGCATCAATCCGAAGCTGGCGGCGCAGATCAAGGCGGCCGACGTCGTGCTGTTGATCGGCGGCCGCATGGGCGAGATGCCTTCCTCGGACTACACGCTGCTGAAAAGCCCCTACCCCGACCAGGCACTGGTGCATGTCCACGCCGATGCCGGCGAGCTCGGCCGCGTCTACCGGCCAACGCTGGCGATCAACGCCTCGCCCGCCGCTTTCGTCGAGGCTTTCGCCAAGCGCAAGCCGGCAGCCAAGCCTGTATGGGCGGCCGAGACGGAAAAGGCGCATGCCGCCTATCTGGAATGGTCGACACCGCCCAAGACCGGCCCAGGCGCGGTCCATATGGGTCCGATCCTGGAGTATCTGGGAAAGGCTCTGCCGGAAGATGCCATCCTCACCAACGGCGCCGGCAACTATGCCACTTGGGTGCATCGCTTCTACCGCTCTCGTCGCTTCGGCACGCAAGCGGCGCCCACGTCCGGCTCGATGGGCTACGGTACGCCGGCGGCCGTTGCCGCCAAGGCGCTTTATCCGGATCGCACCGTGGTCGCCTTTGCCGGCGACGGCTGCTTCCTGATGAACGGCCAGGAGTTCGCCACCGCCGTGCAGTATGACCTGCCGATCATCGTCATCGTCGTCAACAACGGCATTTACGGCACCATCCGCATGCACCAGGAGCGCGAATATCCCGGCCGTGTCGTCGCCACAGATCTCAAGAACCCCGACTTCGCGGCTTTGGCCCGCGCCTATGGCGGCCACGGCGAGATGGTCGAAAAGACGGCCGACTTCGCGCCGGCCTTCGAGCGAGCGCGGGCCAGCGGCAAGCCGGCCATTGTCGAAATCAGGCTTGATCCCGAAGCGATCACGCCGACCCGTACGATGACGCAGATCCGCGACAAGGCTTGATCCAACCCAAAAGGGGGCGGTCGCCCGCCCCTTTTGTCGACGCGGTTTGCGCTACTTCGCCGCTTCGATCTGGCCGCGGATCTCGCCATCCTTGTTGGCGGCGGTGTGGACGTTGACATAATAGTTGCCAGCTGCCAGGTCGGCGGCCTGGGCGTCCGTCAGCGTTGCCGACCCCTTGATGGGGCTCTTGAGCTTGCCTTTGAACGGGATGACGGGGCCGGCGTTCGCCCCCATCGCAGCCGGGCCGTGGATATGCGCTGCCGTCGCCGGTCCACTGAGGCCGGAATATTTGACGTCCCAGCTGAGCTTCTTCTTGGTGGTGTCGAAGGTGAACGTGGCGGTGCCTTTGCCCTTGGTGGTGACGGGCGGGCTCTGCTGGCTGCCATCGAGCGTCGCCTTGTACTTCACCACCTCGGCCATGGCCGGGGATGCGAGCAGGAAAGCGGTCGAAATGGCCAGCGCCGAAAATACCGGCAGGAAAGAATGAGTGCGCATAAAGAACCTCCGATTGGCTGTCGCATGGGTCACGGTCCCCCGACGCGCGCATGCTCCAACGCAACGGCTGGGCGGCGCAATGTTTCCCCGCACACGTTTTTGTGACCGGGAAAACAAAAAGGGGCGATCGCCCGCCCCTTCCAGCTTCCAGAAGAGAGCCGTCAGACCGCCGCCAGCGCCTGGGTCAGGTCGGCGATCAGATCGTCCGGATGTTCGACACCGATCGACAGCCTGACCGTGGTCTCCAGCACGCCGATGCGCTGGCGCACGTCGAAGGGAATGCCGGAATGGGTCATGGCCGCCGGATGGCTGGCGAGCGACTCCGTGCCGCCGAGGCTTACCGCCAGCTTGAAGATCTGCAAGGCGTTGAGAAAGGCGAAAGCCGCCTTCTCTCCGCCCCTGATGTCGAAGGAGAAGGTCGAACCGGCGCCGCTGCATTGCCTGAGATAGGCGCGACCCGCTGGCGTCTCCTCGTCCAGGAACGGCAGATAATGCACCTTCTCGACCTTGGCATGATCACGCAGGAATTCGGCAACCAGACGCGCATTGTCGTTGGCCCGCTCCATACGGATCGACAGCGTCTCCAGTGAGCGTCCGAGCATCCAGCAGGAATGCGGGTCGAGCTGTGTGCCGATCGCGCCGCGCAGCGCCTTGATCGGCTTGGTGACCGCCTTGCTGCCCATCGCCGCGCCCGCGATCAGGTCGGAATGGCCACCGACATATTTGGTCAACGAATAGACCGAGACATCGGCGCCGTGCTCGATCGGCCGCTGGAACACCGGACCGAGCAGCGTGTTGTCGCAGACGATGATCGGCGCAGATCCTTGCCTGACGCCGATCTCGTCGGCGATTGTCCGCATCAGCGCGATATCGACCAGGCTGTTGGTCGGGTTCGACGGCGTCTCGATCAGGATGACCGAAACGCGCCCCTTCGCCACCGCGGCATCGGCCGCCGCCCGCACCGCCTTCTCGTCGACACCGTCGGCGAAGCCGACAGCGCCGATGCCGAAGCCGGAAAGCGTGCGTGTCAGCAGCGTCTCGGTGCCGCCGTAGAGCGGCTGCGAGTGCAGGATGACATCGCCCGGGCGAGCATAGGCGAGCAGTGTCGTGGCGATCGCCGACATGCCCGATGAAAACAGGATGCAGGCGTCCGTCCCCTCATAGATCGCCAGCCGGTCCTCGACGATTTCGCTGTTGGGATGGTTGAAGCGCGAATAGACGAGGCCGGACGCCGTGCCGCTCGGCGGTTCCTTGCGGCCGGACGTGTAATCGAAGAAATCACGCCCCTCCTCCGCCGACTTGAACACGAAGGTCGAGGTCAGGAACACCGGCGGCTTGACGGCGCCTTCCGACAGCTGCGGATCGAAGCCATAGCTCAGCATCAGCGTCTCCGGATGGAGCTTGTGGTTGCCGATATGGGTTTTCGAAGGGCGTGGCGCGGTCATGGCTTTTCCTGCGTTCGAGGGATATCGCGCCGCAATTTATGCGATCCCGATCAGCCAGTCCTTGCTATTTTCGACCCTGCATGGCTGCTTGTCAGCAAGAAATTGCCTGGAGCGATAAAGAATGCAGCAGAAGATAGCCGATGATTTCGACCTCAGGATTCTGCGCGAACTGCGGGCGGACGCCCGCATCACCAACAATGAGCTTGCCGAGCGCATCGGCCTGTCGCCGTCGCCCTGCCTCAGGCGGGTACGGCGGCTGGAGGAGACTGGCGTCATCAGAGGTTACACCGCGTTGGTCGATCCCGCCGCCTTCGGCTGGAGCATGGTCGCCATCGCCACCATCCGCCTCAGCCGCCAGAACGAGGATGAGATCGTCATGTTCGAGGACGCGATCCGCGGCTGGGAAGAGGTGCTGGAATGCCACCTCGTCACCGGTTCACGCGACTATGTGCTGAAGGTGGTGACGGGCAACCTCGAACAGTATGAGCGCTTCATCAAGGAGAAGATCGCGCGGCTGAAATGCGTCGCCTCGATCGAGACCAGTTTCGTCATGAACACCATAAAGGAACGGCGCCTCTGACATTTGGCCAGAGGCGCCGCGTTCGAAATCGAAAGTTGCTGACTGGGCTTACTTGATCGCCTTGTCGGTGATCGCGGTGGTGTAGGCCCCTTTCGGCTCCTTGGTGATGATCTTCTGGTCGAGCAGCGCCTTGGCGGTGCGCTCATAGGTCGCCGGATCGAGCTTGCCGTCGGCATTGTCGATCAGCTTGGCGACTTCGCTCATCATCCGCTTCTGGTGGTTCTCGTCCTGGCCGCCACCGTCCATGACGATGCCGGCAGCTTCGTCATTGTTGTCGACGGCGTATTTCCAGCCCTTCATCGAGGCGCGCACGAAACGCACCATCTTGTCGGCGAAGGCCGGATCCTTGAGCTTGTCTTCAGACGCATAAAGCCCGTCCTCGAGCAGGTCGTTGCCCATTGCCGAGTAGTTGAACACGGTCAGCTGTTCCGGCTTGTAGCCGGCGTCGATCAGCTGCCAGTACTCGTTATAGGTCATGACCGAGATGCAATCCGCCTGCTTCTGGATCAGCGGCTGCACGTCAAAACTCTGCTTCAGCACGGTGACGCCGTCCTTGCCGCCGTCGGTCTTGAGACCAAGCTTGTTCATCCAGGCGTAGAACGGATATTCATTGCCGAAGAACCAGACGCCGAGCGTGTGGCCCTTGAAGTCGGCTTCGGTCTTGATCGGGCCATCCTTCGGGCAGACCAGTTCCATGCCGGCCTTCTTGAACGGCTGGGCGATGTTGACCAGCGGCACGCCCTTTTCGCGCGCGGCCAGCGCGCCGCCCATCCAGTCGACGATGACGTCGGCGCCGCCGCCGGCGATCACCTGCTCGGGCGCGATGTCCGGGCCGCCCGGCTTGATGTCGACGTCGAGGCCCTCGGCTTCATAGAAACCCTTCGCCTTGGCGACATAGTAGCCGGCAAACTGGGCCTGCGTGACCCATTTCAGCTGCAACGTCACCTTGTCGGCGGCCATTGCCTGGAAAGCGGCCAGCGACATCGCGCCGGCCAGAACGGGAATAACAAGTCTTTTCATTTTTCTACCCTCTGAAGTTAGTGCCCTTAACCCACCGCCCCTATCCACCACGGACAGAGGGATGCCAAAACGTGACGGCTCTTTCGACAAGAGCGACCACGCCATAAAAGACCGAACCCGCAAGTGCTGCAACTGCGATTTCGGCCCAGACCATGTCGATGTTCATCCGCCCGACCTCGGTCGAGATCCGGAAGCCCATGCCGACGACGGGCGTGCCGAAGAACTCGGCGACGATGGCACCGATCAGCGCCAGCGTCGAGTTGATCTTCAGCGCGTTGAAGATGAAAGGCGCCGCTGCCGGCAGCCTGAGCTTCAGCAGCGTCTGCCAGTAGCCCGACGCATAAGTGCGCATCAGGTCGCGCTCCATATGGCCCGAGGCGGCCAGCCCGGCGACCGTGTTCACCAGCATCGGGAAGAAGGTCATGATGATGACGACAGCCGCCTTGGACTGCCAGTCGAAGCCGAACCACATCACCATGATCGGCGCGACGCCAATGATCGGCAGCGCCGAAACCATGTTGCCGATCGGCAAGAGCCCGCGCCGCAGGAACGGCACGCGGTCGGCAAGGACCGCGGTGATGAAGCCGGCGCCGCTGCCGACGACATAGCCGAAGATCACCGCCTTGAAGATGGTCTGCCGGACATCGGCGCCGAGCACCGGCAGGGAGTTGGCGATGCGCACGCCAATCGCACTCGGCGGCGGCAACAGGATGAAGGGAATGCCGGCGCCCCGCGTCACCGCTTCCCAAATGATCAGTATCCAGGCGCCGAAGATGGTGGGAATGATCAGACGAAAGGCCGTCCGCGCCCAGTTCGCCATCGGGCGAAGCCCGGACAGAACGGCCACGCAGCGCCAACCTAGCAGCCAGGCAGCCGCGAGCAGCAGGAAATACGAGGCCCGTGCCTGACCTTCGAAGCCAGCGATGCCACCGATCAGCAGCCAGGCGACGAGATGCGCGCCGATGAAAAGCACGACAGCTTCGACGATGGACGGTATTCTGGCCATGGAGATCAGAGCAGCGAGAAGCAGCACGCCGAAGATCAGCCAGCTTGTCGTTGCATAGGGATGGATCAACGTTCCGGCTGGCTCGGCCAGCGGATCTACTTTTGGCGCGGCGATCGCGCCGAGCGCCACCGCGATCAGGCACAACACGACCGCCAGCACCGCTTGCCAGGAGGGTTTCAGCCAGTTCATGCCGGCCTCCCGCCCATGGCACGGTCGACCAGGCGGCCGGCAATGCCGACCACCATGACCAGCAGTGCCGCCACGATCGAACCGGCGACCAGCGCCGACCAGATGTCGATGGACTGGCTGTAATAGGCGCCGGCGAGCAGCTTGGCGCCGATGCCAGCGACCGCACCGGTCGGAAGTTCGCCGACAATGGCGCCGACGAGGCTTGCCGCCACCGCCACCTTCATCGAGGTGAACAGGAACGGCACCGAGGCCGGCACGCGCAGTTTCCAGAAAGTCTGCGAAGCGCTGGCATTGTAGGTGTGCATCAGGTCGAGATGCATGATCTCGGGCGAGCGCAGCCCCTTGACCATGCCGACGGTGACCGGGAAGAACGACAGATAGGTCGAGATCATCGCCTTCGGGATCAGCCCGGTAATGCCGACCGCCGCCAGCACGACGATGATCATCGGCGCCACCGCCAGGATCGGAATCGTCTGCGAGGCGATGATCCACGGCATCAGGCTGCGGTCGAGCGTCGCCACATGCACGATACCGACGGCAATGATGATGCCGAGTGCTGTGCCGAAGGCAAAGCCGAGCAGCGTCGACGACAGCGTCACCCAGGCATTGTAGACGAGGCTGCGGTTCGAATTGATGGGCCGCAGGAAGGTGTTCTCGAAGAAGTTCACCGCCACCTGATGCGGCGCCGGCAGCGTCGGCTTCGGCTGCGCCAGCGTCTTGCCGATGAATTCGACGGTGCCGGAGGTTTCGTTGGCACGGGTGTCGAGATCGCGCTGGAACGGCGCGTTGAGGATGACGGCCATGACGTACCAGAGCACGACCACGCCGGCGAGGATCGAGGTGACAGGGATGAGTTTGTCGCGGAAGGTGTCCATCTAGCGCTCCCCTTCTCCTCTCCCCGCCGGGGAGAGGGTGGCCGGAGCGAAGCGAAGGCCGGGTGAGGGGGAGTGTATCTGCCCCTCAAGCACCGCTAATATTGTATCCAGAACCGCCCGCCGTTCCGCCAGAACCTCGTGATTCCAGAAGCGAAGGACAGAATAACCATGGCTGTTTAGCCAAGTTGTTCTGTTTTCATCAGTCAGGGACTCGGCATGTTGGCTGCCATCGATTTCGACGATCAAGCTCTTCTCGCGGCAGAGAAAGTCTGCAAAGAACGGCCCGAGTGGCACTTGCCTTACGAACTTATAGCCGTTGAGGTGACGGTCCCGTAACTCACCCCAAAGCCGGTATTCGGCCTTGGTTTCGTCAAGCCGCAGCTCTCGGGCGCGCTCCGTGACCCCGGCCTTCCTCTTGGTTGGATGCGTCGGCGCCGCCCCCTCACCCGGCCGCTTCGCGGCCACCCTCTCCCCGGTGGGGAGAGGAGGAACCCAATCCTCGCCCCGCTCAATCATCATAGCTGTGCCCTGCCCGCAACCCATCACGCACGCGCGCGGCGATCGCCAAAAACTCCGGCGTTTCACGGATATCGAGTGGCCTTTCCTTTGGCAGTGTCGATTCGATGATGTCGCTGACCCGGCCGGGCCGCGGCGACATGACGACGATGCGCGTCGAGAGGTACACAGCTTCCGGAATGGAGTGGGTGACGAAGCAGATGGTCTTGTTCGTTCGCCCCCACAGCTCCAGCAATTGTTCGTTGAGGTGGTCGCGCACGATCTCGTCCAGCGCCCCGAACGGCTCGTCCATCAAAAGCAGGTCGGCGTCGAAGGCCAGCGCGCGGGCGATCGAGGCGCGCTGCTGCATGCCGCCGGACAGCTGCCAGGGGTACTTCTTCTCGAATCCGGAGAGGTTGACGAGCTCCATTGTCCGCTTGATGCGCTCGGCCTGCTCGGCCTTGGAGAGGCCGATGATCTCCAGCGGCAGCGCGACATTGCGTTCGATCGTGCGCCAGGGAAACAGCGCAGCCGCCTGGAAGACATAGCCATAGGCGCGCTTCTCGCGCGCCTGTTCCGGCGTCATGTCGTTGACCGAGATCGTCCCCGAGGTCGGCTTCTCCAGATCGGCGATGACGCGCAGCAAGGTGGTCTTGCCGCAGCCAGACGGCCCGATGAAGGAGACGAACTCCCCCTTGCCGATCGTCAGGTCGACATTGGACAGCGCCTGGACGGGCCCATCATTGGTCTGGAAGGTGAGGCCAAGTTTGCTTGCCGCGACGACGGCTGGCGAAATCCCTGTCATCGGCCGCTGCCTGCCTGTTCCCGCCACAGCGGCGCCGGCTGGAATCCGATTGCTTTTATCGCGATGTTGTTTTCCACTCGCCCAGTCCCATTGGTCTTGTCCCACTCAGATCGACGCCCGGAGTTCCCCGATGTCGCCCAAACCCACTTGTCATCTTATCCGCCCTGAAAGCACTTATGAAGGCAAGCAGGGATTGACCTATTTCGCCGGCATCGCCACGGAGTCGGTCGGCTCCTCCGGCATCTGCATGCACGTGCTCACCATGCCGCCCGGTGCCCGCGCCAAGGCGCATCTGCATGAGAACCATGAAACGGCGATCTATGTGCTCTCCGGCGAGGTCCATACCTGGTACGGTGACCGGCTCGAGCACCACATCGTCGTCAAGGCCGGCGACCTCTTCTACATTCCGGCCGGCGTGCCGCATCTGCCGGCCAATCTGAGCAACGCCCCGTCCTCGGCCGTCATTGCCCGCACCGATCCCAACGAGCAGGAAAGCGTCGTCCTGCTGCCGGAACTGGATGCGCTGGTCGCCTGACGCTGACGGGATCGTCGTCATTTGCACCGCGAGACTTCCCCCATCACATTGCCGTCCGCATCGGCGATCGTCAGCTTCTTGGTGTTCTTGGCACTGCGCTTGATGGTGAAATTGGTCGGCTCCTGTCCCTCTTCGCCTTCCGCCTCACATGTCGCCGTCACCACGAGCGATCCGTCAGCCTGCGCTTGCGTTTTCGTGAACGTGCAGGCGCTGGCGGCGGTGATCAATTCCTTGTCGGTCAAAAGCAGCATCTGATCGGCGGCGACTTCCTGGCCGTTGCGGTTGATGCAGCCATATTTGTCGCCATAGGGTTTCGACAGATCGATGCCTGCCGCAGAAGCCTGCCCCGCCATCAGCACAAGAACCATCGCAACAGACAAACCAAAACCGCGCATGCTCATCCCCCAGATCCCGATGGTCAAAACGTCAAGAACATGATTGCAGCGGCCCCAGTTCCTCAAGGCCGGGAATGGTGACGAAGAAACCATCCTCTCCCTTGTTGGTGACCACAATTGTTTCGATCGTCGTCCCCGCCTCGCCCTCGGCGGAACAGGTCGAACGCAGCGATTGCGCACCCAGCGCCGTCGTCAATTGCTGCTCGAACCGGCAACCGCTGCCATAGGTCTCGATGCCTTCTGCCGTCAGCAGGATATAGGCATTGCTGTCCTGATATCCGGCCTTGACGCCGGCACAGCCGACATCATTGCCCCAGGAGCCGGCCAGCACGCTGGCCGCACTTGCCGGACCACCGGCAACTGCCGCCAGGACCACCGAGATGAGCGCGGCCGAACGCGCCAAGCTCAGACCCCGGTCGCCGGAATGCCTGACCGTTCGACCTTGCGCGGCGCGGTGATGTCTTTCCACGTCGACAGCGCCCGGTTGACCGCCGCGTTCGGCTCGCGGCCGACGAACTGGCCGTGGCCGGGCTTGGCCTTCACCTCGGCCTCCTCGATCGACAGTTCGCCACGCGAAAACACGAAGCGCGGCAGGCCGGTCACCTCGACGCCTTCGAAGACATTGTAGTCGATGACCGACTGCTGCTTTTTCGAGGTGATGGTTTTCTTGGCGCTGGGATCCCAGACGACGATGTCGGCGTCGGCGCCTTCGACGATGGCGCCCTTTTTCGGATACATGTTGAGGATCTTGGCGATGTTGGTCGAGGTCACCGCGACGAACTCGTTCATCGTCAGCCGCCCGGTATTGACGCCCGTGGTCCACAGCACCGGCATACGGTCTTCGAGCCCGCCGGTGCCGTTGGGGATCTTGGTGAAGTCGCCGATCCCGTTGCGTTTCTGCTTGGTTGTGAAGGCGCAATGGTCGGTCGCGACAACCTGCAGCGATCCGGCCTGCAGGCCGGCCCATAGCGAATCCTGATGCAGTTTGTTGCGGAAGGGCGGGCTCATCACGCGGCGCGCCGCATGGTCCCAGTCCTTGTTGAAATATTCGCTTTCATCGAGCGTCAAATGCTGGACCAGCGGCTCGCCGAAGACGCGCATGCCCTTCTGCCGTGCCCGGCGGATGGCCTCGTGTGCCTGTTCGCAGGAGACATGGACGACATAGAGCGGCACACCGGCCATGTCGGCGATCATGATGGCGCGGTTGGTTGCCTCGCCTTCCACTTCCGGTGGACGCGAATAGGCGTGGCCTTCGGGGCCGTTGTTGCCCGCGGCGAGCAGTTTCTGCGACAGGGCCGCAACCACGTCGCCATTTTCGGCATGCACCAGCGGCAGTGCGCCAAGGTCGGCGCAGCGCTGGAACGACGCGTACATCTCGTCGTCATCCACCATCAGCGCGCCCTTGTAGGCCATGAAGTGTTTGAACGAGGTGATGCCCTTGTCGACGACTGTGGCCATCTCGTCGAACACCTGCTTGCCCCACCAGGTGATGGCCATGTGGAAGGAATAATCGCAGGCAGCCTTGGAGGTCTTGTTGTCCCACATCTGCAAAGCTTCGAGCAGCGATTGCTGCGGCGCCGGCAGGCAGAAATCGACCACCATCGTGGTGCCGCCGGCAAGCGCGGCGCGCGTGCCGGATTCGAAATCGTCAGCCGAATAGGTGCCCATGAACGGCATTTCGAGATGGGTGTGCGGGTCGATGCCGCCCGGCATGACATAGCAGCCGGTGGCGTCGTACTCGTGGTCGCCATGCAGGTCCGAACCGATGGCGACGATCTTGCCGTGGCTGGACAGCACATCGGCCTTCCACGTGCGGTCGGCGGTAACGACGGTGCCGTTCTTGATGACTTTGGTCATTTTCTTGTTCCCTTGTTCTCTTCGCGCTTCTTTACGAGCGGCGTTTGGAAGGTAAATCTCTAAGCTCACTCCACGATGACAGCCGTCTCCACCACCGCGTGGAACAGCACGTCGGCGCCCGCCGAGGCCCATTCCTTGGTGATCTCTTCAGCCTCGTTGTGTGACAACCCGTCAACGCAAGGGCACATCACCATGGCGGTCGGCGCCACGCGGTTGATCCAGCAGGCGTCATGGCCAGCACCCGAGACGATGTTGCGGTGCGTATAGCCGAGGCGGTCGGCGGCATCGCGGATCGCCTTCACGCAACCGGCATCGAAGGTCACCGGGTCGAACGCGCCGACCTGTTCGACCTTGTACTGGATGTCGAGCGCCTCGCAGATCGTGTCGATGCCTTCGCGAATGCGGCCGTCCATCGCGTCCAGCACTTCCTTTTCCGGCGAGCGGATGTCGATGGTGAACACGGTGCGCCCGGCGATGATGTTGCGCGAGTTGGGAAACACCTCCATGTGGCCGACCGCACCGACGGCGTCGGGCTGGTAGTCCATGGCGATCTCGTGCACCAGCTCGATCACCCGCGCCATGCCGAGCCCTGCATTGCGGCGCTTGGGCATCGGCGTCGAGCCGGTATGGGCTTCCTTGCCGGTCAGCGTCACCTGCAGCCATTTCAGGCCCTGGCCATGGGTGACGACGCCGATGTCGATGCCTTCGTCCTCGAGGATCGGCCCCTGCTCGATATGCAGTTCGAAGAAGGCGTGGATCTTGCGGTCGCCGACCTTCTCGGTGCCCCTCCAGCCGATGCGCTCCAGCTCTTCGCCGAATTTCTTGCCCTGCTTGTCGGTATGTTCGTAGACATCGGCCTGGTCGAGCACGCCGGCGAACACGCCGGACGCCATCATCGCCGGGGCAAAGCGCGAGCCTTCCTCGTTGGTCCAGTTGGTGACAACGATCGGATGCTTGGTCTTGATGCCGAGATCGTTCAGCGAGCGCACGACTTCCAGCCCGCCAAGCACGCCGAGCACGCCATCATACTTGCCGCCGGTCGGCTGCGTATCGAGATGGCTGCCGACATAGACCGGCGGCAGGCTGGGATCGGTGCCTTCGCGGCGGGCAAACATGGTGCCCATCTCGTCCACGCCCATTTCGAGCCCGGCTGCCTCGCACCAGCGCTTGAACAGATGCCGGCCCTCGCCGTCCTCATCGGTCACGGTCTGGCGATTGTTGCCGCCGGCAATGCCGGGGCCGATCTTCGCCATCTCCATGATGGAATCCCACAAACGGTCTGAATTGATTCGCAGATTCTCGCCGGGTGCGGCCATTCAACATCCTCTCACTCATGACATCGGCCGGGGGGGGGTTCCCGCCGCCCGGCCGATGGAAACAGATTAGTCTATCGACCGCAGCACTTCACGCACATGGTCGATCAGTTCGTTGATCTGGCCCTTGGTGATGATCAGCGGCGGCGACAGCGCGATGATGTCGCCGGTGGTGCGGATCAGCGCGCCGCGCTCGAACGCCTTGACGAAGGCCGAGAAGGCCCGCTTGGTCGGGCTGCCGGCGATCGGCGCCAGTTCGATCGCGCCGATCAGGCCGATGTTCCTGATATCGATGACATGCGGCTCGCCCTTCAGCGAATGCAGCGCATCTTCCCAATAGGGCGCCAGTTCCTCGCCACGCGTCAGCAGGCCCTCTTCCTTGTAGGTGTCGAGCGTGCCGAGTGCGGCGGCACAGGCAATCGGATTGCCCGAATAGGTGTAGCCGTGGAAGAACTCGATCATGTGCTCCGGGCCGGTCATGAAGGCGTCGTGGATTTCCTTCTTCACGAACACCGCACCCATCGGGATGACGCCGTTGGAGACGCCCTTGGCGGTGGTCATGATGTCGGGCGTGACGCCGAAATAGTCGGCGGCGAACGGCGCGCCGAGACGGCCGAAACCGGTGATGACCTCGTCGAAGATCAGCAGGATGCCGTGCTTGGTGCAGATTTCGCGCAGCTTCTGCAGATAGCCCTTGGGCGGCAGGATGACGCCGGTGGAGCCGGCGACCGGCTCGACGATGACGGCGGCGATGGTCGAGGCGTCATGCAGGGCAACGATGCGCTCCAGCTCGTTGGCAAGCTCGGCGCCATATTCCGGCACGCCCTTGGAGAAGGCGTTCTTCTCCGGCAGATGCGTGTGCGGCATGTGGTCGACGCCGCCGAGCAGCGTGCCGAACATCTTGCGGTTGGAGACGATGCCGCCGACCGAGATGCCGCCGAAATTGACGCCGTGATAGCCGCGCTCGCGGCCGATGAGGCGGGTGCGCGAGCCCTCGCCCTTCACCCGGTGATAGGCGATCGCCATCTTCAGCGCGGTCTCGACCGATTCCGAACCGGAATTGGTGAAGAAGACATGGTCCATGCCCTTGGGCGCCAGGTCGACCAGGCGGTTCGCCAGTTCGAACACGATGGGATGGCCCATCTGGAAGGCCGGCGCGTAGTCGAGTTCGGCGGCCTGATGCTGGATCGCCTCGGTGATCTTCGGCCGGCAGTGGCCGGCATTGACGCACCACAGACCGGCGGTGCCGTCGAGCACCTTGCGGCCATCGCTGGTCGTGTAGTGCATGTCCTTGGCGGACACGAACATGCGTGGCGCCTGCTTGAATTGCCGGTTTGCCGTGAACGGCATCCAGAATGCGCTGAGATCGTTCGGCGTGACTTTCAGCCGGTTGGACATGACCAAGACTTCCCCTTGTAACCTGTTTCGGTGCGTCCAACGCTTGGTCTTTGCGCCGTTTTCATGCTACGCAAATTTTTGACCGATTGGACAAACGTTAGCACCGCCCTGTCGGCGGTCAAGGGATTACTAGCGGAAATGCGGCTCCTGAAGTGCGTTCCACAGCCTAGGGAAAAACTGGTCCAGAGAATTGGTCCAGATGACCGCCAACATGAGGGTGCGCAACGGTGAACACCGGCACGGAAGCCCCTCGCCGCACACGCATCCAGCAGGAAAAGCGCGAACTCATCCTGGAGGCAGCGCTCGAGGTGTTCTCGACCAACGGTTTTCGCGGCTCGACCATCGACCAGATCGCCGAAGCGGCCGGCATGTCGAAGCCGAACCTGCTCTATTACTTCCGCCGCAAGGAGGACATTCACGAGACATTGATGCAGCGCCTGCTCGACACCTGGCTGGCGCCGTTGCGCGAGCTCGACGACATCGGCGATCCGATGACCGAACTCAGGAGCTACATCAGGCGCAAGCTCGAAATGGCGCGCGACTTCCCGCGCGAGAGCCGCCTGTTCGCCAACGAGATCCTGCAAGGCGCGCCGCGCATCATGCCGCTGCTGGCCGGCGAACTGAAAACGCTGGTCGACGAGAAAGCCGCCGTCATCAAGGGCTGGATGCGCGCCGGCAAGATCGCCAGGACCGACCCCTGGCACCTGATCTTCTCGATCTGGGCAACGACGCAGCATTATGCCGATTTCGACGTCCAGGTCCGCGCCGTGCTGGGACCGAACCGTGGCGGCGACGGCCGCTTCGAAGATGCGGCGAGATTCCTGGAGCAATTGTTTCTGGATGGGCTGAAGCCGAAGGGGTAAATGGTTTCGTCATTCTAGGGCGAAGCAAGGAGCGAAGCGACGCGGCGCAGACCCTAGAATCCATGCCGCGACTTCAACGCGCCGCAACGGTACAAATTCTGCTCCGTAGCACTCTTCGGCAAACGTCCCGGCATGGATCCTCGGGTCTCCGCGTCCGCTTCGCTCCCGCTCCGCCCGTGGATGACGACGTTGAGGGGCTGCCGCCAGCCAATCTCAGGCGCTGCGCCGCTCCGCCGGCAGCGCGTCCAGCAGCGTCCGCAGCTTGGCGATCGAGTTCTGCTCGGCGAGCGGCGTGTAGACGATCAGCTTCATGTCCGAGCCATCATCGATCGACAGGCTCATATGCTCGAAAACCATCGCGCCGGCGATCGGGTGGCGCAGATGCTTCATGCCGGACAGGCGGTGCACGACATCACGTTGCGGCCACCATTCCCGGAATTCGGGACTGGAGCGCATCATCAATGCAATCAGCCGCTCGAAATCCGGATCGCCGACATACTTTGCGCTCTCGGCGCGGAACGCGGCAAGGGTTGCACGCGCCAGCTGCTCCCAGTCGACCAGCAAATGCCGCCGGTGCGGATCGGTGAACACGCCGTGAATGATGTTGCGGGCGTCACCCTCCAGCTGGCCATAGTCGCCGAAAATGGCAACGGCGCCGGCATTCCATGCCAGCACGTCCCAGCGCGGGCCGACGACATAGGCGGGCTGCAGGACAAGGCTTTGCAACATATGCAGCAAGGGGCCTTCGACCTTTCCTGCCGCGATTCGGCGGCGCTCCGGCTGCTGGCGGCCGGCAAGCGTGAAAAGATGCCGCTTCTCGGCGGCGTCGAGCCGCAGCGCCCCGCACAGCGCTGTCAGCACCTCCACGGAAGGGCGCACGTCCCTGCCCTGTTCCAGCCAGGTGTACCAGGTGGTGCCGACGCCGGCGATCATCGCCACCTCTTCGCGGCGCAGGCCCGGCGTACGGCGCCTGAGGCCGGTCGCGATGCCGGTTGCCGAGGGTGTCAGCCTTTCGCGGCGCGAACGCAGGAAAGCGCCGAGCTCGCGCCGGCGGCTGTCTTCAGCGGAGTGAGTGGGAGCATCCATGATGCCTATTATAGCAGTACTGATACCAGGATAAAGTTTGAACTGTTTGAGATCAGCCGGATGCCCCATCTTGCGTCCAGAGCGACATACAGGAGGCTCTGGACATGGACCTGAAAGACAAGACAATCCTCATCACCGGCTCGACCGACGGCGTCGGTCGCGTCGTGGCACAAAGGCTGGGTGCCGCCGGCGCCCGCGTGCTGGTGCACGGTCGCGATGCGGCGCGCGGCAAGGCAGCGGTTGCCGAAATCGAAGCCGCTGGCGGCAAGGCCGAGTTCTTCGCCGCCGACCTCGCCTCGCTGGCCGAAGTTCGCCGCCTCGCCGAAGCTGTCCGCGCCAGGACGAACCGGCTCGACATCCTCATCAACAATGCCGGCATCGGTACGGCAGGCGCCAAACGACAGATCAGCGCCGACGGCTACGAACTGCGCTTCGCGGTCAACTATCTCGCCGGTTTCCTGCTGACCGCGGAGCTTCTGCCGCTGCTGAAGGCCAGCGTGCCGGCGCGCATCGTCAATGTCGCCTCGGCCGGCCAGCAGGCGATCGATTTCGGCGATGTCATGCTGACCCATGGCTATAGCGGCGTGCGCGCCTACTGCCAGAGCAAGCTGGCGCAGATCCTGTTCACCGTCGATCTGGCGGAACAGTTGAAAGGCACCGGGGTCACCGTCAATGCGCTGCATCCGGCGAGCTACATGGACACGACCATGGTCCGGCAGGCAGGCGTGACGCCATGGAGTTCGGTGGAGACCGGCGCCGATGCCATCGTCAATCTCGCCACCTCACCCGCGCTCGAAGGACGCGCTGGCCTCTATTTCGACGGCCTGCGCGAATCTCGCGCCGACGCCCAGGCCTACGACGCCAGGGCAAGACAGCAATTGCGAAGCCTGAGCCTCGACCTTGTCGGCCCGGCCTCCTCAAAATCGAAGGAACAACACTCATGACCGACAGAACCGAACACACAGTCATCATCGGCGGCTCGTCCGGCATCGGCCTGGCGACCGCGCGCAAGCTGATTGGTCCCGGCATGAAGGTGACGATCACCGGGCGCAACCAGGACAAGCTCAACAGCGCCTGGAAGAGCCTTGGCGGTGCTGCCGACAAGGTGGCGTTCGATGCGTCCAAGCCGGATGAGGTCCGTCAGTTCTTCGAGCGCCTCGGCCCGTTCGACCACCTCGTTCTGGCGGCGAGCGGCGGCAAGGGCCTTGGCCCCTTCGCGACGCTCGACCTTGCCGACATCGGCAGCGGCGTCGAGGAGAAGGTGCGGCCGCAACTGTCCTGCCTGCAGGCGGCATTGCCGACGCTCAACAGATCGGGATCGGTCACCTTCATATCGGCGGTGTCGGCTCAGGTCACCATGCCCGGCGTCGCCGGCATCGGTGCCGTCAACGGTATGCTGCTGACCGTGACACCGATCCTGGCTGTCGAGCTGAAGCCGCTGCGCGTCAACGTCGTGGCGCCCGGCGTCATCGACACGCCGTGGTGGGATTTTTTGCCCGACGAACAGCGGCAGGCGGTCTTTGCCGAATATGCCGGCAAGACGCCTGTGGGCAGGATCGGCCGCGCCGAGGACGTCGCCTCGGCGATAGCCTTCCTTGTTTCCAACGGTTTCATGACTGGCCAGGTGCTGACCTGCGATGGCGGCTTGCGATTTGCCGCGTGACTCCGCCCTTCAGAGCGACTGCGCGATCAGCGTCAGGAACCCTCCGCTCAGCGCGACATTGCCGACGAAGCCGTTGATGCGCGCGGCGCGGTCTGGGCCCTGATGGTCCCAGAAATTGTGGAACATCGGCGTGGCGACGATCAGGAACAGCACCAGCACCGCACAGGCGATCGCGGTCCACAGGCCGGCCATCACCAGGGCGCCGGCAATAACCTGCAGCACGATGCCGGCCCACAGCGCCAGCCGCGCCTGCGGCACGCCGCGCGCGGCCATCAGCCCGGTCAGGAAAGCCGCGTTCTGGATGTTGCGCAGGCCGGCGAAGACGAAGGCGGCGCCAAGCAACAGGCGGCCGAGAAACAATAAACTCGAAGGCAAATCGACAGGCATCAAACGCTCCCTTTGAAAACAGTTGGAGCGCCGCCTCCCCGACGGCGCTCCCAAACACATCAGGACAATCAGGCCGCCTTGGCGGCCGGCATCGGATGAATGGCGTGGAACGGAATGCACAGCCGGTTCCAGGTGTTGATCATGCCGAGCGCGACGGACAGCTTGACCAGTTCCTCTTCCGAGAAATGCTCCAGCGTGCGCGCATAAAGCTCATCCGACACGCCATTGTTGGCGATCAGCGTCACGGCTTCCGTCCAGGCGAAGGCGGCGCGCTCACGCGCGGAAAACAGCGGCGATTCCTTCCAGGCCGCGACGAGATAGAGCCGCTGCTCGGTTTCACCATCGCGCCGCGCCTCGCGGCTGTGCATCTCGACGCAGAAGGAACAGCCATTGATCTGCGAAGCCCTGAGCTTGATCAGGTGCAGCAGGCTGACCTCGAGCCCGCATTCGTCGACCGCCTTGTTGAGCGCCGACACCGCCTTCATGATCTCGGGCGCCTTGGCGTAAAATTGCATCCTCTGTTTCATCTTGATGTCCTTTCACATCTGCTTTGGGGTTTGCGGGGTTGAACTGGGTTTCTGTGGCCGCTGGTGGCGCGCCACGAAGGCGCAGCTCGCGGCAAAGGATCTCGGATCGCCCTCTGCCGCGTAATCCGCCACGATGTCGGACAGCTTTGTTTCGGCGAGCGCCGCCCGATAGGCGCGCTCGGCTTTCAGCATCGCGGCATTGATGCCGCAGGGTTTGACATAGGCGGATGCATCGAGCTTGACCGGGCCGTTGCGGCGGATCTCGCCGCAACGAAATGCCGGCTCGCGCCCTTCGACCGCCAGCACGATGTCGAGCAGCGTGATGCGTTCGGCCGGCCTCGCCAGCCTATAGCCACCCGCCGGCCCCGGCACCGATTCCAGGATGCGCGCGGCGGTCAGCATGTTGAGATGCTTCAGGAGATAGCTCGGCGACAGGCCGAACGCCTCTGCCAGGGCCGCACCTGGCATGGTGCTGTTGCCCTCGACGCTCGCCAGCGTGGCCGCGCAATGGATCGCCGCTTCAACGCCCTCGCCCAGCTTCATGGGACCGATCTCCTATCCATGGATATCTTTTATCGTGGATATTTTTTATCTGCAATAGGGAAATGGAGGTGTCCCGATATTCGTGATGGCTTCACAGGACTTGGGTTCCTCGCACCCCGCGAAGCGGGGGAGAGGTGGCCCGGCGAAGCCGGGACGGAGAGGGGGACGACCTCTACGAAGTCAGAACCGGTGAAGAATGAGACGCGAGCAGATAGGCAGGCGATCAGGAGCCTTGGGCAGTTCCCAGTCGTCCCGAAGGCCCCTCTCCGTCCCGGCTTCGCCGGGCCACCTCTCCCCACTTCGTGGGGCGAGGAACCCAAATTCTGCGAACGAAAACCCCTACTCCGCCGCCACCTTGGCCATCGGGTTGTTCGGGTGCGTCGTCCAGTTGGCGTAGATCGGCGACACCGGCTTGCCGGTGCGCTGGTCCATCACGCCGACCGCCAGCGGCTCCATGGTGATGCAGTTCTCGACCGGGCAGACATTGACGCACAGATTGCAGCCGACGCATTCGGCCTCGATCACCTCGAAATGCCTGAGGCCGTCGACCATGCTGGTGATCGCCTGATGCGAGGTGTCCTCGCAGGCGATGTGGCAGCGGCCGCATTTGATACAGGCGTCCTGGTCGATACGCGCCTTGGCGACATAGTTGAGGTTGAGATACTGCCAGTCGGTGACATTGGGCGTGGCGCGGCCGACAATGTCGTCGAGCGAGCGGTGGCCCTTCTCGTCCATCCAGTTTTCGAGACCGGCGATCATCTCCTGCACGATCTTGAAGCCATAGGTCATCGCCGCCGTGCACACCTGCACATTGCCGGCGCCGAGCGCCATGAATTCGGCGGCGTCACGCCAGGTGGTGATGCCGCCAATGCCGGAGATCGGCAGCCCATGCGTTTCCGGATCGCGCGCGATCTCGGCCACCATATTCATGGCGATCGGCTTCACCGCAGGGCCGCAATAGCCGCCATGCGAGCCCTTGCCGTCGATGGTCGGCTGCGGCGCGAAGGAGTCGAGGTCGACACCAGTGATCGAGTTGATGGTGTTGATCAGCGACACCGCGTCGGTGCCGCCGGCGAGCGCGGCCCGCGCCGGCTTGCGCACATCGGTGATGTTGGGTGTCAGCTTGGTGATGACAGGCATGCGGGTGTTGGCCTTGCACCAGCGCACCACCATTTCGATATATTCCGGCACCTGGCCGACGGCAGCACCCATGCCGCGCTCCGACATGCCGTGCGGGCAGCCGAAATTGAGCTCGATGCCGTCAGCTTCCGTCTCCTCGACCACCGGCAGGATCGCCTTCCAGCTCTCCTCGACGCAGGGCACCATCAGTGAGACGACGATGGCGCGGTCGGGCCAGTCCTTCTTGACCTGCTTGATTTCGCGCAGATTGACCTGCAGGTCGCGGTCGGTAATCAGTTCGATGTTGTTGAGGCCGAGCAGGCGCCGGTCGGCGCCCCAGATCGCGCCGTAGCGCGGACCGTTGACGTTGACCACCGGCGGCCCTTCCTCACCCAGCGTCTTCCAGACCACGCCACCCCACCCTGCCTTGAAGGCGCGGATGACGTTGTAGGCCTTGTCGGTCGGCGGCGCCGAAGCCAGCCAGAACGGATTGGGCGATTTGATGCCGACGAAATTGTTGCGGATGTCAGCCATGACAGGTCCCTTTCAGCCGAGACGAAGGATCAATTCGACGGGTGCGAGAATGCCGCCTTCAAGCGCGGCAGTGATATTGGCGATCTTGGTGCGGGCGCTCTCGCCCATGATCAGGCCGACGCCGGGCAGCGGTTTTTTGCCCTCTGCTTGCGCGGCGGCCATCCTGGCACGCACCGTGGCAAAGAATTCGATGGCAAAGGCGCCACGCTGTCGCTCGGCGGCCACCGAGAACCCCGAAGCCGTCGCCGCCGAGCGATAGTCGTCTGGCGTGACGACGAAGGACATGGTCTCGTTGGAGGCCCATGGCAGCGGATAGGTCAGCACACCGGCCTTCAGCCGCATCACGTCGTACACAGCAAAGACGCCGCCCGGCTTGAGGACGCGCGCAGCCTCGCTCATCAGCTTCGGCTTGTCGGGAAGATTCATGCCGACATGCAGGATCATTGCCGCGTCGAAGCTGGCGTTTTGGAACGGCATGTCCAGCGCGCTGCCCTGCACGAAGCGCGTCTTGTCGGCCATTCCCGTGCGCTTCGACAGGCTGGTCGCGATGTCGACATAGCTTTGCGTGAGATCGATGCCGGTGACATCGGCGCCGGCATTGTTGGCGACAAAGCGGGCTGGGCCACCCACGCCGGAACCAATGTCGAGCAGCCTGGCTCCCGGCTTCAAACCCATCTGCTCAAGGAGTTCCCGCGTGGCGGCGACACCGCCAATGTGGAATTCGTCGACCGCTTCGAGATCGCCGGCACGCAGATGGGCAATGTCCACGCCCGTATCGGCGAGCGCGGCAAGAATGCGCTGCTCGAGACCCGCTATGTCGTAGTGACGGGCGATGCCCGGTTCCACCGCGCTCATGACCCTTATCCCTGCGTCAGACTCCTGGTTATGCTCTCCGCCGCATCGCGCCCCTGCGCCACGGCCGAGACGGTCAGGTCGTCGCCGCCGAAGATGCAGTCGCCGCCGGCCCAGACTTTCGCCAGCGAAGTGCGGCCTTCCGCATCGACCTTGATGCGGCCGGCTTCGAGATCGATCGAGGCCCCGCTACCATTGAGAGCGGCAGGCACAAAACTCTGGCCGATCGCCTTGAATACCTGGTCGGCAACCAGCGTCAGCGTCTCGCCGGTGCCGGCGAGTTTGTCGCCCTTCAATGCCGTGTATTCGAGTTCGATGCCCGACACCTTGCCGCCGTCGGCGATAACGCGCTTCGGCTGCAGCCAGTGGCGGATGGTGACGCCGTTGGCGGCGGCCAGGTCCTGCTCGAACCCGGAGGCGTTCATGTGCTCCTGGCCGCGCCGGTAGCAGATCGTCACCTCCTCGGCGCCGAGCAGTTTCGACTGCACGGCGGCGTCGATCGCCGTCATGCCGCCGCCGATGACGACGACGCGGCGGCCGACAGGCAGGCCCGAGAGATCGCTGGCCTGGCGCAACTCGGCGATGAACTCCACCGCATTGGTGACACCGGCGGCATCCTCGCCATCGGCGCGCAGCGCATTGACGCCGCCAAGCCCCATGCCGAGGAACACCGCGTCGTAATTGCGGATCAGGTCGGAGAGCTGGTAGTCGCGGCCGAGCGCCTTGCCGTTCTGGATGTCGATGCCGCCGATCGCGGTGACGTAGTCGACCTCGGCCTGGGCGAAATTGTCGACGCTCTTATAGGCGGCGATGCCGTATTCGTTGAGGCCGCCGGCCTTCGGCCGCGCTTCCAGTATGGTCACGTCATGGCCATGACGGGCGAGCCGGTGCGCGGCGGCAAGGCCGGCCGGACCGGCACCGACCACGGCAACCGTCTTGCCGGTCGGCTCTGGGCGCGGATAGAACTGCTTGTTCTCGGCCATCGCGACATCGGTGGCGTAGCGCTGCAGGCGGCCGATCTGCACCGGCTTACCTTCCGCCACCTCGCGCACGCAGACCTCTTCGCACAGCGTCTCGGTCGGGCAGACGCGGGCGCACATGCCGCCAAGGATATTCTGGTCGAAGATGGTCTTGGCCGAGCCGATCGGATTGCCGGTCGAGATCTGGCGGATGAACAGCGGAATGTCGATCGAGGTCGGGCATGCGTTCATGCATGGCGCGTCGTAGCAGAAATAGCAGCGGTCGGATTCGACCAGCGCCTCGTGATGATCGAGCGGCGGATGCAGGTCGGAAAAATTGTCCGCGTACTGGTCGGGCGCAAGCCGGCCGCCGACGATACCTTCCTTGAACTGGCCTTCTGGCATTGTCAGTTCCCCATGTTTTCGTTTTGGGGAAGGCTAGCACGTTTTATTTTTTTATCAATTGGTCAATTTTCGGCGCAAGCCTCTGAAAAGGCTGAATAAAAACATGATTTTTTCACTCATGTTATGCGGTGATCGACTGCTCTTGCCCGGGCGGGTAGTCCTCATCGACCGGCCGGCCATGGATGGCCCGGACCTCATCCGCCACCAGTTGCTGCAGCCGCCACAGATTGCGGTCATGGATGCCGAACGCTTCGAGGTGGCTGACGGTGTTGTAGAGATATTCCGCGCCGGAGCCGATATGGCCACAGGCCCTGGCCAAGACGCGCGCCACCTTCTCCAGCGGCTGGTTCGGCGACGTCCCCCTGCCCTTCACGCCAACCCAGAAGCCCAGCGCCCGCAGCGCCCCTTGCGCCGTATGCACGGGCAGCCACCGGACCGAGCTGATGCTCTCATGGTCGCTGATCTCGCGCCGCAGCAGCCTTTCGATCTGCGCCGGTTTTTCGCCGTCCGGCAAGCGGTAGATCACGCCGTTGCACCGCCCGCCGCGTTCGAGCGCCATCATCAGCCCCGGCTGCTCGGCACTGCCGCGCCAACGCACCATGTCGAGATAGAACGATCGGTGCCAGCCATAGGCAGTGGCAAGCTGCTGCTCGACCGACTCGAATTCCGGCTTCCAGATCAGCGAGCCATAAGCGAACACCCAGAGCGGCCCTGCGTCGGCTTCGCCGGATAGCCGCAAGGCAAGGGCTTGGAAATCCGCGTCGCTCAACTGCGTCCAGTTCGGGTCGGGCCCGGGATCGGCCTCTTGCCGATGGCACAGTGCGACAAGCTCAGGCGTGAGCGACATAAGGCGCATGAAAACGACAACCCTCTTACCGCAGAGAAATCGAAAAAAGCCGGGCATGCAATCGGGGAACGCATGTCACAGGCCGACATTATTGTTCGGGCGGTTGTCGGATTTCCATCGCCAGGATCGTCCTGGGATGGATCGCACGACGATCGATACCTGAACGGTGAGGAGACCGACAATGCCAAAATCCCCGATGCCCTTCTTCTGGTACGAGTTGATGACATCAGACCTCGACGCCGCCGAGACGTTCTATACCAAGGTGGTCGGCTGGAAAGCCGAACCCTTCGACAAGGCGCCCGGCATGCCGCGCTACATCGTGGTGAATTCCGCCGAGCGTGGCGTCGGCGGCCTGATGACGATGCCGGAGGATGCAGCCAAGATGGGCATGCCGCCTGCCTGGGTCGGCTATATCCACACGAGCGATGTCGATACTTCGACCGTATCGCTCAAGAAAGCTGGTGGTGCCGTCCACCGCCAGCCTGACGACATTCCGGGCGTCGGCCGCTTTGCCGTCGTGGCGGATCCGCAAGGCGCGACCTTCATGTTCCTGCAGCCCAATCTCCCCGACCAGCCTGTCCTTCCCGCGACGACACCGGGCCATATCGGCTGGCACGAGCTCTACACCAGCGATTGGAAGGCCGCGTTCGACTTTTATTCCGGCCAGTTCGGCTGGGCCAATGCCGGCGACTTCGACATGGGCCCGATGGGCATCTACCAGACATTTACGGCCGGCCCCGAATCCGGCGGCGGCATCATGAACAAGCCCGAACAGATTCCAGTGCCGGTCTGGCAGTTCTATTTCAACGTCACCGGCATCGACGCCGCCGCAAAACGCGTCACCGACAATGGCGGCAAGATCCTGATGGGGCCGATGGAGGTCCCCGGCGGCAGCTGGATCGTGCAGTGCCAGGATCCGCAAGGCGCGCATTTCGCGCTGATGGCGCCGGTGCGGTAGGCGCGGATCAGCAACGCGTCATTGGCGAAAGCCGATCGGACAGCCGATCTCCCCCCTCGTGGGGGTTGAGGAATGGTCCGCGAAGCGGATGGAAAGCCAACTGCTTGGCTTTCCAAATGACGAACGTCCGGCAGGCCAGAGGGGGCGCTGTCCCGCTGACCTCAAGCTCGCTGACCTCAAGCTCCCCAGGGATCACTCCGGCGTCAGCACCGCGACCTTCAGTTCAGCCTTTTTCGCGCCGCTGAACTGGACGGTGGCCGGGCCGGCCGCAAGCTTGAAGCGCACGCTCTTGCGGATGCCGGGGCAGGTTTTCACGCCGCTATAGCCGGCCGACTTGATGGCCTTGCCGTCCTGGATAACATCGATCCAGGCCTCGCCTGACAGGCTTATCTGAATGGCGCCTTCGGCCGGCACCTCCACGCTGGCGACGGCACCGAACGTGCCCTCTGCCGGGGCGTGCTCGGGCGGCAGCGTAAAACCGGCTTTCTCCGCCGGGACCAGTGCCAGATCCGCGGCGGCACCCACCGCCAGCGCTGCTCCAGACGTCGTCGCCGGCGCCGCGGCAAACAGCGCCTGTTCCCGCGTCACCGGCCATTTGAAGGCCTCGCAACCGGCGTCCTCGGCCATGGCGAAGCTGGTGCCTGCAAGGATTGCGAATAGGCTGATGGTGACTTTTTTCATGGCAAGAACCCACAGGTTTAGAGTGTCGATACTAATACAACCATAGCGATACGAATGCAACCCAGACGAGAACAATATCAAAGGTCATACTGGGAAACATTTCCAATCACCGATTGTTGATAGCACGCCATGGGAAGTGAATGGTCCAGCGCCGGGCGATAATTTATGGCCGGGCCGGGAGGGTGAAAATGGAGTTTTAGATGAAGCTTTTTGAAGGCCTTGCCAGATACCAGCCGCAGGCGCTCGGCGTGCTGCGCATCATGACCGCGCTGCAGTTCATCGAGCATGGCAGCCAGAAACTGTTCAACTTCCCCGTCAGCGCCGAGCCTCATGCCCTCACCGGGCTGACGACGACCGCCGGCATCCTCGAATTCGCCGGCGGCATTCTCTTGGCTCTTGGCCTGTTCACGCGCCCGGTTGCGTTCCTCCTGGCCGGTGAAATGGCGATCGCCTATTTCATGGCGCACATGCCGCGCGACTTCTTCCCGGCCAACAATGGCGGCGACGCGGCGATCTCCTTCTGCTTCATCTTCCTCTATCTGGTCTTCGCCGGCGCCGGCGCTTTTGCGCTGGACAACCGCAGCAATGGGTGATGCTGAACCGGTCTACAACCGAGACGGGAGCCATGCCCCTATCTGAATGCTCGAAAAGATGATTCACTTTCTAACCGTCGGCCTCCGGATCCCCATGCAGCACTTCATTGTGCCCATCGGGGCCCAAGAGACGAACCCATTTGCAAGCTGTAGCAACGTGTCTGGCCAGTAGCTCTGCCGTTGTTCGATGGTCTGGAGGCTGAAGTGCAGCAAGCTCCATCCCTGTGTGAGTGAGATTGAAACCACGAATCGAGATCTTCAAACCCGGGCTCTGCTGCATTTGCAATACAAATGGTCCAACCTCAAGCTTGACCAGAACGCCTGCTGGCGCTTGAAAGGTCATGGTGACCCCAAGAGAGCCGGTCATTTCAATTAGCCCGGCGTTGTCCAAGAGGTCAAATCCAGGCAGGTCTCCCTGCGGGATGCGCAGAGAGCCCGGTTTTGTCTCGACTCTTGGGTCTACCAGAAACCTTGGCGGTAGCCGGCGTTGTATGGCGCCAGCGAAGACCTCAGCAGTGTCCTTGTCCAATTCGGATGCGATTCTAAGCGTCCTTCGCGAAAACGCACCTGGTTGGCGGACTTCTCCGGCTAAGATTCTTCCCCACCACATCCTCATGCTTTCGCTAGATGCTTTTTCAGCATAGCTGCCCCAGAGGTTAAGCCAGTCTTCGTCGAGGTTTTCGCTGATGCCCTCAAGCTCCTCGTCCACTGGAGGAGGTAGGGAATTCAGATGATCACTCGCATGGGTGATCGACCCTTGGATGTTCTCGCGGGCTTTGAAAAGTCCTGGGAATTCCGACTTCAAATAATCCTCGACTAATGCTGGATCATTCTTGATGTGGTCAATTGCCATATCGGCAAGGGTATCGCGAAGCTTCTCCGCTCGTTTTCCTTTGGCTCTTTCGGATTCGATAAGCAACTCATCGGCAACGCCACGTTTTGTGACCTTATTTCCCAAGAAGTAGTCCACGGCAGAAACCAGCCGCGACCTAATCTTAGCCTTCAGGCCCTCTGGTGTAACGCCGACCTCGACCGACACTTCGTGCTTTTCATCGTCTGGCATTCTACGCCCCCTTTTTCGGCGAAACACAATCACGAAGCTGTTCATCCAACAAGTGGCTATGGTGTCAGCTCTGCGGCGTCTTTCGGGGGAAGCGGCTTCAGCTCTAACGGGATCGCCTAGCCGAGCGCTTCATCGGCCTCGCCGGCTGGGCAGTCGGCAAAGACAATGAGCCTTCACCCCCGCATCCGTTCGAAATTCGCATCGAACAGCGGCGCTGCCTGGATGCGCGCCGCGTGGCGCTTGCCCAGCAGTTCGATCTCGAAGCCGTCGCTCTCGTCGGCGATCTCCTTCGGGACATAACCGATGGCGACCGACTTTTTCGAGTGATGCGCGTAGCCCCCCGACGTCACCCAGCCGCGCACCGCGCCGCCGAACCAGATCGGCTCGTCGCCGATGACATCGGCATCGTCCGCATCGACGATGAAGCTGCGCAGCCGCAACTTGCCGCCTTGCTTGCGCTCGGCCAGTGCCGCCGCCTTGCCGATGAAGTCCGCCTCCTTGCCATAGGCGACGAAGCGGTCGAGCCCGGCTTCGAGCGGCCCGTAGATCGGCCGGTATTCGCGCCCCCATGAGCCGTAGTTCTTCTCCAGCCTGAGCGCATTGAGCGCCCGAGAGCCGAACAGGCCGATGCCGAACTCCCCACCCGCCGCCATCAGCGCATTGAACGCCGCGCGCTGATATTCCGGCGCCACCCAGATCTCGTAGCCGAGATCGCCGGTGTAGCTGACGCGGCCGACAAGGCACGGCGCCATGCCGATATCCATCTTCGCCACCGCCATAAACGGAAATACTGCGTTGGAGACATCCGCGCGGCTGACCTTGGCCAGCACCTCCCGCGCTTTCGGCCCGGCAATTGCAAGGCCGGTGAGTTTCGCCCCCAGCGCCTCGATGTGAACCGAGCCATCTCCAGGCAGATGCGCCTCGAACCAGCGCATGTGATATTGCTCGGCAATACCGGAGCCAGCGAGGAACCACCCGTCCGAGCCGAGATTGGCCAGCGTGAAATCGCCGATCAGCCTGCCATCGTCCTTGAGCATCGGCGCCAACGTCATGCGGCCGGGTTTCGGCAGCTTACAGGCGAGCATGCGGTCGAGCCAGGCAGCCGCCCCGTCGCCCCTCACCTTGTATTTGGCGAAGCTCGAAATCTCCGACAGGCCGACGCCACCGCGAACCGCCGCAACCTCCCTGGCGACATGGGAAAAATCGTTGGAACGCCGCCACGAGAACTCGTCCTTGATGCCTTCCGGCGCATACCAGAGCGGCACTTCCAGCCCATAGGCGACGCCAAACTGCGCGCCCTTGGCCGAAAGAAGATCGTAAACCGGGGTCGTCTTCAACGGCCGTCCGGCGGGCAGTTCCTCATTGGGGAAGCGGATCGAGAAGCGCCTTGAATAGTTCTCGCGCACCTTGGCATTGGTGTAGGCCATCGTCGCCCAGTCGCCATAGCGTGCCACATCCATGGCCCAGATGTCGGCGCCGGGATCACCCTCGATCATCCAGTTGGACAGCGCAAGACCAACCCCGCCGCCCTGCGAAAAACCGGCCATGACGCCGCAAGCGACCCAAAAACCCGGCAGGCCGCGCACCGGCCCGACCAGCGGGTTGCCATCCGGCGCGAAGGTGAAAGGCCCGTTGATGATCTGCTTGATGCCGGTCTTCTCAAAGGCCGGGAAATGCCGGAAGCCGACCTCCAGCGACGGCGCGATGCGGTCGATGTCAGGCTCGAGCAATTCATGGCCGAAATTCCATGGCGTCTGGTGTTCGGACCATGGCTTGTTGGCCTTCTCATAGGTGCCCATCAGCATGCCGCCGCGTTCCTGGCGCAGGTAAAGTTCGCCGTCGAAATCGACAGCGTGGATGATCTCCGTACCCGTCTTGGCGTTCCAGGCGGCGACTTCCGGCATGTCCTCGGTGATCAGGTACATGTGCTCCATGGCCAGCACCGGCAGTTCCAGCCCGACCATGCGGCCGACCTCGCGCGCCCACAGGCCGCCGGCATTGACGACATGCTCGGCCACCACCTCGCCCTTGTTGGTGATGACGCGCCACAGCCCGTCGGGCCGCCGCACGATGTCCTCGACCTTGGTGAAGCGCTCGACCTCGGCGCCGAGTTTCCGCGCCGCCTTGGCATAGGCATGGGTGACGCCAGAGGGATCGAGATGGCCGTCCTCCTTGTTGCGGACGGCGCCAACGAACTGCTTGGGGTCGAGCAGCGGCATCAGTTCGGCTGCTTCTTTCGGCGAGATCACTTCCAGCTCGATGCCGAGATAGCGGCCTTTGGCAACGACACCACGCAGCCAGTCCAGCCGCGCCTCGGTCGCGGCGAGCAGCACGCCGCCGGTCAGGTGCACGCCGGTCGCCTGGCCGGACAGCTCCTCGATCTCCTTGTAGAGGTTGATGGTGTATTTCTGCAGCTTGGCGACGTTGGGGTCGCCATTGATCGTGTGCATGCCGCCGGCAGCGTGCCAGGTCGAGCCTGAGGTCAGCTCATCACGCTCCAGCAGCACCACGTCGGTCCAGCCGTGGCGCGCGAGATGGAACAGCACCGAACACCCGACGACACCGCCGCCAATGACCACGACCTTTGCATGCGATTTCATGGATTTTTCTCTGATATCAATGAATTGGATGGGTGAGATGAATCAGGATGGGAGGCGTCACGGCTCGCCCTGCCCGATCGCTTCCTTGCGCCTGGCGACATAGGCTTCCAGCGCCTCGCGCACGGCAGGATCCATCACAGGCTCGACATAGTCTTCCAGTGCTTTCTTCCACAGCCGCGTCGCGCGCGCGGTTGCGTCGAGCCCGCCGGCTTCCTGCCAGGCTTCAAAATTCTGCCAGTTGGACAGGATCGGCTGGTAGAAGGCGGTGGCGTAACGCTCCAGCGTGTGCGGCTCGCCGAAGAAGTGCCCGCCCGTCGGCACCGCGCCCAGCGCCTCGACGGCGAGTTCAGCCTCATCGACCACGATCGGGCGCAAGAACTCCATCATGTGCTGGATCATCTCGACATCGATGATGAATTTTTCGAACGACGCCGTCAGCCCGCCCTCCTGCCAGCCGGCGGCATGATAGACGAGGTTGCCATGGCCGAGCACGGCGCCCCAAAGCGCCATCAGCGTTTCGTAAGCGCCTTGCGCGTCCGCCGCGTTGGAGGCCGAGCCGGGCGTCGTCCGGTAGGGCAGCCCGTAGCGCCGCGCCAATTGCCCCGAGGCGATATTGGCCTTGGTGTTCTCAGGCGTACCGAAGGCCGGCGCGCCCGATTTCATGTCGACATTGGAGGTGAAGGCGCCATACATCACTGGTGCGCCTGGCCGTACCAGCTGCGTCAGCACGACGCCGAACAGCGCCTCGGCATTCTGCTGCGCCAAAGCACCCGCCAGCGTCACCGGGCTCATCGCCCCCATCAGTGTGAACGGCGTCACCGCCACCGACTGGCCGAACTCGGCCATCGTCATCAGCCCCTCGGCCATCATCTCGTCGAAGCGGCGCGGCGAGTTGACCGAGATGATGGTGGCGATGCCGGGATCGTCGCGCAGCTGCTCCAGCGTCAGCCCGCGCGCGATCGCCATCATCTCGATGCCGTCCAGCGCCCTGCCCCGGCCAATCGCCGAGACATGAAAACTCTTGTCGGTCAGCGTCAGATTGGTGAAATAGGTGTCGAGATGGCGTGAGTTGGCCGGCAGCTCGACCGGCGCACAGACCTGGTTGCCAAGCATGTGGACGCAGTGGAAATGCTGCGCCAGCCGGGTGAGATCCGCATAGTCGCGCAAATTGCCGGCGCGGCGGCCACGCTCCATGTCGTGGACATTGGGCGGCCCGGCAACGAGCGTGAAATTGATGGTGTTGCCGCCGAGATGGATTGACTTGGCCGGGTTGCGTGGTGTCAGCGTGTAGTTGGACCGCGTCGTCTTCAGTGCCTCGTCGACCATGCCACGGTCGATGCGGACATTGGCCGAGGCGTGATCAACCGCAGCACCCGCCTTCTCGAACAGCGCCAGCGCCCGTGGGCTCATCACCTCGATGCCGAAATTCTCCAATATATGCATCGATGCCTGGTGGATCGCCTCGATCTGGTCTGGAGACAGCAACGCCATCGGCGGATAGGGATTCGTCACCCGCCTCTGCGGCAGCTGCGGGATGGGCGCTGGCCCCCGGTTGCTGGTGCGCTCGGCGCCGCGCTTGCGTCTTGGTTCGTTCATGCCAGGCATCAAAGCCTCGGCAAGCCAGATGAGCTGTCAGAAATACGCCATTTGCCGGCGCGATTTTAGCCAAGGCGGCATTTCTGCAATATCATTTTATAAAAGGCGACAAGAGGCGTCGGAATATCAATATGGCATTTTCCCAAGCGACCCGTGCCGACAAGCGTTAACGGAGGCAGCAAGATTCCTTTTATGATTTCGGCCTATTGCTCATCCAATGCGTAGGTCGAGTTTTAGTAAAATTGTAGCGGTTGGCGTTCTGCTGGCATTGTCGGCCTGCGCGACCGCGCCCAGCCACATCAACAATGTCTGTGCCGTCTTCGACCAGAATGACGGCTGGTTCGACAATTGGCAGTCGGCGGCCGAGCGGACCGAGCAGAAATATGGCGTCCCGGTGCCCGTGCTGATGGCGACGGTGCGTAAGGAATCAGGCTTCAAGAGCAACGCCCGGCCGCCGCGCACCAAGCTGCTCGGCTTCATTCCGTGGAAACACGTCTCGTCGGCCACCGGCTTCTCGCAGGCGCTGGACGGCACCTGGTCGCAATATCAGCGCGAAACCGGCAATTGGGCGGCGCGGCGCACGAAGTTCGCCGACGCCGTCGATTTCGTCGGCTGGTATCATTCCAAGACGGCTGACACATACGGTGTCGCTCGCAACGACACCTACAATCTCTACCTCGCCTACTATCTCGGCTGGACCGCCTATGGCCGCGGCAACCGTGGCGATGCCGGCGTGCAGGGTTACGCCCGGGCGACGGAGAAAATGGCGCGGGACTACGAGGCGCAGCTAAAGCAATGCGGCAACTGATTTTGCCGAGGCATTTCCCAGCCAAGTGAATCACCTGTCGGCGCGGAAAAGCGCCCTCGGGTCGGAATAGACCTCAGCGATTTATTCGCTCTGGATCAGATGGAGGATCGGCTTGCCTCCCTTTACCGCCGCCGTCGATAACTTTCGGTCAAAGGTCGCCAATTGGCCGCCACGCGCCTTGGCGAGCCCCAGTAGATAACTGTCCGTTACTTGCGCCGGCGTCAGGATCTTGGCTGCATCTATGTCGCTAGAACCGACGAGACTGATGTCGTCAGGCCAGAACTGATGTCCTGAAAGGGCATGCAATTTGCCGACAATCTGCGCAACGACGGCAGGCGAACCAGGAGAATTGGGGTACTTCGGATTGCTCAAAATTCTGATGACACCATTCTCGGTAATCGGACATGTAGCCCATGAAGAATGCCCAGTGGATTGGAACCACCGATGGCCATCTTCATGTGCGACATGAGCCGGATCAATCAACGCAATCAAGACATTGACGTCGAGCAGGAAGGTCACGGCAATTCGTCGCGAAGCGCATTGACCATTTCGAGATCGACCATCGGACCATCGGACCGCGAAGCAAGCAAGGGGATACCATTGCGTTCGCTGCCAGCCCGCGGCCTGCGCAGTGAATGGCGAGCCAGATCGGAAATGACCTCGCCAATGCTACGATCCTGCTGGCGCGCCATGGCCTTGGCGGCAAGGAGGACATCGTCGTCGATTGCAAGCGTCGTTCTCACAATACGTTTCCTTGTTACGCATCAAACATCACGCATCACATAAGGCAATGGACGGTGATATTCAAGCGAACGTAGCCTGTAATTCCTTGACAGGTATGAGACATGACAGCGCTGTGGAGGCAATGCGCCAGCGAACGACATTGCCTC
The DNA here is from genome assembly GCF_024746835.1 of Mesorhizobium sp. AR02. Lineage (NCBI taxonomy): Bacteria > Pseudomonadati > Pseudomonadota > Alphaproteobacteria > Hyphomicrobiales > Phyllobacteriaceae > Mesorhizobium > Mesorhizobium sp. AR02. The sequence continues at coordinate 5,626,433 of NZ_CP080531.1, read as the reverse complement.
TATGCTGATCAATTCGGCTTCTTGCCGCGCGGAGCCTTGGGCGTGGACGCTTTCGCCTCCGAAACATGCGGCGCATCGTCCGGCACGCCCTCATGGGCTGCATGTTCCTTGTCGAACTTGATCACCGGCTCCATCGTCGCCAGCACGTCGTCGGACAGCCAGCACAGGCTCATATGGCCATCGCCAAGGTTCTTGACCGGCGGCACCTTGGTCTCGCACAGATTGTCCGGCACCAGCTTCTTGTAGCCGCAGCGTGTCTGGAACGGGCAGCCGGACGGCGGGTTCATCGCCGAGGGAATGTCGCCTTCCAGCACGATGTGCTTCTTGACCACGCTGGTGTCGGCGATCGGGATCGCCGACAGCAGTGCCTCGGTATAGGGGTGATAGGGCGGCGCGAAGATCTGGTCGGTCGTGCCTTGCTCGACGATGTAGCCGAGATACATGACGACGACGCGGTCGGCGATATAGCGCACGACCGACAGATCGTGGCTGATGAACAGCATCGTCGTCTTGTTCTTGCGCTGGATGTCCATCAACAGTTCGGTCACCGCCGCCTGCACCGACACGTCGAGCGCCGAGACCGGCTCGTCCGCCACCACCACCTTGGCGTCGCCGGCAAAGGCGCGCGCCACGCCGATGCGCTGCTTCTGGCCGCCCGACAGCTGGCGCGGCTTGCGCGTCTCGAAGGCGCGCGGCAGCTTCACCAGGTCGAGCAGCTCCAGCATGCGCTTGCGCCGGTCGGCCACCGTCTTGCCGACATTGAATTTCTCCAGCGTGCGGATGATCTGCGAACCGACCGAATGGCTGGGGTTCAGCGTATCGAACGGGTTCTGGAACACCATCTGGATCGACGACACGGTTTCGACGCTGCGGCTCTCGATGCCGGTCGACTGGATTTCCTTGTTGCCCAGTGTCACCGTGCCGGCACTTGCCGTCTCCAGCCCGAGCAGCACCTTGGCCAGCGTCGACTTTCCGCAGCCGGACTCACCGACAATGGCTACGGTCTCGGATTCGCGCGCCATGAAGGAGATGGTCTCGTTGGCCTTGACGACGCGGCCCTCGCTCGAGCCGAACACTTCGTTGCCGCCGACCTTGTAGTATTTCCTCAGATCCTCGATCTTGAGCACCGGCGCGCCGGGCACGACGCGCTCATTGACCTTCTTGGCGCCGGGCGGCAGCGCCTCCCAGTCGATCTCGTTGAAGCGTACACAGCGCGAGAAATGGCCTTCGTGTCCCGCGACCTCGATCATCGGGATTTCGGCGGCGTTGCAGACACCCTCGACGAAATGGTGGCAGCGCGGACCGAAATTGCAACCCTTCGGCCGCTCATGCGGCAGCGGCAACTGTCCGGGAATGGAGATGAGCGGCCGCGAGTTCTTGTCGGCGCCCGGCAGCGGGATCGAACGGAACAGCCCTTGCGTATAGGGATGGCGCATCCGGTCGAACACGTCCTTGATCTTGCCGGTCTCCACCGCCTCACCCGAATACATCACCGTGATGCGGTCGCAGGTCTCGAGGATGAGGCCGAGATTGTGCGACACGAAGATCATCGAGGTGCCGAACTTCTCACCCAGTCCCTTGACCAGCTCGACGATGCCCGCTTCCACCGTCACGTCGAGCGCCGTCGTCGGCTCGTCGAGCAGAAGCAGTGCCGGCTTTGACAGCAGCGCCATGGCGATGACGATGCGCTGCTGCTGGCCACCGGAGAGCTGGTGCGGATAGGAGCGCATCATGCGCTCAGGGTCCGGAAGCTTGACCGCGCGAACCATTTCGAGGGAGCGTTTGTAGGCCTCTTCCTTCGACACCTTGTCGTGGATCAGCGGCACTTCCATCAATTGCTGGCCGACCTTCATCGCCGGATTGAGGCTTGCCATCGGCTCCTGGTAGATCATGGCGATCTTGTTGCCGCGGATGGCGCGCAGCTCCTCGTCGGAGAGCTCGCCCATGTCCTTGCCCTGGAACTTGATCCTGCCGCCGACGATCTTTCCGATGTTGGAGAGGTCACGCATGATGCCGAGTGATACGGTCGACTTGCCGCAGCCGGATTCGCCGACGATGCCCATCGCCTCACCCGGCATGACCGTGCAGGAAAAATCCATGACCGCCGGTATCTCGCCCTTGCGGGTGAAGAAGGAGATCGACAGGTTCTCGATCTCGATGATCGGCTCTGCGGGATTTCGAACTGCCTCGTTCATGGGTCGCTCCAATCCAAATTTTACCAGATGCGGGCCAGAGCCCGTCAATCAGTCTTTCATCGATTGTTCACGCAGCGAGTCGGCCAAGAGGTTGAGCCCCAGCACGAACGACATCAGCGCGATCGTCGGCGGCAGCGCCGGGTGGATGAAGGAGCGCAGCAGCCGGCTGGCGTCCTTGATCGCCGTGCCCCAGTCGGGACTTTCCGGCGCCAGGCCGAGGCCGAAATAACCGAGCGTGCCGAGCAGGATGGTGGTGTAGCCGATGCGCAGGCAGGCATCGACGATCAACGGTCCGCGCGCATTGGGCAGGATCTCCCACAGCATGATGTACCAGGGCGATTCACCGCGTGTCTGCGCCGCCGCCACATAGTCGCGCGTCTTGATGTCCATCACCAGGCCGCGCACGATGCGGAACACGCCGGGGCTGGAGGCGAACACCACCGCCACGAAGATGTTGAGCTGGTTGGGATCGATGTGGACGATGTGCAGCGGGTCCCTGTCGAAGACAAGGCCGAGATAGATCCAGCCGCCGATGATCAGCGTCAGGCCGAGCAGGATGTAGATCCGGTCGGGCCGGTTCTTGTAGCGGGTCCAGAACAGCACACTGAAGAAGATGATCGGAAACAGGAAGAAGACGCCGGCCAGTGCATAGGGGATCGGCGTGTCCATGATGCCCGGCGTCACCAGCAGGTAGAACAGCAGGATGACCGGGAACGCCAGCACGAGGTTGGCCAGGAACGACAGCACGGTGTCGATCTTGCCGCCATAATAGCCGGCCGGCAGGCCAAGCGTGATGCCGACCATGAGCGCGAAGCCGGTTGCTGCCGGGGCGATGATCAGCACGATCTGGCTGCCATAGACCATACGCGAAAAGACATCGCGCGCCAGCTTGTCGCCGCCGAAGAGGTAGACGAGCCCCGATTGCGGTTCGATGGCGCCGGGCAGCGTGTCCTTCATGATCGGGATCTGGCCGAGCGGATCGAAGGGCGAGATGGTCGAGGCAAAGATCGCCGTGAACAACCAGAACAGGCAGATGAAGACACCCGCTATGCCGACGCCGCTGTCGAACAGCTGGCCGTAGAGCGCCAGCTTCTTCTTGTAGAGGAAGCTCGCCCCCATGACGATGATGAGCGCGATCCAGACCGGCCAGAAGCGCGACAGCACTTCGAGAATGACGGTGAAGGCACTGATATTTTGGACCTGCATCCGCTTCGTCCCCTACTGAACTCTGATACGCGGATTGAGAAACGCGTAGCCGACATCGGAAATGAGCTGCGTGATCAAGACGATGAACACCGAGACCAGCGAGCAGCCGAGCAGCAGGTCGATGTCGTTGTTGCCGGCGGCCTCGACCAGCGTGTAGCCGAACCCCTGGTAGCGGAACATCACCTCGACGATGACGACGCCGGTCAACAGCCAGGGAAACTGCAGCATGATGACGGTGAACGGCGCGATCAGCGCGTTACGCAACGCATGTTTCACCACCACGCTGCCGAAGGAGAGACCCTTCAAGCGGGCGGTGCGGATATATTGCTGCGTCATCACCTCGACCATCGAGGCGCGCGTCATGCGCGCGATATAGCCGATGCCGTAGATCGCCAGCGTCATGACCGGCAGGGTGAAATTATAGAAGGTGATGCCCTGGCTGGCCGACGCGGCCGAGCCGTTCAGCCAGCCGAGCCAGGAGGCGAAGATGACGGTGAAGATGACGCCCGACACATATTCGGGTGTCGCCGTCGAGGCGATCGAGGCCACCGAAAGCACCCGGTCGGTTCGCGACCCCTCGCGCATGCCGGCCAGGATGCCGATCAGCAGCGAGATCGGCACCATCACTGCCAGCACCCAGAACATCAGGATGCCGGTGGCGCCAAGTGCTGGAAACAATTTCGAGGCAACCGTTGTCTTGAACTTGGTCGAGCAGCCGAAATCGCCTTCGAGGACGCCGGCGAAGGTCGGCACGACCGGATCGTTGCAGAAGGAGAAACGCTGCGCCGGCTTGCCGGTCGCCGGGTCGGTCACCGGCTGCTTGGGCATGACGCCCAGCCACTGCCCATAGCGGACGAAGAAGTTCTGCCGGTAGCCATGGTTGACCAGCCAGCTCTCGAGCTGCTCTGCCGACGTATGCATTTCGGTCTGGCTGATCGCCAGTTTCTTCAGATTGGGTTCAAGGTTGATCAGGAAGAAGACGACCATGGTCAGGCACAGCATCGTCAATGCCATGGTGCCAAGACGCCTGATAACGAAGGAAAACATGGCGGCCCCCTGCCGGTCTGGTTGGGGTTGGAGCCCGCTGGAAGCCACCTCAGCCGCGACGGCAGAACTGGCTGTCAAACAGGCCCTCGGATGCAATCAACCCTGTTTTATTGCACGACCTAGCCAGAGGAGTCCGCAACTTTTGCTGCGCCGACATCCGGTTTTGTAATCATGCAAAGAGTGAGGGGAAGGGACGAACTGCCCCTTCCCCGATTGGTCTGATCACGCCTGGTCAAGCCAGATCTTGCCGTAGTCGCGCTCGAATGTCGGATGCATCTTGTAGTTCTTAACGGCGGCAACCGAGTGGCTGTAGAGCTTGCGCCAGTAGGGTTGGATGATGATGCCGGAATCCTGCAGGATCTGCTCGATGTCCTTCATCATTTCCTTGCGCTTGGGCGCGTCGGCGACCGCAAGCGCAGCGTTGAGCTTGGCGTCCCAGTCAGGGTTCGACCAAGCACACTCGTTCCAGGCCTCGCCGGTGCGGTAGGCCAGAGCCAGAACCTGGACGCCGAGCGGCCGCATGTTCCAGTTGGTCATCGACAGCGGATACTTCAGCCAGTCGTTCCAGAAGGTCGAGCCCGGCAGCACCGTACGCTTCACCTTGATACCGGCGTCACGCAGCTGGGCAGCGATCGCGTCGCCAGTGTTCTTGTGCCAGTCCTCGTCGACGGTGATCAGTTCATGTTCGAAATCGGCCTGGCCGGCTTCCGCCATCAGCGCCTTCGCCTTGGCCGGATCACGGGCAACCTTGGGCAGCTCGTAATATTCCGGATGGATCGAGCAGACATGGTGGTTCTCGGCGACCGAGCCGGCATTGCCGTAGCCGAGCTGGAGGACGACATTGTTGTCGACGCTGAGTTGTAGCGCCTTGCGCACCTTCTCGTTGTCGTAAGGCTTGTGGGTGACGTTGGTGCGGCAGACGATGGTCGAGGCGGTGACGACTTCGGACTTGACCAAGTTCATCTTGTCGAGGATCGACACATAGTCGGCCGACGTTTCGAAATTGGTGTGGACTTCACCTGCCTCGAAGGCGCTGACCATAGCGGCTGGATCGGTACCGTAGTCGATGAATTCGATGCCATCGAGATAGACGTCGCCGTCCCACCACTTGTTGTCGGCGCGGCGCTTGTAGACCACTTTCTGGCCGACATCGTAGGAGACCAGCTCGAACGGACCGGTGCCGATCGGGCAGGCCTTGAAGTCGCCGCCCTTTTCGTCGAAGGACTTGTGGACGACGAGAGCAACATAGTCACAAATGCCGGGAATGATCGAGATGTCAGGCTTGGTCAGCGACAGCTTGACGGTCATGTCGTCGACCTTGGTGACCGCGCCTTCACGCAATTTGCCCGTCTTGTCGTCGAACAGCGTGCCAAGACGGCCGGGCATTGAATTGCCTTCGGCGGCCTTCTCGCCCCAACGGTTGAAGTTGTGCACCACGTCGTCGGCGGTGAAAGCATCGCCGTTGTGCCAGGTCACGCCCTTGCGCACATGCAGCACATATTGGGTGGCATCGTCGTTGACGTCCCAAGACTCAAGCAGATAGGGGCGGAACGTGTATTCGGTGGTGTATTTGACCAATGGCTCGAGCGCCTGGCGCTCGGCATTGGCGATTTCCGACCAGTCGGCCTTGCGTGGGTCCTTCGGATCCTTGATCCACTGGGCGACCTTCAGGGTGCCGCCCTTCTTCGGGGCATCCTCGGCTCGCGCCTCAGTCGGCACGGCAAGGCCGAGCAGGCCGTAAGCCATGGCCGTCGACGCGCCGAAGACGCTGGCGAGCGCCAGGAATTCGCGGCGATCCACCGTTCCTGCCTTGGCTTCTTCGGCCATGGCCAGGATGTGATCCGGAACGCGATCGCCATTACTCTTGTAGATTGTCATGACTAACTCCCATTGTTGGCTTTCCGCCGATTAACATTCCGCATCCAGGCCATGATGTCAAAGACGGCATGGATTGGGAACATGTTAGCGAATGTGCAACTTTGGAAGGGGAGCGGTTCGCGTGATAACGACAGTCTTGGCGCAAAATTGCTAGTGCGCCCTGATTCCGCCAAAATCTCTCTGGGCGATTAAACTGAGGCATTTGCACAGGTTACGACAGCGCCAGTTCCGGCTAGGATGAGGGCCAGCGCCTCAATATTCCTTCTCGTAGAAGATGCCGCCCTTGGCTTCGCCGGCGTCCGTCGCCTCGCCGCGCAACTTGACACCGCGCCCGACATTGAGGTCGATGGTCGCCTTGCCCGAACCCGGCTTGTCGCCCTTCTGGATGGTCACATAGGTACGGTCGTTCAGGTATTTGCCGGCCGAGACCGCCGTGCCGCCCTGGCTGTCCGTCGTCACATCGAGATCGTCGACGCCGATGGCGCTGCGCAGATTCTCCAGCAGCGACGTCGAGCCGCCGACGCCGGCCAGTTGCCCGGCCGCTTCGGCCAGTTGCGCGATCTGCAGCGGCGACAGGTTCGACATCGAGCGGCCGAAGATCAGCTGCGCCAGCACCTCGTCCTCGGGCAGCGCCGGCACCGAGGAGAAGGTGAATTTCGGATTGGTCGCCTCGCCCGACACCACGATGGTGACGGTGGCGCTGGTCGTCGTCGTTGTCGCGGTCAGGTTGAGATAGGGCACCAGCGAGCCGGAGAAGCCGACCGTGCCCTCGGTGAAGGTCAGCCGCTTGCCGAGGATCGACAGCCGCCCGCGCTGCAGGGTGAAGGTGCCGACCGCCTGCGGCGACGAGGCCGGACCGGTCAGCTTGAGCGAGCCACCGAGTTCGGCATCGACACCCCTGCCCTGGATGAAGATCTGGTTCGGCGCGTTGACGGTGACATCAAGCGCAAGCCCGCTGCCGCCGCTCTTGCCTGACGTCGTGGCCGGGCGCAGCGCCTTGTCCTGCGCCCTGACCGCGCCGGGCGCGTTCTTGTGCTTGACGTCGAGCGCCGAGAGCGAGCCTGGCAACTTATCCGGAACCGTGATGACGGTCTTGGCGAGGTTGACGGTGCCGGCAATCACCGGTGCCGATGTCAACGGCCCCTTGATCGTCAGGTCGCCGCCGAGATTGGCAGTCACCACGCGCCCGTCCGTATAGCGCCCGTCGGTGAGCTTGATCGACAGGTCGGCCGGAAAACCTTGCGCCGGATTGATGCCGACCGTGCCGCTGGCCGACAGGCTGCCGCGCGTCGACAAGGTTCCAGTCAGCCGGTTGATCCTGGCGACGCCGCCGCCGATCGAGACGTCGGCCATAAGATCGTTGACGGCCAGCCCCGAGCGCGCATCCACCAGCCGCGCACCCGAGGTGCTGACGCTGCCGCCGATGACGGGCGATGTCGCCGGACCGCGCACCTGGACATTGACATTGGCGGTTCCCGTCAGCGCTAGGCCTTGCGCGGCCAGCTTCTGGCTGAGCATGCCGAACGGCACGGCGCCATTGAAATCGAGCACCAGTGCCGGCGTGCCCGCCGTCGTCACCGTACCGCCGCCCTTGAGACCAAGGCCGGCGCCATCGCTGACATTGGCGTTGAAGGTCAGCTTGTTGCCGGCGAAGGTGCCGGACGAGGACACGCTCACCGCGCCGACACCAGCGCCTCGGGTTTGCGACGTTTGCACGCCGGCCGCGTCTATGTTGAAGGCGATTGCAGGGCTCGCCGGCGCGCCGGTCACCTTCACCGTACCCGAAATCGATCCGACGGCATCGAGGCCCGGCGAGAAACTGTTGGCGAGCGACATCGGCACCTTCGCCAGCGTCGCATTGATGTCGAGCACCTGCCCGACCTTGCCGGTCACTGTCGCCGTGCCGCCGCCGAGGTTGAGCACCAGCCGGTCCAGCGTCGTCGTGCCGTTGGCGATGCTGACCGTCGAGGCCTGGGCGATGGCCGCCTTGATGCCCTGCACGGTCGCCTGGCCGGAAACGAGCTCGATGGTGGTGGTGCCATTGGCCACCTTCACACGGCCGGCGGCCTTGGCCGGAATGCCCTTGACCGTGGCGCCGCCGGAAAAGCCGGTCCAGTCGCCGTCGCGCTTCAAATCGACATCGATGCCGCTGATCACGGTGCCGCCCGATGTCACGGTGTCGGCGCGGATCTTGCCCGAGATCACCGGAGCGGCGAGATAGTTGGCGATCAGCGCGTCGATGGAAACCGCCTTCGCCTGCAAGTCGCCGCGCGTGATCGAACCGGTGGCCGCCTTGATGGCGACCTGTGGTGCGGCACCGTTCTTCGTGAAGGCGATCGTACCGCGCACGTCGCCTTCGGCCTTTTCCAGCGCCAGTGCGGCGAGCGGCCCAATATCCGGCAGGTCGAGAGAGATGGTGCCTTCCGGCACGAACTTGTCGTCCAGCGCCAGATCGCCGGAGATCTTGTTCTTGCCCAGCGACAGCAGCAGGCCGTTGATAGCGCTCTTGCCGTCCGCCGTCGCCAGCACCGCGCTGCCTTGCAAGGCCTGTCCCGCGACATTGCCGGTCAGTTGCACATTCGCTGCCGGATTGGCGGCATCGGCCTTGCCGGTGGCGGTGAGCTTCAGCCCGGTGATCTCGCGCTCCGCCACCAGCAGCCGATCGCTGTTGATGGTCAGTGACAGATCGGGTGCGATGGCCGGCCCCTGAGCGTTCAGTGCAAAGGCAATGGCGCCCTTGGCGTCTTTGGACAACAGCGAGATGTCGGCGAGAGCGCCGGTGATGTCGGCAGCCAGCTTGTTGTCAGCAAGGCTCGCCTGCCCCTGTGCGCTCAGCGCGCCGGAGACCAGCTTCAGCCCATCGACATTGATGCTGCCGTTGGGATCGCGCTTCAGCGTGGCGCTGATCTGCGCGCGTTCGCCGAGCATGCCGCGCGCCGCCGCCGGCAAGGCCGATGATGGGGCATCCGCACTCAGCTTGAGGTCGATGGCGCCGTCACGCAGCGACACCTGGCCCGCGACCTGGCTGTTGAGCGCATCGCTTTTGAGCGAGCCGCTGTCGATGGCGACAGCGTCCGATGTCAGCCGGGCATTGAGCGCGGCCGTGACCTTGCCGGCGATCAGCGGTGCGATCGCGGCATTGTCGAGACCGACCTTGTCCACCGACACCGTACCGGAAACCGGTCCGGCGCGATTCCTGAGATCGAACGCGTCCGAATGCAATGCCAGGGCAAGCCCCTCCACCTTGGCCGGGCTGGTGGTGACCGAAGGCAGGATCGCGGAGACATCGAGGCGAGCCTGCGTGCTCTCGCCCGCCACCTTTGCCGACAAGGACTGGACCTCGATCTTCACCGGGCTATCAGCGCTGCCGAAGGTCAGCGGTAGGCTGGGACCGGATGAGGTGAGATCGAGCGCAAAATCGCTGGCGCCGTTCGGATTGATGGTGCCGGTGGCCTTGCCGGAAATCTTGTCGCCGGTCAGCGTCGCGTGGTCGAGGGCGACGCCGCCGGCCAAGGTATAGCTGCCGACCGCATCGACAGCGAGCGGCCCGAGCCCGGCCTGGCGGGTCTGGCTGGTTTCGGCGCCGGCAAGCTGCGCATTGAACCGGACCTCCGGAGCAGCCGGCGTTCCGGTCACTTGCGCCGTGCCACCGAGCGTGCCCACCGCATCGAGCCCGGGCACAAAATCATTGGCAAGCGCCGCCGGCAGCGCGGAAAACTGTGCCGCGAGATCGAGCGTCTGGCCGGCGGTGCCCGACAGCGTCACCGCGCCGCCGCCGACGTCGAGCGCCAGCTTATCAATGGTGGTGGTGCCGTTGGCTGTGGTCAGCGCCGAGGGTTGGGCGATTGCCGCCTTGATCCCGCGAACCGTCGCTTCGCCCGAGGCGATCTCGACGCTGGTGGTGCCCTGAGCGATCTTGACCCGGCCGGCCGCTGTCGCCGGAATGCCCGCAATGGTGGCGCCGCCTGTGAAATTGGTCCAGTCGCCGTCGCGCTTCAGGTCGACGCCGATGCCGCTGATTTCGGTGGCGCCCGACGTGACCGAGTCAGCCTTGATGGTGCCCGAGATCGCCGGCGCCTTGAGATAGTTGGCGATCAGCGCGTTGACGGCGATCGCCTTGGCCGTCACCTCGCCACGCGCGATCGAGGTGCTCTTGGCATCGACGGTGACTGACGGCGTCTCGCCGTCCTTGGCAAAGCCGATGGTGCCGTTGATATCGCCGGTCACCGCCTGGCCGGCGAGTGCCGCCAACTGGTCGATCGCGGGTGCTGCGAGCGTCAGCGTGCCCAGGGGCATAAACTTGTCATCCAGCGCCAGGTCGCCCGAAACCTTGTTGTCGCCGAGCGAAACGAGGAAACCGTTGATCGAACGCTTGCCCTCGCTCGTCACAAGCGCTGCTTTGACGTCGAGCGGCTGATCATTGACGGTACCGGTCAGCGAGACATTGGCCGAGGGGCTGGCTATGTCGGCCTTGCCGCTTGCCGTGAGCTTGATCGCCTTCACCGTGCGGCCCGAGGCCGTCAGGCTGTCGCTGTCGGCGGAAACGGTAAAATCCGGGGCCGAGCGCGGGCCGCTCGCCGACAGGGCGAAATCGACACCGCCGGCAACCGGCACGCCCACCATCGGCGACAGCACCGAAACGTCGCCCAGCGTGCCCTTGATGTCGGCCTGAATGTCCGTTCCCTGCGCGCTGGCGGTGCCGCTGGCGCTCAGCGAACCGGAGGTTAACGAGATCGAATTGGCGGCAAACGCCCCTTGCGGATCGCGGGTGGCGGCGGCCGAGAATTTCACCCGCTCGCCGAGCACCGAGCTGATCTGCGGCGGCAAGGCGGTCGACACCGCATCGGCATTCATCTTCAGCTGCATCGACAGGTCCGCAAGCGCCACCGTCATGGTCAGCGAGGCGTTCAGCGCATCGGAGCGCAAAGTGCCCTGGTCGATGGTGATGGCGTCCTTGCTCAGCGATCCCGCGAGGTCGACATCGACCTTGCCGGTGATCAGCGGCGCCAGCGTCGCCACGTCGGTCTTCAGCCCACCCGCCGTCAGCTTGACGGCAAACGGCCCGGCGCGGGTCTGGATGTCGAAGCCGTCGGAGTGAATCTGCGCCGCAAGATCGTTGAGCTGGGTCCCCCCCGCCACCACCGAAACCAGCGAGGCACCAATGTCGATGATCGGCGTCTTGCCGTCGCCAAAGGCGCGGGCGGTGATGTTCCGGATGACCACCGTGATCGGCTGTGCCGCATTGCCCACGGTGATCGGCACAGGTGCGCCTTTGGCGGCAATTTCAACCGACAGGTCGCTGGCGCCGGCAGGGTCGGCGATGCCGTTCGCGGTGCCATGTATCGCATCGCTTTCGATATTGGCGCGGTCGACGCTGATGCCGCCAGCCAATGTGGCGGTGCCGGCGACATCAAAGCTGGTCTTGCCGGCAAACAGCGGCCGCAGATTTTCCGGCAGGAAAGGCGCGAACTCGCCGTCGCCCTTGGCCTCGACGTGATTGCCCTTGTCAGTGAGCTGATGACGGCCGGTCAGCTGGGTGACGATCTTGCCATCGACCATGAACGTGGCGATACCGTTCCAGTTGGCAAGCGGTCCCGTGCCCGCGACGGCTATTTCGACCGGCGGCGTGTCGGGCAGCTTGAGCAGATTGGCGATGATGCCGCCTGCCGGCTCGGAAGCCTTGAGGTCGAGGTCGAGCCTGTTGTCAGCCGGCGCAAAGTGGATCTTGGCGTCGACATTGCCTTGCTTGCCGTCATGGCGGGTGACGTTGAGCGTGGTCTCGACCGCCAGCGGCGCGGCATCGGCCTTGAGCATCCCCTTCGCGGCGAGTTCGGCGATGCCGCTGCCGGCCAGTTGCTGGCCAAGCGCGATTTCCGGCAGGTCGATCTGCCTGATATCAATCGAAACCGGCAGCGTGGTCGTGCCGCTCTGCGCCGGCGGCTGCGTGCCGGCCACTGGCAGGCGTGCCAGTTCGATGCGCTCGGCCGCGATGCGGTCGGCACTGAAGCTTTTCGACAGCAGCGCCAGCGGCGACCAGTCGACGGCGACCTTGCGCGCCACCAGCCACGCGCCCTGGCGGTCTTCCAGCACGACATGATCGACGCTGAGCGCGCCCGACCAGATGCCGTCAATGCCGCTGACGGTGACCTTGCGATCGTCGCTGGAGGCGAGCCGCGAGATGATGCCGGCGAGATTGTCGCGTCCGCGCTCGGTCTTGGTCAGCACAAAGAGTGCGCCAATCGCGCCCGCGACGACGATCAGCAGCGTGTAGAGGACAATGCGAAGGATGCGCCAGACCGTCTTCATGTCAAAACGCCTGTCCGATGCCGGCATAGATGCCGAAATGCGGATCGCCGGGATCGCGGTTGAGCGGCACGGCCGCGTCGATGCGCAGCGGCCCGAACGGCGTCACGTAGCGCAGGCCGACGCCGGCGCCGACCTTGACGTCGGAGAAGTTGGGAACCGACTTGGTCGACACCGTGCCGGCATCGACGAACGGCACGATGCCGATCGTGTCGGTGACGGCGATGCGCATTTCGACCGAGGTTTCGAAGAAGGACAGGCCGCCGATCGGCTGGCCGTTGAAATCCTTCGGGCCGATGCCCTGATAGGCATAGCCGCGCACCGAACCGCCGCCGCCGGAATAGAAGCGCCGGTCGGCCGGAACGTTTTCGAGCCCCGTGCCGACGATCGAGCCGACGGCGACGCGCTCGGCCAGAACGAACTTCGAGGCCGTATCCAGCGACTGATAGGCCGATCCCTCGCCCTTCAGCTTGAGGAAGGCCGCACCACTCAATATGTCGTAGCTCGGCTCGGCATAGGCCAGCACCCGGAAGCCCGTGGTCGGGTTCAGCCGGTTGTCTCTGTTGTCGTAGACATATTGCAGCGGAATGCTGGCGATCAGGTATTTGTGCTTGCCGAACGCATCCGTGATCCTGGAATAGTCGAGCGCCACTTCCGCCGACACGGTCTGCTTCTTGTCGAGTTCATAGGACAGGCCGGTGCTGCCCTTGACCGAGAAATGGTCGTACGCGTCCGGATGTTCGAGCACGGTCTTGACGCTGGCGAAGAACTTCGACGCCGGTCCGATCACGCCGGGTTTTTCGAACATGATGCCGGCATTGTAGTTCAACTCGGACAGATTGTTGTTGCCGATGCCGCTAATGGCGCCGTCGATGCGCAGCTTTTCGGCGTGACCAAACAGGTTGCGGTGCCCCCAATAGCCTTCCAGGCCAAGGCCCTCGGTGTTCGAGAAGGTGCCGCCCAGCCCGAAATAGCGCGGCTTGCGCTCGCTGACCTGGACGCTGATCGGAATGTTGCCGTCGGCGTCGAGCTTGTCGGCTTCCTTGAACGTCACGCTGTTGAAGACTTCCAGCGCCAGCAGCCTGTCGCGCGCATCGCTGATCTCCTGCGGCGAGTACTGTTTGCCGCGCTTCAGCCCGGTCATGTATTCGGTGAAGTCGCGGTCGACTTTCTCCGTGCCTTCCACCGTGGTCGCGCCATAGCCGGCGACCGGGCCGGCTGCGACCGTCAGCGTCACGTCGAGCGTCGAGGTGGCATGGTCGGCGACGATCTGCCGGTCAGTGACCTTGGCGAGCGGCCTGCCCTGCTCCTTCAGCGTCCGCACGATCAGCGCCTCGGCCTTGAGCACCGCGCCCGACCCGGCGTCGCCGCCCGATATCAGGCCGTAATCGGCGCTCATCAGCCCTGCCGCATCGCCTTCCAGCCTGATATTGCCCAAGGTGAATTTAGGGCCGATAGCGATATTGACTGCCACCGGGATCGGTTGCGGACCCTTGAATTCGGCGTCCGGCGGCAAGTCGTCGAGCGGCTTGCCGTCGATGGTGATGGTGACCACGCCTTCGTAGCGGGCATCGGCATAAAGTGCGGCGACCAGTTGCTCACGGTCGCTGCGCGCCTTGGCCATCAGCCCGAGCGAACCCGAGACCGGGCGGTCCTCATCGCCTTTCAGCGCCGAGGCGTTTTCGAGCTTCTTGACCAGGTCCTTGTCGGCATCGGGCGCCGTGATGGTCACGGCATAGCGCAGCGGATCGACGATATCGGCGTCCTCGTCGTTGGACGATCCCCACAGCTTGATGCCGAAAAGCTCGAAAGCGGCCGAAGGCTGTGATTCGGCGGCCAGCGCGGTCGTGCACATCATGGCCAAAAGCAGGGCGCGCGGAAGTACGCGCCCTGGCGCGGTCCCTCCTGACATCTGCTCTTCATGCGCCGGCATTAAGACAACCTAGGTTACAAAACTAAAATTGGAATGAAGTTCTGAAGCGCTCGTAAAGGGGCCACAATCCAATTGTCTGAAATAGGACGGGCTTGGAATTCACACCTTTTGCGTCGCCGCAAGAATGCGTGATCCCCTGTCCTATGGAGGTACTACCGGTCATCGGCCGGAAAGGAAACCGTTGGCAGGCGGAACCCTGCCGCGTCCTTGTGTTGACAAGCTTGACTGAAGCTTGAACATGCCTGGACGTCTGCACTTGTCTGGAGGGTGTTATGGCAATGCGCGCGGCTCGTGGTCTGTCGATCCTGATCCTTCTCTTCTTCGCCTGGGCCAACGTCTTAGCCTGGAATGGCGTCGCGCAAGCGGCCGAGGCCCGGCGAATCGCAACGACCGACAATTCCGACTATTTCGGCTTTGACCTCCGGTCCGACCAGAATGTCACCCTCGACCAGTGCAAGACGACATGCCTTGGCGATCCGGCCTGCCGCGCCTTCACCTACAACACCAAGGCCAAATGGTGCTTTCTCAAATCCGACTACAACCAGCTGAAGCCTTTCAACGGCGCGGTTGCGGGCAAGATCGTCAACATTGACGGCGATCCCGATATCGGCGCCCCGCCGGAACTCGCCTTCTTCCCCAACTGGATGGCCGATCAGGCCCAGCAGTACCGCAACAGGCTGCTCGGCCCGGCCTTTGACAAGCCGACCGAGGGTATGGCCGCCCTGATCAACTCGGCCGAGCAGGCTGTGCAGACCGGCGACCATCGCTCCGCCATGCAGAAATATGAGGCCGCGGTCTCGGTAATGCCGGACGATGGCCAGCTCTGGCTCAACCTGGCGCGTGAAACGCTGGCCGTGCAGCCCGCCACCAACACCTCCGAAGCATCTACCTTGCCGATGAACGGCACTTCGGCCGCCTTCAACGCCTACAAGCTCTTGCGCACCACCAAGACGCGCGCCGATGTGCTGGCCCTGCTCGGTGCCGGCCTCGACAGGCGCGATCTCTACCGCCCCGCGCTGCAGGCCTATGAGGCGAGCCTTGCGCTGGTGACGTCGCCGGCCGTGCAGGCCGACTATGCCGATCTGAAGGCCCGCAAGGGTTTCCGCGTCATCGACCACAGCGTCGATGCCGACACCAGCGCGCCGCGTTTCTGCGCGCAATTCTCCGAGGAACTGGTCAAGACCGGCGTCGACTATGCGCAGTTCGTCACCGTCGACAACGCGCCGCCGAAGGGCGTCGAGGCCAAGGACAAGCAGATCTGCGTCGAAGGGCTCGAACACGGCCAGCATTACGACGTCACTTTCCGCGCCGGCCTGCCGGCGGCGATCGGCGAAGTGACCGCCGCTCCCGTGGTGCTGTCGATCTATGTACAGGACCGCGCCCCGTCCGCCCGCTTCACCGGCGACAGCTTCGTGCTACCGGCCGGCGCGCGCCGCGGCATTCCGGTCGTCACCGTCAACATGAACGCCGCCGAAATGAAGCTCTACCGCATCGGCGACCGTTCGCTGGCGCAGCTTCTGTCGGGCTACCAGTTCCTGCACCAGCTCGACGGCTATGACATTTCCAACATTTCCGAGCAGATGGGCGCACCGGTCTGGCATGGCCAGCTCGACATCGTCAACGACCTTAACAAGGAGGTCACCACCTCCTTCCCGGTTGACGAGGCGCTGCCGCAGCGCAAGCCCGGCGTCTATGTGCTGACCGCCCAGCCAGTCAACGACAAGAGCGACGACTATGGTTCGATGGCCACGCAGTGGTTCGTCGTCTCCGACATCGGCCTGTCGACCTATACCGGCCAGGATGGGCTCAATGTCTTTGCCCGTTCGCTGGGCTCAGCCAAGCCGATAGCCGGCGCCGAATTGACCTTGGTTGCCCGTAACAATGAGGTTCTCGGCACCGCGACATCGGATGCCGACGGCCACGCCGTCTTCAATCCCGGGCTGACGCGCGGCGACGGCGGCATGGTGCCGGCCGTGCTGATGGCCAAGCAGGGCGACAATGATTTCGTCTTCCTCGACATGTCCAAGGCCGGTTTCGACCTCTCCGACCGCGGCGTCACCGGGCGCGCGGCGCCCGGCGCGCTCGACGTCTATGCGTGGACCGAACGCGGCATCTACCGCGCCGGCGAGGATGTCCATGTCGCCGCCCTTGCCCGCGATGGCGCCGCCAAGGCGGTCGAGAACCTGCCGCTGACCTTCATCTTCTCGCGCCCCGACGGCGTCGAGGACCGCCGCATCGTCAGCGACGGCGCCTCCGCCGGCGGCTATGCCGTCGACCTGCCGCTCGAACCCAACGCCATGCGCGGCACCTGGTCTGTGTCCATCCACACCGACCCGAAGCAGCCGGCGGTCGCCAGCCAGATGTTCCTGGTCGAGGATTTCGTGCCGGATCGCATCGAATTCGACATGAAGGCCGACAAGCAGGAAATCGAGCGCGGCGAAACCGCAAACATCAACATTGACGGCCGCTTCCTCTATGGCGCGCCGGCGGCGGGCCTGGCGCTGGAAGGCGAACTGACGCTGTCGACGGCGCGCGACTGGGACCGCTTCCCCAACTTTTCCTTCGGCCTCGCCGACGAGCAGTCGGCGCAGCCCACGGTCACGCCGCTGACCAACCTGCCGGTGGTTGGCGATGACGGCAAGGCGACCTTCCCGATCTCGGTCGACCAGTTGCCCTCGACCACCAAGCTGGTCAACGGCAAGGTGACGGTGCGCATGCGCGAAACCGGCGGCCGCGCCATCGAGCGCTCGCTCAACATCGGCATCCGCCCGCAAGGCCATATGATCGGCATCCGTCCGGATTTCGCCGATGGTGAGGTTCCGCAGGGCGGCACGGCCAAGTTCAGCCTGATCGCCGTCGATCCCTCGGGCAAGCGCGAGGCGCTGAAAGGCGCGCAGTGGACGCTGGTCAAGGTCGAACGCAATTACCAGTGGTACCGTAACAACAACTCCTGGAACTACGAGCCGGTCACCTTCACCAAGTCGATCGCCAACGGCCAGATCGACCTCAACGCCGATGGCGACGCCACCGTCTCCGTACCGGTCGACTGGGGCCAGTACAGGCTCGAGGTCGAAACCTCGGACCCCGAAGGACCTGCCACCAGCTATGAATTCGACGCCGGCTGGTATGTCGCTTCGACCACCACCGAGACACCTGACGGCCTGGAGATCGCCCTCGACAAGGACAATTATGCCGCGGGCGAAGTGGCCAAGCTGAAAGTCTCGCCGCATTTTGCCGGCGAACTTCTGATCAATATCGGCTCCGACAAGCTGTTGAAGACCATCACGGCGACCGTGCCGGCTGGCGGCAGCACCGTCGACATTCCAGTCGGCGACGATTGGGGCGCCGGCGCCTATGTCACGGCAACCCTGTTCCGGCCGGGCGATGCGCAGGAGACGCGCATGCCGGCCCGCGCTATCGGCGTGAAATGGCTTACGGTCGATCCGGGCTCGAAGAAGCTCGCCATCACCTTGACGCCGCCAGACAAGACCATGCCGCGCCAGCAGCTGTCGATCCCGGTTTCCGTGGCCGGCGTACAGCCGGGCACCAACGCGTACGTCATGGTCGCCGCCGTCGATGTCGGCATCCTCAATTTGACCAACTACAAGGCGCCGGATCCGGAGAACTGGTTCTTCGGCCAGCGCATGCTGGGCATGGAGATCCGCGACATCTATGGCCGCCTGATCGACGGCTCGCTCGGCACCACCGGCAAGCTCCGGACTGGCGGTGACGGCGCCAACATGCAGGCGCAAGGCAGCCCGCCTACCGAAAAGCTGGTCGCCTTCTTCTCCGGCCCGGTCCAGCTTGATGCTGACGGCAAGGCACGGATCGACTTCGACATCCCGCAGTTCAACGGCACCGTGCGCGTCATGGCCGTCGCCTGGACCAAGGAAGCGGTCGGCCATGCCCAGTCGGACGTCGTCGTGCGCGACCCCGTCGTCATCACCGCCGGCCTGCCGCGCTTCCTGGCACCGGGCGACGCCGCCGTCATGCGGCTCGACGTGGCCGACACCGATGGCCCGGCCGGCGACTATGCGCTGTCGATCGACACGACGGGCGACCTGTCGACGGGCGACAAGCCGCTGCCCCAGAAGCTGACGCTCGCCCAGGGCACGCGCCAGACGCTGACCGTGCCGCTGATTGCAAAGACACCGGGCAATGCCTCGCTCACCATCAAGCTGGCGCATGGCGACGGCACCAAGGTCGAGCAGACGCTCTACGTGCCGGTGCGCCCGGCGCAACTGCCGGTCACCACGCGTCTTGTGGTCGACCTCAAGGGCAATGGCGGCGCGCTGCGCGTCGACAAGGAACTGCTGGCGGCAAGCCTGCTTGAGGGTGCCTCCGTCAGTGTCGGCGTTTCGCAGGCGGCTGCCTTCGACGTGCCCTCGCTCTTGATGACGCTCGACCGCTACCCCTATGGTTGCGCCGAGCAGACCACCAGCCGCGCCATGCCGCTTCTCTATGTCAATGAGATGGCTTCCGGCATCGGCATGGAAAGCGACCCCGACCTGCATGGCCGCATCCAGGATGCGATCTACAAGGTGCTGAGCTACCAGTCCTCGACCGGCAGCTTCGGCCTGTGGGGTCCGGGCTCCGGCGATCTGTGGCTCGACGCCTATGTCAGCGAGTTCCTGACCAGGGCGCGCGAGCAGAAATACGACGTGCCGGCGCTTGCCATGAACCAGGCGCTGAGCAATCTGCAGAACTCGCTCGGCTACGACCAGAGCGTACAGGACCGCGGCAGCGAGATCGCCTACGCCCTCTACGTGCTGGCCCGCAACAAGAAGGCCTCGATCGGCGATCTGCGCTACTACGCAGACACGCAGCTCGAAGCCTTCTCGAGCCCGATGGCCGTTGCCCAGCTGGCGGCGAGCCTTGCGCTCTACGGCGACACCCAGCGCTCGGAGGCGACGTTCAAGACCGCGCTGCAGCTCGCCAAGTCGCAGACCGACTACGACTGGTACCGCTCCGACTATGGCTCGGCGCTGCGTGACGGCGCGGCGATGCTGTCGCTAGCGGCGGAATCGAAGCCGGTGTCGACGATCGTGCCGGAACTGATCAAGCTGGTGACCAGGGAACGCGCCGAAGTGCGCTGGACCAGCACCCAGGACGATTCCTGGATGCTGCTGGCGGCCCGCGCGCTGAAGGAGGGCAATGACTCGATCACGCTGACCGTCAATGGCGCGCCGCATTCGGGCGGCTATTCCAACCAGGTCAACGGCAGCGAATTGGTCGACAGCCCGCTCGAAATCGCCAACACCGGCAAGACCCCGCTGCAGGCCGTCGTCACCACCGTGGCGTCGCCGATCCAGCCCCTGCCGGCCGGCGGTGACGGCTTCACCATCGACCGCACCTACTACAAGCTCGATGGCACCGAAGCCAATGTGACGGAGGCGACCCAGAACGAACGCTATGTCGTCGTGCTCAAGGTCACCGAACAGAACAGCTGGCCGTCGCGCCTGCTGGTTACCGACCTGTTGCCGGCCGGCTTCGAGATCGACAATCCCGGCCTGGTCTCCAGCGCCCAATTGACGAACTTCTCCTGGCTGGCACAGACCGACGCCGCCCATCTCGAATTCCGCGACGACCGTTTCGTCGCGGCGTTCAACCCAGCCGACGGCGATCACGACCACAATCTGACGCTCGCCTATGTCGTGCGCGCGGTGACGCCGGGCACCTACGCCCATCCAGCGGCAACGGTGGAGGACATGTACCGGCCGCAATTTTCGGCCCGCACCGCCACCGGCATGATGGAGATCAAGGCGCCGTAAGGCGCCGATGGTGGCGATCATGAACGTTGCCGGAAAAGCGCCGATGGCCATGACAGCTCCCTTCTCCCCGTCACTATACGGGGAGAAGGTGGCGGCAGCCGGATGAGGGGCAGCGCCATGCTTTCCAAGAAATTCCTCCGCCGCGCCGCTATAACCGCGGCTTCCTGCGCCGGCATCCTCGCTCTATCGGTCGCCTCTCTCTGGGAGCTCGACCGCGCCTTCCCACCCCCACTCCCGGCGACGTTGACAGTCTCCACCGAAGTCCAGGACCGCGATGGCCAGCTGTTGCGCGCCTTCGCCACGCCGGACGGCTACTGGCGGCTCGAAACCCGGCTCGACCAGGTCGACAAGCAGTTCGTCGACATGCTGGTCACCTATGAGGACAAGCGCTTCTGGGATCATCAGGGCGTCGACGTGCTGGCGCTTGGCCGCGCCGCCGGCCAGCTCATCACCAGCGGTCACATCGTCTCCGGCGGCTCGACCCTGTCGATGCAGCTTGCCCGCCTGATCGAGCCGCGCGAAAGCCGCAGCCTCGGCTCCAAGATCAAGCAGATGCTGCGCGCCATCCAGATCGAGCGGCGGCTGTCAAAGCGCGAGATCCTCGAACGCTATCTCACGCTGGCGCCCTATGGCGGCAACCTCGAAGGCGTGCGCGCCGCTTCGCTTGCCTATTTCGGAAAGGAGCCAAAGCGGCTCACCGTCTCCGAAGCCGCTTTGCTCGTCGCCTTGCCGCAATTGCCGGAAAAGCGCCGACCCGACCGCAACCTCGAAATCGCCCATGCCGCCCGCGACCGTGTGCTGACCCGCATGGTCTCGTCAGGCCTGATCGGCGAACGCGAGGCGGCACGCGCCGCGCTTGACGACGTGTCGGGCCTGCGGCGCACCCTGCCGGCGCTCGCCGCCCACGCGGCCTATGCGATGCTGCCCAGGGCCGTTCCCGGCCAGCCGCTCAAGCTGACGATCCGCAAAAGCGTCCAGGAAGGGCTGGAGCAGGTGGCGCGCGATGCCGCGACCAGGCTTGGGCCGCGTCTCTCCGTCGCCATGGTGCTAGCCGATTCCCGCACTGGCGACATTCTGGGCGAAGTCGGCTCGGCCAATTTCTTCGACGCCAGCCGCTCCGGCTGGATCGACATGACCAAGATCGTGCGTTCGCCCGGCTCGACGTTGAAGCCGTTCATCTATGGCCTTGCCTTCGAGCAGGGACTGGTGGCGCAGGAAACGCTGATCGAGGACAGCCCGGTCGATTTCGGCGGCTATAGGCCCAAGAATTTCGACATGGGCTACCAGGGCGATGTCAGCGTCCGCCAGGCGCTGCAATTGTCGCTCAATGTGCCGGCGATCCGCGTGCTCGACGCGGTCGGGCCGGCGCGGCTGACGGCACGCTTCCGCCAGGCCGGCGTCAACCCGATCCTGCCGGTCAACGAGGCGCCGGGCCTGGCCATCGGCCTCGGCGGTGTCGGCGTCACGCTGCGCGACCTCGTCCAGCTCTATACGGGGCTCGCCAATGGCGGCAAGACACACACGCTGCATGACGGCACCGAGCCGGCCAATGCCGAGCGCACCACCGCCACTATCCTCAATGACCAGGCGAACTGGCAGATCATCGACATCCTCTCAGGGGTAAAACCGCCGGAAGGCGCCTTGCAGCGCGGCATCGCCTACAAGACCGGCACCTCCTACGGCTACCGCGACGCCTGGTCGGTCGGCTTCGATGGCCGCTATGTGCTGGGTGTCTGGGTCGGCCGGCCGGATGCCAGCGCCGTGCCGGGTCTCTCCGGCTACGTCTCGGCCGCCCCGATCCTGTTCGAGGGTTTTGTCCGCTCGGGCCTGGCCACCGTGCCGCTGCCGGGCAAGCCACCCGGCGCCTTCACGCCAAAGCGCGAGGACCTGCCGGTGACGCTTGCCCGCTTCGGCGCCGGCGCCGACGGCCTCGTACAGGCAACGCCGACCGAGCCCGCCCCAACCATCATCTTCCCGCCCGATGGCGCCCGCGTCGACCTTGCCACCAATTCGGCCGATGCCTCGCCGCTGGTGCTGAAACTGCAAGGCGGCCGCGCGCCCTTCCGCTGGCTGGCCAATGGCAAGCCGCTGGTCGGCATCGACCGCCGCCGCACCGCGACCTGGCTGCCCGACGGCGCGGGTTACTCGACGCTGACCGTCATCGACGCGGCTGGACGAGCGGCGAGCGTGAAAGTCTTCGTCGAATAGACCGAGCCAAGCGATTCATCGAATTGGCTTTCGATACGGTCACCGGATAGCAGGATACTTGCCATATGCCTGTTCCGAGGCACCCCCCTCTGGCCTGCCGGCCATCTCCCCCGCAAGGGGGTAGATCAGCAGTTCTGGCGTCTAGCCATCTTCTGCAATGGTGGAGATTGGCGAAAGCGGCTGAGCGCTCAATCTCCCCCCTTGCGGGGGAGATGCCCGGCAGGGCAGAGGGGGGTGCCTCGCGCAATCATTTATTGCCTGTTGCCTCAGCGCTGGCAGCAATCCTTTTCATCGCAATTCCTCAGCAGGCACATGCCAACCCCCTGCCCGCCGGCTTCGTCCGCCTCGCCGATATCGCCCCGTCGATCCGCCAGGACATCCGCTACGCCGGATCGGACGATTTCCTGCACCGCAAGGTGAGCGGCTACGGTGCACCGGTCTGCATTCTCACCTTGCAAGCGGCGCAAGCTCTTGCCGGCGTCCAACAGGCAATCGCCGCGAGAGGTTTGACGCTGGTCGTGTTCGACTGCTACCGCCCTGCCCGCGCCGTCGCCGACATGGGCGAATGGACACGAGAGGGCGGGCCGCCCGATCCGCAATGGTATCCGAAGGTTCGGCGTGGCGACCTCATCGCCAAGGGCTATGTCGGTGAACTGTCAACCCATTCGCGCGGTTCGACCGTCGATGTCGCGATTGCGAGGGTTGGCAGTCCATCCGTCTCCAAACCGGCCTGTGGCGCCATCGATGCCGATACGCTCGACTTCGGCACCGGTTTCGACTGTTTCGACCCAATGAGTGAAACGGCGCACCGCCCGCTCGGCAATGAAGCGACAGCAAACCGCAAGATGCTTGTCGATGTCATGCTTGCCGGTGGTTTCAAGAACTATGCGCGCGAATGGTGGCACTTCACGCTCGGGCACGAGCCCTTTCCAAAGCAGCGCTTCGATTTCCCAGTGAGCGCCGAGTAATTGCCGGATCAAGCCCCAAACCTTGCCGCGGCACCGCGCATCCCTAGATAGGACCTCGAATCCGCGCAGCGCGCCGGCGAGGAAAATATTTCCCGATGTGGCCGAAGATCATCGAAGATTTTCTTCAAGAGGGCAAAAAAGGCAACATTCGATGCATCTAATTTCTATCAATTCGGTAGATTTGGCGCCGGTTCAACGGAGGCAGAAATGACCAAACCTCATTTCAGGAAACTGCTCGGCGCACTGGTCGCCACATCTGTCCAGTTCGGCACGCTCGGTTTCGCGTTCGCCGACACCACCATCCTCAACGTGTCCTATGATCCGACGCGTGAGCTCTACAAAGCCTATGACGAGGCCTTCGCCGCGCACTGGAAGGCCGAGACCGGCGAGACGGTGACCATCCAGCAGTCGCATGGCGGATCGGGCGCCCAGGCCCGCGCCGTGATCGACGGCCTCGACGCCGACGTGGTGACGCTGGCGCTCGAGGGCGACATCAACGCCATCGTCTCCAAGTCGAAGAAGATCAACCCCGACTGGCGCAAGAAATTCGAAAACAATTCAGCACCTTACACCTCGACCATCATCTTCCTGGTGCGCAAGGGCAATCCCAAGGGCATTCACGACTGGAACGACCTGATCAAGGACGGCACCCAGGTGATCACGCCCAATCCGAAAACCTCCGGTGGCGCCCGCTGGAACTATCTTGCAGCCTGGGCCTATGCCAACGCCCATGATGGCGGCGACGAGGCCAAGACCAAGGAATTCGTCGGCAAGCTCTACGCCAATGCCCCGGTGCTCGACACCGGCGCGCGCGGCTCGACCGTGACCTTCGCGCAAAAGGGCATCGGCGACGTGCTGATCGGCTGGGAAAACGACGCCTATCTGGCACTCAACGAATTCGGCGCCGACAATTTCGAGATCGTCTATCCGCCGACATCGATCCTGGCCGAGCCGCCAGTGGCGATTGTCGACGCCAATGTCGATGCCAAGGGTACGCGCAAGGTGGCCGAAGCCTATCTCGGCTGGCTCTATTCCAAGGAAGGCCAGACGATCATCGCCAAGAACCACTATCGCCCCGCCAAGCCCGAACTGGTGGCGCCGGCGGATCTGCCCAAGACCCCCGATATCAAGCTGATCTCCATCGACGACCCGCTTTTTGGCGGCTGGAAGAAGGCACAGCCTTATCATTTCGGCGACGGTGGTATATTCGACCAGATCTACAAGCCGGCCCAGTGAGGTTCGGCAGCCCTGAAGAAGCCCGCGAATGGGCTTCTTCAGCAAGTCTGGTTGAGTAAGAAGGGACAATCCAGAACTCCATGACCACAGCACCCGCGCAGGCGGGGTGGCGATTCAGGCAGCCGAGTGTCATTCCGGGTTTCGGATTGACGCTCGGCTTCTCGCTTGCCTACCTCACCCTCATCATCCTCATTCCGCTGTCCGGGCTGGTCTGGCGCTCGGCCTCTCTCGGCTGGGCTGAATTCTGGGCGATCGCCAGCGACCGCCGTACCCTCAACGCGCTGGAAATCAGCTTCGGCACCGCCTTCCTCGCGGCTGCCGTCAATGTCGTTTTCGGCACGCTGGTTGCCTGGGTGCTGGTGCGCTACCGCTTTCCCGGCCGCCGCATCGTCGATGCCATGGTCGACCTGCCCTTCGCCCTGCCGACCGCGGTGGCCGGTATTGCGCTCACCACGCTCTATGCGCCGAATGGCTGGATCGGCAAATTGCTGATGCCGCTCGGCATCAAGGTCGCCTACACGCCGCTCGGCATCGTCGTCGCCCTCGTTTTCATCGGCCTGCCCTTCGTCGTGCGCACCGTGCAGCCAATCATGGAAGAAATCGACAAGGAGGTGGAGGAAGCCGCCGCGACCCTTGGCGCCAGCCGCTTCCAGATCATCACCCGCGTGCTGTTCCCGGGCCTGGCGCCGGCCATCATCACCGGCTTTTCGCTGGCCTTTGCGCGCGGCGTCGGTGAATACGGCTCGGTCATCTTCATCGCCGGCAACTTGCCCTACAAATCCGAGATCGCGCCGCTGCTGATCGTCATCCGGCTGGAGGAATACAACTACCCGGCGGCGACCGCGATCGCGGCGATCATGCTGGCTCTGTCGTTCGTCATGCTGCTGGTTGTCAATCTCGTGCAGACATGGAGCCGCAAGCGCTATGGCTGATCCCGAGATCAAATCCTACGAACCGTACCATGAGAGCCGCTCGGCGGCGGTGACCGAAAGCCGTCCGGCACAGGCCGTTCTGATGGCCATCGCTTTCGCTTTCCTCGGCATCTTTCTGCTCTTGCCGCTGATCATCGTCTTCCACGAGGCGCTGGCGAAAGGCATCGGTGCCTATACGCAAGCATTGGGCGAAGCGGACGCACGCTCGGCCATCCACCTGACACTGCTTGTCGCTGCGATCTCGGTGCCGCTCAATGTCGTCTTCGGCATCTCTGCCGCCTGGGCCATCGCCAAGTTCGAGTTCAAGGGCAAGGCGTTTCTCACCACACTGATCGACCTGCCCTTCTCGGTCTCGCCGGTCATTTCGGGCCTGGTGTATGTGCTGCTGTTCGGCGCGCAAGGGTTGCTCGGCGCATGGCTTAAGGGACATGGCATCCAGATATTGTTCGCCGTGCCCGGCATTGTGCTGGCCACCGTCTTCGTCACCTTCCCCTTCGTCGCCCGCGAACTGATCCCGCTGATGCAGGAACAGGGCAATGGCGACGAGGAGGCAGCCCTCTCGCTCGGCGCCAATGGCTGGCAGACCTTCTGGTACGTGACGCTGCCCAACATCAAATGGGGACTGCTCTACGGCGTGCTCCTGTGCAACGCCCGCGCCATGGGCGAATTCGGCGCGGTGTCGGTGGTATCGGGCCATATCAGGGGCCTGACCAACACCATGCCGCTTCATGTCGAAATCCTCTACAATGAGTACAACGCGGTCGGCGCCTTCGCCGTCGCCTCATTGCTTGCCGGGCTCGCGCTCGTCACGCTGGTCTTGAAAACACTGCTCGAGATGCGCTACGGCGCCGAGCTTGCCGCGACGCGCGGACATTAGCAGAGGGATTTGTATGGAAGTTCGCGTTGCCAACGTGCGCAAGGAGTTCGAGCGGTTTCCCGCACTCCACGACGTGTCGCTCGACATCAAGTCGGGCGAGTTGATCGCGCTGCTGGGGCCGTCCGGCTCCGGCAAGACGACGCTGCTCAGGCTGATCGCCGGGCTGGAACGGCCGACGCGTGGAAAAATCTTCTTCGGCGACGAGGATGCTTCACAGAAGTCGATCCAGGAGCGCAATGTCGGCTTCGTCTTCCAGCATTACGCGCTGTTCCGGCACATGACCGTGGCCGACAATATCGGCTTCGGCCTGAAGGTCCGGCACGGGCCGTCGCGTCCGCCGGCGCAGGAAATCCGCCGTCGCGCCTCCGAGCTTCTCGACCTCGTCCAGCTTTCCGGTCTCGAAAAGCGTTATCCGGCGCAGCTCTCCGGCGGCCAGCGCCAGCGTGTCGCGCTGGCGCGCGCCATGGCGATCGAACCCAAGGTGCTGCTGCTCGACGAGCCGTTCGGCGCGCTCGATGCGCAGGTGCGCCGCGAGCTCCGCCGCTGGCTGCGCGAGATCCATGACCGCACGGGCCACACCACCGTCTTCGTCACCCACGACCAGGAAGAGGCGCTGGAACTCGCCGACCGCGTCGTGGTGATGAGCCAGGGCCGCATCGAGCAGGTCGGCACCGCCGACGATATCTACGACACGCCGAACTCACCCTTCGTCTATGGCTTCATCGGCGAATCGAGCTCGCTTCCCGTCAAGGTCGAGAATGGCGAGATCTGGCTCGCCGACCGCCCGATCGGACTGACGGCGCCGCACGCGCCCGAGGGCGACGCGACGCTATATTTCCGCCCGCACGATGTCGAACTGCTCGACGGCTGCAGCGGCTGCATCGCCGGCACGGTCGCCGCCAGCCGCCGCGTCGCCGGCACCAGGCGCGTCGAGCTTGAGATCGGCGGTGAGCGCCAGCGGGTCGAGATCGAACTGCCGGTCGATCATCCGGCGGCACAGAAAAGCCGGGTGGCGTTCCGTCCGGGGCGTTGGAAGCTGTTTCCGGCGGCGTGAGACCATGGTGACTTTGGTACGGCAAAGGGACATCTCGGTCCGATGGCCGTGACCTATCCTTTCACCAGGCCTTTCAACGACAGCACCAAGGTCATCGGATTTCTCGGGGAAGCCGCAAAACCGTAGCGCTCATAAAAGGCTTTCGCGTCATCCGATATGGCATGAACAAAAATGCCGCGAATCCCGAGGATCGTCGCGGCGTGGCCGGCGCGCAGAACGGCGTCTTGGAGCAGCGCTGCACCCAGTCCCTTCCCTTGCCAGCCCGCGTCCACGGCGAGACGCCCGAGCACAACCATTGGGATGGGATCCGGCATGTTGCGACGGATGGGCCCAGGCGCCTCCGCAAGATCAAGGCCGCCCGAAGACAGGCAGTAGTAGCCGACAACGCGGGCGCCTTCCGCCACCACATAAGTACGCGACGCGCCACCGACCTGGTTGGCCCGTGCCCTGCGGCGAAGCCATTGGTCGAGGCTTTCCGTACCACTTTGGAAAAGTTCGAGATCGTGGTTTTCGGCCAGGGGCGTGGGCGCCGATAGCATCAGTCCTGCCATGGCTTGGGCGCGTTCATAAGGCGCGCAAAATCTTCCCCGCTTGGCGGTTCATCAAGGATGTCGATATAGTGCCGGTAACTCTCGGGATCCACCTTGATCAGGGTTTGGTCGAGCAGCGTGTCCTCGGCTGCACGGTAGGCGGCATCGATCATGAAGTCGGAACGGGTTTTGCCGCGTATTTTCGCGGCGCGGTCAATCAGCATGCGCATGTCCTCTCGGATGCGCAGATTGACAGGCTTGGCGTGGGTCTCAGGTGCGGCTTTTGTCATAGAAGACTCCTTTCCAGTTCCATAGCACTCCGCATACACAATGTGTATCTGTTTGTCGCCTATGCCAAGGAGAGATTGAGGGGTTCGGCCAAACAGAGTGGATGGACATGAAAGAAAATCCTACGATCCGCCTGTTCGGGCAATGGTTTTTCTAGCAATGAGCGCCAAGCCCTCGACCCCATGCCTCGTCGCGTCCCCCGCGCCACGGCTATGGTCGAACCATAACGCATTGCATCCGGAGCCTTTTTCATGAAGCGATTTTTCCTCGGCGTTGCCACTGTCGTTGGCCTGCTCCTCGCATCCTCCCAAGCCTGGTCGGCCGACAAATTGCTCAACGCCTCCTATGACGTCGGCCGCGAACTGTTCGTCCAGGTCAACAAGGCCTTCGTCGCCGGGCATCCGGACGTGACCGTCGACCAGTCGCATGCCGGCACCTCGGCGCAGGCGCGCGCCATCGCCGAGGGTCTGGGCGCCGATGTCGTCACCTTCAATCAGGTCACCGACATCGATTTCCTGGTCAAGAAGGGGTTCGTCTCCGCCGACTGGCAGAAGGACTTTCCCAACAACGCCTCGCCCTTCTATTCGCTGCCTTCGTTCCTTGTCCGCGCCGGCAACCCCAAGCACATCAAGGACTGGAACGATCTGGTGCGCGACGACGTGCAGGTGATCTTCGCCAACCCGAAAACCTCGGGCAATGCGCGCTACACCTATTTGGCGGCCACCGCCTATGCCAAGGAAGCGTTCAAGGGCGATGATGCCAAGGTGAAGGAGTTCATCACCAAGCTGTTCAACAACGTGCCGATCTTCGACACGGGCGGCCGCGCCGCAACCACCACCTTCGTGCAGCGCGAGATCGGCGACGTGCTGATCACCTTCGAGTCCGAGACGCGCGGCATCCGCAAGGAGTATGGCGACGGCAAGTTCGAGCAGGTCACGCCCTCGGTCAGCCTGCTGGCGGAATTCCCGGTCGCCATCGTCGACAAGGTCGCCGGCGAGCATGGCACCCGCGACCTGGCCAAGACCTATCTCGATTTCCTCTACACGCCCCAGGGCCAGGACATCCTGGCGCAGAACGGCAACCGGGTGCGCGACGCAGCCGTCGCCGCCAAATACAAGGCCGACTTCCCGGATGTGCGCCTGCTGACGGTGGAAGACGTCTTCGGCGGCTGGGACAAGATCCAGAAAGAGCATTTCGCCGCCGGCGGCCTGCTCGACCAGGCCTATGGCAGCCGCTGACGGCTACAGCATACATTGAACAGACGAAGGAAGCCGGCAACAAGCCGGCTTTCTTCGTTTTTGCCATCGGCCAGGACAAATACGGCACCATCCCTGCAAAACGTTACAAAGAATCAACGCGTTTGTGCCTAACGTGCCATTTGGCGTCTTGTTGTCGCGAAATGCCTTCGCGCGGCGAAACCGTCATTATTTGCACACAAACAGCCGCCAGATGCGAGGTGGTTGGGGCTTCAACGGGTTGACTCGGGCATGCTGACAAAAAAAGGCAAATACGGCCTCAAGGCCCTCGTGCATCTGTCTGGCCTGCCGGCTGGCCAACTGGCCTTCGTCAACGACATCGCGGTCGCCAACAACATCCCGAAGAAATTCCTCGACGCCATCCTTGGCGAATTGCGCAATGCCGGCTTCGTCCAGAGCCGCAAGGGCAAGGAAGGCGGCTATCGCCTCGCCCGCCCGGCCTCCGAGATCAAGATCGGCCATGTCGTGCGCGTGCTGGACGGGCCGTTGGCGCCGATTCCATGCGCCAGCCGCACGCAGTACCAGCGCTGCGAGGATTGCGACGAGGCGACCTGCCAGGTCCGGCACATGATGCTGGAAGTGCGTCAGGCGATCGCCGAGGTGCTTGATAATCGCAGCCTCGCCGCCATGCGCGATGCCGACAACGACGATTTCCCGGTCGAGCTGTCGTCGCAGATCTAGATCGACGGCTGGCGATCGGCGTTCATCATCGTAAGATTGCGTGATGCGCGCAGGCGCATTGAAGCAGCAGGAACAGATGGACGCCCGCTGGATGAGGCTGTCGAAGTTCGCGAAATCCCGAAAAACTGCCCGTAGGCCGACCGCCACGGCCAGGTTCCAGACTGAAATCATCGCCGACGTCCCCGTGCCGGAAAGGGCTGAGGACGTGCGCTTCTTCAGCCGTAAGGTCGTCCATCCTGGCAGGGTGCGCCGGTTCTCGAACCAGGACCTGCGCGAAAGCGCGATGGCCCTCTTCTATCTCGTGGTCGCGGCTGCAGTGCCGGTGCGCTGGTGGGCGTCGATCTGCGATCGGATGTCCAGGCTTCGCCTGAAACGCCATATGCGCAAGCAGTTTCCAGGCTATGCCGCAGCGACGCGCGCCGTGCTTGGCAGCGGCCTCGACGCGCGCACGCTGTTCGAGGCATTGCTCGCGGCCCGCCATCGCCGCCGGCTGCAGCTTGCCGCACACCTCGTCGGCTTCCGATGGGTGCCCACAATCCGGCTGGAGGGACAGGAAGGACTGCAGGCAGCCTTGCTGCGCGGCCACGGCGCCATCGTCTGGTGCGATCAGTTCACCTCCCAGACCATCTTCGGCAAGCGCGCCCTGCACGAGGCGGGCATCGAGGCGCACCAGGTGAGCGTCAATTCCCACGGTGTCTCGGAATCGATGTTCGGTCTGCGTTTCCTGAACCAGCCGCTGGTCAAGGTCGAGAACCGCTACTTGAAAAGCCGCATCGTCTTCGAGCGCGACGACGCCTATCAGGTCACCATCCGCATCCAGAAGATCCTGAGGCACAATGGCGTGGTGCTGATGACCAACACCATCCACGCAGGCTCGACCTTCACCGAGGTCGCGCTCGGCGAAGGCGGCTGGACGCATCTTGCTTCGGCGCCAGCGAATTTCGCCGCCAGGGGCAAGGCGGCGCTGTTTGCCATGTCGACCTTCGAGACCATTCCCTTCCGCGAATACCAGGCCGTCATCAGCCCGGAGCTGCTGCCGGCTGAAGCGGAGATGGGACGGGACGGAGCCAAGGACATGGTGCTGCAGGCACGCTATATCCTGCTCAAGCGTGACCGGCTGCTCGAAGCGCTGAAACTTTTTCCCGAACAGATGCTGATCTGGTCCGGCAGCCGTCGGATGACGGAAGCCTCGGACGATGCCATGACCGGCGACGAAACCGGCTCATGATCTGGCCAGCAGCCGCGTCACGTCGGCAACGACATCGGCAACGGGACGCGTCGCGTCGATTGTCAGTGCCCGCTCATCCCTCTCCGGTGGCTCCAGGATGGCGAACTGGCTGTCGACCAGGCTTGCCGGCATGAAATGGTCCTTGCGGCTGGCGACCCGCTTGCTCGCCGTCGCCTGATCGATCTCCAGATAGAGGAAGACGATGTCAGCGCAAAAACCGCGCAGTCGGTCGCGATAGCTGCGCTTCAGCGCCGAGCAGGCCGCGACCACACCCTGCCCTTTGCCGACCGATGCCGCGATGCGCTCGCCGATCGCGTCGAGCCAGCCTTCGCGCAACTGATCGGTGAGCGGCTCGCCGCTGGCCATGCGCGCCACGTTCTCCGGAGGATGCAGCCGGTCGCCTTCGATGAAGACGGCGTCCAGCGTGGCCGCCAGCGCGATGCCGACAGCCGACTTGCCGCAGCCGGCGACCCCCATCACCACGATGGCCGGAGGCACCGAACCGGGAGCGCTCGTCAGCGCCTGCGCTGCTTCTTCGTCCACGGTCAGCGGCTTGCCGGCGCGCGGCCGTAGAGCAGCAACATGGCGACGATGACGACGCCATAGATGATCTGCCGCCCCGCCTCCGGCATCTGCATGACCGACAGGATGGATTGCAGGAGCGTGATCAGGATGACGCCGGCGACAGTGCCGAGATAGGACCCGCGCCCGCCGAGGATCGAAGTGCCGCCGAGCACCACGGCGGCGATCGACGGCAAGAGATAGGCATCGCCCATCGACTGCGCCGCCTTCGAGGCATAGCCGGCAAGCAGCACGCCGCCAAAGGCCGAGAGCCCGCCTGAGACGGCGAAGGCGATCATCACCACGCGCCTTGTGTCGATGCCCGAGAGATAGGCGGCACGCTCGCGGTTGCCGATGCCATAGACGGTGCGGCCAAAGCCGGTGCGGGTCAGCACGAAGACCATTGCCGCGCCGATGACAGCCCAGATGATGACCGCGTTGGGCACGCCCGGAATGGTAAAACCCGTCGCGAGGTAGCGCATGGCGCGGGTCGCCGAATCCTGTGGCGAGAAGCCACCGGTGTAGACCACCATAAGCCCTTGCGCGACCGCGTTGGTGGCGAGCGTGATGATCATAGAGGGAATGCGCAGATAGGCGACGCCGATACCGTTGACGATACCGATCAGCACGCCGCAGAAAATGCCGAACGGAATGGCCAGCGCCACGCCAACCGGACCGTAGGCGGCCGCCGCGCAGGCCATCATCGCGCCCGCCGCCACCGCCCACGGCACCGACAGGTCGATCTGGCCGAGCAGCACGACCAGCATCATGCCGGTGGCAATGACGCCGAGGAACGAAGCGACCTTGAGCTGCTGCAGCAGATATTCAGGCGACAGGAAACTTCTGGAATAGAGGCTGCCGAGGAACAGCAACAGCACGATACAGGCGAATGCCGTCAACACCGCCGGATCGGCGCGGCGGATGAATTTCGGCATGCGGCCGGCAATGCCGCCAAGCGTCGTTTCGCTCACAGGAACCACTCCAGCCGGTTGCGGACCCGAAACAGGGCGAAGGCGCCGAGGCTGACCGCGATCAGCAGGATAACGCCCTGGAACAAAGGCTGCCAGAGCGGATCGAAATCGAACACGAACAACAAATCGCCGATGGTGCGGAAGGCGAGCGCGCCGAAGATGGCGCCGATGGCGCTGCCCTTGCCGCCGAACAGCGAGACGCCGCCGAGCACCACGGCGGCGATCGAGAACAGCGTATAGGCGTTGCCGCTGGCATAGGCCGCATCGCCCGTATAGGTGAAGAAGGTCAGGAACAGCCCGCCGATCGCCGCCAGCAGCCCGGCCAGCGTGTAGGCGGCGAACTTGCCCCGCCTTATCGGCACCCCGGACATGTAGGCCGCCGTTTCCGATGAACCCGCCGCATAAGCCGCCCGGCCGAGCACCGAGCGGCTGAACGGCACCCAGATCACCAGCACGATGGCGAGCAGCACGACCAGGCTCGCCGGCACCACACCGAGCACGCGGCCGGTCAGCGCATCGGCCAGATCCTCATTGACCGAACCGCCAGGGAATGGCCGCAGCAGAAGGCCGATGCCGTAATAGACGGCCCCGGTGGCGATCGTGGCGACGATCGGCTGCAGCCGGCCGTAGATGACGATGGCGCCGTTGATCGCGCCGCAGAGAAGACCGACCGCCAGCACGGCGATGACGCCGAGCGTCGTCTGCATCGGCGTACCCACCACCAGCCAGGAGGCCAGGCAGTTGGTCAGGAGAAAAATCATGCCGACGGACAGGTCGATGCCGGCGGTGATCACCACCAGCGACTGCGCCATGGCGACGAAGGCGAGCAGCACGCCCTTGTTCGCTGCCGTCTGCACGACATTGGCGGTGAAACCGGCCGGGTGGTTCGATGTGTAGATGACGAACATGACGATGAAGATGCCGAACGCCAGCAGCGTCCCGCGCTGCTCGGCCAGCCAGTAGCGCCAATCTTTCACGCGTCCGCTCCTTGGCTCACGGGGATATCCTCGCCATGGATGTTGAGCGCGCTTGATATCAGCGCCCGCTCGGTGATCTCGGCGCCGACCAGTTCGCGCTTGACCGCCCCGTCATAGAGCACCAGCACGCGGTCGCAGCAGCCGATCAGCTCGTCATAGTCGGTCGAATAGAACAGGATCGCCGCTCCCGCATCCGCCAGCTTGCGCATCAGTTGGTAAAGCTCCTGCTTGGTGCCAACATCGATGCCGCGCGTCGGATCGTTGAGCAGGATGATCCGCGGCTGGCGCATCAGCCATTTGGCGATCACCACCTTCTGCTGGTTGCCGCCCGATAGCGCGCCGACCGGAATGTCGAGACCCGCCGTCTTGATGGCCAGAAGGCCGACCATGTCATCGATCAGCCGCTGTTCGGCGGCGCGGTCGATGATGCCGCCCCTGGACAACCGGTCAAGCGCGGCGAAGGACAGGTTTTCGCGCACCGTCATCGGCAGCATCAACCCTTCGGTCTTGCGGTCCTCCGGGATCAGCGCCATGCCGATGCCATCCTGCCGCGCCTTGGCGGGGCTGCCGATCGCCACCGGCTTGCCATCGATCAGCACCTCGCCGGAAAGGCCGCGCAGCACGCCGAAGAAAGCGAGCAGCAATTCGCGCTGGCCCTGGCCGTCGAGACCGCCGAGGCCGACCACCTCGCCTGCCCTGACGGTCAGCGAGATGTTGTCCAGCCGGTCAGTCCACGAGAGCTTGCGGGCTTCAAGCCTGGGTGCGGCTGTAGTTGGCACGGTCGCCGGCTTGGGCGGGAAGATGTGGCTGTATTCGCGGCCGATCATCAACTCGACCACCTCATTGTCGCTCTTCGAGCCAGCCTTGTAGCTGGCGACGTTGCGGCCGTTGCGGAACACCGTGCACTGATCCGCCAGTTCGTCGATCTCATTCATGCGGTGCGAGATGTAGAGCAGCGCCAGCCCTTCCGAGCGCAGCCGCTTCAGCACGCCAAAAATCTTCGCGACATCCGCTGCCGTCAGCGCCGAGGTCGCCTCGTCGAGGATCAGGATGCGCGGCTTGCGTGCCAGCGCCTTGGCGATCTCGACCATCTGCCGGCGCGACAAGGGCAAGTCCTTGACCAATGCCAGCGGGTGGATATCGGCAGCGCCCGCACGTGCCAGCGCCTCCTCGGCGATACGGCGCTGCGCCTTGCGGTCGATCATGCCGAAGCGTTTGGGCGGGTCTGATATGACGATGTTGTCGGCGACGCTGAGTTCGGGAACCAGCGACAGTTCCTGGAAGATGCAGACGATGCCGGCCTGGTTTGCCGCCGCCGGCGAGGCGAAGGTCACCTCGCGCCCGTCCAGCATCATGCGGCCTTCGTCGGGCGCCACGACACCGGCCATGACCTTGATCAGCGTGGATTTGCCGGCACCGTTTTCACCGAGAATGCCATGGATGCTGCCCGAGGTGACCGAAAGCTCCGCTTTCTCCAGAGCCCTTACACCGCCGTAGCGTTTGGAAATGCCTTCCATGCGGAAGAGCGGAACCGTGCCGTCCATCGGCCCTCCCCAGCTATCTTGCCGTCAGCGTCAAGCAGCCGATGCCGCGGGTTCCATCCGCGACATCGGCCGGTCAGACTACTTGTTTTCCTTGGTCTGGCCCATGATCTCCTGCGCGGTGAAATTAATGCCGCAGGTCGGGAAGGAATTGCCGACGAAGAAATTGTCGGACTGATCGGGGAAGAAATCCTGACCTGCCTTGAAGTTCGGGTCCTCGACGATCGCCAGCGGCAGCTTGACCGACTGCGGGACGACATTGCCTTCAAGCGCTGAGATCGCCGTCTTGATGGCGACCGCCACCTGCGCCGGGCCGGTACCGGCCGACGAGCATTTCAACCCGTCGGCTGCGTGGGCCGCGCAGAACTTGCGGAAGCCGTTTTCAGTCTCGCCGCCGAACGGCACGAACGGATGCTTGGCATCGATCATCGCCTGCACGATGCCGGTGTCGCCGCCCTGTCCGGTAACGCCATCGAAGGGTCCGCTGGTGGCGATGGCGTCGGCTGTTGCCTTCTGCGCCACACCGTCATCCCACTTGCCGACCACCTCGGTGACGGCCCATTTCTTGCCGGAGGCGTCGAGCACCTCATGGATGCCATTGTGGCGATCGGTGTCGACCGACGTGCCGGCGACGCCGCGCACCTCGAGTACCTTGCCGCCATTCGGCACGTGTGAGATCAGCCATTTGCCCCACAGCTCGCCGAGACCCTTCTGGTCGACATTGACGTCGATGGCATCCTTGGTGTCGAGGATGTTGTCGAAGGCGACCAGCACAACGCCAGCTTCCTTGGCGCGCTTGATGACCGGTCCGAAAGCAGTCGGATTTTGCGCATTGACGACGATGGCATCAAAGCCGGAGTCGATGAAGTTGTTGATCGCCGATATCTGCGCCGGAACATCCTCACCGGTCGAGACGACCTTGAATTCCTTCAGCTTCTTGGCGACATCCGGTTGCGCTGCATAGGCCTTCGCGGTCTGGATCATCTGGATGCGCCAGGTGTTGGCGATGTAGCCATTGGCGAGCGCAATGCGGTATGGGCCGGCCTTCTTGGGGAATTTGAAGAACAGCGTGTCCGCGGCCCACGGTGCGAAGCAATCCGGCTCGGCAGCCGGACCCTTGACGATTTCAGGGCCTGCGGCAATCGCCGACGAACTCAACATGACGAATGCAGTGGCGGCAACGATGCCACCAACAAGTGACTTGATCATCGATAATCCTCCCAATTGCAGTTCTGTTCAGTTTTATGGAATTTTCGCGTTTCCGGCCGGCTTCTCCCGCCTTGCCCAGTCACGCCTGCCAGGTGCCGAAGACCTCCACAATCCCTCCCTTTGCCGTCCCCTTCAGCCGGGTGAAATCTATCATATTATCCATAATAAACAAGCATGAGCTGTCGCTTATGTATAATAAACAGGCTCGGCGTCTTAGCGACGATGCCGGCTCGACAAAAATGGTAGCGCTACCATGACGTTGTGTAAAGCGCCATTTGCGGGCGTTCTCGAAAGCATGTTCAGCGCGCGGTGCTCTCGCGGCGCTTGAGCTCGAATCCGAGGTCGACGATCCGCTGTTCCGGCCTGTCACCGGCGATCGCCGCCAGCGCCATGGCGACGGCACGTCTGCCGATTTCGTAGCGGTGGGTGCGGACGCTGGTGATCGAGGGAAAAGCCACCTGCATCATGTCGAGATCGTTGAAGCCGACAATGCCGATTGTCTTCGGCACGTCGATCGAGGCCCGATGGCATTCGAACAGCACGCCGAGCGCGATATCGTCATTGTTGCAGAACACGCCGTCGAGCGTCGGCATCTTGGCCAGCGCATCGCGGAACAGTTCACGCCCAAGCGGCACGCTTGACAGAACCGGCGTGGTGGTGATCAGGCGTGGGTCGAACAGGCTGGCCTTCTCCATCGCCGCGCGGTAACCGGCCAGCCGTCGCTGCGAACGCGGATCCATGCGGGCGCCGATGAAGCCGATGCGGCGATACCCCACCTCGATCAGGTGCTCGGTCGCCGTCCTGCCGCCGTCGAGATGCGAGAAGCCGACCATCATGTCGACCGGATCAGGCCCGGTCTCCATCACCTGCACCACCGGGCAACCGGCATTTTCCAGCAGTTTTCGCGAGGTTGGCGTCTGGTCGATGCCGGCCACGATCAGCGCTGCCGGCCGCTGCGAGCCGAACACCTGTAAGAGCCGCTCTTCCTCCAGCCCGGAATAATGGGTGTTGCCGAGCTGGATGCGGAACGGACTGTCCGACAGGCTGTCATAGATGCCGCGCACCACCTCGGCGAAGACGTTGTTGGTGAGCGAAGGCACCAGCACGCCAAACACCTCGGCACGCGCCGAGGCCAGCGCCCTTGCATTGGGGTCCGGCACATAGCCGAGCTCATCGACGGCGGCCTGGATCTGGCGGCGCAAATCCTGGCTGACGCGCTCCGGCTCGCGTAGCGCGCGCGACACGGTGATGGCGCCGACGCCGGCCTTGCGCGCGACATCCGATATGGTCGGGCGACCGCCGCCCCGGCGCGAGCGCGGCTTGATCAAGGCCAAGGCCCGTGCGCATGGCCGCCGAAGTGCGCCCGCAATAGGATCATCCCAGTTGTCGCCATCTCACCGGCCTGTTGCCGCACCCTGGCCTCTGGGGTCGCGCAGTGCCTGTCCGTTGTCAAGCCGAGGTGCCTCAGGCTGCCATGACGGCCCTGTGCCTTGCCTTCCACATGAACAGCCCGACGGCCAGTATGTTCAGCAGATTCCAGGCGATGCCGTTGAGGAAGGCGGCGGCGTAGGAACCGGTCAGATCGTAGATCCAGCCCGACATCCAGCCGCCGATCGCCATGCCGAAAATCGTTGCCATCATGACGATGCCGATACGCTGGCCGGCCTCCTTGGCAGGCAGATATTCGCGCACGATGATCGCATAGCAAGGCACGATGCCGCCTTGCGACAGGCCGAACACCAGCGATACGACGTAGAGCGAGGCGAGCCCGTCGAACGGGATGTAAAACAGCAGCGACAGGCATTGCAGCACCGAACCGATGATCAGGGTTTTCGCGCCACCGATGCGATCGGCGATAAAGCCGGAGGCAAGCCGGCTGACAACGCCCGCCGCCATCATGATCGACAGCATGTCGGCGCCATGCGCCATGCCGTAGCCAAGGTCCATGCAATAGGCGACGATGTGCACCTGCGGCATCGACATCGCCACGCAGCAGCCAAGACCGGCGACGACCAGCAGCACCTGCAACGCCGCCGGCGACATCGGAATCGGCTGCACCGACCGGCTCCCCGGCGAGCCGGCGGCGGCCGCCTCAGGGGCGCCGCGCCGCAGCAACAGCACCAGCGGCACCATGGTGACCAGGCAGAAGATGCCGATCGCCGCATAGGTGAAGCGCCAGCCTTCCGCCTTGATCAGCGTCGGCATGATGGTCGGCCAGAGCGCGCCGGCCAAGTAATTGCCGGCGGCCGCCGCCGCGACGGCGACGCCGCGCCTGCGGTTGAACCAATGCGAGATGTCGGCGATCAGCGGCCCGAAGATCACCGACGTGCCGACACCGATCAGCACGCCCTGGGCAAGGGTGAATTGCAGGATCGAGGTCGACAGCGCGGCGAGCAGCAGGCCGGCCGAGAGCGCCACGGAAGAGATCAGCGCCGGGATCCAATAGCCCATGCGGTCGATGGCGCGGCCGACCAGCACATTGCCGGCGGCGAAGCCCACCATGGTCGCGGTGTAGGGCATCGACGCCGCGGCGCGATCGACGCCGAATTCCGCCTGCACGGCGGGCAGCACCACGACCACGGCCCACATGCCGACCGCACCGATCGTCGCCAGCACCATCGAGATGGCGAGCCGCATCCAGGCGTAGGAGCTGTCGATGCCGGGGCTGGCCTGGCTCAAGTCGGTTCGGGTCAAAGGCGTTTCCTGTCGGCGGTCGCGAAAACCGGCTGCCGTTTGAGCCACTATCGGCACATTCTCAGGACGCAGCAGCGCCACGGCGGGCAAATCCG
The DNA here is from genome assembly GCF_024746835.1 of Mesorhizobium sp. AR02. NCBI lineage: Bacteria > Pseudomonadati > Pseudomonadota > Alphaproteobacteria > Hyphomicrobiales > Phyllobacteriaceae > Mesorhizobium > Mesorhizobium sp. AR02. Next base: position 5,586,794 of record NZ_CP080531.1, on the reverse strand, counting down.
TGGCTCCAGACCCGAACTAAGTGCAATGGCCTTCCGCCGGGATCGCGCGCAAATAGCCGGAGCAATCGTGCTGCTGGCTGATTGGTTGTCTAACGCGACTTGATCACGTGGTCGGTGTTGGCCAGCAGCTTGCGCACCGCGGCGCGCGCGGCGTCCGGGCGCTGCAGGCGGATGTTCTTCTCGATCGCCTCATGCAGCTTCTGCGCATGGTTGAGGTCGTCGACGGCCCGCGTGGTAAAGGTGAAGAGGTGATCGAAAGCGGATTCGATCAGCACGCCGAGCGGCACCAGAAGGTCGTTGCCGGAGGCCCGCAGGATGGCGAGGTGGAAGCGTGTGTCGGCGCGCGTGCGCTCCTGCAGGCTGGCCGCCTCCCCCATGTCACGGCAGGCCTGGCTGATCTCGGACATCTGCTCGTCGGTGCGGCGCATGGCGGCAAAGGCGGTCGCTTCCGGTTCGATAATGTGGCGGAATTCCTGCACCGTCTTCAAGAAGACCTCGCGATCGGGCGATGTCGCGTACCAGGCGAGTACGTCGCGATCGAGCAGGTTCCAGCGTTCCCTGGGCTCGACCCAGCTCCCGATCTTGGGGCGTGAGGCCAAAAGGCTCTTGGCCATCAGCATCTTGATCGCCTCGCGCACCGCCGAGCGGCTGACGCTGAAGGTTTCCGACCATTTGGCCTCATTGGGCAATATGGTGCCAGGCGGGTAATCGCCGCGCACGATCCTGAGACCAATTTCGCTGGCCAGCGACGTGTGCACGCTGGCGCCGGGAATGCGCGCCGCATCGGCCCGGCGAACACCGGCCGGGCGCTCGGCGGCAGCCGCCTTTTTCGGCGATTTTTCCTTGTTCGGCTTTGCGTCCCGCATACGCTTCAGAAAGGCCGGTTTACGGAAGCTGTCAAGCACCACCGAACGCTTGGGCCGCAAAGCGCGCCGCTATACACAAGCCAGCCTCATTTAGCTGCTTGCTCAGGCGGTTTTTACATATTTGCGCCAGCTATGTTCCGGGCGGAAGCCGAGCATGTCGCGCGCCTTGCGGTTCGACAGCAGCGTCTCGTATTCGCCGAGTTCGGCCTTGACCGGCACGTTGGGATAGAACCGCTTCAGGAGTTCCGCCGTCGGCAGGTCGGACGAGGTGTCGTCATTGGCGGCGTTGAACACCTGGTAGCCGAGCCCGTCCCTTTCGATGGCGCGCAGCGTGATCTGGCCGAGATCGCGTGCATCGACATAGCTCCAGGCGATACGTTTGCGGAAACCGGGATCGGCGAACCATTTCGGGAACAGCGAATATTCGTGCGGCTCGATGACGTTGCCGATGCGAAGCGCATAGATGTCGATACCGCTGCGCAGAGCAAATGCCCGCGCGGTCTTCTCGTTGACGATCTTCGACAGCGCATAGCTGTCCATCGGGTCGACGTCATAGTCCTCTTCGAGTGGGAAATACTTGGGATCGCGCGGTTCGTTGGCGAAGACCAGGCCGTAGGTCGTCTCGCTGGAGGCGATGATCACCTTGCGGATACCGAGCTTCACCGCTGCCTCGATGACATTGTAGGTGCCCATCGCATTGATGCGGAACACCTCATTGTCGGGCGTGATCATGATGCGCGGAATGGCGGCGAAATGCACCACCGCATCCACCGGCTGCGGCCGCAGCGAGGGGTCGAATTCATGCAGGCCCATATAGCTCGACAGCGCGTTGAACACCTGCCCGCTGTCGGTGATGTCGGTGATCAGCGTGCGCACCTTGGGATTGTCGAGCGGCTTGGTGTCGATGTTGAGCACCTGGCAGCCCTGTTCGACAAGATATTGCACGACATGACGCCCCGCCTTGCCGCTGCCGCCGGTGAACATGATCCGCTTCGTCATTCTGGTCTCCATGACAGGCTCTGGAATTCACGTCTATTGTCAGACAATATTGCTTTCTGCAACCGCATATGGCTAAAACGGCAGCGCAATTATCGATAATCCGGGATAGGAACGACGACATGAACACCACCGCCGCGCGCGAAAAGATCGGCTTCATCGGCCTTGGCCTGATGGGGCACGGCATCGCCAAGAACATCGTCGACAAGGGCTATCCCCTGACATTCCTTGGCCGCAAGAACCGCAAACCAGCGGAAGATCTGCTCGGCCGGGGTGCCAGGGAAGCCGCCACCTCGCGCGATGTCGCCGCGGCATCTGATATCATCTTCATCTGCGTCACCGGCTCGCGCGAAGTGGAAGCCATCATCCGCGGCCCCGGCGGCCTCAAGGAAGGCCTGAAGAAGGGATCGGTCGTCGTCGATTGCTCGACCTCGGATCCGGTTTCGACCGTGGCGCTCGCGGTAGAACTGAAGGAGATCGGCGTCGACTTTGTCGATGCGCCGCTGAGCCGCACGCCAAAGGAAGCTTGGGAAGGCACGCTCGACGCCATGGTCGGCGCGCCAGACGCCGTCTTTGCCAGGGTCAAGCCGGTGATCGAAACCTGGGCCGGCCGCATTGTGCACATCGGCGACACCGGCGACGGCCACCGCATGAAACTGCTCAACAATTTCATCTCGCTGGGCTATGCCGCCATCTATTCCGAAGCATTGGCTTTGGCCGAAAAGGTCGGCATCTCGCCGCCGCGCTTCGACAGCGTCATCCGCAACGGCCGCATGGATTGCGGCTTCTACCAGACCTTCATGCGCTGGACGCTGGAAGGCGACCGCGACGCCCATAAATTCACCATCGCCAACGCCTTCAAGGACCTGACCTATCTGGAATCGATGGCGGGTGCGGCCGGCATCGCCAACCCGCTCGGCAACGCCACCAAGAACTCCTTCGCTGGCGCCCATGCCGCCGGTCCGGCGGAGCAGTTCGTGCCGATGTTGGCAACGCATATCGCCAAGGTGAATGGGGTGGACCTGATGCCAACGAAGGATGGCAAGAAGCAGACGATCTGAAAGTACGAGCGGTCGGCCGGCCTTATCGCCGCCTGCTTCCGATCCCCTCATCGGTGTCGGCGAGCAGCTTGTGCACGGCATTGCGCGCCGCCGCGGGGCGCTGCAGGCGGATGGCCTTCTCGATGGCCTCGTGCAGTTTCTGCGCCCGGTTCTGGTCGCCGACCTGGCGTGTCGTGAAGACGAAGAGATGGTCGAGCGCGGACTCGATCAGCACGCCGAGTGGCACCAGAAGGTCGTTGCCCGAGGCCCGCAGGATGGCGAGGTGGAAGCGCGTGTCGGCACGGATGCGTTCCGGCAGGTTCGCTGCCTCGCCCATCTCGCGGCAGGCGAGGCTGATCTCGGCCATCTGCTCGTCACTGCGCCGCATGGCGGCAAAGGCGGATGCTTCCGGTTCGATGATGTGGCGGAACTCCTGCACGGTGCGCAGGAACGCTTCGCGGTCGGGTGCGGTCGCGTACCAGGCAAGCACGTCGCGATCGAGCAGATTCCAGCGTTCCTTCGGCTCGACCCAGCTGCCGATCTTGGGGCGCGATGCCAAAAGGCTCTTGGCCATCAGCATCTTGATCGCTTCGCGCACCGCCGAGCGGCTGACATTGAAGGTCTCGGCCCATTTGGCCTCGTTGGGCAGGATGCTGCCGGGCGGATAGTCGCCGCGCACGATCCGCAGACCAATCTCGCTGGCGAGCGAGGCATGGACGCTGGACCCGGGAAAGTGCGCCGCATCCGCCCTGCGCACGACCGCCGGATCGCCGTTGGCTTGCGCCTTGGCCCGGCTGGCCTGTTTGTTTGCCTTCTCGTCCGGCATCCACGTTCCAATAGGTCGGCCGTCTGTCACCCGGACTGATCCGGAGCTGCACGGCGCCGATCCCGTTGCCGAAAATCCAAACTTATGGACGCGCCAAGGCTGGAGCCTGTTGCCCCTCGCCACCGCGTCTTGTCCAGGAATTCAAAGGGACGGGGCGCCCGCTGCCGAGCGCCCCGAAGTCATGAGCTTACTTCTGGATGCAGGTGTCGACCGTGTCCTTGGTACACTCGTCGAGGCCGGTGAACACCGGATCGGCGACCTTGGTGCCCTTGATGAGATCGATCATCACCGAAGGCGCCTTGTAGCCCATTTCAAAGGGCCGCTGGCCAACCAGCGCGGTGACAAGGCCATCCCTGGCGATCGCCACCTCGTCGCCGATCGTGTCGGCGGCACCGATGACGAAGTCGTTCTTGGCTATCCGGTCCTTCAGCGGCCCGAACAGATCACGATAGGGCTGCGGCGCGCCGAACAGCGGCCAGCCGCCCATGATACCGAAGGCATCGAGCTTGGGGTTGGCGGCGAGGATGTCGGTCATCGCCTGCACGCCCTTGGCGCCGTCGTCATTGGTGAACACCGGGCAGCCGGCGACTTCCGTCCAGCCGCCTTCGCCGGCAAGTGCCGCGAGGCCGTCCTTGCCCGACAGCGCGTCACGCATGCCTTGCGCGCGGCGCAGGATGTTGTCGGCCGCAGGATTGCCTTCGATGGTGCAGATCGTGCCGCCTTTCGGCTTGCCCTTCTTGATGTACTCGCCGATCTTCTTGCCCATCAGGTAGTTGTCGGTGCCGAGATAGGTCTTGCGCAGTGCGGCGTCCTCCTTGGCGAGGTCGGCGTCGATGGTCATGATCGGGATCGTCGGATTGGCGGTCTTGATCGTCTGCGCGATCAGCGGCGCGTTGGACGGCGAAATCGCCATCGCCACCGTGTCGGCCTTGCTCAGCATGTCCTGGACGATCTGCGCCTCGCCGGCCTCGTCGGAAGTCGATGCCGGACCGGTGTAGAAGCATTCATATTCCGAGCTGGCGTTTTCCTTGTTCCACTTCTCGCAGCCCTGGTGGATGGCTTCGAAGAACGGATTGTCGAGACCTTTCACCACGATGACGAGCTGCTTCTTGGCCAAAGCCGGCCCGGCGCCCAGCGCCATGGCGGCGACGGCAGCGAGCAAAACTGTTTTCCTCATATCAGTCCTCCCTTGGAAACAGACGGACACGGCGTGCCCGCCACACAGACCAACCAGGGTGCGATGACAGAGGATCGTTATGCGAGCGCTCGTGTCACCAAGCCAGGTCGATAAGCATTTTCAGTTCGGTCAGCCAGATTCAGACTGGGCTGGCAAGGACCGACAATTTCCACCAGACCTCGCGCGGCAAACCGGCAACAGGATCGGTAGAGTACTCCTCCAGAACTCAGCTAATAACGGCGCGAAGCCAACGTCAATGCCATTTGTCCTACAAAACGGATTTTTCGAAATGGCAAAATCTGCGTCCCGGAAGGCGCCGGCCTTGTTTCTCCGACAATTGCCGGTTCTTATTCGTCTGACAATTGACGCCCGCGCAGGCATTTGCGTAAATGCCTGCCATCGCTGTTTCCGGGAGGAGCTGGGGAGAGCGGTGCGAAAGCTGCACCCTGTCGTGGGCATGCGGCAAGCACGGGGAGGCAACAGGCTGGTGGCGGTTCTCGAACTCACCAATATCTCGAAGCATTTCGGCGCCATCCAGGCGGTCAACGACGTGTCGCTGTCGATCGAACCCGGCCAGGTCGTCGGCCTGATGGGCGACAACGGCGCCGGCAAGTCGACGCTGGTCAAGATGATCGCCGGCAATTTCCGGCCGAGCCATGGCGCGATGCGCATGGACGACAAGGAACTGATCCTGCACAAGCCGGTCGAGGCGCGCCAGCACGGCATCGAGATCGTCCACCAGGACCTCGCGCTCTGCAACAATCTGACGGCAGCGGCGAACGTCTATCTCGGCCGCGAGTTGCGGCGCGGCATCGGTCCGTTCCGCATTCTCGACTATGCAGCAATGTACAAGCGCGCCGGCCAGATCTTCGCCGAGCTGAAATCGGAGACGCGTCCACGCGACCTCGTCAAGCAGATGTCGGGCGGCCAGCGCCAAGCTGTGGCGATCGCCCGCACCATGCTGTCGCAGGCCAAGATCGTGCTGATGGATGAACCGACGGCGGCGATCTCGGTGCGGCAGGTGGCCGAAGTGCTGAACCTGATCCGCCATCTGCGCGACCAGGGCATTGCTGTCGTGCTGATCAGCCACCGCATGCCCGACGTCTTCGACGTTGCCGACCGCGTCATCGTCATGCGGCGCGGCAGGAAGGTCGCCGACAAGGCGATCGCCTCAAGTTCGCCCGAGGAAGTCACCGGGCTGATCACCGGCGCCATCGAGCAGGTGTCTTGAGCATGGCGAACCCGGATTTCACCACGCCGGCACGCATCGCCGCCGGCAGGAAAGGTCGATAATGGCAGTCACCCTTGACCAGACGATCGCGCAGAAGCAGCACACTTTCCTGTCGCGGATGTTCTCCAGCCAGACCTTCTGGGTGGTGATCGCCGTCATCCTCGCCTGCATCTTCCTGTCGTTTGCCACCGACGCCTTCGCCACCTCGAAGAACCTCTACAACATCACCCGCAACATCACCTTCGTCGCCATCATCGCGCTCGGCATGACCTTCGTCATCATCACCGGCGGCATCGACCTGTCGGTCGGCTCGGTGCTGTGCCTGTCGTCGATGGTGCTGGCCGTCACCATGCATGCCGGCTACTCGATCGAAATTGGCATCCTGGCCTCGATCGCCACCGCGCTCGCCATCGGTGCCTTCAACGGCATTTTGATCGCCTATCTCGGTTTCCCGCCCTTCGTGGTGACGCTCGGCATGCTGTCGATTGCCCGCAGCCTGGCCATGGTCGCCTCCAACAACACGGTCGTCTTCCAGTTCGGGCCGGACCACAACAAGCTGCTGGCGCTCGGCGGCGGCGCCTGGGTGTTCGGCATCGCCAATCCGGTGCTCTACATGATCCTTTTGGCGCTGATCACCGGCTTCATCCTGCGCTGGACCAAGTTCGGCCGGCACATCTTCGCCATTGGCGGCAACGAGCACGCGGCAACGCTGACCGGCGTGCCGGTGCGCCAGATCAAGGTCGCCGTCTACATGATCTCGGCGCTGTCGGCGGGCATTGCCGGCATCATCCAGACCGGCTGGCTCGGCGCCGTCACCACCAATCTCGGCACCGGCATGGAACTCCAGGTCATCGCCGCCACCGTCATCGGCGGCGCCAACCTGGCCGGCGGCGTCGGCACCGCCTTCGGCGCCATCGTCGGCGCGGCCCTCATCGAGGTGATCCGCAACAGCCTTGGCCTGCTTGGCATCAACGCCTTCTGGCAAGGCACCTTCATCGGCGGCGCCATCCTGATGGCGGTGCTGTTCGACCGCATCCGCAATTTCAGGCGCAGCGACTGACGGGGTTTGCGTCGGAGCGCTATTCGTTCCGGTTCCTATCGCTCAGTCTGAAAATCGGCTGAAGCGGCCCGCCATCAGTACCGGCCAACAGCCGATGCCTTGACGGAGACCGGAAACCGGCCGCACAATCCTCGATGCAGGCGAAGGGAGGCCAGTCGTCTGCGGGAGGATATACCCATGACGGACGCGATCAGGCTCTACTGGGGCCGGTTCGGACATGTTTCTGTCCTGAATGTCGCAAGCGACTTCGTCACCCATGCCCATGTCGAGGCACATCTGATCATCTGGCTCGAAGGCACCGCCGGCGAGATGACCATCGGCCGCGAAACGGTCCGGCTTGGACCATGCACCGCCGCCGGCATCAATTCCTTCCAGCCGCACAGCCATGTCCTGTCGCAGAACGGAACGCCCGGTCTGTTCCTAGCCTTCTACATCGATCCCGACTGGGCGCGGCGCCGCCGTGACCTGCCCTCCTCCGCGCCGCTATTTTCGCAGGCGGCGATCACGCTGGAGCCCTGGCTGCACCAGGCCGCCGCCAGCCTGCTCGACCATCTGACCGACAATGAAAGCATCGACGATATCGCCAATTACGAGATCGAGCGCTTCATCGACTCGGTGCTCGATGCCGCCGATGCCTCGGCGCCACATGAGGCGCGCACCCGCATCAACACCATGCAGGATTTCCGCGTCCGCAAGGCAATCCAGCTGATGAAGGCCAATGTCTGCGAGCGCATCTCCTTCGACGACGTGGCGCGCAGCGTTGGCCTGTCGCGGCCGCATTTCTTTGCGCTATTCAAGGAACAGACCAATCTGACGCCCAACGTCTACTGGAACACGCTGCGCATGGAGGAAGCCGTGCGGCAGCTGCAATGGTCGCAGGAGCCGCTGATCTCGGTCGCCTGCAATCTCGGCTTCACCACGCAAGGCAATTTCTCGCGCTTCTTCCGCGACCATGTCGGCGTGCCGCCGACGCTTTACCGCGAGGCCGCCCGGGCGAATGCCTGAGCCGGCCTGCTGAGCCCGCTTTTTCAGACTCCTTGATACGCGCACAAGACGCTTTGATAAGCGTCGCCGTGACCGGCGCCCTACCCTTGCCCGGCTGTCGCATTCGCAAGGGAACGTCCTATGGCCAAAGTCACCATCTCCAGCGTCATCGACGCGCCGGTCGAAAAGGTCTGGGCGCGCATACGCGACTTCAACGGCCTGCCGGGCTGGCATCCACGCATGGTCGAAAGCCATATCGAGGACGGCAAGGATGCCGGCACGATCGGCTGCGTGCGCAATTTCGAGCTCGCCAGCGGCGCGCGCATCCGTGAAAAGCTGCTCGACTTCTCCGATGAGAACTTCCTCGTCAGCTACTCCATCCTGGAGACGCCGCAGCCGCTCACCAACCACAAGGCAACGCTGCAATTGCGCCGCGTCACCGATGGCGACCGCACCTATGCCGAATGGACCGCCAGCTTCGATGCGGCACCTGAAGAAGCCGACAAGATCGCCGCCGGCATGGGCGCCAACGTCTTCCAGGGCGGCTTCAATGCCCTGAAGAGCCATTTTACCGGCCAGAGCTGAAGGAGCGGGCCATGGCACTGGCACTGCAGACCTTTGCAACGGTGGAGGACGCCAACGCGGCGCTGAAGGCCCAGGGCACCCGCTATTTCGGTGGGGGTACACTCGTGGTCCGCGCGGCCAATGAAGGCGATATTTCGGTCTCCAGCCTGATCAGGTCGACGGATCCGGCCCTGTCGGCTATCGCGGTCTCCGGCGGCAAGGTCCGCATCGGCGCTTCGGTGACCATGGCGGCGATCGCCCGTCATCCCGACCTCGGCACGCTCGCAAAGGCCGCGCGCGCTGTCGGCGGCCCGGCTATTCGCAACATGGCGACCGTTGGCGGCAATCTGTTTGCGCCGGCGCCCTATGGCGACTTCGCCGTGGCACTGCTGGCGCTCGATGCCACGATCAGCACCGATGATGGCGAATTGCCCATCGAGACATTTCTCTCCGGGAGGGACGACAGCCGTGCCATCGTCGCCTCGGTCAGCTTCACGCTTCCAAGGACTGACGGCTTCCGCTTCCTGAAAGTGTCGCGGGTCAAGCCCAAGGGCGTCTCGGTGCTGAGCATCGCCGCGGTTCTGGAACAGGCTGCCGACGGCACCGTCTCTTCGGCGCGGATCGCGCTTGGCTGCATGGCGGACCGGCCGCTGCGTGCCAAGGCGGCGGAAAAGGCGCTCAAGGGAAAGTCGCTTGACCAGAACGGCATCGCGGCAGCGCTGGCCGCCGCCACCGAAGGCACCGCAGCGATCACCGATCCGATCGCCAGCGCCTGGTACCGCGCTGAAGTCCTGCCGGTCCATCTCGGCCGGCTGCTGCTGAGTTAATTGCCCCTTGGGGGGCGCGCGCCTGTCCGATCCGTCGGACAGGCGCGCAAGGAGGAAACATGGCGAAGGTCCCGGTTCAGTTCACGCTCAACGGCTCCGAAAAAGCCGAATTCATCGACAGCGGCACGACGCTGCTCAACGCCTTGCGCGACAAGATCGGCGACACGTCGCCGAAAGGCGGCTGCCACCAAGGCACTTGCGGCGCTTGTTCAGTCATCATCGACGGCGAGCTGAGGCTGTCCTGCCTGACGCTGGCTGAAACCTGCAATGGCGCGACCATCACCACGACGTCGGGACTGTCGGAAAGTGGCGTCCTGCATCCCTTGCAGCGCGCCTTTCTCGACACCTTCGCCACGCAATGCGGCTTCTGCACGCCGGGCATGATCATGGCCGCCAAGGTGCTGCTCGACCACACGCCCAACCCCAGCCGCGACGAGGTGGTCGAGGCGCTGTCGGGCAACATCTGCCGTTGCACCGGCTACGAGCCGATCATCCAAGCGGTGCTCACTGCCGCCCGTGCCAATTCGCAGAACGCGGCCTGAGGGGAAGCACCATGGAATTGCGGAAAAACTACTTCGCCGATGTCCGCAAGGACGATCTGCACGAGATCGGCCAGCCCCGGCCCCGCTCGGATTCGCCCGGCCATGTCACCGGCAAGACAGCTTTTTTCGCCGACCGCAACTTTCCCGGCATGCTGCACCTGAAGATGGTGCGCAGCCCGCACCACCATGCCCGCATTCGCTCGATCGACACCTCGGAAGCGGAGAAGCATCCGGGGGTGGTCAAAATACTGACCGCCAATGACGTGCCGCACAATGTCTACACCATCCTGATCCTGATCCAGATCGGGCCGGAGGACGAGACGGTGCTGGCCGACGGCAAGGTGCGCTGGAAGGGCGAGGCCGTGGTGGCGGTGCTGGCCGAGACCGAACGCGCCGCGCAAGAGGCCGCCGCCAAGGTCAAGGTCGACTACGAGGTGCTGCCGGCCGTCTTCGACATGGAGGAAGCGCTGAAGCCCGGCGCGCCGCTGGTCAATGAATATCACGGCCAGAACTATTACCTCTATGACAGCGGCGAATGCCGCAAGGTGCGCTTTGGCGATGTCGAGGCGGGCTTTGCCAGCGCTGACCACATACTGGAGCAGAGCTACCAGTCCTCGCCGATCGAGCATGCGCCGACCGAAACCACCGGCTGCGTGGTGGTGCCCGAGGGCAATGACCGCTTCACCTGCTACACCAACACGCAGGCGATGTTCTTCACCCTCGACAACGCCTCGATCATCCTGCAGATGCCGGGCAGCAAGCTGCATTTCGTCGGCGGCACCGTCGGCGGCGGCTTTGGCGGCAAGGTCGACGTCATCGTCGAACCGATCGCCATCCTCGGCGCCAAGCTCACCGGCCGCCCGGTGTCCTTCATCTACAGCCGCGAAGAAGAGATGCAGATCTCGTCACCCCGCGCGGCCGAAAAGGTCGTCATCAAGGACGGCGTGATGAAGGACGGCCGCATAGTCGCGCGCAAAGTCACGGGCTACACCGATGCCGGCGCCTATTCGCGCCACTCGCCCTATGGCGCGCAGAAGGGCGCCGGGCACTATCCCGGCCCCTACACCATCCCCAATGTCTGGATCGACACCTACTGCGTCTACACCAACCGCACGCCGTCGTCGGCCATGCGCGGCTTCGGCGTCACCATCGGCGATTTCGCACTGGAGGTGCAGATGGACAAGCTGGCGCGGCTGATCGGCATGGACCCGCTCGAATTTCGCTTCATCAACGCCTATCGCGATGGCGACATGAAGGCGCATCGGCAGCCGACCGAAGGGGCAGCCCTGATCGAGTGCATGCAGGAAGCCTCGCGCGCCGCCAACTGGCCGGTGGCGGAGAAATACATGGTGATGTCTTCCTACAAGAACGGAGCTTGAAATGGCGATCAGGCGTGGACGCGGCGTTGCCGCCATCAACTATCCCACCGGCATGAATCTCGGCGGCGACCCGACGCAAGCGCTGGTGCATTCGACACCGACCGGCAATTTCATGGTGACGCTGTCCTCGGTCGATCTCGGCCAGGGCATGAAGCAGATCATGGCGCAGATCTGCGCCGAGACGATCGGCGTGCCGACCGACCGTGTCGTCGTCGACACCGCCGACACCGACACAGGTCCGCACTGCATGGGCACGTTTGCCTCGCGCGGCACCCACCGCGCCGGCAACGCCGTCATCCAGGCGGCCAAGGAAGCCCGCCAGGTGATGCTGGAAGTGGCGGCCGAGGAACTGGAAGTGAACGCCTCCGACCTCGAGACCGACGGCCAGGGCAACATCCTGGTCAAGGGCGCGCCGCAAAAGTCGATCTCGATCTTCGATGTCGCGCTGTCGGCGCATTTCAAGCGCGGTCGCTCGATCTCAGGCCGCGGCATGTTCCTGATCCCGCGCACCTATCCGGAGAAAGAAACCGGTGCGATGAAGCCGTCCACTTGCTATGCGCACGCCTGCACCGTGGTCGAGGTCGAGGTCGACGACGAGACCGGCGAGGTCACCGTGCTTAACGTGAAGAACGTCTTCGAGATCGGCCGTGCGCTGAACCCCAAAATGGTCGAGCAGCAGCTGGTCGGCGGCTCCTGGATGGGCATCAGCCACGCGCTCTACGAGACCACCGAGCCCTACTATCCCAACCGCGACCATGGCGGCACCGACTTCAACCAGTATCTGATGCCGGGTCCGGGCGATCTCGCCGAGACCGAGATCATCGTGCTGGAACGGCCATCGGCCGACGGCCCTTACGGCGCCAAGGGACCCGGCGAAATGTGCGCCAACCCGCAGATCCCGGCGGTTGCCAACGCCGTCTTCGACGCCGTTGGCGTGCGCATCGACACGCTGCCGATCACGCCGGAGCGCATTTTGCGCGCGCTCAAGGCGCAAGCGGCGAATTGAGAGACGAGATGTCTGGAGTGAATGCAGAGACTGTCGCGACCTCGCCGGAGGCGGTGGCGGAGCATCTCGCCGCCTCGCGCTATCTGGCCGATGACAGCCTGGCGACCGCCATCTTCCTGGCCATACGGCTCGGCAAGCCGCTGCTGCTCGAAGGGGCGCCGGGCGTTGGCAAGACGGAAGCGGCGAAGGCGATCGCCGAACTGCTCGGCCGCGATCTGGTGCGGCTGCAATGCTATGAGGGCATCGATGCCGCGCATGCGCTCTACGAATGGAACTACCAGCGCCAGCTGCTCGCCATCCGCCATGCCGGCGAGCATGAGATCGACATCTATGACGACCGCTTCCTGATCGCGCGGCCGCTGCTGCAGGTGCTGAAGGCGCCAGAGCAGCGCGTGCTGCTGGTCGACGAGATCGACCGTTCCGACCATGAATTCGAGGCGCTGCTGCTGGAATTCCTGTCCGATTTCCAGATCAGCATTCCTGAGCGCGGCACGATCCGCGCCGCCGCGCAGCCGATCGTCATCCTGACCTCGAACCGCACCCGCGAACTCGCCGAAGCGCTGCGGCGGCGCTGCGTCTACCACTGGATCGGCTATCCCGATGCCGAGCGCGAGGCCGCCATCATCATGCTGCGTGCCGGCGACGTGGCGCAGGCCACCGCGCGCGCGGTGGCGTCAGCCGTGCAGGCCATCCGCGCCCGGCCGCTGGCCAAGCCGCCCGGCATCGCCGAGGCGGTCGAATGGGCCAATGCCGCCACCATCCTCGAAAAAGGCGGCAGCCCGTGGCCGGAAGCCTTCCGCCGCGCCATTGGCGTGCTGATCAAGGACGAGGAGGATTTGTCCTACATCGCATTGGAACTCGGCCGCATCGTCGAGGAGGCGCTGGTGTGACGCGGGACTTCGACAATCCCTTCTCCCCGTTCACGGGGAGAAGGTGCCCCGAAGGGGCGGATGAGGGGCAGCGCCATGGTGGGCAGAAGGTGGCGCCGCCCCTCACCTGCCTGCCGGCATCAGGGGTCGAGCCGCCTGTCTCGACCCGTCCTTCGGACCCCCGTAAACGGGGCGAGGAGAGCTTACCCCGCACCGCCCAACCCTTCCTCGGCTTCGGCCGCCTTTTGCGCCGCTACGGCTTCGCCGTAGCACCCGAGCAGATTTCCGGCTTCATGCAGGCGGTGACACTGCTCGGACCACGCTCGATGGCCGACGTCCGCGAGGCCGCCCTTGCCACGCTCGCACCGCCCCCCGACCGCCGCGACGAATTCGAAGCGCATTTCCAGAGCCATTTCTATGGCAACACATCAGCCGTGATCGAAGGCGACGCCGATGAGGAAACCCGCATCAAGGACGATGGCGGCGCCGACGACCGACGGATGGAAGCCGAGCACAGCCAGGAAGGCGGCGAACTGTCCTCGGCCCTGGAGCAATTGAGCACCCGCGATTTCCAGCGCGACGACGACAGGCTGACCGCCTTCCGCCGCAAGCTCGCCTCGGCCCTGCCCGCCCGCCGCTCCTTCCGCACCGTGCGCACCCATTCGCGCGGCAAGCTCGACCTGCGCCGCTCGCTGCGCGAAATCGTCAGCGCCGATGGCGATGTCCCCTCGCCGCTGCTGCGCCGGCGCCAGACCGTGCCGCGCAAACTGCTGCTCTTGATCGACGTCTCCGGCTCGATGAAACTGCACACGGCGGATTATCTCAAGCTGGCGCATGCCGCCGTACAGGGTGCCGACCGCGCCGAGATCTTCACCTTCGGCACGCGGCTGACCCGCATCACCGCGGCCCTGCGCATCCGCGACCGCGACCAGGCATTGGCGCGCGCCGCCGCCCAGGTCGACGACTGGGACGGCGGAACCCGCATGGGACCGACGCTGCTCGCCTTCCTCTCGGTGCCGCGCTTTTCGTCCTTCGCGCGCGGTGCGGCGGTCGTCATCCTCTCGGATGCTTTGGAGCGCGGTGATCATGCCGAACTGGAGACGGCGATGCGCCGGCTGAGTGCCCGCGCCTTCCGGCTGTCGCTGGCCACACCTTTGGCCGGTGACCCGCGCTTCCAGCCGGCCACCGCGGCACTCCGCGCCATCCTGCCTGACCTCGACGATCTCATCGATGGCTCGTCGGTGAAAAGCCTGACCGATTTCATCCTGTCGCTCGCCCGCCCCGCCCTGCCGGCATCGACAATCTGGAAAAGGGTATCGTGATGCAGAAAGCCATCGACGCGCATTTCCACATCTGGCGCCAACAGGACCAGCCCTGGCTGGTCGGGCCGATGGTGCCGCGCATCTTCGGCCCCTACGAGCCGATCCGCCGCGACTACCCGATCGGGGAATTCCTCGAAGACCAGAAGGACTCGGGCGTCGAAAAGGCCGTCTATGTCCAGACCAACTGGGCGAAGGAGGCTTTCGAGAAGGAGGTCGCCTTCCTGCAGAAGACGGCTGACGAAACCGGTTGGCCGCACGCCATCGTCGGTTATGCCGACATGACGGTCGACGATGTCAGGCCGCAGATCGACCGGCTGATGAAATACAGGCTGCTGCGCGGCGTGCGCATGCAGTTGCACTGGCACGAGACGCCGGCCTTCCGCTTCGCCGCCTCGGCCGACCAGGTGATCGACCCCAAGGTGCGCGCCAACGTGGCGAGGCTGAAGGACTACGGCCTGTCCTTCGACCTGCAGCTCTTCCCTGCCCAGATGAAGGACGGACTGACACTGGTCGGCGAAAACCCTGAGACCAATTTCATCCTCACCCATGCCGGCATGCTGACCGGCATGGAGCCGGAAACCGCCGAAGCCTGGAAGGCCGGGCTGCGCACGCTGTCAGCGGCGCCGAATTTTTACGCCAAGCTGTCCGGTCTCGGCACCTTCGTCCACCGCAACGATCCGGCGCTGATCGCCTATATCGTCGACAATGCGATCGATATCCTGGGCGCGGACCATCTGATGTTCGGCTCGAATTTCCCGATCGAGAAGCTCTGGACCAGCCACGCCAAACTGATCAAGGCGCACCGCGATGCGGTGGCGAAACACGGCGCCGCGGCGGAAGCCGACATCTTCTGGAACACGGCGGAGCGAGTCTACCGGCCGGTTTAGCGCTCTCTTCCCTTCTCCCCTTGTGGGAGAAGGTGGATCGGCGCGCAGCGACGAGACGGTTGAGGGGTGTTCCAGCGGAATGAGGCGTTGGTGTTCCCTGGAACACCCCTCATCCGTCGCCTTCGGCGACACCTTCTCCCACAAGGGGAGAAGGGAAAACCCGCAACGAGACGTCCTTACTGCGTCGGCAGCATGCCTTCGACGTCGCTTGCCGCATCAGTGAGCGCTTCCTTGGGCGAGGCCGACTGGTCGACGATGCGCGACAAATTGTCGACGATCGTCTGCGTCACCTTGACACCGTTGGTGCCCGGGAAAGCATACCACGGAACCATCAGCGGCATCTGGCTGAGCCCGGCCTGGAACAGCGGGTTCTTCTTGTAGAAATCGCCCAGATAGTCGGGAGATTTCGCCGCCAGCTCGTTGTTGGGGACATAGCCGGTGCCCGGCACGACGACGGAGGCACCATAGGGGCCGGCGGCGAATTTCGCGAACTTCCAGGCGGCTTCCTGCTTGGCCGTGTCCTTGGTCAGGATGACCACGGCATTGCCACCGGTCGGCAGATGGCCGTTGACCGGATCGATCAGCGGGATCTTGGCAGTGCGCAGCGTGAACTTGTCGCCGACATTCTTGATGGTGTTGACCAGCGCACCTGTGGTCTGGAATTCGAAGCCGACCTTGCCGGCCGCGAAAGCCTGCTCGCCCGCCGGCTTGGTGAAGACCGGCATGCCGCCCTCCTTCACCATCCGCGCCAGGATCTCAACCGCCTTCTCGCCTTCCGGCCCGTTGAAGGCGACCTTGCTTTCGTCCTCGTTCAGCATCTTGCCGCCGGCGCCGAACAGCAGCGCCGAGAACATCCAGTCGTCGCCCTGCCAGCGGAAGTCGATGCCGTCGACGCCGTTGCCGAGAGCCTTGATCTTGCCGCCAAGCGCAATGACCTCGTCCCAGGTCTTGGGCGGGTTGTCCGGATCGCCACCGGCCGCCTTCACCAGGTCGGCATTGTAATACATGATCGGGTTGGACGTGGCGAAGGCGAGGCCAACCTGCTTGCCGTTGACCTGCGCCAGCTTCAGGATCGTGTCGGAGAAGCCGAGCTCCGCCATGTTGCCTTCCTTCTTGACCAGCGGGCCGAGATCGACGGCAACGTCACGCTCGTTGAGCATGCGCAGGCGGTTGAGGCCGATGAAGGTGATGTCGGGCATCTCGTCGGTGCCGGCCTGGCGAAGAATGGTCTGGATGCCTTCTTCATAGGTCGCCGACGGGCTGGCGAACTGGATCTTGATGTCGGGATTCTCCTCCATGAACTTCTTCGAGATCGTGTCCATCACGTTCTTGAAGAAACCGGGCATCGGATAGTGGACCGTCAGCGTCGTCTCGGCATAGGCCGGAAGGGCCGCCGCCAGCGACACCACTGCTGCGGCAAAAATCCTGGAGAAATGCTTCATTGCTCGTGCTCCTTGTTGGTCCGGTCAGCCTTTGAGACCGGTCATGGTGATGCCCTCGACGAAGCGCTTCTGCGCGAGCAGGAAGGCCGCGACGAGAGGAAGGGTGATGATCAGCGTGGCGGCCATCAGGGCGCCGTAGTCGTCGCCGGCTTCGGCGGCCCGGAAATACATCAGGCCGAGCGGCGGCGTGGCGTAGGCCTGCTTGCTGACGACGATCAGCGGCCAGTAGAGGTCGTTCCAGTGCGCAACGACGGAAAAGATCGCGAAGGCGGTGACGGCCGGCCACGCATTGGGCACGATGACGCGGGCGATGATGCCGAGTTCGGACATGCCGTCGAGCCGTGCCGCGTGCAGAAGGTCGTCGGGCATGGTGCGGAAGAACTGCAGGAACATGAAGATCGCGAACACCGATATGGTGAAAGGCGCGACCAGCGAGGTGTAGCTGTTGAGCAGCGACATCCTGTCGAAGGCGACATAAAGCGGCAGCGCCGTCGCATGGATCGGCACCAGCAGGCCGAGCATGACCAGCACCATCATCAGCCGCGCGGCGCGGAACTTCAGCTTGGCCATCGCGTAGGCGCAAGGGATGGCGACCACGACCTGGAAGAAGAAGATCAGTCCGCAGACGACGACGCCGTTCCACAGCAGCGTTGCCATCGGCACCTTGGCAAACGCCTTGGCGAAATTCTCGGCGAAGTAGAAATGCTGCGGGATGAGCGACAGCGACGAGGTGAAGATGTCGCTCTGCGTCTTGCCTGCTGTCGAGATCATGAAAATGTAGGGCGCAAGGATCATCAGCGCGCCGAGCGAAAGCAGCGCGAAGCGGATGATGCGGCCGAAGGGGATGGCGGTGCTCGTCATGTGTAGTGCACCCGCCGGTCGAGCACGCGGTACTGCACAAGCATCAGCACGACCAGGATCGCCAGGAAGACGACCGTCATTGCCGAGGCGTAGCCGACGCGCAGATAGACGAAACCTTCCTGGTAGATGGTGAAAAGCAGCACTTCGGAGGCCTTGTTGGGGCCGCCATCGGTCAGCATCTTCACCGTCTCGAAAACCTTCACCGCATTGGTAATGCTGATGGTGACGACGAACAGTGTCGTCGGTCCGAGCATCGGCCAGGTGACCAGGAAAAACCGGTCGAGCGCCGATTTCGCGCCGTCGACGTGAGCGGCGGCATAGAGCTCGCGCGGGATCGCCGTCAGCCCCGCCAGGAACAGCACCATGTTAAAGCCGACCGACTGCCAGATGCCGATGATCGACAGGCTGTAAAGCACGGTGTTCGACGCGCCGAGCCAGTTCGGGCCGGGAATGCCGGCCAGCGAAAGCAGCGCGTTGAGCGGCCCGATCGTCGGGTGGAAGATGTATTGCCAGACGGTTGCCATGGCGACGATCAGCGAGGCGACGGGCAGGAAATAGACGGTGCGGAAAAAACCGCGCGCCCGTCCCTCGCCTTCGATCAGCAGCGCAACCCCCAGGCCAAGAACGATCGAGACCGGCGCGACGATCGCGGTGTAGACCGATGTGTTCCACAGCGATCGGCGGAAGGTGCGGTCGTTCAGGAGATGCGCATAGTTCTCGAAGCCGACGAAGCGGAACTTGCCGTAGCCGAGCTCGAAATCGGTGAAGCCGAGGAAGATGACCGCAGCCACTGGCAACAGCACGAACAGCAGCAACAGCACGATCGCCGGCGCCGCCAGCAGCCAGGCGGTCCGGTCCTCGCTGCGCGCACGAAGTGCTGCGGCGCTCGGGACATTGCCCGCCACCGCGACGCTAGACATAGGCTGGCTCCTGCCGCGCGCCCGCCGCGATGCGCAGCCGCTTTCCCTCCGGCCCGAAGACCATCGCCTGTTCAGGGGCCAGAAGCACGCCCACCGGCATTCCGGCGATCAGGTCCCTCGCCTCCTGCGGCGCCAGCTTGGCGATGACGCTGTCGCCGGAGGCGTCGAGACGGCAATGGGCGATGACTTCCGAGCCGAGGAATTCGAGCCGCTCGATCCGCCCGGCAAGGCCGCTGCGCCCGCTCGGAGACAGTTTGACGAATTCCGGCCGGATGCCGAGGCTGACCGGGCCGTTCGGCACCTTCTCCAGCAGCGCCAGCCGGATGCCCTCGAAGCCGACGCGGCCATTCTCGGCCTGCGCTGGGATGATGTTGATCCTCGGCTGGCCGACGAAACGCGCGACCTCGATATGGGCGGGATCGTTGTAGATCACCTCGGGTGCGGCGAGCTGCAGCAGATTGCCGCCGATCATCACCGCCACCCGGTCGGCCATCGAAAGCGCCTCGGCCTGGTCGTGCGTCACATAGAGCGTCGGCACGCCGGCGCGGCGGTGCAGTTCGACGATCTCGCTGCGCGCATGGACGCGCAGATTGGCATCGAGATTGGAGAGCGGCTCATCCATCAGGAAGATGCTGGGATGGCGCACCATGGCGCGCGCGAGCGCCACGCGCTGGCGCTGGCCGCCCGACATCTGTCCCGGCTTGCGGTCGAGCAGATGGTCGATCTTGAGCAAACCCGCCATCTCGCGGACATCGCGCGCGATGCCGGTGCGGATTTCCCTCCGTCCAGGCAGCAGCGAGCCGACAAGCGGCAGCCGCTGTGACCGGCTCAGCCGCTTCATGGCGAGCGGCACGGCGATGTTCTGGCCAGCCGTCAAATGCGGGTAGAGCGCGTAGGACTGGAACACCATGGCGATGTTGCGGTCGGCCGCGGCAACCGGCGACATGTCCTTGCCGCCGACGAAGATGTCGCCGCTATCGGCATGGTCGAGCCCCGCCAGGATGCGCAGCAAGGTGCTCTTGCCGCACCCGGAAGGACCGACGAGGGCGATGAATTCGCCGGCTTCGACATCGAGGCTCACGCCATTCAAAATGGCGTTGCCGCCGAAGGATTTCTTCAGGCCGCGAAGCGACAGCGCGCTCATGACGCGACCCGCTTTCGAACCTTGTGCGCCTCGTGCGGATAGACCTCGGCCACCACATCATCGAGGACGTAAGCCGTCATGCCGGGAATGGCGACGATCTCGCTGGCGACCGTGTCGCCGAATTGATGCCCGAATTGGTGGATGACGGCGCCAAGCAGCCGCTCGCCCGGCATCTCGCGCTCCATGTCGCCGACCACGAACGCCGCCGACGGCCCCCATACCAGCGACGTATTTTCGTACTTGCCTTGCCATGCCCGGTGCAGGTGGCCGCTTGCAAACAGCGCGACATCGTGGGCGGCGATCAGGTCGTAGAGGCGCTGGCGCTGCGCCGGCCTGACGCTCCAGTAGCCGGTATCGCCCTCGCCTGGCTGATCGACAAACAGCGGCTTGTGGGCAAAGAGCGCGACGCGCCGGCCGCCGCGACTTTCCAGCATGGTCCGCAGCCATTCGAACTGCGCCTCGTCCTCGGCATCGTCAAACCCCATCAGCAGGCTGTCGAGCCCGATGAGGCGCCAGCTTCCCGAGTCCTCTATCCAGTAATCCGGGCCGACCAGCCGGCGCCAGCGCGCGAGGCGTCCGGCATTGACCGGCTGCAGCGAACCCGGGAGATGGCCGACATCGTGATTGCCGGGCACCAGCAGCATCGGCACGGAGACTTCCCGCATCAGCTCCATGCAGAAGGCGATGTCGTCGTCCCTGTCGGCGCCGTCGACGCTGAGGTCGCCGGTGTGGATGACAAGATCCGCGCCGCTCTGCTCGATCCAGGCGGCCAGCGGCGCCCAATTGCCGTTGAAGTGCGGCTTGGTCGGGCTGAAATGGGTGTCTGTGATCTGAACGATTTTCATGCCGGCTCCACCATGCGAGCCCAGCCCCCCGGCGAGCGGCATCGCATGGGGCTTCCTTAGTGCCGTTCCATGTCACTTCCTTAACAGCCGCTGGGATAAACCGTGCAATTGCGGGCAGAGGCCGGCGAAGGGTAGCCGGCGGCGATCACCGCAGCGCGGGAAACGGAATAGATTTCAGACGCTTGCCGCCGTGCGGCTATAGATAGACTGTCCTCACAATCTTGTGACGGCGCAGCGGGAAGTCGGGCTCACTTCACCTCGAATTGCGGATCGACCGGAATCTGCATCGCCGTCACCAGATGGTTGGTCTGGCCGGCGAGCCCGATGATCGACACCAGCTCGCCATGCTGCGCGTCGGTCATGCCCTTTGCCCGCGCCGCCGCCGTGTGCGAATGGACGCAGTAGGAGCAGCCATTGGCGGTCGACACCGCGATGTAGATCATCTCCTTGGTCAGCGGATCGATGGCGCTGTCCGCCACCATCACCACCTTGAGCTGCTCCCACACCCGCTTCAATGAAGCCGGATCATTGGCCAGCCCGCGCCAGAAATTGTTGACGAAATCGGATTTACGCGTCGCCCTGATATCGTCGAACACGGCCTTCACCGCCGGGATTTTTTCGACCTCGGCATCACCGAGGAGTCTTGTGGTGGCCATGGTGTTCTTCCTTTGTTGGATCGGTGGATCAGGTCATTGAATCAGGTCTCGAACAAAGATGGCTAATCGGCTCTTCTGATTCAGTTTTTGATGCGGATTGGAGCAGAACCGTGGAGGTTTGCGGAGCCCCCTCACCTTCGTTATCCTAGGGCGGAGCAGGCGCGAAGCGCCGTCGCGGAGACCCTAGGATGCATGCCGCGACGCCTATCGAAGTGTGCAGCGGAGCAGAATTCTGCACCGTGGCGGCGCATCCGAGTCCCGGCATGGATCCTCGGGTCTGCGCTGCGTCGCTACGCTCCTTGCTCCGCCCGTGGATGACGAAGGGACGGACGTCCTGGCCAATTGTCGAAGTACCCACCAGCCAGCACCCTTAATGCACCGCCGCGTACATGATCTTTTCCTCCGTCGCCTCCGCTGGTGAGAATTCTTCCACGATACGCCCTTGCCGGCAGACGAGAATCCGGTCCGACAGGTTCATGATCTCCGGCAGGTAGGACGAGATGACGACGACGGCCAACCCCTCATCGGCCAGCCGGTTGATGATCTGGTGGATCTCGGCGATGGCCCCGACATCGACGCCGCGCGTCGGCTCGTCGAAGATGACGATGCGCGGCTGCTGCACCAGGCCCTTGCCGATCACCACCTTCTGCTGGTTGCCGCCGGAGAGCTCGACAACGCGCGCATTGTCGTTGATCGCCTTGATGTTCAGCGTCTTCGTCCACTCGGCCGAGAGCGTGCGCATCTCTTGCTGGTTGATCACCCAGGCCTTCTCGCGGCCTGCCGCCAGCAGCCCGCCAAACAGGTTCTCGGCGATGCCCATCGTCTCGAAAATACCTTCGCTCTTGCGGTCCTCGGTGACGTAGACGATGCCGTCGGCCACCGCTTCGCTCGGCACGAGATAGCGTACCGGCTTGTCGTCGAGCTCGATCGCACCACCGCGCAAAAAGTCGCGCTTGTAGATGCCGGACACGATCTTGAAGGTCTCGGTGCGACCGGAGCCGATCAGCCCGAACACGCCGGTAATCTGGCCTTCGAAGATCGAGAAGGAGTTGTTGCGCACGACATTGCTCATCGAGATGTCCTGCACCGACAGCACCTTCTTGCCCGCCTTGCGCAGCCTGGCTTCGTCGCGCTGGCGGTAGATCTGTCCCGACAACGTCCGGCCGACCATGGCCGCGACGATCTTGTCGCGGTCGAAGGCCGATGTGTCGTCGGTGATCACCAGTTCGCCATCACGCAAAATGGTGATGCGGTCGGCAATGGCAAGCGCCTCTTCCAGCGCATGGCTGATGAAGACGATCGAGACGCCGCTCGCCTTCAGCCGGCGGATCAGCGCGAAGAAGTGGCGCTTTTCCTCCGGCGTCAGCGTCGCCGTCGGCTCGTCGAAAATGATGATCTCGGCATTGTGGTGGACCGCGCGCGCGATCTCCACCATCTGCCGCTTGGCCGCGCCCAGCGTCGCCACCATCGCGTTCGGATCGACCGGGAAATTCAGCGACTGCAGGAACTGCTGTGCTGAAATATACGTGCCGCGCAGTCGGTTGAGGAATTTTTCAGTACCGAGATAAAGGTTCTGCGCCACCGTCATCGACGGCACCAGGCTGGTTTCCTGGAACACCATGGCGATGCCGGCTTCAAGAGCCGCATGCGGCGAGGCGTAGGCGATCTCGCGGCCCTTGTGGAACATCTTGCCCGAGGTGGCATCGACGACACCGGCGATGATCTTGGTCAGCGTCGATTTGCCGGCGCCATTCTCGCCGAGCAGCGCGTGGATTTCGCCCTTGCGCAAGTCGAAGCTGACATTCTTCACGGCGGGCACGCCGCGATAATTCTTGGTGACGTTTTCCAGGCGAACGATCGGCTCCATCAGAAACCTCCCGTGGTGACGGAAAGGATGCAGTCGCCGCCCCTGGAGGCGATGAACAGCCGGCCATCCTTTTCCGCCACGCTGCAGATGCCGTGGCGCGTGCCGTTGGCGCGGCTGTGCAGGCTGAATTGCGGCTGCATTTTTGCGTCGAGCCTGACCACCAGCCCATAGGAGCGGCTTGGCGACCATGGCTTGTGGATGCCCATGGTTCTGATACCGCCGCATTGCAGCGGCTCGAGGAAACTGCGGTTGGAAGCCAGCGCCGGCGCGATCCAGTAGGCTGGCGGCATCTGGTCGATCATGTCCTGCCGGTAGTGCGTCTCCTGCAGCACAAATTCGATCAGCCGGTTGCGCGGCGCGAACAAGGTCAGCCAGGCGCCACAATCGGCAGACGGCGCCAGCCGTGCGGGGTAGCCGGGCAGATGCGTCAACACAGTCGAGCGGTTGCCGGTAGCACCATCGAAGCGGATGAGCTGATGGCGCCAGCTTTCGCTGACCAGCACATCCCTACCGACGGGATGGAGCCCATAGGGAAAAGCGATCTCGCCAGCCATTTTGCGGAACTCGCCGCCGGCCGCGCCCCGCTTCCAAAGCGAACCGGACGCGCCCTTCTTCATCAGATCGGCAGCCCATTGCGACGGCGCATGCTCGGCAGACCCGTTGGCCAGCCACAACGTGCCGTCTTCGGCATAGGCAAGCGCGGTGATGCAACTGACACCAGCCGGCAGCGAAACCTCCTTGCCTGATATCAGCAGCTTGCCGCTTTCGAGCCCCACCGTGAGTTCGCCCGATGGCGACAACGCCAGCGCCGTGATCGGGGACGGAAAGGTCTCGACAACCTCGGCACCAGCTTGGATCGCGTACACGGCGTTGCCGCTGGAGGTGAGTAGCCCGTCACTGGAGGCCAGCAAATTGTCCGGCTCGGTCAGCATAGCGAAAGCCGGCGCCTCATCCAGCCGAGTATTCGGCCGAAAAGCGCCGTCGAGCGGCGGGATTGTCACCGCCTTGCCGCGAAACATGTCCAGGATCGGATCGAGGATCATGGCTTTGCTCCCCAATAGGAAGCCGGGCTGGTCCAGTTCGGGTCGGCACCAGCGATCTTGTAGCGGCCGATGCGGTTGTTGAGGATGCCGCCGACGAAGAGAAAACCCTTGTGCTCGCGCATCGAGGTGACCATCGGATGCGCCCCGCCCGTGAGGTCGCCCATCGCCTCGACGATGCCGCCCTTCTCCGTAAATTTCACCACGCCGCCGGTGTTGATGTTGGGGAACAGCCATTCGTCCTGCGGCAGCCGGCGCGTCATGCGCTTGCGCATGTCGGGATGGCGCAGCGACAGGTCGAAGCTCGGCGTGCGCATGCCGAGCCATGCCATCCAGTAATTGCCGTCGGATGCCCGGTTGATGTTGTCGGGATAGCCCGGCATGTCGCGGATGACGCATTCGGCGGTGCCGGCCTTCGGTCCCTCCAGCCAGTAGCGATGCACGCGGCAGGCCCAGCTCTCGGCGAAGAACAGCGATTTGCCGTCATGCGCCATGCACACACCGTTGGTGTAGCGGTAGCCATCGAGCAGCGTCTTCGTCGACCCGTCCCTGGGGTCGTAGACCAGCAGCCGGCCAGTGGCGCGGTTCTCGATCGAGTCCAGCGCCCAGTCATGCGCGTCATAACGCTTGGTCGAATCCGTGAAATAGATGCGCCCGTCCGGCGCTATATCGCAATCGTTGGGGTCGCGCAGCCGCGCATCGTCGACGATCGACGTCCACGAGCGCGACGTCTCGGCCGACAGCCGTTTCACCTCGCGCTCCGGCGAGACGGAATAGAGCCCCATGGCGCCGACGCAGCTGATCAGATTGCCTGTCTTGTCGAAGGCCAGGCCCAACGGAAAGCCGCCAATATGGGCGAACACTTCCGACTTGACGTAATCAGGCGCAAAGAAGCGGACGATCTCGCCATGGCGGGTGCCGCAATAGAGATGGTCATCGCGGTCGAGGATGACATCCTCAGGCCCCTCCAACTCGCCAAGCCCGATATGGTCCGCCGCCGACAGCCGGTTGTCGAGTTCGTAAGGCGTGCCGGAACCTGGCACCGCCGACTGTGTCTCGCCCATTTTGAGATAGACCGGCGCGACATAGACTTCGTTCAGCACCTTGTGGCGGTTCTTCAGCCAGCGGATGTCGATCGTCACCGCCACCGCCAGCATGATGCCGAGCACCATCTGGTTGGTGCCGGTGCCATAGCCCAGCCGGATCAGCCCATTGGTCATGGTCAAGACGATGATGGCGCCCATCAGCCCCTTGATCACCGAGCCGCGCCCGCCACCGAGGCTGACCCCGCCGACGACCGCCGCCGTCAGCGCCATGATTTCGAGGTTGAGGCCGGTGCCCGGCCCTGCCCCACTCAGCCGGCAAGCGATGAGGAAGCCGCCGATCGAGGCGCAAAAGCCGGAGAAGACATAGGTCATGAACACGGTGCGGCGTACGCGGATGCCGGCATTGTGCGCCGAGCGCCGGGAGCCGCCGACCGCCAGCACATGCCAGCCGGGCCGTGAGCGCGTCAGCGCGATATGGGTGACGATGGCGAGAATGATCGCCAGCCAGACCGAAACCGACAGGCCCCAGAAGGTGCTGTCGCCGATGAAATCGAGCACATCCGAGGTGGCGGTCGAGAGCTGCACGTCGGCGGCATAGGTGGTGACGAGGATATCGAACAGCGCCCGTCCGAAGATGAAGGTGACCAGCGTGGTGAGAAAGGCGCGCAGCCTGAGATAGCCGACGAGGTAGCCGTTGATGGCGCCGAAGACGAGGCCGGTGGCAAGCGAAGCGGCCAGCGCCAGCCAGATCGACTGTTCGAGGATGAAGAAGACATAGACCGCGGAGAAGCAGGATAGCGCGAAGATCGAGCCGACCGAGAGATCGATGCCGCCGCCCAGCATCACCACCGTCATGCCGGTGACGACCATGGAGAATTCGCCGAGCTGGCGGGTCGATTCCTGCAGCGAGGTCAGCTTGAAGAAGCCCGGAATGATCGAACCGAAGGTCGCCAATGTCACCACCAGCGCCAGGAATGGAATGGCGTTGTCGGTCCAGCGTTTGGTCAGGATCTCGCCGACGAGATGGTCGGGCACGAGATTGTAGCGCCAGGACTGGAGGCGTTCGCGAAAGGACATTGGCTGCCGCTGCTCAAGAGAAAGAGGTGGCCGAACTGATCCGGCCACCTCGTGGATTCTGTTCGACGGCGTGGCTTACTTCGCCGCCGCTTCGGCTTGCAGCGCCTTAAGGTCCCAGCAGCTGTCCGGCTTGAGGTCGGCCTTGGTCGTCGCCTTCTCCAGGGTGTAGATGTAGGTGTGCGAGGTGCCGGCCGGCTGGCCGCTCTGCAGCAGGAACTTGATGATGGCGTTCATGTCGCCCGACTGGCGGGCGAGGTCGGTCATGACGACCGCGCCATAGGTGCCGTCGGCCAGCTTGTCGCAATCGGCCGCCTTCTCGCCGCCGCCGGTGGTGACCAGAAACACCTTGCCGTCGAGCTTGGCGTCGCGGATCGCGGCCGATGCGCCGGTGGCGTCACCATCCCAGAAATCGATGATCGAGCAGATGTCCGGGTTCTGCTGCAGCATCGTCGTCGTCACGTTGCGCGAGGTCGTCGCGTCCCAATTGGAGTCGGGCTTCGCCACCACCTTGAAGTCGGGATGCTTGTCCAGCACCTTCATGATGCCGGCATACTGATAGAGGCTGGAAGAGTTCGCCTGGTCGCCCTGCACCAGGCCGATCTTCTTGGAAGAATTCTCACCGCAACCCTTGATCGCCGCTTCGGCCTCGAGCTGGCCGAGCCGGTCCCAGTCGCTGCCGACGAAGGCGTCGGCCGGGAAGTTGGCGGGATTGTCGACCAACAGCACATAGGTGCCGGCGGCCTGCGCCTTCTTCATCAGCTTGGAGTAGGAGTTGAGGTCCGGCGCATGGATGATCAGCACGTCGGGCCTTGTGTCCGACGAGATCGCGTCGGTGATCGCCTGCGCGCCGGCATCGACCACCCAGTTCGGATCGCGAGTCTCGAAGGTGCCGCCCCAGGCGTCGACTTCCTTCTTCAGATAGTGCGCCCAGCCCTGCGCCAGGTCAAAGCCCATCGCCAGCGGCACCAGCATGACGCGCTTGCCCTTCAGCGCCTGCGCGTAAGCCGCCGGGCCCGGATCATCGGCGGCGAAGGTCGGCGCCACGAAGGCGGTAACGGCGAGCGCCGTCGCGGCGGCCATAAATGTCTTGATCAGTCTCATGTCACGTCCTCTGGTTCGGTTTTCATTGCCGGCCGATCGTCGCGATCGCGCCGGGTACCCCTAAATGTCGCCCTGTTGCGCGGTCTGTTCGTCGCGCGGGTTGATGATGCCGTCGACGATGATGGCTCCGAGCAGGATCGCCGCCTTGATCAGGTTCTGGTAGAGCAGCGGAATGTCGATGATGGTCATGGCGTTGAGCAGGATGCCGATCAGTGCCGCCCCCACCAGCACGTTGCGCACCCCGCCCCTGCCGCCCGACAGGCCGATGCCGCCGATCACCGCCACCAGCACGATGTCGTAGAGCAGCGTCGAATTGACGATTCGGGTGTTGATCGAATGCAGGCTGGCCGCTGTCAGCAGGCCGGCGATAAGCGCGACGAAAGCCGAGAGCACATAGCGCAGCACCAGCATCGGCCGCACCGGAATGCCGATGTTGCGCGCCGCCACCGGATTGTCGCCGGCGAAATAGATGTAGCGGCCCCATTTGGTGTAGCGCAGGAACAGGAAGAACAGGAAGGCGAGCCCCGCGAAGACGAACACTTCGATCGGAATGTCGAGGAAGCGCAGGCCGCCCAACAATTCCACCCAATGGCCCTGCGGCACCGGCACCGCGTCCTGCGTGATGAGTTGCGAGCGCACATAGCCGAAGACGAAGGAGCCGGTCGCCAGCGTCACGAAGATCGCCGGCACGTCGGCATAGGCGACGAGAAAGCCGTTGAGCAGGCCGATGGCGAGCACACCTGATAGGACATAGGCGAAGGCCAGCCCGTCCGAGGTTCCGGTGTTGAGCAGTTGCAGATACCAGGAGACCGACATCGCCATGATCGCCACCGCCGACAGGTCGATGCCGCGCCCGATGATGACGACCGCCATGCCGAGCGCCAATATGCCCAGCACCGACACCGAGCGGACAATGGCGACGAGGTTGTTGGGATCGATGAAGCCCGGCAGGCCAATGGCCGCGGCAACGAAAAGCACCACCGCAATGGCAAAGACAATGCCTTCCTGATTCAGGCTCCTGAGATTTAGCCAGCCAATCGCGTTCATGTCTGCATTTGCCCCGATGGCAGCGCTGCCATCCCGAATGCCAGAGCTAACCGGCTCAGCGCCGGTTCGTCAAATGAATCCGCGTTCAGAACGCGGCCTTGTGCCGATATTCGCCGAGTGGACGCATCGATTGCCAAAACTGGCGCAATGCCCGGAAACTTCTGCATTTTTGGCAATTGATTGCGCCATCGCTTCTGTTCGCGAAAACGCTTCATCAAGGCGAAAGGATGAGGTGGAATTTATCTCCGCATCAGCCGAAAAAATCCGATTTTCAATGCCCCGGCGCGTGGCCGGAAACCTCTGCCCCGGCGGCGGGCGGCAACACCAGAAAACGCAGCGCCGCCACCAGCCCGATGGCGCCGATCACGAGAAAGGCGATTCGAAAATCCATGAGGTCGAGTGCCGGTCGCGCCCTGGCGATCTGCGACAGATTGAGGATCGCCGCGGCCACGGCAACGCCGAACAGCATCGCCACCTGCTGCAGCATCGAGGACAGCGTCGCCGCCGAACTGCGCTGCGCCGCATCGATATCGGCGAAGGCCAGCGTGTTGAGCGCGGTGAACTGCATCGAGCGCGACAGGCCGGCGATCAGCATCAGCGCCACCACCAGCGCCTGCGGCGTCTGCGGCGAGATTGCCCCGCAAGCCATGATCGAGGCCGAGGCGATGATGCCGTTGACCACCATCACCGAGCGGAAACCGAAACGCCGCAGCGTTGGCGTCGTGACCGTCTTCATGCCGAGATTGCCGAGGAAGTAGGCCAGGATCATCAGGCCGGCATCGACGGGCGAGAGGCCGAAGCCAACCTGGAACAAAAGCGGCAGCAGGAACGGCGTGGCATTGATCGACACCCGGAAGATGGTGCCCGCGGCAAGTGTCGAGATGGCGAAGGTCAGCACCTTGAACGAAGAGAGATCGAGCAGCGGATGCGGGGCACGCCGGAGATGCCGCACCGCCAACCAGCCGATGACGATGCCCGCAACGATCAGCAGCACCGTCGGCAGCACGCCATCCTCGGGATGCGCAATGCGCTCGAGACCATAGAGCAGGCAGGCGAGTCCGAGCGATGTCAGGAAAAATCCCGGCCAATCCAGCGGCTTGGGATCGGCCTCGCGGTCGCCGGGGATGAAGCGCGCGACCAGCGCCAGCCCTATCAGCCCGAGCGGGATGTTGATGAAGAAATTCCAGTGCCAGGACAGATAGGTGGTGATGAAGCCGCCAAGCACCGGACCGACCACCGGCGCGAACAGCGCCGGCCAGGTGATCAGTGCGGTGGCGTTTAGCAGCTCGGATTTCGAGGCGTTGCGCAGGACGAGAATGCGGCCGACCGGCGTCATCAGCGCACTGCCCAGCCCCTGCACGGCGCGCGCGGCGACGAATTCGGTCAAATTCCCAGAGAAGCCACAGGCGAGCGAGGCCACAGTGAACAGCGCGATCGCCACGAGAAAGATGTTGCGCGGGCCAAAGCGGTCGGCGAGCCAGCCCGACAGCGGCACGAACACAGCCATGGTCAGCATGTAGACGGTGATGCCGATGCTCATCGCCACCGCCGGCACGCCGAAGGACTGGCCCATCTGCGGCAGCGAGGTCGAGATGATCGTCGAATCCAGCAGCTGCATGAAGAAGGCGATGGCCACGATCAGTGCCACACGCCGCGCATTGGTGGCCGTTTTTTCGAGTAAGGCTTCAATGTCGGGAATGGCAGTCATGTCGGTCCGGTTTGAACAGCATTTAGCCGGCAGCGTCCAGACACAGCGCAACAAACTTTCGTGTCGCGCCGTGGCCTGCTATGGGATGGGCGGGGTGACCGAGGAAGTGCGCGCGTAAAAATGAAGCCCATCTATATCGACTATCTCAATGCCCTCGACATCGAAGCGCTTGCCATGACCGATGGCGAAATCATCGCCGCCGTCGAGGCTGGCCTCGTCGCCCAGGGCAAGGGCCAGACGGTGATCGAGCCGCGCGTCCATCTCGAACCGGACCCATCCTTCCACGGCCATTTCAACGTGCTGCGTGGCTATGTGGCGCCGCTCGACACGGCGGGCGTGAAAATCGTCGGCGACTATGTCGACAACTATCTACACGGCCTGCCCTCGGAATTCGGCATCCTCAATTTGTTCGATCCGCGCACCGGCACGCCGCGCGCCATCCTCGACGCCACCGTCATCACCGACATGCGCACCGGCGCCGTCACCGCCATCGGCGCAAAGCATCTGGCGCGCAAGAACTCCAAGGTGCTCGCCCATATCGGCGCGCGCGGCACCGCCTACTGGAACGTGCGCCTGCTCGACCATCTCTTCGATTTCGACGAGATCCGCGTCCATTCGCGCCGCCCGGAAAGCCGCGACGGCTTTGCCGCCAAACTGTCGGCCGATCTCGGCAAGAAGGTCACGGCCGTAGCCGACTGGAAGAGCTGCATCGAGGGTGCCGACATCGTCGTCGAGGCCTCGCGGCTGCCGGAACCACAGCCGCTGCTCAAGACGGAATGGATCAAGCCCGGCGCGCTGGTCGTGCCTTATGGCACGATGAGTGCGGTGGAGCTGTCGCTGACCGATATCATGCAGAAGATGGTGGTCGACGACTGGGGCCAGTGCAAGGGCGGCAAGTTCGGCTCGCTGCGCGCCCATGTCGAAACCGGACGGCTCAGCGAAAAGACGCTGCATGCCGAACTCGGCCAGATCGCCGCCGGTCTCAAATCCGGGCGCGAAAGCGACGACGAGACCATCCTGTTCTGGCACCGCGGCCTGTCGCTCTCCGACATTGCGTTGGGCAAGGCGATGCTGGCCAAGGCAGGGGAAAAAGGCATCGGCCAGAGGCTGCGTTTCGCATGAGCGCGCTCGTCCTCACCGGAGCTGGTGTCAGTGTCGGCGATGTCGCCACCGTCGCCCGCGAAGCACGCAAGGTCGAGATCGGACCCGATGTCATCGGCAGGCTGGAAAAGGCACGAAAAGTGCTCGATCAGGCCGCCGCCTCCGGCCAGCATATCTATGGCCTGAACACGGGTCTCGGCGCCAATCTCGGCACCTCCGTTGATGGCGACGCCAGCGCCTTCCAGCGCCAGTTGCTCGAGGGCCGCAGCGGCGCGGTTGGCGAAGCCCTGCCGGTCGAGACCGTGCGAGCCACCATGGTCGCCCGCGCCTCGATGCTGTCCGCCGGCGGCTCCGGCCTCTCGCCCGTGGTGTTTGTCGCTTTGGTCGACGCGCTCAATGCCGGCATTCATCCGGTGATGCCGTCGCTCGGCTCGATCGGCGCTGGCGACCTCGTGCTGATGACCGCACTTGCCCGCCTGCTGATCGGCGAAGGCGAAGCCGACTATCAGGGCCGGCGCATGCCGGCAGTCAAGGCGCTGACGATGGCACGCCTCGCCCCGATCAGCCTGGCGCCCAAGGACGGGCTGTCGCTGATCAACGCCTCGGCGGTCTCCGCCGGCAGCGGCGCGCTGGCAATCGTGGATGCGCTGTCGGCGCTGGCCCAGCAGCAGCAGGCCGGCGCACTGACCATGGAAGGGTTTGGCGCCAACCGCACCATCCTCGACCCGCGCCTGCACATGGCGCGCCCGGCGGCAGGCCAACAGGAAGCCGCCAAGGCGCTGCACGATCTGCTCGCCCGCGACGAGGCGCCGGCGCCTACTACCTTGCAGGACCCGCTGTCGATCCGCTGCATGCCGTCGATCCACGGCGCGCTGATCGAGGCGATCGGCCAGGCAAAGCGCGCCATCGAGATCGAGCTCAATGCTGCCGCCGACAACCCGCTGGTGTTGGGCGATGACGAACTGGTGCTGTCGACCGGCAATTTCCACACGGCCGCACTCTCGCTTGCCTTCGAGACGCTCAGCCTGGCGATCGCGCAATGTGCCGCGGCGAGCGTCGCCCGCTTCATCCAGCTCACCGGTTCGGGCCGCAACGGCCTGACCAAATATCTGTCGCCCATCGGTGGTGCGTCGGCCGGTTTCGTGCCGCTGCAGAAGACGGCGACATCGATCCTGGCTGCGATCCGCCACAAGGCCAATCCGGTGATGCTCGACTTCCTGCCCGTTTCGGAAGGTGTCGAGGACCACGCGACCCAGTCACCCCTCGCCGTTTCGAAATGCGCCGGGATGATCGCACTGTGGCGACGGCTGATCGCCTTCGAGCTTATGGCCGCCGCCCAGGCGGTTGACCTGCGTGAAGGGTTGACGCTGGCACCACGCACTGGCGCGATCTATGCGGCGGTGCGCGCGCATGTATCGATGCTGAAAGATGATCGGCCGCTGGGCGCCGACGCCGAGGTGCTCCACACCATGCTCGGCAATGGCGCGTGGCAAGGCGCTCCTGCTGCGTGATAGAAGACGGCGTCGTTCAGCTCTTTCCGTCTACCTTTTTCATGAACAGGCTGAGCTCGGCCGGGTCCATGTGCACGATGTGCCTGTCCTCGGGATAGGCGCCGCTGTTGACGTCGGCGACATATTCGGAGAAGGCCGCCACCCGCTCCGCCTGCAGCCGGTCATACTCGGCGGCGAAGTTGCGATAAACCTTGGAGTGGCGCGGCATGTGGCCCCGGTTCTGGCCGAGGATGTCGTCGGCGAACAGATATTGCGCGTCGCAACCGGTGCCCGCCCCCATCGACAGCATGATCAGTGAGGTCCGCTCCGAGATCGCCTTGGCCACCTCGACCGGCACCACTTCGATCTCGGCGCCGATGGCGCCGGCAGCCTCCAGTTGCTTCACCGCTTCGAAGACCTGGATGGCGGTGTCGGCGGTCTTGCCGACCGCCTTGAAGCCGCCGGTCCAGGTGGCGCGGGAGGGAATGAGGCCGACATGGCCGATGACGGGAATGGCGTCGTCGGCCATGCGCTTGATCGTGGCATAGCCGGCGCTGCAATAGACCGCGTCGGCGCCGGCCTTGTAGAGCCGGAAGGACCAGCGGACAAAATCATCCGCCGTACCGATCTCGAAAAAGTTCTCGCCCGGCATGGTAAACAGGCTGGGTGCCGCATCGCGATACTGCGGGTTGAGCACCAGTTCGGGCGGCACCGAGACGATATCGACCCCTGCCCGTTCGGCAGCCTCCGCCTCGTCGAGCGTCAGCACGCGCAGCATGGTCAGCTGGCGCTTGCCCTTCATGGCGCGTAAATCCGCCACCGTCGGTCTTTTTCGGCTCATCGAAAGCGTCCCCTCTGTTGCGTGCTGCGGCAGGTCAGCCGATCTTGATCATGACTTTGCCGGCCTCGACCTTCACCGGATAGGTCGCGAGATTGACGCAGACCGGTGCGCCTTTGGCGGCACCCGTCTTGTAGTTGAAGCGGCCATTGTGCTTGGGGCATTCGATGATGTCGTCCATCACCAGCCCGTCGGCCAGATGCGCCTTCTCATGCGTGCAATAGCCGTCGGTGGCGAAGAACTCATCATCCGGCGAGCGGTAGACCGCAAAGGTGCGGCCGCCATGATCGAAGCGGATGACATCCTCTTCCTCGACATCGTCCACCGCGCACGCTTCAACCCAATCGGCCATCTCGGTCTCCTCAGCTATTCGGCCGCCGCCGACATATCGACCTCGTGAAACTCGCCGCGATAGGCCCTGGCCGTCGGCGGCAGTTCGCGCTTGAGATAGAAATCCTCGTATTTCAGCTGCCGCAGCAGAACCGGCCAGACCTCGCGATAGGCATGCCACATTGACGGGTTCGGCTCGGGCAGATCGTGCTTGATCAGCTCGTGCAGCCTGGGCAGCGCATGATAAGGAACCATCGGGAACATGTGGTGCTCGACATGATAATTCATGTTCCAGTAGATGAACCGGCTGATCGGGTTCATGTAGACGGTGCGGGTGTTGAGCCGGTGGTCGACGACATTGTCGGCAAGTCCGATATGCTGCAGCAGGCCCGTCGTTACCATGTGCCAGGTGCCGTAGAGGCGCGGCAGGCCGATCAGCACCAGCGGCACCCATGACCTCAGCGCGATCGCAAGCGCGATCGTCGCGACATAGATGGCGACATGCCAGCGAGCGACGACCACGGCCTTGTGCTGTTCCATCTCGGGTATGTAGCTCTTCTCGTCGTCCGACAGCGTGCCGAAGGCCTGACGCACCAGCGTCGGCAGCGAATAGCGGAAATCGAGAATGCCGGTGAAAGCCAGCGCCGCCTTCACGAGGTCGGGCGGGCGCATGACGGCGATCTCGGCGTCGCGGCCGACGATGATGGTGTCGGTGTGGTGGCGGGCATGGCTCCAGCGCCATTGCACGGGATTGCGCATCAGCATGAAGCTAGCGATGTGGTAGACGACATCGTTCATCCAGCGCGTGCGGAAAGCCGTGCCGTGGCCGCATTCGTGCCAGCGTGAGTCGCTCGACGAGCCGTAGAGCACGCCATAGACGAAAAGGAACGGCACCACCCACCACGAGCCCCAGAACCAGACGATGCCGGCAGCGGAGCCCACGATGACAGCGAGCCAGATGATGGTGTCGCGGATCGCCGGGCCGTCGGAGCGCTGCATAAGCTCCTTCATCGCCTTGCGCGGCACGTCGGTGTGGTACCATTCGGCCGAAGCCAGGCCGGTCTCGATCGCGGCCCGCGTGCTTTCGCCGACCAGGCTGTAGTCGCGCTTGTTGCCCATCACACCGACCTCCGGTTTCCGGCCCGCCAGCCGGAGCATTCCTGTCGCATCATGCCCCCAATCTCGCAAAATTTCCCGACGGCCTGGGATAATCCTGCTGCGGCTGCCTGGCGATCGCAGCGATCCTGTCTTCCGCCGCCGCAATCTCACCGGCACCGTCTAGGACGCGAAACACCGCATCGTAGGCCCGGCTTTCGCCATGCTCCAGCCAGATCATCTCGCCGCGTTCACGTGCGGCGAGATCGCCGAGCACATGATGGGTCGAGGGCTCGATGCCCAGCGCATACTGGCCAGCCTGGAAATTCTGCCATTGATAGGCGCAAGGCAGTTGATCCTTGCGCGTCACCACTTCGAAGCCAAGGCCGAGCCGGTCGTTGACCACCGCCACCGGCACCTCGCCCTTTGCATCGGCGCCCAACTCATGCTGCCAGACCTGCTCGCTGAATCCCATTTGCGGACCCGGCACGGTGCGGTAGCCGACCTTCTGCGCCTCGTAGCGCGCGCCGGCATGGCCTGCCCACACCACGTCGCGGATCGGCGCAAGATAGCGCGAGCCCGCGTCGAGCAAGGGATGGCTGACATTGACGTGGTAGAAATACATATGCGGCGTGCGGTTGAAGCCGTGATTGACGACACGGTCGGAGAGCCGGATCTCGTTGCCGCCAACATCGGCCTCGATGCGGCGGATGAGATGCAAATCCTCGCCGAACACCGCCGACTGCTGGATGATGCCTTCGGCCCACAGCACGCAGCGGTTGCCATCCCAGCTCTCGCCATAGCCGGTCAGCCGCGCCGGGATCGTGCCGACGCGGCCATGCAGCGAATGGGTGACGGTTTTCTTGCCCGGGTAATTATAGTTCTCGGCCGGCACTTCTTCCCGGCCCAATATGTGGTCGAGGCCACAGGTGACGAGCAGGCCGGAAAAGGAGCGCGCCCAGGCGAGCCCGCTCTCCCCCTCATAGTCGTGCAGGCCCGGATGGCGAAAACCGCTCGGTGAATGCCAGCCGATCGCCTGGCCCTTGAACTCGCAATCGGCGATGTCGAGTGCCCGGTCGACCAGCGCGGTGAAGCGCAGGCCGGAACCGGTGCGAAACTCAAGCATGCGGATGCCGCGCTCCACACCGTCGCCAAGTGTCATCAGCCGCACGCCAGCGAATTGCGACAGCATGCCGGACCGCTCGGCCACTTGCCGTCGCGACAGCGTCTTGCCGTAAAGTTCTACCATGCGACGCCCTTCACTTTGCCCTCGCCTCCTTGAGCAAGGCCGACATGTCGGCGCCGGTGATGATGCTTTCCACGGTCAAGAGGTCGGTGTCGGCGACTATCTGTTCGGCGACGATTTCGCCGCGGCGCATGACGATGATGCGGTCGGCGACCTGGAACACGTGGTGGATGTTGTGGGTGATCAGCAGCACCGAATGGCCGGCGTCGCGCACTTCCTTGACGAAGCGCAGCACGCCATGGGTCTCCTCGACGCCGAGATTGTTGGTCGGCTCGTCGAGGATGATCACCTTGGCGGCGAACTGCATGGCGCGCGAAATGGCGATCGACTGGCGCTCGCCGCCCGACAGCGTCGAGACCAGCGCATCGGCGTCGAGCTTTTTCGAGATGCCGACGCGCTTGAGCAGTTCGGAAGCGGCCTTGCGCAACTTCGCCAGATCAAGCGGCGCGAACACGCCGAGCCAGCCGAATTTGACCGGCTCGCGGCCAAGGAAAAGGTTGCGGGCGATGCTGAGATCCGGCGCCAGCGAGGTGTCCTGGTGGATGGTCTCGATGCCGAGGTCCATCGCATCGCGGGTCGAGCGGATCGAAACCTTCTCGCCGCGCACGAAGATGTCGCCACGATCGACGGGGAACACGCCCGAGATCGCCTTGATCAGTGTCGATTTGCCGGCGCCATTGTCGCCGAGCAGCGCCACCACTTCGCCTTCCCGCAATGTGAGCGAGGCATTCTTCAGCGCGCGCACGCTGCCGAAGGATTTTTGCAGGTTCTGCAGCCGCAGCACTTCCATCGTCAGCTCCTTGCGGCGTTCTTCTGCAGCAGAGCGTGCAGGATGAGCATGGCCAGGATGATGAGGCCGACAAAGATGTTGTAGGCGAGCCCCGGCACGCCGATCAGCACGATGCCGTTGCGGATGGCGCGCAGCATCAGCGCGCCGACAATGGTGCCGAGGATGGTGCCGCGCCCGCCGGTCAGCGCCGTGCCGCCGACCACGACCATGGCGATCACTTCCAGCTCGTAGCCGGTGCCGGCCACCGGCGAGGCGGCGGAGATGCGGAAGGCGCTGATCATGCCGGCCAGGCCGGCCAGCACCGAGGTCGCGATGAACAGCCAGATCTTGACGGTGTCCGCCGGCACGCCACGCGCCACCGCCGCATTACGATTGGAGCCGATGGCGCTGATCCAGTTGCCGAGCTTGGCGTAGCGCAGGATGTAGATGGCAAACAGCGACAGGCCGATGAACCACCACAGCGAGGTGTAGAAGCGGAACGAGCCGATGTTGAAGCTGCCGGCGAGCAGCGTCACGAAGAAGCCGGGCTGGTCCCAGGATTTCAGCGGAAACCCCTGCGTGATGTAGAGC
Organism: Mesorhizobium sp. AR02; assembly: GCF_024746835.1. Lineage (NCBI taxonomy): Bacteria > Pseudomonadati > Pseudomonadota > Alphaproteobacteria > Hyphomicrobiales > Phyllobacteriaceae > Mesorhizobium > Mesorhizobium sp. AR02. The sequence goes on along the minus strand of NZ_CP080531.1, from coordinate 5,549,004 downwards.
GCTGCGCCGCGCACGACGAGCAGCATCGACAGCGTCACCAGGAAGGACGAGATGCCGATCTTGGTGACTATCAGCCCGTTGATCGCGCCGATCGCGATGCACAGGACAAGCCCGGCCAGAAGCGCGATGCCGATATCCCATCCGCCGTTCTGCACGAGCAGCATCACCACCACCGGCGCCAGTCCGAACACGGCGCCGACGGACAGGTCGAATTCGCCCGCCGTCAGAAGCAACGTCATGCCGAGCGCGATGATGCCGAGCTCGGGCAGGAACGCCATCATGTTGGAGATGTTGAGCGGCGACAGGAAATTGCGGTCGGCGATGGCGAACACCGCAAGCAGGGCAATGAGGATGACGAGCGAGGAGAATTGCGGCGAGCGTATCAGGCTCGATCTGCGTTTCCCGACAGGCATTTCGTCTTCTGCGGCGATCGTCATGACTGTTTGAACCATGCTTCGAAAATGGCGCCCGCCGCGCCAGGCGGCGGGCACCGGTTTTCTCACTTCTTGTCGTAGAGCTTCAGGATCGGGTCGACGCTCGAGGCGTCGTAGAGACCGAAAGTGTGGATGTCGTAGCCGATCGGTTCGCCCGAGGCGGCGAGGCCGAGCAACGCCACCGGCATGAAGCCTTGCGCTGAGGGATACTGCCAGGCGGCGGCGTTGACGAAGCCATCCTTGACGGCCTGCGCCGTCTCCTTGGAGTTGCCCCAGCCGACGACCGGGATCTTGCCGGCTGGCACGCCCGCGCCGTCGAACACCCGCTTGACGCTGGCCGCCACGGAATCGCCGAGCGCGATGATCGCCGGCGGATTGTTGGCCACCATGTAGTCGGTCATCTTGGCGATGATGCCGGCCGGATCGGTGCCGCAATCGACCACGTCATATTTGATCCCGAGCGGATCGAAAACGCTGGCGATGCCTTCGGTTTCCAGCTGCTGGTAGCTGGCGCCGGGAACCTCGACCGGCAGGAACACCTTGTCGCCCTGCTTCACCATCTTGTGGTCGACGAGATATTTCGCCCAGATCGCGCCGGCCTCCTTGAGGTCGGCGCCGACATAGGCCTGGCGTCCCGTCGCCGGATCGTCGGTGTTAAAGAACACGATCGGGATGCCGGCAGCCTTGGCGGCCTTGACCTCCTCGGTCCACAGGCCCGGCTGCGCCGAGGTTGTGGCGATGCCATCGGGCTTTGCCGCCAATGCCGAGTTGAAGGCCTCCTTCTGCGCCGCCATGTCGCCGCCGCTGAAGGAGATCTTGCAGGTCACCTTGAGCTGGTCGCAGGCCTTGGTGGCACCAGCGTTCCAGTCGATCCAGAACGCATCGGACGGACCGCCATGTGACAGCAGATAGAAGGTCTTCTGGCCGTCCTGCGCCTGCGCGGCCGAACCAAGCGCTACGCCGGCGAGCACCGTCGCTGCGGCTGCCAGTTTCAATGCGAATTTCAACATCTCGTTTCCTCCACTTCGTGTCGTGCAAGTGCCGGCACTGCCTTTGAAAGGCAGTGCCATTGCGTCTCAAAGCCCGTTGGCGCGGAACTTCCCGTCGAGGAATGTCTTGGCGCGCGGCACATCGTCTTCCGACAGATGCTCGATGATGACCGGGATGTTCGGATGCTTTTCCGCCAACCGCTTGAGGTAGAGGTCGTAGTTCAGCGAACCGAGGCCAGGCGCCGGCAGTTCGATCTCGCCAACGCCGCGGAAGGTGTGGCTTTCCATCGCATCGGCGTCGCCGATATCGGCGTGCTTCTCCGACTTGTCGTCGCCCGACCGCTTGACGTCCTTGGCGTGAGCGATCTTGATCTTGTCGGTCAGCGTGTCGAACACCTGGTTCAGGATCTGGTCCATCCTGTCGATGTTGTGCGTCTCGAAATAGTTGGTGGGGTCCATCAGCAGGCCAAGGCCCGGATGGTCGACCTGCGCGAACATCTTCACCGTCTCCTCGACCGAGCCGACGACATTGTTGACATAGGTTTCGAGCAGGAACACCGCGCCGTGGTCGTACGCCGTCTGCGCAAGGTCGGCGATCACCTTGCGGCATTCCTCGAAACCTTCCTCGGTCTTGTTCTTGGGGTGATGCACCCAGTCGGATTCGGTGTTGTAGGTGCCGGTTTCCGAGATCACGTAAGGCGAGCCGAAATGGCGAGCGTTGCGGATGATCTCCTTGAGATAGCCGACGCGCTTGTCGCGCTCGGCCTTGTCGGGATGGATGATGTTGGTGTAGCCCGACACGCAGCAGACCGGCAGGTTGTGGTCGCGGAAGACGTCGCGCACCTTCTTCGCCTTGTCCTTGGTGATCTGCCCGGCCGACAGGTCGACATCCCTAAAATGCAAGTCGAGCTGCACCGTGTTGAAACCGAGGCCGCGGATCTTCTTCGCCGTCTCTTCGAGGCCGTACGGGAAATAGCCCGTGAAAATACCTGCCTGCATCATGGTGTGAATTCCTCCCTGTAAGCGATTCAGTTGTCTGGTGTTTCAGTTGCGGTGATCAGATAGCGATTTCGGAAAGCTTGACCGTGCGGCCCGATGCCATCGAGCGATAGCCCGCCTCGACCAGCGCCATGGTCTTGACGTTGTCGGCGACGGAAAGCGCCGGCGGCATGCCGGTCTTCACCGCGTGCTGCAGCTGCTCCATGACGCCGATGAAGGCGTGCGGGAACCACATCGTCTCCCAGCTTGGGGTCACCCACTCGCCGCTGGTGGTCTCGGCCGAGGCATAGGTCAGTGTCGAGGCGGCACCTGTCGGCCAGCCGATCGTGCCCTTGGCGACACCTTTGGTGCCATCGACACGCCAGTTGATGTGCTGGTCGTCCTTGTAGCCGTCCTGGCGCGGACCGGACCAGATATCCTCCAGCGACACGGCAAGCACGCCCGAGGGGAAACGCAGCGTCGAGACGGTGATGCCGTCCAGATGGTCGAATTTGGTGCGCGGATCCTTGCGCGTCAGCGTGGTGATCTCGTCGGGATCGCCAAACAGGAAGCGCAGCACGTCGAGATGATGCACGCTCATATTGGCGAGCGTCAGCCGGTCGTAATCCTCGAGAAAAGTCTGCCAGTGCGGGATGGCATGCATGTCGATCTGCGCGAAGACGATGTCGCCGAGCGCGCCGCTGTCCATGATCTGCTTCAAGACGCGCATCGACTGGTCGTAGCGCATGTTCTGGTTGACCGAGAGGATCTTGCCGGCCTTCGCCGCCTCGTCGCGCAGCTTGACTGCTTCCTCGACCGACAGTGCCAACGGCTTCTGCGCCAGGATCGCCTTGATGTGCTTCTGCTTCAGCGCGTGGCGGATCAGCGCCGGCTGCAGGTCGGGCGGAAAGGCAAGATCGATGATTTCGACAGCTTCGTCCTCGATCAGCTGCTCGGGCGTGTCGTGCACCGTCGGGATGCTCCAGCGCCTGGCGACCTTCTGCGCATTCGCAGGAGTGCGCGAGGCGATCGCCACGACTGGAAAGCCGGCCTCCTTGTAGGCGGCCAGATGGCACTCGGCCATGATCATGCCGGCGCCGACGCAGCCGATCCTGTATTCTTTCGTCCGGACTTTAACGTCCGGCTCGAAGCCCTTGCCTGCCATGTCTTCCTCCCGAAATTCTGTCCTCGCGGCCGCAATCATCTCGCCAACGCGCCTCCGCTTTGCCCGAAATAATGCACGCGGGCCGGCTCGCAGGATATCGCCACCATCGCATCGGGCCTGATGTCAGGCTGGCCGCGCAAAAGCGCCTTCAGCCGCGCCTGCCCGGCGGCGAGCGTCACAACGGTATAGCCGCCAAGCGGCTCGACCTCGAACACCCGCGCCGGGCGGCCCTGGCCCCCATCCGCCCACGGCCTGACCTTGATATCCTCCGGCCTCAGCCCGATCTCGACGGCCTCGGCGGGGGCAGCCTTGTCGGCAATGCGGATCGCGCCTTCGGCGGCTTCGATGCCGCCCTCGCCACGGGCCGATTTGAGGATGTTCATGACAGGCGAACCGAGCAGCCGTGCCACATAGGTGCTCGTCGGGCGGTCGTAGATCTCGGGCGGGGCGCCGATCTGCCTGATCCTGCCATTGTCCAGAATGGCGATGCGGTCGGCGATCGACATCGCCTCCTCCTGGTCGTGAGTGACATAGATCAGCGTCTTGCCGAGCTCGCGCTGGATGCGCTTCAGCTCGACACGCGTTTCCTCGCGCAGCCTGGCGTCGAGCGCCGAGATCGGGTCGTCCATCAGATAGGCGTTGGGGTCGCGCACCAACGCACGCGCAATCGCCACGCGCTGGCGCTCACCGCCCGAAAGCTGCGCCGGCGGCTTGCGCAGGATATGACCGATATGCAGCTTGGCGGCGACGTCAGCAACGCGCCTTTCGATTTGGGACTCGGCGACTTTGCGCTCGACCAGCGGGAAGCGGACATTGTCGCGCGCGCTCATATGCGGAAACAGCGCCAGGTTCTGGAACACCATGGCCACATTGCGCTCGGCCGGCGACACCGCGTTGACCGGCTTGCCGCCGATCAGGATGTCGCCAGCGTCCGGCGTCTCCAGCCCGAGCACCAGGCGTAGGATCGTCGACTTGCCCGACAGCGGCGGCCCGAAGAAGCAGAAGAATTCGTTGTCGTTGACGGTGAACGAGGCGTCGTCGACGGCGACTGTGTTGCCGTAGCGCTTGGTCACATTGCGAAAGACGATGTCAGCCATCTCAACCTGCCTTCATCGCAACACCAGAGGCGGCATCGAAGACACGTACCGACGACGCGTCGGGGGCGACAACCGCGGTTTGTCCGATCGCCAGCCCGACATCATTGTCGAAGACCGCCTTCACGGCGCCCTCGCCCTGACCGAGATGGACGATGGTGCGCGCGCCGATGCGCTCGACGAAGGTGACCGCCATGGCAAGCCCGCGCCCATCCTGCGCCAGCGCCACCTGCTCCGGCCGGAAGCCGTAGAGCACATCGCCGCTTGCACCGCGCAATGTGACCGCCAGTCCATCCGGCAATGGCGGCGTGATACCCAGCGGCCCGAGATCGACGACCAGGCCCCGATCACTCTCCGCCGGCCTGCCCTTGAGCAGGTTCATGCCCGGCGCGCCGATGAAGCGGGCGACGAAGACGTTGGCCGGATTGTTGTAGACTTCGAGCGGCGTGCCGACCTGCTGCAGCACGCCGTGATCCATGACGGCGATGCGGTCGGCCATGGTCATGGCTTCGAGCTGGTCGTGGGTGACATAGACCATGGTCTGCTTGAACTGGCGCTGCAGCTGCTTGAGCTCAGTACGCATCACCGCCCGGAAGGCGGCATCGACATTGGACAGCGGCTCGTCGAGCAAGAAGATCGCCGGCTCCATGATCGCCGAACGGCCGATCGCCACGCGCTGCAGGATGTTGACCGAGAGCCGGTCAGCCTTGCGGTCGAGCAGCGGCGTCAGCTGCAGCAGTTCGGCGATGGCGCCGACGCGGCGGTCGATCTCGGCTTTGGCGGCGCCGCGCATCCTCGGCCCGTAGGCGAGGTTCTGGCGCACCGTCATATGGGTGAAGATGGCATAGTTCTGGAAAACGAAGCCGACACCGCGCCGCCCCATCGGCACGCCGGCCATGTCGCGCTCGCCGAACAGGATCCTGCCGCTGGTCGGCTCCTCCATGCCGGCGATCATGTTCATCGTCGTCGACTTGCCGCAGCCGGATGGCCCGAGCAGTGCCATGAACTCGCCGTCCGCTATGTCGAGGTCCATGGTCTTCAGCGCGGTGAAGTCGCCGAATGTCTTGGTGAGGTTGCGCAGCTGGATCGTGCTCATGCCGCCACCTGGCTTGCCCGCGCCATGCGCTTCATGGCGAACACGGCGACGATGGAGAGCACGATCAGGATGGCGAGCGCGATCGCCGCGACATAGCCCCAGATCAGGTCCTGCGTGGTGACCTTGTAGATGTAGACGGAGATCGTTTCCGTGGCGACGCCGGGGCCGCCGCCGGTCATGATATAGAGCGTGTCGAAGATCTTGAAGTTCTCGATCACGCGGATCGCCAGCGCGATGATGATGATGGTCTTCATCTTCGGCAGCACGACGGTGACGAAGCGCTGCCACGGGTTGGCGCCGAGCAAGGTCGCGGCCTTGATCTGGTCCTCCGGCACGCCGACCAGGCCGGCAAGCAGGATGAGGAACATCAGCGGCGTCCACTGCCAGATATCGGCGATCATCACCGCGATCAGCGCCAGTGTCGGGTCCGACAGCCAGGCGATAGTGACGGGAGAACCGGTAAGCGAAGACAGGATGTCGTTCACCGGGCCGCCCGACTGGAACAGCATGAAGAACATGTAGCCGGCCACCGCCGGCACCACCATCATCGGCATCAGCAGGATCGAATAGAAGATGCGCTTGCCGGGAAAATCGTCGGCGAACAGCGTCGCCAGCGCGAGACCCAGCAGGAATTCGGCTGGCACGCAGACGATCATGACGATGGCCGTGCGCTTCAGCGCGCTCCAGAAGCGCGTATCGGCGGCAAGATCGGTGTAGTTGGCGAAGTTGTTCCACATCTCCCACGCATTCCACCAGCCGAGGCCCGAAAGCGGCGACCAGTCGGTGACGCTGATGTAGAGCTGCATGAGCAGTGGAAAGACCGAGATGAACAGCACCAGGATCTGCGCCGGCAGCGTCAGCCGAAAGCCCAGCCGTGCCCCTTCGTCACGCAGGGCCGGCTTTGTCCGCGCGTCCATCTCGCCCTCCGAAATCGTCGTCATCACCGCGCTCATTGCTTGAGCGCCCCAAAGGTCAGCCCGCGCACCAGATGGCGCTGGATGGCGATGCCCATGATGACGGGCGGCACGGCGGCGATCAGGCCGAGGGCTGCCTTGGCGCCATAGAGCTGGCCGGTCATCGAGGACGACAGCGAGGCCATGTAGACCGGGATCGTCACCCATTCGCGCGTCGTCAGAAGAAGCGCGATCAGATAGTCCGACCAGTTGAGGATGAAGACGAAGAGGGCAGCACTGGCGAGCGGCGCACGCATCATCGGCAGCGTGATGCGGGTGAAGACGCGCAGCCGCGAACAGCCTTCGACCAGCGCCGCCTCCTCGATCTCGCGCGGCATGTCATCGAAGAAGGTCTTCATCAGCCAGAAGGCGAACGGCAAGGTGACGATGCCGTAGATCAGCGCCAGCCCCCACCAGCTGTCGGTGAAGTTCAGGAACGACCACATGATCATGACCGGGATCATCACCGCCATCGGCGGAAACAGCCTGAGCTGGATGAGCGCCAGCGGCAGGTTCTGTCCGGAGCCGAAGCGCGACAGCCCGTAGGCCGCGGCCGTGCCGGCCGACATGGCGATGGCGGTGCCGAACACCGCCGACAGCAGCGATGACAGGATTGGCTTCAGCGCGGTGCGGTCGAGCGCCACGATCAGGCTGTTGGTGGACTCGCCGAAGACGAAGCGGAAATTGCTCAGTGTCGGGTTCTTCGGCCACCATGTCAGGTCGGCACCCGTCGCCGACCATTCGGCGATCGGCTTGAAGGCCATCGACACCATCCACAGGATCGGCACCAGCGTCACCGCCATCGCCGCGAGGATTGCGGCGTAGCGGAATATCTCGAAAGGAACGGAACGCTTCATCTGGCTGCTTTTGCTGGGTGGCGTTGAGTGCGGAGGGGAAGAGCTTTCGCCCCTCCCCTCCGGCTCTGATCCAGGGAGACGGATCAGCTGATCGGATCGAGAACGGTCGGCCATGCCTCCTTGTTGGTCCTGATGGCTTCGAGCAGTTTGTCCTCGCCGATGCGCCGGGCGATCTTCTTCCACTCGGTCTCGGTGTCGGCCATCGCCTGCTCCGATGTCTTGGCCTTGGTCAGCGAGGCCATGAGGTTTTCGTCGAGCGCATTGTGGAAGGCGGTGGCGCCGGGATAGTTGATGGTCGGCACCGTGCGGGCGACCGTCTCGCGCACCACATCCATGTGGTAGGCGTGATAGGTCTGGCGCACCAGCGGATCGGAGAAATCCGAAAGCCGGAACGGATCGAGATAGCCGCCGGGGTTGGCGCTCATCCAGGCGTAGATGCGGGCCGAGCCCAACCATTGCAGCAGCAGGTAGGCCACCTCAGGGTTTTTCGACTGCGACGAGACCATGCCGGTCAGCGAGAACCACAGCACCGAGCGGCTGATCAGCTTGCCGTCGATCTCGCGGCCGGGCGGCAGCATCGAGCCGATCTTGCCGGTGACAGCCGAGTCCTTGTTGCCGGCATTGTCGAGAAATTTCGGCAGGTTGGAGAAGGCGCAGGTCATCGCCGCGCCGCCCTTGGCGAAATTGCCATACTGCTCCGGCCAGCCCCAGGAGATCGCATCCGGCGAATGGTGGACGAGCGATTGGACATATTCGTTGGTGGCGGCGATGCCGTGCTCGGAATTGATCAGCGGCTTGCCGTCGTCGCCGAACAGGAACTGGTTGGGTGAGGCCATCGAGACATAGCGCTGGTACCAGTTGGTATAACCCCAGCCCTGGTTGCGCAGGTCGGTCGAGCCGAACAGGCCCTTGTCCGGACGCTGGAAGAAGGCGGCGATGTCGCCATGCTGCTTCCAGGTCTTCGGCGGCGCCAGATCGTAGCCGTATTTGTCCTTGAAGGCCTTCTGCTCGGCTGCGTCACCGAACAGGTCGGTGCGGTAGACCCAGGTCTGGAAGTCGCCATCCAGCGACACGCCATAGTTCGAACCGCGATATTTGTTGAGCAGCGACACGCCCTTGGCGCCATCGACATAGCCGGTCTTGGGATCGTCCCATTCGGGCTTGTACTGGGCAACGAAGTCGTCGAGCTTGGCGATGCCGCCGGTCTCGGCGAGATCGCCGAGGCGATTCCATTCGGTCGAATAGATGTCATAGGCCCCACCCTTGGTGGAGATGTCCTGCATCGTCTTGGTGAATTCCTGGCCGTTCGGCAGGCCGACGATCTCGATCGGAATGCCGGTCTCTTTTTCCCACAATTCCTTGATCGACGGCGCGCCGGCCGGGAAAGGCTGCGTGAGCTGGCCGATCGAGCCGTCCGACAGGCCGAGCACGATCTTGGCCGGCGCCTTGCCGGCGCCCTTCAGTGCCTTGGCCGCCTCGATGGCGCGGCCTTCCGGCGTGTCGGCGCCATACTGATAGCGCTCGGCGCCCTCGAAGCCGGTCGGGCCGCCGATCATGCCCGGCGCCAGTGCGTCGGCGGCATAGGCGCGGCCGGGACGAATGAATTGCGGGGCGATACCCGTGGCGGCAACGAACACCGCCGCCTTTCCTCCGGACGCCAGCAACCGGCGTCGCGATATGCGGATCAGATCAGACATTGGAATTCCTCCCTCAGGGCTCAATGTTCCTCCACGAGCCCATGAGGGATATTGACGTCAGGATCGGAAGGCTGTCAACATCATAAATAATCAAAATACCTCACAACATCGCAATGAGGCGAGGAAATGCGTCATACCGGGGTCCATATACCGCTCCTTATGCCTCGATTTGATGGGAAATGTGTCTTCCCATCCCGGAATAGCCGTGCCAGTCGACCTGATTTAGCCCGACGGCTTGCGCTTCGGCCAAGGCCGGATACATCATTTCCCATCAGAATTGCCGATGGCGAGGAGTCGCGGCCATCAGGCCAACCGCCGGCATTGCGTGATCCTGATGCGTTGAGGAGATGAAAGACGGTGCGTTCCACCCTGACTGACATAGCCCGGGAAGCCGGCGTTTCCGCCGCCACCGTCGACCGCGTGCTCAACAACCGCCCCGGCGTGCGGGCGCGCACGCGCGAAATCGTGCTCGAAATGGCGCAGCGCCTCGGCTATATCGCCGAAGGCCCGAACGGGGCGCCGCCGCGCGCCTTGCCCGGCGAGGTCATCCGGCTCGACTTCGCACTGCCGGCCGGCACCAATTCCTTCATCAAGATGCTGCACCGACACATCGAGGCGCAGGCTTTGGCGCGCCCCGATCTCGATGTCCACATCGCCACCATAGAAGGCTTCAATCCCGACCGGCTCGCCCGCCTGCTGCAGGATTTGCGCGGGCAGACGCAAGGCGTCGGCGTCATCGCGCTCGACCATCCGACGGTGCGCGAGGCGATCCGCTCGCTGTCGGCCAACGATATCAAGGTGGTGACCATCGCCTCCGACATCCTGCATGTGCCGAGGGTCGCCTATATCGGCATCGACAACCGCGCCGCCGGGCGGCTGGCCGGCTATCTGCTCAACCGTTTCATGGGGCCGGAACGCCCCGGCAAGGTGGCGCTGTTCGCCGGCTCGCTGTCCTATCGCGGCCATGAGGAACGCGAGATGGGATTCCGGCACATATTGACCGAGGAATCGCCCAATCTCGAGATCGTCGAAATGCGCGAAATGCTCGATGACCGCGAAAAGGCCTATTCGGAAGCATCAGCGCTTCTGGACCGGCACCCCGACCTTGCGGCGATCTACAATGTCGGCGCCGGCAACACCGGCATCGCGCGCGCGCTCAAGGAGCGCGGCCGCGCGCAATCCATGGTCTTCCTCGGCCATGAGGTGACGGACGGCACCAAGGACCTGCTGCTCGACGGCACGCTCGACGCGGTCATCGACCAGAACCCGCGCGTCGAGGCCCGCGAGGCGCTCAACACCTTGACCCATGCGGTCCGGGGACTGTCCTATGAATTGCACCAGCCAAGGCTGCAGGTGATCTTCAAGGAAAACATCCCGGAGATCTAATGCCCGCCTAATCCACGCTTACCGGGTCCGGATAAAGCGCCTTCGCCAGGTCGCGGATCGCGTCTGATGTGCGCGGGCCGAAGCCGATCATGTAGGCGCCGTCAAGCACGACCAGCGCCTTGTTTGCCGCCGCAGGCGTAGCCGCCAGCGCCCGGTTGGCGAACACCTGTTCCGGCGTCGGGCCACCCTTGCCGTCGCTCATCATCAGGATGACATCGGGCGCCATCTCGACCAGCTTTTCCTCGGATGCCGGCTTGTAGCCTTGTACGACATCCATGGGATTGAGGCCGCCGGCATAGCGGATGATGGCGTCGGCGGACGTGCCGGCACCTGCCGCGCTCAGTTTCATTAGGCCATGGAAGAACACCACCTTCTTGCGCCGCTCCGGCGGGATTTTCGCGGACAGATCGGAGGCGGTCTGGAAGGCCGCGAGCACTTCGGTGGAAACCGCCTTGCCCTTGTCCTCAAGCCCAAGGCTGGCGGCGATCAGCGTGATCTTGCGCTCGATGCCTTGCGGCGTGTTGTCCTGCGGGACGAGGACGATCGGGATCGCCAGCGACTTCAGCACCTCCATCGCCTCCGGCGGCCCGCTGTCCTCGGCCGCCAGGATCAGATCGGGACGCAGGCCCGCCAACCCTTCCACCGAAAGCTGGCGGCGATAGCCGACGTTGGGTTTTTCGGTCACATCGGGCGGATGTTTGCTGCCCCGGTCGACGGCGATGATGCGTTCACCCGCGCCGAGCGCATGGACGATCTCGGTGACGTCGGAGCCAAGTGTCAGGATTCTGGTTGCCGGCCCCGGCACGACAGTTCGTCCCAGCGCATCGACAACGCTCTCTGCGGCCAGCGCCTTGAAGCCGCAGGACGGTGCCAGCACCGACAACGTCAGGAACAGCACTGCCGCGATCCTGCCCGGCTGGAACCACGGCATCCGCCTACCCTCACCCACACTGCCGACCATGTTCCGCTCCTTGCCCAAATGACTTTTCGATGACCGACTTGGCCTTAAAGTTGACTTGTGTCATCATGTTTTAATATGTGACCCCTGCCCCGACCGCTTGGGTCGAGGGATTCCAATCATGCCAGCCAGGGCCGTTCAGCCGCCGCCAGCAGTTTGCATTTGCTTGGGGGCTTGCATGACAACGACAACAAACACGACCTTGATGGCGAGCACCGCGCTCGCCTTCGTGCTCGGCCTGTGCGCCGCGCCTTTCGCCAGCGCGCAGGAACAGGAGCAGGAGAAAAAGGCCGCCAAGGCCGACCGCCTGGCGCCGGCCACTGCCGCGCAGAACCAGCCGGCGACCATGCTCGACGTGATCACCATCTCGGCGACGATGATCAAGACGGCCGTCATCGAGTCAATGGCCGCCATCAGCGCCGTCGACCAGGACGAGCTCGACCGCATCCAGCCGGACACCGCCGCCGACATCTTCCGCACCACGCCCGGCGTCGCCGCCTCGATGAACGGCGACGACCCGGCGACCGCCATCAACATCCGTGGCCTGGAACAATATGGCCGCGTCGTGGTCACCCTCGACGGCGCCCGCCAGGACTACTGGCGCGTCGGCCATGGCTCGGGCTCGTTCTATGTCGAGCCGGACCTGATCAAGGAAGCCACCGTCATTCGCGGCCCGGTGTCGAACGCCTATGGGTCGGGCGGCATTGGCGGCGTGGTGTCCTTCGAAACCAAGGACGCCGGCGATTTCCTGAAGCCGCAGGAGAGCTGGGCACTGAGCGAGAAGCTCGGCTATGAAAGTAACGGCGACGGCTTCACCACCAGCACCACCGGCGCTTACCGCTTCAGCGACGATGCCGACATCATCGGCAACCTCATCTACCGCGAGCGCGACAGCTACACCGACGGCAATGGCGACACCGTGCCGTGGACCGGCGAACAGGTAACCAGCGGTTATCTGAAGACGACGCTGCGGCCGGCCGATGGCCATGAGCTGAAGCTCGGCGCCATCCTGCAGCGCTACAACGACCAGATCACCGGTTCGAGCGGCTCAACCTCGCCGACGCTGAGCCGCTACGACACCAACACCACCAACCAGACCTACGCCGCCGCCTACACCTGGAAGCCCGACGACAACGACCTGATCGATCTCAGCGCCAACGCCTACCACAACCGCACCCGCGCCGAGCAGACGCAGGTGTGGCCTACCTCGGCAATTGGCAATTTCCGCTTCTACGATGTCGCGACGACGGGCTTCAACGTGAAGAATTCCTCGCGCTTCGACGCCTGGGGCATCGCCCACACGCTGACCTATGGGCTCGACTACTACTATCTCGAAGCCTCCTCGGAAGCAGCACATTTCGGTGCCGGCGAGCAGCAGGGCTATGGCGGCTTCCTGCAATGGCAGGGCGACTATGAGAACTGGCTGCAGGTCATCACGGCTCTGCGCTATGACGGCTATCAACTGGACGGCGAAACCCGGACCACGCCGCCACAGCCAGCCTCGATCTCCGGCGACCGCTGGTCACCGCGCCTGACTGTAGGCGTCACCCCGTTCGAAGGTTTTCAACTCTACGGCACCTATTCCGAAGGCTACCGGGCGCCGGGCCTGCAGGATGTCTTCCGCGGCGGCGGTGCGCATGGCGGCGGCGACAGCTACCGCCCCAACCTTCTGCTGCAGCCGGAAACCGCCAAGAACTGGGAGGCCGGCATCAACATCAAGTGTGACAATGTGCTGACGGCGGGCGACCGGCTACGCGCCAAGCTCAACGTCTTCCACACCGATGTCGAGGACTATATCGACGTCGACCTCACCGTGCTGCCGCGCACGGCGATCAACATCGGCGACGCCCGACTGAAGGGCATCGAGGCCGAAATGGTCTACGATTATGGCTGGGGCTTCGTGAACCTTGCCGGCGCGCTGATCGACGCCAAGGTCGTCAGCGGCGTCTATTCCGGCCAGGCGTTGAACAACACGCCACTCGACCGCTTCTCGGCCACGATCGGCTTCCGCATGCTGGAGGACCAGCTCACCATCGGCGCGCAATATCTCAGCATCGGCGAGATCACTCGCACCAGCCGCACCAATCCGAATGCCGTGCCGGTGGTCGACGACGGGTTCAATCTCGTCAATGTCTTCGCCAACTGGCGCGTCAACGACAATCTCAAGCTCGATTTCGGCGTCGATAACGTCTTCAACACCGCCTACACCGACCCGCAAAGCGCATGGTCGACGACGGCGGCAACGGAACAGGGCAAGGGCCGCACTTTCAAGCTGGCCCTCACCGGCAGGATCGGAGGATGACAATGAGCCAAGCATCGGTGCGCGAACTGGCCTGCGAGGCACGGCTCAACCTGCGGCATCTGCCTGACTACATGGACAGCATCGCCGACAGGCTGCAGAGCTTCGAGGCCGATGCTTCGCATCACGGCCAGCGCATCGATTTCCGCTTCGCCTTCGGTGACGCTTCCATCGATTTGGAGCAGCTGGTGATGCGGGCCAACGCGGCCGACCGCGACGGGCTCGCCCGCATCAAGGACCTGCTCGCCACGGCGGTGCAGGTCTACGCCAGGGAGGAAAACCCGGAGATTGTCTGGACCGGCGATCTCGCCGATGAAACCAGTCTCGCCCAGTTCCGCGAGATGGTGGTGACGGCGGTTCGCGACCTCACCCCGCACATGCGCCGCATCCGCCTCGCCGGCGAGAATCTCTCGCGCTTCGCCAAGTTCGGCGGCATGCATATCCGCATGCTGTTTCCGACCCGAGATGTGCCCGATCCGCTGTGGCCGGTGCTCGGTGGCAACGGCCTGCCGGCCTGGCCCGCCGACGACAGGCGTCCGGTGGCGCGCGTCTACACCATCCGCGCCCTCGACGTCGCCAGGGGCATCATGGATGTCGATTTCCTCGTCCATCCCGGCGACAGCGTCGGCTCCGCCTGGGCCATGCAGGCGGAGCCGGGCATGAAGGTCGGCGTCATGGGACCGGTCGGCCGCCCGGTGCGCCAGGCGGAATGGTATGTCATGGGATCGGACGAGACCGGTCTTCCCGCACTGGCGCGGCTGCTTGAAACACTGCCGGCGCAAACCAGAGGCGTCGCCTTCGTCGAGATCGCCGATGAGCGCGAGAAGCAGAAGATCGACAACGCCACCGGCATCGAATTGCACTGGCTGACGCGGGACGGCGTGCCGGCGGGCGAGGACAGGCTGCTGGCCGAGGCGGTCCGTTCGGTGGCATGGCCGCAAGATGGTTCGGCCTTCGGCTGGTTCGCGGCGGAAGCCGCTGCCGCCAAGGTCGTGCGCGACTACTGGCGCGACACGCTGGGGCTTGGCCGCGAGCAAACGCTGGCCGCCGCCTATTGGCGGCGTGGGGCTGCGGGATTGATGGCTGGGTGAAGCACATCTGACGATAGCGGGAACTGAGAAACGCTGGTGCTGCCCCTCATCTGCCTGCCGGCATCTTCTCCCCGTAAACGGGGCGAAGGACGCTGTTACCGATGATTTCGCCAATCACCAGCGTTGCGGAAAAGAGCGCCGGCGTTGCGGACAGCCCCTTCGCCCCGTTTACGGGGAGAAGTGCCCGGCAGGGCGATGAGGGGCAGCGCTGACTTTCAACGATTTTCTCGGACCCTACCGACGATCGCCCCGCCATCCGCCCCAATACCGATAGCGATCCGGTTACCAGAAACAATCCCCGCAATCTCACACACCACCAGCGGCATGCTGATCCCATAAAGAAACTCCGCCACAATCGCCCCCACCGCCAGGATCGGGTCCGGCCGCTGCAAGAGAATGCCGGCCGGCGCCGTCCCCCGGCGGATCGCTTCGGCCAGAACCGAGGATGAGGAGGACGACCCTCGCCCGCTCGGCATGACCAGGATCTTGCCGGCGACGTTCTCGCCCAGCCCCGGATGCGAATGATCCATGATGTCGCCGGTCTCGGCATCAATACCGCCCCAGAAGCTGAGGGGCTGCGAGAACACCAGAGCCAGGCCATCGGCCTCACCGGCGAGTTGGAAAGTGCCCAGCCGTTCGACGGCTCCCGTTGCAACCGGCTGCGTCATGATGCGCTCCGCACGACATGCCCGACCGCCGCGGAGCGGATGCAATCCCTCATCTCGGCGAAGGCGACGGTCACGCCGATATTGCCCGGCGCGTAATGCGCCCACTTGCCGGAATTGGTCATCACCACGCCATCGAGCCGCTCGAGGATGGAGGTGACATAGGTGCAGGTGTCGGCGACAGGGATCAGGCCGAACGCTTCCATGCCGGCAAGCGCACCCTCCTCCTGCAGCCGCGCCAGCGTCGCGCGACCGGTGTTGACATAGATCGGGATGCCCCTGCCCGGTGCTGCCTCGCGCAGCAGCGGCAACAGGCGCATCCACTCCTCGTGGGAAAAGTGCGGCGTGCCCAGCGACACGGCGGCCAGTGGCGCGCCGTCGGGCACCATCGACAGCCTGGCCAGTGCGTGGTCGATATCTGCGCGGCTGATACGGATCGTCTCTTCCGGCACCTGACCCTGGAACGCCTCATCGAGCGTCCTGGCTTCCGGCGTGATGCCGACCGCATGGAACAGCGCCACGGCACCGGTCGTTGCCGCCGCCGCGCCCAGCGCCTTCAACTGATCCTCGTCGCGTGGCTGCGGCAGGCCTGCGACCACCGGAATGCGGTCGCCACTGGCTTGCCCGATGATCAGACCGACACCGACGAACAGGCTGTCGCTTGGTTCGGCCGCAGCGATGTCCAGTTCGAACAGGATGCGGCCACGCCGGTTTTCGCTGAGATGCAGGCCCCAGGCTGGCGCCCGCCCGGTCATGGCGCAGCACAAATCGATGAAATCGCCATAGCGGTTTGTGCGCGCGCCGATCACCGAATTGGCGAAAACGATGGCGTTGGATTCGCCCCAGGCGATCTGTTGCCCGAAACCGGGCCG
The DNA here is from genome assembly GCF_024746835.1 of Mesorhizobium sp. AR02. Lineage (NCBI taxonomy): Bacteria > Pseudomonadati > Pseudomonadota > Alphaproteobacteria > Hyphomicrobiales > Phyllobacteriaceae > Mesorhizobium > Mesorhizobium sp. AR02. The sequence goes on along the minus strand of NZ_CP080531.1, from coordinate 5,532,470 downwards.
AAACCGCGTCTGATAGGGCGCGCAGGTGAAGGTAGCCTGGCAGCCAAGCTCCATATGCGCCTTCATCAGCCGCCGCGCCGGCACCTCCTCCGCCACCGGCATTTTCACCATACCGGGATGGATGAGGTCGAACGAGCCGACATTGAGCGTCGTCGGCACCTGCACGCGCCCGCCGCCCTCGACCAGCTTTTCGACGAAATCGAGCCCGGCCTTGCCGTGATAGAGGCAGCCATCGATATGGGCACCTGATATGTCGAGCAGGCTGCTAGCGCCGATGGCGTTGGAAAAGGCACCGAGGATCTTCATCGCTGCGGCTGCGGATGGGCCTTGCCCGCCGTCGAGCATGGATCGGTCCTGTGCGGTCAGTTCCAAGGTCATCAGTACTCCAGGCTCGTTATCCGAAGGGTACGGCGGGACAGCGCCCCCCTCTGCCCTACCGGGCATCTCCCCCACGAGGGGGGAGATTAGCGGCTTCAGCCTTGGCGCCCATTTTGCGACGTCGGAGATTTGCGAAACCGGCGATGACAGTCAATCTCCCCCCTCGTGGGGGTCGAGGAATGGTCCGCGAAGCAGATGGAAAGCCAATTGCTTGGCTTTCCAAGTGACGAACGACAGAGGCGGGCGTGAAGGAACGCCAACGGTCCTTATGGCCTACGGTCCTATTTAACCCGCAGCGATCAACACCGTGCTCTCCGGCGACCAGCGCAGCACCACATCCTGCCCCTCCGCCAGCCTGTCGGCACCGGTGTTCTGCACGATGACCTTCAACGTCTGGCCAGCGCGCTCGACAAAGTAGGTGCTGTTGTTGCCGGCGAAGATGCGCTTGGACACCTGGCCCTTCAGCATGTTCGCATTGGCCGCATCGGAGGCTCCGCCATCAGTGGCAATGCGAATTCGCTCGGGCCGCACGGCGCAGCTGGCCTTGGCGCCGGCGGCAAGCGTCGCGCCCGCGCCGGCAGCGATCGCGGTGCCATCGGGCAGCCTGATGCCATTACCCGTCGAGTCACCGCGAAAAATGTTGGCGTCGCCGAGGAAAGTCGCGGCGAACTCGCTTTTCGGCCGATCGTAGATTTCCTCCGGCGGCCCCTCCTGCACCAGTCGACCATCGCGCAAGATGCCGATGCGGTCGCTCATCGTCAGCGCTTCTTCCTGGTCGTGGGTGACGAAGATGGTGGTGATGCCGATCTCGCGCTGGATGCGCTTCAACTCGATCTGCATGTCGACGCGCAGTGCCTTGTCGAGCGCGCCGAGCGGCTCGTCGAGCAACAGCACGCGCGGCTTGGTGACGATGGCGCGGGCCAGCGCGACGCGCTGGCGCTGGCCGCCAGAGAGCTGGTGCGGCCGGCGGCCGCCGAGCTTGCCCAATTGCACGAGGTCGAGCGCACGCTGCACTTCGGTGGCAATCACCGCCTTGGCCTCGCCGCGCACCGAAAGGCCGAAGGCGACATTGTCGGCGACGCTCATATTGGGAAACAGCGCATAGTTCTGGAACACCATGCCGATGCGCCGCTTTTCGACCGGCACCCGCTCGACGCTTTCGCCACCGATGGAAATACGGCCGCTATCTGGAAAGTCGAAGCCGGCGATCTGGCGCAGCAGCGTGGTCTTGCCGCTGCCCGACGGTCCGAGCAGCGCATAGAAGCCGCCATCGGCGAAATCGATGGAGACATCGTCCAGCGCCTTGTGTGCGCCAAAACTGCGCGAGACGTTCGATACCTGCACGCCGGCCATTATTTCTCTCCGCCGAATTTGAAGAACCGCGCCGTCAGCAGCATCAGCGCCATCGACACGACAATGATGATCGTCGAGACCGCATTGATCTCGGGCGTAAAACCCTTGCGGATCGCGGCGTAGATTTCGACCGGCAGCGTCGTCTGGCCCGGCGTCGCCAGGAAATAGGAGACGACGAACTGGTCGAACGACACGGCGAACGCAAACAGCCCGCCGGCTATGACGCCCGGCATGATCCAGGGCAGCGTCACCCGCATTGTGACCTGCCATTGGTTGGCGCCGAGCGAACGCGCCGCCTCTTCCAGTTCCGGCGCGAAGGTCTGCAGCCGGGCCGAGACGACGACGATGACATAGGGCAGCGCCAGCGCGACATGGCCGAGCAGGATGGCGAACAGGCCGCGCCCGATGCCGACACCGAAGAAGAAGATCAGCATTGCCGTGCCGGTGATCAGCCACGGAATGGCGATCGGCGGGAACAGCAGCGCTTGCAGCACTTTCTTGCCGCGGAATTCATAGCGATAAAGCGCCAGCGACGCCGCCGAGCCGAGCACCACGCAGATGATGGTGGTGATGACGGCGATCTCAAGGCTATTCCAGGTGGCCGCGATCAGCTGGTCGTTCTGCCACAGCGAGGCATACCACTCCGTCGTCCATTCGAACGGCAATTGGTAGAAGGGCGAAACGTTGAACGACATCAGCGCCATGATGATGATCGGCAGGTAGAGGAAGGCGAGCAGCAGTCCGATGTAGAGCCGGCCAAGTCCTTCCAGGATGCGAGTGATCATCATCACGCAGCCCTCCGCAGCACTGGCGAGGCAATCGCCAGGATGACCAGTACCACGGCCAGCAGGATGAAGGAGAGCGCGGCACCCAGCGGCCAGTTGAACACCGCGACGAACTGGTCCTCGATCACCGTGCCGTAGAAGGTGCCGGTGCGGCCGCCGAGGATGCGCGGCTCCATGAACGAGCCGACGACGGGAACGAAGATCAGTGCCGCCCCCGCCACCAGGCCAGGCATCGACAGCGGGATGATCACCCGCTTCAGCACCTGCAGTCGTGAGGCGCCGAGCGATCGCCCGGCCTCAATCAGCGAGTCGTCGATCGCCTGCAGCGTGAGATAACAGGTCAGCACCATGTAGGGTACGTAGGAGTGCACCAGGCCGATGATGACGGCCGGGTAGGAATACATGAGATCGATGTTGATCTTGAACGGCAGCACCGCATTGAGCGCGGTGTCGAGGATGCCGCCTTCGCGCAGCACCATTGCCCAGGAGAAGATGCGCACCAGCCCGTTCGACCAGAACGGCAGGATGACGAGCAGAAAGATCGCCTCGCGGCTACGGCCCTTCAGCACCTTGGCAAGCACATAGGCAGCGGGATAGCCGATGACGATGCACCACAAAGTCACTTCGAGGCCGAGGCGCAGCGAGGCGAGCAGCAGTGTCAGATAAAGGCTCTGCGAGAAGAAGGCGGCGTAGTTGCCAAGCGTGAACGCCCACGGCTTTCCCGACAGCGGCAGCTCGGTCATGAAGGAGAAGAAGACCATGGCCGAGAGCGGCAGGAAGATCGCCACCGTCAGCCAGAGATAGGCCGGCGCCAGCAGCGGCAGAGCCGATTTCAACCCGCTGCGCGATGCGGTCGCGCCTTGTGCTGCCATGCCACCCTCCTCCCCAGGATTGAAGGACCAGCCGACGCGAACCGCCGGCTGGTCCGGACGCGAGCTTTACTTCACGTCGACCTTGAGCTGCTGCCAGAGCGCCAGATAGGCCTCGCGCTGGGCGTCGGTGATCGGCGCCTGGAACTGGATGCGCTTGGCGACCTCGGGATCACCCATCACCTTGCGGTTGAAGGCATCCTCGGGCAACGCCTCCACCGCTTTGATGTTGGCGGAAACCGGAGCGCCGACCTTGGTGACCCATTCGACATAGAATTTCGGGTCGATCATCCAGTTGATGAAGGCCTGCGCACCTTCGACATTCTTCGAACCTGCAGGGATCGAGAACGCGTCGAGCCAGGCGACGGCGCCCTCCTGCGGAATGACCAGCGAAACCGGTAGCTTGAAGTGCGTCTTGGCGCGGTCGGCCGAACCGCTCCAATAGGTGCCGATGTCGATCTGGTTGGAGGCGACCATCTGGTTCCAGTCGTTCTCCGAGCTCCAGAACGTCTTGATCTGCGGCATCAGCGAGGTCAGCTTCGTCTTGACCGCATCCATATCCTTGATGTCGTTGATGTTCTGGCCGGTGGCGATGGCGCCGAACTGCACCGCCTCGACGGCGTCGTCGCGGATGACGACGCGGCCCTTGTGGGCAGGGTCCCACATTTCGGCGATCGACGTCGGCGGCTTGTCGAAGGACTTTTCGTTGATGGCGAGCGCCGTCAGGCCCCACACCCACGGCACTCCATAGACCTTGCCGTCATGGTCGAGCATTGGCGAGCCGGCCTTGTCCTTGCTGATGTCGGCATAGTTCGGCAGTTTCGAGGTATCGATCGGCTGGATCAGTTTTTCCGCCATCGCCTGGTCGTTGAAGGCGGCGTTGATCATGACCACGTCGTAAAGCCCCGGATTGGTCCGGATCTTGGTCAGCATTTCCTGTTCGGAATTGAAGAAGTCGTTGACGACCTTGTTGCCGGTCGCCTTCTCGAACGCCGCGATAGCCCAGGGCTCATCGGCGCCATAGCCTTTCCAGTTGAGCACATGCACTTCGGCGGCACTGGCGGCCAGCGTGAGTGCGGTGGTGAAGACGGCGGTCGCCGTCAAGAGAGCAGTCAGTCTTGGCATGCGCATGTTGGTTCCTCTCTTTGTTTGCCCGCTTCCCGGGCTTGTCAGGCTGTCTGATGGGCCTTCTTTGTCTGGCCCGGCGTGCCGGTCGCGGCAGCCTGGCTCAGGAAAGTCTGGATTTCTGCATCGGTCGGCGCCGATGAACCGCCATGGCGGGTGACCGAAATGGCCGCCGCCGCATTGGCGTAGCGCGCCGCCTCGAAGGGTGGCACACTGCGCGCCAGCGCACCGACGAAAGCGCCGATATGGGTGTCGCCGGCGCCATTGGTGTCGATGGCATCGACTTTGAACCCGGCGATGGTCTGCGCCATGCCGTCGGCCAGCCTGATATGGCAGCCCTTGGCGGCGGAGCGGATGACGACACCGGCGGCCTGCGGGCAATGCTCGGCAAGCAGCCGCGCCGCGAGGCTCTCGGCATCACCAGGGCCGGCAATCTCGGCGGCTTCCGTCGCGTTGCAGCTCAGCCATGTGGTGCGGCCAAGCACACGCGACAGGATGGCGCGCGGAATGTCTGAAATGATCGGCGTCGGGTCAAAGACGAAAGGGGTTTGCGGCGGCAGCGCCTCGATCCAGTCAGTGAGCGCATCGCGGCTGTGGGGATAGCTCAGCGTATAGCCTGAGGTGAACACCCAATCACCCGGCGCCACCGATATCGGCGCCATCATGGCGAGGCTAAGCACACTTTCAGCACCTGGCCACGACACGAAAGTACGTTCGGCATCGCTCGAGATCATCGCGACGCAATTGCCGCTGTCCATCACAAGCGATGGCGGCGTCAGCGTGTCGATGCCCTCGGCGGCGAAGGCGGCGCGCAGGAAATCACCATTAGGTCCGCTGCCGAGCTGGCCGCCGAACACCACTGTCATGCCGGTGCGTGTGGCCGCGACCATCATGTTGAAGCCGCCGCCGGCGACCTGGGCAAAGCTCGACGCCGTCTTCTCGGTGCCCGGTGCCGGCAAGGCATCGATGCGATAGACATAGTCGACCACCGCGCTGCCGATATGGACGAGGCGCCCGCTCATGCCGCCGCGTCCTTGCCTGGGCTGGCTTTGCTTGGGCCGGTCTCGTCTGCGCGGCCCTTGGACATCCGCGCTGCCACAAGATCGGCCGCCAGCGCCTGAACGTCTGCCATGTCGATGCCCTTGAGGCCGGCGACGCGATCCCTTGGCAACTGCGAAAAACCGGTACAGGCGCCGGCCATGCCGGCTGCGATGGCGCCGATCGTGTCGGTGTCACCGCCAAGATTGGCGCTGATGACCGCCGCTTGCCAGGGATCACCGCCGGCTATTTCCAGCACGGCGAAGGCAGCCGGAACCGATTCCTGGCTGGCGACGCCGGTGCCGACCAGATCCGTGATCAGCCGGATTGCATCCCTCATCACCTTGCCGCGCACCAGATCCTGCGCCCAGACGATACGCGCGGCGATGTCGCCGCCGGTCACCCAATGGCCAAGCGTCGCCCCTCGCCTCGCCGCAGCAATGGCACTGTCGGAGGCGGCGCGCCAGTCACCCCCGGCAACACCGCGGCTGACGGCGGCCGCGACGGCGGCGGCCGATGCTATGGCGATCGAGGTGTTGTGCGTCGCCCGGCAAGTCTCTGCCACCTTGGCGACGAACGTGTCGAGCGGCTCCAGCGGCATCATGATGCCGACCGGCGCGATGCGCATGGCCGCGCCATTGGTGTCGCCGCTGCGTCCCGCTTCCTCGGCTGGCACGCCATTGTTGATGGCGTCGATGGCGCGCTTGGTCGACGGCCCCAGAAGATCGTAGCTGCCGCGTGCCTTGACCTCGCGCTCCCAGTCGAGCAGCGCATTGACCCAGCGCGCATGATCGAAACGCTCGCCGGACTCAACCAGGATGCGGCCGAGCAGCAGCGCCTGTTCGGTATCGTCGGTGATGGTGCCGGCCAACAGTCCCTTCGACACCGGATGGTCGGCGAAGGGCGCGATGAAATCCTCGACATGGCCGTAAAGTTCGGCAATGCGGGCCGGCGACAAAAGTTGCGTCGGCATGCCGAGCGCGTCTCCCAGCGCCCCGCCGCCAAGCGCGCCCATGGCGCGATCAAGCATGGTGTTGTCCGGCATCGCTCAGAACCTCATATGCAGCGCGAAATGCGCGGGATTGAGCAGGCTGGTGACATATTCGATCGGCCGGTCGTCGGCCGCACGCGTCAGCCGGCGGCCGCGCAGGAAGGGCGTGCCTTGCGGGCAACCGAGGATGGCGGCATCCTCGGCGTTGAGCATCTCGATGCCGACCCATTCCTCGCCATGGTCGGGGATAAGGCCGGCGCCGCGCAGCGTCTGGTGCAGCGACCCTTCGCGCAGGCCGCGCAGCGGCACATCCTCCAGCTCCGGTGACAGCGGCAGGCGGCTGCGCTCGATGGAGATCGCATGGCCGTCGCTGGCATTGGTGCGCACCCGGTCGACAGCGATGAAGAACGGACTTTCGATCTCCAGCAAGGCAGCGAGATCGGCGTCTTCAATGACCTCCAGCCGCAGCGTCCGGGTCTCGGCATTGGCACCGGCATTGGCAAGCGCCCGTGACCAGCCGATCGAATCGTCGACCGGCTTGCCGTCGAAGGTGACGAAGGAGCCGATGCCGACCTTGGTGGTGATCAGCCCGCGGCTGGACAGTTCCTCGAGGCCCTTGCGGACCGTGTTGCGGCTGACGGAGAAGCGCTGGACGAGCTCGTTCTCGCTTTGCAGGCGGTCGCCGAAGCCGAGAACGCCGGAGCGGATTTCATGCTCCAGAACGGTGGCGATCTGCTCGGGCTTGCCCGTGCCGGGAGACAGTTGAACTGCGCGCCGCTTCATATGCGTACCTGTTCAGTGAACCTGTATAGTCCTGTTCAATATACGGCAACAAAACTCGTGTCAATGCGATATCGAAGGCAACTCAAAGCAGGCAGCGAGTTCCGGAGACTGCTGCAAAATACGATGGAAGCCAGACAACCGACCCCTTGGTCCGGTAGTGTGATAGGCTCCGCGTCGAAGGAGCAACATGTCCCATTCAACAGAGCCTAAAAATCCCAAGCTGATCGTCGTGGTCGCCTTCGATCGCGGCGAGGACGGTGAATTGTTTCCAGCCTTCGGCCCAGCCGACCAGCAGAGCGAAGACCGCGCCATACGCACCGCCAGGGCGCTAGCGGCAAAACATGTCGGCGTCATCGCCTGGAGCCGCGATGCCGACCCGATGCTGGGCGACTACGGCCCGCCGAATACCCTCTACGTCAGTGGCGAAGTGCCGGACATGGAGTAATCAGCCGGCGCCAGGATTCTGGCCCGCGCTCGACGTCGCAGACCTGGGTAGGAAATATCGCTAGAGCTCCAATTGCATGTCCCAGGCAGAGCCAGAGAAGTAAAATGTCATTTTAATATATATTCGTCTGAGGGAACTGTTTTCTCTCGATCCCGTTTGTCCGCAGGTCGTTTATTCCAATGACCTCCACAGAGAGGAATACCCAGATGAACTTCAAGATGCTCACGATGGGCGCGATGGCGCTTGCAATGATGACCGGCTCGGCGCTAGCCGCCTCTGGCGGTAACACCTCAGCGCTCGACAATCCGGACAAGATGACGCCTTTCTATACGGACTCCGGCATGAAGACGATGAAGTCCGAGAAGGAATTCAAGGCAGCCTGGCTGGCCATGAAGGAAGAAGACCGCGCAGGCATGACGAAGGAATGCGGTGACAAGGCGATTGCCAAGGCGCATGACAATTTCTGCAAGATGACCAAGCAGCTCGGCGGCGCGAACTGACGCACCGCGATTTGGGCGAACGTCTGATTGACCATTTGGATAAGGCGGGCCCGGTGCCCGTCTTATCCTTTCGGCGATAAGCCTGCGACGCAGCCGCTGGCGGATTCAATTCGCGACAACGGCGCAGCAAAGGTGTAGCGTCAATCCTTGAAGCGGCAGAACGCCGTTTGTCTGGCTTTGTGCCCATGTTTCAACCCATTGCGAATATCGAGGATGCGCAGACGCTGGCGCAGGCGATCGTCAACACGATCACCGAGCCGTTCCTGGTCCTCGACGAGAAATTTCGCGTGCTGGCTGCCAGCCGCTCCTTCTACAAGACATTCGAAGTCGACCCCGCGCAGACCCAGGGCTCGCTGCTCTACGCGCTCGGCGACGGCCAGTGGGATATTCCGGCACTTCGCCTGCTGCTGGAGACGATCATTCCCGAGAAGACCGCCATGGACGGCTTCGAGGTCGAGCATGATTTCCCGCGCATCGGCCGCCGCACCATGCTGCTCAATGCCCGCAAGGTGCTTTACGACCACAGTTCAGCGATCACCATCCTTCTCGCCTTCAACGATATCACCGCCCGTCGGGTGATCGAGAGAGAGAAGGAGGAGCTGCTCAAGCGCACCGAAGATCTGCTCAACCAGAAAGACGTGCTGTTGCGCGAAATGGAGCACCGGGTTGCCAACAGCCTGCAAATCATCGCCAGCATCCTGCTGCTGAAGGCGCGCTCGGTCACCTCGGAAGAAACGCGCCAGCATCTCAAGGACGCCCATCAGCGCGTCCTATCCGTGGCCGAAGTGCAGCGCCATCTCCACACCTCGGTCGGCATCGACGAGATCGATGTCGGCTCCTACCTTTCGAAACTGTGCGGCAGCCTCGCCACTTCGATGGTTGGCGAGGCCCAGCCGATCGAAGTCACCGTTACGACCGAAGGCGGCAGGATGGATTCGCAAAAGGCAGTCAGCCTCGGACTGATCGTCACCGAACTGGTGCTCAACGCCATCAAATATGCCTTCCCCAAGGAAAAGGACGGTGCTCGGATCCAGGTGAGCTACGAGACCGCCGGCAGCGACTGGAAACTGACGGTTTCGGACAATGGCGTCGGCAAGGTCGCCAACGACGTGCCGGCCACTGGCCTTGGAACAGCCATCGTGGAGGCGCTGGTGAAACAGCTCGAAGCCAAGGTGGAAGTCATCAGCGACAACGACGGCACAAGCGTCTCGGTCACCCGGGCAACGTTTACCTCACGAGTGCCGCGCGCGGCGTAAGAACCGCTACCACGAGGCCTGCCTTCCCGACATCGCCTCGATCCTGATCTGATAGAAGAGATGGCTGCCCGAGGGCGCGAGGGCATCGCCAGGCTTCAGGGCTCCCGGCTCCCACCAATTCGCGTGGGTGGCAAGAAGCGACCAGGCAAGCCGGCGGTCGCTATCGGCCGAAGCGGTCATCCTTTCGACGCCGGTCATGCCGGCATCCGGATCAGGCGCCTTGGGCAATTCCTCGAAAAGGCCTTCCACCACGACGCTCTTCCAGCCATTGACACCGCCGACATCGTCGACCTGAAGGCAGACATGGGGATTGGCCCGCATCCAGTCGACTTTCCTGCCGGGAAGCGAGAAACTGAAAATGGAATTCTCGCCAAAGGCGAAATGGACCGGCACCACATAGGGTTTCTGGTCACGCACGCAGGCCAGGCGACCAAGGCGTTGCGTCTTCAAAAGGGCGACGCAGTCCTGCCGCGTCATCTCCTTGATGTTCATCCAATCCTTCTTCCTGTTCAGGCCGCGCGATCGATGCGGCGTATGACCTTGATAGCCTCTGCTTCAGCTATGCCGATCAACGCATCTATGCCCTGGATGGTCTCGATATGGCCGCGAGCCGCCACCATCCGCCGCAGGATGTGAAGATCATCGCGAATTTCGCATAGTGTCATTCTGAGTGTTGCGGGCATTGGGCAGCCTTCCGCAAACTCAACTGTCTCGACGCAAGCCGGTTCCCTCGGCTCCAACGCAAAAGCCCGCTCCGGCATACCGGGGCGGGCCTTGGAGGAGGATGAAGGGGTGGGACCCTCTCCTCTTGTTTCCACGGGGGGTGTGGACCGAAATCACCATACGTGAGTCCCACGAAATGGCGGATCACAAGCCGGCTTGCTTGTATCACAATCCGGTGCGCTGCGGCCTCGAAGCGGTCACGAGATTGCGATTGCAGGCAGTTAGATACGCCCTAGCACGACAAGGACGATGAGGATCAGCAGCACAAGCCCGAGCCCGCCGCCACCATAGTAGCCCGTTCCATAGAATGGTCCGCCGCCGAGCCCGCTGAAGCCGCCAAGCAGCGCAATGACAAGAATGATGATGAGTATGGTGCCTAAGCTCATGGTTCCCGCTCCCGTAGGCGCTGATGCGCCGGTTTTAGCACCGTCACATGCGGTGTTTCGAAGACGAGAACGTTCGAGCGGCCTTACCGTTCCGCCGGATCATAATGAGATGGGCGCACGGAGAATATTCGCCGGCAAAATGAAAAAGGGCCCGCCACCTCGCGGCAGCGGGCCTCATGACGTTTGCCGCCTCAGCGGCGCGAGATCAGCAGGCACAGCTGCCGCAGGTCGCGGTCGTAGCTGCCTGAACTGGCCAGCACATCGACGCAGCGCTTCTTCATCCGCGCCACCTGGCTGTCCGACATGTCGGCGACGACGCCTGGCAGGCTAGGCTTGCTGAGATTGGACGGATTGCTTGGAGTGCTTGAGTTTGTTTCGCCAACGCCGATACCAACACCCGCACCGATGCCACTACCGATACCGACACCCGCGCCGACGCCAACACCAGTTTGGCCACCTACCACAGCGCCAAGTCCTGCAGTGACGCCGTTGTTGCCGCCGACGCTGGCGCCTGCGCCTGCATTGACACCTGTGCCGCCACCGATCGAGGCACCAGCACCAGCATTGATGCCACCACCACCGCCGACTGAAGCACCGGCACCGGCATTGACACCGCCACTGCCGCCGACCGAAGCGCCGGCGCCAACGCCGATTCCAGCGGCGTGGGCCGGCATGCATAGAACGGCCACGACTGCGCTGCCCGCGAGGATTGTGGAAAGTCTTTTTGCAATACCAAACATGGCTCTCTCCTTGGTTGTCCCGAACAAACCGGACTTCAAAAACCGGCTGTATCACCAACCCGAGCCTCTATCATTGGTTGCTAAAATATGATGGACAACCCATGGTATAGTTACTCGCGTACCGGCCAGTTCAAGACAACTGGACCCATTGGGGAGATGTCGCTCGGAAATTGGCGGAGACGTTCTTCGCCTGGAAGCCTGAGAACCGGCTTTGAGCGCCGAAGTTACGAACACGCTCCACAGCAGAAAGCCCGCCGACATGGCGGGCTTTCCGACCGGCCGGAGGCCAGGAGAGTGCTGTCAAAGCCTCACGGCTGGTTCTGCACTTCCGTTCCTGGCGGCCCTGGCCCTCAGCGGCGGGCGATCAGCAGGCAGAGCTGACGCAGATCCCGGTCATAGGTGCCCTCGCTGCCGAGCACGTCGACGCAGCGCCTCTTCATCCGCGCTACCTGGCTGTCGGACATCTGAGCCACGACACCCGGCAGGCTCGGATGGCTGGGATTGCTCGGATCGCTGGGGTTCGAGGGATTGCTCGGGTTGGACGGATTTGACGGATTGCTGGGATTGGTTCCGCTACCGATGCCCACGCCGACACCGACGCCGATGCCACCCGTGCCGCCGACATTGGCGCCGAGCCCTGCAGTGACGCCGCCCGAACCACCAATATTGGCGCCGGCGCCGGCATTGATGCCGTTGCTGCCGCCGACGGAAGCGCCGAGTCCGGCGCTGACACCGCTGGAGCCGCCGACATTGGCACCGGCTCCGGCATTGATGCCACCGCTACCACCGACAGAAGCGCCGACGCCAGCGTTGACGCCTCCGCTACCGCCGACCGAAGCGCCGACACCGGCATTGATGCCGCCGCTGCCACCCACCGAGGCACCGACGCCGAGCCCAGCTGCGCTTGCCGGCATGGAAAGAACGAGGACTATTGCACTACCTGCCAACACACTGGCGACTGTTTTGATGGTAAAAGCCATAACACTCTCCTGTTGTCGTTGCGCTAAGGCAGTCGGCGTACAGCCGATTGCGAATCCAGCTACGTGACAGGTGAGACGCAGTTTCAGCTCAGAGCATACTTATGAAGACGATGGTATTTATTGTTGAAACGCAGAGAATATAAGAGTAATAAAAATATATTACACATGTAAAAAATATTTCATACCGATAGCGTACATTATAGATATAGTCGCTCATCGAGAACTAAAAACGATTTCCCAAGAAATCTCTACGCCCGTCATTGCTGACAGACATCTCCGCTTGATTCACGGCGTGAAGATCGGACATCAGCGGCCGTCAAAGGCCGCCAGATCGCGATGGCCATCAAACACCCATCGCCGTGCCTATCAGCAACCTGGAGACAGTCCCGCCCTCAGAATATGCGGTAGAACAGCCTGTAGCGCACACGTTCCACGTAAGCGCGATACTCCGGCTCAGCGGCCAGCAGGGCTTCCTCGCGCAGGATACGATACAGCTGCAGATAGGTGATGACCGCATAGACCGCGAGGTTGTGGAAGGAAAAGGCCGAGAGCAGATAGAGCACATGGCCGGCAAGGTAGCCGGCATAGATCGGATGCCGCACAAGCCGGTAGGCCCCGCCTGTCATCACGCCGCGATTGGCGGGCAGGATGGCGAAGGAACGGCCCAGCGATATCTTGCCCCAGATGACAAACAACAGCGCAACGAACTGCAGCGGCGCGGCGACATAGACAGGAACAAGCACCATGCCAGGCTGGAGGCTGATCAACGCAACCCCGAAACTGGCGGTCACGGAGACGATGACCGTAAGCGGATTCCAGTCACGCGTCACCGGACGCCGCGACAGAAGCAGCCAAGTGAAAGTGAGTATCTCGGAAATCGCCACCAGCGCGACGTTGAGCCGGGTCGGATCCTCCACGACCTGATAGACGCCGCGATAGACGAACAGCCCCGCGCAGGCCAGCGCACAGGCGCGAAAGAAGCCTTCACGCAGGTCGACCAGCGTGTCGCGCCTTCGCGCGGCGGAGAAAAATCCGCCCTCATTGTTATGCGAAAACGCTTCACTTTTTGACGTGAGCAAGGCAAGCACCCCGATGATCCCTCAAGGGACCATTGCATGCAACCATTGCCGGGCCGTTAACCGGCAAGATCGGATCGGCACCAAACGGGGTAACGGCTCGGAAAGCATGCGGGGCAGGACGCGCCCCGGATGCCGACTCAATCTAGCGCACCGTCTACCACCGGCCCATGCGCATCCAGCCTCATCCCAAGTTCAGATTTGCGAAATACCTCGAGAAATCAGGGCGTTGCGTCAGGACTTCGCCGTCGGCATCGCGCAAAATGCCGGCGGTGAAGAGATAGTCGCCGATCGCGTCCATCTTGGCCGGATCCATCGTGCCGATGGCGCCGTTTTCCGCGCGCAGATAGTGCCCGTCGATCAGCGCTTTCAGCGACGCCTCGATCAATGCCGGATTGGTCAAGGCATCCTTGTTGGCGGCGATCAACAGCGCGGCGGCTTCCCTGGGATGATCGACGGTGAACTGATAGCCGCGCCGCGTTGCCTGGACGAAGGCCGACGCCAGTGCCGGGTTTGCCTGGAGATAGGCTTCGCTCGACGAGATCAGCGTCGTGTGCTCGTCGGGCACGCCGTAGTCGGCATAGACGAAGCTGCGCTGCTTGACGCCTTTGAGTTCGGCCTCGATGCCCTCCCAGGTCGCAACCTCGAGCGTGAAGTCGACCGAGCCGTTGGCCAGCGCTTCATAGGCGGAGGTGCCGAGCGTCACTGTTTCGAAATTGCCCTTGCCGCCGTCGTGGCGGATGATGGTCGAGATCAGCGCGTTTTCCCAGGCGCTGCCGAAACCGCCATAGGTCAGGCCGTCAAGGTCCCTCGGGCTTTTGATCTCGCTGCGCGCCGCGTTGAAGACCACGCGGCCGGTTTCGGACTGCACCACGGCATAGACGGCCTTCAAATCGGCACCGGCGGTCTTCTGGGTGAACAGGCTGATGGTGCCGTTGATGCCGAAATCGGCGACGCGGTTGGCGACCAGCGTGCCAGCGCCGGTATCGCTGTAGGGCAGAATGTCGACCTCGAGGCCGGCCTCGCGATAAAACCCCTTGTCGCGCGCGACGAACAGCCCGATGTGGTTGGTATTGACCGTCCAGTCCAGCGCGACGGTGACTTTTTGCGTTGCTGCGAAGGAGCGGCTCGATCCGACAACCAGCGGAAGGCCGCTGGCAAGGGTGAGCAGCAAGGCCTGCCGGCGCGTCAAGTCAGTCATGGTCATGTCCTTTGGATGGTTGAGGGTTGAGCAAGATGTCGAGGATCTCGGCCTCGAGTGCGCTGGCCTGCTGCGCGGCAGCGCCGGTCGGATCGCGCGGGCGCGGCAACGGCACCCTGATTTCCCGCAAGACACGGGCCGGGCGCGCCGACAGAACGTAGATGCGGTCGGACAGGAACACGGCCTCGCGCACATCATGCGTGATCAGCAGCGCCGTCCAGCGATGATACCGCCACATCTGTTCGAGCCAGCGCTGCATGGCCGCGCGGGTCAGCGCGTCGAGCGCGCCGAACGGCTCGTCGAGCAAAAGCATGTCGCGCTCCTGCACCACCGTGCGCAAAAGCGCCGCGCGCTGGCGCATACCGCCTGAAAGCTGGGCCGGAAAATGCCGCTCGAAACCGGCAAGCCCGAACTCGGCAAACAGCGGCGCGACGCGCGCCCGCGCCGCCTTGCGCCTGACGCCTTGCACCTCGAGCCCGAGCGTCGCGTTGTCGAGGATGCGCCGCCACGGCATCAGTGCGTCGCGTTGCGGCATGAACGCAAAATGCCTGCCATGATCGTCGAGCGGCACGCCGTCGAAGAACATCTTGCCTTCGCCGTGCTCCGCCCCCGTCAAAAGCTGGAACAGCGTCGACTTGCCGGCGCCCGAAGGTCCGAGGATCGAGACGAATTCGCCTGCGCTGACGCTGAGCGAAATGTCGGCGAGCACGTCGAGCCCGCCAAACGCCTTGCGCACATGCCGCAACTCGAGCCGGCTCATTGCCGCGCCGCCTTCCCTGCCAGCTGCCGGTCGGCCCGCTCCCAGGGCATGGCGAGGCGCTGCAAGAGCACCGTCAGCCCGAACAGGACGAGAGTGAGTGCGGCACTGACACCGACGGCGGCCAGCACCAGATCGGAGCGGAAATTGTTCTTGGCGTTGAGCATGTAGATGCCCAACCCTTTGGCCGCGCCGGCATATTCGGCGAAGATGGCGCCGACCACGGCATAGGTGATGGAGATCCGCAGACCGGCGAAGAAATAGGGCAGTGCCGAAGGCAGCCGCGCCAGCACGAAGACGCGCCAGCGCCCTGCCCCCATGGCGCGCAGCATCTGGCCGATCTCGGCCTCGGTCGCCTCGTAGCCCTGCACCAGAGCCACCAGCATCGGGAAGAAGGTGACCAGTGCCACCAGCATGATCTTGGGGGCCAGCCCGAAGCCGAACCACAGCACCACCAGCGGCGCGATCGCCACCAGCGGCAAGGTCTGGCTGACGATGAAGACGGGAAACAGCGCACGTCGCAACGGCTGGAAAAAGTCGACCAGCATCGACAGCGCGAAGGCGGCACCGAGCGAGCAGGCAAAGCCGATCAGCGTGGCGCGGATGGTGGGGATGGCGTTGTCGATCAGCGCCTCACGATTGAGCATCGCCTGCTCGAAAACGCGTGAGGGCGCCGGCAGAACCGTCGGCTTGATGCCGGAATGATTTGCGTAGAGTTCCCAGGCCGCGAGCAGTAGCCCAACCGACAACACGGCCGGTGCCGCCTTGGCGAAGAGGCCCGCGAGCTGGCGCGGGCGGCTGGATGACGATGAGACCACGAGAGGACAACCTTGACGGCCGCGTATGGAAAACGCGTTCTGTTCAGACAGCGGTGGGGCTGTTGGCGGAAACCGTGACGTCAAGGGTTACGTGGCCGGCGCCCGGGCCGAAGCGGCAGAAGGCTTCGTTCAGCGCCGAAAAGATCGCGCCGGTATCGCCGCGCAGTTTGGTGCAGAAGTTCTTGGAGCGATCGTAGACGCCGGACTGTTTCAGGAAATCGATGCAGCCATAGATCTCGTCCATATGGTTGCCGGTGCCCATCACGTAGAGCGAGAATTGCGCCGCCGCCGGCTGGCCGGTGGCAGCAGCATTGCGTACTGCGGTGATGGCGGCTTCCTTGCGTGGGCCGAGCGGCCCGACAGGTCCGCCAAACGCGTCGGAGCGGCAGATCGGATCGTCCGGCTCGCCCGGGCAGCCGCGCGAAATGGCCGCCGACAGCACGCAATGCTTGCCGCTCTGCGCCGCCGCCACGAACAGGTCGCGCAGCGCCGGGAACAACACTTCGGGTGGCCCGACCAGCAAGGTCGAGATGTCGTCGGTCTCGATCCTCAGCCTGTCCCGGTAGGGATCGAGCGCGCCAAGCGCGCCCAGGATGACGCCGACGAAATCGTCGGCCATGGGATATAGGGAAATCTGTGCGCCTGAAAACATCGCCCGCCTCGCTCCGCTGGTATTACCCAGATCAGCTTCTAGGGTCTGTGGGCTTGCCGCCCCCGTCTCAGCCCCGACCGTACGGAGCACCCCTGTGGATGGGCGCGTTAAAGCATCATTCGAACCGAAGGGGAAGCCGTTTTTTCAGCGCACTGCGCCAGCTCTCAAATCTGCCCATCTTCCACCTTGCCGAAAAGCCGCATTTCAGGGGACGACTTTCTAACTGGAGAGCGCGCAAACGTGGCGTGCACTTTCACGAGCCGTTTGAGCAGGCGGCTATAGGTGAGATACCGGACCCTGCCATCGGCAAGATCGAACTCCACGCTCCCCCATCGTCTGACTGGCACTTGTCCGGTCGGCGGACCCAGCCGCCTGATCTGGAACCCCAGCCTGACCTTGCACCCAGCGACATCCAGATAGATGCCTGGAAGAGTGCCCAGCACATGCCACATCAGGGCAACATGCTTGATTGACATGGCCGACGAGATCATTGTGTGGGCCGGCTCAAGCCGCGCCCAGACGAAATCACCGGCCGGCTGCCGCATCCCCGAAAGGCCGCCTTTGCAGTAGGCGGGCGCCGCCTCGCTCACCAGCGTGCGCATCGCGCTCGCGACGCTGTCGATCAAGGCCCGCAGCGATACCCAGTCCGCCTCCGAAAACGACACCTGCCCGAGAATGTCGCCATCATCGAAACTGGCGGACATCTTGTGCAGCGTCACACCACCATGAACGGCGTGCTGGCCGTCCACGGCCAGGCGATGGATAGGGTGCGGGCCCCGATAGTTGGGCAACAACGCTGGATGAAGATTGAGCCCGCCTTTCGGGAAAGCACCGAGCAAGTCCGGTGGAATAAGGGCCGGAAACGCAAAGCAGATCAACACATCGGCTTTGCCCTCCGACAACTGGCTGCCGAGTGTGCCCCAATCATAGGGCCGGCCAAATTCGATCAGCCTTGCCGGCGTGTTGCCGATATAGCGTTTGAGCAGCAATCTGCGTCTCAGTCTTCGGCGAAAATTGCCGGTGCTGAAATGTTTCTCGCGTTGACGGAACGCCGGCACGACAATCGCGTGGATGAGATGGCCTGCTTCAAGCCATCCTGACAGCAGCGGCCCGGTGTAATGGGTGATGTCGAGCACGAACACGGCGGAAAGCCGGCCCGACCCGGTCTGCGGGCTCAAAAGCGCCGGCCGTTCAAGGCGCACATCAAGCCGATCCCCATCGGGGGGCGTTCAGACGGCAAGCCAGCCTCATCGGGCGGGCCTGACAGGGTTTGCAAAGTAAGTCCGTCGGTCAGGGAGCCTTGACAATTGAAGACGGCACCGTGGCGGTGACATCGGAAAGCCGTCCGCCTTTCACCAGAAGTGGCTTCTCATAGATTTTCTTCATGCGTATCTCCTGAAGCAAATCAGCATGTGCAGTTGGCCAGCAACGCCATCAACTGTCAATCGCCAGGCGGCGGCTGACAGTTGGTATTCACGCAGTCACAGGAATTATGCCGCCTTGCTTCTCGAAAATGATCCGCAAACCTTATGAGACGGCCTTCTCGCGAACCGGCAGTTTCCAGCCCGGCCTGACGAAATGGCAGGTATAGCCGTTGGGATATTTCTCCAGATAATCCTGATGCTCGGGCTCGGCTTCCCAGAAGGCACCGGCCGGCGCAACCTCGGTGACGACCTTGCCGGGCCACAGGCCGGAGGCATCGACATCGGCGATGGTGTCTTCGGCGACGCGCCTTTGCTCGTCGCTGGTATAGTAGATCGCCGAACGGTAGCTCATCCCGACATCGTTGCCCTGGCGGTTGCGCGTCGTCGGATCGTGGATCTGGAAAAAGCGCTCCAGCAGAGTGCGATAGCTGATCACGGCCGGATCGAAATTGATCTCGATGGCTTCGGCATGGGTGCCGTGGTTGCGGTAGGTGGCGTTGGGTACGTCGCCGCCGCTATAGCCGACACGGGTGGAGATGACGCCGGGATAGCGCCGTATCAGATCCTGCATGCCCCAGAAACAGCCACCGGCAAGCACTGCGCGTTCGGTCGAAGTCGCCATGTCACGTCTCCTCAAAAGGCAATTCCAGCTATGGAGCGGTTTCCCGTCCGGAATTGCGCAGACAAAATTGGATTTCCCAATAAATGGGCATTGTCGTCCGCTTCGTCCAGTCGCGTGTAAACGCGGCCATACGCGAAAGATATCACGACGCGGCTAAGGGATCGAACCGCTTCAGTTGCGCGGATGCCGGGTCCGGCTGTCGGCGGCAAGCGGCAGATACCGGGTGCCGGGCGGAATGGCGGCAAAGCTGATTGGCACAGGCGGCGCCTTGCGCGACCAGTTGAAAAGAACGGTCTTGACCGGGAGGTTGCCCAGCCATGCCCGCAGCTGCGGCGGCACGCCATGGCCCGACCAAACCATCAGCATGCCATGGTCACGCAACCGCTGCCTGGTGATCCAGGGCGCGAACCGCATATCGAGGTCGGTGAAGATCGACGGCATGTCATAGGCATTGAGGCCCGCCAGCATCGCCAATTGGGTATCGCCGCCGACAATGTCGAGCCGGCCAGGCGCCGCCGCGTGCCAGACCGCCTCGGCCTCGTCCGAGATAGGCCGCGCCGGCCAGCAGACGGGGCCCATGCGCCCCCACACATTGCAGTCTGTCCAGCGGATAGCCGCATAGGCGCCTGACATGGTAACGATGCAGATGAAGGCACAGATCGCCAGCCTTCGCATCTCGACGGCGCCGAGCCGATGACCGAGCAAGGCAAGCACGACGACGCCGACAAGATTGTACATCGGCGCGCCCCAGGCTTCGCCGGTGCCGGTGAACAACGAGGCCACCATGATCAGGATCGCCGGCCCGAGCCCCATCCACACGAGATAGACCAGAATGCCGCGTTCGACAGGTGCTTCGGGAGCGGGCGAGCGCCGCAGCAGCCCTGATATCGCCAGCACCAATAGGAAGCCGGAGAGCCCGGCCAGTTGGACACCGATGTAGTAAAGGCGCGCCCGGTGTTCGGTCACCCACGCGTCGCGGTCGGCAAAATAGGTCAGCGGCAGGAAGTCGATGCGGTAGAGCTGAACGGCCAGCGGCGCAGCCACCGCTAGAAAAACGGCAAAGCCAAGCCACGGCCAAGGCGTCGCCAGCCGGCTGCGTGCACGTGAATCGGACAACAGCCAGAGAGCGCCGAAGACAAGCAGCAGGCCGGTGGAGAACTTGGCGTAGAGCCCGACGCCCGACACCAATCCGAGCGCCAGCCACCAGCCCGGCCCACCACCCCGGCCGGCGCGCCAGAGCAGCCAGCAAATCGCCGCCCAGAACGGCATCTGCGCATAATCATGATTGAATTGCGGGGTCGGCCAGCCGAAGAAATAGACAGACGGCATCAAAAGCACGGCAGCCAGCGCACGGCGTTGCCCGAGCATGTCACGGGCGAGCAGATAGACCAGGACGAAGGTCGCCGAGATCGTCAGCTGGGCCAGCAGATATTGCGGCCAGCGAAACGATCCGGTCAGAAGATGGCTGGTCTCGAGCAGCCAACCGGGGAGTTGCGGATGCTTGTAGGTCAACAGCACCCATTCGCGGCCCCACATGAAGCCTTCCACGACATCGCCGGGCGGTGCCGTATCGACAAGTGCCGGCACCATCGTCCAGCAAAGGATCTGCACCAGGCACAAAAGCGCCAGCAAATGCCAGGGATGACGAAGCAGGCTGGACCAGACAGATGACGGGTCGAGGCGGCTGGCAGGCAGCCCCGCCGGCACCCAACGATCCATGGAGTCATCTATTCCGACCATGCGGCGCTTAAACCACATCGTCCGGTTTGCCGAACAGCCCCAACGTCAAAGCTTACGAAAAAGTATACTTGCAGGCCATTGCAAGACCAAGATTGAGCGGGAATTTCGACGCTCCGTTGCCCTCCCCCGGCAGAACAACCCGCACATCTGATCCTGTCTGAACATCCCGGATATTCGATGCGTCACCAGCATGCCGTCATCCACCACCGCGCGCTCGACTTCTGGCTGGCGCGTGCGGCTGTCCTCGTCATCATCTGTTTGCAGCTCCTGGTGATCAACGATCTTTCGTTCGGCCCCCGCTGGCTGGCGCCGGCGCTGGAGGCTGCCCTGCTCGTGCCTCTGTCCGTCGCCACCGCCTGGACGCAGGTCGCCACCCAGAAAGCGGTCGAGGAAGAGCACTGGTACCTGGTCGGCCGGTTTCGCGTCATGATCCGCAGGACGGCGCTGGTGATGACCGGCGTCGTCAGCATCATGAATTGCGGATCGCTGGTGTTCCTGGTGCGCGCCTTGCTGGCGGGCCATGCCGGCTCCAGCGGCGAGACGTTGCTGATCGACGCGCTCAACATCTGGGTCACCAATGTCATCGTCTTTGCCTTGTGGTTCTGGAGCACCGACCGCGGCGGGCCGCCGACCTGCGGCCTCGTCAAACGAGCCCAATCCGATTTCCTGTTCCCGCAAATGACTTTGAACGACCGCGAGATCCGCGACTGGCTGCCTGGCTTCGTCGACTATTTCTTCCTCGCTTTCACCAATGCGACGGCGTTTTCGCCGACCGACACCTTGCCGCTCTCCCAGCGCGCCAAGCTTTTGATGATGGCCGAAGCGATGATCTCGCTGCTGACGATCGCACTGGTCGCGGCCCGCGCCGTCAACATCCTGGCCTAGGCCTAGAAACGCAAAATAGCCCGCCCGGCGAGCCGGAGCGGGCTATTGGATAGTCTGCGACTGTCCCGAAGCTGGAGCGCGGGCGGACGATCCTCACCCTCAATCCGCGCCGAGGTCGCGTTCGAAGACCACCTGGTCGCGCAGCGGAATGCCATTCACAGCCGAGCCTTCGGGATAACCGGTCGATGGCCCGAACGCATCCTGCACGATGCGATACATCCGAAAGCCCTGTCTCTGGTAAAATCGCAGATTGCCGATATCGGCCGCCGCGGTCGAAACGATCAGGCGCCGGCCGTAGCGCTCGCGACAGCGGGTGATTGCCGCCGCGACAAGGGCACGCCCCAACCCCTCGCTCTGCCTTGCCGGACGGACCGCCAGGCTCTTGAGTTCGAAGACCCCGCCCTCGCCTGTCTCGATGAGCTGCACATGGCCAACGATCCTGTTGCCATCGCGCGCGACCAGCACCTCGCCCTCATCGATATAGCTGGAAACCTGCATGGGAGAATCGTCGGCAAGGGTAAACAGCGGCAGCAATACGTCGCGGTCCCCGTCATATCGTTCAATCTGCATCTGCAAGCCCAGGCTGGATCAATGCCGCCGCGAGTTCGGCAGCCTTGCTCCGGGATATAGCAGCGGCCGGTCAGGAGCCACAAACGCAAAAAAGCCCGCCCGGCGTGAGCCGAGGCGGGCTTTGGCTCGATCGAGCCGTCAGGCGCGCGGACGCAGGGCAAGGCTCGGAGCTATTCCTCGGAAGCTGCCCTGAACTTCCGCACGATCACCTCGAACAGAATATCCGAAAAGGCGTCCAGTTGGTTGATGGAAACATCAAAATCCTTGGGCAGCACCGAAAGCACGATCTTCAGATACTGGTCCGGCTTGTCGGCCCGCACCTCGGCGATGACGCCGGCGCCATGCGCCCGGAAATCGGCGCGTACGGCGGCGAGGAAATCATCGCCCAGCGTCTTTTTCGTCCGCTTCGGACGGGGTTTTTGCGCAACCGCCTCGCGGGCGGGCTTGCGCCTTGCCGGCCTTGCCGTGCGACGTGCCGGCCCGGCGGCGGCTTCATCAACCATTGTCGCGACCCGGGGCGTCTGCATCGCCAACGGAAGCCGCCGCCTTCGGCAGCGCCGATCTGGCCGGCTTCTTCGAGCGAGCGGTTTTCTTCCTGGCCCTCTTGGTGCGCTTCGGCTTCGTCACCCCTGCAGGCTTCGCCGCACCGGCGGGCCTTGCCGCGCCGGTCCGCGCTCTGAGGCGTGCCATGACGAGGCCGACGGATTGGCTGTCGATGGTTGGCTGTGGGAAACAGAAGCCCCCACCCGCATCCCGCACCATGCCGATCAGCACGCCCGGCGCAACCGGCTCGATCCGGCCGAGACGCGGCTGGGGTGCGGCGCCCTCGAACGCGCCAATGGCGCTGACGACTTCGCGGCCGTCATCGTCGGTGATGATGGTGGCGTATCGTGGCATGGCTCGTCTCTTGAAGGCTGGTATAGTCAAGCGTGGGATGATCGACGTCAATCAGCATTGCGGCGGAGCTCATTTGCACCGCTACTTGGTCGAGTTCGAATTTTGTTTATAACCGCCGCGCCGTCCTGAAAATCTCGGATGCAGAACGCGCTGACAATTTGCTTCGCGTGGCTCGCGATACGCGAATCACCTATCGGCAGATCTTGGTGAAGCCTGTTACTCCTAAGCAGAAGGCGCGAATCTCTCCACTTGCGAAAGAAACACCGACTCGACACCGAATAAATGTTTCATCATTATTTTCCCGGTCTTGTGATTCGGCCGTCACCACACCTCACGGGCACGCCTCTAATGGCGGGCCACTGCCCGAGGAAGGAGGTGATACGCATGAGCAAGATCAAGATTGGTCGAAGCGCCGTGTCGGGCCAGTTTACAACAGTGAAAACTGCCGTAAACAAGCCCAACACACACGTCGTCGAGACGATCAAAAGGAAATAACGGCTAGCCGTTGTCCCTTTGCCGGGCGGTCGTTCTTCGCGGGATTACCGCCCGGTTTCCTTTTCTGATCTGACTCGCTTGCGCGAACCTTATGCCCGGATCAGGTGGGGTTTTCAGTAAGGCGGCGCAAAACCTCGTCGCGCTTTTCCTGGTCCTTGTCTTTATGGGGTTCCGTCATGGTGGGCGTTGTTCTAAATAATCTTCCGTTCCCAGAAAGCGACATTTTGGACGAGCGGCCAAATTTAGTTCTTGGCAGGCTCATGACCGCTTGGGGCCAGATAGAAGTGACCTGCAATTTTCTCTTCCGCAAACTCACCGATTTGCACTTGGATGCAGCTACCGTAGTTTTCGACACAGTCGGCAACAAAGAACAAATTGAAATGTTGATTGGATTGGCGGGTTTTCTTCCCCGTGCAGACCAGCGAGAGGCCTTTTCAGGGCTCTTATCGTCCGTCAAAACACTAAGTATAAAACGGAACAAAGTCATTCACGCGAGTTGGGGCACCCTCGATGGGGAGCCTGCACGCTTTTGGTCCGGGCTGACGTCAACACACCTCAACGAGATAATGTCCGGTTCCCAAAAGGGCGGCGGCTACCTTCAAAATCATGTGCACACCGTGACCAGATTGGATGGCATCCTCTCTGAGATGGTCCAACTTCGACACGAACTACAAAACGCACTAGATTTTGAATTTCCGCATGGGCCAGCTAGCCGGCTCCGACGAGAGCGGTATGATGAGATGGTTAAACGTCGGGATGCGTTCGCTGCCTCATTGCGAGGTAAACCCGAATAGCCACCTCTCTGGAAAGCCGGATCGATAGCGGTGGGTCGATCAAGTCCAGCAATACCAGTTCCCCAGCATCAACCATCTCCGGCGAAAGTTCGTTTTCAGTGCCGGCCTGTCCCGGCTGCTTTATCAAGTCGGCCATTAGTACGCCAAGCAGATGAATGGGAAAAAATCCCGCTACGTCCTTTGGCTTCACACCGAAAGACGTAACCGGCAGTGTTGAAGGATCGCCAGAAACACAAAACCCGCCTCGGCGGCGGGTCGTTGGCGCAAATCAGCACCATGGACAAATATGTAGCATGGCTGCCCTCACCCGGTCAACAGTTTATAAGAAAAAATTCCTATTTCTTATTTTCTACGCCAAGGCGAGGACGCGAGCGCATTGCTCGGGGGGCAGCCGAAAAAACAAAACCCGCCTCGCGGCGGGTCATCGGCGCAAATCAGCACCATGGGCAAAATCATAGCACAACTGCCCTCACCCGACAATCGGATCGGCGACGACCGGCCATCCGAAACCTGCATTGGCTAGCCGGCTTTTCATCGGCCGGCAGCTGTGGAATCATTAGGCAAAGCTCATGGAATGATTCCCGTCACGGCCTTTGTGGGAGAGGACGATGGACAGACCAGCCATGGCATCCGTGTTCAGGATGCGGCATGCTCCAGCCTCGGTTTCCGGTGTGCGCAGCACCGGGCAGGGCCAGGCCGATCCTGTGGTCCGCGTGAACTCGCTCGGCGACGCGATCCGCTTCGTCGCCAACGCCTATCCCCACTACGATATCAGCGCCGTCGCCATCACCTGTGGCGACCCTTCGATCCCACGCCTCGGCAGCCTGGAGGTCAAGGCGGTATGGCGCGAATATGGCGAGCGGCTGACGCAGGAATAGGCCGGGCTCCCGGGCCAGCGCTCTGCCCGGCATCCCCAGCCAAAACCGGCTCCGCGCCTGGCTTCGGATCGGAAACGCCGCTGGCGCGTTTCACCTATGGTCAATGGAGGGAAAAATCGCCATGAACGTCGCCAATCTGCAACTCGAAGGCCTGCTGATGGCCGTCGCATCGATCAACCACGTCCTGGTCCGAAAGGGGGTGCTGACATCGCAGGAGATCGACATTGCGCTCCGCAAGGCCGAAGCCAGCGAAACCGGTGAGGAGCGATCCGGCGGCATGTCGGCGTCGAGCCGCGACGCCGTCAATTTCCCGATCCGGCTGCTGGAACTCGCCAACCAGTGCCAGCCCGAGGCGGACATGCCGTCCTTCTCGAAGCTGGCCCGCCTGGTTGGCCAGATGAAGGAACCCTACAACGACCAGGTCTGAGACCAGGACGCAGTTTTCGCGCCTTTAACGCCGGCCTGCCCGCGGCTGGGCTTGTCGCGTCTATCCATTTTCATGCGCTTTCGCCTATAACAGCCGAATGCCGGCAACATCCCAACTCCCCCGCAATCGCCTGGACGCGTTGGTCGACGGCATCCTCGCCATCACCATGACGCTGCTCGTCTTCGGGCTCCCGCTGCCCGACGATATCCATGGCAATCTGTTCGGCGCGCTCGGCGAGCTGCGGCCGAAGATCGTCTCCTGGGTGGTCTCCTTCCTCATCCTGGCGCTGTGCTGGCAGCGCCATGTCATCGACTTCCGCCAGGTCGGGCATGTCGACGGACGGCTGTTCCGGCTGGTCGTGCTCTGGCTGCTGGTGACCAGCGTTGTGCCGTTCACCACGACACTGATCGGCGAACATGACGAGCTCCTGCAATCGCACATCGTCTACGCCGTCAACATCATCGCCATCCAGCTGGTGGCCGTGCTGCGCGACCTGCACCTGAAAGCGCACCCGGAGCTGTTTGTCGACGGCAAGGCCGAGGGCCACGAGATCGGCTGGCGGCCCGCCCTGATCATCGGCCTCAGCGCACTGGCCAGCGTCGCGCTTGCCTTCTGGCGACCGACCGAGGCGTCGCTCGCCTATCTGCTGATCTGGCCGCTGACGCTGCTCGCCAACCGGCTGAGGTCACGATAGCGCAGCCTTACGCCCTGCCCGGCCAGCCGAGGTTCAGCGCCAGCACCCTGCCCGGCCCGTGCACCGCGGCGAACAGCAGGCCGGCCAGGAAGGAAAAATGGTCGACGAAGAAGCCGAACTCGGCCTGGTTGCCGGCCCAGTGGCTGGGGCCGTGGAAGGCAAAGGCCAGGAACAGCACATAGGCCGCCGCGACCAAGGCCGCCTGGGTGAAGAAGGCCCCGCTCAGCAAACACAGCACCAGCGCCACCTCCAGGATCGCCGCGCACCAGGCGAGGAAGAGCGGGAACGGAAAGCCGGCGGCGGCGATATAGCCCGCGGTGGCGCCCATGCCCATGAACTTGAAGGTCACCGCCATCAGGAAGACGGCGGCAAAGATCAGGCGGGCGATGAGAAGGGCGGCGGTCTGCCACGGCGATTGAGTGAGGTCCGACATGCTGTCTCTCCAGGTTTGCGATGGATGTCGACCCAAGGACGAGCGACGCCGTGCAGTTCCGACACCGGCCAGACATTTTTGTCCGCAAGCGCTGCCGCGCCGGATATCGGCACCGGTCTGGCGAAGCGCGGACAGGACGCCGTGCTGGGGCTCCAACCTTGCCGCGGCCTGCCCCGGAGGCTATTCCTCGCAAGGGGTGCTTGATCAGTCTGTGAGGAGAGCCAGCGGATGGCGACGGTCCGGTATCTCGTCAGCGATGTCGAGTTGGCGATAGCATTTTACACCAGGCATCTGGGTTTCGTGCTGCAGCAGCAGTTTGGTCCGGCGATGGCCATCCTGAAGCGCGACGACCTCACCTTCTGGCTTGCCGGCCCGATGGCGTCGGCGGCAAGACCAATGCCGGATGGCCGCACGCCGGAACCGGGCGGCTGGAACCGCATCGTGCTGGAAGTCCAGGACCTGCCGGGGCTCGCCGCCCGGATGCGCGAGGCCGGCGTGCCGTTCCGCAACGAGATTGTCGACGGCCCGGGCGGCCGCCAGATCCTTTGCGAGGACCCGTCCGGCAACGTCGTCGAGCTTTTTGAACCAAGAGCATGATCCCTCCCGAAGTCCGTTCGGGATCATGGCGGCAAGATTGCCATGATGTGGAGGGCCTCGGCCTTCCGCGCCACTGAAATCGGATTATTTCGGTTTGCCGGCTGATGGTATGATCGTCCTCGCCCAAGGGGAGGGAATCAAGCATGGCCAAGGCCTTGACCATCGGCGCGCCGCAGCATCCGGCACTGAGCGCCGCCTATGAACGCCGGGAGATGCTGATCCCCCATCTCGACGCGCTGCTCGACAAGGCCGAGGCTGCCGGCTGGGATCGCGGCCAGGCCGCCTCGGCGCTCATGTATCTCGCCGCCAGGCGGCTGACGCCGGCCTGAGGTCAAGGCATGGCCTTGGCGCCGGCGTTCACGAACAATTAATGATCCTGAAACTTGTCCGTAACCAGCAACGTGGTATCGTTAGCTGGGGCTAATGCACAGGTCTGTCCTGTGCAGCTATTTGGGTGGGTTGAGTTTTGGGCGCGAGCGTCAGGTTCGGGACGAAGTCCTATCTGGTCCGGTCACCGGTCCTTGAGTGCAACGGCTGCGGCGGCACCGGGCAGGTTTTCCAATGCCCGCGCTGGACAAGCTCGAACGGCCTTTGCTGTCCCGCGGGCACGCATCAGCGCGGCTGTCCCGGCGCCAGCGCGCCTTGCGCCGATTGCGCCGCCACCGACCACCACGGCGCCGACTAGGCCCCTGCATCGGCCTGAATCGGCAGCTTGCCATCCAGGCCTTGTCCGGCCTGTCCGCCGCCTGCCATGGAACCGGCAGCGCCGATCTCTGTTATGTCTGACCGCGGCATCCCATATACCGATGTCCGCGCGACCGTGCGGCTGACAGAAAGTGAGGCACGCCATGCCCGACGACAAATTGAAGATCAAACAGGACCGCAAGCTGGTTTCGAGCGAGGAGACCTATGAGGTCGCCGCCTTCGCGCGCAAATACGGCATCCCGCAGAGCGAGGCCCAGACCATCATCAAACGCTACGGCCCTTCGCGCAAGAAGCTCGACAACCACATGGCCGCGCGCGGATAGAAGGTGGCGGCCGCGAGCCGCAACCATTTCGCCGGCATGGCGTTGAAGGATGCTGCGGGCCGCGTCCGGGTTTGGAGGCACCAACCGGGCCGGCGATACGGTGACCAGGATGTCTTTTTCCCGGTTTCTGGCCAACGAAATGGCCGACGGGCCCCTGTCCCGCCCGGCCCGTGGCGTGCCAGACTGACGAAAGCCAGGCTGAGGGAGGCCGCGACCATGTCCGACACCATACGCAGGACCGGCAGTTGCCTGTGCGGCGGCGTGCATTTCGTCGTCACCGGCCAGCCGACGCGGGTCGGTCTTTGCCACTGCAAGGACTGCCGCAAGGCGGGCGGCTCGGTCTATTCGGCCTTCGCCATCTGGCCGCGCGACGCTTTCGACACATCGGGCGAAGTCGCCAGCTACGGCACGCGCAGCTTCTGCCCGACCTGCGGCAGCCGTGTCGCCTGGGTCGGCGACAGCGAGGTCGAGGTGATGCTCGGCAGCCTCGACGTCGCGCCGACCGACCTGGAGCCGCAATACGAATTGTGGATCACCCGCCGAGAGACGTGGCTGCATGCCTTGCCCGGCACCGGACAATTCGAGCATGACCGGCCCGATGACCGGCAAACGCCGGAAGATGCCGATCAGCCGGCGCCGAGACCTTTGTCGGACGCCGTCGCGCACGATTGAAAATTGATCTTTCGGGCCTGGAACCCTCCCCTGCCGGTGGCGTTATCCGGCGCCCCTTGTGAGTGCCGTTGTTTCACAACCGCTGTTCACTGTTGGGCGACATGCCATGGAGACTTCAGTTGAACGACAAGATTTTTCCCCGACCGATCCGCCTGAAATTCGCCTCCGAGCGAGAGCGCGTGGTGCGCAGCGCCTGGGAGGGTCTGGAATGCCTCGGCGACTGGCCCGCCGGCCAGGGCCGGCAATACCGGGCAGCATTGCGCAGCTGCCGCGACGCGCTCGACGGCTGGACACCGCCGGAAAAGGCGATGCGGGCGATGATCGACGCCGCACGCGAAGCCCACATCCTCCAATAGCGGGAAAAACCCAGAAGCGGGAAAGACAATGGCCGATGTGATGCTGTCGACACCGATGCGGGTCAAGCCGCATGGCGCCGACACGATCCGCGAGGTGGCGACGCTTCAGGACGCCAGTGAAATCCTGATCGACTGGCCGCATGCCAGCCGCGGTCCTTTCTACCAGGCGGCGCGCGAAAAGATCGAGGCGGCGCTGGAAAACAAGGACGGCGCGGCGCAGGCGCAGGAGGCCTTCACGGCCCTGTGCGATCACGCCGGCGTGCTGGTTCGCTAGATAATTCCGGGGAGCCAGCAGTTCCCCTCCAACAAAAAAGCAGGCGATGCCCTCGCCTGCTCTTTTGCGGAACCGAGTCCTGATTATTCCGCGGGCAGATCGCCATCGACGATCGGATGGGAAGTTTCAAACCCGAAACCCTTCGGCGCCATCAACATCAGAACGATCACTATGGCGATGGAGGCAATAATCGTGGCCGTTCCGGCAATACCCTTCAAGACCCTGTCCTTTCAAGTTAAACTCTCGAAAGAAACGTTTCCTGCCGTATGAGGTTCCGTTTTGCGGAAACAATGCTGACGGTCCGCCTTCTATTGAACTGGCGGCTGGGCCGGCACTTCGCCGGGCTTGATCACCGGTGTCTTGCCTTCGTCGGGCGCCGGCGCGGCCATGCCCCGATCGCCGGTGGCCGGCGGCTTCAGCACCCCGCCGCAAGCGTTGAGCTTTTCACTCAGATTGCCGCCGCCGGACTGCTGCTTGCCGCTTTGATCCGTCTGTGCCAGGCATTTGTCTGCCTGCTGCGCCGGGTTCTGCTGCTGATCCGTCTGGGCCGCTGCCGGCACGGCCAGGGCCAGCATCAGCGACGCGATGGCGAGAGGTTTCATCTCGGCCTCCTTTTCTTCCACGACCACCCGGGGCGGCCTCCCCTTCGCAGGGACAACGCCCGACTGCCCAAAAGGTGGCGGTCAAAAAGGACGGCCGCTTTCTCTCGGCGGCATGGCCGTCTCTGGCCTCCGGCCGTTATGTGCAGCAAGGCACGCCGTGGAAACCTTCCTAACGGGCTAGTGCCTCCGTCAGCGAGGTGTCCCCTCGCCCTCGTCGGCCGGCGCTATAGGCGGATCGGTCCTTTGCGGGCACTCCTCGTAGCGGTGGTCGCGGCTGCCGCAGAAGGAACAGCACATGGCTTCGCGGCCTTCGTTTCCAGGCCACCATTGCGGTGTTTCGTAAGGTTTCCTGCTGTCCATGCCCAGCAATGCGCGACGCGTGATTTGGTTGCGCGGCGGCCCGCGCTGCGTCACGCCACGCGCATTCGACGCCCTGTCATGGAACCAGCGGAGAGGTAATGGGCTTTGTGGACGACGCACGCCTGCTGGGAGCAGTTCCAGAAAAAGTGAATCGGTTTCCTCGGGAAAAGCGCGTAGCGCTTTCCCTAGGGAATTGCGCCAAGACAAAGAGAACAAGACAGGGAGAACATGTGATGTCTGCTCGCCTTCTTATCCTGTCGATGAGCTTGGGCGCCGTGCTTGCGGCGACCGGGCTGGCCGAGGCGCGGCCCGACAGCCGCAGCATGAGCTGCGCCGGGATCCAGGCCATGATCCAGAGCCATCGCGCCGTGGTGCTGACCACCGGCCCGAACACCTATGACCGCTATGTCAGGCAGTTCGGCAATGAATGCGACTGGCCCGAAATTCCGATGTCGGCCTATATCCCGGCGCGCGACGGGCACTGCCCGGTTTACCGCTGCGACGACCCGGCAATAAACTTCCCGAATTGACGGCACGCCGTGCCGGCTCCATAACCGTCCCAGCTCCCGCTTCGTCTAATGGTAGGACAGCGCCCTTTGAAGGCGTGAATCGTGGTTCGAGCCCATGAGCGGGAACCAGAAAAATCAGACAGTTAGCTTCTAAATCTTCCTTTCCGTCGAATATCCGCCGAACAAACCGCTGCGAATTTGCCTGTAGAGACTGGTGTCGAAACGCAGGGTTTGGGCTGTTGCCGCCAACGCCCGGCTTCCGCGATCACACCATAGGCTAAGGCGGTCACGTAGTTCAGAGTACAGCCACAAGCGGTCGATTCCTTAGGGATGTAGCCACTTAGAAAGCCCGCTGCAGGTCGCTCCTGTGGCGGGCTTTTCCGATGGGGACCAAGGTCTTGGGTGCCCTCACCCCATTCACGGCAACGGCGGGCGCTCCCAGGGATCACGGGACTTGTCGGGCCGGACGCCACCGACGCCATTTTCCAGACAGTGCCACGCATTGGGGAAAGCGTTCGCTGTCGGTCGACGGAAGTCCCCAGGACATGCGGGTCTCGCGCGTCGTGCATGTCCCCGACGGGCACATTGGACGGTGCCGCGATCATCGTCGAGGTGACGACCAACATCGTCTGAAGCAGGCGGCCTCACGACACAGTGATTGGCTGGGATGAAACCTGCCGCCGCCACAAGCGTTTTATGCATGTCGCCCAAAAGTGGCCCCGGTTTTGGGAGAACGACATGCATAAAAACAAAGACCTAAAGCGCGGCGCAACGCGACGCGCTTTAGCGTAGCAACCTTGTCGAGGTTCCAATGCAAACTGCGTGGTTCTCCAAGCCCGTGGTGGTTTCGGTCGGCGTTGCCGGTGCCACCCGCAACCTGTCCAATACACAGCAGGCCATCGAATTGCTCACGACACATTGGCGCGACGCCGGCAGCCTCAAACATCAATCAGCGCTGCGCGGCTGCCGCCAGGCGACAAGCGGCGACGTGTCTCCCGATATCGCCAGGGAGGCTTTCATCGAGGCCGCGCGCGAGGCGCACATATTGGTCGAATAGGCCGAGCCGCATTCACGGATTGCAGCCGTCATTCACAATCTCGTGATCGATGGAACCTCCTGAAACGACAAGCGTTTTTTTGCAGGCGTCTTTTTGTCAGGCAACATCAGGAGGCGTTTATGCGCATCATGAACCTCGTCACGCTCGCCCTCATCATCCTTGGCGGTCTCAACTGGCTGTCCATGGGTGTAATCGGCTATGACGTAATCGGCACGGTCCTTGGGGGCGCCATGCTGGCCCGCCTGGCCTATCTGATCATAGGCCTTGCAGCCATATGGCAGCTCATGCCGGGCTTCCAGAGCTTCACCCTTGGAGAAGTCGATGCCGAAAGGCATCTTCCTCATCATCGGTGACTGGCAAGCCGGGGGCGGCGGAAAAGCCTGCCGCCCCACGGGGGCATTCAGATGCCGAAGCCCAGCGCGGCACCGGCATCGGATTCGACGCCGGCTTGCGGCACGATGATCGATGCCAGCGGCGCGCTGAGGCGCCAGTTGAGATGTCCGGGCGAGCGCTCCAGTTCGGCTGAGCCACCCAGCGACTGCGGCGCCACACGCTGCAGGACGACGGTGCCGAACCCTTTGCGCGCGTCGTCGTCGCACCTTTCGCCGGGACGGGGCGTGGATGTCTCGGTCCAGAGCAGCTGGAACTCGCGCCCGCCCGAAGCACCGGCACTTTTGGCGCCCGACCCCTGGGCACCCAACCCCTGAGCAGCCGAGCCGATTGTCCAGGTGATCTCGACCCGGCCGCCTTCCCTGCCCAGCGCGCCATATTTGGACGAGTTGGTGCCGAGTTCGTGGAAAGCCATGCCGAGATTCTGCACCGCATTCGACTGCAGCGTCAGGA
Organism: Mesorhizobium sp. AR02; assembly: GCF_024746835.1. Taxonomy (NCBI): domain Bacteria; kingdom Pseudomonadati; phylum Pseudomonadota; class Alphaproteobacteria; order Hyphomicrobiales; family Phyllobacteriaceae; genus Mesorhizobium; species Mesorhizobium sp. AR02. The sequence goes on along the minus strand of NZ_CP080531.1, from coordinate 5,499,457 downwards.
CCGGGCCGGAAAGCAGGATCTGCTCCTCGCGGCCGAACGGCTTCAAATGTTCCTGGATCAAGTCGAACAGGCTGGCGCCGGCCCACTCCGAGGTGACAAGCAGATCGTGCGAACGCGACAGCGCCATGATGCGGGCACGGATCAGTTCCTCGAATTCCTGCGGATCGCTCGAGCGCTTGCTCGTCTCCCTGACCATCGACAGGATGACCGCGAACTGGTTCTTGACGCGATGGTTGACCTCCCGCATCAAGAGCCTGATCCGGCGCTCGCTCTCCTTGGCGGCGGAAATGTCGCGGGCGATTTCGAGGCCCCGACGATCTCGCCATCGGCGTTCTTGATCGGTGAGACCGTCAGCGAAACGGCGACGAAAGCGCCGTCCTTGCGCTTTCGTGTCGTCTCATAGCTCGCCACGCTGTGGCCCCCGCGAACCCTTCCGATGATCTCGGTCTCCTCGCTCTTGAGGTGATCAGGGATGAGCATGAGGATCGACTGGCCGACCGCTTCCTCGGCGCTGTAGCCGAACATGCGTTCGGCCGCCAGGTTCCAGCTGGTGATGATGCTGTTGAGGTCCTTGCTGATGATGGCATCGAAGGAGGAATCGACGATGGCCGCGAGGCGTGCGTCGGCGGTCGCGCTCTGTTTTGGGTTGCTTGTTGCGATGTCAGCTGTCGCCGCCACGATGTCGCTCATTTGCATGAGGTAGCGCGCAAGCGGATCAAGGCAATCTCCCCCCGCGCAATTCGCACGGGCGGCGCGTCGCAGCCGAAGCCGGCTTCACTCCGAAGGCCGATCGTTCGTCTTGCCTCCACCGTCAGGCAGCACACCGAACTCCTGCGATTTGACGCCCTGCTCGGCCATCAGGAACCCGTCCGAGGCCAGGCCGCGCCGCAACAGCTCCCTGACCGCGGCCGAGCGGCTTGGCATGCGCTTTTCGAAGCGCCAGTTTTCCAGCGCCGCCAATTCGTCGGTGGTGAGCATGATCTGCAGTCGTTCCGGGCGTTCCAGTTCAGCCATGTGCGCGCTCCTCGCTCAGGACTAAAAATACAGTGAGTTAGTATCTAGCTCATTCGGCTTATAATTATGGTAACCTCATTACGCGTCAAGACCGGCCAGTGAGCGCTCCACACATCAAACTCATGATGCGCATCGAACACCTGATACACATTCCTGTAACTATCCTAACTAACTGATTTTATTTGGATATTTTTTAAGGTTTCGCTTGCCAGGCCGGCGCGCCGGGCGCATGCTTCAATCTGAACAGAAAACCGTTCCCTTTGGGAGGTTTCGATGCGGTACGATTACTCCACGCGCCTGCGCGATGATGTCAATTCAGCGGTCCAGAGGGCATTCAAGACGGCAGGCATCGTCAACATCACGGTGACGGCCGAGCAGGTCAGGATCAGGAATCTGGCCGAGAATGTCGCCCTCGAGGACATTGAACACCTGGTGCTGCAGGCTGCCCAACTGCTTGGCGCGGCAATCGAATTCGACGCCTTGGGCAATGGGTTGGTGCTGTCTGGAAACGACGTTGTCGATGGTGACGAGCCAGCGATCAGCCCCCTCGTTTTTTCGCAGCCGGCCTCGATCCAATAATGTCGCTCTGACGAGGCGTCCTCCGGTCGCGGCGCCGCTTCCAGCATGTGAATGAACGGACGGCTTCCCGGCCTGGACGGCGCGGTGCCTCGCGCCTTGGATCACAGTCGGTTGAGACAGCGCCGAACAGCTTTGGGAATTGAGCGCGCGCTCTATATGGTGCTGCAAAACCCCAACCGGAGAACCGCGGCCATGACCCTCGCCACACACAAACTCGGCAGCCAGGGACTGCAGGTCTCGGCCATTGGCCTCGGCTGCATGGGCATGAGCCAGTCCTACGGCCCGGCCGACGAGGCCGAATCCATCGCCACGTTGCATCGCGCCATCGAACTTGGCTGCACTTTCCTCGACACCGCCGAGGTCTATGGCCCGCACACCAACGAGGCACTGCTCGGCCGGGCGCTGAAGGGCAGACGCGACCAGGTGACCATCGCCACCAAATTCGGCTTCCGCATCGAAAACGACAAGCAGGTCGGCGTCGACAGCCGGCCGCAACACATCCGCGAGGTTGTGGAAGCCTCGCTCGGCCGGCTCGCCACCGACCATATCGACCTGCTCTACCAGCACCGCGTCGACCCTGATGTGCCGATGGCGGATGTCGCCGGCGCGGTCGGCAGGCTTGTCGCCGAGGGCAAGGTGCGCTTCTTCGGCCTGTCGGAGGCCGGCGCCGCCAACATAAGCCGGGCGCATGCCGTCTTTCCGGTGTCAGCGGTGCAGAGCGAATATTCGCTCTGGGAGCGCAATCTGGAGCCCGAGATCATCCCGCTGCTCCAAAAGCTCGGCATCGGCCTGGTGCCGTTCTCGCCGCTCGGCCGTGGCTTTCTCACCGGCGACGTCAAGCGCGCCGAGGAGTATCCCGAGAGCGACTACCGCCGCAACGACCCGCGCTACCAGGGCGAAAACTACGACGCCAATGTCGAAGCGGCCGCCAAGGTGCGCGACATCGCGACGGCCCGAGGCGTCAAGCCTGGCCAGATCGCGCTGGCCTGGCTGCTCGGCAAGGGCATTGGCTTCGATATGGATATCGTGCCGATCCCCGGCACCAAGCGGCGACAATATCTGGAGGAGAACATCGCCGCGGCGGCGATCAAGCTCGATGCCGCCGAAATGGCAGCGCTAGATGAAGCGCTGGCGCCAGGAAAAATCTCCGGCCCGCGCTATGGCGAGCGCGGCATGGCGATGGTGGATCGGTAGCCCTCTAGTTCGTTCCATTCATCGCAACGAGCAATGAGCGCCGGAAGCGGCGCTTTGCTGCAAAGCTCTCGACGTCTCGATCGGGCCGGAGGGGCTGTGCGCTTTCGAAACACAGTTGGCTGAAGCCGACATCCAGCAAACGACCCAATGCCAGTCGCCGACTGGCTCCTTGCCAGTCCCCGAAAGCTGACGCCTTTCTACGCTAATGCATGTCGCCCAAAAGTGAACTCGGTTTTGGGAGAACGACATGCATAAAACAAAGACCTAAAGCGGGTTGCCTGAATCCGTTCAGACGCGACACGCTTTGCGATGCAGCGCGCCAGCGAGCGATTTTTTCCACCTTGATCCAACGTCGTTCCTTGCGAAAGGCCACATGTTAGCCCACCGGCTTAGCTACGCTTGGCGATCTTGCGGCTTCCTCGGCGACTTGCGCTCGCCACCGCTTGGCGAGATCACGTCGCCGACCCGGATAGCGCTGTTCAAGGAGTTCAGCGCGCTCGATCCGATCCGCTCGGAACGTCCGAAAATCCTCCCGAAGCTCGCACCAGCCGGCCACGAAGCGCTTCGACTCGATGAAGCCCAACATGATCGGCCAGATGACACGCAACGTCTCATCGCCCTTTGGATCGCGATAGGCAATCTGAAGCTTAAACTGTTCGCGCATGGCCTGACGGACGACCCCCAGATCTACGGCCGGTGTCTTGGGCCTGTTGCGGCCGATATGAAAAGCGTTGTCGGTCAGTAGGTGCCGCAATTCTGTTGGCAGCACCGCACCAATCTTTGCGATCAAGTTCTGAGCGGCGAAGGCCAAGCCGTCGTCTGTCTGGCGACCGACCCACTGCGCACCGAGCGTCAGCGCGTGAAGCTCTTCCTGAGAGAACATGAGCGGCGGAAGCAGAAAGCCAGGCTTCAGCACGTAGCCGAAGCCTGGCTCTCCCTCGATATCTGCTCCCATCGCCTGCAGGGTGGCGATATCGCGATAGACGGTTCTCAAGGAAACGCCGGCCTCACGCGCAAGTTCGCTACCCGGCACAGGACCATTGTGCCGGCGCAACATCTGCATCAGATCGAAAAGCCGATTGCTCTTGGACATCAGACTATTCTACATGCCAATGCCAAATTTTGGCAGGGGCTTGCTCAAGGCATCGACACGATAGCTTTGCCGTTCAGCTTGCGCCCCTTTTCCAAGGCGGTGACCAGCGCGATTGCATCCTTGAGCGGCACGGTCTCGGCGATCGGGAGCCGAAGCGCGCCCTCGGCTGCCGCGCGGGCAAGGCCGTCCAGTATGTCCGCCCTTGCGGTACAGACGATGGGCTTGAGCCTTCGGTTGAAGATCGCGCGAATAAACTTGCCCAGCGTCGGATTGATGTCCAGATACACCCCACCCTTGCGGAGCAGGCCGAGCCCTGTCGCGACCGTCATGGTTCCGGCGGTGTCATACACAACGTCGAACCGCTCGTTGATCTTCGAGAGATCGGTCGTTCGGTAGTCGTAAATGCGGGACAGCCCCATCTCCTGGGCACGTCGCATCTGCTGCGCACCGCAGCTTCCCGAGACCTTGGCCCCAAGCATCCGCGCGAGCTGGACGGCGGATTCGCCGACCCCGCCGGTGCAGCCGTTGATGAAGACCTGAGCGCCTGCCTGCAGCTGCGCCTTGTCAACCAGACCATTCCACGCCGTTATTCCGGGGGTCCCGAGGCACGCAGCTTCCTCGAAGGAGACGGAGGCCGGCTTCCTGGCGAGAAAGGTCTCTGGCGCGATCACGGCCTCGCCGAGCGCGCCACCATCCTTGATTTGGGCGGACCCGAACACGGCGTCACCCACCTGGAAGCGGGTAATGTCCGGACCAACCGAAATCACCGTACCCGAAAAATCGCTGCCAAAGGCGCGGGGAAATTTCTTCCCGGTCACCATCTTCAAGTGACCGTTGCGTACTTTCCAGTCGATTGGATTGACGGCGGCGAAATTGACCTTCACGGCAACCTCGCCCTTGCCCGGCGCGCGAAGCTCGAAATCCTCGAGCTTCATAGTCTCCGGGCCGCCATATTGATGATACTGAATCCGTTTCATAGCCGGCCGTTCCTTTTGAGCGTGGCGGCGACGACATCGATCAGCGGCGTGCTCGGCCGTCCCAGAAGACGCGGCAAGTCAGTACTGTCAGTGTACCAGTCGCCGCGCGTCGTAGCGAAGCCCGCGTCAGCAATGATCTCCGCTAGAAACTTCGGGAGGCCGCTTCCCGTGAGTGCCTGAACGTAAGCCTCAACAGGCAAGTCCTGGTACACGAGCGGCTTGCCCGTGAGTTGTGAAACTGCCGCAGCCAGATCGGCTTTCGTCCATGCCGTCCCGCCCAGCTCGTACACTTTTCCGGCTTGATGCTCGCTTGTCAGTACGACGGCAGCCGCTTCGGCCAGATCGTCACGGCTCGCACCGGAGATCTTCCCCGTGCCCGCCGAGCCGATAAGCACGCCGGTGCTCAGGGCATAGTCCATACCGCCCAGATCGCCGGCGTAGACCTCGATATAAGCCCCGTTGCGCAGCATCACGTAAGGCAGCCCAGAGTCGCGAATGAAGGCCTCGGTCAGCTTGTGCGCTTCGCCCAGCCGCAGCGTGCTGGTGTCGGTATTGACGAAACTCGCATAGGCGACGAGGCCAACGCCGGCCCCGATTGCGGCTTCGACAGCGCGCGCCATCTGCGGATATCGCTCGTCGAAGTCGGCCGACGGGATCAGCAGGAGCTTGTCGGCGCCGGCGAAGGCTGCCTTCAGGGTTTCGGGACGATCATAGTCCGCCTCGCGAACCTGCACGCCTTTGGCGGCGAGGTCAGTCACTTTTTCCGGGCTGCGCACAGCGGCCACGATCTCATTGACGGGAACGCCACGACGCAACAGAGCGTCGACAACGAGCCGCCCGTAGCGGCCCGTTGCTGCAGTGATGGTAATCATGTGGGGGATACTCCTTGCCGCACCTCAGTGCGGCTGAATCGTCTTCATCTATTTCGAGGAACACCGTGGCGTCGTACTCGCGCCGAAGGTCGCGGCTCCTTACCGCCACGCTTCCGCGACCTTCGACGCCATAGCTTACTGAGCCGGGAACTGGCTCTTGTCGAAGAGCGCCTTGATCTCGGTGATTTTCCCGTTCTCGACCTTGAAGTGCTTCGCGGAGAGGACGCTGGGGACGGGAATGGTGTGGGTGTAGTACATCAGGAGCGCCGTGTTCTCGTCGCCGAAAGCGGAGATCATCGTCGCTCCTTTGAGGATGTGCGCGAACTCAGATTCACCTTTGTGCAGTGCCTCGCCCCCTTCAACGGGACCGAATGGCGTTTCGGAGACCACGTTGTCAGCGACAACCTTCATGGCTGTCGCATGGTCGAGATTCTTCCAAGCGTTGTGATAGGCCAAAGCGACCTGGAGTGCGGGGCTGGTGTTATTGCTCATAGTGTTTCTCCTTTGTTGAGTGGATGAAACAGATATAGAGCAGGGCAGTGACAGATTCTGTCAGCAGGATGCGAGTCGACGGTAGCATCGCCCAAACTTCCCAGCGAGCAGCTGGGCTATACAGACCATAGCCGACCTCGACGAGGAGGCCCTCTTCGCACATGCGGGTCCAGCAGCAGCGAGGAAGCTGATCGCCGTTAGATCGCGCGTCCGTACATGCCGCTCTCATTGCCCAAGGCGATGGCCATCCATCCGGGTCGCAGAAAAAGGTAAACCGTTGATCCGTGTATGGGTCCATCCTGATTGGTTCGGCGGCAACGCCGGCGGCCTCCAGGCGCATAGTGACAAGATCGAGATTTGAGGTGACGACGGAGAGGACTGCAACAGCCGATATGCTGAAGGGTTTCGGGTGCCGAGAGGCGTACGAAAGCCTCTCATGCAGGAACCCGCGGGCCACAGTTGATGGCTATGGGGATTTTAGTTTGCGGCTGATGTCGGCGACGGCGTGACCGCCCCCGTTAGGCGACGCGGTGGACACGGACGGACCGCTCAGTGAAGCCTCCGCACAGCCTTGTAGCCTCTGCGCGCAGGCGGACGGGGCCCTGCGGGCCTCGCTGAGCACCATGGGCGCGCGTGGGTCCGTCGCCGCAGGTTGAGCGCCTGTGGCTGGAGGCTGAATCAGACCATGCCGGGTCATGGAGCGGTCTCCCGGATCGGTGCCGATGCGTTCGGAGGTCCGCGCGGCTGCCTCCTCCACCGTTCGAACACCTCGATGACGATCATGCGTCCGCCACAGCAGGAGCATGGCGGCCGGAAGTCCTCTGGTTCGGGTGTGTGGTCATCGGACGGGGCAGCGACGCCCAGCAGTTCGCGGGCGCGTGCGAGGCTGGCCTTGTGGGCGGAGCCGGCGAGCAGGCCATAATGTCGGATGCGATGGAAGCCGCGCGGCAGGACGTGGAGCAGGAAGCGGCGGATGAACTCATCTGTGGCGAGCGTCATGACCTGCTGCCGGTCGGTGCCGTCGCGGCGATAATCCTTGTAGCGGAAGGTGACCCCAGCCTCTTCGAAGGCGATCAGGCGGCGGTTCGAGATCGCAACCCGGTGGGTATAGCGCGACAGATAGGCGAGCACCGCCCCGGGACCGGCGAAGGGCGGCTTGGCGTAGACCACCCAGCGCTTCTTCTTGACGGGAGCCAGGTGGCGTAGGAAGGCCCGACGATCGGCGAGGTGCGCCGCCGATCCGAAGAAGGCGAGCCGACCGGCGTCGTGCAGCGCGACCAGTCGGGTCAGGAACAGACGGCGGAACAGCTTGCCCAGCACTCTGACTGGGAGAAGGAAGGCCGGCCGCGACGATATCCAGCGTGACGCGTCCGGCGTGATGCCGCCGCCCGGCACGATCATGTGGACATGAGGATGGTGCGTCATTGCCGAGCCCCATGTGTGGAGCACGGCGGTGATGCCGATGCGCGCGCCGAGGTGCTTGGGATCCGCCGCGATCGCCAGCATCGTCTCCGATGCCGCCTTGAACAGCAGGTCATAGACCAGCGCCTTGTTGTGGAACGCGATGACGGCGACCTCGGCGGGCAGCGTGAACACGACGTGGAAGTAGCCGACTGGCAGCAGGTCGGCTTCGCGCTCGGCGAGCCATGTACGCGCGGCCGCGCCCTGGCACCTGGGACAGTGCCGGTTGCGGCAGCTGTTATAGGCGATCCGCCATTGGCCGCAGTCCTCGCAGGCCTCGACGTGACCGCCGAGCGCCGCGGTGCGGCAATGCTCGATCGCCGACATCACCTTGAGCTGGATGAGGCTCAGGTGACCTGCATGGGCGGCCCGATAGGCGGGGCCGGCAGCACGGAAGATGTCGGCGACCTCGACAGAGGTGCGCACGGCTCAGCCGGGCGGCGTCTTGTGTTCCATCAGCGCCATCAGCCGGTCGAGCGGCCCTGCGACCGCATGGATCGTCCGCGTCGAGACCTTGGTGTAGAGCGCGGTGGTATCGAGCTTGCTGTGGCCAAGCAGCACCTGGATGACGCGGATGTCGACATCCTGTTCGAGCAGATGAGTGGCGAAGCTGTGGCGCAGCGTGTGCGGGCTGACGCGCTTGCGGATGCCGGCGACTTCGGCTGCTTCCTGGACCGCGCGATGCAGTTGCCGCGACGAGATCGGCGCCGTGCAGCTGCGCCCTGGGAGCAGCCAGCCATGCGGGAGCATCACCCCGCGCCGCCTGCCTTCGCGCCACCACAGCCGCAGCAGTTCCAGAAGTTGCGGCGAGAGCATGGCGTTGCGGTCCCTGCGTCCCTTGCCCTGTTCAACGCGGATCAGCATGCGTGTGCTATCGATGTCGTCGACCTTGAGGTGCGCGACCTCGGACACGCGCAGACCAGCGCCATAGGCGACACCGAGCGCGGCCTTGTACTTGATGCCTGGCGCCGCTTCGAGCAGCCGCGCCGCTTCCTCCACGCTCAGCACGTCGGGCAGCTTGCGCTGATACCTCATAATCACCAGCGCGCGCGCCAGATCCCGCCGCTTCAGCGTCACGAGGAACAGGAACCGCAATGCCGAGACCGCGCCATTGATCGTCGCAGGGCCGACGCCGCTCTCATGCTGATGCAGCTGGAATCGGCGGATGTCCTCAGCCGTCGCAGTGTCCGGCGAGCGGCCAAGGAACACAGCGAAGCGCCGGACGTGACGAACGTAGTCCTGCTGGGTATGGGAGCCCAGGCCACGCATGAGCATGTCGTGCTGCATGCGCTGGCGAAGCGGAGAGATTGGTGCATCGGTCGACAGGGTAGCCATGGCGAGTTCCTCGTTGAAGGGAACTCCATGGTCAGATCGACGCCTCTACCCGCTCAAGTCAAATGCCTGTCGCGCCATCTCAGGTCGAGGCGACCCTCCCGCGAAGCGGGTTCGTGCATGAGGCGCAAAGCGGAGAAAATATCTGGAGGAGAATGTCGCCGCCGCTGCGCTGAAGCTCGACGCCGCCGAAATGGCCGCGCTGGACGAGGCACTGGCGCCAGGAAAATCTCCGGCCCGCGCTATGGCGAGCGCGGCATGGCGATGGTGGATCGGTAGACGACCGGCGCTTGATCCCGAAAACCGGAATCCGGCTCCGTCCGACGGGTCACGGGATCAAGCAGGAACGTAAGTCAACCTGATCACGTCCCCGCCCATCCGATCATGAGCAGTGAGACGGAGCGGCGGCCGGGGTCCGGCGAAATATGGCTTGCCGCCACCAAGCACGACGGGGTGCAGATAGATCCGATACTCGTCGATCAGGCCAAGGTCTGTGAGGCTTCGCGCCAGGCCCGGGCCGGCAACTTCGATCTCCCCGTCGCGCTCGGCCTTGAGCGCGCGGATCGCGCTCTCCAGATCACCCTCGACAAGCCGCGCGTTAGGGCCGACCGATTTCAACGTGCGCGAGACGACCCATTTCGGCTGCTTGCGCCACGCCGCCGCGAAGGCGTGCTCATCCGCATTCCATTCGGGACGATCATCGTCCCAGTAACGCATGATCTCATAAATTTGGCGACCGTACACACTGCCCGCCTGTCGCTCCGCCTCCTCGATGAAGTGGCGAAACAGCGCAGGGCCTGGCGCGAATCCCGTATGGTCGACGTAACCGTCCAGCGACTGGTTCATTCCGAACACAAGCCTGGCCATGCCCACTTCCTTTCCTTGCGCGCCGTATCCGAGCGAATCTGATTGCGTTATGCAATCGGTTGTAAGCAAACCTGCTGATCTTCGCAATCGGTTTTGACATGGGCACAGCGCCCGAATTTTGGTAAGCGACAACGGTGTCGCCTCGAACCTGCAAGGGTAGATGTGGATGCCGTGGTCGCGAAAGCGAACCGTTCCTTACGGCGCTTCGTAGAGTTCCAGCGGCAATCCATCTGGGTCGCTGAAAAAGGTAAACCGTTGGTCTGTGTATGGGTCGATCCGGATTGGCTCAACGGCAACGCCGGCGGCTTCCAGGCGCATAATTACGGGATCAAGATTCGCCACGGCAAATGCCAGATGTCTCAGGCCTGTCGCCTCTGGATGGGACGGCCGCATTGCCGGTGCAGGGAAGGAGAACAATTCCAGCTGGACGGGCCCGATCCGCAAATCCGCCTTCCATGACTGCCGCTCCTCCCGATAGACCTCCCGGATCAAATCGAGTCCGAGGAGTTCTATGTAGAACCGTCGCGACCGGTCGTAGTCGGTGCAGATCAGCGCGACGTGGTGAATGGCGTTCAGCATGCTGCGAACTCTAGCGAAGCTTGGATTTGAGGCCAAGGTCACCATCGGTACGGGGCACTTTGTTGATGTCGCCCTTCGTCCATGTTAGCCGCCGGCCGAGGGTGAACGTGGGTTTTGCCCCTAACCCGCTGCAGCCGCCGCCACCTTCCTAGGCGCCGCCCGCTGCCGTCTCGCGCGCCGTTTGGCAACCAGCTTGAGCGCCACCGGCGGCTCGTTCGACAGCGCGCCCGTCACCGCGTCGACCATGCCGTGCGCGACGAAGTCCGCGTTGATGTCATGGGCGAGCTTGGCGGCGGACTCCTTGTCGTCGTTGCCGGCCTCCGACCAGAACACGATGCCTACCCGAAGCGCTGCCTTCGCCCGCTTCAGCCGCCGAACCAGGAAGCGGGCGTGCTTGACGGAATCGCGGTTCAGGAAGCCGACCACCACGGTGTCGATGGTTTCGAGCGCGAGGCCGCGGATGCTTGCCGGTTCCATGTCGGCAAAGCCCGCCTTCGGCGCGGTCGCCCCCTGGACTTCCAGCACCTGCGCCAGCATCGCCGCGGCTGCATCGTCGAGTTCCCCTCGCCCGCCGGCGCAAAGCACCGACATACCGGTGCCGTCGGGCAGGTCGGCCTCGTCCTCGTCGGTGGCATCGGCATGGTCGCCGGCTTCTCCGGCCACGTGCGGGCTTTCGTCCTCGGCTGCTTCCTCTTTCGCATCGTCTTCGAGATTGGCCACCAGCGCGAGCGCACTGGCCGCCACTTGCCGTCTTTGCAGGTCGCCCATGACGCCGCGCACACGGTCCCGCTCGCCCAGCAGAAGGGCCGGAATGGCGACCTTGTCGTAGAATTCGACCAGATATTTTTCCTCGAGCATCTCCTCGGCATGGTCGGTGGCCTCCTCCGGATCACCGGCCAACAGACGTTGGTAAAGTCGCGCATGCGGTTCGAGCACCGGCTCGTTGCCAAACAGCACGTCGAGGAATTCAAACTGCGGCACGTGCCTGCCCAGCACCACCAGGCAGACGGTGAGCGGCGTCGACAGCACCAGCCCGAGCGGCCCCCAGAGCCACGTCCAGAAGATCGCCGCAACGATGATCGCCAGCGGCGACAGTCCGGTTCGCGACCCGTAAAGCCAGGGTTCGACGACGTTGCCGGTGACCAGTTCCATCACCACGAACAGGGCGGCCGTCCACAGGACAAGCGACCAGCCGGGCGCCACGGCCAGCGCCAGGAACAACGGCAGCAGCGCGCCGATGACCGGGCCGATATAGGGAACGAAACGCAGCGCCAGCGCCAGCAGCCCCCAAAGCAGGGCATTGGGAATGCCGAGGATCCACAGCCCGACCGTAATCGGTATGGCGTAGACGATGTTGACGACCAACTGCATCAGCAGATAGCGGCCGACCCTTTTTCCCGCATCGCGAAGCGCCTCTGTGGTGCGGTGAAGGTCGCCGTAACCGACAAGCCGGATGAAGCGGTCGCGCAGATCCTCCCGCTCGAGCAGCATGAAGATGACGACGACGATGATCAGCCCCGCCGATCCGAGCGGGCTGATCAGCGGGCCGACGATGTTCTGCAGGACTTCGAGCGGCCTCTCGCGCGAGACGATCTCGACCGGCACCGGCTCACGCGGCGGCTTGTCGGGGGTGGCGGCCGGTAGCGACGCATCCTGCCGGTTGATCTCCTGGCCGACACGCTCGACCACGCTGCTCAATCTGGTGATGATCCCGCCCCCGACGCCGGTTTCCTTGAGCGACCGGATCTTGGCCAGGATGTTGGTTTGGTAGACCGGGATGTTCTGCGCCAGTTCGCTGACCTGCGTGGCGACGATGAAGCTGAACAGGGCCAGTGCCGCGAAAGCGCCGAGCACGCAGGCAATGACAGCGGCAATCCGGGGAATGCCGACCCGTTTGAGCGCCGAGACAAGCGGCGCCAGCGCGAAGGTCAAAAGCAGCGCGATGGCGATCGGCAGGAAAACCTCGCGCCCGAAATAGAGCGCCGCCACCGTCGTGACGGTGGTCGCCACATTGGGCAACGAGGTTCGCGGATGGGGCGCGGCGGCCGCAAGAATGTCGTCCAGCCCTTGAGGCGCCGACGCCGTGCCGTTTCGACGATTGGCCACTATTTGATGTCTCTCCCTGCCAACAGCCATGGTCTGATATATTGAGCCGGCGTGCAACCTTCGCCGACGGCAAGGCGCTGATACCAACGGGCAACAATCCGGATGGCTCCCCCGCCCTTGACATTTTGTGCGTGCCTCAATAAATGAGTGACCACTCACTCAATCCGGCTCCAACATGGCCCGCCCCCTCAGCGAAGAAAAGCGCGACGCAATCCTGGCATCGGCCGCCACCCTGGTGGCGACGCTCGGCACCGGCGCGGCCACGGCAAAGATCGCCAGGGATGCCGGCCTCTCCGAAGGCACGCTCTTCAATTACTTCGCCAGCAAGGATGAGCTGCTCAACCAGCTCTACCTCGAGATCAAGGCCGATCTCGGCAAGGCCCTGCTGACAGCCTATCCGTCGCAGGCCAGCTTGCGCGAGCGCTGCCGTCACGTCTGGAATAACTTCATCGACTGGGGAGCGAAATACCAGATGAAGCGCAAGGCCATGCGCCAGCTCAGCGTCTCCGAGCGGATCACGGAACAGAGCAGGCAACAGGGCAACGCGGGGTTCGGCGACATCAACACCATGATCGAGGAAAGCCTTGCCGACGGCGGCCCGAAGGGCTGCTCGATGGCTTTTGCCGGAGGCATTTTCGAGGCGCTGGCGGAGACAACGCTCGAATTCATCGCCCGCGATCCCCGGCAACGCGAACAGTACAAGGAGGCCGGCTTCGCGTTTTTCTGGAACGGCATCTCGAAGTAGCGAGCCACAGTCTCAATCGGCACCGAAGCAGGTCACCGAAAGACAGCATCAATTCACTCGCAAAAATGAGTGCCTACTCACTCTTTTATACGGCAAACCCCTGAAGGAACAAGACAATGTCGAAAGTCTGGCTGATTACCGGCAGCGCCCGCGGACTCGGGCGCGATATTACCGAGGCGGCCCTTGCCGCAGGCAACAGCGTCGTGGCGACGGCCCGCGATGTCGGTCGCCTCGCCGATCTCGAAAGCCGCTACCCCGGGCAGTTGCGCGGCTTTGCGCTCGACGTTACCGACGCCACCGCCGCGCAGGCCGCGGTGGACTTTGCCCTGGAGACGTTCGGCCGCCTGGACGTGCTCGTCAACAATGCCGGCTTCGGCCATATCAGCCCCTTCGAGCAGACCGAAGAGGCGGATTTCCGGGCGCAGATCGACACCAATCTCTACGGCGTCGTCAATCTCACCCGCGCCGCGATCCCGGCCATGCGCGCCCGGCGCTCGGGCCACATCATCAACATTTCCTCGGTCGGCGGCCGCGTCGGCACGGCGGGGCTGAGCGCCTATCAGGCGGCCAAATGGGCGGTTGGCGGCTTCACTGAAGTCCTGGCGCTGGAGCTTGCCCCGTTCGGCGTCAAGATAATCGCGGTCGAGCCGGGCGGCATGCGCACCGACTGGGGAGCAACCGCCATGGCCAACGCCCCGGCCTTGCTGCCCGACTATGAGCCAACCGTCGGCGCCATCCTCGGCATGCTCAAGGCCTATGCCGGCAACGCCATCGGTGATCCGAAAAAGGTGGCTGACGTCGTCGTCGATCTCACCAAGCGTGACAGCTTGCCCGCTCACCTGATCCTTGGCAGCGATGCCTTGCATGTCTTTGCCCAGGCGGAAGCGGCGCGCCAGCAGGCGGCGAAGGAATGGGCGCCGGTCAGCACCTCCATCGATATCGAAGGCGTCGACCTGTCGTTCCTGTCGCGAGGGAGCCAGTCATGAGCACCTGGACCACGCACGACATCCCGCCCCAGCAGGGACGCAAGGTGGTGATCACCGGCGCCACAGGCGGCCTCGGTTACGAGACAGCGCTGGCGCTCGCGAAGGCCGGCGCGGACGTGCTGATGACCGGACGCAACGAAGCCAAGGGCAAGGACGCGCTGGGTCGCGTGCGGGCCGCCATTCCCGGTGCCACCGTGCGCTATGCCCACCTCGACCTTGCCGACCTCGCCTCGGTCGAAGCCTTCGCCAGCCAGCTTGCCGGCGAATGGGAGGCGATCGACCTGCTGGTCAACAATGCCGGCGTGATGACGCCGCCGACGCGTCACGAAACCGTCGACGGCTTCGAATTGCAGTTCGGCACCAATTATCTCGGCCACTTCGCCTTGACCGGACGCTTGCTGCCGATACTGCGCAAGGGGCAGAAGACGCGCGTCGTCAATCTCAGCAGCGGCGCCCACCGCATCCAGGCGGCGATCCATTTCGACGATCTACAATGGCACAAGCGCTACCGGCCTTGGGCGGCCTACGCGCAATCCAAGCTCGCCATGATCCTGTTCGCCTTCGAACTGCAGCGCTGCAGCGATGCCAATGGCTGGGGTTTGCTGAGCAACGCCGCACATCCGGGCTACGCCCTCACCGACCTGCAGACCAGCGGTCCGCGCCTGGGCCGTGACGGTCGGTCGTCGCCGTTCGACTGGCTTGGCGTGCTGCTGGCGCCGGTTCTGTCCCAATCCGCCGCCGAAGGCGCGCTGCCGACGCTGTTCGCCGCGACCGCCCCCGATGCAAAACCGGGCGGCTACTACGGCCCGCAAGGCCCGTTCGAACTGAAGGGCGCGGTCGGCGAAGCAAGGATCGGCAAGCACGCGCGCGACACCGCCGTCGCCGCGCGGCTGTGGGATGTGTCGCAGGAGTTGACGGGCGTGAGGTGGCCAAGCGGGGCCTGATGCAAGGGCCCGCTGAGGACGCGCCGCAAGGCGCGGCTCAACTCACGAGCCAGCCTCCGGCCCGGTCGAGGAACGCGTCGCGCTGCCCGGCCGCCGCTGGCGTGGCGAGATCGAACGCCGCTGTCAGCATTGCGATGTTCGATGCGATGAGATCGGCGAAGCGCTTCATGTTTCGCTTGTCGAGGCCGGCCAATTGCCGCGCCAACGCCCCTGCCATTTCGGCCGTGTAGCCCGCTCGCATACGCTGGCGCGCGGCGGCACTATCGATGCCGAGCGCCTGCAGGAAGGCTGAAAAGTCGTCGGCGGAAATTGCTTCCAGCCGGTCCGCCGACCCGATCCTGAAGGCAAGCTCATCGGTCAGGTTGGCATCGAGCCGCGTCGGCAGGAGGTCGTAGCGTGGCGCCACGCGGATGCGCCCGCCTGCCTCGTGAAGCAGTGCGAAATTCTTGGCGTGGCCATCGGTGTTGCCGATCATCAGGTCGAACAGGGTGGCTCTGACGAAGATCTCCTTGGCGTCCGACGGGTCCGCCGTCGCTTCCAGCACACGGCGGATGGCAGGCGCGTCGAAGCGCCGGCCAGGCGTTCCACGCCGCTCGTATTTCAACGCCGCCGGCAAGCCGAGTGCCTGCGCGAAATCCTCCTGATGGATGCGCACGATCCGGCCGTCGCGGGTACGAGCGCGGTCGAAGCGAGTGATCAGTAGAGCTGCGACCGCGTCGAAAGGCACGACCACGGCATCGGTCGTCTCGAAGCCAAGCGCCCGCGACAGCGCGAGTGCCTCGGCCTCGTCGCGCGCATCGTGGACATGGCCCTGATCGGAGACCTTCAATATGTGCGTGGTCGGCGCGCCCGAACCCGGCCGCGGCTCGCCAAAGGAGCCGTCGGGCAGGATGGTCAGCGCGATCTTGCTCTGAACGCCGGCCAGCGGCGACGGATCGGCAGTGCCATCGGGCAGACGACGGCGCCGATGCAGCGCATCGACGATCCGCTCCATCCGCTCCGCGCCGACCGGTATGTAGTCACGGCTATAGTCACCGGGTACCTTGACCGGGGGCGCACCCGCCGGCAGCACCGACAGGGCGCCGGCGCAGTCCTTGCCGAGATGGAACAGCAGGCCGGCAATGTCGTCACGGGCGAGCCCCTCGCGGGCCATGATATCGGCCAGTGCCGCGTCACGCTCCTGCAGCAGGTTGTCGAAGAACGGCCTGGCCGCAACATCGCCATAGGGCTCGTCGGTCAACGGCAGCGACAGCGACAGCGCGACGGCGTCGGGATTGGCGACATAGTCCGGCCGATAGGCATAGGCGACCGCGCCATTGCCGTCTCGCGCCAGAACGCCTATCGGCTCGGCGAACCCGTCGAGCCGGACATCGAGCGCCAGTGTGTCCATCAGCGTTCCCGGGCGAATAGGGAGATGCCGGCGGCATTGGCAACCTTCAGCACCTTGCCCAGTTCCAGCGTCGGCTTGCCGTTCTCAAGCTCGGACAGGAAACGCCGGCCGACGCCGGCGAGATCGGCGAATTCCTGCTGCGAAAGCCCCCGCCCCTCACGCACCTTGCGCACCAGCCTGCCGAGATCCGCCGGGGATGCGATGGTGGTGGTTTCGGTCTCGGCGGCTTTGGCTCTGCCTTGCGTCGTTGCCGGCTCCTTACCATCGGATTCGAGCATGCGAGGCAGCGTTACCCGAACGTCCGGCGAAAAGGCCCTGATCTCCACCCCTGTCACAGGGACGACAACATCTCGCCCGCCCGGAACCGGCGCCAGCGGCACGCCGCCTTGTTCGGCAAAGCCACCCGGCGTGCCGATATCGGCGTTTCCGGATCGCGCGGCGCGGCGCGCGATTTCTATCGCGCTCAGAGGCGCGGTCGTCGGTATGGACATGGTGGTCTTCGGCATATTTTTGATCCCGAGCGGGAACATAGCAAGCCGAAGATCGAAATTCAAGCAGGATTGCTCCCGATCGGGATCAAGAGGTCAGCAATTCGACACCGTACGGGAACAAACGGCCCAACAAGCACCCACATTGATCGCCTTGCTCCCGAACGGTATCAGAGCGTGGCAGGACATACACGCAAGCACATCCCCTCCATGGCAGCGAAGCGCGAGCCACCTACTCGAAATACTCGATGTCGAAAGTGGCGCCCAGATCGCCGATGGTCTTTATCGTGCCGCTTTCGAAAAACATCGGAAGCACTTCATTCGATTCAGCAATAGCCAGCTTGACCGAGACCTCAACGGCCCCTTGTTGGCTGAGGCTGCTTATCGTGGAAGCGAGGCCTTCTATCCGCTTGAGAACGCTCGCCACGGCGAAATCGAGGTCGACCTCGCCTTCGAACCTGCACTCCAGGTACCAGCCATGCCTGCGGGGCGTTACCCGAGGCGGGTTGCGCAGGCTCCCTTTCGAAACCGCATCGTCCGGCTCCATCGCCAGCAGCCTGGAAATCTCGGCGGCGGACAGGTCATTCGAGGTGATGGACAGAAACGAGGTTATGCGGCTCATCGGGATCTAACCTTGGCATGACACTGGATAGCACACCGTGGCTCAGCGCGCCCATGCCTGGCCAGCGCGTGCTCGATCAGCACGTCTATGACTTGGCTGTAGCCGATGCCGATTGCCGCCAGCGCCTTGGCGTACATGGAAATGTCGGTGAAGCCAGGCAGCGTGTTGACCTCGTTGACCAGCAACGAACCGTCCGCGCGCAGGAAGAAGTCGACGCGCGCCATGGCCTCGCAGCCGAGAGCCCGGAAAGCCTGCGTGGCCATCTGCTTCGTCCTGGCGACGACATCAGCCGGGACATCGGCGGGCGCCTTCACCACCGCGCCGTCGGCGTCGAAATACTTCGCCTCGTAGGTGTAGAAGCCATGTTTGTCGGCCGGGATGATCTCGCCGGGCGGCGACACGGTGAGTGAGCCGTCGGCCCGCTCCAGCACCGAGCACTCGATCTCGCGGCCGGCGACGAATTCCTCCACCAACAGCTTGCTGTCGTGCCGGAACGCCGCCTCAACGGCAGCGTCGAAGCCGGCGCTGTCGGCCGCCTTGCTCACCCCGAAGGACGAGCCCTGGCGCGCCGGCTTGACGAAGACAGGCAGGCCGAGCCGTGCCGCGATGTCCTCGAAGGCCACGTGCTCGCCCCGCCGCAAGGTGACCGAGCGGGCAACGGCCAGGCCGGCCTCGCGCATCAGCCGCTTGGCGGCATCCTTGTCCATGGCGGCGGCGGAAGCCAGGATGCCGCAGCCGACATAGGCGACATCGGCGACCTCGGCATAGCCCTGCACCGAGCCATCCTCGCCGAACGGCCCATGCAGCACGGGAAAGACGACATCGACAGGGTCAGGCTGTTCGCCACCCTTGGTGACAGCCACCAGCCGGCCCTTGCCGCCGGGCAGCAAGGCGACCTCCACGCCATCCTCCGACACTGGAGCCCCTGCCCCGCCGCCGCCGGCCTCGGACGAATGTTGCAGCAGCCATTTGCCGTCCCTGTTGATGGCGATCGGGACCACCTCGTAGCGCGTCCGGTCGATCGCCTTCAGCACATTGGCCGCCGACAAGCGCGACACGTCATGCTCGGCCGAACGCCCGCCATAGAGGATGGCAACCCTGATCTTGTCCTTCATGAAATCCCTCGAAATCAAATGGTGACGGCAATGCCGCGATTGGCAAAGAAGCGGTCGAAATCGGCTGGCGCCAACACTGCGTTTTCTTGAGTGGCGCTGGTATGGCCGGAGGGGTTGTGAAAGCGAAAACCGTCATCCGATGCTGCCGTGACCAGTACCAGGTGGCCACCCTTTGACGGCGGCTCGCGCTCGGGCCAGCGGATCGCGCTGCTGACCGAAGCGATGAAGAACCGCGACCGCTGCATGATCGCCGGAATGTCCGATGTCGTGACATTGGTCATCACCTGCGCCTGCACGCCGAATTCCGCCTGCACGAAGGTGACGAAGGGCGCGTAGATCAGGCCCTTGATCGAGCCTTCATTGACGACATAGCCGCCATATCCAGTGCATCGTCTCGCCAGCTCGATCGTCGGCACGATCTCGCCGCGCGTCGCCAGGATCATTTTCAGGCACGCCATGCCGCAGATGTTGGCGGCCCAGACTGCGTATTCGTCGAGGCTCTCCGCGCCCGACCCCTGCCACAACGGATCGCGCCTGAGTGCTGCCTCGGCGCCATCGGCCAGCACGGCCAGCGTCATGTCAGGCGTTTCCCACTGGCTGAAAAACGGCACGGTTTCAGGCAACGGGTTCATAGGGTTCTCGGGCTGCTCGCATCAATCTCGTATACGAGAATACGAGATTGATGAAAAGCCGCTTGGGGCCTATTTCGAAATTCGCTCCCAGCGTACCTCCGCGATGAGCGGAGACATCCACCATTTCGTCATCCACCGGCGGAGCAAGGAGCGCAGCGACGCGGCGCAGACCCGAGGATCCATGCCGGGACTCCGGAGCGTTGCCGCGGTGCAGAATTCTGCTCCGCTGCAACCGTCAGCAAGGTCGCGGCATGGATCCCTTGGGCTGCGGAGCAGCTCCAGGGGTCTCCGCGACGCCGCTGCGCGGCTGCTCCGCCCGTGGATGACGACCTTAGGAGGCTTCGGCCAAGCCCGAACGATGCTCCACGAGGCGAACCGCGAAATAGGCCACCAACCAATCCAATCCCCAGTGCAACACGCCACTGGTGCGCCGCACGCCGCGCGCCACCCGCCTACTCGGCCTTCGTCCAGCCGAAAACCAGCCAGGCGTATTTCGATTTTTCGTCGGGTTCAGCGGTGTAGGTCATCTGGATATCGCCGTCCTTGGCGTAGATATCGAGCCTGGGCGCCGTATCCAGCTTGAGCCACAGCGAACTCTTGCTGAAGGACCAGGTTCCGCACCAGACGCAAGCGCCCGACGCCGGGTCACCGGGCTGATGGAAATTGTAGCGGCCGTCCGCCGTGATCTCGAGATAGTCGAACGCGCCGTAGAACGCGGTCACCGTCTGCTGGAATTCAGTGGCCGCCGCTTCCTGTTCCGGCGTCGGCGCATCGGTCATGTCGCGAGGCGGCCGGATGGCGGAGCCGCTGAGTTTCCATTTGCCGACAAAGTCCTTCTCGGTCGGAAGATATTCCTCCTGAGCTCGCGCAGACGAAATATAAGAAACAGATGATATGTTAGGCAGACCCGTGGCCCCGACCGCAAGTAGAAGCGCGGCCGCACAGATCGCTCTGGTTGGGTTTTGCATAAAAATTATTCCTCGACGGCAGGGTAATGGATGTCAGTTTGGGAGTTCTATTGAGCAATTTTTGGCGCGCGTTGCCTCGATGCCGATTCCCGACGCCATTTTGCACGGGTTAGCATTGGGCCTACCAATCTGGCAACGCAAAGCACCATCCACCGCAAGTCCGGCCGCCGGAGTCTCACCTTGCAAACGAAAGCCCGCCGGGAGGGGGGATCCGGCGGGCTTTTGGAAAGCTGATAAAAAGCTTTCAGATGTCTGACGGGGGATCAGACGTGGTGACAACCTTTATTGACCGCGGAGGTTCCACCCGAAACAAAAGAATGCCAGCGGCTCGTTCAAATCCACGGAATTCAAACGGTCGAGGCAACTTTCTTTCTGCGGGCCCCCTTCCAGATGGAACGTTCCGCTGCCAACCGGGTTTCGTGGCGTGGCTGAGGGAATCGAATTGGACAGTTTTCAAAGGCTCGAAGCGCTGGTCGATAGCGCCGGCATCAGCGGTATCGCAGAAGCAGACGATTTGCTGCGCCGGTTCAAGGGCAGGTCCGAGGTGGTCACAGCAGCGATCGATGAGTTCATGCTGGACTTCAAGACTTTGGTCTTCGTCGTTGAAACTGGCGCAGCAGGGTTCCAGAAATCACTGGGCAATCTGGCTCGTACCCGACTTTCGAATCTCCAGCACCTGATCAACCTGGCGGCGTAGGCTGTCGACGTCCGGCAGCCAGCTTATCCCTTCAATAGGGGCCGCCAGCCGTGGAATGCCCTCGCTCACCGCGCGGCGGTCGGCCGGCGTGAAGGACAACCGCAGCGTTTTGCGCCCAGCATAGCAAGGGTTGATCATGGCCGTTGAACCCCGCCTTTCGGTGATCTTACCGAATTGTATGGATCGCCCAATTGTCAAACCATCGGATCGGGACGATGCTCGGCAGAGCCTGTCAGCAGCGCGGTACGCTGCCATGAAGGATCGACAGATGCGCATCGAGGTCAGGAGCAAGCGCTTGCGCGTCGACCGCCGGCAAGTCCTGCTCGGCATCGCCGGCACGCTGCTGGCCAGACCCGCCATGGCCAATGTGCCGACAGCCTATGATCCCAACGCCATGCCGGTGATGGACAGCCGCGCCGGCTTCATCGACTGGATGAAGAAGAACCGGGGCGAGGATGCCGGCTTCCTCGGCCAGCGCTGGGACCGCTTCCAGGCCCTACTCGCCCACAAGGATGTCTGGGACCAGCGCGACAAGCGCGCCTATCTGATGACGCCGCGCGAGGAGTTCGTCACCAAGGCCAATCTGAGCCGCGCCTATGAATGGCACTATCTCGATATCGGTTATGGCGTGACGATCACCGGCCCGCACAGCGTCGCGCGCATGACGAATTCGCTGGAGATAAAGCCCGGCGACAAGGTGCTCGAGATCGGCACCGGCTCGGGCTACCAGTCGGCCTATCTGTCGAACCTAACCGACAAGGTGTTCTCGATCGAGATCATCAAGCCGCTGGCGGCAAGGACACGCGCGCTCTACGACGCGCTGATTGCCGAGGGCTATTCCGAGTACAAGGCGATCCACACCCGCAACGCCGACGGCTATTATGGCTGGCAGGAAGAAGCGCCGTTCGACAAGGTCATCGTCACCTGCGGCATCGACCACATCCCGCCGCCGCTGCTGCAGCAGCTGAAACCGAACGGCATGATGGTCATACCGGTCGGCCCGCCCGGCGCCCAGCATGTGCTGAAGGTCACCAAGCACCAAGAAGCGGACGGGACGTTCCAGGTCACGCGCGCCGACATCTACAATGGCGGCACGCTGTCCTTCGTGCCCTTCACCAAGCTCGAAGGCGACGCCATCAAGGGCACGCACAACGGCCCCTGACCCCTGGGGCGGCGGGACTTATCCCTTAAACAGCGCCGCCAGCCGTGGGATGCCCTCGGTCACAGCGCGGCGGTCGGCCAGTGTAAAGGACAGCCGCAGCGTGTTGCGCCCGGTGCCGTCGGCGTAAAAAGCGTTGCCGGGCACGAAGGCGACGCGCGCCTCCTTCACCGAGCGTGCCAGGAGTTCGGTGGCGTCGGAGCCTTCCGGCAGCGTCACCCAGACGAACATGCCGCCTTCCGGACGGCTCCAGGTCACACCATCGGGCATGTTGGCTTCGAGCGCGCCCAGCAGGCCGTCGCGGCGTTCGCGATAGGCGCCGATCAGTTTGTCGACCTGGCCGTCGAACACGGATTCGGCGACGCGGTGCATGACCAGCTGGTTGATTGACGGGCTGTGCAGGTCGGACGCCTGCTTCATCAGCACCAGTTTTTCCACCACGTGGCGCGGCGCACACACCCAGCCAACGCGCATGCCCGGCGACAGGATTTTCGAGAACGAGCCGCAATAGAGCGTGCGCGCCTTGTCGATGCCGCCGGAGCGCGCGCAATCGAGCGCCAGGATCGGCGGCACGCCATCGCCGTCATAGCGCAGCGCCCGATAGGCGGCGTCCTCGATGACGGCGATGTCGAGTTCGCCGGCAAGGTCGAGAACTGCTTCGCGCTGCTTGCGGTCCAGCGTGTTGCCGGTCGGGTTGGCGAAGTCGGGCACCAGATAGGCGAACTTGACCTTGCCGCCATTGGCAGTGGCCGCCGCGCGGTAGGCGTCGGGCGTCATGTTGCCGCCTTCCGGCCGCAGCCGGTCATAGCGCGGCTCATAGGCGTTGAACGCCTGCAGCGCGCCAAGGTAGGTCGGCCATGTCACCAGCGCGGTGTCATTGGGCGACAGGAACAGCTTGCCGAGATAATCCAGCGCCTGCTGCGAGCCGGAAGTGATGAAGATGTTGGCCTCGTCGCAGGCAACGCCGAGCTTGCCCATCTGCCCGGCGAGCCAGCGCCGCAGCGGCAGATAGCCTTCCGAGACCTGGTACTGCAGCGCAGCCCCCGCCTCCGCGCCGCCCAGCACCTCGGCATAGGCATCGCGGATCGCATCGGCCGGAAACAGTGCCGGATCGGGAATGCCACCGGCGAACGAGATGATGTCCGGCTGGTCGAGCAGCTTCAAGAGCTCGCGGATTTCGGAGGCTTTCATGCGCGACGAACGCGAAGCCAAGAGGTTCATAAGGGTCAAGTCACGCCTCCCGCGACGATTTTCATATAGGTCAACCTGGCTGACCTATATCCGCTTTGTCAGGCAATTTGAATAGTGCCTGAAAGCCTTCCGCTATACGCCAGTCGCTGCAGGGGCGGAACGCTACAGTGCTTTCTTGTAACCAATATGGCTGCCGATGAAGCCGAGATTGTCATAGAAGCGGTGCGCGTCCGCCCGCCCCTTGTCGGTGGTGAGCTGGACGAGACTGCAGCCGCGCGCCCGGCATTGATAGATCGCCCATTCGAACATCAGCCGGCCAATGCCGCCCGAGCGCCGATGGCCGGCAACGCGAACCGCCTCGATCTGCCCGCGCCAGGCGCCCTTGCGCGACAGCCCGGCGAGGAAGGTGATCTGCAACGTGCCGATCATCTCGCCGCCATCAACGGCCACCGCCAGCAACTGGTTCGGATCGGCGTCGATGGCGTTGAAGGCATCGACATAGCCTTGCGCCAGCGGCAACGAGGCATCCTCGCGGGCAGCGCCCAGCGGATCGTCGGCCAGCATGGCAACGATGGCGGGAAGATCGGAGGCTTGCGCTTTGCGGAAGGTGACCATGGCGCCGGGATAGCGCGAGGCGACGATCACGGCAATATTCTATGGGACAGAGCCTCGAAGAATTGGCAAAGGTGGGCGCTGCCCCTCATCTGCCTGCCGGCATCTTCTCCCCGTATAGTGACGGGTAGAAGGACGCTCTTGTCGCCGATTTCGCCAATCGCCGGCGTCGCAAAGAAGGCGCCGGCGTTGCGGCCAGCCCCTTTCGCCCCGTTTACGGGGAGAAATGTCCGGTCCACCCTCCGCAGCTGCAGCGCAGCTGCTGCGGAGGACGGGCAGGACAATGAGGGGCGGCGCCAACTTTGCAGGTTATATCGAGCCCTCATAAGTCATCTGCGCCTGCGTCAGCGCCCGGTCCAGCCTCTCGCCCTCGGCATATCCAGCCAGGTTCTGCGGCCGATCTATCCCAGGCAGCAGCCTCGGGCATGGCTCGGCCGCGCCGATCACCACGCGCACAGGGATGACGCCCGCCCAGACCGGGTGGCCGTAGTCCTCCTCGTCGTCGGCGACACCCTTGGCGCGCACCTTGGCCGATGCCTCCTCTATCCGCATGCCGATCACCATTGTCGCCTTGGCTTCCTGAGCCGAGATCGGCCGCAAGGTCTCGCTGCGGCCGGGATAGAAGCGGTCGACGACGCCGGCCAGCGCCTTCAGCTTCTCTTCCGGGTCATCGACGATCCGGGCGGTGCCGAAGCACATTGCCGAGCGGTAGTTGGCAGAATGGTTGAAGCCGGTGCGCGCCAGCACCAGCCCGTCGAGATGCGACACGGTGAGACAGGCCGGCGTGCCGCCGCGCAGTTGGCGCAGCATGCGGCTGGCCGACGAGCCGTGCCAGTAAAGCATCTCGCCCTCGCGCCAATGGATGGTCGGCGTGCAATAGGGATGGCCGTCGAACGTGTAGGCGACGTGGCACAGCAGCCCGGCATCCAGCACCGCGAACACCGCCGCATGGTCGTAGCTGCCGCGCTCATGCAGGCGCTTCACCCGGTTGCGGCTGGTGGTCGGAAAGCTGGCGGCGACGTCGTTCACGGCTTGCATCCTTGTCTCTGGCCTGCCAACGATGCCCTGTGATATTGGTCGAGAAAAGGACCAATCCAGTGGATAAAAATCAGACCAATATGCCGGATTGGTCGGCGCTGATCCCGGTTCTGCCGGGCGACGGCCCGCGCAGCCGCGAGCTCTATGCGGCGCTCAGGCGGCTGATCGAGACCGGCGCGCTGCCCGCCGGCGCCAAATTGCCGACCACCCGCGACCTTGCAGGGCGTTTCGGCCTGTCGCGCTCGGCGGCGGTCGCCTGTTTCGAAATGCTCATCTCGGAAGGTTTTGCCGTGGCCAAGGTCGGCGCAGGCACCTTCGTCGCGCCCGACGTGCCGCATCTGCAGGTGACGCTGATCAAGCCGCGCCCGCCGGAGATCGATGCCGCCACGTCGCTGCCTTGCGGCCTCGGCGTGGCGGTGTCCGACCCGCGCACGCTCAACCTGTTCCGCATCCTGCTGTCGCGCCACCTCGCCCGCCCCGGGCCGGAGCATTTCCGCTATGGCGATCCGCGCGGCGGCCTGCCGCTGCGCACCGCGATTGCCACGTATCTGCGAACCGCGCGCGGCGTGCGCTGCGACGCCGGCCAGATCGTGCTGACCTCGGGGACACAGCAAGGGCTCGACCTCCTGGTGCGAACGGCTCTTCGCCCCGGTGATGCTGTCTGGATCGAAAACCCCTGCTATCCCATGGCGCATGCAGCGCTGGCCGGTAGTGGCGCCAGGGTGGTTGGCGTGCCGGTCGACGCCGAAGGGCTCGATCCCGAGATCGGCGAAAGCCTGTGCCCAAAGGCACGCGCGGCCTATGTCACGCCCTCGCATCAATATCCGCTCGGCGTGACGATGACGATGCGCCGCCGCCTCGCCCTGCTCGACTGGGCGCGGCGCAACGATGCCTGGATCATCGAGGACGATTACGACAGCGAGTTCCGCTATGCCGGCCCGCCGCTGACCTCGCTGCAAGGCATGGATGGCGCGAACCGCGTCGCCTATCTCGGCACGTTCTCAAAGGTGCTCTTCCCCGGCCTGCGCATCGGCTATGTCGTGGTGCCGGAGCCGCTGCTCGATGCCGTCATGGCGGTCCGGGCACGCTCCGACCGCTACCCCTCGACACTGGCCGAAGGCGCGCTGACCGATCTCTTGAACGAAGGCCATTTCGCCGCCCATCTCAGGCGCGTGCGCCGCCGCGTGCAAGCCGCGCGCGACGTGCTGGTCGCCGGGCTCGAGGCGCATTGCGGCGATATGCTCGACGTGACCGTTCCCGAACAGGGGCTGCATCTGATGGCGATGGTGAAGGGATCGAGGCCGGACACCGCGATCGTCGAAGCCGCGAAAGCAGCGGGCGTCGGCGCCCGCGCTTTGTCTTCGATGTTCATCGACGGCCCGCTACGCCACGGGCTGGTGCTGGGTTTTTCAGGGTTTTCGGACGAAGAGTTGATGGCGGCCACCGTCAGGCTGGGCCGGATGATGTGGTAGCAACGGGCGATCGTCGGAGCCTATGAAGGAGCCGATCGAGCTCAGGCAAGCTTCGCCAGCTTTGCGGCGTGGCGAATGGCCAGCACGGCATCCGGGTTCGTCACCGGATAGCAGGTGATGAAGCGTTCGACCGAAAAGCCCGGAAATTCGGCTCTCAATCTGGCCTCGGCGGCCGCAGCCTCGCCGGCTTCACCCAAGGCAGCATGCGCCAGCGCCAGGAACATCAGCGTGTTGGGCGAGTCCGGTGAACCTCTGCGAAGCGCCGCAATGGCTTCGCGATGCTTGCCGGCGACGAAAAGGATGCGGGCCTGTATGCCGAAATACCAGGGTGGGGCCAGCGGATTGAGACGCATGGCCCGCTCGATAAGCGGAATTGCCTCGGACGGATCGCCGACGACAAGCGCCTTGCTGCCGGCCAGCAGCGTCAGCGTATCGGCATGGTTGGAGCCATATTCGAAGGCGCGACGATGCGCGCGCTCTGCTCCTTCGAGATCGCCGAGGCATCCCCTGAGATCGCCAAGACAAGTGCAGGCGCGGCTGTACGTCGGGTCGAGCCGGATTGCGTTTTCAATGGCCGTGCGCCAGTTCTCGATCGAACGCTGCATATCGTCGTCGAAACCGTTGCAGGCCTCGATCGCATAGGCATAAGCAAGCTCGACCCAGGCCATGACCAGAGTGGGGTCAAGCTCCAGCGCCCGTGAAAACAGACTGATCGCGGCGACATTGCCGGGGCGGCTGAATATGTTCTGCTGTTCGACACCCAGCAGATAAAGGTCATAGGCCCGCAAGCTGGCGGGCGGCTTGCGGCGAACTGCATTGCGGCCGACCGTGGCCAGCGTGCCAAAACTGCCGGCCAGAACATTGATGACGCTTTCAGTCAGGGTGTCCTGCAGCGTGAAAATGTCCTCGAGCGGGCGGTCGTAGCGCTCGCTCCACAGGCTGACGCCGTTGCGTGCATCGGCAAGCTGGATCGTCAACCGAACCCGCCGGTCGTCGGCGCGCAACTGGCCCGACACGATATAGGCGGCGCCCAGAGCCTTGCCGTCCGCGGCGAAGTCGGCGGGCTTGCTGCCCAGCGATTTCATGGTGTGGAAGGCGATGACCGGTAAATCGGCGTAGCGTGTAAGGTCGATGGTGATGTCCGACGACAGGCCATCGGCAAAGCGGCGCCAGCGCTCCTCGGAATTCAGGCTTTCGATCGGGAATATGGCAAGCACCGGCGGGGCGTCGGGCAAGGGCGACGGCCCGTCCTGCCGCGCGCCGGAGGTGCCGTTAAAGTGCGATGCAAGAGCGACCTTGTTGCGAACGCCAAGCTTGTCGTAAATCGCGGCGAGATGAGTGCGGACGGTCGAGGGGGCGATGAACAGCGCCTCGCCGATCTCGCGATAGGTAAGGCCCGAGGCAAATTTTTCCGCCACCGCGCGCTCGCGGTCGGACAGAGCCGGTGAAGACGTCGCGGTACGATTCATGGCAATTTTCTGCCATTGGACGGACATGGCTTCAACTGTGATGGACGCAGAATACTACAAATGCGGGACCCCAAACACCGCATCTGCCCGATGGTGCGATTGCTGGCCGAGGGCGAAGCTCCTCGCATGCCCTCCGAACAGGGCTGTTCATGCCAAGGAGCGAGCGATGAAAAACATGCTGACCAATGTAGCCGAGTTTTACGGCGCGCTGCAGCTGGAATTTCGCGATCCGCCGGCCAAGGCAACCGGCGCGTCGGGCCGGCCCGGCTTGAGGAGCTTGATCGCGGCCTGGGACGAGCGTGCCTATTTTCGCTGGCAGCTTGCGCGCATGGCGACGGATACGCCCGAACTGGTCGACGACATCGGGCTGACCATGGCTGAAGTCGAGGCGGAGATCGCGAAGCCGTTTTGGCGTCGCTGAACTTACATCCTGGCTCGGGCTTTCCTGCGCCGGCGATTGGCGAAATCGCTGCCCGGTCCACCCTCCGCAGCTGCTGCGGAGGACGTGCAGGGCAATGAGGGGCAGCGCAAGCTTGGATACATCAGGCTCAACGTTACAACAGCGCCCTGCCAATCAATCCGCATCACCGGCGGGCTTCGCCTTGCCGCACTGCGCCAGCACCTTGCCGATTGCCCCGCTTGAACCCTTCAGCGGGAAGCTCATATCGCCATATTTGGCCGCGCTGACTGACACATCGCCCTTCGAACGCAGCAGGTCCAAAAGCGGATCAGCCTTAGCGAGATTGACCACGAGGTAATTGTACATGGCCTCCAGCTGCAGTGTCTTGGTCACCGTCTTGCCGTCGGCCTTGAAGTCGAACGCGCCGCTGATGCCAGGCTCCAGTTGCTGGCCGCTCGCACCGAGGTCGTAGCTCAGCACCGGCGTGTCGAAACAGGTCAGCATCAGATGCGCATCGCCCTTCGGTCCGCCGCAGACCGAGGCCGTCAGCACGCTGCCGCCCTCATCTTCCTCCATCTTGGCAGCCCAGCCGCAGGACGCGGCAAAAGCCGGCTGCGCGGCCTGCAGCGTAGCCACGGCACCGGCGACGATGAGATATCCAGCCCTCATGATTTCCCCCCTGACAATTGCAGCACCCGCCGGCAGCATATAGGAAAAGCGATCCCCTGGCATTGCCTGTTCGGCAAAGTCATGTGGTTCGGGTTTGGAGAGAGCGGTGTTGGGAGCCTGTGTTCGTCTGTGTCTTTTGCTGGCCGCCCTGGTGGCCTTGCCTGTGACCGCCCATGCGCAGTGGAAGCCGGTCGAGAAGGTCGAGACCTACGCCATTTCAGGCCAGTCCGGAGCCGAACTCTATCGCTCGATCGGCGAGAACGGGCCGAATGTCGGTGTTGCCCGCGCCATCGCCCACACCAATTTCAAGCTGACCTGGACCAGGGACTATCAGGCGCGGGCCGGAGCCTGCGTGCTCGTCTCGGCGGAGCCAAAGCTGATCATCACCTACACCTTGCCCAGCCCTTCCGCGCCGCTGCCGCCAGCCATCCAGAAGAACTGGGAGGTTTTCCTTGCCGGCGTCAGCGCCCATGAAAGGGTGCATGGCGCGACCATTGTCGACATGGTGCGCAAGATCGAGGCGGCGACCGTCGGCCTCACGGTTGCCGACGACCCCAAATGCAGCAAGATCCGGACCGAGATGACCAAGCGCCTGTCCGCGCTCTCGCAGGCGCAGCGCCAGGCAAGCCGCGATTTCGACCGTGTCGAACTCGGCCAGGGCGGCAATCTGCAGAAGCTGATCCTTGCCCTGGTGAATGGCGGCTGAGCGCCTTCAGGCCTCGGACACCAGACCCTCGAGAAGCGCAAAACCTTCCGGCCAGTCGCCAAGGCCGCTATCGGCATTGATGTGGCCGAACGATCCAATCACGGTCAAACGGCTGCCCCATTGCCTCGCCCGCGCCTCGGCATACTCCTGCGAGCCATAGGGATCGTCGGTGCTGGTCACCACCAGCGAGGCGAAGCGCAACCGGCCCTCGGGAATTCTGGCAAAGGCCATGCCATATCCAGGAAAGACCGCTGACGCCGGATCGGGAACGCCGACCAGCAAGGCCGCCTTGACAGGCCTTCGCGAAATCTTCTGCCAGTGCGCGATCAGCAGGCAGGACAGGCTGTGCGCGACCAGCACAGGCGGCTCCGGCGCCGCGATCACCGCGCCTTCCAGCGCCGCCAGCCAGTCGGTGAAATCGGGCAGGTCCCAGCTTGAGGGTTGGAAGCGCCGCATCGCCGGATTGGCGCTTTCCCAGCGCGATTGCCAATGCGCCGGACCCGAACCGCCACTACCCGGCAGGATGATGAAATGCGTCATGTCGCCTCGCTCTTATCGATCGATGGTGCATGGTGGCGTCTTGCGCTGGCATCGAGAATGGGAAACCATCGGAAAAATCCCTTTGTTGCCGATGGATTCAAGGTGACCATGAAGAACAGCGATGACCGCGCGCCGCTCGACCCGACCGACATCGCCATCATCGAGGCCATGCAGGAAAACGGCCGCATAGGCATATCGGAGCTTGGCCGGCGGGTCGGCCTGTCGCAGCCGGCGACTTCCGAGCGGGTCAAGCGGCTGGAGGAGCGCGGCGTCATTGCCGGCTACACCGCGGTGATCGATCCGGCGGCCCTTGGCCTCGGCATGATGGCGATCATCCGCGTGCGCACCACGCATGAGCACATCCGCCCGTGCCTGAAGCAGTTCGCCGAAATGCCCGAGATTACCGAGGTGCACCGGCTGACCGGCGAGGACTGCTTCATCCTGAAAGTGGTCGTGCCCTCGCCCGCCCACCTTGAAACCATCGTCGACGCCGTGGCGCGCCATGGTGCGGTCACCACGGCGCTGGTGCTGCGCAGCGAGACGCCGAAGCCGATCGGCCGCGACCTGATCCGGAGATCAGGCGGTTAGCGGCCCAAGCCTACCGGCTGAGATCAAGCGCCGCACTCAGATCTCCCATCGGTGGCTCGCCATTGGCGGCAAGCGCCTTGTCGCGGGCGACGATGCCGGAGAGCGCCGGCAAATCGTAGCGCGCGGTGATGAAGCGCAGGATCGACGTCGTGTCATATTGCGTGTGGTCGACCGTGCCCATCCTGGCATAGGGCGAGATGATGAAGGCCGGGATGCGGTTGCCCGGACCCCAGCGGTCGGCCTTGGGCGGCGCGACGTGGTCCCAGAAGCCGCCATTCTCGTCATAGGTGACGACCACCAGCATATGGCTCCATTGCGGACTCTTCTCCAGATGCGCGACGAGGTCGGCCAGATGCTGGTCGCCCGATGTCACGTCGGCATAGCCGCTGTGCTCGTTGAGATTGCCTTGCGGCTTGTAGAAACTCACCGAAGGCAGCTTGCCGTCGTCGATCGCCTTGATGAACTCGGTGCCGTCCAGGCCGCCATCCCTGAGGTGCTCGGTCCGCGCCGCGGTGCCGGGCGCATAGGCGGCGAAATAGTTGAACGGCTGGTGATGGAACTGGAAGTTCGGCACCGGCGTCGCATTCTTGCCGTCGAGCGTCGCCTGCCAGGCGCCGGCATACCAGGCCCAGTCGATCCTCTTCAGCGACAGCAGGTCGCCGATGGTGATGTCGTGCTGCGGCGGCAGCGTCGTCGGCTGCGCCGGATCGGCCAGGGTCTTGTCGCCGCCCTCGGCCGGCTTGTTGGCGCTCGGCTGGTAGGGCGGCTGCATGGTGTTGACGGCGTAGAAATCGGGCGTGATGGCGCCGTCATTGACGAATTTCGGCGCGCCGCCAAGTGCTGAGGCCGGCGAATTGTCGGCCACCTTCAGCGTCTTGCCATCGGCCTCGACGACCGCGATCTGCCCTTTCACCGGGCTGGTGTCGGCATGCGGATAGACCGGCGCGCAGGCGCAGGCGAGCATGATATGGTTGAGGAAGGAGCCACCGAAGGCGCCCTGGAAGAAATTGTCGGCCAGAACGTATTTCTTGGCCACCGCCCACATCGGCAGGCCGGAGCCGTCATAATGGCCCATGACCAGACCGCCGGAATCGGCCCAGGCGGCGAATTTGTCGTTCTTGCCGCCATCGATCTGCATCTGCTCCTGATAGAAGCGGTGCCAGAGGTCGCGCGTGACGACGGAGGTTTTCTCGTTGAAGCCGCTGGCATCGTCGATGGCGAAGCTGGCATTGGCGAGATGCGCCGACTGCGCCTCGGTTACAACAGGCGTCACCCCCTTGGCGGTCAACCCGCCCCAGGCCGGCGGCAATTCTGAAAGCGGCTTGCCGTCACGGTCAAGCTGGCGCGCCTGATCGGCCGAGACATTGGCCAGGCCGTTGGCGCCGGGGAAACCGCCATAGAGATTATCGAAGCTGCGGTTCTCGGCATAGATGACGACGACAGTGTCGATCTTGTCGTAGCCGGGAGGAGCGGCGTGGGCAGCACCGGCGAACGATGCCAGCGCCGTCGAGGCGAGGCAAAGGGAGAGAAAGGACCTGGTCATGGGAAGATGCCTCGTGGCTGGGGAATGGCTGGAGGACGACACGCATGGGCAACGAAAACGCACGAATGGAGCTACTTCCATGCCTTGTCACCTTTGTGACATTTGCCGACCCCTCGAACACGGTTTCGTGAACGCAAGGCTGGGTCATGAATCCGTTGCACAGGATACTTAGTTGCGGGATCGAAAACGGACTGCAGCTATGGCAATGGGACGATGGAAAAGCCGGGCGGCAGTGATCGCCGCGGCATCGATGGTAAGCTTCGCCGCGCCCGCAAACACGGCGGCACCAGATGGCGTCCACCCCGGCCCGATGTCGCGCGCGCAGGCCTTCGCGCGGGCGCAGGCGCTGACCGCACTTGGCAAAAAAATGTTCTTCGACCCGGCGCTTTCCGCCTCGGGCAAGCAGGCCTGTTCGTCCTGCCACGATCCGCGCCACGCCTTCGGCCCGGCCTCGGCCGCGCCGGTCGAGATGGGCGGGCCAAACCTCGACCGGCCGGGCGTGCGCGCCGTGCCGTCGCTGCGCTATCTGCAGGCCGCGCCCGCCTTCACCGAGCATTTCTACGATTCCGAGGACGAAGGCGACGAGAGCGTCGACAATGGCCCGACCGGTGGCCTGACCTGGGACGGTCGCGCCGACCACGGCAAGGACCAGGCGAAGATCCCCCTGCTCTCGCCCTTCGAGATGGCCAACAAGGATGAAGGCGCCGTCAACGTCGCCTTGCGCAAGGCCGCCTACGCCGGCGAGTTCAAGGCAACCTTCGGCGCCGACGTGTTCGACCATCCGGGTGATGCCTTCGACGCCGCCGCCGAAGCACTCGGCACGTTCGAGCAGAGCGCGCCCGACTTCTATCCCTACTCCAGCCGCTACGATGCTTTCCTCGCCGGCAAGGCTGAGCTCACGGCGCAGGAAATGCGCGGCCGCGCGCTGTTCGAAGACGAGACAAAGGGCAATTGCGCCAGCTGTCATCTCAGCGAACCCGCCAATGACGGCGAGCCGCCGCAATTCACCGATTTCGGCCTGATCGCCATCGCCGTGCCGCGCAATGCGGCGATTCCCGCCAATGCCGATCCCGCCTATGTCGATCTCGGCCTGTGCGGCCCGCTGCGCACCGATTTTCGTGGCCGCACTGAATATTGCGGCCTGTTCAAGACGCCGACCCTGCGCAACGTCGCGCTGCGCAGGAGCTTCTTCCACAACGGCACTTTCCACACGCTGCGCGACGCCGTCGCCTTCTACGCCAGCCGCGACACCGATCCCGGCCACTGGTATCCCAAGAATGCCGACGGCACGGTCAGGAAATACGACGATCTGCCAAAGGCTTACTGGCCGAACTTAAATCAGGATCCGCCCTTCAACGGCAAAAAACCCGGCGACAAGCCAGCGCTAACCGGTGCCGAGATCGACGATATCGTCGCCTTCCTGGGCACGCTTACCGACGCCGACCAGCAGGCGGTGCCAGCGAACTGAACCGCCTTGCCCAGCTTGGCCTGCCCGCCCGCGAAAGAAAGGGTCCGGATTTGCCGGATTTGATGCGCCGCAGCGCTTGGGACCGGTAAAGAAAGACATATCCCATTAGCGCTTCCTAAACCGCTCTCCGGTAATCCTCGTCACTCGATGGTGGGGCGCTGATGAACGCATTCAGGCGAGCGGCCGGATTTGTTGTGATCCTGTTGACCGGCGCGGCGACGCTGGCGGCGTTGCATATCGATGCCCAGCGAAACTTCGCGCTGGCCAAGGAGCGCTATCTCGAGAATTCCCAGGCAGCTTCCAGAGCGACGGCCAAGACCGTCGAAGACGCCTTGCGAGCCGTCTATGAAAATGTGCGGACCTTGACCTATCTGCCCAGCGTCCGAAACCTCGACCGGCACGGCACAAATCTGGGCGACGAAGGCCGCGCGACAATCCAGCAGATCTACAACAACCTCGCCAACAACGTCTCCATTTCCGAGGTTTACTTCCTGCCGCTGGATTTCAACCCGGACCGCTTCGATGCGGTGACCGGCAAGCTCGAGGAGCCGATCCTCCAATTCGACCAGTTGATCGTGAATGCCAAGGCGAGATCCGATGCGGCTGGCAGCGCCAAACACGCGAAGCTGGACGAGAATGCGCTGACCCGCCCTCCGGAAGAGGTCGAGACCTATGAATACCATGAGCTGGCCAAACAACTCGCCTGGCTGAAGACGAACTATCCGAATTCGAGCGCCATTGACGGGTTGAATGTGCCGATTATCGGCACGAAGGAACTCATCACCTGCGACAACACCGATTTCATCCACACCGGCAATGACGCCGATCGCTCAGGCTTCATCCTTTCGGTCCCGGTCTTCGGCCAGGATGGTAGCCTGCGGGGCTCCGTGTCGGCGATCATGCTCACCTCGGCGCTGCGGAAACTGTTGCCGAGCAACGACTACATCATTGTCAATTCAGGCTACGGGTTTGAATCCGACCAGCACAAGATGTCGACAGCCCTGGCGGCGGATTCCCGTGCCTTCACGGCGGCGGACCCCAATCTGATCTATTCCGAAGTCATCCCGCTCTCACTCAACGATCCCAGGAGCGCATGGCGTCTCTGGGCCGGTTTCCCCAACAGCCGGTTCGACAGTAACCTGGACGTCCAGTCCGTGCGTGAATTCGAATTGGCCGGTTATGCGGCGGTCGCGGTGGTCACGCTGCTGGCGCTGGCCTGCTGGTACGCGATCGGGCGGACGATGACGATGCAGGTCGAGGCTGCCGAGACCCTGGAGCGGCGGGTCGAGGAACGCACCGCCGAGATCCAGCACCTGGCCACGCATGACATTCTCACCGGCCTGCCCAACCGAGGCCTCCTCGCCGAAACGATGGACGAGGCATTGAGAAGCCTCAGGGACGGCGAGAAGCTGGCCGTCCATTGCGTCGATCTCGATCGTTTCAAACCGGTCAACGACACGCTCGGCCATCCGGTCGGCGACGAGTTGCTCGGTGCGGTGGCGAAGCGGTTGAAACAACATGCCGGCGAAACCGCCATGGTCGCGAGAATTGGCGGGGACGAGTTCGTCATCCTCCAGCTCCTGCTCGACGGCAACGACGAGGCCGGCGTGCTGGCAAGCCGCGTCATTCATGCCCTGTCCGACGAATTCTCCATCCAGGGCCACAAGATCAACATCGGCGGCAGCATCGGCATCGCCGTCTTCCCCGACGACGGGCAAAATTCGGAAACCCTTATCCGCAACGCCGACCTTGCCTTGTACAAGGCTAAGATGGAAGGCCGCGGGACCTGCAGGTCGTTCGAGCCAGGAATGGACGCGAGACTGCAGGAGCGGCGCCAACTCGAATCCGAACTGGCGCTCGGCGTGAAAAAGGAACAGTTCGTCCTGCACTATCAACCGCTGCACGACGCAAAGACCTCGCAACTCACCGGCTTCGAAGCGCTGGTGCGATGGAACCATCCGCGCCTCGGCCTGCTGCCGCCGTCGGAGTTCATCCAATTGGCCGAGGAGACGGGCGTCATCGACCCGCTTGGCGAGTGGATCATGCGGCGTGCCTGCGCCGATGCCGTGAAATGGCCCCTGCCCGTCAAGGTCGCGGTCAATCTCTCGCCCGCCCAGTTCAAACAACAGGGGCTGCCGCTTCAGGTTGCCGCCGCGCTCGCGGCTTCAGGCCTGCTGCCGTCACGGCTTGAGCTGGAGATCACCGAGTCGGTGCTGCTGGCGAACAACGAAAACACGCTAAACACGCTGCACAGCCTGCGCGACCTCGGCATCTCCATAGCCATGGACGATTTCGGCACCGGCTATTCCTCGCTGAGTTATCTCAGGTCGTTCCCGTTCAACCGCATCAAGATCGACCGCAGCTTCGTCAGCCTGATGTGCGAGAGCAGCGAAAGCCGGGCGATCGTCAAGGCCGTCGCCGAACTCGGCACCACGCTCGGCATGACGACGACCGCCGAAGGCGTCGAGACCGAGGACCAGTACAGGCTGGTCAGGGAGAATGGCTGCACGGATGTCCAGGGCTGGTTGTTTGGCCGTCCAATGCCGGTCTCCGAGCTTCATGCGCTTTTCGAACAGCCGGAAGCCCTGACCGCGTAATCTGCCAGACAGCACGATGGCGACGGACGACGCTGCGCTGGTGGCCGCGCAAGATATTTCTTGGCAAAATCTGCAGCGGCCGTTAGCTCCGCCAGGCCGCCAGATCGGCCTGGATCCGCGCCTTCAGCGCCGGATCGGCGTAGCTCGCCTGCACCGATGTCGCGGCGAGCTGGCGGATGGTTTCGTCATCCCAGGCGAAGGCCTCGGCGCAGGCGGCGTAGGAGGCTTCGAGCGTGGTGTCGAGCAGCGACGGATCGTCGGTGTTGATCGAGACCGGGACACCGGCCTTGCGCAGGACGTCGAGCGGATGTTCGGCAAGCGAGGGATAGACGCCGAGCGCCAGATTGGAGACCGGACAGACGCCCAGGGGAATCTGCCTTTGCGCCAGCAAGTCGACGAGTTCCGGGTCCTCGATCGCCCGCACCCCGTGGTCGATGCGGTCGGCGCCCAGCAGTTCGATGGCGTCGCGAACCCCTTCCGGGCCGCTCGACTCGCCGGCATGAACGGTGCGCCGCAAACCCGCCGCGCCGGCACGGCGAAACGCCTCGGCGAAGCGCGGGCCGGTGCGGCCGGCAGCCGCTTCGTTGCCGTCGATCGACAAGGCGACGACACGCCTGTGCCCGATCGCGCTCAGCAACTCCACCAGTTCGATCGCTTCCGCCGCCGACTGGGTGCGCAGCAGGCTGACGCAAAGCCCGACCGGCGGGTGCCCATCTTGCTCGGCGGCCGCGAAACCCGCATCGAACGCGTCGATCATCCCCGGAATGTTGTTGTACCAGTACGGCCAGTGCGTCGGGTTGACGATGACGTCGGCATAACGCACGCCGCTTCGGCCCATGCGCTGCGCAAACTTGTAGGCCGTCGTGGCGAGCTGCTCGCGCGTGCGGAACGTCCCGCACAACCAGTCGAGCATCTCGAGGAAGCTCTTGAGGTCATGGGCTTCGAAAAGCCTGTCGCGCGGC
Source organism: Mesorhizobium sp. AR02 (assembly GCF_024746835.1). Classification (NCBI taxonomy): domain Bacteria; kingdom Pseudomonadati; phylum Pseudomonadota; class Alphaproteobacteria; order Hyphomicrobiales; family Phyllobacteriaceae; genus Mesorhizobium; species Mesorhizobium sp. AR02. The sequence continues at coordinate 5,461,890 of NZ_CP080531.1, read as the reverse complement.
GCGCGCAACGGAATGCCGGCTTGCTCGCAGTTCCTGATCACATCGTCGGCCTCGAAGCAGCCCTCGATATGGATGTGCACTTCGGCCTTCGGCAATCCGATGAAGTCGGTCAATGATGCCTCCCCTCTTGGCAGGCGCCATCAAACCATGAAACGGCCGGTACCGATTTCAAGAAATGATTGAAAGAATTGCGCATGGGCCACAAGAGTGGCGGAGCTCCGTGCCGGCCGACGCCTCACAGCGCCCGGATAACACCGCCATCGACGCGGATGTTCTGGCCAGTGATGTAGCCGGCGCCTTCCGATGCCAGGAAAGCGATCGTCGCCGCGATCTCCTCGCTCGTCCCGTAACGCTGCATCGGCACGTTGTCGCGGCGCTCTTCGGTGGCCGGCAGGCTGTCGATCCAGCCGGGCAGCACATTGTTCATGCGCACATTGTCGGCGGCGTAAGTGTTGGCGAAGATCTTGGTGTAGGCGGCAAGGCCGGCGCGGAACACGGCCGATGTCGGGAACATCGGGCTCGGCTCGGCGACCCAGGCCGTCGAGATATTGATGATGGCGCCGCCCTTCTGCTTGACCATCTGCGGCGCCACGATGCGCACCGGCCTGACGACGTTGAGCAGATAGACATCCATGCCGGTGTGCCATTGCTCGTCCGTGATCTCGAGGATCGGCGCGCGCGGGCCGTGGCCGCCGCTGTTGACCAGCACGTCGATGCGGCCAAAACGCTCCAGCGTCAGGTCGACCAGGCGCAGCAGGTCGTCATTCGACTGGTTGGAGCCGGTGACGCCGAGCCCACCCAACTCCTTGGCCAGCGCCTCGCCCTTGCCCGACGACGACAGGATGGCGACCTTGAAGCCGTCCGCCGCCAGGCGCTTGGCGGCCGCCGCGCCCATGCCGCTGCCACCGGCCACGACAACAGCCACTTTTTCTACACTCATTGAGTTTTCCTTTTCGGGTTGGCGGGCACCGCTAGCGGTGTTTTTGGGTTGTGGGCGCTGATATAGCTGGTTTTTCCACCCGGTTCGAACCAGAATGCCTGAAATCAACCAGTAGAAAAACTCCTGCATGCCCGAAGCCTTCCTGAGCCTGCCGCCACTGAATGCGCTGCGCGCCTTCGAGGCCTCGGCACGCCATCTCAACTTCCGCATCGCCGCCGAGGAGCTGAACGTCACGCAAGGGGCGGTCGCCCAGCACATTCGCGGCCTGGAGGCCGATCTCGGCACAAAACTGTTCGAGCGGCTGCCGCGCGGCCTGGCGCTGACCGACGAGGGCCGCGCCTATGTGCCCAACATCCGCCGCGCCTTCGACCTGATCTCGGAGGCGACGCTGCTGTTGCGCCCCGAGCCGGCGCGGCTGACGATCAGCGTGACACCGAGTTTTGCCACCAAATGGCTGATCCCCCGGCTGCAGGATTTCATGGCTGGCAACCCGCTGGTCGACCTGCGCGTGCTGGCCAGCGAAAGCCTGTCGAGTTTTCAGGCTGACGGCGTCGACATTGCTGTCAGGCAAGGCCGCCCGCCTTTCGGCGCCGGCCTGATCGTCGACCTGTTGTTTCCCCAGCAGGTCATCGCAATCTGCAGCCCGACCCTGCTGCCGGCCGACACAACCGAAATCGCCGCGGCCGAAATCCAGCACCATGTCCTGCTGCACGATGCGCACAATCTGTGGCCGGAGTTCATGGAAAAGGTCGTCGGCCTGCGGATGACGGCCGAACTGAAACGCATGCGCTTCAACCAGACCAGCCTCGCCATCGACGCCGCCATCGCCGGCCAGGGCATAGCGCTGGCCAGCCGTTTCCTCGTCGCCGCCGATCTCGCTGCCGGCCGGCTGGTCCAGCCGGTCAGCGGCGAAATGCGCGGCACGCAGGATTTCTATGTCGTGATGCCGAGAAAACAGCGCCATCCCGAGCCAACGCAGGCGGTACGGCAATGGCTGCTCGATGCAGGGGAAGGGCCTTTGTCCTGAGCCCTAGATCGGCAGCAACGCGTCCGGCTTCACATTGGCGATCGAGGCGTAGGTATGCGTCTCCCTGACACCCGGCAGCGGCAGGATCACCCGCTGCAGGAAATCCTGGAACATCGCCATGTCGGCGATGCGCGCCTTGACCAGATAATCGAAGCCGCCAACCACCATGTGGCATTCGATGATCTCGGGCGCCCGCAGCACCGCCTCGGCGAAGCGGTCGAAGACATGCGGCGCCGTATGATCGAGCCGCACCTCGATGAAGACGAGTTGCGCCTGCCCGATCCGGGCCGGGTCGAGAACGGCCCGTACCGCCCGGATGAAGCCTTCGGCGAACAGCCGCTTGATGCGTTGCGCCGCCCCGGTCGGCGACAGGCCGACGCGGCGGGCCAGATCAAGCGTCGTGCGACGGCCATCCTCCTGCAACAAGCGCAGCAGCGAGCGGTCGATACGGTCGAGATCGTTCATTTCAGAATTCACACTTCTTGGCGTGAAACAGCGCGATTATCACGCCAAAATCGTGAAAATAGCATATTTCATCACGCTATCGACTGGCAATACCGTTGGCGGGCAACGCAACCCGACCAAGGCAAGATCCCATGACATCAACCACACCGACCTCCCGCAGTGCCCAGACCAAGGGCGACACACCTGTGCTCATCCTGAGCGAAGCCGAGGTGAAAACGTGCATCGACCTGCGCCAGCTTCTCGATGTGTTGGCAGAGGGCTTCAAGGCATTGTCCAGCGGCGAGATCGTCAATCCGGCGCGGCCACAGCTCGACATTCCGCAGGCTGGCTATTCGCTGGCGATGCCGGCCTGGATGGCGGGCATGCATCTGACGGTGAAGATCGTCAACGTGTTCGAAGGCAACATCGCCCGGTCCGTCCCCAGCCACCTCGCCACCATCCATCTGTTCGACCCGGAAACGGGCATGCCGGTCTGCGTCATGGACGGTACCTATATCACCGCCGTGCGCACCTCCGGCTCGGCCGTGCTCTCGGTGCGGGAACTGGCCCGCCGCGACGCCAGGGTCGCGACGGTGGTCGGCGCCGGCGTGCAGGCTGGCCAGCACGTGCACCTTCTGCCGCTGGTGCGAGACTTCACCGACATCCGCGTCGTCTCGAAAGAATTCGCGGACGCGCAGGCACTTGCAGCGCGGCATCCGGGCGTTGTCGCCGTCAGTGATCTCGAGGCCGCGGTGCGCTCATCGGATGTCGTCGGCCTGGCAACGCATTCCTACCAGCCGGTGATTTCAGCCGAATGGGTGCGGCCCGGCACGCATGTCTCGTCAGTGGGCGTCGCGCCGCCCGGCGGCGAGCTGCCGGTCGAGCTTGTCGGCCGGGCGAGCCTGTTCGTCGAGACCAGGGACGCCTTCGCCCCGACCCCGGTCGGCTCTTGCGAACTCAATGGCTTCGATCCGCAAACCGGAACCGAGCTTGGCGAAATGCTGCTTGGGCAGCGGCCGGGAAGAATCAGCGCCGACCAGATCACCGTCTACAAGGCCATGGGTGTTGCCATGGAGGACCTGGTGGCGGCGGATCTTGCCTATCGCGAGGCAGTTCGGCGAGGATTGGGGCGGATTGTGGCCTTGTAGAGGATGCGCAAACGACCGAGGGAAGGTCGCGCAGTTTGACTGGATACGAAATCATTTTTACGACTGACGGATGCAGTCGAATCCTTCCAAAAAAATCGTCGTCATCGGTGGTGGCATTGCCGGCCTGTCGCTGGCTGCCGCCGTCCGGGACTGGGCCGCCGTCACCGTCATCGAGCGCGAGCCGCATCTCGGCTACCACGCCAGCGGCCGCTCCGCCGCTTTGTTCACCGAGACCTATGGCAACCGGCTGGTGCGCGGGCTGACGCTGGCCAGCCGGCAGGCGATCATCGAAGGCGGCTTCGTCGCCCATCGGCGCGGCGCGCTGCATGTCGGCTGGGGCGACGACGGCGCGGCAATAGACCGGCTGGCCGGCGAGTTGCAGGCGCTGGTGCCCAGCGTGCGGCGTCTGTCGGCGGCCGAACTGCACGCGCTGGTCCCGGTCATTGCCACTGAAGTCACTTGCGGCGGCGTCTATGAGCCGGACGCGGTGGATGTTGATACCGGCAAGATGCTGGCAGCCTGCGCCTCGGCGCTGAAGGCGAGCGGCGGCACCATCCGCACCGGCGAGGAGGTCCACACCATATCGCAAGACGGCGGCCGCTTGCGGGTGGAAACGAGCGCCGGTGCCTACGCAGCCGACATCGTCGTCAACGCCGCCGGCGCCTGGGTCGATGTCGTCGCTGGCCTGGCGGGGCTCTCCGGCCTCGGCTTCCAGCCCAAGCGCCGTACCGCTTTCCTGTTCGATCCGCCTTTAGGCACCGACATCGCCAGCTGGCCGCTGGTGGTCGACCTGCACGAACAGTTCTACTTCAAACCCGATGCCGGCAGGCTGATCGGCTCGCTCGCCGACGAGACCGATTCCGAGCCTTGCGACGCGTATCCGGAAGACATCGACGTCGCCATCGCCGTCGACCGCATCGAACAGGCAACCTCCATGCGCATCGGCCGTCCTTCGACGCCGTGGGCGGGCCTGCGCACCTTCGCGCCCGACCGCACGCCGGTCGCCGGCTTCGACCCCCGCCTGCCCGGTTTCTTCTGGCTTGGCGGCCAGGGCGGCTACGGTTTCCAGGTCTCGCTGAGCTTGGCCAGGCTGAGTTCGGCGCTGATGCGGGGCCTGCCCTTGGCCGAGGATGTCACAGCCCTCGGTGTCACCGCCGCGGCGCTGGCGCCCGACCGTTTCCTGGCCCCAGTGACGCCATGACGTTCGGGCCCCTTCCTTCGGCGCCGCCTATGCAGCACTCGTGACGGCAAGATCCCGCGCGGAAGTAGATCGCCGCGCCGGGATATGAGACGCTGTCTGGCCCCCTGACGCGAGATGCCGCCATGAAGCCCACACTGCCGCTGCTGTTGAGCCTCAATGGCGGCTATGTCGATACGGCTGGTTTCCTGGCGCTGCAGGGCCTGTTCACCGCGCATGTGACGGGGAATTTCGTCACGCTCGGCGCCTCGCTGGTGCTCGGCATTTCGGGCGTGCTGGCAAAGCTGCTGGCGCTGCCGGTGTTCTGCATCGTCGTCATCCTGACCCGGCTGGCCGGCGAGCGCTTGCGCCGGCGGGGACATCAGGCGCTCGGGGTCCTGTTAGGAACCAAGCTGGCGCTACTCGTCATCGGCGCCGCGCTGGCAATCCGCTTTGGCCCCTTCGCCAGCGGCGACAGCGCGGCCGCGATCGTCACCGGCATGGTACTGGTCGCCGCGATGGCGATCCAGAACGCGGTGCACCGGGTTCATCTGGCGGCAGCACCACCCTCAACGCTGATGACCGGCACCACCACCCAGATCATGATCGACCTCGCCGATCTCATCGGCGGCACTGCACCGGAGGCCCGCCCTGCCCTGATCGCCCGCCTGCGGCGCATGGCGGCCGCGGTCGCCGTGTTCGCCGCCGGCTGCGCGGCCGCCGCACTCGGCTTTGCCTTCGCCAATGTCTGGTGCTTCCTCGTCCCGCCGGTGATCGCGCTGCTCGCGCTGCTGCTGCGGCTTTCGGCGCCGGAGGCGGAGACCAGCTAGGCGGCCCTCAATCTTCGTCCGTCCAGATCAGGCGCAGCAGGCGCAGCAGCGTCGCCCGCTCCTTCTTCGTCAGCCGTTGCAGGAACCGGTCCTCGTGCCGGCGAACCTGTCGCCGCCAGCCCGGCATGGCTTCTCGTGCGGCCTTCGTCAGCGTCAGCATCCGCACGCGCTTGTCCTCGGCATGGTCGTCGCGTTCGACCAGTCCGCGCTCTTCCAGCTCGGCCAGCAGCGGTGCCATGTTGGCGCTCTTCATGCCGAGCAGGCGGCAGAGCTCGGCGGCGCGCATGCCAGGCCGCTCATCGATCAGTGCCAGCATGCCATAGGTGACCGGACGCAGGCCCGCATCGGTCAGTTCGATCGCGAAATCATTGAGCGCGAAAGCCGAGGCACGCTTGAGATTGTAGCCGATCTGCGCGTCGAGCGCGTCGTCGGACATCGCGTCTGGTCCGGCTCGGCCGGTGTGAAGCTGGGTTTCGTCCATGCCGCAACCGATCGCCGCGATCCCTGCCCTTGTCAAGCGAAAAAGACTATGCGACATAGCAATCGAGATAGCTATGCTCCATAGCAATTTTCCATGGCTGAGGTGGGGCGGGAGGATACCGACATGACCGATGAGACCGTTGCCTTCGACATCGAGAACGACATCGCCTGGGTGCGCTTCAACCGGCCGGACAAGCGCAACTGCATGAACCCGGCGCTCAACCGGCGCATGATGGAGGTCCTCGACGAACTCGAGTTCCGCGACGATGTCGGCGTGCTGGTGCTGTCGGGCGAAGGCAGCGCCTGGTCGGCCGGCATGGACCTCAAGGAGTATTTCCGCGAGACCGAGGCCAAGGGCCTTGGTGCCATCCGCAAGGCGCAAGCGGAAGCCTATGGCTGGTGGCGGCGTCTGCGCTGGTACGGCAAGCCGACCATCGCCATGGTCAATGGCTGGTGCTTTGGCGGCGGCTATGGTCCGCTCTTCGCTTGCGACCTCGCCTTTGCCGCCGACGAGGCGCAGTTCGCCTTGTCCGAGATCAACTGGGGCATCCTGCCCGGCGGCGGCGCCACCAAAGTGGTGGTCGACCTCCTGTCGATGCGCGATGCCATGTACCACGCACTGACCGGCGAACTCATCGACGGCAAAAAGGCCGCCGCCTGGAAGCTGGTCAATGAAAGCCTGCCGCTGGCGGATCTGAAGACGCGGGTCACCGAGGTCGCCAACACCTTGCTGAAGAAGAACCCGATTGCGCTGAAGGCAACCAAGGACGCCATCCGCCGTGTTGCCGAGATGACCTATGACAATGCCGAGGACTATCTCGTCCGCGCCCAGGAGGCGGCGAACTTCCACGACAATTCGGGCCGCAAGGAAGGCATCCGCCAGTTTATCGACGAAAAGAGCTACAAGCCGGGTCTCGGCGCTTACGACAAGGCCAGATGATGCCATAAACCACCGACGCAATCTGGGAGGAGATGCGAATGCCGGCCTGGACAACGCCCGATCCCGTGGCCCTGCATGCCAGGGCACAACCGGATCGTCTCGCCTGCGTCGACCTGGCATCCGGCCGGCGCTGGACTTATGCCGCGCTTGACGAAGCCATCCAGCGCGCCATCGGCGTCCTCGAGACTGGCTACGGCGTCAAGCAGGGGCAACGGATCGCCACGCTGGCCCGCAACAGCGCCGATCTGCTGATCCTGCAACAGGCCGCAATGCGGCTTGGCGCCATCTTCGTGCCGGTCAACTGGCGGCTTGCCGGTGCCGAACAGCAGGCGATCCTTGCCGATTGCGATCCGGCGCTGCTGTTGCATGACGCGCCGCTGGCCGCAACGCTGCCCAAGGGCTGTATCACCATCGAGGTCACGGCCTTCGCAGCCGCCGTGGAAGCCGCGCAGCCAGCGCAGCGCCGTCCCCTGTCCGCCGACGATATGCCGTCGATCATCCTCTACACATCGGGCACGTCAGGCCTGCCAAAGGGCGTCATCGTCACCGAGCGCAATGCCTTGGCCACCGCGGTCAACTTCGGCGTGCTGGGCCGGGTCGGCAATGCCAGCATCTTCCTCTGCGACGCGCCGATGTTCCATGTCATCGGCCTCATCACCAGCCTGCGTCCGCCGCTGCTGCAGGGCGGCACGGTGCTGATCTCGCCCGGCTTCGATGCCGCCGCCACCAACCGTCGCCTCGCCGATCCAGCCCTTGGTGTCACCCACTATTTCTGCGTGCCACAGATGGCCAAAATGCTGCGCGACCACCCGGATTTCGCGCCTTCGACCTGGACCACCCTCACCGCAATCTTCACCGGCGGCGCGCCCAACCCGGCCGCCGATATCAACTGGTGGCTGGCACAAGGCATCCGCCTGGCCGACGGCTTCGGCATGACCGAAGCCGGCACCGTGCTTTGCATGCCGGTCGACGCGGACCGGATCGCAGCCAAGGCGGGCTCGTCCGGCCTGCCGGCGCCGACGATCGGCCTGCGCATTGTCGACGCCCATGGCCGCGACGTCGCTGCCGGTGTGCCAGGCGAGATATGGCTGTCCGGCCCCTCAATCACGCCAGGCTACTGGAACCGGCCGGAAGAGACGGCCCGCGCCTTCACCGCCGATGGCTGGTTCCGCACCGGCGACATCGGGCGGCAGGACGACGAGGGCTTCGTCACCATCGTCGACCGCAGCAAGGACATGTTCATCTCCGGCGGCGAGAACGTCTATCCCGTCGAAATCGAAACCGTGTTGCTCGACCATCCCGGCATCGCCGAAGCCGCCGTGATCGGCATCGCCGACGCGCGCTGGGGCGAAGTCGGACGCGCCTTCGTCGTGGTGAAACCCGGTTGCGTTGTCGATCCGGCCGATCTGGCAAGCCATTGCGGCGCCCGGATCGCCCGCTACAAGGTGCCGAAAGAGTTCCGGCTCACCGAGGCGCTGCCGCGCACCGCATCCGGCAAGATCCAGAAACACATCCTTCGCACATGGACAACACCAGCCGGCGCGCAGGACTGAGCCATTCAGCCGGCCGACCGGAAGATAGCGACAGCCGCGGCAACGATTTCCGCATTGTCCTTCGCCACGGTTCCATCGGCCAGCGTCTTGCCATCTTCCAGCCCGACGCGCGTCGACCAGTGCTTTTGATGCGCCAGTTCCACGAACGGCCAGACCGTGGCGTCGACGCCGTGCAGCAGGATCGGCCGCCGCGCTTCGGCACGCTCCAGCACGGCGGCGATGCCGTGCGCCTCGTCGAGCGCTTTGGACAAATCCTGGATGTCGATCTCGATCAGGATGCGCAGCACTTGGCTGTGATCGGCAAGGCTGACGAAGCGCTCGGCATCTCCTGTCGTGGCGAGCCCAGCCTCGATGCCGACGCCGCGCTGGCGCAACAGCTCCATCACGGCGGGCGCGTCGGCTTCCGCCAGGTTGACCGAGGCATAGTCGGGCAGCTCGCGCCAGCCGGCGATCGCCTTGCGGGTCCGCGCGACATCGTTCTCGATCCAGGCGCCGGTCGAGACACCGACGAGCGTGCCCGGGCAGGCCTGGCGCACCGCCAGCACTGTCTCGTCGACCGCAGCCAGGCTTTCGCGCCCGTCGGCAGCGCGCGGATGGATGTGCAGTTCGGCGGCCCCAGCGGCGACGCACGCGGCGGCATCGCGGGCCATGGCCTGCGCGTCGAGCGGCAGCTTCGGGTGGAAATCACGCGGACGCGCGCCGTTGATGCAAGCCTGGACGATCATGAATGTCACCTCGGACAAGGGAGGCCGTCACTCTAGCCGCGCGGCAAGGCATGGCAAAGGCTGGGAGACGTCTCTCCTGACAGCGCGGCCGCGATCCAACGGCATTTGAATAAAAACCGCCTGTGGATATTTACCCCGCGTTCCGCCGGCCGGCCCAAGATATATTAGGGCGAGATCATGGAGGGATCATTGACCAGCGATTTTTCAGCCGCCCGCATCCATCTCGAACGTGCCTATCACTATCTGCGCGGCAGTGACGAGACGAGCCGCGCGGCATGCGAGGCCCTCGACCTGCTGATCGAAATGGTGGCGGAGGCACAATACAGGCGGCCCGAGACCGGGGTGCTGGACTTTCCGCAAGCGACGGCGCGGCACCCTGTCTGATTATGATGCTCTGCGGGCCCGAGCTCCGTCTGCCGGCCCGGTCGCACGCGCCACGATCTGCTCCAGCGGTTCGGGCCGGTGCAGTAGAAAACCCTGGCCGAAATCGACTCCCATATCGCTGAGCATGGCCAGCGTGTCCTGCCGTTCGATCTTCTCGCCCACCACGTGGCAGCCGAGGCTGCGGGCGATGCTGGTGATGGCCAGCACAATTTCGCGGTCGAAACGGCTCTCGGCGATGTGCTCGATGAAGGAGCCGTCGATCTTGATGGCATCGACGGGAAAGCGCCTGAGATATTCGAACGAGCTCATGCCGGCGCCGAAATCGTCGAGGCTGACTTTGCAGCGCCGCTCGCGCGCCTTGCGCACGAATGTCTCTGCGGCGTCGAAATTGGTGACGGCGGCGGTTTCGGTGATCTCGAAGCCGATGCCGGAATGCGGCGCCCCGGTTTGCTCGATGATGCTGTCGACGAAGTCCCACAGCCCGGGATCGCTCAACGTCTGCGCCGACAGGTTGAAGCCGAGCGTGATCGCGCCGGACTTCATCGCCGCGCCATGCCGCGACAGCGCGGTGCGGATGATCCAGCGATCGAGCCTGGCGGCAATGCCGAAGCGCTCCGCCGCCGGTATGAATTCGCTGGGCGGGATCAGCTTGCCACTACGCCCGGCAAGCCGCGCCAGCACCTCGACATGGCGGCTTTCCTGCCAGGGTCTTCCCAGCCGGTGGATCTCCTGGCCGAACAGTTTCAGCCGGCCGTCCTCCATGGCGTCGACCGTGTCGGCGGCGAGCCGCGCCGCGTTGAGGCCGCCGGAATTGGCCTCGGCCGAAAACACCGCGAACCGGTCACGCCCGGCGGCCTTGGCCGCGTAGCAGGCGTCATCGGCGCAGGCCAGCGCGTCGGCAACCGTGGTGGCCCGGTCGTTGACGATGGCGATGCCGATGCTTGCCGCGAGCCGCCGCGCGGTCGCGGCAAGGCCGAGATCGGCACCGCGCACGGCCGCCAGTATGGCGCCGGCCAGCCGCTCGGCCTGCGCGGCGTCGCAATGGGGCACCAGCAAGGCGAACTCGTCGCCGCCGAGGCGTGCCGCATGCGCCGATGGCGGCAGGCAGCGGCCAATGCCGGCCGCCACGCTCTTCAGCGCCAGATCGCCGGCGGCGTGGCCGGCGAAGTCGTTGAGCGCCTTGAAGTAGTCGAGATCGACATAGAACACCGCCAGCGGCACGCCCGTGGCGATGTGGTCGGCAAGCAGCCTGTCGAAGGCGGCGCGGTTCCACAGGCCGGTCAGCGCGTCGTGGCGGGCGGCGAAGGCAAGCTCCTGTTCGCGCAGCTTGTCCTCGGTGATGTCGCGCACCGTGCCGAGGATCTGGCCGGCCGCGCCCGCGACGGCAATGTAACGCACCAGCGATTCGATATGGCGGACCTCGCCGTCGCGCTTGATGATGCGGTATTGCGAGGCGGTGACGCCGTTCGAGCCGGGGGGCGGCTGGTGGGCGCGTTCGGTGGCTTCCTTGTCGTCGGGGTGCAGGAAGCTGTGCCAGAGGTCTGGCGGCACCTCGTCGGCATCGGCGGCGACACCGAACATCTCCCTGGTGCGGGCGTCCCAATAGCTCTTGTGGGTGGCGATGTCGTAATGCCAGATGCCGGTGCCGCTGGCGGCGAGCGCCAGGCGGAAGCGGACATTGACCTGTTCGAGCGCGGCTTCGGCCGCCTTTTGCTTCGAAATGTCGGTCTGCACGCCCATCAGCCGCAGCGGCTGCCCGTCCGCGCCGCGCTCGACAATACCGCCGCGGTCGAGCACCCACACCCAGTGGCCCTGCTTGTGCTTTAGCCGTAGTTCGGTCTCGATGGCATCCGTCAGCCCGGCAATGTGACGGTCGCCACTGGCCAGCGCCCGTTCGCGGTCGTCGGGATGGGTGAGTTGCAGCCATAGGTCGCTGGTGTTGGCGAGTTCATTGTCCGCGTAGCCCAGCATTCGCGCCCAGGTCGCCGAATAGAAGCAGTCGCCGGTGCTAAGATCCCAGTCCCAGACGCCAAGATGGGCACGCTCCAGGGCCTTGCCCCAGAACGCTCCGTTGCGACTTTTCTTGCCCTGACGCGCCATCGTCTGTTTTCGCCTGCTCCACCCACGGGCAATCTGCAGCAAAACCAGAGAAGAAACAGTTACCGGAACGCGGCATGGGCAGCGTCCCGGCCTGCCAGCACTCAGGCCTGAAGCCAGGCCTTGTCGAAATAGGTCTCTCCCGTCGGGTGCATCCGGCGGCCCTGCAGGATTGTGGCCGAGTGGCAAAACAGCTTGCGCCAGAAAGGTTGGATGATGACACCCGAATCCTGGAGTATCTTTTCGGCCTTGCCGATGAGATCGCGCCGCGTAGCCGGATCGGCGACCGACAATGCCTTGGTGACGATGTCGTCGAACGTCTTGTCGGAGAACGAACTCTCGTTCCATGCCTCGCCCGTCCGGTAGGCGATGGCCAGCGTCTGCACGCCGAGCGGGCGCATCGACCAGACCGTCAGCGAGAACGGATATTTGGTCCAGTCGTTCCAGAACGTCGATCCCGGCAGCACGGTGCGTTTGACCTTGAATCCGGCTTCGCGCAGTTGCGCGGCGATCGCGTCGCCGGTGTTCTTGTGCCACTCCTCGTCGAGCGAGATCAGCTCATGCTCGAAATCCGCCTGGCCGGCCTGCGCCATCAATGCCTTGGCCTGCTTCAGGTCGCGGGCGACCGGCGGCAATTTGGCGTAGTCGGGTTGAATGGGACAGACATGATGGTTCTCGGCCGCTGAACCGAGCCCGGCATAGCCGAGAAGAAGCACGGCGGAATTGTCGACCGCCAGTTGCAGCGCCCGGCGCACCCGCACGTCATCGTAAGGCTTGGCCAACACCGAGGTGCGCGCCACGATCGTGCCCGCCGTCAGGATTTCGGATTTCTGCAAGCCGAGCCCGTCCATCACCGCGACCATGTCGCCCGTCGTCTCGTAATTGGTGTGGATCTCGCCCGACTCGAAGGCACTGACCAATGCCGACGGATCCGATCCGTAGTCGATGAACTCGATGCCATCGAGATAGACCTCACCGCCCCACCAGGAGCCCTTCTCGCGACGCTTGAAGACAGCTTTCTGGCCGACCTCGTACGACACGAGCTCGAACGGCCCGGTGCCGACGGGATTGGTGATGAGATTTCCGCCCGACTTGTCGTAGTCGCGGTGGACGATCAGAGCGGGGTAGTCCGAAAGGCTGGGAATGATCGAGATGTCGGAAGTCGCCAGTTGCAGGCGCACCGTATGGTCGTCCACCTTGGTGACGACGCCATCACGCAGCTTGCCGGTCTTGTCGTCGATCAGCGCGCCCATGCGCCCGGCCATGGAGTTGCCGGCAGCATTCTTCTCGCACCAGCGCGCTATGTTGAACATCACGTCGTCGGCGTTGAAACCGTCACCATTGTTCCACGTCACACCCTTGCGCAGGTGAAGGACATAGTCGGTCGCGTCCGCATTGACCTCCCAGCGCTCCAAGAGCATCGGCTCGAAGGTGAAGTCGGTCGTGTATTTAACCAGCGTTTCCAGAAACTGGCGCCCGGCATTGCCGAGTTCCGCCTCGTCGAATGTACGCGGATCCTTCATCCCCTTGACCGCGGTGGCGACTTTCAGGACGCCGCCCTTCACCGGCTCCCCGGCGCGTGCCGCCGTCGGCGCGGACAGGCCTATCATTGCATAGGCAGCGGCCGTGGACAGGCCCAAGGCGCTGGCGATCGCCAGGAACTCGCGACGGTCAAGTCGCCCGGCTCGCGCCTCGTCCGCGAAGGCCGTCACCTTCGCCCTCGCCTGCCAATTATTTCCTTCGCTCGTCGACATCTGATGTCCTCCTCCCTTGACCGCAGCCTATGGCTCGCCCCTCAGGCCGAGAGCCGGTCGCAATATCCGTAGACCGACAGCCTCTCGACGCCAGTTTCCGTGATCAGCACCTGCTCCTCGAGCTTCACCCCCTCGCCACCGTCTTCATGACCGATGAAGCTCTCGACGCAGACCGTCATTCCCGGCACGAACACTTCATTGTCGTCATTGCCGACATCGTCCCAATCCGAAGCGTGCGCGATGATCGGATATTCGCCGGTCATGCCGCAGCCATGCAGCACGGAGAGGTAGCGGTGCTTCTGATAGGCGCCGGGGATCAGCCACGCGCTCTCGGCAAACTCGCGAAACCCGAGCCCCGGTCGCAGCAGATTGACGTTCCTCTCGATCTGCTCCTGAGCAAGCCCGTAAAGCGTCCGCTGCGCCGCCGAGGCCCTGTTGTCGCCGGTCAGGAAGGTGCGCGAGAAGTCGCTGTAATAGCCATAGCAGCCGACCGCGTCGGTATCGAAGGCGACGAGATCGCCGGCCTGGATGGCCTTGTCCGAGGTTTCCTGGAACCAGGGATTGGTGTGCGCGCCGGAGGTCAGGAGCCGCGTCTCGATATAGTCGCCGCCGCCCGCGATCAGCTTGCGGTGCAGCACCGACCAGAGCTCGTTCTCGGTGACGCCGGGAACCAGCGCCGCCTCCATCTCGCGCACGGCGGCCTCGGTGAGGCGCAAGGAGGCGCGGATCATGTCGACTTCGCCTGATACCTTGAGGCCGCGTGCCTTCTCCACCGGGATCTGGGCATCGATGATGTCGAAGCCGGCCGCCGCAAGCGCCAGCATCGCGCCGGTCGTCGTCGCCTCGACGCCGATGCGGCGGCCGTTGACGCCATGCCTGGCCACCAGCTCCTCGATGTCGGCGACGAATTCCCTGAGATGGCCGACATGCTTGTGGCCGGAATGCAGCGGCATGATCGGCCGCGCCGGCCGGATCTCGTCGACGGTCGGGCGATTCTGCGCCAAATGCTCGCAGGCGCGGTATTCGAACAGCACCACCGGTCCGACCACCGGGATGAACACATAACGAGCCGGATTGCGCGCCGAATAGACCTGCATGTTGCGCACACCGGTGGCATAGCGGATGTTCACCGGATCGAAGAGCAGCACAGCCGAGAGATTGTGGGCTGCAGCCTGCTGGCGCACGCGGTCGAGCCGAAGCATCTCGACGCTGCGCACCGTCTCGAGCGACAGCGTGGCGAACTTCTCGGCAGCGGCGTGAACCAGGCTCGGCATGGCAACCCTCCCGGCGGATGCAGACAGCAACCCACCGCAATGAATTCTGATCATATGATGTGGCCCCGGAATGCCGTCCCTGACTGTTCGGGCTCAAACGCGAGGCGTTGTTGCCCAAGCAAATTGCGCTCGGCTCAGTGCGAATTCCAATTGATTATTCCTCGCCAAATCATTCTAAATTCTCATATGACCTATCTCGACCGCCGGCATTACCAGTTGCTGATCGCCGTGCGCCGGCACGGCCAGCTCGGCGCTGCCGCCACTTCGCTTGGCCTGACGCAGCCGGCGGCCAGCCATCAAATCCGGGAAGCCGAGCGCCGGCTCGGCATTCGCCTGTTCGATCGGGTGGGTCGGGGTATCAGGTTGACGGAAGCAGCCGAGCGATTGCTCGAAGCCGCCGTCTATGCCGAGGACACGCTGAAGACCGCGGAGGCCGACGCCATCCAGCTGCATCGCGGCACGTCACCAGTATTGCGCATAGCCGTCGGCCATTACGACCATGTCCATTGGCTTCCGGCAGTCGCCGCCGCGCTGAGCAAGGAGCACGGCACGCTCAAGCTCGAATTCGTCAGGCTGGCAAACCATGACCTGCAATCCGCAATCATCGCCGGAAGTGCCGACCTTTTCCTATCGCCGGGCGGCCCGGAACTTGAGAGCCTGCCATCGATGCCGTTGTTCCAGGACAGGCTGGTCGGCGTCGTGCCGAGTTCCACCCAGACAAGCGCACCCTTGGCAGCCGAGTTCTTCAGGAAGCAAAGCTACCTGGCCTTCTCATACCATCCGGCGCACGGCTTCGAATACGAACGATACTTCAGCCCGGCCGGCGTCTGGCCGAAGGAGATCGTTCGCATCGAGTCGACGAGCGCGATCATCGAACTTGTTGCCGCAGGGTTTGGGGCGAGCATCCTGCCCGCCTGGTGCGTCCCGCGAGATGCGGCGTCGCGCGGCATAACGCTTTGCGATCTTGCGCCGCAACCCGTGCATGTCACCTGGCATGTCTTCGGCAGGTCGAAACTCATGGAAGGCAATGTGAGCATCCTGAACACATTCGCCGCGGCCATCAGCTCCGCCGCGAACTGACGGTCACTGCGACCACATCGCCCCCGCCGAGGATTTGGCCGGCTGCTCTGGCTTGGCGAAGGGGCTGCTTCGTTCGCAGCCGAGCAGCGCCAGTGCGGCCACTAGGATGAGGGTACGGAAAATCACACGATGCATTGGATGTCCTTCGATGAGGCTCAAGGCCGTCAGCCAGAGCTGCCAGATGAAGAACCAGGCAATTGAAATGGCCTCCATGGCTAGGCTCTCCTGTTGATTTGGATCCTCGGCAAATCGCCGTTGAAAAGGGCTTTCAGCCCTGGAGGCCGTTACTTCAGCTGCGCGACAAGCGCATCCGCTCCCTTGTCGACACCGGCCTGCGCGGCAGCCAGCGGTTGCATGCTGGCCTTGATGTTGACCGGGCTCGGATATTGCTTGGTGACGAAGGCCTTCAGCAGGCGATTGGTCCCGGCGTCGAAGATCTCGACGGCGTAGAGGACGGAGCCGGTCAGCGACCCTTCGCGGTCGCGCGCGGTCTGCACGGTGTTGTAGACACCGCCGGCGATGTCGAAGCGTGAAAGCGTGCCGAGGACCGGCGTGTTGGCCTTGGCGCCGGTCAGCGTCAGCCGCACGCGCAACGTGTTCGGCCCCGGCTTGCCGGTGAGCGTGAAGCGGCTCTTCAGCCTTTCGGTGAAGCGGTCCTGCATATAGCTGGCGATCGCGGCCCGGTCGCCGGCCGGCATCTTGCCGAACTGCCCGTCGGCGCCGCGATAGATCACGACGGGATCGACGATGACGCTGCTGTACTGTTTCCAGTCGACCGCGGTCGAATAGCTGTAAGGGACCCGTCCGGTTGCGTCGCGCGGATTGGGAGCAAGTTCAGCCGACGACGACAATCCCGAATAGGCGATCGGGTCGGCGCTGACGCAGCCCTGGACAGCCATGCTAAGCCCGGCGATGGCCAGGAAATTCCTGATAGTCTTGTGCATTTTCAATGTCCTGTTGCGAGCAAAAGCGTGATGACGGTGACGGGGCAAAGGCTCGCCGGTACGCACAGCATCACGCGGGCGGTGCCGAACCACGCATGCCGGCGCGACGACCTGTGCGCCGCATGGATGAAGAGCTTCGAGATGAGGTGCAGCAGCGGCAGCAAGGCGAGGATCGCCGCCAGCACCAGCAGCGCCTGTGGCCGATAGTCCGACAGCGCGGAGCCAGGGACCGCTGCGTGGACGCGGTCGAACAGTCGCATGGCCAGCAGGGCCGTCATCAGGTCGACGAGGCATAGGGCAAGGCCGGTGGCCACCAACGGCGAAAAACGGAATGCCAAGCGCCACCGTGCGGTCAGCGGTCGAGGATCCCCAAGCCGGTGCCGGATCTCGCGATCGACAGATGTCGGCAGGGCCGTGACAGGTCTGTGTGTTGCAAACGGTCCGCCGGAAGCCTTCAGCCTGGCCAGTTGGCCGCTGTTTGCGGGCCATCCCGCACCGCTCTTCGTCCCCGGCTCAAACATGCCTGCACCCCTCGCTCTTGCGTTGGGTGTCCGTATAGCAGCCAAAAATGGATTTGCAAACCGTCTAGTCGGTTTTTTTATTTACCACCTGACTTGAAGCGGAAGGCCCCTTTGCGGCGGCAGGCCACCGGGCGTTGTCGAGGAGGCGGTCGAACAGGCGCTCCAGATCCTCTTCCGACAGCGAGCAGATGCCCATCATTGTCGACAGGGCAAGGCCCTTGGCCGCGAACAGGCGAAGCGTCGCCAGATCGGGGTCCGCCGCCTCGGCTCGAATGGCCTCGACCTTCCCGGCGTCCGTCTCGCGCAGGCCGGAAAGCAGTGCCGGGTTTTCCGCCAGGGCGCCGAGCAGGCCGAAGGCCACCGAATGCGGTTCGGAGACGGCCTTGCGCTGCACCGCGATCTGCGCCGCGAGTTGCGGCTCGTTGCCGTCAGCGCCGGCCGAGGCCAGATAGTCCCTGGAAAAATTCTCGAAGAACTCGACCTGGTTCTCCAGCAGCGTCTTCAGCACCGCTTCCTTGGTGCGGAACTGGTGCATCACGCCCCCCTTCGAGAGGCCGCCCTCGCGGGCGATGGCGTCCAGCGTCAACCGGCCCGGCCCATCGCGCGCGATGATGGCGAGCGCCGCCTGGATAATGGCGTTTCGGGAGCGTTCGGAACGGGAGACATTGTCCATGATGATGTCCTGCTGCAATTGCGGCGGTGGGCAGCGACATGGCCTCCGCGCCCCACGAGATAGACCTGAACTGGGGCAAAAACAATCCGCCCGGTCTGTTTATCGCGGTTGGGCTGGAGCACCGGCACCTTCCCCGTCTTGAATTGGCCGGCAAGAACCGGAGTTTTGCGCGCCGCCAATCGTCCTAGTGCTGGCCCAGGTCATCGGCGACGCTGGTGATCCCAGGTCATCGGCGGCGCCGATGACCCCTGCCAAACACAAAAGGATGCTCCCAATGACCAAGCAAGAAGACAACAAGGCCGTCGTCGTCAGATGGTTCACCGACTTCTGGGGTGAAACCTGCGATCTGTCGGTGGTCGACGACATCGCAGCACCCGACATGCTGCTCAGATATTCCTTGCACGAACCACGCCGGGGCCGCGACGACATCAAGGCCTTCATGACCGATTTCCGCGCCGCCTTCCGGGATCTCAACTTCTGGGCCACCGCCGATCTCATCGCCGAGGGCGACTATGTCGTCGGCCAATGGGAGGGCGGCGGCACGCATACCGGCCCGGCCTTCGGCGATTTCCTCGTCGGCTCGCTGCCCGCCGCCACCGGCCGCGCCATGCGCTTCACCGGCACTACCGTGCTGAAGGTGATCGACGGCAGGATCGTCGAGGAGATCGGCCTCGACGATGGCGTCGCCGCGCTGACCCAGCTCGGCCTGATAAAGACCGCCTGATTTACAGGGCCATCGCCGACCAGGCGATGGCCCGCTTCGACTGCGGCCGAAGCTCGGCAACCTTTTCGGGAGGTTCGGAAGCGACTCCGCTGTCATCGATACTTATGCATTTGACATCGTCGTCAACGAATCCTTGATGGAAAAGGAAGAATTATAAACGTCTAATATTTAAAACCTTTCTCCTTTTCAAAGTGTAACTGAATAGTAATACTTAATAAGCGAAATACCCTTAATAAGGCTTTGGGCAGCTGGCGGGATTTCCTCGATGAGTGCGCACACCGGGCAGCGGGACGGCAAACGTCGCGCGCTTGCCGTTTTTGATCTGGACATCGCTGCGACCAGGAGCGGCTGGCTGCTGACCGCCTTGTGCCTGGCCTATGCCCTGGCCGCGCTTTGCCTGCAGCCGGGCCGCTATCTGCACCTGGCGCAATCCTACGCCCACCCGTTCGTCTTCTTCCTGCCCGTGCATCTTGCCGCCGGCCTCAGCCTGGTGGCGCTGACATTTGCCAGGCATAGCCCGACGCGGTTCATGCTCGATATGCTCAGGCAGCGCTGGCTGGTCGCCGCACCGGTGATCCTCCTGTTCTTTCTCGGCATCACCGCCTTCACCGCCTTCAAGATCGCCATCCCCGACATCGTGCCATTCTATGCCGACGGCATGCTGGCAGAGCTTGATTTTAGGCTGCATGGCGCCGATCCCTGGACATGGGCGCACAGCGTCACTCCCGAACCCATCTCGGCGGTCATTTTCATCGGCTACGGATATGGCTGGCACGTGCAATGGTTCGGCACTTTGCTGTTCGTCGCCTTCTGGAACAACCCGGCAGGGCGTTTGCGTTATCTCTGGGCGCTCGCGCTGACCACGATCCTGTGCGGCACCGTTCTGGCCTTGGCGCTGTCGTCCACCGGCCCGATATTCCACGACCAGTTCTACGGCGGCGACCGGTTTGCCGCATTGCAGACCGCCCTGGCGCAGAACGGCTACGCCGCGCCGGTCCATACCTATGCCAACTATCTGCTCACAGCCCACGCAAGCGGCCGCCCCGAACTGGGCGGCGGCATCTCCGCCATGCCAAGCATGCATGTCGCCTTCGTTACGCTCAACGCGTTCTTCCTGAGCGGGTTCGGGCGCCGCTGGGCCGTCGCCAGCTGGTCCTTTGCAGCACTCATCCTGTTCGGCTCGGTCTACACCGGCTGGCACTATGCCGTGGACGGCTACCTTTCGATCCTTGTCGTGTCCGTGCTCTGGTACCTGACCGGGCGTTTCGTTCTGCCGCAGGAGAGCCAGGACACCGCCGGGATCGGACTGCCGCTGCCCGAACCGGCGTCGCAATGACTGGACCTGGCTGAGGCCGGGCCAACCGAGCCCCCATTGCTTTTTGGGAGAGGCCAGGCGGCATTGGCGCCGCTTGGCCTTGCCGGCTACTGGCTCGGCGCCATCGCGTGTTCGCATGACACTTTCGGGTTCATATCGGCGAAAGTGCCGGTCGGGTTGCCCTTCCAGGCCCAGACATGCAGCTCGTAGAATTCACCCAGGCCATAGCGGTTAGGCGCGCTGTTGAAGTTGAACAGCTGTCCGTCCAGCGACGCCGGGCCCTTCGAGGTGATGTATTCGACCGCCACCAGCTTAAGCCGGCCGTCGGCCATCGGCTCGTACATCACGGCCTCGGGACGGGCGATGTCGATCTTGTCGTCCTTCAGATACTGGCCGTTGACGTAGTGGATGCCCATGGCGCCACCGGTGATGCCGCTGGCGCAGGGAATGGGCGCATAGCCCTCGGCTGTCGCCGCCTTGACGTCGAGAAACCGGCTGTTGGCGGCCCGTACCTTGTCGGCCAGTGGATTGGGACCGGACGCAGCTTCAGCTGCTTCCTGATGCGCCTGCGCGAAGGAGGCGCAGACGGCCAGCATGGCCCCCGCCATGACGAGCCTGTTGCGAAGGTTTGATTTCATATCCATTCCATTCTTCTTGAAAAGGCACGGCTGGCCGGCCGCCGAAAATACGGAGGCCCGGCAGGCAAGCGCTGTGGTTGCTTGGAGATCCCGAAATCGATGTGACGACTGCCGGGGAGGATCATCCCTTCGGCAGATACGGGATCGTTCCGGCCAGATCGGTGTCGTCGATCAGCTGGAAGCGGCTGTCGCTGCCGCCCTGACGCGCCGAAACGAAAGGCGCATAGGCCGGATCATTGGTGAAGGCGCGCGCCGCCGCTTCCGACGGGAACGCCATCAGGGCGATCAGCGTGGTATCGAGCGGCTTGCCTTCAAGCGTCTTCACATTGCCGCTGCGCGACAGATATTTGCCGCCATGCTTATGGACGATGTCGTGCACAGAGGCGGCGTAGGTCGGCACCCATTTCGGGTCGTTCACCTTGATGTCCGCGATTACGTAAACAGTCATGGTCGTCTCCTGGTTGCGGCGCACAGGGGTATCCCGTGCAACCGGTCAAAAGGCTCACATGGCAGGACCCTCGCCAACCAGTCCGCGATCTGTACTGGGGTGGTACAGTTTCCGTACTGGCTGCTTCATTCATGAAGGCCTAATATTCGGCCAGCTTCGAGGGAGGAACACCAATCATGACCCAGCACGGATACAAGCAGTTCTGCCCGCTATCGATGGCCGCCGAGGTGCTGTGCACTCGTTGGACGATGGTGCTGATGCGCGAATTGGTAGCGGGCTCGACCCGCTTCAACGACCTGCGCCGCGGCGTGCCAAAGATGTCGCCAACCCTTCTGTCGCAACGGCTGAAGGAGCTCGAGCTGGCGGGGATTGTCGAGCGCAAGGAGGTCCAGGGCGAGAAGGGGATTTTCGACTATCGGCTGACCGAGGCCGGCCGCGACTTGCGCCCGGTCGTCGAGGCGATGGGGTTCTGGGGACAGAAATGGGTCGAGTCCCGGCTGTCGCTCAAGAACCTCGATCCGTCGCTGCTGATGTGGGACATGCGGCGCAATCTGAACCCCTCGCCGCTCCCCGAGGGCCGCACGGTGATACAATTTCTGTATCAGGATCTGCCGGCGTCCAAACGCTCGTGGTGGCTGATCGTCGAAAAGCACGGCGAGGTCGATTTGTGCTGGTACGATCCGGGCTTCGATGTAGACCTTTACGTCTCGACCGACCTGCACACGATGACGGCGATCTGGATGGGATTGCTCACGGTGGAGAAGGCCGGCGCGAAGGTTTCCCTGACCGGCGACCAGGCGATCGGCAAGAAGATGCAGACCTGGCTTGGGCTCAGCCCGTTTGCGGTGGAGCCCAAGCGGGCGGCGTAGGAGAACCGCCGCCTCTCGCATTGACTTGCGCCATCCTGACGTTGGCAGGAAACGGGTGGCGCGGCCGGCTTTCGGCGGCTTCAATGCGCCCATGTTCATCACCCTGGCCAAGGACCTGAAATCCACGCCGCTGCCGGTCACCGACGATCCGCGCTGGGCACGCATCATCGCGCGCGACAAATCGGCGGACGGGCAATTCTGGTATTCGGTGGCGACGACCGGCGTCTATTGCCGCCCTTCCTGCCCGTCGCGGCGCGCCAACCCCGGGAATGTGCAACTGCACAACACGCTGGCTCAGGCGAAGGCGACCGGCTTCCGCGCCTGCCGGCGCTGCAACCCCGATGGCCCCTCGCTGGAGGCTGGCAACGCGGCGATGGTCGCCGATGCCTGC
This sequence comes from Mesorhizobium sp. AR02, assembly GCF_024746835.1. Taxonomy (NCBI): domain Bacteria; kingdom Pseudomonadati; phylum Pseudomonadota; class Alphaproteobacteria; order Hyphomicrobiales; family Phyllobacteriaceae; genus Mesorhizobium; species Mesorhizobium sp. AR02. The sequence goes on along the minus strand of NZ_CP080531.1, from coordinate 5,439,514 downwards.
CGCAGGATCGAGCAGAGCGAGGAAGAGCCGTCGCTCGCCGAGCTGGCGCACGCCGCCGGCCGCAGCACCGGCTATTTCCACCGCGTCTTCAAGGCGATCACCGGGCTGACGCCGAAGGACTATGCCGCCGCACACCGCGCCGCCCGGGTCCGCCAGGGTCTCGAAGACGGCGCCAGCGTGACCACGGCGATCTATGATGCCGGCTTCAATTCGAGCGGGCGTTTCTACGAGAAATCCACCGGCATGCTCGGCATGACGCCGACGCGCTACCGCGCCGGAGGCGCCAACGAAGACATACGCTTCGCCGTCGGTGAATCCTCGCTCGGCACCATACTGGTCGCGTCGAGCCGGAAGGGCGTCGCCTCGATCCTGCTCGGCGACGATCCGGATGCACTGGTGCGCGACCTGCAGGACCGTTTCCCCAAGGCACGACTGATCGGCGGCGACCACGACTACGAAGCGCTGGTCGCCCGCGTCGTCGGCTTTGTCGAGGCGCCACAGCTCGGTCTCGACCTGCCGCTCGACGTGCGCGGCACCGCGTTCCAGCAGCGCGTCTGGCAGGCTCTGCGGGACATCCCGGTCGGCAGCACGGTTTCCTACGCCGGGATCGCCGAGCGCATCGGCGCGCCGAAGGCAACCCGCGCCATCGCTGGCGCCTGCGCCGCCAACGCCCATGCGGTGGCCATTCCCTGCCACCGCGTGATCAGGAAGGACGGCGCCCTGTCCGGCTATGCCTGGGGCGCCGAGCGCAAACGCGCGCTGCTCGACCGTGAGGCTGGCGGGTCGACGAAGGCCGCCGACAGGGCCTACCAGTCTTCGCGGGCCTGACGAGGGACCGGCGATGCGCACGATGGCAAGGTCTTCCACCGCCGGTGCGAACAGCCAGGCCGCCAACGGTGCAGCCATTGACGCGAAGTCGCAGGTCCTGGCCGCCATCGGCGAACTGGTCGATGATGGCAAGGCCGAGTGGAGCCGCACTGCGAGTGGCGAGGTTGAGCTGCGGCTGTTGTCAGGCGAGGTTTTCCTGCTGGGCGAGGTGTCCGTCACGCGTGTCGCATGAATAAACTCAGCGCTCTACGGCGCCCCCCTCTGTCCGGCAGGACAGAGGGGGGCGCCGTAGGGTGCTTACCTTGGCGTCGTTCACCCTCGTACGCGACGATTTGAATTTGAAAGCAAGCATCGGAGTGAGGGACGGAAGACACATGGCTAGGGTTCAGTCACAACAAGGAGTGAAGGCAATGAACCTCATGCAAACTCAAATGACCGCGTCGACGGCGCACGACGCCACCATCACCTACGCCACTGGCCAATCCGCGATCGGCACCATCCTGGCGGCACGCAGCCCCGTCGGCGTCTGCGCCATCCTGATCGGCGCCGACACCGATGCGTTGGAGCGGGACCTCGCCAACCGCTTCCCCGGCAGGATGCTGGTCGAAGATGGAGCCGCCTTGCGCGGCGATCTCGCCGCAATCGCGCGCTTCATTGAAACGCCCGGCGCCGGCCTCGACCTGCCGCTCGACATGCGCCACGGCACGCCGTTCCAGCAAAGGGTGTGGGAGGTGCTGCGCGCCATCCCCTGTGGCGCCACCATCACCTACACCGCGCTTGCCCGGCGGCTTGGCCAACCGAACGGCGCCCGCGCCGTAGCAACCGCCTGTGCGGCCAACGCGATCGCGCTCGGCATTCCCTGCCACCGCGTGGTCCGCGCCGACGGCACGCTGTCGGGCTACCGCTGGGGCATCGAACGCAAGCGCGCCTTGCTGAACAAGGAGGCGGCGATATGAACGCCCATGCCAGGGTTGCCGCATCGGTGGTGGAAGCCGCCGAGACACGCATCTCCGCCTACGATTGGCCGGCGCTGACCACCGAACTCGACGGTTTCGGCTGTGCGGTGATGCAAAAGCTGCTCTCGCCAGAGGAGTGCCGGCAGATCGCCGGCCTCTACCCCCAGGAGCAGCATTTCCGCAGTCACATCCACATGGCCAGACATGGTTTCGGCAAGGGCGAATACCGCTATTTCCGCTATCCCTTGCCGGATCTGCTCGGCGGCCTGCGCAGCGCGCTCTATCCCAGGCTGGCCGAGGTCGCCAACCGGTGGAACGAGCGCATGGGGATCGCCTTGCGCTACCCCGGCACGCATGCCGCGTTTCTCGACCAGTGCCACGCCGCCGGCCAGGTCAGGCCGACGCCGCTGCTGCTGCAATATGTCCCCGGCGACTTCAACTGCCTGCACCAGGACCTTTATGGCGACCTCGCCTTTCCGCTGCAGGTGGCGGTCCTGCTCTCCGAACCGGGCGAGGATTTCAGCGGCGGCGAGTTCGCGCTGACCGAGCAGCGGCCGCGCATGCAGAGCCGGGTCGAAGTGGTGCCGCTGCGCCAGGGAGATGCGGTGGCCTTCGCCGTCCACAACCGGCCGGTGCAGGGAACCAAGGGCAACTACCGCGTCAACCTGCGCCACGGCGTCAGCCGCCTGCGCTCAGGCATGCGCCACACCGTCGGCATCATTTTTCACGATGCCAAGTGAGCGCCGGCTCACGCCTCCCAATAGGGCGGATCGCCAAAGGCATCGCGTAACCATGCGGTGAGCGCGCGCAGTTTGGCGGATCCGCGCCTGTCCTCGGGACAGGCGATATAGAGGGTTGCCCCTTCAGGCTCGGCCCCGACATCGACGACCGTCAATCGCTTGTCGGCGATCTCGGTCCGGATGAAATAGGCGGGGAGCAGCGCCAGGCCGAGGCCGGCAAGTGCTGCGTCGCGCATCAAAATCCCATTGTTGACGCGCAGCGCGGTTTCCGGGCGGATCGTCACCAGCCGCCGCGAAATCTTGAACCGCCAGTCGGCGGCGCCCCGGATGGAATAGATGATGCCCTTATGGCGTTTCAGGTCGTCGGTGGTCGCGGGCCATCCGAATCGCTCGATATAGTCCGGTGAGGCCACCAGGAAGCGACGACTGGAAGCCAGCTTCTTGACGATGACAGGTCCGTCATCGACGACCGGCCCGTGACGCACAATGGCATCGTAGCCATCGGCCACCAAGCTGACGAAACGATCGTCGAGATCAAGCGTCAGTTCGATCCCAGGGTGCCTGGCCAGGAAGCCATACAGCGCCGGACCGAGATGGAGGATGCCGAAACTGGTCGGCGCCGATATTCTGAGCGGTCCAGCGAGTTCGCCGCGATGTTCGGCGATTTCGGCGCTGGCATCGGCCACTTCCTGCATGATGCGCTTGGCGCGCTCGTAAAAACCCCGCCCCGCTTCGGTGATGGAGAGTTTGCGGGTGGTGCGGTCCAGCAGCCTTGTGCCGAGGCTGCGCTCAAGCTCCGACAGCCGCTCGCTGATGACGGACTTGGACAGGCTCATGCGCCTGGCCGCTTCGGTGATCGAACCGGATTCCGCGACGGCGACAAACGCGGCGGCGGATTCAAGCTTTAGCATTGTTCGGCTTTCCCGAATTCACAATCAGGCAACCGACGCCTAACGAAATCAAGGACATGGTGCCATAGTTGAAAGGACCGCGATACCGCGGCGACAGAATAAAAGCGGGGTAATGCTTCATGTTTCGTCCTTTGGTCATCGTGCTTGGTCTGCTGTCACTCGTCGCTCCGGCCTCCGCGCGCGTGATCCCGTTTCCGACCGGCTTCAAGACGCAATCGATCGAGACCAACGGCACCAGGCTTTATGTGCGCGTCGGTGGACAAGGGCCCGCGGTCGTGCTGCTGCACGGTTTCGGCGACACCGGCGACATGTGGGCGCCGGCCGCGATAAAGCTGATGAAGGATCACACGGTGATCGTGCCGGACCTGCGCGGCATGGGCCTTTCGGCGCATCCGGACAGCGGCTACACCAAGAAGAACCAGGCGGTCGACATCGCCGGCGTGATGGACGCGCTGAAGATCGACAAGGCCGACCTGGTGACGCACGACATCGGCAACATGGTCGGCTATGCGCTGGCCGCGCAATATCCCAAGCGCATCACGAAGTGGGTCGTCATCGACGCACCGCTGCCGGGCATAGGTGACTGGGACAAGATCAAGCAAAGCCCGCTGCTCTGGCACTTCAACTTCCGCGGCCCCGACATGGAGCGGCTGGTCGCGGGCCGCGAGCGCATCTACCTCGACCGCTTCTACAACGAACTGTCGGCCGACCCGAAGAAGATCGACGAGGCGACGCGCGTCCACTACGCAAAACTCTATGCGCGCCCGCACGCCATGCATGACGCCTTCGAACAGTTCAAGGCATTCGACCAGGACGCCATCGACAACCAGTCGATGCTTTCCGCCGGCGGCAAACTGGCCATGCCGGTGCTGGCAGCCGGCGCGGAGAAATCGGCAGGCACGACACAGGCCGACATCCTGCGCTTCGTCGCGGCAGACGTGACCGGCGCCATCGTGCCCTCATCCGGCCACTGGATCATGGAAGAAAACCCGGATGCCACGGTCAAGCTCATCACCGATTTCCTCTCCAGGTAACAACCGCCCGACGCGGCCACGTCGGGCTTGCTGAAACCGATCTTGTGAATCTGCGCTCAAGCATGCGCCACACCGTCGGCATCATTTTTCACGATGCGAAGTGAGGTGCGAACAGAAATACCCGCCGTCCTCGGCGGGTCATTTCGCCGGAGCGCAATTGCCGACATCCCGCGCATTGAGCTTGCCGGCCTTCAAATCCGCAAGCTGGGGTATGGAGTCGTCATGTCCCCCGGTATGACTTTCGTAGACCTTGCGGTCCAGTGAGACTTGCGCACCTGCGGAGGTAAACCCGATCATCTTGGTGCTACCCACATAGGCCAGCCCCACGTGCATTTTGCAGAAGAACTTCGTCTGGCCATCGGAAACGAACCAGCCCAGATTACCCGAGGCGCCACGCGCCAGTTTTCCGGTCTTGTAGCCCTTGCTTTGCAGATTGGAGTAAGATTCAGCGTTGGACGGGAAAGCCGACGTCAGAAGAAACAATGCCGCTGAAGCAGCGCCCAGCCAATACGGCAATGCCTTGATGGCCATGCGCACCCCCCAATCCAGTTCGCATCTATACCTGCAGATGATCTCCGGATACGGCCAGTTTGCGCCGTTGTTGTCAAACCCCCCGTAGATGTTTCCGAAGATCTTCGACGCCAAGGTTCATTCCGCGTCATCGGAAACCATGTCCAGGATCCACGGACACGCATAATAATCGGCGATGCGGTCGATGACGCCGCGCTCGGCATGGATGCGTACCAGATAGGCCGGCCGCCAGACCTCGTCTCTCCGCCTGTCGACGACCAGCACGGCCTCCCCTTCGACCACACCTGGTCGCATGCGCCAGGGCTCGCCGCGCTCATACTCGACGAAATAGGGCGAGCCGGAGAGCAGGCCGTTGTAGCAGTCCGAAACCCGCAGCCGCGCATCGGCGCTGGTCAGCGCCCGCACCCCGTCCCAATCCCTGGCATTGAAGAGTTCGACATAGCGGCCGAGCAGCCGCTCCAGGTCAGGGTCGTGTACGGGTGCCGCGACCGCCTGCGCCGGCAGGGCGGCGAGTTTGGCGCGGCCGCGATTGAGCGCCGATTTGACACCGCCCGATGTCGAACCGACCAGGTCGGCGATCTCGTCGAGCGAATGGTCGAAGACATCCTTGAGCAGCACACAGGCACGCTCCTTCGGCGGCAGGTGCACCACCAGCCGCTCGATGGCGCGGCCGGCGCCAGGGCCGGCGGGCTCGACGGGCAGCACGATCTCATCGCTGGCATAGCCGGCTTCGGCCTTGAGCCGCGTGCGGCGGGTGCGGATGAAGTCGATGCACCTGTTATGGGCGATGCGGAACAGCCATGGCCGCAGCGCCTGTGCATCGTCGAGCAGCCCGATCTTGCGATAGGCCTCGAACAGCGCCTCCTGCATGATGTCCTCGCCGTCGAGAGCCGAGCCGGTCATGCGCGCGCAATAGCGGTGCAGACGGACGCGCAGATGCGAGACCGTCTCCAGGAACGCCCGGTAGCGCAGGTCGAACAAGCCTTCGGGGTCGACGCGCGGCTGCAAGCCTTGCCTCGCTTCGGGGGATTTGCGGATCTGCTGGTTCATCGCGGCACATCGCTCGGCGTCACCGCAGCATCGCGCAAGCGCGACACATCCACAAGCACGAAGCGCGATCCGATCAGCCGGCGCATGGTCACGCCGCCTTGCCGCCAATGACATTACCACTTGAAACCTTCTCGCTGACGGCATCCGGCAGGCCAAGCTTCGGCCGCACCCAGGTGGCGAAGCGGCCGATCGCGTCGTCGGCTTCCGGCGCCCGGCCGGCCATCATCTGGAACGAGTGCAGCATGCCGTCGAAGACATCGAGGCGCGTCTCGACACCAGCCTGCCGCGCGCGCTCGGCGAACATGCGGCTTTCGTCGACCAGCGTCTCGTCGCCGCCGGCCTGCAGGAAGACGGGCGGAAAGCCGGAGAGGTCGGCGTAGAGCGCGCTGACCTCCGGATCGAGCCGGTCGCGGTCGCCGATGAAATTGGTCACCAGCCAGTCGACGGACTGCCTGGCGAAGGCTGGATCCTTCTCGCGGTTGGTCTCGTAGCTGGCGCCGGTCAGCGCCATGTCGAACCAGCCGGAGATGATCAGCGTGGCGGCCGGCAGCGGCCGGCCCTGGGCACGCAGCCGCTGCAGCACGCCATAGGTCAGCACCGCGCCGCAGGAATCGCCGGCAATCGCGATCCGCCCGGTGTCGAAGTCCTGGTCGACGAGCCAGTTCCAGGCTGATATCGCCGCCTCGAGCTGGGCCGGATGCTTGGCCTGATGCGCCAGCGGATAGTGATAGAGCAAGGCCCGGCAGCCGACGGCCTTGGCCAGATGGCCGACCAGCTTGCGGTGGGTGTAGATCGAGCCGCCGAGGAAGCCGCCGCCATGCGCGTAAAACAGCGCCCGCTCCTCGTCGGCGCCCTTCGGCACGACCCATAGCGCCGGCACGCCGCCGGCATCGACCTCGATGAAGTCGACGCCGCCGGGTTCGCCGGTCAGCGCCGTCCAGCTGGTGTCATTGAAATCGATCATCGCCTGCGGACTGTTGAACTTGCCGGCATTGGCGACGATCGCCGCATAGTGGTTCCTGTTTGCCTCGCTCTCGATGCTCGCCATGATGGTCTCCCAGGGTTGCGGATCGCGGACACGCGACCTCTAGGAACCAGAGACGAACGGGCGCGCAAAAAGGATACGTGGCTGCCCGGTTTTTTACGCGTCTTGCCCGTCCAAAGGCCAAGGCCGGCGGGACAGCACCCCCCTCTGTCCTGCCGGACATCTCCCCCGCAAGGGGGGAGATTACGCGCTCAACCGTTTTCGCAAATCACCACCGTTTCAGGAGCAAGCGGAGCGTCGAAGCTGCCGATCTCCCCCCTTGCGGGGGAGATGGCCGGCAGGCCAGAGGGGGGTGTAAAGGATCACCAGCCTTCGCTATTGGCTGACAGGCGCAAGGCAGCGGACAGCCCTCACCCCGCCGGGGCGTAGCGGTTGACCACCATGCCGCAGGCATAGGCCTTGGCGCCGAGCAGCCGAAGGTTATGAAAACCGCCCTGGTCGAAGATGCGGCGCCCCGCCCCCAGCACCGCCGGGTTGATGAACAACTGGAATTCGTCAACCAGACCGGCCGCGATCAGCGACGAGGCGAAGCCGGCGCCGCCGAAGACGGCCATGTCGCTGCCCTTGCCCGCCTTCAGCGCGTTGACTTCGCGCGGCAGGTCGCCGCTCACAACGGTCGTGCGCTCCCAGCGCGAGGTTTTCAGCCTGTCGCTCAGCACCATCTTCTGGGCCTCCACGATGCGCTGGGCGAAGGCGTAGAATGGATCGGCCGGATATTTCTTCGCCGCATTGCCCCAATGGGTGAGATAGCCCTCCTCCGCCATCTTGCGGCTGAGCAGGATGGTATCGATGCCGGCGAAGACAGTGTTGAAATCCTGTTTCAACTCGTCGTCCCAGATGATGTCGTCGCCCCATTCCCACAGCTGCCAGCGATGGTCTTCATAGGCGCCGACGAAACCGTCGACCGACATCTGCATCTGCAGGATGAGCTTTTTCATCGTCGTCTCCCTGTCTGTCAGGCTCAAAAGGTTATTGGTTTACTTTTGGAACCATTGACGCAAGGCAAAAATGATGTCAATAGTAAAGTGATTTAAAAATGGAACCATAGATGTCGACGCGTGAAAAATCCGGCTGCCCCATCAACCTGGCGCTGGAACTGCTCGGTGACCGCTGGACGCTGCTCATCATCCGCGACTTGGTCTTCGCCGGGAAAAAGCATTTTCGCGAATTCCTGCAGTCCGACGAAGGCATCTCGTCGCGCACGCTGGCCGAGCGGCTGCAGACACTGCAGGACGAAGGCATCCTCACCCGCAGCGACGACCCGAGCCATGGGCTGAAGGCGATCTACCGGCTGACCGAGGCCGGCATCGACCTTTTGCCGGTGCTGACCACGCTCGGCGCCTGGGGCAGCAAACACCGCAAGGCCGATGATCATCTGGCCCGCATCGCCGACGAACTGGCGGCCGGCGGCGCGCCGGCGCTGGAGCGGATGAAAGCGGCGCTGCGGGCCGAGCACGTTGTTTAAGAGGACGGCGGTTGTTGAGGTTCGACCGAAGGGGCACCGCCCGTCCCGCAACGTTAGCGCCGCCCCTCATTGCCCTGCCGGGCATTTCTCCCCGTAAACGGGGCGAAAGAGGCTGATCTCAGCGCCGCCGCTTCACTTGCAACGTTGGCGATTGGCGAAACCAGCGACGCGAGCGTCCTTCTCCCCGTTTACGGCTACGGAATGCACACATCTCTGAGTTCCCAGCCTTTTGCGATGGCACGGAAGTATTCGAGGCCGTGTCGGAAGGTGATGGGACCAGGTGGTTTGGAGGAGGGATAGCCATTCCAGCCGCCAAGGCGGGCAATGATCCAGGCGGCCCATGCGAGACTGTGCCTTGGGTGCGGGTTGTTTTGCAAGGCGGTGCGACCTTGATAGCTGGCATCGAGGCTGTCGAGCACGGCGATGTCGGAAGTGCTGAAGGCATTGGCGGCGTGTTCGCCACCAATGCCTTCGCGGGCCTGGACGAGTTGCAGGATAACCGCCGCAGCCTTGGTGGCGATGGCGGCGAGCTTGATCAAGACCTCGGCGCTGGCGAGTTGGCTGTCCTCGAGGCGCAGGCCGTGCGTCTTCATCAGACGGAACAACTGCTCGATGGTCCAGCGCCGCCTGTACCAGTCGACGATCTGCCAGGCGGCGGCGACGTCGCTGATCTCATGGGTGGTGAGCAGACGCCAGTGCACTGGCTCGGCCGCGGCTGGAGGACCAAGTTCGACGACTTCGACAAGGTTCAGCGTCACGGTCTTCGGCAAATCCCTGGCGCCGGGATTGTCGGGACAGCACACCTCGACCTTGCTGAAGCGCAGGCTCACCTGGGTGCTGCGTGCCGCCCGCTTGTGCGTGGCCAACAACTCAAGCCTGCGCGCGGCCACGAACGGCAGCGCTGCCGTCACGCTCGACAAAGTACCGCCGCCCGCTACGGCACGATCGTGCATCACACGCGTCAAAAGGTGGACATTGCCGCCGGGCAGTGTCGCCCATTCGGCATAGATGTCGCTCTCGCGGTCGGCCACGATCGTAACAGTGGCGGCTTTGGCCAGCACGCTTCTGGCCTGAAGGGCCGTGTCGATCCAGCGGCGCGATTCCTTGTCCTTGAGCGAGCGCTTGGCGTGCGGTGTCTCGACCCGGCCCTTGCGCGTGTAGACGCTGCCGGCCACCAGCCCCAGACAACCGCCGCTCACCGCATCGATGGCCACCATCGCATGCACCAGCACGCCGCGCCCACCACCTTTGCCGATCTCACCCAGGCCGCGTCGCCGCTCGGGCGTGGTGGCAAAGGTGATCTCGCTGGTGTCCTGGATCGCCAACACATGCCGCTCGGCGGCCGCAGACACCGTCTGTTCGCTCCAGCCTTGGATCAACCGCTCGATCGTCACCTTGTCATTGGCCAGCAGGCGATGGAACCCGACCTCCTGCGCCCGCCGGCCCTCGCCAAGCCGGCGCAGGCAGATATCTTGGCGCGCAACCATGCGGTCGAGCAGCATCGCCCCCTTTTGTCGAGGCGCAAATCCCCGAAACGGCCCAGCGACGGTTGCTCAACAAGCATGCGACACCTCGAATCAAGCAAAGTGCCTGACACAGAATCACGCCGAAAGCCGAGACCGCCAGCCCTCCTCAAGCCGAGAGTCAATCCGCCGCACCCCACTCCTAGATGTGTGCATTCCGTAGCCGTTTACGGGGAGAAGATGGCGGCAGCCAGATGAGGGGCAGCGCTACCGTCACAGGATACAGCACGTCACGGAAGACAGTTGCCCACCGGGTGCATCCGCGGCCCCGCTTGACAATAATCACCTTTTGTTCTCTATTCGTTCTTGTCTATCAGCAACTGCGGATGAGCGGTCGGGATGGAAACGACAGCCACCATCCTGCATGCCGATCTCGACGCGTTCTACGCCTCGGTCGAGCAGCTGCTCGACCCGTCGCTGCGCGGCAAGCCGATCGCGGTGGGCGGCGGCGTGGTGTTGGCCGCCTCCTATGAAGCGCGCGCCTTCGGCGTGCGCGGCGGCATGCCGGGGCGCAAAGCGCGTGAGCTTTGCCCGCAGCTGATCTTCGTCGGCGGCAATTTCAGCCACTACCAGCGGCTGGGCGATGCGGCGATAAAAGTGCTCGACGATTTCACGCCGGTGGTCGAGCGCATTTCCATCGACGAGGCCTTCGCCGATGTCGCCGGCTGCACGCATCTGTTCGGGCAGCCGCAAGAGATCGCCACGGCGATCCGCCGCCGCGTGCGAGCCGAACTCGGCCTGCCGATCTCGATCGGCGTCGCCCGCACCAAGCACCTGGCCAAGATCGCCTCGCAGGTCGCCAAGCCCGACGGGCTGGTGGTGGTCGATCCCGGCACCGAGCTTGCCTTCCTGCACGATCTGCCGGTCGGGCTGATGTGGGGCGTCGGCCCGGCGACCAGGGCAAGGCTGGCCGAGATCGGCGTCGAGACCATCGGCCAACTGGCGAGGACCCATAGCGGCGCGCTGACCAGGCTGCTCGGCCCCGCCGCCGGCGAAAAACTCGCCGCCCTGTCCTGGAACCGCGACCCGAGGAAACTGGAGACCAAGCGCCGCGCGCACTCGGCCGGTGCGCAATCAGCACTTGGCCAGAAGCCCGCCGTGGCGCAAGTGATCGTGCCGACGCTGCTGCATCTGGCCGACCGGGTCGCCAGCCGGCTGCGCGCCAAGGCGCGGCCAGGCCGCACCGTGACGGTGCGCGTGCGCTTTGCCGATCTCAGCGCCGTCACGCGCTCGATCACGCTGGACCAGCCGATCTCGGCGACCACCATGCTGGCCGAAATCGCCGGCGACCTGGTGCGCGGCGTGCTTGCCGACCATCCCGGGGAGAAAACCATCTCGCTGCTGGCGATCTCGGTCTCGCATCTCTGGGAAAGTGCCGAGCTGCAGCTCGACCTGCCGCTCGGCCTCGCCGACGAGAAGCGCCGCCCCGGCTCCAGCCAAGGCCTCGCCCGCTTCGGCGCCGACCGCGCCATCGACAAGATCCGCGAGCGCTTCGGCAAGCAGGCCGTAGGGTACGGCACCGTGGCACTGGAGGCCGCCCGCTCGGTGCCTGACGAATTCAGGGAGCTGGCGGAAAAGGAATTGTAAGAACTACCTGCCAGTGCGCCAGTAACGATGCACTTTGACGCCGCTGGCGCTTTCCCCATGCCAAGGCTCGCAGGCGATACCGTCCTTGTCCGCATCATGCGTCGGCCAATAGCCGGGTTGCCCCTTGCGCGCGGGGGCAAGCCCGACGGCGCGGGCGGCCGCACAGTTCGGGAATGCAGCAAAATGCCTGAGGGCGGAGAGTGGCGAGTCGATCTGGATGCCGACAAAGCCATAAGCAATGTAGCCAGACAACAAGATGAACGGCGCAAAAAGAGCCATCCATTTCAGCCCGCCATGGCGACGAGGCGTATGCCAATGCAAAAATGGCAGAAGCATTCCCGGTACGCCCCCGGTTCCATTACCCCAGCGGAATCTATCTTGAGCCGGCTGTCGTGGCAATGAGATCGGGCTTGCACCAGTTTCCCGACGGATTCAGGAAATTGGCGGAAAAGGAGCTGTGAGCGTGGGAGGCGTCAGCCCCCTCGCCCTACGGCTTCCGGATCAACGCCCGGACGTGGCAGGCGCGGCGGTCACGGCGGACAGCAGCTCGCGCTTCACCAGCACCGGCTTCAGATATGTCTTCTTCACGGCAAAGTCCCCCAGCCCAAGCGGCTGGCGGCAGTAACATCCGGCAAGCGCGGCTTGTCAAGAAAATGCGGACTCCGGCCTGGCGAGCGGCTTCTTGTCTTGAGGCTCGCCCGGTGACTATCGAGACAATCGACGTCGCTGACGGGTGAGCCCGGCCCTCTCGCCGTGAAATGCTTGCCAAATCCCGCCATGCCGCCCATACAACAGCGTGGGCGGACCGCCCCCCAAAGGGGCGTTGTCCGCGCCACACCTCTTCTTGCCAGAGATACTGTCCGATGTCAGCGACGCCGCACCCTTGGTCGAAGCCGTGACGGCCTCCTCCCCCGTTCCGTCACCATCGCTCGCCAGCCTCGGATGGTCGGATTTTTTCGGCGATCAGCTTGAACAGGCTGAGGCAGGCCTGATCCCGACCCGCATTGCCATGGTGCATCGTGACCGCCTGAGCGGCCTGTCCCAGACGGGACAAATCGACCTGACGCTGGCGCCGCAAGCCAACACTGGCGACTACGCCGTCGGCGACTGGGTGCTGGTCGAGCCGCATAGTCACCTCTTGCGCCGTCGCCTGACCCGCAAGACGGTTCTGGAACGCCGCACCCAGGGCGGCCGGGTGCCACAGCTGGCCGCGGCCAATGTCGACACGCTGTTCATCGTCACCTCCTGCAATGCCGATTTCAACATCGCGCGGCTCGAGCGCTATCTGGCGCTGGCCAACGAGGCCGGAACGACACCCGTGATCCTGCTGACCAAGGCCGACACGGCTGAAGACGCCGAAGCGTACCAAAACCAAGCCGCCGCACTGCAGCGCGGATTGGCCGTGGTGACGCTGAACCCGCGCACAGCGGATGCCGCGGCAGCACTCGCCGCCTGGTGCGGCACGGGGCAGACGGTGGCGCTGATCGGTTCCTCCGGTGTCGGCAAATCGACACTGGTCAACACGCTGGCCGGATCGGCGCGGCAATCGCCGCAGCAGACCGGAGCCATTCGCGAACACGACGCCAAGGGACGCCACACCACCACGGCGCGGTCGCTGCATGCCATTGCCGGTGGTGGCTGGGTGATCGACACGCCGGGCATGCGCACGCTGCAGGTCAGCGACGTCGGCTACGGCATCGACACGCTGTTTGCCGAGATCACCGAGCTGGCACCGCTGTGCAAGTTCCGCGACTGCACGCATGTGCACGAACCGGGCTGCGCGGTGCAGGCTGCCATCAAGGCCGGCACGCTTGATCCGGAACGCCTGGCCCGCTGGCGCAAACTGACCGACGAAAACCAGCACAACACGCCGGTGCAGAGCGGGCCTCGCGGCTCCAAGTCACCTGCCGGTCGCGGCAAGCGGCGCTGAATGACTGCCCTACTGCCCTACTGCCCTACTGCCCTACTGCCCTACTGCCCTACTGCCCTACTGCCCTACTGCCCTACTGCCCTACTGCCCTACTGCCCTACTGCCCTACTGCCCTACTGCCCTCAAAGCCGCGCCGTGCCGAAAACCCGGTCCCACAATAGCGACGTCACGCCGAAATTGGCGTTGTCGTCGATATGGTGGTGCACCGCATGGCGGCGCTTCAGCGTGTAGAGGTAGCTGGGATGGGCGGGATGCCAGTGGTGGATCATGTGGTGGACACTGACATACCAGAGATAGCCCAGCATCAGCCCGCAACTGACCGCGCTGGCGGTCGCGAAATCCGAAATCAGCCAAACGGGCAGTGCGATCAGCGCATGCACGCCGAGACTGAGCCAGGTCGGCGTGCCCACCGGGCTGCGCTCCTCGACATGATGACGGTCGTGCAGGTCCCTGATGTAGGGAACGTGATGAAGGACGAAGCGGTGCAGGACGTATTCGATCAACGTCCACAGGCCGAGACAGATCAGCACCGTGCCGATCCATTCCGGCGCACTCTCTTCCCCGGCCTCGATCAGCCCGGCCACCCCCAAGAGGGCGATCACCAGCGGATAGACCACGAAATCGCTGTAGTAGCCGATCAGACCCAGTTGCATTCCGGACGCCCCACCTGATTTTTCGACGCCGCCCCAGAAACGATACTATCAGATTGCCGAACTCGCGGGTGAGGTGCAATGCAGATGCATCTGACATAGCGTCGCAATTTCCCGGTGCAAGATCGGCATCCATGATCGACACAGAATCGGCCGACCTCGCACCAGCGCCGCAAACGGACATGCAAAAATGGCAAAACGCAGTGCGGGCCTGCTGATTTATCGTCGAAGCGACGACGAACTCAGAGTGCTTCTGGTTCATCCCGGCGGCCCGTTCTGGGCGAAGAAGGACGATGGCGCCTGGTCGATCACGAAAGGCCTCGTCGACGAGGGCGAGGACGAACTGGCGGCCGCACGGCGCGAGACCGGGGAAGAGCTCGGCGTCACGGTCGATGGTCCCTTCGCGCGCCTCGGTGATTACAAGCAGCCGGGCGGCAAGATCGTTATCGCATGGTCCGTCGAGGCACGGACCGAGATCGACGCCGCCGCCGTCAAGAGCAACAGCTTCACCATGGAATGGCCGCCGCGGTCGGGATCGATGAAGGAGTTTCCGGAGATCGACAGGGCCGGCTGGTTCAGCTTGGCCGAGGCCGAGGTCAAGATCCTTGTCGGGCAGCGGCCTATTCTGGCTGACTTGGTAGAGCAATTGGGGGCTGGATAGCCGCCAGCCATGTCCCTGCCCCGTCACGTCGTCTCGCGCAGGATCACTGTCGGTTCCATCAACACCATCCGGCGCGGCTGCGTTGGGTCGTCGAGGAAATCGATCAGCGCACCGATCGCCAGGGAACCGGCTTCGGAAATGCGCCGTTCGATCGTCGACAGCGGCCGCACCAGCAGCGGCGCGATGTAGATGTTGTCGAAGCCCATCACCGCGCAGTCTTCGGGAACGCTCAGGCCGCGTTCGCGCAGCGCGACGGTCGCCCCCATCGCCAGCATGTCGCTCATGCAGCACATGGCCGAGAAGTGTGCGCGGTCGAGCAGCGTGCGGGTGGCCACCAGTCCAAACCGATGATTGAACGCGCCGCATTCGATCAGATCGGGATCGACCGGCAGCCCGGCCTCGCGATGCGCCCGCTCGAATCCCGCCCGCCTGATTTTGGTGTTCGAGGCGGCGGGATTGCCGCTGACAAAGGCGATGCGTGTGTGTCCCGCCTCGATCAGATGGCGCGCCGACAGGAAGGCGCCCTGCTCGTAATCCGTATCGATGCGCGCGGCGAGACAGTCGAGATCGGGAATTTCCCGGTCCATCGAGATCACCGGGATCCTGAGCCGCTCCAGGAGGTCAGCGTCCGGAATAAGGTCGCTCGCGGCGAGCACGATGCCATCGACGCCATGACTGGCGAGGAAGGTCAGATGCGCTGCCTCTTTCTCAGGATGCGGCAAGAGCACGCTGTTCAACGTCGTATCGGGCCTGCTCAAGGCAACGTCCGGCAAGATCGTGCTCGACGGCCAGGATGTCTCCAACCGGCCGGGCCAGGTCGGCTACATGCTGCAGAAGGATTTGATGCTGCCCTGGCGCACCGTGCTCGGCAACATCACGCTGGCCGCGTCGCTGACACGCGGCGCCACCGCAAGGGACCGCGAAGAGGCAGCCGAGCTCGCCAGCCGCTACGGCCTCGGCGATTTCCTCAACCACTATCCGCATGCGCTGTCCGGCGGCATGCGCCAGCGCGTCGCCATGATGCGCACCATCGCCGCCGGCCGGCAGGTGATGCTGCTCGACGAGCCGTTCGGCGCGCTCGACGCGCAGACGCGGCTTGGCATGCAGCAATGGCTGCTGCAGCTCTGGCGCGACCTCAAGCGCACCATCCTGTTCGTCACCCATGATGTCGACGAGGCGATCTATCTCGCCGACCGCATCGTGGTGATGACGCCCCGCCCCGGCCGCATCGCCGAAATCCTAACCGTCGACCTGCCCCGGCCCCGGCCGCTGGAAGTGCTGACGACCGACACCTTCGTCGGCCTGAAGCGGCAGATCATGCAGCATCTCTACCACTGACCAATCGGGCACTGACCGATTGGTCATCGACCAATCGGGCACTGACCACCGGCCAATCGGGAGCACGGCAATGAACACACGGTTTGGAGCAGCGGCGGGACCATTCCTGATCTGGGTCGTGGCCATGGTGCTCATCCTGGTCGCCTGGCAGCTACTGGTCTGGGTCACCGGCCTTCCCGCCTATGTCATTCCGCCGCCGGCCCAGGCGTTCTCGACGCTGTTCGACAACTGGCCGCGGCTTTCGGTACTATGAAACAGCGATCGGCTATGTCATCGGCGCCGCCATCGGCTTCGTGCTTGCGCTCGCCATGGGGCAGATCCGTGTCGTGCAGCGGCTGGTCATGCCGGCTTTGATCATTTCGCAGGCGGTGCCGATCGTCGCCATCGCCGCACCCCTGGTCATCATCTTCGGTTTCGGCCTGATGCCCAAGCTGATCATCGTCGCCTGGATTGTGTTCTTCCCGGTCGTCGTCAACGTGTTGGACGGTCTGGCTTCGGTCGACCGCGATATGCTCAACCTCGCCCGCCTGATGGGCGGCGGCGGCCTGCGCACCTTTGCTATCGTCAAATTGCCGGCCTGCATCGGCCCGCTGTTTTCGGGTCTCAAGATCGGTGCCACCTATGCGGTGACCGGCGCCGTCATCGGCGAATGGACGGCGTCGTCCAAGCAGGGCCTCGGCACCTATTTGCTCACCGCCAACGCGCAGATGAACACCGCTGGGGTCTATGCAGCGATGCTGCTTCTCACCGTCATCGGCGTCGGCTCGTTCCTGCTCGTCTTCGGGCTCGAAGTGCTGATGACGCCCTGGCGCTCGCGCTCTACCGCGCCCGCCTGGGCGCAGTGGAAGCCGGCTCAGGCCAGCGCCGCTGCCTGAAATACCACCAATTTTCAACCAGCCGACAACAACCAAAAAGGGGAATGCAATGCACAGTGCTTACACCAGGATGCTCTCAGCCACCGCGGGCCTGCTCGCCCTCGGAACCGCCCTAGCGGCGACTCCGGCCAACGCCGCCGACCTCACCACCGTCCGCTTCGTCTATGACTGGGCAAGCGCCGACTTCGAACTGATCCCGACGCTGGTCGGCCAGCAGAAAGGCTTCTACGAGGCCGAAGGCATCAAGGTCGATGTCATCTTCCCGCCGGACTCGCAGACCACGGCACGGCTGCTTGCCGTCGGCCAGGCCGAGATCGGCTTCGAGGCCACCACCGATGTCGTCTTCGGCGCTGCCCAGGGCATCCCGATCACCTCGATCGGCCTCTACACCAAGAGCAACAATTGGGGCCTGTTCGGCCGCCCCGGCGAGCCGCTCTCGCTCGACAACCTCAAGGGCAAGTCGATCGCCATCTACACCGACTCCTGGACCAAGGCGATGATGCCGTTCGTGCTCAAGGCCGCCAAGCTGACCGAGGACGACGTCAAGCTGATCATCGCGCAGGATTCCGACACCAATCTCTTGCTCGCCGGCAAGATCGACATCGCCACCAACACCGAAAACTATCTGGTGCCGCAGGTCCAGGAGACCTTGAAGAAGGACCCGACCAGCCTCGTTGGCGCCGCCGCCGGCGCGCCCGACGTGCCGGTCTGGACCTATACCGCTTCCACCGCCTACCTCGCCGACCATGGCGACATCGCCAAGAAGTGGATGCGCGCCACCATCAAGGCGACGCAATGGGCCGCCGACCATCCCGACGAAGCCGCCGAGATGTTCACTAAGGCTTATCCGGAAGGCGGCAGCCTTGCCTACAACCTCTCCGGCTGGAAGCTGACCGCAGCACTTATGAAGGGCGACACCGGCTACATGATGCAGGAAGACAAGAACTGGCTGCCGATCGCCCAGGCACTGAAGGACACCGACCAGATCAAGGAAGTCCTCCCCGCCTCAAAATACTACACCAACGAACTGCTGAAATAGGCGCGAAGTCGCTCGAGCAGCGAGGGCTACCCCAACCGGGGTGGCCCTCTTCTACAGCTACACAGGAAATGGACTTTCAGGCATGGCCAAGAGCAGGATTATCATCGATTGCGACCCCGGCGTCGATGACGCCATCGCGCTCCTTCTGGCGTTTGCCTCGCCCGACGAGATCGAGATCGTCGGCATCACGACGGTCATCGGCAATGTCTCGCTGCCGTTGACGACCCGCAACGCCTTGCGCATCACCGCCATGGCCGGCCGCCAGGACATTCCGGTCTACGCCGGCTGCAGCAGGCCGATCATCCTGCCGCGCGTGCAGCGCGGCGCTTCGGTGCACGGCACCGACGGCCTTGGCGACCTCGGCGTGCCCGACGCCACGCATCAGGTGCAGAGCCAACATGCCGTCGATTTCATCATCGACACCATCCTGCGCGAGCCCGGCCAGATCACGCTCTGCCCGATCGGGCCGATGACCAACATCGCGCTGGCTCTGATCAAGGAGCCGTCCATAACGACCAAGATCAAGGCCATCGTCTTCATGGGCGGCGCTGCCTTCAGCCCGGGCAACACCGCGACCGATGCCGAGTTCAACATCTGGATCGATCCGCATGCCGCGCAAGTGGTGCTGTCGTCCGGCATCCCGATGACCATGTTCGGCCTCGACGTGACCCGCCACGCGACGCTGACCCAGGCGCGCTTCGACCAGCTCGAGCGCGACGCCAGCCCGATCATGCAAACCGCCATCGCCATGATGCGCTACTATGGCAGCGGCGACGCCAGCCTGCACGACCCCTGTGTGACGGCGTTCCTGATCGACCCGACCCTGTTCAAGGGCGTCGACGCGGTGATCGAGGTCGAATGCGATCAAGCCGGATCCTATGGCCGCACGCGGGCGGTCGAAAACGGCGCCGGCAAGGGCCTGCCGGTCCATGTCATCACCGAGGTCGATGATGAGCGGCTGTTTCAGTTGATCGACCAGCGGCTGCAGTTGCTTTAGCGCCCCGGCAGGCCAATCCCATCGGACAGCGCCTGCCCCCTCTCCGTCTCGGCTTCGCCGAGCCACCTCTCCCCCATTTCATGGGGGCGAGGAAACGCTAATCTCCAAGGTCGCGGCCTTGAAAAACTTGGGTTCCTCGCCCCCGCGAGAGCGGGGGAGAGGTGGCTCGGCGAAGCCGAGACGGAGAGGGGGAGCGCCATATGCGTTTCAGGACCGCCGCCCGCAAATGCGCCGCCATTCCTCAGCCGATCCATAACCATCCACCCGCGCCGCATCACGCACACGACTCCCCGCATAATCCCTTGGGGTTATGGCCGCGTTGCGCCGGCTAAGTCATGCTCCGCCTCAACTTCGAGAAATGCGACCGCAAGCCCTTCGCCAACGCCTGATCTCCAGGCGCCAGCCGGCCTCCGGAAAAAGCATCGGAAACAATCCTTTCCGGAGGCGGAACAATGCAAGACACTGTCAAACTCGACCGCGCGCTCGGACTCTGGTCCGTCGTGCTCTTCGGCCTGGCCTACATGACGCCGATGATCGTCTTCGGCACTTTTGGCGCGCTGGCCGCGGCAAGCCAGGGCACCACCGCCATGGCCTATCTCGTGGCGGCGGCGGCCATCCTGCTCACCGCCATCAGCTACGGCGTCATGGCCCGCGTCTATCCCGTTGCCGGCTCGGCCTACACCTATGCCCGCCGCTCGATCAGCCCCAGCATCGGCTTCCTTGTCGGCTGGGCGGTGCTGCTCGATTATTTCTTCCTGCCGATGGTGATCTGGCTGATCGGTGCGGCCTATCTCGCTTCGGCCTTCCCGGCGATTCCGACCTGGGTTTGGATTGTCAGCTTCATCGCACTGACCACCGTGGTCAATGTCGTCGGCATCGCCTTTGCCAACCGCGTCAATTTCATCCTGATGCTGGTGCAGCTCGGCGTGCTCGTCGCCTTCCTGGTGCTGGCCGCCCGCTATGTGGTGGCGCTGAACGGCCCCGGCGGCTTGGTCTCGGTCACGCCCTTCTTCAAGGAAGGCGTGCCGTTCTCGGCCTCGGTGGCAGGTGCTGCGATAGCCGCCTACTCCTTCCTCGGCTTCGACGCGGTGTCGACGCTGACCGAGGAGACCAGGGATGCGCGCCGCACCATGCCGAAAGCGATCCTGATCATCGCGCTTGCCGGCGGCGTGATCTTCATCGCCTCGGCCTACATCACCCAGCTTGCCCATCCCGGCATGGATTTCGTCTCGGTCGACGCCGCCGCCACCGAAATCGCCAAGGCGATCGGCGGTGACCTGTTCGTCACCATCTTCCTGGCGACGCTGGTCGTGGCGCAATTCACCTCCGGCCTTGCAGCACAAGCCAGCGTTGGCCGGCTGCTCTACGCCATGGGCCGCGACACGGTGCTGCCGGTCTCGTTCTTCGGCAACCTGCATCCGAAATGGCACACGCCGATCCTCAACCTGATCCTTGTCGGCGTGGTCGGCCTGGCGGCGCTGACCATGGACGTCACCACCTCGACCTCGTTCATCAATTTCGGCGCCTTCCTCGCCTTCACCGCCGTCAACGTCTCGGTGATCGCGCTCTATTTGAAGCGCGACCAGCAGGTGCGTCCGCTCGGCGTGTTGATCGGCCTGATTGTCCCGGCGCTCGCTGCGGTCTGCGACCTCTTCCTGCTGTGGAACCTCGACGAGAACGCCAAGGTGCTGGGCCTGGTCTGGCTGGCGGTCGGCATCGTCTATCTCGCCTACCTCACGAGCTTCTTCCAGGTCGCGCCACCCGAGATGGATTTCGCCGAGTAAGGCGCTGGCGGCGGCCTCTTACCTTGATGCAGGCTGCCGCTCTATCTCGTTGCCAATAAACGAAAAACTAGGCATCCCGTTTGGCCAATTCCACTTGATAGACACTTCGCGGATGTCGTCTGCGTCGCCATATCTGAAGAGATACGATCAACGAAACGTAGCCCAACAGGGCAAGCACGCTCCACAGAACGCCGAGATCGCTCATGACAGCGCCCACGAGAAACACAGAGGCAACCACCGCCACGGCGTAATACAGGACAGAGGCCCAGACATATCGTTCCATTTGAGAGCTACGCATCGGTCACTCTTACCTCGAAAGTGCGGTTCATTTGAGCCTAGGCAAGAAACA
Organism: Mesorhizobium sp. AR02; assembly: GCF_024746835.1. NCBI lineage: Bacteria > Pseudomonadati > Pseudomonadota > Alphaproteobacteria > Hyphomicrobiales > Phyllobacteriaceae > Mesorhizobium > Mesorhizobium sp. AR02. The sequence continues at coordinate 5,418,221 of NZ_CP080531.1, read as the reverse complement.
GCCGGAACAGTTCGGCCTGGCTTGAAATGGAAAGCTTCGAATAGATCTGCCGGCGATGGACCTTCACCGTGTTGGGCGACAGTGACAGCACGGCGGCGAGCGAGAGGTTGGAATGTCCCTTGAGGATCAGCGTGACGATCTCGAGCTCGCGCCGGGTCAGCAGCGGATGCTCGATCCGCGCCGCGGGGGCCGCGTTCTTGATGTCGAGCGAGAGGCCCGGAGCATGAAACCAGTGCCGCGCCGCGAGCGCGCAGACGATGGGAGCGGCGGACCTCAGGCGCTCCAGCTCATCCTCGGCGAAGACCGGTGCCGCCCCGGTCCGCGACAGCGACAGCACGCCGGCAAAGCCGTTCTCCAGCTTCAGCACGAAACCGATCTCGTCGCCGATCTCGGTGGTGGCATAGTGCCGCCGATAATATTCGGTGTGCAGGAAATCATCGGGCGCCAGCTCCCGCATCACGATCATGCGCTCTGTGCTGTCGCCGCGAACTGCGTCGTAGAACGGGTCCAGCACATAGGCGCCGGCAAGGTAGCGGTCGACGATGATCGAGCGCTCGGCAACGATCTTCTCATTGTAGAGGTCGAAGGCGCGACCGGCGGGCGAATAGAGAAAGCCGTTCATCATCTGGAAGGCTGTGAGCAGGCGCAGCGCCGCCGCCAGCGCATCGGGAAATCCGCGCGAGCCGATGGCGGATGCCGCAGCACCCAGGCCGGCATTCCAGGCATCGAAGGACGGATGCGGGCCTTTGTCGGCGGATTTCATCGAAACGGCGGGGCCTCTGTTCCAGCGTTGGCGAGATTGTGCAGGTCCGACACCCCCAGGCAAGCACGCTTTCTGTTTCCTTCCGAAAACCAAAGCCGACCGGCATGAATTCACTTCCGGAGACCCGAGCCATGACCCATCCGCTGGACCTGACCGCCAACGCGATCGCCGATGGCATCCGCTCGGGCGCCTTCAGTGCCGAGACTGTGGTTGAAGAGTCCATCCGCCGCGCCAGGGCGGTCAGCGAGAGGCTAAACGCCTTTGCCGTCATCCGCGAGGAGCAGGCGCTGGAAGCGGCTCGCCTTGCCGACCGTGCCGTGGCGCGCGGCGAAGCGACCGGGCCGCTGCACGGCGTGCCGTTCGCGGCCAAGGACCTGACGCCGACATCAGGCGACCTGACGACGCTGGGCTCATGGGCGAAGGGGGATTGGGTGCCGGCCGAGACGGCGCTCTGCATCCGCCGCCTGCAAGCGGCCGGCGCGATCCTGGTCGGCAAGACGACGACGCCGGAATTCGCCTTTTCCAGTTTCACCAACAGCCCGCGCTGGGGCGTGACCCGCAATCCGTGGAACCCGGAGCGTACCAGCGGCGGCTCCTCCGGCGGCGCGGGGGTCGCGGTGGCGACCGGCGTCGTGCCCTTCGCCGAGGGCACCGACATGGGCGGTTCGGTGCGCATTCCCGCCGCCTTCTGCGGTGTCGTCGGGCTGAAACCCAGCCTCGGCCGCATCCCGATGACCATCCTGCCCAGCGTGTTCGACAACATCTCGCATTTCGGGCCGCTGGCGCGCAGCGTCGCCGATGCCGTCGCCTTCGTGCAAGCGACAGCGGGCGGCAGTGACGAGGACATCGCCTCGCTGCCGATCGGTTTTGATGCCTTGGCCACGAGGACGGGTGAGTTGGAAGGCAAGCGCTTCGCGCTGTCGGTCGACCTCGGCTACTACCAGATCCAGCCGCGGGTCGAAGCCGTCATCCGGCAGGCTGTCGCCGAGATGCGCAGCGCCGGCGCCATCGTCGACGAGGTGCCGATGGCCTGGACGCGCGCCGTCAACGACGAATGGTTCGACCTCTGGTGTGTTTTCATGTCGGCCTTCTTCGGCGACGAGCTCGCCGGCCATCGCCATCACATGGACCCGTCGGTGGTCTCGATGATCGAACGCGGGCTGGCGATGAACGCCACCGCCTACAAGCGGGTCGAGTTGCTGCGCACCGCGATGTGGAAGGACATGGCGCGGCTTTTCGAACGCTACGATGCCTTGCTATGCCCGACCTGCGCCATTACAGCGCCGCCGGTGTCCGAAACCGACGACGACTATGTCGCGACGCTACCCGACGGCCGCTTCAAGGGCCTGGACCTGACCTGTCCCTTCAACATGCTGCCGCAACTGCCGGCGCTGTCGCTGCCCGCCGGATTTGCCGCCGACGGCCTGCCGGTCGGCCTGCAGATCATCGGGCGGCGTTTTGCGGATGAGCAGGTGCTGTCGATGGCGGCGGCGATTGAGGCGCGGCTGGGGGTGGCCGGCTTCAATGCGGATCGGTTCGCTGCTGCACCCAGGGCAATCGCGTAGGACAGCGCCAGCCCCCTCTCCGTCTCGGCTTCGCCGAGCCACCTCTCCCCCATTTCATGGGGGCGAGGAAATGCTAATCTCCAAGGTTGCGGCCTTGAAAAGCTTGGGTTCCTCGCCCCCGCAGGAGCGGGGGGTCCGAAGGACGGGCGAGACCCGTGGCTCGCCCCGGCAAGGTGGCTCGGCGAAGCCGAGATGGAGAGGGGGAGCGCCATATGCGATTGGCTCTACTCACGACAACCCGCAACAGGTCATCGCCCCACCCTCACCCAAACCGTGCCGCCGTCCAAGCCCCACCAGCCGCATTCGACTCCACTGCCGCCGCGACGAACTTCACACCCCGCGCGCCATCCACGACATCCGGCACCTGCGCCGCGCGCGCCGCATCCACCACCCCACCAGAGCGATGCGCCCGAATGATATCCGCGGCGTCGCGGTAGAAATTGGCGAAGGCCTCGATATAGCCTTCCGGATGCGCCGCCGGCATGCGCGATACGCGCTGGCTTTCGGCGGTCGAGCCATGGCCGCCGCGCACCAGCGTCCGGGTTTCCTCGCCATATGGCGAAAAGCGCAGTTCCTCCGGCCGCCCGCCCGACCATTCGAGGCCAGCCTTGTCGCCATAGATGCGGACGGACAGATCATTGTAGTGGCCGGGCGAGGTCTGGCTGGCCAGGATGGTGCCGCGCGCCCCGCCGGTCCAGCGCATCATCACATGCGCATTGTCGTCGAGCCGGCGCCCAGGCACGGCGGTGAACAGATCGGCCGAGACCGCCTCGGCCTCGCAGCCGGAGATGTAGCTCGCCAAGTTGAAGGCATGCACGCCGATATCGGCCAGCACCGCCGACTGCCCTGCCCGCGCCGGATCGGTGCGCCACTCCGCCTGCTTCTGGCCCTCGGCGTCGATCGGCTTGGCCAGCCAGTCCTGGATGTAGGCGCCGTGCACGGACACGATCCGCCCAAGCTCGCCCGCCATCACCATCTCGCGCGCCTGCCGCACCATGGCGTAGCCGGTGTTGTTGAGCGTGACGACGAAGCGGCGTTTTTTGGCGCGCGCCAGCGCCACCAGCGCTTCGGCGTCATCAAGCGTCGTCGACAGCGGCTTGTCGCAGATCACATCGATGCCGGCTTCGAGGAAGGCGGTCGCGATCGGCGCGTGCAGATGGTTGGGCGTGACGATGACGACCGCCTCGATGCCATCAGGCCGCGCCGCTTCCGCCAACGCCATGGCGTGATAATCGGCATAGCTGCGCTCCGGCGCGATGCCGATCTCGGCGGCGGAAGCGGCGGCATTCTCCGGGTCCGACGACAGCGCGCCGGCCACCAGCACGATCTGGTCGTCAAGGCGCATGGCGAGGCGATGCACGGCGCCGATGAAGGCGTTGCGGCCGCCGCCGACCATGCCGACCCGCAGGCGCTTGCCTGCCGATCCATCCGATGTTGCGTAGACCATGTCTGAGATTCCTCCACCTATCACTTCGTTATCCTGGGGCGGAGCAAGGAGCGCAGCGACTCGGCGCAGACCCCAGGATCCATGCCGCGACTTCGGTGCAGAATCTTCCCTTCCGCCGCGTTCCTCGGCAACCGTCACGGCATGGATCCCAGGGTCTCCGCGACGGAGCTTCGCTCCTGCTTCGCCCTAGGATTGTTTGAGCAGGATTGGGTAGTGTGGCGGCCGGGACTGCGGCCCATCACAACCGGCAGTCCCGGCGGCAGGCGACCGTCCCTGGGATCGGGCAACACCCGACGTCATCATGGTCCCTGCCGTCTTTGTCCGCCATCGCTTGGAGAGTTGATTGGCCGCTGGCTTGCGCCACGCCCGCAAACAATCCGAAGCCTTAGAAGGATACCACCAGCATGGCCTTCTTGCATCAACAACCGAGCCTGTGCCTCGGCCTCGATATCGCCAAGGACACCATCACCGCCGCCGACGGCACCACCACCCAAGTCATCGACAACCAGCGACGCACGATCCGCGCCTTCCTCAAGAGCCACAAACAGGCCGATCTCGTGGTCTGCGAACCGACCGGTGGCCATGAGAGCCTGCTGCTCGAAGAGTGCCTGCGCGCCGGCATCGCCTGCCATCGCGCCGACACGCTCAAGGTCAAGAGCTTCATCCGCTCCTACGGCACGCACGGTAAGAGCGATGCCATCGATGCCGCCATGTTGAGAGCCTACGGTCGCGAACGCTGGGAAAAGCTGACCCTTTGGCAAGCCCCGGACCCCGACGAGACCCGCTTGCGCGCCCTGGTGCGCCGCCGCCAGGAACTCATCGCCATCAAGATCGCAGAGAAGAACCGCGCCAAGGCACCTGGTGGCCGCGAGCTCGCTGCCTCCTTCGAGGCCGTGATCAAAGTCGTCGAGCGTCAGATCCAAGCCATCGATGCAGCCATGCGCGAGCTGATCGCCGGTAGCAGCGCCCTCAAGCATCGAGCCGCCATCTGCACGGCCATGGACAGTCTCGGCCCGATCGTGACCGCCAAGCTGCTGGCCATCTTGCCCGAGCTCGGCACCATGACACGCCGAAAGGCTGCAGCCCTTGCAGGGCTCGCGCCTCATCCAAACGACAGCGGACAAAAGCAAGGCTACCGCAAAATCCGCGGCGGACGACCGGAGATCAGGAGCATGCTCTACATGCCCGCACTGCATGCCGCTGCCGGAAGGGGCGAGTTCGCCACCTTCTACAAACGCCTCATCGCCAACGGCAAAAAGCCAATGGTGGCCATCGCTGCAGTCATGCGAAAAATCGTCGTCACCCTAAACGCCAGGCTCAGAGACGCCACCATTCCTCAGAGTTGATGACGACGGTGAGGGCCTACCACTTTCGAACACAATTTCCAATTTCCATATTGTAATACGATCGTACCGCGCTAGCCTGAAACCATGAGTGGGGCGGGCAAATCTTCGGGACGATCTCTTGCCGACGAGGCGGCGACACGCAAGCGCGGGCGCTCTCTTGCCGCGTTGGGCTATATCCAGCCGCAGACCTATGAGGAACTGCGCGCGGTGCTGTCGTCCGGCACGGTGCATTTCCCCAAACGGCTGCGCCAGGTGGCGATCTTCCTGTGGCAGCATCCGAGCGACGTCGCGCTCGGCACCATCGCCCAGGTGGCGGCACAGGCGGGCGTGCAGCCTTCGACGCTGGTGCGCTTTGCCCAGATCTTCGGCTATTCCGGCTTTTCCGATTTCCAGGGCCTGTTCAAGGACCACGTCAAGGGCTCGTGGCCCGAAGCGCGTGGCGAGCCGCGCACCGAGACCGAGCCCAACGCCGCCATGCATTTCCTGCACGGCATGGTCGGCGCCTCGCAGGCCTCGCTTGGCCGCATCGAGGCCGGCTTCGACGTCGAGAGTTTCGAGAAGATGGTGACGCTGCTCGCCGCTGCCGACCTGATCTATGTCATCGGCTCCAAGCGCGCCTTCCCCGTCACCACCTATCTGTCGCTGACGCTGTCGCAGCAGGGCGTGCGCAACGTGCTGGTCGACAATGTCGGCTCGTCGGCGCTCGACCAGGTCGGCTGCATCGGCAGGCAGGATGCCGTGCTGGCCGTCTCCTTCAGCCCCTACAATTCGATTACGCCCGACCTCGTCGCCGTGGCACACGAGCGCAAGGCCCGCATCGTCACCATCACCGACAGCACCTTCAGCCCGCTGATCCCGTTGTCGGACAGCTGGCTGGAGGTGGTGGAATCCGACTTTGCCGGTTTCCGCTCACTGGCCGCCTCACTCGCCGTCGGCATGGCACTGGTCCAAGGCGTCGCAGCAAAGCGTGGCACATGAGGTTTTGCTGGCACAATTGACTATCGGGAATTGCCGTTCCATATTTTGAAAAATGGAAACTTTGTTCCGGGAGGAGGAATGGAGCTTCGTCTTCAAGGCAAGGTCGTGCTGGTCACCGGCGCGACGCAAGGCATCGGCCGCGCCATCGCCGAGACGCTGGCGCGTGCCGGCGCCGGCGGGCTGCTGATCACCGGGCGCGATGGCAAACGCGGCGACGCCGTGGCGGCGCAACTGTCGGCCATCGGCACGCCGACCATCTTCGTCGCCGCCGACCTTGGAGACCCGCAAACCCCTGCCCTTCTGGCGCAAGCCTGCATCGAGCGCTTCGGCCGTATCGATGGCCTGGTCAACGCCGCAGGCCTGACCGACCGCGCCTCCTTCCTCGATGCCGACCTAGACGACTGGGCCTCGCTGTTCGCGGTCAATGCGCGTGCGCCGTTCTTCCTCATGCAGGCGGCGATTGCCGACATGAAGAAGCGCGGCCAGGGCGGCGCCATCGTCAACATCCTGTCGATCAACGCCCATTGCGGTTCGCCGGAACTCGCCGTCTATTCCGCCACCAAGGGCGCGCTGGCGACGCTGACCAAGAACGCCGCCAACGCCCACCGCTTCGACCGCATCCGCGTCAACGGCATCAATGTCGGCTGGACCGACACCCCGGCCGAACGCGTGATGCAGTCCGAGACGCTCGGCCACGGTCCCGGCTGGCTCGACGCCGCCAACGCCGCGCAGCCCTTCGGCAGGCTGCTGACGCCGAACGACATCGCCAACCTCGCCGTCTTCCTGCTTTCCGACGCGGCCGGCCCGATGACCGGCGCCGTGATCGACCAGGAGCAGTCGGTGATCGGAGCGAACCGGTGAACGCCGCTCCAGCTTCGCCGGAAACACTCGGGCCAGCCTTGCTTGATCGGCTCCCGGCCGCCGTCCAGACACCGGCCTATGATCGCGCCGCGCTTCAACCCGGCATGGCGCATCTCGGCGTCGGCGCGTTCCACCGCTGCCACCAGGCCGAATACACCGACGATTTGCTCGCGCTCCAGTTCGACCGATGGGGTATTGTCGGCATCAACATCCGCCCGCCCAGCCTCGCCGACACGCTCGGCCGGCAGAGCGGGCTCTACACAAGGCTGATCCGCGAAAACAGCCACATCGAGGCACGCGTCATCGGCAGCATCGTGCGGGTGGTCGATAGCCAGGACAGTGCCGCGCCGGCGCTCGGCGTGCTGTCCTCGCCCGACATCGAACTGGTGACGATGACGGTCACCGAAAAGGGCTATTGCCACATCCCGTCGAGCGGCGCGCTCGATCTCGGCCATCCAGACATCGTCCATGATCTCGCCAATCCCGAGGCACCGCGCAGCGTGCCCGGTATCCTCACGCGGACGCTGGAGCTGCGCCGCGCCACGCACGGCCGGCCACTGACGCTGCTCTCCTGCGACAACATCCCGACCAATGGCATCATCCTGGAAACTGTCGTTCGCACCTTTGCCGAACGGCGCGGCAATGGCCTTGCCGATTGGATCACTGCCAACGCCGCCTTCCCTTCCGCCATGGTCGACCGCATCGCGCCGGCGGTGACGCAGGATGACCTCGACAGCGTCGAGCAATGGTTCGGCTACCGCGATGCCGCCGTCGCCGTCTGCGAACCGTTCCGGCAGTGGGTGATCGAGCAGAAATTCGCCGGCCGCATGCCGCGCTGGGATCTGGTCGGGGCCACCTTCGTCGACGATGTCACGCCCTTCGAGCATCTCAAGATGCGGGTGCTGAACGGCGCCCAGACGACGCTCGCCACGCTTGGCGTGCTGGCCGGACTGGAACACACTTTCGATGCCATCGCCGACCCGCTGCTGTCGGCCTTTATCAGGCGCATGCTGATCGAGGAAACGCTGCCGACGCTGATGCCGGTGCCGGGCATGGATCCATCAGCCTATGTCGAGCAGAGTCTCGGCCGCTTGAAGAACACGGCGATCCACCACCGCAACCACCAGATCGCCACCGATGGCTCGCAGAAGATCGTCCAGCGCCTGCTCAACCCGATCCGCGATCGTTTGAGCCACGGCGCCGGCATCGGCCTGCTGACAGTGCCGGTTGCCGGCTGGATGGCCTACCTCATCCAGGCCTCGGCTCACTTCGGCAAACGCTGGCCAGTGTCGGACCCCTATGCCGGGAAGGTTGCCGGGATCGCCGACGCGACCGGCCGCGATGCGACGGTGTTGGCTTCAGGTATCCTGGCCATCGACACGATTTTCGACCCCGGCCTTGCCGCGAACGAGACGTTCCGCGCGGCCGTCATATCGGCGCTTGATGAGCTGCTCTCGGACGATCCGATGGCGGCGATCCGGCACAGTCTCGAACAAGATGAGGTCGCGAGGTTGAAGCGATCCAAACTATCGGCATTATAGGAGCTGGCCGTGAAGACACGACCAGGGGAGGCACTATGAAACTTGGACTGCTCACCGCACCATTCGCGGAGACGCCGCTTGCCGATGTCGCCGGCTGGGCCAGCGCGGCCGGTTTCGAGGCGCTGGAAATCGCCTGCTGGCCGAAAACCTCTGGTGCGACCCGCCGCTATGCCGGCACAAGCCATATTGACGCTGCTTCCACCTCGCCCACGCAGGCGAAAGAAATCGTCGCCTCGCTGGCGGAAAAGAACCTCACGGTCTCCGGCCTCGGCTACTACCCCAACCCGCTGCATCCCGATGCCGCGCACCGCGAGGCGGTCATCGGCCATCTGAAGAAGGTGATCGTGCTGGCCGCCAATATGGGCGTACCCGTCGTCAACACCTTCTGCGGCGGCGATGCCTCCAAGACCGTCGACGTCAACTGGCAGGATGCGCTGAAAGTCTGGCCCGAAATCGTCGTTTTTGCACGCGACCACGGCATCAAGCTTGCCTTCGAGAACTGCCCGATGATCTTCAGCTATGACGAATGGCCAGGCGGGCACAACATTGCCTACTCGCCCCTGGTCTGGCGCCGCATCCTGGAGACCTGGGGCGGCGAGGTCGGCATGAATTTCGACCCCTCGCACCTGGTCTGGCAGATGATCGACCAGGCGCGCTTCATCAAGGAATTCGGCCCCTATATGCTGCATGTCCACGCCAAGGACCTGATGATTGATCATGATGGTTTGTACGAGCGCGGAATCCTCTCGGCCGGCATAGGCTGGCAGGTGCCGCGCATGCCGGGGCTGGGCGATGTCGACTGGAGCGCCTTTTTCTCCGGCCTCTACCGCGCCGGCTATGACGGATCCATCATCATCGAACACGAGGACAGGCGATTTGAGGGCAGCGACGATCAGGTGAAGCGCGGTTTCCTGCTCGCCCGCGACGTGCTGCGTCCCTTCGTCAAGTGAGGAGAAGCATGTCGGCAACGACATGCGGAGAGAACAACGAGTTGAGTCGCCTGAATCTCTTTCTGAACTGCATGCCTCAACGACTTGGAACTGAAACTGAAAAACAATGTGGAGGAGTACTGAAATGAAGAAAATACTGACCATGGTCCCGCTGCTGGCGGGCGCTGCCTTGCTGGCTTCGGTGGGCGTCTCGTCCGCTGCCGGCAAATACACGATCGGCATCTCTAACACCGTCCAGGGCAATGGCTGGCGCGAGGAGATGGTGTGCGCCATGAAGGCGCAGGCGTTGGCCTCCGGCGAGGTCGCAAAACTCAACATCGCCCACCGCAACACCGATGCCGCTGGCCAGCTCGAAGACATCCGCAACCTGATCAGCGCCAAGGTCGACGCCATCGTCGTCAACCCCGCCGATCCGGCCGGCATCAAGGCGGGCCTGGAAGAGGCCACCAAGGCCGGCATCGTGGTCGTCGCCGTCGACCAGGCGGTCACCGAACCGTCGGCCTACATCATCTCCAACAACCAGGAGCAATATGCCTATCTCGGCGCCAAATGGCTGTTCGGCCAGATGGGCGGCAAGGGCGAGGTGTTCTACATGCGTGGTGCGGCCGGCGCTTCGGCCGACTCCGATCGCGACAAAGGCTTCAAGAAGGCGCTGGCCGAATTCCCCAATGTGAAGGTGGCGCAGGAAGTCTTCACCGGCTGGCAGCAGGACCAGGCCAAGCAGCAGATCCTCTCCTTCCTGTCGACGGGAACGCCGTTCAACGGCATCTGGACCTCAGGCATCGACAACGTCATCGTCGACGCGCTGGTGGAATCGCAGGCGCCGCTGGTGCCGGTGGTCGGCGCCGACAATGCCGGCTTCGTCGGCCAGCTGAGCTCGGTCAAGGGCCTCGTCGGTGCGGCCGTCACCAACCCCGGCTCGATCGGCGGTGCGGGCGTCACGCTGGCGCTGCAGATCCTCGACGGCAAGAAGCCGGCACAGCAGACCGTGCTGGTCAACCCGCAGCTGTGGGACAACGCCACCGACGAAGGCAAGGCCAAGCTGAAAGCCGCCGCCGACCCGTCGCTCAGCCCCGAATGGCCGGTCTCGATCTCGATCCCGGATTGGACGACGTATACGAAGGAGCAGATCGTGGCCTGCAAGGGGCCGGGCGAGTAAGGCTCCGATATCCCTGCCTCACAAGGGCAGGGAAGTCACATATGGGCAAAGGCCCCCTCACCCGGATTGCCAACCGAATTGCGAAGGGCAATTCGGGGCAATCCGACCTCTCCCCGAGGGGAGAGGAGCCGGCACGAGCGCCAGCCTCTTCTCCCCCACGGGGAGAAGGTGGACGCGAAGCGGCCGGATGAGGGGGCCTCTCCACACGCGATAGCCTGCCATCTGAATCGAGACCCAAACCATTTGACCACCAGCCCCCTCCTCGACGCATCAGGCGTTGCCAAGAACTACGGCGCGGTCGCAGCGCTCCGCAACGCGTCGCTGTCCGTCCTGCCGGGCGAGGTGCATGCGCTGATGGGCGCCAATGGTGCCGGCAAGTCGACGCTGGTGAAGATCCTGACCGGGGCGATCTCGGCCAATGCCGGGCACATCCTGATCCGGGGCGAGGCGCGCGACATACGCTCGCCCGCCGCCGCGCGCCGCGCAGGCCTGCTACCCGTTTACCAGGAACCGTCGCTGATCCCCGATCTCGACGTGCTGTCCAATCTCAGGCTCACCGGCACGCCGGTCGAGCCGTTCCGCGCCTGGGTGCGCGAACTCGGCATTGCCGATCTCGACATCCGCGACACCGCGCGCGACATCCCGCTGGCCGTGCTGCGCGTGCTGGACCTGGCGCGCGCGCTCGCCGTCGAGCCCGACGTGCTGCTGCTCGACGAGATGACGGCGGCGCTGCCCGCCAATCTCGCCGAAAAGGTGCTGGAAGTGGTGCGCCGCCAGGGCGACGCCGGCCGCGCGGTGATCTTCATCTCGCACCGCTTCGTCGAAATCTCGGCGCTCTGCGACCGCGCCACCGTGCTGCGCGATGGCGAGACCGTCGGCGTCGTCGACATCGTGCCGGGCGTGGAAGAAAAGATCGTCGAGCTGATGCTCGGCACCCGCATCGTCAAGACCCATGTCGCCGCCCGCAGCGCCGCCGAGAAGGCGGCGCCCGCCCCTGCCCGGCCGCGTCTGGCCGTGCGCAACCTGCGCGTCGGCAGCAAGCTCAGCGACGTCTCCTTCGATCTCAGGGATGGCGAGGTCGCCGGCGTCGTCGCGCTCGAAGGCCAGGGCCAGGACGAGCTGTTCGCGGCGCTGGCCGGTTCGATCCGGCCCTCGGGCGGTACCATTGAGGTCGATGGCTCTCAGGTGAAATTCTCGCACCCGATCGACGCCATCCGCGCCGGCATCGCCTATGTGCCGGGCGACCGTTCCGAGGCGCTCGCCATGCAGCGCTCGGTGCGCGAGAACATCGCCTTGCCCTTCAGTGCCGCGCTGCGCAACTGGGGCCCGATCAACATGCGCAAGGAGCGCGACACGGTGCTCAGCGCCATTCAGCGCTTGCAGATCGACACCCGCGCGCAAGGCGAGGTTCAGCGCCTGTCCGGCGGCAACCAGCAGAAGGTGACCATCGCCCGCTGGATCGCGGCGGACGCGCGCACCATCCTGTGCTTCGACCCGACGCGCGGCATCGATGTCGGCACCAAGCAGGAGATCTATCGTCTGCTGCGCGAGCTCGCCGGCCACGGCAAGTCGGTGCTGTTCTACACCTCGGAACTCGAAGAGGTGCAGCGCGTCTGCGACCGCGTCATCGTCATCTTCGGCGGCCGCCTCGTCGACATCTTCCCGGTCGAGGAAGCCGACGAGCCGGCGCTGATGCGCGCCGCCTACGGCCTGCCGCGCGGCGCCAAGGCCGATATCGGCATATTGGCCGGCCCCACGGCCAATGCTTCCGATGCACCGGAGCCGACGCCATGAGCCATTTCCTGCGCCGCCAGGGCTGGGTCATCGGCCTGCTCGCGCTTCTTGTCGTGCTCTTCATCGCCACCAAGATCATCCAGCCGGCCTATGGCAGCGGCGATTTCGGCTCGCTCGCACGCGCCGTGCTGCCCTATGCCTTCGCCGTCGCCGCACAGACGGTCGTGGTCATCGCCGGCGGCATCGACCTGTCGGTTGCCGCCATGATGGCGCTGACCAGCGTCACCGCCGCCTCGATGATGGCGGGTGCTTCCGAGGAATACGCCCTGTTCGTCGTGCCCTTCGTGCTCGCCATGGGCTTTGTCCTTGGCGCGCTCAACGGCTTGCTCATCGTCGTCACCCGCGTGCCCGACATCGTCGTCACGCTGGCCATGCTGTTCGTGCTGCAGGGTGCCGCCCTTCTGGTGCTCGACGCGCCGGGCGGCGCTGCCGCCGAATGGCTGAAGGCGTTGATCTCCGGCACCGTGCCGATCCCTGGCCTGCCCGACGCCATCGACGCCTGGCTGCCCAAGGCCCTGCTGGTGCTGATCGTCTGTCTCTGCGTGATCTGGATACCGCTCAGGCGCTCGCGCCTTGGCCTTTCCACCTACGCCATCGGCTCGAGCGAACTGGCGGCGTTCCGCTCAGGCGTGCCGGTCAAGCGCACCCGCATCATCGCCTATGCGCTGTCGGGCCTGTTCGCCGCCTTTGGCGGCTTGGCGCTGACCATGAGCACCGGCATCGGCGCCCCCATCCCCGGCCCCTATCTGCTCGCCAGCGTCGCCGCCGTGGTGCTGGGCGGCGTCGCGCTCGGCGGCGGCAAGGGCGGCCTGCTCGGCCCCATCGTCGCCGTCTTCGTGCTGCGCCTGGTGCGCACCGACCTGACGCTGCTCGCCATCGACCCCAACGTCACCGCCATCATCGAAGGCGCCATTATGGTCGCCGTGGTGATGTTCGGCGCGTTCATTACGATGCGGGGGCGGCAATGATGAGGGCGGTGATGGTGCCCTTTGCGGCAAAGCAATCGCGTGTGAGAGGCTCCCTCATCCGGCCGCTTCGCGTCCACCTTCTCCCCGTGGGGGAGAAGAGGCTGGCATCGACGCCGGCGTCCTCCTCTCCCCTCGGGGAGAGGTCGGATTGCCCCGAATTGCCCTTCGCAATTCGGTTGGCAATCCGGGTGAGGGGGACTTTGCGCCGATGCGATCTCTCTGCCCCCGCCCCATCGCGAACCGGACCCACGCCATGAGCACCACCGCGATCACCCCCGTCCCCTTCGGCCGCCGCCTAAAACGCTTCATGGCCGACCGGCCGCTTGTCCCGCTCGTCATCCTGCTCATCATCCTGGTGGTGATCCTGCAGATCCTGCGCCCCGGCATCGTCAACGAGCGCTGGATCGCCAACACCATCAAATTCGCCATTCCGCTGGCGATCCTTGCCGGCTGCCAGACCATGACCATGCTGACCGGCGGCATCGACCTCTCGGTCGGCACAGTGGCGACGATGAGCGCCTTCATCATGGCGACGCAGATCGTCAGCCAGGACCCGGCGGTGGCCTTCCTCCTGGCGATGATGCCGGCGGTGCTGATCGGCCTCGTCAACGGCATCGGCGTCGGCGTCTTCCGCGTCCACCCGCTGATCATGACGCTGGGCACCAGCCTGATCGGCACCGGCTGCCTGCAGGTCTACCAGCGCACGGTGATCGCATCCGGCGCGAAAATCCCCGACTTCCTCGCCTGGCTCGGCACCGGAGTGACCTATGGCTTTCCCAACGCCCTGCTGCTGTTCGTGCCGCTGGCCACCCTCATCGTCTTCACGCTGGCCCGCACCGGCTTCGGCCGCCTGCTCTACGCCGTCGGCGACAATGAACACGCAACGCGCCTGTCGGGCGTGCAATACTGGCAGGTCATATCAGCGCTCTACGTCACATCGAGCCTGCTCGCCGGCATCACCGGCCTGCTCTATATCGGCCTGATCAAGGCCCCTTCGCTCTCGCTAGCCGAACCCCTTGTCCTGCCCTCGGTCGCCGCCGCCGTCATCGGCGGCACCTCCATCTTCGGCGGACGCGGCGGCTACACCGGCACCATCATCGGCGCCCTGATCCTGACCGTGCTGACGACGCTGCTGACGATTTTGCAGATGCCGGAGGGGGCACGGCGGATTTTGTTTGGGCTGATCGTGCTGTTCGTGACGGCGGCGTATTTGCGGATTGTGGAGGAAAGGTAGATCCGAAGAGCCAACGATGGCGGCGGATCGAGATCACAAACAAGGCGCTCAAGACAGCCTGAAGCGCGGCCAAATTCATGACACCAATTTCAAATAACAAATAAATCCATTGCGAGACATACCGCCAATATGCAGAAATCCCGGCCTGAAGGCGGGGACTGATCAGGAATGTCGAGAAATCCAAAGAAAAAATCTGGCGCTCTTTTTCCACGGCTCAGACAATTCCGCAGTCCCGCGGCATTGGTCATATGCTATCGTTTTGTTTAGACTGGCAATTTCAAAAAGCTGCTGATTCCGCCCAAGACCGAAACGATTGGCCTTGGCCATATACAGGCTGCTCGTCTCCAGAAAACGTAGTTGCCCCTGCCAATCCGATGCTTCATTCAAAATCTCATCTGGCAAGAAAGCACGATTCCATGATCTCCACCAGACTTTCAGCCCTTGCTCTCGCCAGCCTTCTCGGCATGGGCCTTGCAACATCGGCGCATGCGGACGACTGTCCGTGGCAATTGCGTTTTTGGCTTGGCGTAGACACCACTGGCAGCGCCATGGTCCATAGCGGCCAAAAATGTGTATTTCCCATGCACGCCAGTGGTACCCTCAGTCTTAAAATCATTTCCCGCCCCCGGCATGGTGTTGTCACCGTCCCCAGCCGCTCGGTCGTCACCTATCAGGCGCAAAGTGGCTACAAGGGCACTGACACCTTTGTTTTCGCCGCCACCGGAAAAAGCCAAGTCAACCACGGCCAGTCGACAATCACCATGACTATGAAGGTTGACTGAACCATAGGCTTCGCGAGCCGGGCTTCCCCAAGTGCTGCATGATGCTCATCGCCCTCATGCCGAACAGGATAGCTGGGTGATGGTCTCGACATTGGCTGGTCGTGCAGCGCGCCCGACCAGCGTACGCTGATAGCAAGCGATAGCAGCCCTCGATACACCTTGGGCATGCTGGCCGGCAGCCTGCCGTTATCGGCCTGATCAAGGCCCCTTCCCTGTCCGCCGAACCCCTGGTACTGCCCTCGGTGGCCGCCGCCGTGGTCGGCGGCACCTCCATCTTCGGCGGTCGCGGCGGCTACACCGGCACCATCATCGGCGCGCTGATCCTGACCGTGCTGACGACGTTGCTGACCATTTTGCAGATGCCGGAAGGCGCAAGACGCATCCTGGTCGGCCTGATCGTGCTGTTCGTGACGGCGGCTTATTTGCGGATTGTGGAAAAGCGGTGACAAGGGCGTCGAGCGGCGGGCCCATGACATTCTTGCCTGCACGTCCAGCCTTCGACCCTGCCTCCGGATCGTATCGCAATACAAGCAGCCTCTAAATTTAGAAATACACTATATCTCCCGGAAAAACGTCGTCTCCGTCGTAAAATCCGGGCTTGGCTACTGGCGGTCAAATAAAACCCTGCTAGACTTCTCCTATTTTCGGCAGCGGCGGGGCTAAAAATGCCTCGAAACACGCACGTCATGGCAAATTCGTCGAATAGTGGAGGAGAATAGGCATGGTAATCAATGGCACGACAGCTGGTGAAACGCTGAACGGCACGTCGGTAGCCGACGTCATTTCGGGCAAGGGCGGAAACGACATCATCTACGGCAATGGCGGCAATGACGTCATCTACGCCTACAGCGTCGGCTACACATCGTTTTATCTCGGCAACGCCCGCATCTGGGGCGGCGATGGCGACGACAAGATTTATCTGCAGAATTCGAACATCACCAACTATGCTTATGGCGAGCAAGGCAACGATCAAATCACGGGGCTCGGCGCCAACGACGTCATCGACGGTGGAAGCGGGAACGACATTATCGACGGCGGTGGTGGCGCTGACAGCCTCTATGGCGGCACGGGAAACGACGTCATCAGGATGGGAATTGGAAGTTCGATCGCCGCATCGGTCATCGATGGCGGCTACGATGACGACGATATGTACTTGAGCTACAGCGGCAATCTGACCGCCAATGGCGGACAGGGCTATGACGACTTCTTCGTCGGGCAGCCCTGCTTTGGCGGCACGAAATATGACGGCGGAACCGAAACCGACAGGATCGTCGCGGTCCAGAGCAATATCCTGATCGGTATCAAATCCATTACCGGCATTGAGCAGATCACCAACACCAGCCTGGAGTTCGGCACCTTCACCGGCGTGAAGATTTCAGCCTATGCGGGATCGGCGCCTCTCGATTTCACACAGACCGCCCTGGACGGCATCGACGAAATCCGGGGCTACGGCAGTGACAACAACATCATCTACCTCGCCGGCAAGAACACGGGCGACGCGCCCGGCCTTGGCCGGGCCGATCTCGTCAATGCCGGAGACGGCGACGACATTGTCTATGGCGGTTTTCTCAACGACACGCTCAACGGTGAAAACGGCAACGATACGCTTGCCGGCGGCGTGGGAAATGGCGATCAGCTCACCGGCGGCGCCGGCGCCGATACGTTTATCTTCCAGTTTGGCGATGGCTCCGACACGATCACCGATCTGTCGCTGGCCACGGCGGGCGAGCATGTCAGCATCGGCGCTTTCGCGGGCGTCGACGATTTCTCCGATCTCGCCGGCCTGCTGTCGCAAGTCGGTGCCGATACGGTCATCGATTTCGGGGGCGGCGACACACTTACGCTGACCGGAATCACCGCGACCGACCTGACTGCCGCGCAGTTCGACTTCTTCTAATTAGGGAATGCGCTCAACAGCGACTGGCGAAGCGCCGTCGCGGGCCTGAGGCTTCGCTCTGTGTTCAGATCACTTGGACTATCGACAGTCCAATGACTGAACATGGAGTGGCCAAGGAATCGGATTTTAAAGGTTCGTCGCCTTCGCGACCTTACCAACTATATTAGTTATTGTTGAATTATATTGGACAAACGCTATTGGTGCCAGGATAAATATTTTTTCCCGGCACTCACCTTCAACCATTGCTTAACTGCCGTACTTC
Source organism: Mesorhizobium sp. AR02 (assembly GCF_024746835.1). NCBI lineage: Bacteria > Pseudomonadati > Pseudomonadota > Alphaproteobacteria > Hyphomicrobiales > Phyllobacteriaceae > Mesorhizobium > Mesorhizobium sp. AR02. Next base: position 5,400,674 of record NZ_CP080531.1, on the reverse strand, counting down.
ATTCTGTGAATCGCATGCAAGGCATGTGAAATTCAAGGACCGCCCGATGCAGATCACCTCGGACCTCACCGTTACGATACAGAAGCTGATATCGGCCAGGAGCGGTTTTGCCAGCGCCAGCCAGCCGACCTTCGTCAAAGCGGGCACAGCGCTGCGGACCGAGGCTCCGGTCATTCGTCCGGGCGCGACCGGCAACGAAGACGGTACCGAATACGACCTGTTCGGCGGCTTCGCCCAGACCTCCAAGACCGATGTGCCGGCGACTTCGTCCGCCGATGCACCCTCCACCACGACGGCGGACGACCCCTATATGCATGCCGGCAAGGCCAATTATGGCGAACTCTATGCTGAGTATACGCGCTTCATCAGCTCGATGGTCGAGGCGGATCGCCAGCATAAGGACCCCACTGTTGCGCGCTACTTCATCCCTGCCGGCGAGACGCAGGAGACTGTGAAGGCCATGGACGAACATGACTATATGTGGGCCATTCAGGACGAGATGGAGGCCGCCGCCGACCACAGCCCGCAGGCGCAGGCGAACAAGGCGATTGGCAACCAGGGCCTAAGCTACGGCGACGCCACCAGGATGGCATCCGATGCCTTGTTCAGCCTACAGAAGGCATTGCCAGCTCTCAATGACACGCTCGCGCGCATGACCCCCACGGCAGTTGAAGAGCGCTTGCAAAGTGTCGGCGGCGACCCGAAGCTACAACGTCTCGCGCAACAGGTGGCCAAGAACGATATGCTTTTCGCCAAGAGCAGCCTTCGCTACGTCGACAGGATCGTCAGAAGCATCGAGAGCGGCCCAAACAAGGTCGATGGTGCCATTCTGGTCAAGAACGGCCAGGGCCAGTACCAGCTCGGTGATTTCTCGATCTCATTCAACGGCCAGGTGATGTTGACGTCCAGGGATACATTCAAGGCATTCACGGCCTGAACGCCGCAAGCGCGTCAGCCTGGCTGGCGAACTGGCAGCGCCATGACGCGACGTGTGCCCACATCGGCTTCGCGTTGCCGTGCAGTGTTTGACATGCTCGACCTTTCCCGTCAGCTCTGGAAGTCAGGTTCAGGCGCGCTGCATATGGATCAATCGAGGGGAGCAGCCAGTACTTTGGCTGCCAAGTTGGATTCGAATTGTTGAACTACGTCGGGAATCAGGACCTGGAAACCACCCATAGCCAAGGTTCGTCTCTGCAAGCTCAGCTCACGCCCTCACCCACCCCTCACCATCCCCCCAATCCCCTCCAGCAACGCCCGCTGCTCCCCCACCCAAAACCAGTGATCCTCCCCCTCCACCTCGACAAACCTCGCCCCCGGTATCCTCGCCGCCAGATAGCGCCCGGCCTCGACCCGCACGGCGCGGTCGCCGGTGCGGTGCAGGACCAGCGTCTTGGCCGAGACTTTTGACAGCAGGGGGCGGACGTCTGCATCGCGCAGCGCCTGCAGCAGGCCGGCGACCGCGCCGGGGCTGGAGGCGGCCCTGAGCAGGCCGGCCCACCAGGCGCGCGCCTGGCGGTCGGCGGCGACGCTGGGCGCAAAAGTTTCGATTTCCGCCGGGCCGCCCCAGCCGGCGAGCAGGCGCTGCTGCCAGAGGTCGTATTGCGCCGATGTGAGCGCGAAGGGATAGTCGGGCGCGTGGCTGCCCTTGGCCAGCGAGCCCCAGAGAACGAGGCCAGTCAGGCGGTCGGGATGGTCGACGGCAAAGCGGATGCAGCCCGGCCCGCCCTCCGAGGCGCCGACCAGCACGGCGCGGCGGCTGCCGGCCGCATCCATGACAGCCAGAATGTCGCGCGCGGTGGCTTCGACTGTCGGGCGGGCGCCAACGCGGTCGGACAGGCCCATGCCGCGCCGGTCGAACAGGATCAGCCGGCCGAGCCGCGACACAGCATTGAGCCAGGCGCGGCAGCTCCGGTCTTCCCAGATGCGCTCGACATGCGAGATGAAGCCGGGAACAAGCACGATATCGGCCGGGCCGCTGCCGACGGTCTGGTAGGCGATATGGATGCCGTCCACCGCGACATAGCGGGTTCTCGGCACCTCGGCATCCGGCGCGCGCAGCAGAGCGAGCGTGGCGGGGTCCGGCGCCACGCCGAGTTCGTCGCGCAGCAGCCGCACGCAGGCCTCGCCCTGGCGCTCGGCCGCCGCCCGGTCGCCGGCCGCCAGATGGGCGCGGATCAAATGGCGGTGCGCGCTTTCGCTCAACGGGTCGAGGGAGGCAAGCCGGGTGGCGTGCATTACAGCGTCGCGCGGTTCGCCCCCGGCGATCTTGGCTTCCACCAGCCGCTCCAGCGCCTGCATCAGCCGGCTGCGCAAGGCCTCGCGGCGGAAGAACACCCATTCCTCGAATTCGGGACAATCCGGTAGCGAGAAGCCGGCGAGATAGTCGCCGGTGTAGAGGCCGGCGGCGGCGTCGAGAAGACCGGCATCGCAGGCGTGCTCGAAGGCGCTTGCGTCGGCCTCGACCAAGAGCGCCGGGCGCAGGCTGAGCGATGCCGCGCTGGCTGATATGACCTCCTCGCCGAAGGCGATGTGGATCTTGTAGAGCGTGCGCCGCAGGCGGGCGCGGGCGGCTTCCGCGTCGGCCTCGGGCCAGAGCAGCGTGGCGGCAACGTCGCGCGCCACCGGCCCGCCGGCCTCGGCCAGGTAAATGACGAGCGCCGCCGCCTTGCGCAAGGCAAGCTCCACTGGCCGCCCGTTCAGCCGGAACTCCGGAAAACCCAGAAGTCTGAGTTGTATCGGCTCCATCGATCCGCACGCGGCCGCCCGGGGATGGTCAGAGGACGTTGAGGGGACGCCGGCCATCTATCCCCGGTTTCGAGCCGATCCGGCCCGATCAACTCCCTTGGAGCGAGAAATGTCACCGGTCAATACATCAAGCCACCGCACATCAGAACTGCTTGCCGGCGTCCCTGCCGCCGGGCATGGAGGCTGAGCCATGTGCCAGACCTGCCTCTCCTGGTACGCGCGCTGCGTCGCCCCCTATTTCGTCCACGCCGGCTGCTCGGCCGGCGCCTTTTCGCGGATGCGCGGGCGCATCATCCCGCGGGCGGAAGGTGTCGTCGTCGAAATCGGCTTCGGCTCGGGCCTCAACCTGCCCTATTACGACGCCGCCAGGGTGGAGCGGCTGATCGGCGTCGATCCCGACGGCACCATGCTCGGCCTCGCCGCACCGAAGAGCCGCGCCTCGCCCTTCGCGGTCGAATGCATCCGGGCCAGCGGCGAAAGCCTGCCCTTGGCCGATGGCATCGCCGACACGGTCGTCGTCACCTATGCCTTCTGCACCATTCCCGACCCTCAAGCCGCGCTCAGCGAAATCCGGCGCATCCTGAAGCAGACGGGCCGGCTGATCTTCATCGAGCACGGCCAGGCCGAGGGGCCGCGCTGCCGCCGGTGGCAGGAGCGCCTGAACCGGCTGTGGGGATCGATCGCCGGCGGCTGCCACCTCAACCGCGATCCGCTGCGCCTGATCGGCGGGGCGGGTTTTCGCCTGCTCGAAGTGCAGCACGGGCGGTTTCCCCTGCCCCTCTGGCAGTTGGGCAGCCATCACGCCGGCATCGCGGTGACAGGCTGACCGGTCTTCGCCGGCCACCCTCACCAGAAGCCGACGAGCGACCTCAGCATGGCGGCCGGGCCAACCGCCTCGCGGCAGGTCTGGCGAAACCCGGCCCGGCCCGTGGCATCGAGCACGTCGTCGTCGATGGCGCGCAGGATGGTGCGGGCATTGCGCCATCCCATCCTGACAAGCGCCGATGTAAGCTCGGCGCGCGCCGGATCGAAGGCCCTTTCATCCGCCGGGCTTTCCGCGGCATCAAAGTCATTGCTGGCACCAAGTGTGTGCCTGGGGAGAGCCACCACGCGGCGGGCATCGAAGAACGAGGCAAGATCGAGAAAACGCGAGATCGAACCCAGACAGTCGGCCGGGTCTGAAACCAGCTGCTCATAGCGCACGAAATGCACCGGCGCGCCGGAGCGGCGAAGCGCATCCATGGCGAAATAGAACTGGTTCCAGTAATCGGCCGGCGAGTGGAACCTGTATTCCATGCGCTTCGGCTCGGTGAAATCCTGCCTGACTTCGAAGGGCTGCGTGAGAAACGAACCGAGATTCCCGTTCGGCTTGAAAATCGTGTCGTTCCTGGCAAGACGGAACCACGACAGGATCTGGCTGACGGGATCCTTGCTCAGGACGACAATGGGCAGGTCGCCATACTGTATGTCGCGCCCGTTCATGAGCGCCGGAAAGACCCCGTGTTTCCAGAAGCCATTATCGAAGACGATTTGTACCCCGAGATAGCGTTCGAGCAGATATTTCGCCAGATTGGTGCCGGATCGCGGCGTCCCCATCACCCGGACGGCAATATTGCCGGAGCGCTCCCGCGCCCCGCCGAGCGTCGACATATCGACAATGGTTCCCATCACGCCCCGCGAAAAACCGGTTGATCGGCTGCCAATGCGCTGGGCTGCCTGGCCGGCCCGGCCAGCACCGGATTCGGCCCGTAAATCCTCGGCGCGAGATCGTCTGAGCTGATCCCTGCGACAGGGTCGGCTTCTGCGATAGGGTCGGCTTCCACGACACGGTCGATTGCCGCGACGTGGTCGACAATGGTCGCGAAGAATTCTCGCTCGCGGATCGGGCGGTAGCGCGACGCAATCATGTGGCGCAATTCCGCCAGCCAGACCGGATCGGTGCAGGCCTTGGCGACCGCGGCGCACCAGGCTTCGACGTCGCGCGCGGGAATGGTCGGCATCAGCCCTTGCGTCGCCTCCGTCAGCGACGGCGCGTCCGAAATCAGCACCGGCAGCCCGAAATCGAGGCACTCGGCGGCACCCAGGCCCCAGCCTTCGACCGCGGAAGGATAGACGCTGAATTCGGCGTCCCGGTAGAGTTCCGCCAGTTCCCGGTCGCTGAGGTTGGAGCGGAACTGGACATGCTCGGCAAGTTCCGGATGCTGCGCCATGAAGGCGGTGAGCTCCTCATACATCCAGCCCCAGCGGCCGCACAGCACGAGCGTCGGCAGCCGCTCACCCAGCAGCGGCAAAAGCCGGTGCCAGACCTTGAGCAGAAGGATGTGGTTTTTCCGGATCTCGATCGTCGAGCAGTAGAGGACGAACTTGCGGTCCCGGTTTTGCCTTTCGACGGACATCTCCCGGTCGGTGACGCCTTCCCTGAGAAAAGCGCCGGGCGATGCCACCGCGACCTGCGGAACCCGGCCAACGCCGGAGGTCTTGGCATGGCATTTCACCCTGTCGGCGGTGTATTTCGACACGCAGACGAGCAGCTGCGCATTGTCCAGCTGCCATGCCGTGTTGCGCACGAATCCGCGCGCGTGATGCGGACCGACGAATTGCGGGAAGTCGATCGGAATGAGGTCGTGCATCAGGGTGAAGATGCCACTTTTGGCTTTTCCCGTGAGCTTCTTCGCGGCCAGTTCATGCACGCTTGCGCTGGACAGAAAGCATATGGCGTTTTCGTCTTTCAGCGGATCCCCGGTGTCGAGCCTGCTTGGGCGCAGCGCCGACTTCACGATCTTGAACAGCCGGATGGCCGTCTTGGACAGCTGAAACTTGATGCCGCGCCTCCTCTCGGATCCCGAGAGGAAGATCGCCGCCACGCGATCGAACTCGCGCCCACAGGTAAAGGGCGCCTCCCGCATGATCGACAGCACTTTCCACAGCCGCGCCAGATACGAGCTTCCCTCACCGCCAATCGGTTGCGGCAGATCGCCATCGACCAGCCGACGCAGATAGCGAAGTTCCGTTTCATCGAGCCTTTGACCGTGCCCCCAGGCATCGACGATGAAGAAGCCGACCGGCGAGCCCTTCCATCGCAGCGCCTGACGAATGAGCGCCGTTTCGACGCGCGGGATGCCCACTGGCGGATGCGGCCCCCAGCGAAACGGCAGGGAGGCATCAATATACAGGGTCTTCAATGGTTTACCTTCGACGTTGCTGCACCGAAATCAAATCAGTCCGGAGGCAACAGAATCCGTGGCGGTCAAAGCCGCATTATTTCGGATTGATTTGCCTTGTTCCGAGGCCCGAGGGTTTGGAAATGATCGTCCTCAGGTGTCGATCTCATCTACGTGGGAAATTTACCCACGTCAAGAGTGCGCGATTGAGTTGTGGGTAATTTTCCCACATGTTGAGCCCGTCAGCGACTGTGAGAGGAAAGGAAGCCAGGACATTCCATAGGATTCAGCGGACCGTCCGCCCCCCGTATGGTCCGCGGAAAGCAGCCGTACCAAAAAAGCTCACGCCCCTACCCCAACGAGCCCCGTACGGCTGTGCCGGCCGGTTCCGTCTATCGCAAAGGACGGGCCGGCCGGATCGTCGCGCCCGCCAGAACGCTGGTACATCCATCGCTTCGTCATCCTGGGGCGGAGCAAGGAGCGAAGCGACGCGGCGCAGACCCCAGGATCCATGCCGGGACTCGGAAGCGCTGCTACGGTGCAGAATTCTGCACCGCTGCACTCCACGGTTAAGGTCACGGAATGGATCCCAGGGTCTCCGCGACGGAGCTTCGCTCCTGCTTCGCCCAGGGATGACGACGTTATGGGCGGCTTCCGGGAAATAATGAACGGCTTTAAGGCCCACCCGGCCCACCAGGGCCACCGCCCGGCCCTCCCGGACCGCCGGGTCCGCCCGGACCACCTCCGGGCGCGCCCGGCCCTCCCGGCCCGGTCGGTCCGCCGGGAGGCGAACCCGGCGGCATACCAGGCTGGTTGGGCGACGGCCCGCCAGCACCTTGCCCGCGCGACGCCGACACGACATTGCCCTCGCGATCGAACCCGACCTCGATAAACGCCCGGACAGCAGCCGTCGATTTCACATCGCCGTTCTGATCGTCGACGGCGATGCCCAGACCCGATTCCAGCCGATGTCCGCGGCGCTGCAGAAACGTCTCGTAGAGAACATCGGCGACATGGGCCTGCGGCACCGGCGCTTCCGCCTCCAGATGCACGATCTTGTATCCGCCCACGGCCTTGGTGAGGGTCAGCTGAACGCGCCGGTTTGCAAGCGGCGACGATCCCTGTCCGATCTTGAGCCGCCCGACCAGCAACGCGCCCGACCTTGCGACCGCCAGGCCGCGCACCAGATAGTGCGTTTCATCCGGCCTGGCCTCCACCAGGCTGGCGACGATTTTCCCGTCGGGCCGGCGAATGCCGTGGACGGCCACGATGTCGCCCACCCCGACCTTCAATTCCTCCGCAAGCTGGCTGATGTCGACCTGCTGCCCCAGCACCCGCATCGAGCCGGCGGTCTTGCGCTCGACCGGCCCAACCACCTCGCTGGTGACATGGATGGCGGAGGCCATCACGCGATCGGCTTTTTGGACCACCGCGACGCGGACGACATGCCCGACCTTCAGCCTGTTCGGGGCGACCCGGACGCCGTCGATCCAGACCGGCACATCGGGCTGATACTGAACCCGCACGCCATTGACGAAAATACTGCCGAAGCGCTGGATCGTTCCGACGATGCCGGTGCCGCCGATGCCCTGGTCACCGTCGGTCCCCGCCGTCCAGCCGGTGCCGCCAATGCCCTGGTCTTTCGACGGTTCGGTCGCCCGCGCAAGCAGACTGAAAAACACCGTCGGCACGGCGGCAAGCGTCAGGAAATCCCGTCTCGTCGGCCTCCCGCTCATGCCGTCTCTCCGCCGGCATCCCCAGTTTCAGGCGATTCCTCGGCAACGAGCGACGTGCCGTCGGAGGTGAGGATATAGACGCCCCAGTTCCACCGGCTGGTCCCGCCCGGATCGCTTTGAATGGCCTGGTTTGCGTATTTGTTCAGGCGCAGCAGCGTTTCGACCGCGATCTCGCGGCTGTAGGCCTCGAGCGACCTGGCAAGCTCTTCCGACAGCCCGTCATAATGGACGGCGCGCTCGAGGAAGGGCGGCGCGTCGGCCAGAACGTTCTCGACCGAGGCGGCCGCATGATCCCCGAGATTGCGGGCAAAGTAGTAGAGCCGGACCTCGCCGTCGCCGCGCGGCACCATTGCCCCTTCCATCAGGACGATCCGGTCCTTGCCGTCGATTTCGACCAGCTTGCGGTCGAGCCAGTCGTCGAGAACGGCGCGCGGCCTGAGATCACGGGTCACCGATTCCACCAGACCGGCAAAGGACGGCTCTCCCGCCTCGCTCGTCCGCGCCAGCGGCAATGGCACGCCCTTGGCGTCGACGAACAACGGATCAGCAAGCCAGCGCGCGACGATGGCGCTCGTCCTGGAAACGGAATCGGGCACCGCCCGCACCGGAGCGCCCGCCCCTCTCAGCCGGCTGACTTCCTTCCTGTGGACGCCAGTCAGCAGGCTGACCCTGGAGTCGGTCTGCTGCTTGTCGGGCAATGCGAATTCATGCTCGGCCACATTGACGTAGAGCTGGCGCAGCAGATCGACGAAGGCCGGAAAGGTCACCCCGCACTTGATGGCCAACCGCACCAGCGGGCGAAGAACCCGGTTCAACGCGTTCTGGACCCCTGCGGCATCCAGATATTGTCCCGCCGATTTGCTCATCGTCGTCCTTCACTTGCCAATCGCGAGATCGATCATCCATCCCTCGGAAATTCCTGCCGAAAATAGCTTGTGGGAAATGCTTCCACAAGGGCGCTGGCCAAAGAAGCGACATCGGCGGTGCTTCTGTCGCGTCAGTCGAGTTCCCCGCACTCTGACGGGGAACAACGCTTCGACTTGGCCGAAATCATCGTGCGACGAGTTACACGCCAGTTGACACGTGTGAAATTTTCCCACAACTATGATCCGGCAGATGCAACCGCCAGCCCATGCTCGTCAAGGAGAAGCCTTTTGAAGAAGCCTTATGTCAGACCAACCATCGTTCGGGCCGGAGGGATTTTCGAAGAAACGCCTATTGAAGTTACGGACGGCGCCAGCACGTACGCCGGAAATGGAAAGCATATCGATCCCGTTATTTTGATAGCCGCCGACATTGTCTCATCCTATGTCTCGAACAACCCCATTCCCGCCGCCGAGCTTCCTGACTTCATCGGAAAGATATACGCCTCGATCCGAAATATTTCGGATGGCGTTGCCGATGGCGGACCCGACGAGATCAGATATGCCGTCCCCGTGAAAAAATCCGTGACGCCCGATTTCATCATCTGCCTGGAGGACGGCAAGCGTTTCAAATCGCTGAAGCGGCATATCGAGACCAACTATGGCCTGACGCCGGACCAGTATCGAAAGAAGTGGAACCTGCCTTCCAACTACCCGATGGTGGCACCAAACTATTCCGAGACGCGCTCGAAACTCGCCAAATCCATGGGGCTGGGCCGAAAACAGAAGTAGTTGTTTCGAGGACGGGATCTTCATCGGAGCAAATCCATCACAGGCAACGCCAGCCGCCGCGACGGCTGGCCTATGGCAACTGCCGCCACTTCGTCAGCGGTCGCTAAGATCGAGCGTGCCGCCTCATCACAGCGCCAAGCTGCCTTGCGCCACTTCCTCGGCGCCGGGTCGCCGGAGCCGTCACCCAGGCGAGTTGACCCGCACGAGCGGTAGGCCGAATTCCTGGCCACCTTGACAGCGCTTGCTCACGGGAGCGTGGGCCGTGCACCGGACCGTGAAAGGTCGCGCGGCCGATTGACTTCGGGAAACGGTGTTTCGAAGCGGCGAGCGTTCGCTCCGCCGTCGGTTAACGGTGCCTGCGGGGGCAGCGGCGCAAGCGCAGGGTGTCTGGCGGCGATCACTGCTCCTCCAAGAAGGAGGCCGATCGCAATAAGCCAGCTCCCAAGGATCCGCGCGGCGATCGCAAACCAGGCCCGCCAGAAGGCCTGCCCGCTAAGGCCAATGACGGCCAGGATCCACAGTGCGATAAGCATGGCGATCAGCGAGATTGCCGGATCATTCAAGGTAGGGTCGGTGAGCGTTGTAGCGACACCAAGCATGGCGCCGATCAGCACGGCGGCAAAGGGAAGAACCCACGGTCTGAGGCGGGCTGGCACGATCAACAGCAGACCGGCCGCGAGCGCCGAAAGTGGCCCGGTCAGGAAAAGATGCGTTGTTGCCCCGGGGACGCCGGCCATGAGCGCGAGATATCGATCTCGAAAGAGCATCCCAAGCGCGACGCCCAGGAAAAATGTCACCAGTGCGACAACGACATGGCGTCCGCGCGCCAGGGCGATCGCCACACCCAGTCCGGCAAGCGGAATGATGCGTTCCGGGGAAAGGCCGCTGTTGAGGATCCACCATGACGTCACCGTACGTTCGGACCGCGTCTCCAATGCGAGAGCGCAGATCGCAGCGGCGCCCACGATTGCCAACATGGGACCGGACCAGCGCAGCAAGGCGCTGGCGGCTGTTCGTTCCGTGCTTATCTCAGGCGACAAGGAAATAGACGCCTCCAACCGCGATCAGCCCGCCCAGAACTTGCGACAACCGCCCGCCAAACGGCTTGCCCAGAACGAGCCCGACCCCAATGCCGAAAAGATGGATCAGGCCGGTGGCGATGACAAAACCGATCGCGTAGTCGGCTGGGTCAGCTGCGTTCGGCAGCTCTGCACCATGCGCATGTCCATGGCAGATCGCAAAGACCGCGATCAGCAGCAACGCGATCCATTCCGCAGGGTGCCAGGCACATGCGACAGCCAGCCCCAGTGCGATCATCGAAAGCGCGATTCCGATTTCCACGCCGGGCAGCGGGATTCCGGCGATACCGGCGACGCCGCCAAGAACCATGATCAGCGGGAATGCGACTGGCAGCGTCCAGATTGATCGGCCGCCCATCTGTGCGCCCCACAAACCGACGGCGAACATCGCCAGAAAGTGATCGAGACCGGTCAACGGATGCTCGAATCCGCTGCCAAAACCCGCTGAGCCTGATTGGATGATATGGGCCTGGGCCGTTGTGGTCACAACCGCAAACGCCAGTATCGCTGTCAGGCAACGACAGAGAGATTTCCAGATTTCCGCAGAGCTGGCTTCGCGCAACATGCGTCGCATCCCCTTCACCGTTGCACTATGCATCGAACCCTGCGTTGAGGTCTTGTAGCGACAAGAAGAGCATGTGTCGTACCATGCCCCTCCCTCACAGTGCCAGGCTGCCCTGCTCCGCCTCCTCGGCATTGGGGTCGCCGGGCGCCGTGGCCCAGGCGAGTTCGACCAGCGTCACGGTGCGCTTTCCCGTGCCGTCGAGCTGGCAGACAATCAGGCCTTGCTCCTCGATATAGGTCAGGAGACGGCGGGCACGGCGCAGCGAGTGCGAGCCATAGGCGCGCGCGATCGCGGCGTCGCTCGGGCACGGCCAGCCCTCCTTCGCCGCCCGCGCGATCATCATGAACACGCCCTGCATGTCGTCGGGCAGCAGCGAGGCGCGGACGGAAACGTCCCGCCAGGCGTCATCCTGCGTCGTCTCGGAGCCGAGGCCGGCGCGGGCACGCGTCAGCATGCGGCGGAATTCGGCGAGGTCCGGCACCACCGAGGCCAGGCCCTCGATGCGGCAGCGCACCACGAATTCCTGGTAGAGAACGCCGATGACGCGAAAACCCGCGTCGGGCTGCGCCAGGATGGCGCGCAGCACGCGGTCGACCCGCTCGCGCCGCTCGGCCAGATCCTCGGCGCTGATTTGCGGCTCCGCCGGTTCGGGGCGGATTTCCAGCGCCGCCGACTTCGCCGCCATCAGCTGGTCGAGCAGGTCCGGTGACGCTACCCGGCGCGGCGTGCGCACCGTCTCGGGCGGCGGCGCGGCCAGGATGATCGCGCGGGCATCCTCAAGGGCTGCTTCCGGCATCGCCATCAGCCGCGGCGTGCCGTTGCGCGGGCTCGTATCGGTCGGGCCGATGCGCAGGCCCAGTGGCCGGCGCGACAGCGCGGGGCCCAGCGCCATGAACTGCCCGCGCTCCAGGTCGCGAAAAGCTTCCGCCTGGCGCCGTTCCATGCCGAGCAGATCGGCCGCGCGCGCCATGTCGATGTCGAGGAAGGTGCGGCCCATGAGGAAATTGGAGGCTTCCGCCGCGACATTCTTGGCGAGCTTGGCCAGCCGCTGCGTGGCGATGATGCCGGCCAGCCCGCGCTTGCGGCCACGGCACATCAGATTGGTCATGGCGCCGAGCGAGAGTTTGCGCGCTTCGTCGGAAACCTCGCCGGCCACCGCCGGTGCGAACAGCTGCGCCTCGTCCACCACCACCAGCATCGGATACCAGTGGTCGCGGGCGACCTCGAACAGCCCGCCGAGGAAGGCGGCGGCGCGCCGCATCTGGTTCTCGGCGTCGAGCCCTTCGAGGTTGAGCACCGTGGACACCCGGTGGATGCGCGCCCGCTCGCCGGCCGCCTGCAGGCCGCGCTCGGTGTGCTCCTCGGCATCGATCACCAGATGACCGTAACGCTCGCCGAGCGAGACGAAGTCGCCTTCGGGATCGATGATGGTCTGCTGCACCCAGGGCGCGCTCTGTTCGAGCAGCCGGCGCAACAGATGCGACTTGCCGGAGCCCGAATTGCCCTGCACCAGAAGGCGGGTCGCCAGCAGCTCCTCGAGATCGAGGTTCGCTGGGGCGCCCGCCGTGGTGTGTCCCATCTCGATCGCAACGGTCATGTCTCGACTCAAAAAGGTCTCCTGCGCGGCATGGGGCTTAGCAACCCAGGTGCTGCCCGTCGAGCACCGATGGCCGGCCGGCAGCTGTTGCGCACAGTTGTGAGGGACGGGCCGGCAAGAGCGACCTCCGCCAGCCGACGCCTGTGGATAGTAACCACCTGTTCACCATAGGCCGGCGTTGCGATTGCAGATGCCGGCCATCCGCTTAGCCTGACCTTGCATCGCGCCCCAACGAGATGCACCCCAACGCCCCAACGGCGACCGGCGTCTTCAAGTTTCTTTTGTGTATGCGCCGGTCGTCAGTTTCTCCGCCAGTCGGCAAACCTCCATTCGTCATTGAGCCGCCACTTTATGCCGGTTAGCATGGGTTGGGCCTATCGGGGTTGTGCATGGCGGGTTGGTGTCGCTTTGCTCTTTGTGCTGCATTGCTGCTGGCACTGCAGGCGGTGCTGGCATGGCCGGCGCGGGCCGACGCCGCCAGGCCGTTGCGCGGCGTAGCATTGGTCATCGGTGAATCCCAATACCGTTCCCTGCCCGCGCTTCCCAACCCGGCCAATGACGCGCGCGCCGTCGCCCAGCTTTTGACCAGCCTCGGCTTCGAGGTCAGCTCCATTCCCGATGGCGACGGGCCTCGCCTGGCGCGCGGCCTCAAGCATTTCGTCGAGGACGCGGCCGGCGCCGACGTCGCCCTGCTCTATTATTCCGGTCACGGCATCGAGGCCGGCGGCGAGGATTATCTGGTGCCGGTCGACGCCGACGCTTCCTCGCTTGCCGATCCGGCGAACCGGCTGGTGCCGGTCTCCGCTCTGCTGGCTGAGCTCAAGGCCAGCGTGCCGGTGGCGATCGTGCTGCTCGATGCCTGCCGGTCGAATCCGTTTCCGCCTGACGCGACGCTGACCGCCCGATCCGGCCCGGTACCGGTCGCCGCCGCCGGGCTCGATCTTGCCCGAGGTGCCGCACCCCTGGCCGATGCCGCCGATGCGCCGCAAAGCCTGGGCGAGGTCATCGGCTTTGCCGCCGAGCCTGGACGCGCGGCGCTGGACGGCGAGCCCGGTGGCAACAGTCCCTATGCCGCGGCCCTTTTGAAACATTTCGCGGCCGGCGGCTTCGCCTTTGGCGATGTCATGACCATGGTTGCCGAGGAGGTCTATGTGAACACCGCGGGCCGGCAGCTGCCATGGACCAATGCCAGCCTGCGGCGCCTGCTCTATTTCGGCCAGGCACCGGAAGAGACCGGCAGCGATGAGGCCTCTATCCGTTCGGCGCGGCGCAAGCTCTTGCTGACCATCGCCGCCACGCCCGCCGAGCAGCGCTCGATGGTCGAGACCGTGGCGGCGCAGAACGAGGTGCCGCTGGACCAGCTCTACGGCATGCTTGGCGCCCTGCAGGTCGACACATCGCGCGGACCCGGCGAGTTGCGGGTGCAGCTCGCGGCGGGAGCGCAGAAGCTGCGCGAAATCCTCGCCCAGCACGACACCGAAACCCGGCAGGACCCGGAATTGATTCGTCTTTCCGGCCTTGCCGACCGTGCGCAATCCGAGGGCGCGATCAATCTGGCGCTCACCTTCCGCGCCAAGGCCAGCGCCCGTGCCGAGGAGATCAGCAAGGAGCTCGACGAGGCCGAAGCGAACATCAAGCAAAGGCGGCTGGAGCTGGCCGACACCTTTGCCGACCATGCCAGGACGGCAATCCTGAACTTCGACTACCGCACAGCCGCACAGCGTTATGAAGACGCCTTCCGGCAAGCCGAGCGCTGGGACCCGAAGGCAGCCTTCCTCTACAAGATCTTCGAGGCCGACGCGCTGACCGACCAGGGGATGATCAAGGGCGAGAACGCGGCCCTTTCGCAGGCGGTCGACGTCTACGAAGCGGCAAAGCTTCTCCCCGGCGTCACCGTTTTCGGTGGTCCGGCCGGCGTCGCCATCAACGAAGGCATAACGCTGACAGCGCTGGCCGAACGCGAGAACGGCACGGCGCGCATCGAGCAGGCGATCGGCGTCTATGAGGACGCACTGAAAGTGTTCACCCGCAAGCGTGCGCCGCAACAATGGGCAACCGTGCTGATCAATCTCGGCAACGCCTACGATCTGATGGGCCAGCGCGCCGGCGGCACGGCCTATTACGCCAAGGCGATGGACGCCTTCCGCCAGGCAACAAAGGTCTACACGAAGAAGACCAGCCCCGACGAATGGGCAGGGCTGCAAAACAACATCGGCAACGAGTTCACGGCGCTTGGCGATGCGGGCGATGCGAGGAAGAACTACGCCGCCGCGATCGATGCCTTTCATGGCGCGCTGACTGTCTGGACCCGAGACAAGGTGCCGGTACAATGGTACAATGGGCGATGGCGCTGGCCAACCTCGCGGTCGCCTTGCAGAAGCTTGGCGAGATCGAGGACGGCACGGAGAAACTGGAGGCATCGCGGGCCGCCTTCCAGGATGTACTGGAGGTGCGCACCCGCCAAACCCAGCCGGTCGACTGGGCCAACACGCAGAGCAATCTCGGCGCAGTGCTGCTGGCGCTCGGTCAGCGTGGTAAGTGCCCCGACTGTTTCACAGGAGCACTCGCAGCTTTCGATCAGGCGCATGAGGTGATCACCCGCAAGCAGGATCCCTTCACCTGGGCGACCATCACCTACAATATCGGGCGCGCCTACCGCTTCATGGGTGACGCCGAAAACAGCGTGCCGCTCTACCGCAAGGCGCTGGCGCAGATGGACCTGGCGCTCACCGAACTGACGCGCGAAAAATCGCCGGTCATCTGGGGCAAGACCCATTCGGTGCGTGGCGAGATCCTGCTCGCCATCGGCACCAGAACCCGCGACAAGGCCAGCCTGCTGGCCGCCCGCGACGCCTTCATCGCCGCCCGCGACATCTTTCGTGAGCAGCATTATTCCTCAGGCTTCGAGGGTTTCTACGCGAAGGAACTCGGCCTGGTGGAACAGCAGTTGGCGCAGGCGAAATAGGCCCAAATCGACCGCGTTGTGTCACTGGCGGAGCACGCTTCTTCGCGCCGCGCCTCAGGTGGATTTCACCGGCGGCAAATGCGGCGCATCCAGCCCCTCGAAAGGGTCGCGCCAGGCATCGATGGCTTCGAGCCGGCGATACCAGCTGATGAGCACGGGATAGTCGCCGAGCGGCAGGCCGGCGACTTCGTTGAAGGGCAGGAAGGTCGCCATGCGGAAATCGGCATAGGAGACCCGATCTCCCAGCAGCCATTGCCGGGTGCCAAGCGCTGCCTCCAGGATCGCCGCCGTCGTGTGAAAGAGCCTCAGCCCCTCCTCGACCAGAAGATGATCGATTGGGCCCAAGTGATAGCGTTGCTTGGTGCCACGCTCGAAATGCACCATGTCGCAGGCCCGCGCAAAATTCTCCTTGCCCCAGCTCAGCCAGCGGATCATCTCGGGCTCATCATCACCGGCGCGCCAGAAATCCGATCCGACGTCGCGCGACAGCCGGCAGGCTATGGCGTCCGCTTCCCAAAGACTGCCGCCCGGCCACGCCAGTATGGGGAGGGAAAGGTTGGGATTGAGCGGCCGGAATCGCTCCGCTTGCCCCGGCGCGAACGGTGACGCGAATTCGAAAGTCAACTCGGCCTTGAGATGACGCGCCACCGCGACCGCCAGGCGCGGATTGGGATTGCGGCTGAAGAACAGTTTCATTTCGCCCGCAGCCGGCATCGGCTCGACCTTGTCACTCATGAATGGCTCTCCTTGTCCTGGCGAACATCGCCAGAGCAAGGACGAAAGCAACCGATGGTATCCGACATTTCAATCATTCCAAGGCCGGCTGAGGCGTTTGGCTGCCAGTCGAAACAGGACGGATTGCGCAAAGTTTGGGTTGACCGCCCCTGATGGCGAGGCGACACTTCACCCCGCACCCAGGCAGGAGGAAATTGCGATGGACGAGCCCGAACGGTGGCGCCACATGTCGACGGCGCCCAAGGACGGCAGCCGGATCCTGGTCACGGTCCGTCCCTCCGAACAAGGGCCGGCGGAAGTCGACCTTGCCTACTGGTCGCGCGCCGACCAGTTCGCTGGCGAAGGCTGGCGCGCGTCGGACTCCTCGCCGGGGCGCGTCGTCGAATACGCCGACCCAGAACTGAAGTGCTGGATGCCCCTGCCCTCGGCCAACCTCAGCCGCGGCGGCTCGATGCCGGCGCCTTGGGACGGCGACGACGCGCAGCAGCTCGATGGGTCGGGGATTTAGCAGGCGCCAAGGGCGAAGCTGCCAATCTCCCCACTCCTCAACCCCACGAGGGGAGATCGGCAGCTTCGCCGCCGGCTCCTTTAAAACAAAAACGACGCCGTAGCCGGGTTCGGTCCGTCGCGGCCATCGGCCGAATCCATGCCCGCGATCGTCTCCAGGTCCTGCGCGTCCAGTTCGAAGTCGAAGACGTCGAAATTGGCGGCGATGCGGTCCTGGCGGACCGACTTCGGGATGACGATCAAGCCCTCCTGAAGATGCCAGCGGATGATAGTTTGTGCGGCGGACTTGCCGTGCTTCCCAGCGATGCCAGCTATGGTCGGGTCGCTCAGCAGTCTGCCGCTGCCCAGCGGGCTCCAGCTTTCGGCGTGGATGCCGTACCGGGCATGGAAATGCCTGAGGTCGCGCTGCTGGAAGCGGGGATGCAGCTCGATCTGGTTGACCACGGGGACCGCGCCGGTCTCGCCGATGATCCGCTCCAGATGGTCCTGGTTGAAATTCGAAACGCCGATCGACTTGATGCGGCCAGCCTGCTTCAGTTCGACAAGGGTCTTCCAGGCCTCGACATATTTGTCCCGGCTGGGCACCGGCCAGTGGATCAGGAACAGGTCGATCTGCTCGACGCCGAGTTTTTCCATCGTCTCGTCGAAAGCGCGCAGAGCCGCGTCACGCTGGTGCGCGCCATTGCGCAGCTTCGAGGTGATGAACAGCTCGCTTCTCGCCACATCGGAAGCGCGGATCGCTTCGCCGACGCCCTCCTCGTTCTGGTAGCCTTCGGCGGTGTCGATCAGCCGGTAGCCGGCCTTGATCGCCCAGCCCACCACATCAGCCGTGATGCCATGATCGACCTGCCACACGCCAAGGCCAAGCTGGGGAATGGTGGCGCCATCGTTCAGCGTGATCTGTTCGGGCATGGTCGGGTCCTTTGCGAAGAGATGTCCGGGCGGTCGCCCAACGCAGCCTATCTAGGCATGCACTGCGGCGACGACCAGTCGCCGGCGGACAAATTCGCAAGGCTCGACCTGCAGCCCCTGATGTCTTCGTCAGAGGAACCGGCTCATTTTGGCCGGCGCACCGCCCTCACCACCGCGGTGGATGTGCTGCCGCAATAGAGGCGGTCGCCGCCATCGGATTCCAGTCCCGAGATGCTCATGCCGGCCGGCATGTCGAGCCGCTCCAAGAGCTTGCCGGTTTTCGGGTCGACGCGGCGCAGATCGCTCTCGTCGCCTTCCCAGGTGGCGTGCCACAGCTCGCCATCCACCCAGGTCACCCCGGTGACGAAGCGGCTGGATTCGATGGTGCGCAGGATTTTTCCGGTCTCGGGATCGATCTGGTGGATCTTGCGCTCTCGGTACTGCCCCACCCAGAGCGTGCCTTCGGCCCAGGTCAGCCCGGAGTCGCGGCCGCCGCCGGGCGCCGGGATGGTGGAGAGCACCGCGCCGGTATCGGGATCGATCTTCTGGATGCGATCATTGGCGAGCTGGAAGAAATGCCGGCCATCAAAGGCGGTACCGGCATGCGCAGCGACATCGATCGAACGCAGCTTCTGCCCGCTCTGAGGATCGAAAGCATTCAGTCTGTCGCCCGAGGCAAACCAGACGTTCTCGCCGTCGAAGCTCACCCCATGGATCCGCTCCACACCCGGAAAGGGTCCGTATTCGCGCAGGATTTCGGCCGGTGAATGTTTCATGTGTTTGTCCTCGCCAAGATGATCGAATGATCTATTCCTAACCATTCGGGAGCGGTGCCGGGAGTAACAAGGTGGTCGTGAATCCGGCCACCGGCGGCGTCATCCAGCGGCGCGCCCGGCCGTGGCCGAAAGACTGCACCTTGCCGGCCTCGGCAAGCGGCTCGAGCGCCCGCTGCACGCTGCGCTGGCCGGTTGCGAGCGCCAGCGCCAGGGCCGAGCTCGACCAGGCCTCGCCGTCGGCCAGCAAGGCCAGTACGGCTGCGTGCCGCTCCTCGATCGGCCGCGCCAGCACCATCACCGCGCGCGCCTGGCGCGGCGCCAGCGTGAAACCGCGCTTGGTGGCGCTGATATCGGCCAGCGCGCCAAGCTCGGCCCGCAGCCGGCCGATCTCGACGCGCAGCCGCGCGCGATGCGATTCATCGGCATGCTTGCCGCCAAAGGCCCGCGCCACCAGCTCCTCGCGCGACACATCGCCGGGCCACGCTTCGGCAAGCGCACGCGCCAGCGAAAACAGCACCGGCCGGCTCGCCAGCGAGACCGTTTTGTCCCCGGCGCGTACGGCATAGCGAAACGCATCGACGACCAGCGCCGGCGATGCCTGCAGCGCCTCGACCTCTTCGAGCAGCAGCGGCCGCTCCGTGCCTTGCGTGATCAGCCGCGCCGCGGGTGTTTCCAATGCCAGCGATGCGCTGTCGACCTCCGCCATCAGGCCGGGAATGCCGGCCTGGCGGGCGGCATGGCGTGCCCATTCCAGCGCCGCACGCGCCGGTCGGGTCCGCAGCCGCCGCATGGCGATGCCGGCGACGGCAAGCTCATGCGCGGCCCGCGCGGCCGGCGGCAACGGCGTCGGGTCGAGCCCGGCCAGCACATGCTCGGCCTCGTCGAGCCGGCCGATCAGCAGCAGGCGCCGCACCTTGAGGTGGCCGGCATGCGCCGCGTTCAGCCGGTCACCATGCTTTTCCAGCGTCGTGCGCGCCGCGTCGAGCGCCTTGGCCGGCCAGCCCAGATCACGCGAGACCAGCGCGATCTCGGCCTCGGCAACGACGCATCTGGCGCGCGCGACGGCCTCTTTCGGGCTGAAGGCGCGCGCGGCCCGCCGCAACAAAAGCTTGGCGCGATCGAAATCGCCGAGCTGCGCCATGGCGATGCCGCGCAGCGCCAGCGCCGGCGCATCCTCGCGCAGGGCGACGCGGTCGAGCGCGCCGAGCGGATCGCCCGCCGCCAGCGCGAGCGCTGCCGCGGTGATCAGCGAGTCCATTCAAATCCCGTCACACTTGTAACTCCCACCCCAGCGGCACACCGCCCTAACTTAAATCACCACCGCCGGTCAGCAAGCCGCACGATTGACGCCAATTCCGGCACTGGTTAGCCTGAGCATCTCAGGTATTCATATTAAGCATCTCATTAGAGGTAGTTGAAAATGCCTGCAACCGAAGATCTCGAACACACCGCACGGCCCCGCCACTCATGCTGCGCCGGGCCGGATGATTCAAATCCCGTCGCAGATGTAACTCACCCCGCCCCGCCTTATCGCCCTAGCCTGGATCCCCAGGCAACAACAGGCCGCACCACTGGCAAAGGAGAAGACCAATGACCAAGCACATGACGATGCAGACCCCGCCGATCGTTTCCAGGCAGGATTGGGACGCCGCGCGCGAAAAGATGCTGGTGAAGGAGAAGGCGACGCTGCGCGCCAAGGACGCGCTCGCCGCCGAACGCCGGCGCATGCCGTGGATGGAAGTGGACAAGGCCTATGTGTTCGAGGGCCCCAACGGCAAGGCGAGCCTGCTCGACCTGTTCGAAGGCCGCCGCCAGCTGATCGTCTACCGCGCCTTCTTCGAGCCGGGCGTCTATGGCTGGCCTGATCATGCCTGCCGCGGCTGCTCGCTCGGCGCCGACCAGGTCGGCCACCTCGCCCATCTCAACGCCCGCAACACCACGCTTGCCTACGCCTCGCGTGCGCCACAGGCCGACATTGCGCGGCTGAAGACGCGGATGGGCTGGGAGATACCGTGGTATACGATCACCGACAGCTTCGACAAGGATTTCGGCGTCGACGAATGGCACGGCCACAACGTCTTCATCCATGACGGCGACCGCATCTTCCGCACCTATTTCATCAACAGCCGCGGCGACGAAGCGATGGGCACGGTCTGGAGCTATCTCGACGCCACCCCACTCGGCCGCCAGGAGATCTGGGAGGACTCGCCCGAAGGCTATCCCCAGACGCCGCTCTACAGCTGGTGGAACTGGCACGACAATTACGAAGCCGGGGCCGACAAGAAATGGGCCGAAGTGTCGGCTGCAGGCGAAGCCGCGTTTCGCGACAAGGGCGAGTAGCTGGGACTGGCGAGAGCCAAGCCCCTGTCCAGCCCGGGTTCCTCGCCCCCACGAAGTGGGGGAGAGGTGGCTCGGCGAAGCCGAGACGGAGAGGGGGCTGCGCCCTACGAAGGCCCCCTCTCCGTCCGCTTCGCGGACACCTCTCCCCCGCCTTTGGCGGGGGCGAGGAACCCAAGTTCTGGCGGGCCGCAACCATCAAGGGATTAAGATCATGAGCGATATCCATTCTGACATCGGCCGCGCGACTCCCGAAGACACCACCACCCTTGGCATTGCCGACTGGCTCTGCCTCGCCGCGGCACCCACCTTCGCCCTGATGGCCCTGCTCTCCTGCATGCAGGGCGGCGAAGCGGCCATGCTGTGCATGGGCGCCTCGCCGCTGACCGGCCCGTCTTTAACCGGCCCGTCTTTGACCGGGATGCCGGCCATGTATCTCTTGATGAGCGCCTTCCACCTGGCACCCTGG
This sequence comes from Mesorhizobium sp. AR02, assembly GCF_024746835.1. Lineage (NCBI taxonomy): Bacteria > Pseudomonadati > Pseudomonadota > Alphaproteobacteria > Hyphomicrobiales > Phyllobacteriaceae > Mesorhizobium > Mesorhizobium sp. AR02. The sequence continues at coordinate 5,379,435 of NZ_CP080531.1, read as the reverse complement.
CTGCGGGTGATTTCCGGCCGCCAGATCCGATAGAGCCAGCCCGCCGCCGGCCCGTATCGAAACATCCCACACGTCGGAGACAGACAATGAAGCTCGTCAGGCTGAGAGCGCCGGGTGGCTTGGACAGACTCGACCTGGTCGAGGAAGATCCACCCCAGCCAGGGCCTGACCACGTGATGGTCAGGATCCGTGCCTGCTCGTTGAACATGCGCGACGATTTCGCGGTGCAGGGCAAGACACCGCTCGCCGATGGCCGCGTGCCGCTGTCCGACGGCGCGGGCGAAGTGATTGCCGTCGGCAGCGGTGTCGATGCGCTCAAGCCCGGCGACAGCGTCGTCAGCACCTTCTATCCCTGGTGGCTGGACGGCGACATGACGCCCGCCACCAGGCGCGACATCCCGGGGGAAAGTTTCGATGGCGTGGCCAGCGAGTATGTGTGCATGCCGGCGCATGCCTTCACCAAGGCCCCTCGGGGCTACACCCATGTGGAAGCCGCAACGCTGACCTGCACCGGTGTCACCGCCTGGCGAGGTCTGGTTGTGTGCGGCAAGGTGAAGCCCGGCGACACGGTGCTGGTCCTCGGCACCGGCAGTGTGTCGCTGTTCGCGCTGCAATTCGCCAAGGCCGCCGGCGCCCGGGTCATCGCCACCTCGTCCGACGAGGAAAAGCTGGAAAGGCTCAAAAGCCTCGGCGCCGACGCCGTCATCAACTACAAGGCCGTGCCGGAGTGGGGCCGCAAGGTCAGGGAGTTGACGGACGGACGCGGCGTCGATCACGTGATCGAGGTCGGCGGCCCCGCCACGCTGGCGCAATCCATAGCCGCCTGCCGGACAGGCGGCCACATCGCCCTGGTCGGCGTGCTGACAGGCTTTGCGGCGGAAGTGTCCATACCGGCTGTGTTTTCGAACCAGATCCGCATCAGCGGCATTTCGATCGGCAGCCGGGCGGATCAGGAGGACATGATCCGCGCGATCGAGGTTATCGGCCTGAAACCCGTTATCGACCGACGCTTCCCGCTTCGCGACATAGCCGCCGCCTTCACGCACTACGCAGCCCGGAAGCATTTCGGCAAGGTTTGCCTGGAGCTTTAGGCGTTTCCCTCTGCCGCCCTGTCGTCCAGATACCGGTCGAGAGTGCCCACGAAGCTGTCGATGTCGGCCACTGTCGTGCGATGGTTGACGATAGCACAGCGAACGACCAGCTCTCCGTTGAGGGTCGTCCAGGAGGGCGCCGCCAAACCGGATTCCTGGAGGTCCGACACCAGGGTCCGCACAAATTCCGAGTTCGCCCCCCGAATGCCGAAACAGACGATGTTGAGGGCGACAGGCGCTTTCAGCTGAAATTCCGGATGGCGTTCCAGTCGTTCGGCGAGATGACGGGCCAGCATGCATGTATGGGCGATCGAGCCGCCGATGCGATCCGTTCCGAGCGCCTCGATCGTCATCCATGTCTTCAAGGCGCGGAAGCCGCGCGACAGGTCCGGGCCGAGATCGCAAGGCCAGGTTTCGCCGGCGGCAAGTCCGCGATCCGCTCGCTGCAGATAGGCGGCCGGCTGCGCGAATGCGCGCTTGTGGGCATCGCCATCCCGCACCAGCAGGAACCCGGCATCGTAGGGAACCTGGCCCCATTTGTGAAAATCGAGCGCCACCGACGCCGACCGTTCAATGCCTTTGAACAATTCACGCAAGGAGCCGGACAACACCGCGAGGGCTCCGATCGCGCCATCGACATGAAACCAGAGACTTTCCCTAGATGCGATTTCAGCGATTTCCGCAAGCGGGTCGATTGCCCCGGTGTTTACCGTGCCCGCCGTGCCCACGACCAGGAACGGCAAAAATCCCTCGGCGCGGTCCTGTTCGATGGCCGCACGCAATGTGTCAGGCAGCATCCTCCCGGCATCGTCGACCGCGATGGTCCTGAGATTTGCCGATCCGATACCGGACAGCTGCATGGCCTGCGCGATGCAGGAATGGGCCTCGGCGGAAGTATAGGCGACAAGCTCGCGGTCGCAGTTCCTGAGGCCGGTCTCGCGGACGGACTGGCCCAGCGCCTCGGTCTTGGCGATCGTCAGCGCGGCGAAGTTTGCCATTGAAGAGCCGGTGAGGAACAGACCGCTCGCGCCATCGGGGTAGCCGAGCGCCTCGCTCATCCAGCGGACGATTTGCTGTTCGACCGCCAGGCCGGCGTGGTCGCGGCCGCCACAGTTCATGTTCAGGCCGCCGGCAACGATTTCCGCCACCATTCCGATCGGCGTGCCCGCACCATGAACCCACCCCATGAACGACGGATGCAAATTGCCGGTTGCGAAAGGCATGATGTGCGTGCGCACATCATCCAGGACATCGTCGAGGTCACGCGGTTCGTTCGGCAACGGCCGGGTAAACCGTTCACGCGCTTCATCGGTCGGTCGCTGCCATACCGGCCTCTGCCTGATCGTCTCGATGTGGGCGATCATGTCGTCCAGCAGGCCGTGGGCGATCTCGCGAAACTGATCCCAGTTCACCGGATCGAGACTGGCGGACGTGTCGGCCGCATCGCTCGCCGCCGCGCGCCCCTGCTTGACGTCCGGCGCCATCAGGCACCTCGGAACTGATGAAGGACCGCCGACAATTTGTGGAAGAAAATGTCGAGCCCGGCTTCTATCGGCCTGAACGCCTGATGCAGCGACTGGCCGGTTGCCATTCTCGCCGAGACGTCGACCACTTCGGCCGCGGAAGCGGCAACGCGCAGAACCGTGCGCGAGCCCAGGCGCACGGCTTGCCCGACATGGCAGATCGGCCCGCCGCCGGGACCGCGCATCAGCACCTGGATGTTCTGGCATTCCTCGAACGAAGCGAAAGAACCGGCGCCGTTCGTGACCGTCAATGGAACCATTGCACGCGAGCCGAGATGGTCGCCGTCATCATCCTGATGAAGAGAGATGCCTGTCACGGCGTCAATTCGAGACCGCGCCAGGCGGACAAACTGTTCCTTGACGAGGCTATGCCGCGGCGCATCGATCCCGGCATAGCCCTCGAGATTGGCCAAGGCCGCCGCCCAGCGCAAACCCAGGCCCAGATTCAGGTCCGACTTGAACGCGAAGCCCATCCGTTGGCGAAGCGCCGCCGGCCAATCCTGGGCCGCGCTATAGTCCGCCAGGCCCGCCGGAATATCGGCCCTTGCCGAGAAATCGTCCGCCAGGGCCGAAGGGATGAGAAGGGCGCCGGAAAAAGGTGGCCCGGCGATGAATTTGGACCCGGTCAAGGCCACCACGAAGCCATCGGCAAGATCCTGCTTCAGCTGGGAAATCGAGCCGCGGAATTGACAGGCATCGACGACAACCCGCACCCGTCCGGGGGCAAGGGCGGCAACGTGGCGCGCTGCCTCTCGTGTGACAGCCGGCAAACCTGTTTTCGAGGTGTCGAGCACGTGAACAAGGACATCCCGATCTCGCCGAAGGTCCATCTCGACGGCCGCGATGACGTCGGCATCGATTTCGTGCTGATGTCGAGGCTCGCCCGTCTCATTGCGGATGGCAATGGTGCGCACCTCGATGCGGTCCGCCGCCAGGCCTTCAAGAGGTGATCCGGCCTCGACAGCGCCGCCAAGTGCTGTCAGATCCGAGTAATGACGCCCCGCCGCCGCCCGTGGCACGCCATTTCCCGTTTCGTCCGGGGCCACAAGCACATTGGTCAACGGGCGCCTCGAGAGGCCGGCGATCATGCAGAGGGCAAGAAGCTCCGCATCCGTGCCGGAAGCGGCCAGGATGACGTGTGCGCCCGCGCAGCCAAGGCTGCAGGCAATCCGCTCCCGGATGTCGGCGAACCAGTGATCGGATGCGACCGGGGAAGGCGATGCCATGTCGATAAGACGTCCAAGCTCGACCCCGGCGGCCAGGAAACCCTCCCGAGAAATGTTGCTCGCCGTCGTCGACGAGAACGAGATCTCATCGTCCACCGGGGTCAAGCGCGTTCCATACCGGTTGCGCCGGGTGATCGCGTCCGGCCAGATGCGTCTGTCGCCACCTGTCCCGAGCAGGAATGAAACGGAGGCCGGCGAATGGGAAGGCTGATCGTCGCCGCTCGTTTCCGCGACCGGATTCGGCATCTGCAGGATCCCGCGCTGAATTGCAGGCATGATGGTCTCCGTGGTCAGGGCGGCGCTGGCGAGGTGGTCAAAGCGGTTCATTGGCCGCCACGGCACCGGCCAGGTAGGAGATCTCGATGTCATGGCTGATCAGCGGCTGCAGGTCGCTTGCCCGCTGTGTGAATTCCAGCCCGCATCTGTCGACATAGGGGCGATCGACACGTTCGCTGGAACCCGGATCGATGATTTTCTCGCCATCCCAAAGAACCGCGTGGCCGGTGTTGGGAATGGTCGGCGAAACCAGGCCGATGATCGCGGGCCTGGCCCACAGCATGTAAATGCTGCTCAGGAGAGCGAAACCGCATTTGTTGGCAACGCCGCGCATGATGGAATGGCTCATCGGACCGCCGAGCGGATATGCCGGATCGCAGCTGCGTGCGATGGCCTCGATGTCCTCGTAGGTTCGGCCCGTGAACATCGCCAGGACACAAACCAGGCAGTCGTCCTCGGTCCGCTGGTAGACGACAGGTTTACCCGTATGGGCGCATGTGATCGCCGGCGTTGGCATCATCCGTGCCACGCGCCTTGCCAGCGCGTTTTCGAACGCCGCAAAAAGTTTGCGCATGGCGCTCTTCTTGTAGGGAAAGATGCTCTCCCAATCCATGGAATGAACGATCATCGCGACATCCGCCTCGAACACCAGCAGGCGGCCATCGGAGAGTTCGGCGCAATCGATGGCGAAGTAGTCCAGGCCCAGACGTCGATGAAGGGCGTCGAATGAACGCGCGTGACGCACCGCGAAGTCATTGTCGAAGTTGGCCATCCACAAGGCTTCTTCGGCACGCCTGTCTTCGTGCTGGGTCATGCCGGCGTTCAGGTAATGAACCATCCAATGTTCGGATACAGCGAGATGGCTGGCATAGGGTCGCCCGTTGATGAACGCGACGCGTTGCTTGCGGAATTTGGCGTCTGTCCCGCTGTAGTCGATGAACGGCGTGACAAAGAATTCGCCTTCGGCTTGAGCCTCCAGATAGGCCGATAGCTCCGATCGTGTCGAGATCTTCTCCATTCCCTTGCCGGCATGCGTGCCGACCGGACGGACGATCACAGGATAGGTGTTGGCCTCAAGGATTGACGCAACTTCAATCTCGCCGGAAGCCAGTTGCTCGACCACGCCTCGCGAAACGCGGGCAGCGGCCGGGGCTAGTATGGAAGGCTCGTCCTTGAGGGCTTCCGCGACGCCGTCCCTGGACAGGGCCATGATGCGACGCGGCGCGTTGTTCATGATCGGGCCTGCCCAATCGCGAAGCAGCCTGTCCAGGTTCTCCAGCACGGCGAGATTTGCCGCGGACTCGCCAACAGCCACAAAGGCTACATCATGCTCGGGAACATCCCCGAGGTCCGCAGTGTCGGCGTCGACATAATGGAGCAGAATGTTGGCGTCGGATGCCTCGAGCAGGAATTCGATCGGCGTGTTGGCCATGAAGTCGCCGGCGGTCACGAAAACAAGGACGTTCGGTCCTGTGCCGCGTCCGTTGCGGATCCGGTATTTGCGACCGATCTCGAGTGCGGCCTTCTGGCTGAGCACCGCCTTGTCTTCCTCGCCGATCGCATGAAGCAGGATCGACACATCCAGAAACGCCGCGGCATCGGTGACATCGGCGCTAACGCGCCCGAAGAGCGCATCCCACAAGGGGGAAATATCCCGCCCCTCGAAGACGGCTCGAACGATGGGCGCTTTGCCCATGATGAGGTTGGGATCTTCAAACGTATCGATTTGAACTGCCGCGCTATTCAAGCCCTCAAGCCCTTATGTCACGCGGTGGTTACGGCCGGTTCAGCCTCCACGCCGCTACCTCAGCACGATGTGCGGCTCTACTCTGGCCCGCGGCGCTTGTGCGAGCCTTGTGGTGCCCTGGTGGATGGGTCGGAATATCCGCGGCCGGCGGATCACAGGCACTGAGGATCGGGCTTTTGCGCGATTTCAGTGGTTTCGCTGGGACGGTGACGGCGGCACGGCCTTCACCGCAGCCCAATGCACCGACGATCCATCAGCAACAGCTAATTGACAGTCCGGCGGAAACGGCGCTCACTGGCCCCTACAGGTGGATCGCAGCAAACAGACGGGCGATTTTCGGCCGCCGGCGTCCCCCCTGGGGAGGATGCCATGCCAACAATCATTGGCCATCACAACATCACGAAAGACAGCAAGCACTGGCTCGGTTCACCCAAGCGCAAGGAGCTTTTCGGCTCGCTGGGGATCACCAACATCCGCACCTTCGTCGATCCGCAGAACCCAAAACGGGTGGCCGTCATGATGGACGTTCCGGACATGGACAAGATGGCCGCGCTGATGCAGAGCAAGGCGGCCGCCGACGCGATGGCGCATGATGGCGTGGTGCCGGAATCGCTGGTGATCCTGGTCGAAGCGAAGGCGTAGTCGCTTCGCCAGTCCTGGGTTGGCACGATTGTTCAGAGGCATGACCAACCATGGGCACAGGGTCCCCCGTGCCCATGACTGTCTCCTTACCTCAATTGCACTTCGGCTTGGCGCTGTTGCAGGCGTCGACCAGTTCGGCCGGCGGATCCTTGTGGAAGACGGTCTTGAAGGATTCCAGAACGTTGGACTGCACCACCGGCAGCGACTGCACGCCGACCCAGGCGGGCGTGGGTTGCCCGATCAGCGCCTTCATCATGGCCAGCGCCTCGGCGACGCCCTGGTCATAGGGGCGCTGCGAGCCGGTTGCCTTGAGTGGGCCGCCCTTGGCGATCTCGATCGCCGACTGCAGGCCGAGATCGACCGTGGTGATCGGAATGTCGATGCCTTGCGCCCGCATCGAGGATAGCGTGTCGAGCGCCGGCTGGTCCCACACCGCGTACAGGCCCTTCACATCGGGGTTGCCAGTGAGGAAGTCGCCGGCGATCTGCGACACTTTCGAGGGATCGGTGAAGTCGACCTGCTTCATGACGATGTCGGGCCGGTTCTTCCTCATCCACTCGCCGACGCCCTTGGTGCGCTCATTGGTGCTGAAATAGTCGACGCCGAAATTGACCAGGCCGATCGTGCCGCCCTTGGGCATGCAGGACGCCAGGATCGTCGCCGCGATCTGGCCATTGCCCTGGCTGTCGGCCGAGATCATCGAGGCAAAATCCTTTGGCGATGAGAGGCCAACCGGAATGCTGTCCATGAACACCAGCTTGATGCCGGCTTCGCCCACCTTCTTGTAGGTCGGCGCCGTCGCGGTGAAATCGACGGGGATGGAGATGATGCCGTCGGGATGCTGCTGGATGGTGTTCTCGATATCGGCGATCTGCTTGTCGACCTGATATTCAGCCGAGGCGACGCCGGTGACGGTGACACCATATTTGGCCAGCGTTTCGCTGATGCCTTGCACCTGCAGCTGCGACCAGTCGAGGTTCACCGTCTGCATGGAAATGCCGACCTTGAACTTGCCGGCCTTGACCTTGGCGGCCTCGTCGTCGGTCAATTTCAGTTCGTCAGGCGAGGCTGCCTTTTCGCCATGCGGGCCTTGCCCGACAATGCCCTTGGGGCCGAGCGTCGCCATGTCGACGCCGGTAACGCAGGTGTCCGGCGTCTGCGCGAAACTCAGGGATGTCGACAGCGCGAAGGCGCTGGCGGCGAGGCTCAATATGCAGAAAAGCGAGTGAATTCCTACCAATTTCATGACTTCCTCCGTTGATCTCTATCGTTTGTTTTGCCGTTTGGAGCCGGCGGTTTTCTGCTGATTTCCGCGTGCGCGCCTTACCTCCTCGTGAACGCGACCGCGGCGACGATGATTGCTCCCTTGATGACGAGTTGCAGCGACGAGCTGACGCCGAGCAGCACCAGTCCGTTGTTGAGCGTGCCGATGATCAGGCTGCCGAGCAGCGTGCCGAGCACGAAGCCGCGGCCGCCGAACAGGCTGCAGCCGCCGAGGATGACCGAGGCGATGACGTCGAGCTCCATGCCTTGCACCACGTCGGGCCGCGCCGCATGCGAACGCGCCGACAGGATCAGCGATGCCAGCCCGGCGAGCGTCCCGGTCAAGACGAAGGCGAGCGTCGTGACCTGCTTGATATGGACCCCGGAATAGAGCGCCGCCGTCGGATTGCCGCCGGCCGCATAGACCCGCCGCCCATAGACGCTGTAATGCAGCAGCAAGATACCGGCGATGGTGACGCCGAGCGTCCACAGGATCGGCGCCGGGATGCCGAGCACCGAGCCCTCACCGAAAATCGCGAAATAATATTCGTTGATGATGATGACCGGCTTGGTGTTGGTGACCATCAGCGCCAGCCCGCGCGCGCCGCTCAACGTGCCCAATGTCACCAGGAAGGACGGGATTTCGAGGCGGGTGGTCAAGACACCGTTGATCAGCCCGATCAGCGCGCCTGTGCCCAGCCCCGCCACCGCGCCGACGACCCAGTTGTTGGCGACGAACGCCATGGCCAGCGACGCGCTCATCCCCGAAAGCGCCAGCGTCGAGGCGACCGACAGGTCGATCTGCCTGGAGATGATGACGAACGTCATGCCCACCGCAATGATCGAGACCAGCGTCGTCTGGCGGCCGATGTTGAGAAAATTGTCGATCGACAGGAACCAGGGCGACGCCAGGCTGAAGACGATCAGCATGATGGCGAAGGCGACATAGAGCATGTAGGGACGCTCACCCTGCAGCAGATGCCGCAACGCCGAGCGACCGCCCGGCTGGTTCGCGGCGCCCTTTGCCATTGCTGCCTTTGCCGGGCTTTCAGTGTCGGTCATGCCGCGTGCTCTTCCGATGGCTGCGAAAGTTGAATGAGGTGATGAAGGTCCTCGGCGCTGCCGAATTCCGACCGCGCAATCGTCCTGGTGATGCGGCCATCGACGACGATCGAGATGCGGTCGCAGAGCTGCAGCAGTTCGGAGAGATCCGAAGACACCAGCAGCACCCCGCTGCCGGCCACCGCCGCGGCACGAATGACGCCGTAAATCTCCTCGCGCGCGCCGACATCGACACCGACCGTCGGCTCGTCGAGCAACAGCACGCGCGGCCGCGGCTCGTTCCATTTGCCGAACACCACCTTCTGCTGGTTGCCGCCGGACAGGTTCTTCACGAGGGTCGACGCGCCTGGCGCCTTCACGGACAGCCGGCGCATCGCGGCATCGGCATGTTCGCTCGCCGGACCGCGCTGCAGCCAGCCAAGGCGGGAAAAATACGGCAAGCGGGGCAAGGTCAGATTGCGCTCGATCGAATGTTCGAGAACCAGGCCCTGGACGTGCCGGTCCTCCGGCACCAGCGCGATGCCCAGCCCTATTGCCGCCGCAGGATCGATGTCTTTCAACGAGACGCCGCCGAGGCTGGCCTCGCCCGACTGAATGGACCGCAGCCCAAAAATGGTCTGCAGGATTTCGGTACGCCCGCTGCCGATCAGCCCGGCAAGGCCGTGGATCTCGCCGCCGCGCAATTCGAGGTTGACGCGATCGAGCCTGTCGTTGCTGACATCAGTCAGTTCGAGCACAGGTTTTTGGGAGGAGCCAGCGGGGACCGATGACGGCCCGGATACCGCACCATCAGCCTTCAGAACCGCGTGGTCCGGCCCGACGATCGCCCCCACCAGTTGCCGCATATTGCTCTGCGCCGTGACAAAGGTCCCGGCGTTCTGGCCGTCGCGGAACACGGTCACCCGGTTCGAAATCCGGAACACTTCGTTGAGGCGATGCGTGACGTAGATCACCCCAACGCCCCGCGCCGCCACCGCCCGGATCGCCTCGAACAGGATTTTTTCCTCGTCATCGGTCAGCGCCGAGGTCGGCTCGTCGAGGATGAGCAGGCGGACGTCGCCCATCAGCGCCTTGGCGATCTCGGTCATCTGGCGATAGGCGAAGGGCAGCGACCCGACCATGGCGCGGGCATCGAGCGGGATGTTCTGCGATTTGAGGAACGCCTCGGCCTGCGCCACCAGCTGGCTCTTCCAGAGGAAGCCAAGCCGCGTCTTCGGCTCTCGCCCCAAGAGCAGATTGTCGGCGACCGAGAGCGACTCGACCAGGCTCAGATCCTGGTAGACGACGGCCACGCCGGCATCGCGCGACTGGGCTGGCGAAGAAAACGAGACAGGCTTGCCGTCAATTTCGATCGAGCCGCCATCATGCACATGCACACCGCTCAGGATCTTGATCAGCGTCGACTTGCCGGCGCCGTTTTCACCAAGCAGGGCATGCACTTCACCGGACTGGATTTCGAGGCTGACGCCGCGCAGCGCATTGACACCGCCGAACCGCTTCCTGACGCCCTCGACGCGCAGCAAGGGGGCCTCGGAAATCAACGCAATCGAACCCTGTTCGATCATGACGCCCGCACTTCCTCCCTTTGACGTCCCCTACTCCAGACTGTCGAGAGTCCCTTTTGAGACTTCTCTTACTTTTTTTGTGACTTTTCCATCACGTTGAGGAAATGTCAAACGGAGTCAGGCCGGCGGCCGGAATGAATCCGGCCCGACCTCGCCATGCTCGGTGATGATGGCGTCGAAGCCGTCCATAACCGAGAAAAAGGCGCGCTTGAGCTTGCCGATCTTGCTTGAGTCGATGACCAGGTAATTTTCGCGCGCCAGGCTCATCACCTTCTGCTTCACCACCGCCTCGTGAAAATGTTCGCAGGTGGCGCCGCGCTTGGCATCGACGCCGGCGGCCGACAGGAAGGCAGCGTTGATGCCGACGCTGTTCAAGATCTCGAAATCATGAGTGCCCGAGAAAGACGCCGACGCCGGATGGTAGACGCCGCCCAGCATGATGATCGTGACATTGGCCTTGCGGCTCAGGCGCTCCGCGACATTCATGGCGTAACATATTGCCGTTATTTGATAATTATCGGGAATGAGATCGATCAGATGGATCAGCGTCGTGCCGCAGTCGATGAAGATCGTCTCGTCGGGCCGTATCTTGCGCACCGCATGCGCGCAGGCTTCGCGCTTCGCCGCCGCATGGCTGTCGGCCGCGGTCGCCAGCTCGTAGGGAATATCGGCCTCGATCTCGGCCGCCGCCAGTATGTGTCCGCCGAGATAGGCGATCTGTCCCTGGTTGGTGGCGATGTCGCGCCGCACCGTCATTTCGGAAACGCCGAGAAGCGTTGCCGCCTCGCTGAGATGGATGACCCGCCGCTGCGACAGCAGATCGATCAGCCGTGCCGTCCGTTGCGCTTTGCGAGCAGTCATGCGTTGGGCCTGTGCATCCCTTGAAATGTGAGGATTTTAACAACCGCTCTCATTCAGATGCAAGGCCGGTGTGCGGGGTTCGCCCTGCCATGGCTAACGGACGCGCCTGTTTAGGAGGTTTTGGCTTAGCTGGGACCGGCCGCCGAGACCGTCAGGCCTTGGCGGGTTTCCCCGCCCCGAACCGCAGCCCATCCATCAAGAGCTTGACCAAGCGCCGCGAGCGGTCGCGCCACTCCGGCGTGTCGGGCGCGGAGTAGATGCCGGACAGCGCGTGCAGCACATCGGAGGCGTCGACGTCGTCACGGATGGTGCCGTCGGCCACTGCCGCCTCGACCAGTTGCCGCAAGGCCTGCGACACCCTGCCCGACGTGTCGGAAAACAGCGTCGAATTGGTGGTGAGCAGAATGCGCAGGCTGGTCGCCAGACCGCGCTTGGTGGCGATGTAGTCGACGAAGCGCCGCATCCATTCTTCCAGCGCGACATCGGAGGGATGTTTTGCCGCAAGCTCGCCGGCGGCCGTGCACAGCGCCTCCACCTCGCGGCGGTAGACCACCTCGACCAGATGCTCGCGCGTCGGGAAATGCCGGTAGAGCGTGCCGATGCCGACGCCGGCGCGCCGCGCGATCTCCTCCAGCGAGGCGTCGATGCCGCGCTCGGCAAAGACCGATGCCGCCACCTCGACCAGCCGGTCGCGGTTGCGTTGCGCGTCGGCGCGCAGCGGTTTTTCCACTGCGGCCTTCTCTGCGGCGATGTCGGCTGCGGCCAATTTTTTCTCCACGAACGAAATATGGGGGCTTGAACCCGGTCGGGCCAACCCCCACGTAATAAACGGAGGCGCCTCCGCTTTAGTGGAGTGCCTTTATCATATAAGAAGGGGAACGGGTATGTCACGTCTTTCGAACCTGCAAGCCGACATCTCCCCTGCCCGCCTGTCTCCCGGGAGATCCGCTGTCATCTCCACTTCCGCCAGCACCTGACCATAAGGTTACCTTGCCCTTCTCCGGCAAGGCACCAGTTCACTTCCGATCCGCGTCAAGCAAACTGGAGCCAGACGCCCATGACCAGCCTTCCCCTCACCCTCACCATCAACGGACACCGACACGAACTGGAGGTCGATCCGCGCGTAACCCTGCTCGACCTCTTGCGCGAGCGGCTTGACCTTACCGGCACCAAGAAGGGCTGCGACCGCGGTCAGTGCGGCGCCTGCACGGTGCTGGTCGACGGCAAGCGCATCAACTCCTGCCTGGCGCTGGCGGTCAGCCATGACGGCGCCAACGTCTTGACCATCGAAGGCGTGGCCCACGGTGAAGAGCTGCATCCGGTTCAGGCCGCCTTCATCGCCCATGACGGCTTCCAGTGCGGTTTCTGCACGCCCGGCCAGATCATGAGCACGCTCGGCCTGATCGCCGAGGGACAGGCCGGCGACGATCCCGAACGCATACGCGAGGGGCTGAGCGGCAACATATGCCGCTGCGCGGCCTATGGCGGCATCGTCGAGGCCGTCCTGGAAGCCCAGGAAAAACTTGCCACAGCCGACCGGAGGGCCGCGGCATGAGAGACTTCGACTATATCAGACCCGCCACCATTCCCGACGCCATCGCGGCGGCGGCCGAGCCGGCTTCGGCCTACCTGGCCGGCGGCACCAATCTGCTCGACCTGATGAAGGGCGGCATCACCAGCCCCGAGCGCATCGTCGACATCTCGCGGCTGCCGGAACTCAACCGCATCGAACGGCTGGACGATGGCGGCCTGCGCATCGGCGCGCTGGTCCGCAATGCCGATCTCGCCCACGACGCGGCGTTCGCCAGGACCTATCCGGCGGTGGCCGAAGCGCTGCTGTCGGGTGCCTCGGCGCAGCTTCGCAACGCCGCCACTGTCGGCGGCAATCTCCTGCAGCGCACGCGCTGCAGCTATTTCTACGACACCGCCAGCGCCTGCAACAAGCGCGAGCCCGGCGCCGGCTGCGATGCACTGGGTGGCGAGAACCGCCTGCACGCGGTACTCGGCTGGAGCGAGGCCTGCATCGCCACCCATCCGTCGGACTTCTGTGTGCCGCTGGTGGCACTCGACGCCGTCGTCGAGATCGAGGGCAAGGAGGGCCGGCGCCACGTCACGCTGGCGGAATTCCACCGGCTTCCCGGCGAAACGCCGCAGCGGGAGAATGCGCTGGAGCCCGGCGACCTGATCGTGGCGGTGCGCCTGCCGGCGGAGGCCGCCTCCTTCGCCGCCAATGCCCGTTACCTGAAAGTCCGCGAGCGCACCTCCTATGCTTTCGCCGTCGTCTCGGCCGCCGCGGCACTTGTCGTCGATGGCGGCAAGATCCGCGCCGCGAGGCTGGCGCTCGGCGGCGTCGCGGCCAAGCCGTGGCGGGCGCGCTCGGCGGAAGCCGTCCTGCTTGGCGCCGATGCCAACGCGGCGACCTTCGCCAGTGCGGCGGACGCCGCCTTGGCCGATGCCAGCCCCTCCGGCGGCAATGCGTTCAAGATCGAACTCGCCCGCCGCATCGTGGTCAGGGCGCTGACGTCTGCCTTGGCGGGAACGCCCGAGCGGCTGCCGGCCCTTCCTGCCTCCCCGTTCTCAAACAGTCCCGGAGCGCGCCATGACGCTTGAACTCAGCCTCAACCAGCAACCCGCCCATGCCCGGCAGGGCTCCAGCATCGGCCAGCCACTGACCCGCCGCGACGGTTTTCTGAAAGTCACCGGTGCAGCCCGCTACGCGGCCGACAACCATCCGCCCGGCATGCTCTACGCCGTGCTCGCTGTCTCCAGCATCGCGCGCGGCCGCGTTGCCTCGCTGGATGTCGAGGCAGCCAAGGCGCACAAGGGCGTGGTCGAGGTGATGACGCCCAAGAACCGGCCGACGCTCGCCGCCGACCCGGATGCCAAGGACCATCCCTTCATGTTCCGGCTCGACCTGCTGCAGAACGATCAGGTCCGCTACCCCAACCAGAGCATCGCCGTGGTGATCGCCGAAACGCTGGAGGCGGCGACCGAGGGGGCGGCGCTGCTCTCGCCGCGCTATGAAGTGCTGCCGGCGCGCGTCGGTCTCGACGATGTCGAAAGCTTCGTGCCGCGCGGGGTCGGCGTCGGCAATCCGGCCGTTCAGCACAAGGGCGACGTCGAGGCCGGCCTCAAATCGGCAAGGACGCGGATCGAGGCCACCTACGAGACGCCGGCCCAGTACCACAACGCCATGGAGCCGCACGCGATCGTCGCCGCCTGGGATGGCGACCGGCTGTCGATCGACACGCCGAGCCAGGGCCTGGCCATGGCGCAGGGCCGCATCGCCGGCCTGTTCGGCATCGCGCCGCAAAACATCCACATCCGCAGCCCTTTCCTCGGCGGCGGCTTCGGGTCGAAAGGCATGATTTCCGGGCCGCAGGTGCTGGGCATCCTGGCGGCGCGTCTCGTCGGCCGTCCCGTCAAGCTGGTGTTGCGGCGCGAGCAGATGTATGGGCCGGTCGGTCACCGCGCGCCAACGCGCCAGACCTTGCGCATGGGCATGGATGGCGAGGGGCGGCTGATGGCCATCGGCCATCACGCCAAGACCACGTCGAGCACCTTCGACGATTTCTTCGAACCGGCGGCGGACGCCTCGCACACGCTCTATGCCAGCCCTGCCATCACAACCTCGCACGAGGCGGTGCGGCTCGACACCGGCACGCCGCTGTTCATGCGCGCGCCCGGCGAAGCCACCGGCTCGATCGCGCTCGAAAGCGCCATCGATGAGGCGGCTCACGCCTGTGGCATGGACCCGCTGGAATTCCGGCTGCGGAATTATGCCGAGGTCGAGCCGATGACCGGCAAGCCGTTTTCCTCCAAGGCGCTGCGCGAATGCTACAGACAAGCGGCCGAGGCGTTTGGCTGGGCGAGCCGCCCACTGCAGCCGCGGCTGATGCGCGACGCCGACGGTTTCCTTACCGGTTGGGGCGTGGGCACCGCGACCTTCCCGGCCATCATGTTCCAGGCCGAAGCGCGAGCGGTGCTGAAGGCCGATGGCAGCGGCCTTATGGAGACCGGCGCGCAGGACATGGGGCAAGGCGCCTGGACCGCCTTCGCCCAGATCGCAGCCGATGGGTTGGGGCTCGACATCGACCAGGTCGATTTCAGGGCCGGCAGCTCCGACCTGCCCAATGCGGGCATTGCCGGCGGCTCCGGCCATACGGCGACGGCCGGCATGGCGATCCACAATGCCGGTGCCGCCGTGATCGCCAGGCTCGCCGATCTCGCCACCGGCAACGAGGCCTCGCCGCTGTTCGGCGCCGGCAATGAAGGCGTGCTGGCGCGCGGCGGCCGGCTGTATCGCCGCGACGACGAAAATCGCAGCGAAAGCTATGGCGAGATCCTTTCTCGCGCCGGCCTGACGGAGATCGAAGGCCATGGCAAGGGCGCTCCAGACCCGGCGTCCCAGGAGACCTATGCCAAGCACGCGCATGGCGCCGTCTTCGCCGAGGTCAAGGTCGATCCCGATTTCGGGCAGATCCGCGTCACAAGGCTGGTCGGCGCCTTCGCCGCCGGGCGGGTCATCAATCCCAGGCTTGTGCGCAGCCAGTATTATGGCGGCATGATCTGGGGCGTCTCCTTCGCGCTGCATGAGGAAGCCGTCGCCGACCGGCGCTCGGGCCGGATCCAGAATGCCAACCTCGCCGAATACCATGTCCCGGTGAATGCCGACGTGCCGTCGGTCGAGGCGCTGCTGGTCCACGAGGACGACCCCTACGTCAACGCGCTCGGCATCAAGGGCGTCGGCGAAATCGGCATCACCGGCACGGCCGGCGCGGTTGCCAACGCGGTCTGGCATGCGACCGGTGTGCGGCCCCGCCGCTTTCCGATCCGCATCGAGGATCTGCTGGGGTGAGGAGTGGTCCGCGTAGCGGACGGGAGGCCGATTACGTGGCTTCCCAAATGACGAACGCCCGGAGCGAAAGCGCCGGACGGACAGGTGGGCCTCCACCTGTCCAACATGAAATAATCCCACCAGCTTCAAGCAACTGGAGCCCGACGCCCATGACGAAAATCCCCGTACATCTCGACATTAACGGCACCCATCATCACCTGGAGCTCGAGCCGCGCGTCACGCTGCTCGATGCCTTGCGCGAGCGGCTCGGCCTGACCGGCACCAAGAAGGGCTGCGACCATGGCCAATGCGGTGCCTGCACCGTGCACATCGACGGCGAGCGTGTGCTGGCGTGTCTGACACTGGCGGCGCAAGCCGAGGGCCGTAGCATCACCACCATAGAGGGGCTTGCACGGGAGGGCGAACTGCATCCCGTGCAGGCGGCCTTCCTCGAGCAGGACGCCTTCCAGTGCGGCTATTGCACGCCGGGCCAGATCATGTCGGCGGTGGCCTGCATCCGCGAAGGCCATGCCGGTTCGGATGAGGAAATCCGCGAATACATGGCCGGCAATCTCTGCCGCTGCGGCGCCTATCCGCACATTGTCGCCGCTGTCCGCCAGGCAGCCCTGGAGGTCGCATCATGAGGGACTTTTCATACCTACGCGCCGGCTCGGTCGATGCGGCACGCCAGGCGGCCGCCCTGCCCGGCGCCATGCTGCTGGCTGGCGGCACCACGCTGATCGATCTCGCCAAATGCGGCGTCGCCGAGCCCGACAGCCTGGTCGACATCACCCATCTCAAGGGGCTCGACCGGATCGAGGTGAATGAGCGCGGCGCCACAATCGGCGCGCTCGCCAGAATGGGTCACGTCGCCGACCACGCCGACATCAAAAGCCGCTTCCCCGCAATCTCCGAAGCGCTCTGGCAGGCGGCCTCGGCGCAGATCCGCAATATGGCGACCATCGGCGGCAATCTGATGCAGCGCACGCGCTGCCCCTATTTCCGCGATCCCGCGAATTTTTCCGCCTGCAACAAGCGTAACCCCGGCAGCGGCTGTTCGGCCATCGGCGGCGTCACCAGGGGACATGCCGTGCTTGGCACCAGCGAGGCCTGCATCGCCATGTATCCCGGCGACCTCGCCACCGCGCTGGTCGCCTTCGACGCGACAGTCCATCTCGGCGATCGCCAACTTTTGGTCGACGACTTTTTCCTGCTGCCCGGCGCCACGCCCGACAGGGAACACGCGATCGAGCCGGGCGAGATGATCACCGCCATCGAAATCCCCAGCTCCGCCGCTGCCCGCCGCTCGACCTATCTGAAGATCCGCGACCGGCAATCCTATGAATTTGCGGCGGCAAGCGCGGCGGTCGGCATCGAATTCGAAGCTGATGGCCGCACCATCCGCGACCTGCGCGTGGCGCTTGGCGGCGTGGCGACAAAACCGTGGCGGGCATGCGCCGTGGAAGACGCGCTGAAAGGCAAGGTGCTGGAGCCGGAAACCGTCCGTGCCGCCAGCCGGCTCGCCGTCGAAGGCGCGGTTGACCATGGCGCCAACCGCTACAAGATCGAGCTCGCGCCGCGCGTCGTCGCCAGGGCCATCCTCAAATTGGGAGAGACGGCATGACCGTTCACAACATCAGACATGGTGACGCTTCCGATGGCGCGCTGGCGGAAGCCGTCGGCGGACGTCTGTCGCGCGTCGACGGCCCGGCCAAGATCACGGGTGCCGCCAAATATGCCGTCGAGCAGCAGCTCGAAGGCCTCGCCTATGCCGTGCTGGTCGAAAGCACGATTGCGTCAGGTAAGGTGCGCGCGATCGACACCACAGAGGCTCAGGCAGCACCGGGCGTGCTGCAAGTGCTCACCCCAGACACCATCATCAGCCTGAGGACCGCAGCGGACTGGTTCGGCACGCCGCCGCCCGACAAGCCCTACTGCCCGCTGGCGCGCGACATCACCTTCTCGGGCCAGCATGTCGCCGCAGTCGTGGCCGAAACCTTCGAGCAGGCCGTCGCTGCAGCCGCGCTCGTCAAGGTCAGCTATGACGAGACGCCGGCCATCGTCGACCTCAGCGACGGCAAGGCCGGCGACGGCATTCCGATCGACGCCATGACCAAGGAATGGGGCGATGCGCCCGCCGCCTTCGCCTCGGCGCCGGTGCGGATCTGTGCCGCCTACAACACGCCGCGCGAGTACCAGGCGCCGATGGAGCCGCACGGCCTGATCGCCCGCTGGGAAGGCGATCAGCTCACCGTCTGGGAGCCGAGCCAGTGGCTCGACGGCATGGCCCGCACCTATGCCGAATGGTTCGAAGTGCCGTTCGAGAATGTGCGGCTGGTCTCGCCCTATATTGGCGGCGGCTTCGGCTCCAAGGCGCTGGCGCTCAGCCACGGCGCGGTGGCCGCCAGTGCCGCCAAAATGCTGGGGCGGCCGGTGAAACTGGTGATGACGCGGCCGCAGACCTTCACTGGCTATGGCGGCCGCGCCGCAACGCGGCAGACAGTGACGATCGGCGCCGACCGTGACGGCGTGATCCAGTCGATCGTGCATCGCGGCGTCAATGAAACATCCATCGACGGCATGTGGGTCGAGCCGCTGGGCTCGGTCACCTCGATCATGTACGCGACGCCGAATTTCTCCTCCAAGCAGAATGTCGTGCGGGTGAACTCGGTGGTGCCGGGCGCCATGCGCGCGCCGGGCGAAAACCCCTCGGCCTTCGGCATCGAAAGCGCCATCGACGAGCTCGCCTACGAGGTCGGCATCGATCCGCTGGAGATCCGGCTGCGGAACTATGCCGAGCAGGACCCCCACGCCAAAAAAGCCTGGTCGACCAGGCAGTTGCGCGAAGCTTTTGCCGCGGGCGCCGAGCGCTTTGGCTGGGCCAGGCGCACGCCTGAGCCGCGCTCGATGCGCGACGGCAACCAGCTGATCGGCTGGGGTGTCGCCGCCGGCACCTATCCCGTGCGGCGCGCCTATGGCGAGGCGATCGTGCGCATCCTGGCCAACGGCTCGGTCGAGGTCGAAAGCTCCTCGATCGACATGGGCCAAGGCACCTACACCATCCTGGCGCAGACCGCCGCCGAGACGGTCGGCGTGCCGGCCGACGACGTGGTGGTGAAGCTTGGCGATTCCCGCTTTCCCCGCGCCGGCGTCACCGGCGGATCGCGGTTGGCTGGCGTCATGACGGGCGCGGTCTACAAGGCGGCGACCTCGGCGCTCGACCAGTTGGTGGGGCTCGCCATCAGCGATCCGCGCTCGCCTTTCCACACGCTGCAGGCGAACACTTTGGTGGTCGCCAACGGCCGCATCGGCTCGCCACGCGGCGACGGCCCCGATGTCTCGATCGCCGAACTGCTCAAGAGCGTCGGCCGCGACCAGATCGAGGCGACCGGCGACACCATGCCGGCCAATTCAACCGCCGAGGATCGCTACAAGAACTACACCACCATCGCCATGTCGGTGCCGCACACCGAGGGCGACTATTCCCGTCACTCCTGGTGTGCGCATTTCATCGAGGTGCGGGTCGACGAGGATTTCGGCACGGTGCGCGTCTCGCGCGTCGTGTCGGCGCTGGATTCCGGCCGGCTCTACAATCCGAAACTCGCCGAAAGCCAGTGGAAGGGCGGCATCATCATGGGCATCGGCCAGGCGCTGCTGGAGGAAGGCATCATGGACCGCCGCCACGGCCGCATCGTCAACAACAACCTCGCCGACTATCTCGTGCCGACCAATGCCGACATTCCCGACATCGAGGTGATCTCGGTCGGCATTCCCGACCTGCACTCTTCGGTGCTCGGCGGCAAGGGTGTCGGCGAACTGGCCATTGTCGGCGTGGCACCCGCGATCGCCAATGCGGTCTTCCACGCGACAGGCAAAAGGATCAGGGACCTGCCGATTACCTTGGAAAAGCTGATCTGAGGGTGAAGTTGCCGATCTCCCCCCTCGAGGGGGAGATTACGCGCTCCGCCCTCACTTCCCCTGCCCCTTCATGAACTGGCTGAGCAGATCCACCGGCAGCGGGAACACCACCGTGGACGAGCGCTCGCCGGCGATGTCGTGCAAGGCCTCGAAATAGCGCAATTGCATGGCCTGCGGCTCGGCCGCCAGCATCCGGCCCGCCTCGACCAGTTTCGCCGCCGCCTGCTGCTCGCCTTCGGCGTTGATCACCTTGGCGCGCCGCAGCCGCTCGGCTTCGGCCTGCTTGGCGATGGCGCGGACCATGTTCTCGTTCAAGTCGACATGCTTGATCTCGACATTGGAGACCTTGATGCCCCAGGCATCGGTGCGCTGGTCGAGGATCTCTTGGATGTCGCTGTTGAGCTTGTCGCGCTCGGCCAGCATCTCGTCCAACTCATGCTTGCCAAGCACCGAGCGCAGCGTGGTCTGCGCCAGCTGGTTGGTGGCGGCCATGAAGTCCTCGACTTGGATAACCGCCCGCTCGGCGTCGACGATGCGGAAATAGAGCACCGCGTTGACCTTCACCGAGACGTTGTCGCGTGAAATGACGTCCTGCGGCGGTACATCCTGCACCACCACCCGCAGATCGACCTTCACCATCTGCTGGACGAAGGGGACGAGGATGATGAGGCCGGGACCCTTGACCCCGGTGAAGCGGCCGAGTGTGAAAACCACGCCGCGCTGATATTCCCTGAGGATACGGATGGCCGCGGACAAGAACATGATCACGACCAGCGCAACGACCAGATAGGCCACATAACCAATCATCATTGTCTTGCTCCATTCCTTCCAGCATCGCGCCGCCGCACGGTGAGCACGAGGTCGCTTATGTCGGTGACCTCGACGCTGTCGCCGGCCGCGATCGGTTCGTCGGCCTTTGCCCGCCAGCGCTCGCCCAAGGCCAGCACATGGCCCTCGCCGCCCTGCCAGTCGAGGATCTCGACGGGCAGGCCGCGCATCGCCTCGCCGCCGACGCGCGGCGGGTTCTTGCGCACCGCCCAGACATAGGTGGCGGTCAGCAGCGCCAGCCCAAGCGTCAGCGCGGCGGCGGGACCGATGACGGCCCATGACATGGCAAAGCCCGGCCCCTCGACTCGGAGAAGCATGGCGGCGCCAAACAGAAAGGCAACCACGCCGCTTAGCCCAAGCACGACGGTGGGATTGAAGGCCTCGACGACGAGGAAGGCGATGCCGAGCAGCATCAGCGCAAGGCCGGTGTAGTTGATCGGCAAGAGGTTGAGCGCATAGAGGCCGAGCACGAGGCAGATGGTGCCGATGACGCCGGGCGCGACCGCGCCGGGACTGGTGAACTCGAAGACGATGCCATAGACGCCGACCAGCATCAGGATGACGGCGGTGTTCGGGTCGGTGATGACGGCAAGCAGCCGGATGAACCAGCCGGGTTCCAGCGTCTCGACCGGCAGCCCCTTGGTCGCCAGAACCACCTTTTTGCCTGCCACATCGACGGTGCGCCCATCGGCCAGTTGCAGCAGCTCGGTGGTGTCGTGAGCGACGAAGTCGATGACATGCTCCTGCAGCGCCGCATTGGCCGACAGGCTTGCCGCCTCGCGCACCGCCTTCTCGCCCCAGTCGCCGTTGCGTCCGCGCAGTTCGGCGAGCGAACGGATCAGCGCGACCGCGTCATTGGTCACCTTGGCCATCATCGCGTCGCCTGCCGGCCGCCCGCCCTGGCCCTTCTGATCGCCCTGGTCCTTCTGGTCACCCTTGTCGCCGCCGGGAAGCGACGGCAGCCCGCCGATCTCGACCGGCGTCGCGGCGCCGAGATTGGTGCCCGGCGCCATCGCCGCGACATGGGTGGCGTAAAGGATGTAGGTGCCGGCACTCGCCGCGTGGCCGCCGGCCGGCGCGACATAGCCGATGACTGGCACCGGCGACGCCAGGATATCGGCGATCATCTCGCGCATCGAGGTGACCAGCCCGCCAGGCGTATCGAGTTGCAGGATGAGGACTTCGGCGTCCCGCTTGGCGGCGACATCAAGCGCTTCTTCGAGCTGCCTGGTGCTTGCCGGCCCGATGGCGCCGTCAATGGCGACGCTCAGCGCAACCTTCTCGCTCCCGGCCGAAGAGCAGGGAGAAAATGCAGCCACGACGACAAAAGCCGCGGCAAGAAGGGCCACCCGCGCGAAGGACACGCTCAAAGCTCCATGGACTCAATATGGGTTGTATTTTGGCGAGTCCAAGAGGAGCCGACGTCGGCGATCGGCGAAGGCCGAAGTGACGACGGATTGCGGTTCCCCGCGCGGCAAAGGCCAGCGCGGGGTATTGTTCGGCCTGGCGGATCAGAACTTGTAGCTGAGCCCGACCCGGACATCGTGCGTCTTGAGGTCGACGTTCGTCACCGTGGCAAGACCCTCTGCCAACGAGAGACCCTTGCTGCCGAAGTCGGTGTAGCGATATTCGACCCGGGCGATCCACCTGTCGGTGAAGGCCTGCTCGACGCCGGCCCCCACCGTCCAGCCAACATAGCCTTCGTCGTGGATTACTATGTCGCCGGTGGGGGTGGCGGTGATCAGAGTCGCTTCATACTTGGCAGCGGCCACGCCTGCGGTGATGAAAGGCAAGGTCCGATCGAACGCATAGCCGGCCCGCAGCCGCGCCGAACCCGACCACTTGATTTCGCTCTTTATCAAAGCGCTGCCACCGAAGTTCGTCAGTCCATCGACATTATTGTAAGCAATGTCGGCCTCGGCACCGAGCACGAAGCGGTTCGCCATTTGCTGATTGAAGCCGATATGGACGCCGCCGATAAATCCATCCGGATCGAGGGTGCTGTTAAGGTCGGTTGCCCCACCGATACCGCCGGCGGCGATAAAAAGATTCGACTTTCCAGCCACGTAGCCGACGTCGACGCCGGCATAGAGGCCAGACCAGTCGTAGCCGGAAACGGGCGAAGCCTCAGTGATGTCAGCCGCGCACGCCATGCCGATCGGCGCGAGGATGAAGGCCGTAGCGAGAAGAATCGTTTTCATTGTTTGTCTGCCGCCCCAAATTTGTGGTCCCCGCCGCGAAAATGCTCCGCGGCGATCGATCACCCGGTGTCGCATTGTCAGCCGGTCACGTCTTGGGCTGGGCCGCACCGCAATTGTCCTGGAACGCGCCGCTGCACTTTCCCGATCACTGTGGCCGATCAGCCGCAGCCGATCGGCGCGTCAGGAAGCTGCTGCTTCCCCGGCAAGGGGCGATCGGCAGCCTCAGCCGGCCCACCACTATGATCCGGGAGCCGCGACGGGCGTGCCGATATCCGAAATTAGTTTGACCAGATCGGCCTGGCGGCGCGTGCCGGTCTTGGCGAAGATACGGTTGAGATGGGTCTTCAGCGTGTTTTCGCCGATGCCAAGCGACAAGGCGCTTCTGGACGCGGACAATCCGCTGCCGATGCGCAGCAGAACCCGCGCCTCCGCCGGCGTGAGGTCGAACAGCGTGGTCAGAACGGCCTCCGGCAGTGGCGAGGAGGACGTCGTGGTCGAGACGAAGACAGCGGCACAAGCTGGCCGGAACGCCGCGCGCGCGGTGCCTTCGGTCAACGGCAGCACATAGGCGACGGCGGGCGGCTGACCCGGGGCCGAAATGGGCAGGCCTATGCCGCGCGAACCAAGCGAGCCATCGGCGCCCGCGGCGCCGGCGATCGCGTCCAGCAGGGCACGGGCACCCGCCGGGTTCTCCGTCTGCAGCACGCCGTTCCTGGAAAGAATGGGACCATGGCCTGAGAGCATCAGATCGGCGGCTTCATTGGCATGGAGGATCACGCCGTTGGCGCCGGTCAGAACGACAGGTACGGCGAGATGGTCGAGTGCCGCGCGATAAAGATTGGCGGCCACGCGGGCCTGATCGAGCAGATCGCCGATCAGCGACGCACGGCGCAGATGCGGCGACAGTAATGCCAGGAAACGCTGCTCTTCGAGAGTTATGATGCCCCGGTTGGCCCGCGTGGTGCAGCCCATCAGGCCGATCCGGTCCGGCGTGTGGACGAATTTGACAATGCAACCTTCGCGCAGTCCCTGTGGCCTGGCCCAATCCTGAAAAAAGGCCGTCTGCTGGAGTTCGGCTTCGCTCATCAGCGACAGCGTCGCGACAGGCGTGTCGACGTCGCCGACGACCGCCGCCTTCAGACCGGGGATACCGTCAAAGTCGTAATCCTCCTGGAGCGTGCGCATCCGCACGGGATCCCAGGGCGATTGAGCCGCGAAACGGCCGTAATTGTCACCGGTGCTGGCAAGCGCGATGGTGGAATAGGCCGCATCGACGGCTTCGGTGATCCGGGTCATGACCCCTTCCCAGCCTTCCGGATTCAAAGCGCAGTCGTAGATATCACCGATAATCGAACAAAGAAGTTCGCTGCCCAGCCTCTCCACCGCTTCTCCTAAGCTCCCGATATGACCAGCCTCGCATGACGAATGGCGGGCAAAATGAACCAGCAACATTGACAGCGGCCCGGTGCAAAGAAGCCGGTCCCGCTGGCGGATTTCGCTGGCGTCATACTTTCGGGTGACGCCAGGCGCAGTTGAGCTCGATTAAGAGTTCAATCGGTTGAACACCAGAGTACGGTGCCGAAAAGTGTGAAGCGGTCTTCTGGCGACATCATGCTCGCTCTCTTCGACTTGGAGATGGATTCAGATTTCAGGTCAGTCCGGCTCTGGCCGTCAATGTTGCTCGCCATTCCAGGAATGGAAAGCGTCACGTTCGACGATTTTGAAGTTTGGGGTTTAGCGGGGGCGCTTCCTTGTCACGAAAAACAGTATTTTCATCGGCTCAATTGCCCGAGCACCTTGGCGAACGCGATCGCTTTTCCCTCTGGCAGGATATCCATGTCGCCGAGATCTGGTCGGTCGAATACGGCATATCGGAAAAACTGCCTTTCCAGGCCGCGATCGAAGCCACGGCCGTCGGGTCGCTGGTGCTTGGCCAGATGGCCGGGACAATCCGGCAAGCGACGCGGAAGGCGAGCAACATCGCCGATGACGGCAATGACGGCTATCTGTTGCTGATTAACAAGGCCGACACCGTGTTGAGCGGGGCGCAGGCCGGCCGCGAATACGGCGTCGGTCAGGGGGAAGCCGTCCTGGTCACCGCGGCGGAAGCGCTGAAAATGACCGGCGCCGACTGGAATGTGTGGACGAACGTGGTCGTGCCACGCGCAATCCTCACCCAGGCCTTCCCGCAGATCGATGCCAGGCTGGCGTTGAAGATCGGCGCCGAAAACGAAGCGCTCGATTTCCTCAAACGCTATTGCCAATTGCTCGAGACCGGCCCCCCTCTCGCCTCGCCCGATCTCGTAACCCATGCCACGGAAACGATCGTCGATCTGATCGGACTGGTGACCGGCGCGAAGGGCGAGGCCGCCGAACTCGCCGGCCTGCGCGGCCTGCGGGCGGCGAGACTGCAGGCAATTCTGGCCAAGATCACCGACAATTTCGCCAACCCCGGCATCTCCGCGCAAGGCGTCGCGAAAGAACTCGGGCTATCGGCGCGCTATGTCCAGGATCTGCTCCAGGAGACAGGCATCAGCTTTTCTGAACGTGTTCTCGAACAGCGCTTGCAGGGAGCACGCAAGATGCTCTCGCAAAGGCACAATGACGCCCTGCGCGTCAGCGAAATTGCGCTGATAAGCGGATTCAGCGATGTGTCCTACTTCAACCGCTGTTTCCGCCGCCGCTTCGGCTACACGCCAACGAGTGTGAGATAGTTCCGCTGCCGGACGGGCGGCGCGATTTCCCTTCCTTCCGAGACGGAGGCCGCTCCTCCAGCCGCGCCCGAGGCGGCGATAGTGCCAAACCATCACAGTGCGCGGAAAAGCCACCGCACTTCGCTCCAGTCCAATTCCAGTGCGGCCCTGCCCAAGACAACAGCCTGACGCCGGTGACATGTCAGCTCAGGGTGAAACGACTGCCACGTCAGGGGATTGAATGCCGCAGCACGAATTTGGAAGCCGCAAGGCGAAGGCGTTGAAGTATCTGGCGCTGACGTCGACCGCGCTGGCCTGTCTTGGCCAGCCAATCACTGCCTCGGCTGACGAGATATGGACCGGCGCCACCTCCACGGACTGGTTCACCGCCGGAAACTGGAAAAACAGCACTGTTCCCACGTCGGGTGACGACGTCTTGCTCAATCCGACGTTCCCGAATCCGACCGTGATAAGCGGGACAAACGCGACCGCGCATTATCTGTTTCTTGGCACCATTGCGAGCTACACAGGCTCGCTGACGATCAAAAACGGCGGCACGCTCGCCAGCACCGCCGGCTATGTCGGCTATCTTTCGAACGCCAGCGGGGTCGTGACCGTTACGGGAGCAGGCTCGGCCTGGAACAACAGTTCGGACCTTTTCCTTGCGTCGAGTACGAACAGCACCGGCACCTTGACGATCTCGAACGGCGGCGCTGTCAGCGACACCGTGGGTCATGTCGGTTACGGTGGCACCGGCACAGCGACCGTCGACGGGAGCGGCTCAACCTGGACCAACAGCGGCGACCTTTACATCGCCGAACATGGCACGGGCACGCTTGTTGTCACCAAGGGCGGCGCGGTCAGCAATGCCACGGGCACCATCGGTTGGCATGTAGGTTCCAACGGCATGGTGACGGTCGACGGTGCGGGCTCGAGCTGGACAAACAGTTCCAATCTGTTCGTCGGCGATCAAGGCGCGGGAACGTTGACGGTCTCGAACGGCGGCGCCGTCAGCAACGCCTCGGCCCATATCGGCCACTTGGCGGGCTCGACCGGCATGGTGTTCGTCGATGGCGCCGGCTCGACCTGGACCAGCAGCGGATCGCTGTCTGTCGGCGATCTCGGCACCGGCACGCTGGCGATCAGCCATGGCGGCGCCGTCAGCAATGGCGGGGGAGTTGTCGGTGCGATCGCAGGCTCGACCGGCATGGTGTTCGTCGACGGTGCCGGTTCGACCTGGACCAACAGTTCCAACCTGGCCATTGGCGATTTCGGCGCCGGCACCTTGGCGATCACCAATGGCGGCGCGGTCAGCAACGACACGGCCTATATCGGCAATTCGATTGGCTCGAGCGGCATGGTGTCGGTCGCCAATGCCGGCTCGACCTGGACCAGCGCGGACATGTATGTCGGCGGCCTCAGCACGGGCACGCTGTCGATCTCGAACGGCGGCGCGGTCAGCAGCGGTTCGACCTATGTTGGCTATGGTGCCGCCTCGACCGGCACGGTCTTTGTCGACGGCGCCGGCTCGACCTGGACCAACAGCGGCAATCTCACCGTCGGCAATCTTGGTACGGGCACGCTGGCAATCAGCAACGGCGGCAGCGTCGTCAGCCAGGGAGGCGTTGTCGGCGTCGACGTGGGTGCCAGCGGCTCGGTCACGGTCGACGGTATCGGCTCGGTTTGGACCAACAATTCTTCCCTCACTGTCGGCGCAGACGGCACTGGAACGCTCGCGATCTCAAACGGCGGTAAGGTCACCAGCACTGCTGGCTATCTGAGCTTTGACGCCGGTTCCGTGGGCACGGCAACAGTCAGCGGCGCGGGATCGACCTGGACCAACAGCAGCCTCCTTTTTGTCGGCCAGCGTGGTACGGGCTCATTGATCGTCTCGAATGGCGGCAAGGTCGCCAACACGGATGGCTTTGTGGGCGGCAGTGCCGGGTCCATCGGCATGGCCAGCATCAGCGGCACCAACTCGACGTGGGCCAATAGCGGAAATCTCAATGTCGGTGGTTTTGGCCCAGGCACGCTGACGATTGCGAATGGCGGCACTGTGTCGGCCGGCGGTGTGGTCAACATCGCCGGCCTGGCGGGCTCCATCGGCACGCTGAACATCGGTGCTGCGGGCGGATCGCCGGCGACGGCCGCCGGCTCGCTCAATGCCGCGAGTATCCAGTTCGGACCGGGCGCGGGTACGATCAACTTCAACCACACCGACGCCAACTACATCTTCGCTGCGGCGATGAGCGGCGCGGGCACGATCAACCAGATCGCCGGCAACACCAATCTGACCGCCGATTCGAGCGGCTTCACCGGCGCCACCAATGTGAGCGGCGGACGGCTGGCGTGAACGGTTCGCTGGCCGGCTCGCTGGTGACGATCTCGGGCGGCACGCTGGGCGGCAACGGCACGGTGGGCGGCATCGTCGCACAGTCCGGCGGCATCATCGCACCGGGCAATTCGATCGGCACCCTCAATGTCGCGGGCGACATCGGCCAGGCAGCGGGCTCGATCTACCAGGTCGAGCTCACCACGGCCGGCCAGTCCGACCTCATCCTGGCGACGGCACGGCGACGATCGCCGCCGGCGCTGTCCTCGACGTGGTCAAGACGGATGCAGCGCCTTATGTGCCGGGCACGCATTACACGGTGCTGCAAGCCGATACGGGCGTCGTCGGCACCTACACCCTCAACGGGGCCGGCCCGTTCATCGGCCTTGTCGCCAATTACGACGCGACGCATGTCTATCTCGATGTGGTGCAGGCAAAGTCCTTCGCCGCCGTCGGCCTGACACCCAACCAGATCGCCACCGGCGGCGGCACTGAGAGCCTGGGCAGCGGCAATCCGCTCTTTGACGCCATTATGGGCCTGCCGAGCGAAGCGGTTGCGCAAGCCGCCTTCGACCAGCTGTCGGGTGAAATCCATGCCTCGGCCAAGGGCATGCTGCTCGAAGACTCCAGCTTCATCCGTGACGCCGCCAGCAACCGCATCGCTGCGGCCTTCGGCGATGGCAGCGGGGCGGCCCTGCCGGTCATGGCCTATGGCGAGGGCGGCCCCGAAATGGTCGCCGCCGACACCGATCGCTTCGCCGTCTGGGGTCAGGCTTTTGGTTCATGGGGCAACACGGATGGTGACGGCAACGCCGCTGCGTTCGATCGTTCGACCGGCGGCCTGCTGGCCGGCGCCGATACGCTGCTCGGCGGTTGGCGCGTCGGTGTTCTCGGCGGCTACAGCCATTCGAGCTTCGATGCCGCTGACCGCAATTCTTCCGGCAAGAGCGACAATTATCATCTCGGCCTCTATGGCGGCACCAATTGGGGCGCCATCGCCTTCCGCACCGGCGCCGCCTACAGCTGGAGCAGTTTGTCGACAAAGCGCTCGGTTGCCTTCAATGGCTTCGCAGATGGGCTGTCAGCCGACTACGATGCCGGCACGGCGCAGGTGTTCGGCGAGCTCGCCTACAAGGCCGATGCCGGGCAGTTCCACTTCGAACCCTTCGCCAACCTCGCCTATGTCAGCGTGCATACTGATGGCTTCAGCGAAACCGGCGGTGCTGCGGCCTTGACCAGCACCGGCACAAGCACCAACGCCACCTTCACCACGCTCGGCTTACGCGGCTCGACCGATTTTGCGCTTGGCGGCGTCAATGCCACTGCGCGCGGCATACTCGGCTGGCGCCATGCATTCGGCGATGTCACGCCGACTTCGACCTTTGCCTTCGCCGGCGGCGACGCCTTCACCATCGCCGGCGTGCCGATCGCCAGGGATGCCGCCGTCATCGAAGCCGGCATCGACATGAAGATGTCGCCCAATGCCACGCTCGGCCTGTCCTATTCCGGTCAGTTCGGCGACGGCAGTGTCGATAACGGCGCCAGGGCAAACCTCAGCGTCAAGTTCTGACGACAGACGCTGCCGATCACTGCCAAATTGACGTCGCCGTGCGGTCCTGGCGTCCGCCCTACTCCGGCGACGGCACCGGCGGCTTCGAGGTCAGCGCGGTTCTTGTGCGCTCGGCGACAATTTCATTGCCGTTCGGAGAGGGAGAATTCCGAAAATACTCGGAAATATCCGTAAGGGGCGGTGGCGCCCGACCTCGCCGATCTCGCCAATGAAGGCGTGCTAGCGCGCCGCGGCGCCTCTACCGGCGCGACGATGAAAGCCGCAGCGAAAACGATGCCGAGATCCTCGATGCAAGAGCAACGTCCCGACCAATTGACTTAAAAATTGGAGCCGATCAGCGCCGACCGTTCGAGAAATATGGTTTCACAAATTTGGCGGTTGCGTGGGTATCGCCGCTTACAGGACTAGGCCGTGCAACTCCTGAACCAATTGCACCGTTGCCTGAACTATTGCCGCTCATCGGTTCAGAAGGGATTTTGCCCTCTTGCTCTCTAAAATAAAGAGAAGAATCAATTCTCTGATTTTGACCGGTTCCGTAAAAGACAAAAGACGGCCATTTGCTATCGGCTTTTGATTGGTCGCCGAACGCGGGAAAGCAGGCACCGCAGAGCGCCACCAACACGAAAAGAGATTTTCGCACGCCAACCGGGGCCTTCATAACGTCGCGACTGATAGCAAACATTGATCGTGGATGCGTTAAACGGCAGCCAAAGAATTTAATGAACGCTCGCCCTCCGCAAGAGAGTCAGCGAACTGCCGATTAGGAGAGGCCGGTATGCGGGGTAGCGGCGTGAAGCGCCGACCTTGCATACGCACTGGCGCGTGCGTGGTTGCGCAAGAGCAGGCACCGAAGCCGGTTGCATCATTCTGCAGGACGGCAACAAGACGTACGACATTACCTCTGCCAGCCCGAAGCCGGCCATCGATACATATGGAACCGTGACTGGCACCATCAGCGGCAAAATGACCATGTGCATGGAGGGAAAGCCGCTCGAAGCCGCCGAATGGAAGCCTGACCCAACCAAGGCCTGCACCAATTAGCTGAACCTGGGTCCGCCGGATCGATCGACGCTCAATCGCTTCGCCACCGATTGAGCGCTTGTTTCGGCTCACGCCACGGCGCGCCGGCAGATCCGCCACCCTACTCCGGCGACGGCACCGGCGGCTTCGAGGTCAGCGCGGTGCCGGCGGCCGCGACAATGACGGCGGCGATGCCGGCCAGTTGCGGCGGGGTCAAGCTCTCGTGCAGGAACAGGAAGCCGGCCAGCGCGCCGAGCCCCGGCTCCAGGCAGGTCAGCGTGCCGTAGATGCGGGCCGGCATGCGGGTCAGCGCCACCATCTCCAGGAAGAACGGCAGCGCGCTCGAAAACAGGCCGACGAGCAGCGCGCTGACCAGGATCGACGGTGCGAGCAGCCCCGTTCCCGCCTGCGCCACGCCGAAGGGCAGCGCCAGCACGGCGGCGATCGCCATGCCGTAGGCGGTGGTGCGGGTGCCGAGCTCCGCGCCCGCCTTCTGCGCGAGCACGATGTAAAGCGCCCAGAAGCCGCCGGCCGCCAGCGCCAGCATCACCCCGATCGGATCGAGCGGCCGCAGCGAATGGATGAAGGGCGACAGCAGGATGATGCCGGCCACCGCCAGCGCGATCCAAGCAAAGTCGCTGGCGCGTCGCGAGGCCAGCGTCGCCACCAGCAGCGGCCCGGAAAACTCCAGCGCCACGGCGACGCCGAGCGGGATCCTGACAAGGGCTGCGTAGAACAAAAGGTTGAGCGCGGCGAGCGTCACGCCATAGGCGACTAGCCATGGCAAGGTGGCGCGCGTCGGCCGCATCTGCCAGGGCCGCAGCACCGCGATCAGCATCAATGCGCCGACGACCAGCCGCAGCGTCGTCGTGCCTTGCGCGCCGATCTGCGGGAACAGGGTCTTGGCGAAGGTGGCGCCGACCTGGATCGACACCATGGCCCCCATCAGCGCCGCGACGGGCAAAGGCGCCGCTTCGCGACTGGCAACCGGCATCGATGTCACTTCTGTTTCACCCTTCCCTGCCGCCACTCCCTTGCGGAATGTGCAAACGCGGCGGCATGGGGATAGGCCGAACCGGCCCGCCTGTCGTGAGGCAGCGGAGACGGCTTGATAGGGTCAAGACAGTGCGGGCGCGCCGCCGCCCGCCGCCGGGTCAGCCGCCGAACGACACGCCCCTGCGGCGCATCCCCGCCTGCACGCCGCGCACGATCAGCCGGGAGAGCATTTCCATGTCCCAGGGCATTCCCGGCCGCCAGACATCCAGCAGCAAGGCGATCCGGGCTTCATCGGCGTTGTTCATCACCTCGTGCGGGTAGGTATCGTCCCACAGCATGCCTTCGCCGTCGGTGATCCGTTTCTCCTGATGGTTGATCATCATGATGGTTGCCGGGCGGCCATCGGCCTGTCGCGGGATGACCAGGCCAAGGTGAAACCGCATGATGCCGCGGAACGGTCCGCGATGGCTGGGGATGTGCTTGCGCGGCGCGAGGAACGAAACCGCCGCCGATTTGACTTCCGGGCATTCGGCGAGCAATCGGCTGAGAACCGGCATCCGCGCGAGGTTCTCCGGCACCGCCATGTCATAGGCCTTGAGCACGAACATGCGCCAGTCAAGCCCGTCATTGGCCGAGATATCGGCCTGCTCCGGCATGATGTCGTGGAAGCGGGGAATCTTGCCCAGATGGACGCCAAGCGCTTCGTCGCGGATGTCGCGCCAGGCATTGGTGAATTTCGCCGCGTTGGGAAATTCGGCGGCGGTATCGAGGATCGCCGGCGCGTCTATGCGCTTTTCATAGACACGCCGGATCACATCGGATGCAAGATCGTAGGTACGGGACATCGCATTGCCTCCACGAGATTATAAACGGACGGCCACCGGTTTTGCTTACACATCTTGTTCACTGTGCCGTCATCGTCGCCGCCAGCCGTGGTCCGGTCTTGACGTCGACGATCTCGGGCTTTGAGCTGTCGACCGCGCCGTCCCAGCCGCCACCGAGCGCCTTGTTGAGGGCGATGTAGTTGGTCGCCAAAAGGACGCGGCTCTGCAGCAGTGAATCCTCGGCCGAATAGAGCGAGCGCTGGGCGTCGAGCACATCGAGCAGGCTGGTTTCGCCGGCCTTGTAGAGCGTGCCTTCGAGATTTGCCGCCTCGCCATAGGATTTCGCCGATGCGGCAAGCTTGCTGATCCGGATGCGTTCCTGCGCCATCAGCACCAGCGCATTCTCGACATCCTCGAGCGCGGTCAGCACCGAGGCGCGGTAGGCGATGAAATACTGGTCGCGCTGCGCCCGGGCGACATCGGCGGCCGCCTGCAACTGGCCCGCATTGAACAGCGGCACGCTGAGCGACGGCCCGAAAGACCAGCCGATCGACGAATTCTTGCCGAGATCGCCGAGATTGAGCGCTGCCGTGCTGATGTTTCCCGTCAGGCTGACCGAGGGATAGCGCGCCGCCTCGGCCTGGCCGACCTTGGCGGTGTATTGCGCATACTGCCGCTCGGCCATGCGCACATCTGGGCGCGACAAAAGGATGTCGGCGGGTATCCCGGTCGGCATCGGCAGGCGCGGTGACGGGATCGGCTTGCTGCGCTTCATCTGTTCGCTGAGTGCTGCCGGCGGCCGGCCGGTGAGCACCGACAGACGATGCACCGCCTCGGCATAGCTCGCCTCCAGCGTCGGCACCGCGGCCTCGGTGCTGGCCGCCTGTCCCATCGCCTTGGCGACGTCGGCGGCCGTCGCCGATCCTGCCAGCGCCATGGTGCGGGTGAGTTCGGCGGTCTGCCGCTGCGACACGGCCGAACGCCGGGCAAGCGCGATGCGGGCCTGATAGCCGCGCGCCTGGGTGTAATAGGACGCGACATCGCCGACCAGGGTCAGCAGCGTCGAGCGCAATTCCTCTTGCGCCGCATCCACGCCGTAGCGTGCCGCCTCGACGCCCCTGCGGTTGGAGCCGAACAGGTCGAGCTCCCAGCTGGCGTCGAAGCCGGACTGGTATTCTGCGTAGATGGAATTGGTGCCAGATGTGGTCTCGGCCGACTTGTTGCGCGTCACCGAGCCGGAGCCGTCCACGGATGGCAGCAACGTGCCTGCGCTCTGGCGATAGCTGGCGCGTGCCTCGCGGATCTTGGCTTTTGCGGTGGCGACGTCGAGATTGCCGGCGACCGCCTCCTCGACAAGCGTGTTGAGCTGCGGATCGCGCAGGCGCTGCCACCATTGCGACAGTTGCGCCGGCTGGACGGATTTCGTCGGCTTCTCACCGCTCCAGTTTGCCGGCATCGGCAGGATGGGTGTCCGATAGTCCGGGCCGACAACGCATCCGCTGAGCAAAACAGCCGTAATCATGGGCACAATGAGCCGCCCCGCGGCCACTGGGCCACGTTCCAAACCTGTCATGGGAAGTTTCCTTATTGCTGGTTGGCTGTCGCCGGCTTTTCGTCCGTGTCTTGCCCGAGATCTGGCCCAGAATCCTGTTTGGCCGCCCTGCCCTTGAAGATGCGCCGCACCGTTACGAACAATAGCGGCACCAGGAAAACACCGATCACCGTCGCCGCGATCATACCGCCCATCACGCCGATGCCGACCGAGTTCTGCGCGCCTGAACCGGCGCCGCTGGCGATCGCCAGCGGCGTGACGCCGAGGATGAAGGCCAGCGACGTCATCAGGATTGGCCGCAATCGTTGTCGCGCCGCTTCCAGCGTCGCCTCGACCAGCCCCATGCCGGCGGCCTGCCGCTCGATGGCGAACTCGACGATGAGGATGGCGTTCTTGGCGGCGAGGCCGATCGTCGTCAGCAGGCCGACCTTGAAATAGACGTCGTTGGTCTGGCCGAAGAGCGTCGCCGCGGCGAGCGCGCCGAAAATGCCGATCGGCACCGACAGCATGACCGCGAACGGGATCGACCAGCTCTCATAAAGTGCCGCCAGGCACAGGAACACGACCAGCGCCGAAATCGCATAGAGCGACAGCGCCTGGTTGCCGGAAAGCCGTTCCTGGTGCGACAGCCCGGTCCATTCATGCGAATATCCGGCGGGCAGCTGCGCCACCAGCCTGTCGATCTCGTCCATGGCGGCACCCGAGCTCACCCCCGCGGCCGCCGCGCCCTGGATCTCGACCGCCGCCGAACCATTGTAGCGTTCGAGACGCGGCGAACCGAATGTCCAGTGGCTGGAGGCGAAGGCCGAGAACGGCACCATGGCGCCGCTGGCATTGCGCACCTGCCATTTGTCCAGATCCTCCGGCTGCATGCGGAAGTTCGCGTCCGACTGCATATAGACCGGCTTCACCCGCCCGCGATCGATGAAATCGTTGACGTAGTCGCTGCCCCAGGCGCTCGACAGCGTGTTGTTGATGTCGGCGAGGCTGACGCCGAGCGCGCTGGCTTTCTCCTGGTCGATGTCGATCGAGAATTGCGGCTGGTCCTCCTGGCCGTTGGGGCGGGTGTTGGCGAGCACCTTGCTCTGCGCGGCAAGACCCAGAAGCTGGTTGCGCGTCTGGATCAGCGCATCATGGCCGGCGCCGTTGACGTCCTGCAGGTAGAAGTCGAAGCCATTGGTGTTGCCAAAACCCTGGATGGCGGGCGGCGCAAGCGCGAAGACCTGCGCATCCCTGATCTTACGGAAGGCGCCCATGGCGCGGCCGGCAACCGCTTGCGCCGCCAAAGCCGGCGATTTGCGCTGGCTGAAATCCTTCATCGGCACGAAAGCGATACCGACATTCTGCCCGGCGCCGCCGAAGCCGAAGCCGGAAGCGGTGAAGACGCCCTGGACAGCGTCCTTTTCCTCCTTGAGATAGTGGTCGGTCACCTCAGCCAGCACGCGCTCGGTGCGGTCCTGCGTCGCGCCGACCGGCAGCGACACGCTGGTGATCAGGATGCCCTGGTCCTCTTCCGGCAAGAACGAACTCGGCAGCCGGGCAAACATCCAGCCCATGGCGATGACGATGGCGAGGAAGACAGCGAGGAAGCGCCAGGACCGGTTGATGATGCCGTGCGAGCCGTCGCGATAGGCTGATGTGCCGCGGTCGAAGACGCGGTTGAACCAGCCGAACGGACCGGTCTGCGTGGCATGGTCCTTGGGCCGCCGCAGGATGGTGGCGCAAAGGGCGGGCGTCAGCACAAGCGCCACCAGAACGGACAGCACCATCGCCGAGACGATGGTCACCGAAAACTGCCGGTAGATGATGCCGGTCGAGCCGCCGAAGAAGGCCATCGGCACGAACACCGCCGACAGCACGGTGGCGATGCCGACCAGCGCGCCGGTGATCTCGTTCATCGATTTTCGCGTCGCCTCCTTAGGCGACAGATCTTCCTCCTGCATGACGCGCTCGACATTCTCGACGACGACGATGGCGTCGTCGACCAGAAGGCCGATGGCCAGCACCATGGCAAACATGGTCAGCGTGTTGACCGAATAACCGAACAGCGACAGCACGCCGAACGTGCCGAGCAGCACCACCGGCACGGCGATCGTGGGGATGATCGTCGCCCGCAGATTCTGCAGGAAGATGAACATCACCAGGAACACCAGCACGATCGCTTCGGCCAGCGTCTTGACCACCTCTTCGATCGACAGCCGCACGAAGGGCGAGGTGTCGTAGGGGTAGACGACCTCGACGCCTTGCGGGAAGGTCGGGCTCAGCCGGTTGATCGTCGTGCGCACCGCTTCCGCCGTGCTGATGGCGTTGGCGCCGGTCGCCAGGTTGACGGCGACGCCGGCCGCCGGCTGGCCATTGTATCTGGCGGCCGTCGTATAGCTCTGGGCGCCGAGCTCGACGGTGGCGACGTCGTTGAGACGGACCAGCGAGCCGTCGGTCTGGCTCTTCAGGATGATGTTGCGGAACTGTTCGGCGGTCTGCAGCCGGCTCTTGGCCGTCACCGTGGCGTTGAGCTGCTGGCCCTTGCGTTGCGGCATGCCGCCGAGCTGGCCGGCCGAGACCTGCGTGTTCTGCGCCTGGATCGCCGAAGCCACGTCGCTCGGCATCAGCGTATATTTGGCGAGCTTGTCGGGATCCAGCCAGATGCGCATGGCATAGCTGGAGCCGAACAGTTGCGTCGAGCCGACACCCGCAACGCGCTTCAGCGTGTCGTTGATGGTGGCGTTGACATAGTCGGCGAGATCGGTCGAGTTCATCTTGCCGTCGCTGGAGACGAAGCCGATGACCATCAGGAAGCCGGTCGAGGATTTGGAGACGGTGATGCCGTTGCTCTGCACCACCTGCGGCAGCTGCGACTGCACCAGCTGCAGCTTGTTCTGTGTCTGCACCTGGGCGGTGTCGGGATCGGCCGCACTGGTGAAGGTCAGCGTAATCGTGGCCGCCCCGGTCGAAGTCGAGGTCGCCGTCATGTAGTCGAGATTGTCGATTCCGGTCATGCCTTGCTCGATGACCTTGGTCACCGAGTTCTCGACGGTCGACGCATCAGCACCCGGATAGTTGGCGCTGATGTTGACCGTGGTCGGCGCGATCTGCGGATATTGCGAGATCGGCAGCGTGGTCAGCGCGAGCAGGCCGCCCAGCATGATCACGATGGCGATCACCCAGGCGAAGATCGGCCGGTTGATGAAGAATGCTGACATCGCCTCAGTTCCCGGTCGACTGATTGCTGGCCATCTTGGAGGTGGAAGGTGCGGCCGAAGAGGTCTGCGCCCGGTCCTTCACCTCGCCGGTCGTCTCGTCGATCGTCACTTCGACACCCGTCGCGTCGCCGCCGGGGCGCACCAGTTGCAGGCCCTCGACGATGACGCGGTCGCCATCGCCGACGCCTGAATCCACCAGCCAGTTGTTGCCGACGCTGTTGCGGACGGCCAGCACACGCGTCTCGACTTTCCCTTGCGCGTTGATGACCATGGCGGTTGCCTCGCCCTTGGTGTTGCGGGTGACGGCGCGTTGCGGCACCAGGAAACTGTTCTGGGCGACGCCCTCCTCGACCAGCGCCCGCACATACATGCCCGGCAGAAGCAGGCGGTCGGGATTGGGGAATTCGGCCCGCAGCGCAAAGGTGCCTGTCGTCTGGTCGACATTGGCGCCGGCGAATTCCAACTTGCCGGTCTGCGTGTAGATGGTGCCGTTCTCGAGCTTCAGCTTGACGCTGACATTGGGGCCGCTGAACTTCAGCCGGCCCTCATTGATGGCCTGGCGCAGATTGAGCAAATTGGTGCTCGACTGCGTGACGTCGACATTGATCGGATCGAGCGAACGGATGGTGGTGAGCAAGGTGTCCTGATTGGCGGTGACCAGGGCGCCCGGCGTCAGCGATGATTTGTCGATGCGGCCGGCGATCGGCGCGGTGATCTTGGTGTAGTCGAGATTGATGCGCGCGGTTTCGACACTGGCCTTGGCGGATGCCACATCCGCATTGGCCTGGGCCAATGTTGCCGCGGCATCGTCATAATCCTGTTTGGAAACAACGTTCTGCTTCAACAAGCCGGCATAGCGGTCGAACTTGGCCTGCGCCGTCGGCACCGCCGCTTCGGCCTTCTGCTGGGCTGCCTGCGCGCTGTCATAGGCTGCCTGGTAGCTCGCCGGATCGATGAGGTAGAGCGGCTGCCCGACCACCACCTCGCTGCCCTCCTTGAACAGCCGTGCCTGGATGATGCCGTTGACCTGCGGGCGCACATCGGCGGTGAGCGAGGCTGACGTGCGTCCCGGCAGTTCGGCCGTGATCGCCACCGATTGCGGATGCAGCGTGACGACGCCGACCTCCGGCTTGCCGACGCCGCCCATGCCGGCGGGAGCTTTGCTCCCCTCCTGCGAACAGGCCGCCAGAAGAACCGTGACGGCAAGCGCTGCGGCCCAGGGCGCGAGCCGGCGGACCGGCAGGGAAGACGGGCTAGACTGGATAGACATGGCCTGGATGATCTTTCGCTGGAGTTGCGGTCGCCGTCTGGCTGTCGGGATCGGATCGTTCCACCAGGAGCCGGGCGAGATGCCGGCCGAGGAAGCGCTGGATGTCGTCCATGAAGGTGTAGACGACAGGAACATAGACGAGGCTGAGCACCGTAGAGGAGATGAGCCCGCCGATTACGGCGATCGCCATCGGCGCCCGCGTCTCGGCGTCGGCGCCGATGCCGAGCGCGATCGGCAGCATGCCGGCGCCCATGGCGATCGATGTCATGACGATGGGCCGTGCCCGCTTGCGGGCCGCGTCGAGCAGTGCGTCGAAGCGGCTCATGCCACGCTCCTTCTCGGCGACCAGGGCGTACTCGACAAGCAGGATCGAGTTCTTGGCCGCGATGCCCATCAGCATCAATATCCCGATCAGCGGCGATATGCCAAGCGCCTTGCCGGTCATCAGCATGAAGCCGAGCGCACCACCGATCGACAGCGGCAGCGCGACCAGGATGGTCACCGGCTGCACGAAACCGCGAAACAGCAGCACCAGCGTCAGGTACATCAGCAAAATGCCGGCGGCGATCGCTGTGGCGAAGCCGGAAAACAGCTCCTGCATGCGCTGGGCGTCGCCGCGCGCCAGTTCATGCACGCCGGCGGGCAGGTTGCGCATCGCAGGCAAGGCATGGATGGTCGCGGTCGCCTGGCCGAGCGTCAGGCCGGAAAGATCCGCCTCGACAGTGGCGCTGCGGCTGCGCCCCACCCTTGTGATGCTGTTTGGCCCGGCATTGAAGCCGATATCGGCGACCGCGCCCAGTGGCACCGTGCCTTTGCTGCCGATCAGCGGCAGGACGGCCAGTTTCGCCGGATCGTCGATGGCACCGTCGGGCAAGGTGACGACAACAGACACCTGGCGGTCGCCGAGGTTGAACTTGGCCAGGCTGGTGTCGGTGTCGCCGATGGTGGCGATCTTGACCGTCGCCGCGATCTCGGTCGGCGTGACGCCGAGTTCGGCGGCCCTGGCGCTGTCGGGGCGCACGATCAGTTCGGGCTTGGTCGTCGCCGCCGTCGAGGTCGGGTTGATGAGGCCGGGCACCGACTTCATTCCATCGATCAGCGCATCGCTCGCTCTCTGCAGCGCCTCGCCATCGTCGCCGACCAGCGTGATCGCCACCTTGGCGCCGGCAAAGCCGTCGGCGCCGAACTGGATACGGGCGCCAGGAATATCGTTGAGCTTCGGTGAGGCCTCGGCCTCGAACTGCTGCTGGCTGACGCTGCGCTCGCCGCGCGGCTTCAGATCGACGGTGACGTTGGCGCTGCGCACCTCGGCCGATGTCGAACCCCGGTTCGGCCCGCCGCCCGAGGCGGCCGCGGTGCCGATGGTGGCGAAGATGCTGTCGACGGCCGGCTCGTCCTTCAGGCGCCGCGTGATGTCCTGGACGACGGCGGTCGTCTGTTCGATCGTCGAGCCCGGCTGCAGCTCGACCGAGATCATCGAGCGGCCGCGATCGGTCGCTGCCATGAATTCGGTCGGCAGTTTGGTCGCCAGCCCGATCGAACCGGCGAAGAAGGCGATGCCGGCGACAAGCGTGATCCAGCGATGGTCGAGCGCCTTGCGCAGAAGCCAGAGATAGGTCGGCACCCAGGCTGGCAGATCGTCCTCGCTATGGCCGCCGGCGCGCACCAGATAGGCGCCCATCAGCGGCGTCAGCATGCGCGCCACCAGCAGCGAGAACAGCACCGACACGCAGACGGCAACGGCGAAGGAGAAGAAGAATTTTCCGGGAATACCGGGCATGAAGGCGACCGGCAGGAACACCGCCACGATCGTCGCCGTGGTCGCCACCACGGCAAGCCCGATCTCGTCGGCGGCCTCGATCGCCGCCTGGTACGCGCTGGCGCCGGTCTGGCGCATATGGCGCACGATGTTCTCGATCTCGACGATGGCGTCGTCGACGAGGATGCCGACCACCAGCGACAGCGCCAGCAAGGTGATGTTGTTGAGCGAGATGTCGAACGCTGCCATGACAGCGAAGGTCGGGATCAGCGACAGCGGCATGGCCACTGCCGAAACCAGCGTCGCCCTGATGTCGCGCAGGAACAGCCAGACGACGCCGATGGCGAGCAACGCGCCGAGCCACAGCGCCTCGAATGCGGCATCATAGCTTTCCTGGACGAAGCCGGAGGACGAAGTGACTTCGGTGAATTTGGCGGTGTCGGTCTTCTCGCCGATCCCGGCGATCGCGGCGCGCGCGGCCTTGACCACGTCGATCTCGCTCGAGCCGACCGAGCGGTAGACGTTGAAAGCGACAACCTGCCTGCCGTCGAGATAGGCGGCCTGGCGCGGCTTTTCCCAGCTGTCGACCACGCGGCCGAGATCCGAGAGCTTGACGCCGCCGGCGCCCGACAGCGCGATGCGGGTGTCGGCCAGCGCCTCGACGGTGCCGGCGCTGGCCAGCGTGCGCACCGACTGCTCCTGGCCACCGACACTGGT
The DNA here is from genome assembly GCF_024746835.1 of Mesorhizobium sp. AR02. Taxonomy (NCBI): domain Bacteria; kingdom Pseudomonadati; phylum Pseudomonadota; class Alphaproteobacteria; order Hyphomicrobiales; family Phyllobacteriaceae; genus Mesorhizobium; species Mesorhizobium sp. AR02. The sequence goes on along the minus strand of NZ_CP080531.1, from coordinate 5,338,462 downwards.
GCGGCCGCCCGGCTGGTTGACGTTGTTGGAGGCGAGCGTCTGGCTGACATCGCCGGCACTGATGCCGAGCGCGGCGAGACGGTCCGGATCGAGCTCGACGCGGATGACGCGGTCGACGCCGCCCGAACGGGTGATCTTGGAGACGCCGTCGACGCCGAGCAGCGCCTTCGCGACATCATTGTCGATGTACCAGCTCAGCGCGTCCGGGGACAGCGACGGCGCCTTGACGACATAGGTCAGCACCGAATTGCCGGTCGCGTTCATCTTGGCCACGACAGGCGTCTGCGCGGCCGCCGGCAGGCTCGACTGCACCTCGGACACGGCGTTGCGGACATCGTTGGTGGCGGTCTCCGGATCGATGCCTAGCGTGAACTCGACCGTGGTGACGGACGAGCCCTCGCTGATCGAGGTCGAAACGTCGTCGACGCCTTCCAGCGTCGCCACGGCGTTCTCGACCACCCGCGCCACCTGCACTTCCATTTCGCTCGGTGCCGCGCCCGGCTGCGAGACGGTGACGGTGACCGTCGGCAGGTCGATATCGGGCATGTTGTTGGTGCGCAGCTGCATGAAGCCGTAGAGGCCGGCAATGGTCAGCGACAGGAACAGCACGATAGTCGGCACCGGGTTGCGGATCGACCAGGAGGAAATGGCGTTCATCGCGCCGCCTCCGTCACCTTGCCGGCGGCATCAGTGCCCGCTTGCGCATCGGCGATACGCACCAGATTGCCATCACTGAGGAAACCGGCGCCGGCGACGACGACGCTGTCACCCTCCGACAGCCCGCTTTCTATGGCGACGCGGCCGTTCTGGTGCGCGCCGGTGGTGACCATGCGTGCGGCGGCCTTGCCGGTGGCGTCGACCACGAAAACCCTGGGCTTGCCGTCCTGCCAGACCAGGGCGGCCTCGGCGACGCTGAGCCTTTGCGAGGCGGCGCCAGCGATCGAGACGCGGGCGAACATGCCGGGCTTCAGGCCCGAGCCCGCGCCGAGCGCGACATAGACGGTGGCGAGCCGCGTCGTCGAACTGACCGTCTCGGCGATCGAAGAGACGCTGCCGGCAAAGGTCCGGCCCGAAGCGTCGACGACATTGGCCGCCTGCCCTACCGAGACCGAAGGAAGGTCCTTTTCAGGAACGAGCACGCCGACCTCCAGCCTGCCGTCGCGGATGATCTTCATCAGCTCGGTGCCGGCCTGGACGATCGAACCGGCAACCGCCGGCCGGCTGGAGACGACACCGTCGAAGGGCGCGCGGATGGTTGCCTGGTCGAGTTCGGCCTGCAGCCGCTCAGTGGCGGCCTTGGCCTGCTCGAGCGCGGCCCGGCCGGTCTTGACGGCGGTCGCCTTGTCCTCCGCCGTCTCGGCGCTGATTGCCTTGCTGGCCAGCAGCCTGTCGGCGCGGCCGGCGGCCGAAACGGCGGTGTCCAGCGTCGCCTGCGCCTGGTCGACCGCGGCCTTCTGCTCCGCCAGCTGTGCCTTCAGCACCGAGGCATCGAGCCGGGCGACGACGTCGCCGGCCCGCACATGGTCGCCTTCGCCAACCAGCACTTCCGTCAATTTGAGGCCCGATGTCTCGGCGCCGATGGCTGCTTCCTGCCAGGCGGCGACGGTGCCCGTGGCGCTGATCGACGAGGCGATTGCCTCGGAGCGCACCTTTTCGACCGCAACCGTTAGGCTGGCCCGCGGCGTCGCGACCGCCTGTGCCGCGGGCTCAATCGCGCCACGCCCATAGGCCCTCAGCGCCGCCATGGCGACCAGGACGATCAGCACGCCCGCCAGGACAAGATAGGTCTTACGCGATCTTGCGGTCATGATGTCCGTGGCCGTTGGGCTGCTGCGAAACCGGCAGCGACAGGCGCCAGGCGGCAAAGTGCAAGCGCACCGCGCCCTTCAGCGTATCGGCCGGCAGCGCCGCCGGCGTGGCGGCATGGCTGGCGCGCTGGCCGAGCGAAAGCCTCGGGCTCATCGATGCGATCAGCCGCAGCATCATCATGGCTTCCCACATTGCCGTGCTTCCATTTTGGATGATTTGAACGGTGGGATGGCGGACATGGCCCGCCATCCCTGAAAATACCGGCCGGCCCGAGAACGGGTTGGACACCGGGCCGGCCGGCGCAGCCGGACGGAGTTGTCAGCCATTCCCGGGCTGGGGTGGCGGAAGCTGTCCGCCCTGGTCGGGCGGACCTCCAGGTCCGGCTGCATCTTCCGGCGGGCCGCCCCAGGGACCGGGGGGTGGTCCGTGGGGGCGTTCCGCCGAAGCGAGGATTTCGAGCTGTTCGGGCGTGAGCTTGGTGCGCAGCTCGGCGATCGCGTCTTTCAGCTTGGCCGCCGAAGCCGCGCGCGCCGTAACCTCGTCGGCCAGCCTTTCCTGGAAGGCGAAGGGATCGGGTTTGCCGCCCGGCCCCGCATCGGGGCCCTTGGCCTCGGGCTCACCCGGGCCGGGGCCACCGGTACCGCCGGGTCCGCGATCATGCCGTGGCGGCGCAAGCACCGCCTGCAGCGCGCTGGTATAGTCGCGCCAGGCATCGAGCTGTTCGCTGCGGATGCCAACGCGCGTCTCCAGCGCCGCCAGCCGGGCGGCCAGCATGAATTCCGGCGGTGGTCCCATACGGTGCGGGCCGAAGCCTTCGGGGCCAAAGCCCTGCGGACCGTGCCGCATCGGCCCATGCGGCCCATTCTGGCCGAACCAGGGCATGGGGCCATGGTCCGGTCCATCCTGAGCGATGACCGGGGGCTCGCCGGGCGCGGCGCCGGCATCGGGCTGTGCCGCCAGCACGGGGTGGATTGCGGCGACGGAAAACAGGCCGAGCGCAAGAAGTCTGCTTCGCATGACGGTGTTCCTTTCTCTCATGCATCGGACAGCCATGAGGATAGGAAGCGTGTTTGTCTGCTTCGCGTCGGCGTGTTGCCGAAGGTTTCCGCAAAGGGGCAATTTGTTTCCGAACGTTTCTGGCGGCCCGTCGGAAACATTGCGTTGCAATTTTCCATGCCGCTGGCGCGCGCTCTCCCTATAATCACGGCTAAGCAAGGGCCGATCATGCAATCACAACCCCATATCCTCGTCGTGGACGACGACCGCGAAATCCGCACGCTGCTCGGCCGCTACCTCGACGGCCAGGGTTTTCGCGTCTCGGTGGCGGCCGACCGGCGCGAATGCGAGCAGAAACTCGGCGCGGGCCAGTTCGATCTCGTCGTGCTCGACGTCATGCTGCCGGACGGGTCGGGGCTCGACATCTGCCGCACCTTGCGCGACCGCAAACCGCACATCCCTGTCATCCTGCTGACGGCGCTGAAGGAAGATGTCGACCGCATCATTGGCCTGGAGCTCGGCGCCGACGATTATCTCGGCAAGCCCTTCAACCCGCGCGAACTCACCGCCCGCATCCGCGCCGTGCTGCGGCGCGCCGCACCCGAGGAGGCGCCCGCCCCCCGCGCGCGCATCTACCGCTTTGCCAGCTACCGGCTGGAACCCGACACCCGCAAGGTGACGGACGCGCGGGGCGAGCTCATCGACCTCACCGGCGCCGAGTTCGACCTGTTGCAGGTGTTCCTCGACCGCCCCGGCCGGCTTCTGTCGCGCGACCAGCTGCTTGATCTCACGCAAGGCCGCGAGCGCGACCCGCTCGAACGCTCGGTCGACGTGCTGATGAGCCGGCTGCGCCGCAAATTCTCCGACACTGGCGACGGGCCGCTGTTCAAGACCGTGCGCAATGGCGGCTACCAGCTCACAGCCCGCGTCGAGGCGGTGGAGGCGCAAGCGTGAACTCGCTGCGCCGCCGCCTCATCCTGCTGCTGATCCTTTCGATCGTCGGTGTCGTCGGCCTAGCGACCGCCGCCGTCATCAGCGTGCGCGGCGGCGGGCCGCCGCCGGAGCTGACGGTGCCCTGGATCGCGCAGCAGATGGAACTCGTGGTGCGCCTGCTGCCGGGGCCGATCCCGGATGTGCTGCGCGTGCAATTCAGCGACCGCCCGGCCGACGGCAAGGTCGCCCGTGCGGAAACGACGATGCTCAACGACATCCTGCACCGCCGCGGCCTCAACCTTTTGGCCATCGTCAGCGAGAAGCCGGACGAACCCGGCCAGCTGGCCTCGGTGCAACTGCCCGACAATCGCTGGGCGATCATGGAGGTGCCGCACCTCAAGCCGCCCGGGCGCGAATGGCTGGTTCTGGCCGGCTGGATCTCGCTGATCGTCGCCGGCGCCACCGCCGTCTCGGTCTATTTCACCTCGGTGCTGATCCGGCCGCTGGAAATGCTGGAGGCCGCCGTATCCAAGATCGGCAGCGATGGTGTGCTGGCTACGGTGCCGGAAGTGGGCTCGGCCGAGGTCAAGGCGACGGCGCATGCGCTGAACCAGCTCTCGTCGCGGCTGCGCACTGCCATGGAGAGCCGCATGCGCCTCGTCGCCGCCGCCGGCCATGACCTGCGCACGCCGATGACGCGCATGCGCCTGCGCGCCGAATTCCTAGACGAGGAGCGCGACAAATGGCTTCACGATCTCGACGAGCTCGACCGTATCGCCGACAGCGCCATCCGCCTGGTGCGCGAGGAGGTGAACCAGGATGCCGTCGAGCCGATGGACCTGGAAAAGATGGTGCGCGACATCGAAGCCGAGATGGTCTCGCTCGGCCATGCCGTCTCGATCGGCCATCTGGACAAGGTATCGGTGCGCGCCGGCGCACTCGGCCTGCGCCGGGCGCTGCGCAATCTGATCGTCAACGCCGCCACCCATGGCAAGGCCTGCACCATTGCCCTTGCGGCCACCGACAGGCGCGCCGTGCTGACCATTTCCGACAACGGCCCGGGCATCCCGCCCGACCTCATCAACAAGGCCTTCGAGCCCTTCTTCCGCGTCGACCCCGGCCGCCAGCAATTCATCCCCGGCGCCGGCCTGGGCTTGGCCATCGCCAAGGAGATCATCGAGCGCTATGGCGGGACCGTGACGCTGGAGAACCGCAAGGGGGGTGGGCTGGCGCAGACGGTGGTGTTCAAGGCGGTGTGAGGGGCCGCGCAGCCCCCCACCCCGATCCGCTTTGCGGATTGACCCTCCCCACAAGGGGGAGGGTGAAGAGGCTCCCTGCCCGCCTGCGGAACAGCGTTCTTATCGAGGCGTGTAAAAACTGGGCTCCCCACCTCCCCCTTGTGGGGAGGTCGGACCGCAGGTCCGGGTGGGGGTACTGGCGCTGGCCTCACGGAACCCAAGTCTTGCAGCGTCGCGCAGACCCCACCCCGGCTCGCAATCTCCGCTTCGCTCCGACTGCGAGCCAACCCTCCCCACAAAGGGGGAAGGTAAAGATCACCCCGCGATCGCCATCGGCACGGCGCTCTTGTTGGGGATCTGGATATCGATCTCCAGCGTCGACATGGTCTCGCCGCGTTCCATCGAGACCTGGAGGTAATCCTGGTCGATCTGCACATGCTTGGCGATCACCGCCATGATCTCCTCGCGCAGGATGGAGACGAGGTCGGGCTGGCTGCGGTTGCGGCGCTCATAGGCGAGCAGCACTTGCAGCCGCTCGCGCGCCACCGGCGCGCTGGAGCGCCGCTTGAAGAGGTCGAAGACGTTCATGCCGCCCTCCTTCCCAACAGACGGTCCAAAAAGCCCTTGCGCTCGAAGGGAACGACAACAGGCAGGTCCTCGCCTTCCAGCCGCCTTGCGGCGTCGATATAGGCCTTGGCGGCGGTGTTGAGCGGCTCCGACAGCGTGACGGGCGAACCGAGGTTGGAGGCGCGCAGCACATCCTGGCTCTCGGGGATGATGCCGAGCAGCGGCACCGACAGGATCTCCAGGACATCGTCGATGGACAGCATTTCACCCCGCGCGGCCCGCCCCGCGTCATAGCGGGTGACCAGCACGTGCTTGGCGATCTGCTCGCCCTGTTCGGCGCGCATGGTGCGGGCGTCGAGCAGGCCGATGATGCGGTCGGAATCGCGCACCGATGACACTTCCGGATTGGTGACGATGACCGCCTCGTCGGCAAAGCGCATGGCGAGCTGCGCGCCGCGCTCGATGCCGGCCGGGCTGTCGCAGAACACATAGTCGAACACCGAGCGCAGCTTGTCGATGACTTCGCCGACGCCTTCCTCGGTCAGCGCGTCCTTGTCGCGCGTCTGCGAGGCCGGCAGCAGGAACAGCGTGTCGACCCGCTTGTCGCGGATCAGCGCCTGCGACAGTTTTGCGGTGCCCTGGATGACGTTGACGAGGTCGAACACCACGCGGCGTTCCGCACCCATGATCAGGTCGAGATTCCTGAGGCCGACGTCGAAATCGACCAGCGCCACCTTCTTGCCGGTCTTGGCCACGGCCGCACCGAGCGCCGCCGTCGAGGTGGTCTTGCCGACGCCCCCCTTGCCCGAAGTGACCACCACTACCTTGCCCATGAAAAAAGCCTCCGTCGTTGTTGTTCGTTTGTTGTCCCGGGCCGGCTTGCCGGCCTTTAGTCGGCCGCACCGGCCTGTTTCTCAGTCGGCCGCCCTGACGGCCTTTCTCAGCTCAGTGTCTCGACGCGCAGGCCCTCGCCGTCGAGGAAGGCCTGCACCGGTTTTCCGCGCGACACCCCTTCCATCTCCTCGGCGGTGATGTACCAGCCGTCGACCGACAGAAGCTCGGCCTCGTTGCGGCGGCAGAAGATGCGCGCGCCGGTGTTGCCGAGCGCCCCCGCCGAAGCGCGCCCGCGCAGCGTGCCGTAGACGTGAATGGAGCCCGCGGCGACGATCTCCGAACCGGACGCGACCGAGCCCAGCACGATGACATCGCCATGCGCATGCATGATCGCCTGGCCGGAGCGGATCGGCGCCTTGATCATCAGCGTGCCCGAATCGTAGTGCGAAACCTGCGGCTCGCTTTCATCAGCCTTGCTTGCGCCAGCCTTGCCCTTCGCAACGCTGCCAGCATCGGCGCGCGCATCCATGCGGTGGTCCGGCGCCCTGCCCTCGGCCTTGCCTTCCCTGCCGGAAACCTCTTGCCCACCCTTGCGGCCAGGCAGCAGCCCATCCGTCGTCGCCTCCTTGGCGCCGACCAGCAAAGGCGGCAGGTCGGGGCCGAGTGCCGCCCCCTCAAGCTCGATGGCATAGATGCGGATGCCGCGCGTGAAAAGCTCAGCCACAAGTGCTGCGATCTCGCTAACCGCGGGCTTGAGCACATTCAAATCCAGCAGCACCGGCCGCCCGGCAAAATAGCCCGGCGAGTTGCCGATCCAGTGGTCCAGCCCCTGCAGCCACTCCACCATGGGCGCTTCCGGGGTCAATGTGAAAGCGACGAAAGAGCGTGCACGAAAGCGAATGGATTTGGCCTCGAGGGGAGCGGCAAAGGTCACGGCTGGCGAATCCTTACTGAGAGGTAAACGCTAGCGAGGGAATGGTTAACGAATGGTTAATGGGGGGGCCAATAAGAGGTGGCACAGTCAATCGATCCCGTGGAAAATAGCGACCGACTTCGAGTATCTTGAGACCGACCGGGCAGGGTCTGGAAGTCGGGTTGCATCAATCGGAAAGCTGCGGGAAATGCGCAAAACAATCGCCGATCTAACGAACGGTCTCTATCATTACGACGGCCACGCCGATCTCTCAGACCGGGGCGCCCGCCGCTATCATCCCTTTTCGTTTGATTTCGACTCGACGTCGCTGATCCTCAAGGATCCGGAGGAGCACTGGGAGGATGAAGTCAAACGCGTTCACAACGAGAACCGCACCCAACTCATAGAGCGACTAAAGCATGAGCACGGCACACGCCATATAGAGAATATCGTCAAAAACGCGGCAGACTTGGGTCCAAAGTCAATGTCCGTGCTAGCATATCATAACACGCTGCATGAGCAGGCTCGCCGAGCCTTTGTCACAGGGGCGTACTATCCCGCATTGGTTGCCGCCTGCGCACTCGGCGAGCGCATACTCAACCATCTTGTGCTGGACCTTCGACATAGCTTCAAGTCCTCCCCGCATTACAGGAATCTCTATCGCAAAAAGTCTTTCGATAACTGGCCAATTGTGATCTCCGCTTTGACTGACTGGAAAGTCTTAGCTGACGGAGTCGGGGCCGAATTTCTCCTTCTGGGCGAGCTTCGCAATCGCTCAATCCATTTCAACCCAGACACTTATCATTTGTTGCGCGATGATGCCCTTGACGCCCTGCAGCGACTAGATCACATCATCTCCAACCAGTTCGGATATTTCGGCCGCCAACCTTGGTTTATCGAGGGCACTCCAGGAGCGCAGTTCGTGAAGCGATCTTACGAGAATGACCCATTTGTACGTGCTTACATTATCCCACACAGCGGATTCGTTGGCCTCCTCTATGGCATGGAGCTGTCGCCAGATGCAGGTTGGCGACACTTAGACTATGCGGACTATGGCCATGAGGAACTCAGCGACGAAGAATTCGCGAGGCGGTATCGCGAACGCGATCACACGAAAGTAGTATCCCGGAAAATGATCGAGAAGCAGCATCAAGCGGGCTAGACTGCGGCGAGCTATTCACCTGCAATCCACTGACATCAATCACGATCGCGTCGATAGAATTTCCGGCGTGGTAGGCTGTCAAGGTCAACAGTAGGCCGGGTGGCTTGGTCCCACATGCCCTTGCGCTTGCGTGCGGCCGTGAGCGAAATCCCCATCAGGTGCGCGATAGCCATCGGCTGCTTGCCCTTATCGAACAGCCGGTAGCAAATCTCCTGCCCGCGCCTGGTCAAACGTTTATCATCATACTGGTTCAGTGGGTGATCGGGATAACCTTCGTTTCCTACCGTGTCTTCCAGTTTTAGCTGTTCGTTCAGTTCGTGAATTTTCTTGTTTCGTTCATCTGCCAACCTCTGGATCTTCCCCTTCAGTTTCTTAATGTCGGCGCGTAACGTGCGCTCGGCCGAGATGAACGTCAGGCTGTCCATGCTAATCGTGCCAATGTAGTGATGCTTGATCTGCCGCTCGCTAAGCAAGTGGAGATAGTGGCGGAGTCGATCAGCAGCTTCATAGTCGTAGGCAGCAGAGCGATCGGGTGCCAAATCGAGGCTCGCACGGATATAGCGCTCGGTGCTAAGATCGGCGACCAATTCGTGGATGTCATGGCCAACAACGTTGCGGTAATCGATCAGTCGCTTGATCTCATCTTTCTCAGCCGTTGAAATCGCCCCATCTGCCATCAGAGCATTGAGGCATTTCTTCACTTGACCCTTCGCGCCCTTCGGCGCCCGCTCCGTTGTGCCGCTAACCATGCGAGAGTGAAACTTGTCCGTATTCTGGATCAGGTTTAGCACCTTTTGTTTGAGCTGCTCAGCGTAGAACAGAACCAGCACGATTTGCATCGAGCGCAGGCGCAAGATGTTGCGTTCAAGCGCCGGCACTCGGTTACCTAGCGGATCGAGATAATGTAGTCGTTGCATGGAACATCACAGGGTAGGCACAAAGGTATGAAGCTTCTGAATTGATAGACTTGATATGCCCTTTTTGCAGAAACGCTCTCCAATCAGGAGTTCAGACCAAATCATGACGGATAAACATCATGGGTTTACGCCACACAAGCGATTCGTGGAACTCGATGTCCTGATCCGGGGGTTCCTCTCATGGAGGCTTAGCGACGACGCACAGCTTGCCCAGTCAGTGGGCAAGCAGCTTCTAAACGTCCTTCAATACTGCGACACTATCACATACGATGAAGAGGGAACGGCTGAGGCTTATGCTCTGCTCCACTTCCTAGATCGATATCATCGATTCCAGATAACCTTGGAAAATCTACACGCCCAAAGAGTGATACCGATCAGAAACCGTGCTATTGACATACTGGATGTTGGGACAGGACCTGGGCCGTCCATGTTCGCCATCTCGGATTTTTACGTTAATCTACTTGGCGTGGCCGGCGACGATTCTACCGGAAATCAACACCCTCGATTCCGAATTGACTATGTAGAGCGCAGTCAACGCTTTCGATCATGGCTTCATCATTTTACGGAGTACGCAAATGTATCGAACACGAGTGGGATGCGTTGGCACGTTCCATACCATCACGGATCCTTCTTGGAATTTAGGGACCTTCCGTTGGACGAAACAAGGGCGTTTCAAGATTGGAATGATGATGGGGAGCCTGAGTTTCACAAAATAACTGTCAGGCATCGGTATGACTTCATTGTGCTGAGCAATTTTCTGACAACTGCTGAGCAAGTAATAGACCTAAAAGTGGACCTTCAGCGCTGCGGACGTTACCTTCGCAACCGCGGTATCCTGTTGGTGGTAGGTGCGAGGGAGGCGTCAGAAAAATACAAGGCTGTCTACGACGCTATATCTGATGTACTCGGTGAAGGACGGTATGGGAACTGGAGGTATGTCGCTCGCCTTTTTCCCGTAAAACTGCAATCAATGACTTTGAACTATAACTGGGGCGACATCTGCGGAAGTTGCCTCAAACAGGCCATTACGGATTTGGTAGCGCTTGTTGGATCGGCAGAAGGCACTTTGATTCCTGAAAGCTTCCTAAATAAACTGACCCACACGACTAACCCAGATTACAATAAGCCAATCGAATGGCAGGTGATGGTGTTCAGGAAATGGTCCCGCCTTCGGAAAAAAGCGCCTTCCCAAAATTAGTTAGCGCTAGACTAGCTACGCCACGGGACCGCATTTGTGGTAGGGAGGCACTAAAGAAGGCTGCCGCAAGGGTTGCTGCCTCATGATAGGGCCGATGCCTGCTGTGATCTGCACGGAGACGTGTCGGCCCTTCCCCCTCAATGCCGCTTAAAATACTGCACCTCGCGCTCATGCTTCTCCGCAGCCTCCCGCGTCTCAAACGTCCCCAAATTCCGCCTTTTCCCGGTCTTCTCATCCTTCTTGCGCGAATAAAGCCGGTATTTGCCGTCCTTGAGTTTGCGGATCATCTCGCTCTCCCTGGTTTGGCCCGATCAGGATTTCCGCTTGGCCTTGAGGCTGATCTTGTCGTCGCGGTCGTCGGCCATCGTGATTCCTTCGTTGGGTGAGGGATGAACGCCGTGCCGGTGCGAACGTAGAACGACGAAACCCCACGATCGGCTGTCTCGCCCCGTGGAGTTCGAGAACGCAGCTATGCTAGCCTCCATCGAGCCGCCTGAAGCTCGGACCTGAGGGGCAAGTCATGTTGGATCAATGGACTAATTTCTTCGTCATGGTGGGTGGCGGCGCGGCAGGGCTTGCCGGGTTGATCTTCGTCGCCATCTCGATCAATCCCGAACGCATTGTCCGCAACACGACGCACAAGAACCGGGCAATCAACATGCTGTCGGGCTTCAGCGCGATTTTCATGGCATGCAGCCTTGCGCTTCTGGGAGGTCAATATCTTCCGGCACTTGGCTTCGAATGGCTTTTCCTCTGGGGCATAGCAACATTCATATTCGTCAGGGGGTATGTTGCAGCCATCATGGCGGGGATGAGTTCCGTCGGGTTGACCGGGCCCCGGCTGGCTGGCGGCACGATGTGCTACCTGGCCGAGGTTGCAGGCGCGATTTTGCTTATTCTCGGGCGCGGCGTGGGCCTCTACATCGCGGCCCTTGGAACCATCGTCCTGTTCGCCTTCCTGATTTCAGGCGCATGGCTCCTCATCATCGGCATCTACGAAGAGCCGGTCGAGGGATGAGTTGCACGCCTGGCTCCTTCGGTCCATCGACGTGCACAGGTGGCCGCGCCTTGCGGCAGGCGGGAGCGTCGAGTTCCACGCGGCCATTACCGATCGCTCCGGATTGTGCTACGATGTTGCATGAGGATGACTTTGGCCTCTTGCGTGCTGGTTTGCGCAGTGCTCGCCGCGGCGTCCGCGCGAGCGGATTGTCAATGTCTCGCCAACGGCCACATTTTCCATCATGGCGAATTTACGTGCCTGCAATTGCCGTCGGGTCCAGAACTCGTGCAATGCGACATGAATCTCAACATTTCGTCATGGAAAAAAATTCAGAACGGTTGCCCGGAGGCGGCCGCGCCATTGAGCTTGCCTGTCGACAAGGGCGAGCAGCAGTCAGGCCAGGGCTGAGATAAGCCAAGGATTTGGGGTTGCGCTCTCGATGCTTCGGGCATCCGTGGACCGGTCCAATCGGCGCGATGATCGCGGGTCGAGAAGTCCGCTGACGTCTCAGATTTCGGATAGTCCAGCTTCCCGAAACGGACAATCGGTTCACTGAGATAGATTGGGCACCCGCCAGCGTGGCGTTCCCGCAATTTGCCCGCCCTTTGCGGCTTTGAAATAGGTCGCCGCGAGATCCTCGTCACACATCCATGACAGGTATATCTGGATAGACCCGCCCTCCTCGGTGGCGGGATAGCGTTCGCCGCATGCCCCGATGCGCTTTTGATACAGGCGCTTTTGCTTGCGGGTCAGCTGATCGAGAAATCCAGCCTCGCATTTGTCGATCACGGCCTCCGACATAAATTCGTCGCCGCTTGATCCCCAGGCGCAGGCCTGGTGCAATTTGTGAGCGGCCAGGCAATCGGGCGTGGCCTTAATGTCCGCCTCCAATTGAATACCTTTCGGGCACTGCGCGTCCTCCGCGGCTGCGGGAGCGATCAATAGAAGCCCCATCAGGATTGCGCACCTGGTCCGCATATCGAATTCCCCCCGGCGGCCTCACTCCAGATCGGGTTTTGCGTCCGTCGCAGCTTAGCCGAATGGGCGCAAACGGGAAACATTGTCGCTTCCGGCGGTGGTCTGCGAGCCGGGATGTCACAGGCCTCCGGCTGCGGCAGCGCTTCGTCAGCGGGGGCGCTTGAAAGGAGCCCCGCTTGCCGCTTCGACACCGGCACTTCACTATCGCCCCCGAGGTCAATGCCGCTTGAAATACTGCACCTCCCGCTCATGCTTCTCTGCCGCCTCGCGCGTCTCGAACGTCCCCAGGTTCCGCCTCTTCCCGGTCTTCTCGTCCTTCTTGCGTGAATAAAGCCGGTATTTTCCGTCCTTGAGTTTGCGGATCATCTCGCTCTCCCCAGTTAGGATTTGGCCCCGCTCAGGATTTCCGCTTGGCCTTGAGGCTGCGGGCGGCTTGCTCTGTCGCGGCGCGGTCGGCGCCCAGGCGGTCGATCAGGTCCTGCGCCTCGTCGCCCGATATGCCGGTGCGCACGGCCAGTTGCTCGACCTCCAGCACGTCGGTGCTGGCGATCTCACGGGTTTGCGGCAGCGCGTCGTCGGCTGTCAGCGGCAAAGCGGCTTCCCTGTCGATCTCCATCGCGGCCTGGTGCCAGTGCCGCTCGTGGTCGCCATGGGCGCCGCCTTCACGCTGCCAGATTGCGTAGGCGCGGTCACGGATCTTGTCGTTGCGGTCGTCGATCATTGTCGTTCTCCCTTGTGTGAGGGATGAACGCCGAGTTGGTGGGATTGATCCAAAAAATTTGCGTGATCGCTGGTCCGGGTGGAATTGCTGGATGGGTGGGAAGAGGCGAGGCGCCGGCCAGAGCCCAAAATGATCCAGGCGGCGGGCAAGCCCGCCGCCTGGATGTCGGCCGTACTGGCCGGCCTTGGTGTCAGTGGCCCCAGATGCCCTGGCCATAACCCGGTGCAGGCATGCCGGAGGTCGCACTTCCCTCGGCCGCGCTGTCGGTGATGCTCTTGGTGACGCTCTTAGTGACGCTCTGGTCGACCGCCTTGGCGCCGCCCGACCCCATCGAATGGGTGGTCGGGTAGCTGCTGGCGGCGGGGACGAAGTCCGAGCCGAAATGGTCGCTGCCGGCAAAAGCCATGCCGGAGGCGAACAGGAGCGCAGCGATGCTGAGAATGATCTTCTTCATTTCAAGTCTCCATCTCTAGAAGTTGACATCGGCCTCGACGCGCCGCCCGCATCGCGTTCGTGAGGCTGTCTGTTCATGCCCTCGGGCGAAACCGGCCAACCGCGACCCTCGCTGGATCTTTGCGGTGGCAGGCTGTCAGCGCACGACCGTCTCGGTTCGTTGTTGCGCTGTTGGCCACTTCAATAAGGGCGTGGTGTTTGTGCGAGCGTGGTCGCCAGCGTGGTAAGAACCGCTGAAAGAGTGGAATTTTGCGTGGAATGCGGCCGGAAAGCGCTGCGCGCCGTTCAAACCGGCAGCCGTACATCCAGCGTGAATTCGTTCTCCACGGCCAGCAATGCCCTGACCATTTCCTTGTCGCGCTGGCGCTTTTGCAGGTAGCGGGCCAGCAGCCAGTCCAGCGAAATCCTGCCTGCGCCGACAGCGGCCAGCACGAACATGCCGCCTGATATCGCCAGATCCTTTTCGAAATTCAACAGCTCGGTCTGACTGGCGAAGTTGGTGTGGAACAGCGTGGCCGTTGCCAGGCAGAACAGGCCGAGCCCGATGCCGCCCAGCCGCGTCAGCAGGCCTGAAGCCACCGAGAGCCCTGCTCCCAGTTGCAGCGCGATGGTGGCGACGAACAGCGGCAGCCCGACGCCTTGCGCGGCCATCGCCTTGGCGGCGCCGTCGAAATGGGTGGCCAGCGTCACGCCCTCATGCAGGAAGATGAAGGACATAAGCAGGCGGCCGGCAAGCAGGGTCACGTCCCTGATGTGGTATTTCGTGGCGAGGCCGGTGAGCTTCGCAGCGATTTCGTTCGGTGTCATGGGTCAGCCTCCAATTTTTGGTCGCAGGCAAGCGCGGTGCGCGCCGTGGGGCGCGCGGCGTTTGCCGGATGGGATCTTCGAAAAGGCCGGAGCCGGCTCGAGGGAGAGGCGCCGGCTCCGGCAATGGGCGCCAGCCACGAGCGCCCAAACTGTGATTCATGGCGGCCGCACGAGTCAGCGCCAAGGCCCCCTCATCCGGCCGCTTCGCGTCCACCTTCTCCCCGCTGGGGAGAAGAGACTTGTGTCAACGCCGGCGCCCTCCTCTCCCCTCGGGGAGAGGTCGGATTGCCCCGAATTGCTCTTTGCAATTCGGTCTTGGCAATCCGGGTGAGGGGGAACTTACTGCGTCACCTTGGTGTCGATGGCCTTTTGCAGGTCGGAAAGCTCGTCGCAGCCGGCGGGGCAGAGTTTTTGCAGCGAGGCCAGTTGCGCCTTGGCCTTGTCCATGTCGCCGGTCTCGACATAGAGCTCGCCCAGATATTCGCGGGCGGCCTTGTGGTCGGGCTTCAGCTCCAGCGCCTTGTTGTAGTAGGTCAGCGCGGTGGTGAAGTCGCCGGTCTTGCGCAGCGTGAAGCCGAGCAGATTGTAGACATCGGCCTGCTGGTTGTCCTGCGCCAGATCACGCAGATCGGCCAGCGCGCCCTTGTAATCCTTGGCGGCGATCTTGGCCTGGACGGCGGTGAGGTCGGGCGCGTCAGTGCCCTCGATGTCGTCGACCGCATAGGCCGGCATGATTGTCGCGACGGGAACCACGGTCAGCACGGCAATGGCGCCGAGCAGGCCGTAGAGGGCGTGCTTGCCCAGGAAGGATTGTTTCATTGTCTTTCTCGCTTGGTTTGGGAGCTCACGCTCAAATTTGGACAGGAGTGAAGCCGTAGGCATTGCCGTCCTTGACGAAGACGCCGGTGCCCGGGAACGGGAAGTGCGAACCGGAAATGCGGATGCCGTCGGCAATCACCCGGTCGATGATCTTGTGGCGCGTGGTGATGGCCGTCGGCCCATCCTGGTCGTAGCTGCCCTGCCACTCCGGATGCGGCGCCAGAAGCGCCGGCACATACATGGTGTCGGCCGAGATCATCAGCTGCTCCTTGCCGGAATTGGCGAGGTAGACCGAATGACCTGGTGTGTGGCCGGGGGCGGCGATGATCTGGATGCCGGGCGCGACTTCCGCACCATCCTCGACCAGCTTCCAGTTCTTCCATTTCGGAAAATTCTCGGCGATGCGCTTGCCCGCCGGCTTGCGGCCTTCGGGCAGCTTGGCCAGCCGGCTGGGGTCGGTCCACCAATTGTATTCGGTGGCGTTGACGATCAGCTCGGCATTGGGGAACACCGGCGTGTTGGTGCCCTTCTCCATCAGGCCCCAGACATGGTCGGGGTGGAAATGCGAGATCATGATGGTGTCGATCGCCTTGTAGTCGATGCCGGCAGCGGCCATGTTGGCCGGCAGGTGCGTGGCGTTGGCCTGCCACTGGCCGACGCCCGAGCCGGCATCCATCATGATCAGCTTGCCGCCCATCTTGAGCACGACGACGGTGAGCGGGATGGGCATGAAGTCGGTGGTCAGCCCTGCCTTGGCGAGCGCTGCCTTGGTCTCGTCGACGGAAACATCCTTGATGAAGGCCGGGTCATGCGGCTTCTTCCAGATGCCGTCATAGATGGCGGTGACCTCGATGTCGCCGACCGTGTATTTGTAGAAGCCGACGGTCGGCTCCACGGGGGTCTCAGCGAAAGCGGGGCGGGTGAATTCGAGCTTGCCGGCAAGGCCGAAGGCAGCGGCAGCAGTGGCGGTTCCAAGCAGTGTGCGGCGTGTCATGCTGAACATGGGTAATCTCCTGTGGGTTGCGTGGCGGCAGAGGTGACGGAGGGCCACGCCACATGGCCCCCCGTCCTGATTGCGGACCGGGCCGGGACCTCGAGGCTGTCCCAACCCCTGAACTCAGTTTCCCCAGATGCCCTGGCCGGGTTCATCCGCATCAGTTTTGGTCGTTGCCTGCATGCCGTGCCGAACCATGTCCGGCTTGCGGATCGAGGCGGTGTAGCTGTTGTCGACGGTGGCGGCCGTCGGATTGACGGTGCGGTCGCCAAAATGATCGCTGCCGGCAAAGGCGCCGGTGGCAACGAGGATCGCGGCGGCGGTGAGAGCGATGTTTTTCATGTCGATGGTTCCTATTGTTGAGAGATTGCTTGAAGGCGCGCTCAGCGGCCCCAGAGGCCTTCGTCGTTGTGCCGGTTGATGATGTCCTGCACCGAGCCCTGGCTCGGCGCGGTCGTCACCTTGGTGTCGACGCCGTTCTGCTGCGTGTAGGGGATGGACGCGGTGGCATTGGTGTCGACAGTAGCGACAGGCTGGTTGGCATTGTCGGCGCCGAAATGGTCGCTGCCGGCAAAGGCAGAGCTCGAGGCAAGCAACATCGCGGCCACGCTGAGAGCGAGCTTGGTCATCTCCGTAAATCCTTGTTTCGTTTCTTCGGGTCGCGGGCCGGCAGATTGGCCTCGCTGTAGTGAAGACCCGGCAGGGCGGTGCTTTATTCCCGGGGGGTGTGAGATTTTTTTAGAAGGGGGGATTGGGGGGCTGGGGGCGTACAGAACTTGGGTTCCTCGCCCCCACAAAAGTGGCTACGGAATGCACACATCTAGGAGTGGGGTGCGGCGGATTGACTCTCGGCTTGAGGAGGGCTGGCGGTCTCGGCTTTCGGCGTGATTCTGTATCAGGCACTTTGCTTGATTCGAGGTGTCGCATGCTTGTTGAGCAACCGTCGCTGGGCCGTTTCGGGGATTTGCGCCTCGACAAAAGGGGGCGATGCTGCTCGACCGCATGGTTGCGCGCCAAGATATCTGCCTGCGCCGGCTTGGCGAGGGCCGGCGGGCGCAGGAGGTCGGGTTCCATCGCCTGCTGGCCAATGACAAGGTGACGATCGAGCGGTTGATCCAAGGCTGGAGCGAACAGACGGTGTCTGCGGCCGCCGAGCGGCATGTGTTGGCGATCCAGGACACCAGCGAGATCACCTTTGCCACCACGCCCGAGCGGCGACGCGGCCTGGGTGAGATCGGCAAAGGTGGTGGGCGCGGCGTGCTGGTGCATGCGATGGTGGCCATCGATGCGGTGAGCGGCGGTTGTCTGGGGCTGGTGGCCGGCAGCGTCTACACGCGCAAGGGCCGGGTCGAGACACCGCACGCCAAGCGCTCGCTCAAGGACAAGGAATCGCGCCGCTGGATCGACACGGCCCTTCAGGCCAGAAGCGTGCTGGCCAAAGCCGCCACTGTTACGATCGTGGCCGACCGCGAGAGCGACATCTATGCCGAATGGGCGACACTGCCCGGCGGCAATGTCCACCTTTTGACGCGTGTGATGCACGATCGTGCCGTAGCGGGCGGCGGTACTTTGTCGAGCGTGACGGCAGCGCTGCCGTTCGTGGCCGCGCGCAGGCTTGAGTTGTTGGCCACGCACAAGCGGGCGGCACGCAGCACCCAGGTGAGCCTGCGCTTCAGCAAGGTCGAGGTGTGCCGTCCCGACAATCCCGGCGCCAGGGATTTGCCGAAGACCGTGACGCTGAACCTTGTCGAAGTCGTCGAACTTGGTCCTCCAGCCGCGGCCGAGCCAGTGCACTGGCGTCTGCTCACCACCCATGAGATCAGCGACGTCGCCGCCGCCTGGCAGATCGTCGACTGGTACAGGCGGCGCTGGACCATCGAGCAGTTGTTCCGTCTGATGAAGACGCATGGCCTGCGCCTCGAGGACAGCCAACTCGCCAGCGCCGAGGTGTTGGTCAAGCTCGCCGCCATCGCCACCAAGGCTGCGGCGGTTATCCTGCAACTCGTCCAGGCCCGCGAAGGCATTGGTGGCGAACACGCCGCCAATGCCTTCAGCACTTCCGACATCGCCGTGCTCGACAGCCTCGATGCCAGCTATCAAGGTCGCACTGCCTTGCAAAACAACCCGCACCCAAGGCACAGTCTCGCATGGGCCGCCTGGATCATTGCCCGCCTTGGCGGCTGGAATGGCTATCCCTCCTCCAAACCACCTGGTCCCATCACCTTCCGACACGGCCTCGAATACTTCCGTGCCATCGCAAAAGGCTGGGAACTCAGAGATGTGTGCATTCCGTAGACAAAAGTGGGGGAGAGGTGGCTCGGCGAAGCCGAGACGGAGCGGGGGATGGCGCAGACCTATGCCAGAATTTGCTGGAAAGGTCGCGCCCTACGAAGGCCCCCTCTCCGTCCGCTTCGCGGCCACCTCTCCCCCGCCTCTGGCGGGGGCGAGGAACCCAGGCTTGGGAGCGCCTCCGCTTTCCGTGAGGAGCATCGCTTAGACACATAAAAGGCGCCGGCGCAGCGCGCCGGCGCCTTCAAGGATGCGCCAGACTGGCTCGCTCAGACACAATTCAGAAACAATATTCAACAGTTCGGAAAAACTGGCGAAAAGATCGGATGGCATAATCATCCTGCGGGGGACTGTGGATTCTTCCTTTTTGGAAGCTTCGGTCCTCCATCAACAAGGGTCAAATTGCAGCGGCGGCACAGCCGAAAATGCCTGCTCGAACGGCGGCATGAACAGCCGGGCGATGCACGACCAGGACGAGAAAGTATGGAAATGGATTACGGTGTCGACATCGCCGGCCTGGACAGGGACGCGGCAAGCCAGGGCAGCCCAGCCGAAACCGGCCTGGCAAGCGTCGATGCACTCGCAAGGATCGCTCACGCCTCGGCAGCAACTGCTCGCAACCAGATCCTGGTGGGCGCCGATTTCGCCCGGCAAGGTCAGCCGGATGAGCGGCTCGACGCGGTCTTCGAGCAGCTCGCCGAGACATTTGCCGCCTTGCCGGCGGTGATCTCCGACGGACGTGCCTGGACGTATCAGGAGCTGGACAGCCGTGCCAACCAGTTCGCCCGTGTGCTGATCAAGCGCGGCGTGCGGCCGGGCCACCGGGTCGGGCTCATTCTCGACCGGTCGGCGGAAACCTATGTCGCCTTGCTCGCAGTTGTGAAGGCAGGCGCCGCCTTCGTGCCGCTGGCCACCGCCTTTCCGCAAGAGCGCATGGCGCTCATCATCGAAGACGCCAGCGTCAGCCTGATCGTCACCATCGCCACCTATGCGTCGCGCGCCGACCAGCTGCCGGTTCCCAATGTGCTGATCGACAGTGCCGCCGCCGAGATCTCCAAACAGTCCGGCGCGCCGCTGAAGCCGCACAAGGGGTCGGCCCCCACTGCAGTCGAAGACATCTGCTACATCCTGTACACGTCGGGCACGACCGGCAGGCCGAAGGGCGTGGCCATCAGGCACCAGAGCTTCGTCAACTTCATCCGCGTCGCCGCCGCATCCTACGGCTACCGGCCGGGCGACCGCGTCTACCAGGGCATGACCATCGCCTTCGACTTTTCTTCCGAAGAGATCTGGGTGCCGTTCGTCGCCGGCGCGACGGTGGTGCCCGCACCCGGCCAGATGCCTCTGGTGGGCGAGGAACTCGCCGATTTCCTGCGTCTTCATGACATCACCTGCATGGCCTGCAGCCCGACGCTTCTGTCGTCGATGACATCGGATGTACCCAGCCTGCGCACGCTCCTGGTCGGCGGCGAGGCCTGCCCGCACAATCTGGTGGTGCGCTGGTCGAAGCCGGGGCGGCAGATCCTCAACACCTATGGCCCGACAGAGGCGACCGTCACGGCAACGATGGGCGCGCTGACGCCGGACAAGCCCGTCACCATCGGCGCGCCGCTGCCCACCTATTCCATCGTCATTCTCGACCCTTCGCTGCCGGAGCTGGCCGAGCCTGGCGAACTGGGCGAGATCGGCATCGCCGGCATCGGCCTCGCCGTCGGCTATCTCAACAGGCAAGACCTGACGGAGCAGAAATTCATCGCCGATTTCCTCGGCCTGCCGAACAACCCGTCGCAGCGCATCTACCGCACGGGCGACCTTGGCCGGATCAACGGCGAAGGCGAGATCGAGTATGCCGGGCGCATCGACACCCAGGTGAAGATCCGCGGCTATCGCATCGAACTCGGCGAAATCGAGGCGGTGCTGCTCGACCAGCCGGAGATCGCACAGGCTGCAGTCACCACCTGGGAGATCGAGCCCGGCCGCGTCGAGCTCGTCGCCTATTACGCGCGCAAGGCCGGCCAGCCGGCACTCTCGCGCGCCGACATTGCCCAGACTATGAAGCGGCGCCTGCCGGATTACATGGTGCCCTCCTATCTGGAGGAACTGCCTGTCATCCCGATGACGGTCTCCAACAAGGTCGACCTTCGCCAGCTGCCGAAGCCGACAAGTGTGCGGCTTTCCGCCGACCGCGAGATGGTGGCGCCCGGCAATGACGACGAGCGCTTCCTGGCCGAGGCGCTGGCCGCGGTGCTGAAATTCGACGCGGTGTCGGTCGAGGACAATTTCTTCGACGATCTCGGCGCCAACTCGCTGCTGATGGCGCATTTCTGCGCCCGCGTGCGCACCCGCAAGGAATGGGCGACGACGTCCATGCGCGACATCTATCTCTATCCGACCGTTGCGCGCCTGGCCAAGCATCTGAGCGTGGCGGAAGAGATGACGACGGCCACCAACGAGCCTGTCCTCACCCGCCAGGCATCGAACCTTGCCTATTGGACCTGCGGAGCGGGCCAGCTTTCGTTCTACCTGCTCTACAGCTATGCCGCGCTGTGGGTCCTCGACCACGGCCTCGACTGGGTCTATGACGCACTCGACGAACCGCTGGAGCTCTACGTCAGGTGCGTGGCGCTGTCGGCCGGCGTGTTCTTCGGCATGTCCGGCTTTGCCGTTGCCGCGAAATGGCTGCTCATCGGCCGCTGGAAGGCCGAGGCGTTCCCCATCTGGGGATGGCGCTACTATCGCTTCTGGGTCGTCAAGACCTTGATCCGCTCGGCGCCCGTCGTCCTGTTCCGCGGCAGCCCGCTCTACAGCATCTATCTGCAACTGCTGGGCACCAAGCTCGGGCACAACGCCGTCATCGAATCCAAATCCGTGCCCGTCTGCACGGATCTCATTTCGATCGGCGCCAACACCATCCTGCGCAAGGAATCGATGATCCTCGGCTATCGGGCCCAGGCCGGCTATATCCACACCGGACCGCTGAGCATTGGTCGCGATGCCTTCGTCGGCGTCGGCTCGACGCTCGACATCGACACCTCCATCGGCGACGGCGGCCAGCTCGGCCATTCGTCCTCACTGCAGCGCGGGCAAAGCATTCCCGATGGCGAGCACTGGCATGGATCGCCGGCCGTGCCGACCACGGCGGATTATTGCAAGGTGCGCACCGCGAACCCTTACGAGGTCCGACGCTTCCTTTACGAGGCCGTTCAGCTGTTCCTGCTGTTCGCTGTCATCACCCCGCTGCCGTTCCTGTTCCATAGCTATTGGGAATATGTCGGCGACGACTATCAGGAGACGATCGGTCTTGTCGCCATCGGCACCACGGTCACGCTTTTCGGCTATATCGCCGTCGCCTTTTTCGCCGCCACCGTCCTGCCGCGCGTTTTCAGCCTGATCCTGAAGCCTGGCCGCACCTATACGCTCTACGGCTTCCGTTACTGGCTGCAGACCGTGTCCGAATTCTCCAGCAATTCGCGTGTGCTGGGGCTGTTGTTCGGCGACAGCTCGGCGATCGTCCACTACATGCGCGCCATCGGCTGGAACCTCAACAAGGTGGTGCAGACCGGCTCCAACTTCGGCTCCAACCAGCAGCACGACAACCCGCTTCTGTGCGAGATCGGCACCGAAACCATGGTGTCGGACGGCCTGTTCATGATCAATGTGCACAAATCCGCCTCGGCGTTCCGGCTGGAGCCGACACGCATTGGCGAGCGCAACTATCTCGGCAACAACATCTACTATCCGCCGGATGGCCGCACGGGCGACAACGTCCTGCTCGGCACCAAGGTGATGATCCCCATCGACGGCCCGCTGCGCGAGAATGTCGGCCTGCTTGGTTCGCCTGCCTTTGAAATCCCGCGCATGGTCAACCGCGACAAGGAACTCATTGCCGGCGTCGACGAAGCAGATCGGCGCCAGCGCATCCCGTTCAAGAACCGCCACAATCTGGTGACGATCCTTCTGTTCATGGCAACGCAATGGGTCATGCTGTTCGCCACGCTGGCGATCTGGGACCGGGCGCTGAACTACTACACCGAATGGGCGGAGGTCGCTCTCTTCGTCGCCGTGCTCCTGACCTCGGCGATCACCATTCCGTTCTACATCTTTGTCGAGCGGGCAAGCCTTGGTTTTGGCCGGCTGAAGCCGCAGATGACGACGATCTACGACGTCGCCTTCTGGCGCCACGAACGCCATTGGAAGCTGGCGGATTCGCCGATCGTGCGCCTGTTCGCCGGCACGCCGTTCCGGCCGATGATCCTGCGCATGCTGGGCGTCAAGGTCGGCAAGCGGGTCTATGACGGCGGCAGCAACCTCACCGAACGCTCGCTGGTCGAGATCGGCGACGACGTCACGCTCAACGAGGGCTGCGTCATCCAGGCCCACTCGCTGGAAGAAGGTGCGTTCAAGTCGGACTTCATCCGCATCGGTGATGGTTGCACGCTCGGACCTTCCGCCTTTGTCCATTACGGCGTCGTCATGGGTAAGGGATCGGTCGTCGATACGGACTCCTTCGTGATGAAGGGCGAAGAGCTGGAGCCCAACTCGATCTGGCGCGGCAACCCGGCCAAGCTGCATCGGTTCGTCGAGCCGATCATGGAGGACGGCTCCAGGGCGTCATCCTGACGCTCGATCCCGTCGGAGGCCACGTGGCAGAGCGATCCGGAAGCACAATGGACATCCGGATCGCCCCGGTGACCCCGGCCAACAGCGCCTTGGTCACCGCACTGCGGCTGGCCCCGGAACAGATGGATTTCGTCGCAAGCAACGCAGCCTCGCTGCGCGAAGCCAAATCCGACAGGGACGCGCGGCCCCGCGTCATCATGGCCGGGGATCGTATCGTCGGTTTCCTGATGTACGACGCACCGCAGGATGATGACGAGGCGCGGATCTACCGCTTCATGATCGACCGCGCCAGCCAGGGCAAGGGCTACGGCAAAGCCGCGTTGCGCGAGGTGCTGCGCGAAATCGGCGGGCTCGGTCACATCAGGCACGTCTCGATCTGCTACGAACCGGAGAATGAAGCGGCACGCCAGCTCTATCGCACCGCCGGTTTCGTCGAAGAAGGGCTCGACGAGGATGGCGAAATGATCGCCGACCTCGTCCTGCCAAGGGATGGCCGTTGACGCGGCCGCCCTCCCCTGAAGCCGCGTTGGCCGAAGCTATGGCGGCAATCGCGCCCCGAAATGTCCGCACCGGATGCCGGGTGATAGGCGACGCGGACGAGGCCCATCTGCTGCCCGAGGAAGCGCGTTCCATCCCCGCGCGCCAGCCGGCCATGCGGCGATCCAGCGGTGCCGCCCGCTGGATCGCGCACCGGCTGCTGGCCGATATCGGCATCAGCGACGTCGCCATCCCGCGCGCGCCGTCCGGTGCTCCGGTCTGGCCGGACGGGATAATTGGTTCGCTCGCCCATGACGACGACATGGCCGTGGCGGCGGTTGCGCCTGTCGGCCGCATCGTCTCCCTCGGCATCGATGTCGAGCCCGCCCAACCCCTGCCGGACGACATTTTCGCGATCGTTGCAACCGGCGCGGATCGGACAGGCGCGGCGGACCGGCGGCTTGCCGGCCGCATCCTGTTTTGCGCCAAGGAAGCGGTCTACAAGGCGGCCTATCCGCTCGATCGCGAGATCCTGGGCTACGAAGATATCGCCGTCGATCTCGACGCGGGCCGCGCGACGACGAAGACCGGCCGCAAGGTCAGGCTCGCATACTGCGTTGCCCCGCGCGTGGTCGTCCTGGCGTTTGTGGACGATGCGGATTAGAGGGCCTCGGTGCAGGCGCCCTGATCACTGTTCTTCCCGCGCACCGACGATCTCCCGATAGGTCCTCACCGCGCCATCCTGACCGCGTATCCGCCAGGTCTCCCCGTCGCGTCCCTCGATAGGACACGGCCCGAGCGGCACCTTGCCGCCGCCTTCCGGCAGGTCGAGCACATAGACCGGATTGCATACACCCGACAGCCGCGCCCTCAACGCTTCCACCAGCGCCTGCCCCTGCGCAATCGTGGTGCGCCGGTGCGCCATGCCGCGCGCGAGGTCGCCATGGTGGAGGTAATAGGGTTTTACCCCCAGCCGATACATCAGCTCGCGGCAGAGCTCCTCCAGCACCTCGACGCTGTCATTGACGCCCTTCAGGAGAACGCTTTGGTTAAGCAGCACGAAGCCCGCCTGGCGCATCGTCCTGCAGGCTGTCTCGGCGGCATCGGTGATCTCGCGCGCGTGGTTGAAATGGGTGACGACGGTGACCATCAGCCGGCCCTGCAGCGCCGCGACCAGCCCTGACGTGATGCGCGACGGCAGCGCCACCGGCACGCGCGTGTGGATGCGCAGCAGCCGCACATGCGGGATGGCTTCGACGCGGGCGCGGATTTCGGCCAGTGCCTTGTCGGGCAGCGACAGCGGATCGCCGCCAGTCAGGATCACCTCGCGGATTTCGGGATGATCCGCGATATAGGCCAGCGCCGGCTCCAGCGCCTCGCGCGTATAGCCGCGACCGATCGAGGTCAGCGACTCCTTGCGGAAGCAGAACCGGCAATAGACCGCGCATTGATAGGTCGGAAACAACAGCACCCGGTCGGCATGGCGATGCGTCAATCGCGGCACTGGGCTGAAGTCGTGGTCGGCGATCGGATCGCCAAGCTCGCCCTCCGTCTCCACCAATTCGCCCAGTGACGGGATGACCTGCGCCCGGATCGGATCGGCGGGGTCGTTCCAGTCGATCAGGTCGAGATAGGCTTTTGGCGCGCGCACCTTGTGGAGCACGGCGGCCTCCTGCGCGGCGGCGCGCTCGGCTGGCGACAGCGGCAGGCGGTCGAGGTCGCGCACATGGCGCACGCCCTGGCGGACATCGTCCTGCCAGGCGGTGTCGGGGGCCTCGTCGAAGGGGTCGCGAAGTTTGGTGTCTGAAGTCATCGGTATTCTCGGGTGGCGTGCCTGGTGCGGACCTATCGGGCGCCAGCAAGTTTCCGTCAACAGCCGCGCTTGCTGCACATTGTCCTGCTGCGACATCTGGACAAGGCCCCCTCTCCGTCTCGGGCTTCGCCCGAGCCACCTCTTCCCGCGCTGTGGGGAACCCAAGCCTTGCACCGCCGCGCTGCCCCCCACCCCGCTGCTACGCAGCGACCCTCCCCACAAGGGGGAGGGTGAGGAAGCGCCCTGCCCTCCAGCGGACAGTGCTCTTCTGTAAGTGCGAAATGGAGATGCGGCAAAAAGGGCGGGCTCCCTACCTCCCCCTTGTGGGCAGGGGAATCGCAGATAAGTTGATTGGCTCTTGCCAAGCAGGACAAGAGGGATTCTTGAGAGGCTTTCTCGTTGCAGAGGAGGTCCGAGTGCGGCTGGTTTTGTCGATCCTGCAAGAAGTTCGCGATCCGCGCGACATCAACGCGCGGCATAATCTTGCTGAACTTCTGTTTGTGGCACTTGCAGCGACGCTGTGTGGGGCCAAAAGCTGTGTGGACATTGCTGAATTCGTGGAGGGCCGGGAAGACGAACTGAAAGCGATCGTCGAGCTGAAGCATGGGTGTCCGAGCCACGACACCTTCAGCCGGGTGTTTCGGCTTCTTGATCCGCAGGCGCTGTCGGATGCACTGAGCGCCTTCATGGTGGCATTGCGGCGTGAGCTTGGACTTGGCTCGCCGCGTGGCGTGGTGGCCATCGACGGCAAGGCGCTCAGGCGCGGTTATGAGAAGGGCCGTGCCTTCATGCCACCGCTGATGGTCAATGCCTGGGATGCCGAGACCAGGCTGGCGATTGCAGCAACGCGGGCGCTGGCCTCCGGGGCCGTCTGTTTGCCGCAGCTGAGAAAAGCTTCGCCGTGGCGGGCGAGATCGCCAGTTTCGAAACGCGCGATACGGCTCATGGTCGCACGGAAGTGCGACGAGCCAGCGTGCTGCCGCTTGCCAAACTCAAGGACCTGCCCGTGTTCCCCGGCCTCAAGGCCATCGGCCGTATCGAGGCTCTGCGCACCACCGACGGCAAGACGGCTGCCTCGGTCCGATACGTCGCGCTTTCCAAGGTGCTGACGCCCAAGCATCTGGCTGAGACGGTTCGCGCCCACTGGACGATCGAGAACCAGTTGCACTGGAGCCTTGATGTCGTCTTCCGCGAAGACGACGCTCGCACCCGAAAGGATAACGCTCCACAAAACCTGGCTGTCATCCGAAGGCTCGCTCAAAACATCTTGGCTGCCCATCCACTCGACAAGCCAATCGCCAGCAAGATGCGCAGGGCAAACTGGAGCAAAGACTTCTTCTATGACCTCTTTACTCATATGCGATAGCCCTGCCCTTGCGGGGAGGTCGGACCGCAGGTCCGGGTGGGGGTGCTGGCGCAAACCTGTCAAGACCTGGGTTCCTCGCCCCACGAAAGTGGGGAGAGGTGACTCGGCGAAGCCGAGACGGAGAGGGGGACTTCAGCCGTGACATGGCGATGTCATGCCGCGAGGGCGAAACAAGCCGCCCGAAACAGGTGCACAGCTCGGGGCCGGCACTACTCCTTGGCGCGATAGGCTTCCGGGACGACGAACACCTCGTCGGCCCGGCCATAGCCGCCGTCGGCGACCTCCTCGACCAATACCATCGTGTAGGGCCGCGCGCCTTCGCCGAAAAAGTCGACGAACATGGCCGTGGTCCGATGGATGAGGTCTTCCTTCTGTGCCTTGGAGAGCGCCGCCTGCGGCATCTTGATGTTGGCGAATGGCATGATCGTTTCCTTTTCCGTTGAAGTTGGATTTCAGGCTTTGGGATGGAGCAGGTCGGCAAGGCCGATCCGTTCCAGCAGTTGTGCACGCACGCGGTCGGCAACGCCGTTGACGATTGCCGCACCGTCGTCGGAGGGATCGATATGGACGCGCAGCGGACGGCTCCCGTGCGGCATGGCGACGAGGTCGACGATGGCCGCAGCGACATCAGCCGGATCGGCATCCGCCGGCTCCAAGGCCGCCAGCCCCTTCAGCGCCTGCTGATCGGCACCGGCATAGGGGCCGGACCAATAGGCGTCGGCGCGCTCCGCATCGGTCGGTGCCGCCGCGTGGTGGAAATGCTCCGTGCCCTTGGTGAAGGCGCCCGGCACCACGATCGTCGTTTCGATGCCGAAGCGGGCGAGTTCCAGCGCATAGCTCTGCGCCAGCGCGTCCATGCCGGCCTTGGCCGCGAAATAGGGCGCGAGGAACGGCGGCGTGCCGCCGCGCGTGCTGCTCGAACCGACCCAGATCATCTGCGCCCGGCCGAGAGACCGCATATGCGGCAGGGCGGCGCGGTTGACGCGCTGCGTGCCGACGACGTTGACGTCATAGAGCTGCGCCAGCTGTTCGGGCGAGAACGCCTCGGCCGGCCCGAACCCCATATGCCCGGCATTGTGGATCAGCACGTCGAGTTGGCCGGCCTCGGCGACGATCTGCCGGATCGCCGCCTGCGCCGATGCGTCCGAGGTGACGTCGAGCGCAATGGTTTTCAGCGCCACACCCTCGTCGCGGGCGAACGTTTCCATCTCGGCTACCGCCGCGCCACGCGCCGAGGGGTCCCGCATCGAGGCATAGACCGTGTGACCGGCTCTCGCGAGCGCCCGCGCCGTCATCGCGCCGAAGCCCGAGGAAGCACCGGTGATCAAAATTGTCTGTTGCATATCAGTCTCCTTCAGATCACGCCGCCATTGGCGCGGATGATTTGCCCATTGACCCAGCCGCTGTCCGGCCCGGCCAGGAACGAGACGACGCCGGCAATGTCGCCGGGCTGGCCGAGCCGGCCGAGCGGGATCATCTTGCCGATCGCCTCGATCTGCGCCGCGCTCTTGCCGTCCGTGAACAGGGCGGTCTCGACCGGTCCCGGCGCCACCGCATTGACGGTGACGCGGCGCGCGCCAAGCTCCTTGGCCAGGATGTGCGTCATCGCCTCGACGGCCGCCTTGGTGGCGGCATAGACGCCGTAGCCCGGCTGGTAGAGGCCGACGACGCTGCTGGAGAAATTGACGATGCGGCCACCATCGCGCAGGCGTTTTGCACCTTCGCGCATGCCACGGAACACACCGCCGAGATTGATCGCGATCTGCGTGTCGAACGCGGCGTCGTCGGTCGCGGCGACGGGCGAAAGCTTCATGATGCCGGCATTGTTGACGAGGATGTCGACACCGCCGAACGCCTTCTCGCCGGCGTCGAACAGTGCTGCAATGCCTGTGGGATCAGCGATATCGGCCTGCACGGCGATCGCCTTGCCGCCTTCGGCTTCGATCGCATTGACGACCGCTTCGGCCTCCGCACGGCCCCGTGCATAGTTGACGACGACGGCGACGCCGTCGCGAGCGAGCCGCTGTGCGATTGCCGCACCAATGCCCTTGGAGGCGCCGGTCACGATCGCGGTTCTGGTTGGGTTTGTCATGGAAGTCTCTCCGTGTTGTTGATGACGCGGATATAGGCCAAGCCAAGTTCCGGATAATCAGCCGCCTCTTGACATCACTATTCGGAAACTGCGAACAATGGCCATGGATCGCCTGGATACGATGCGGCTCTTCGTTCGCGTGCTGGAGCGGCGCAGTTTCACCGCTGCCGCGGCCGATCTCGGCTTGCCACGCTCAACCGCGACGGAAGCCGTCCGCCGGCTCGAAGAGCATCTCGGCGCCCGCCTGCTGGAACGGACGACGCGGCAGGTGAACGCCACGCAGGACGGCGAGGCCTATTACCAGCGCTGCCTGTCGATCCTGGCCGAGATCGAGGATGCCGAAGCCGCCTTCCGCAAGGCCGAGCCGTTCGGCCTGCTGCGCATCGACGCCAGCACGCTACTCACCCGCACCTTCCTGCTGCCGCGCCTGCCGGAGTTTCTAGCGCGCTACCCCCGCATCGATTTGCAGATCGGCCAAAGCGACCGGCTGGTCGACCTCGTGCGCGAGGGCGTCGACTGCGTCATCCGCGTCGGTGAGCCGCCCGACAGCGGCATGATCATGCGCCGCCTGGCCATGATCCGCGAGATGACCTGCGCCAGTCCCGCCTATCTCGAACGGCACGGCATACCCGCCTCCCCCGACGCGCTCGACGGCCACCAGGCGGTGGGCTTCGTCTCATCGCGCACCGGCGAGGTGCTGCCCTTCGAATTCACCGTCGGCGGCAAGACGCGCGAGGTCCGGCTGCCGGGCCGTGTCGCCGCCAACAATTCCGACACCGCCGCCGACCTCGCGCGGCTTGGCCTCGGCCTCATCCAGGCGCCGCGCTACCGCTTCGAGAAGGACCTTGCCGACGGCACGCTGGTCGAGGTGCTGGCCGACTACCCACCCTCGCCGACGCCGCTGTCGGCACTTTACCCGCAGAACCGGCAGCTCTCGCCACGCCTGCGCGTCTTCCTCGACTGGGCGGCGCGCATCTTCGCCGAGGCGAATTTGTAGGGATGCAGCCATTCCGTTGCCCATCATGGGTATCTCGCCGCCATCGACCCCATCGCCGACGAAACCGTAGGTGTTGAAGCAAAATGGCATTATCCTGCGCGGTCTGGGGTCTTGGGGCAAAGGGATGGATTTCAGCACAGGCCATGGCTACCTCCTCATCGGCGGCCTCATCCTGGTCGGTGCCGGGCTGCTGATCCTGTCGCTGATCGTCAATCTTCGCGTCGCCCACAGCGTGCGCAACGACGTGCGCCATCGCGAAAAGCTGCTCGAATATTACCGCAACATCTTTTCACAGCTGGGCGTGATCCTGATCGGCATCGGTGTGTCGCTGTTCATCTTCTTCTTCCAGCAGAACTATCAGGACCAGCGCAGACGCGAGACGGAACTGCAGCAGGTTCTCGCCAAACTCGCCGCGCGCATCGCCCGCGGCGCCCCCGTCGTCGGATCGCTTGGCGAATTCGACGCGCTGCTGGATAAAGGCGGGCCCTATGTCAGTCCTGAGCTTGGGGGAACGAACGCCGCGGTCAGCGCTCAGGGATCCGATCTCGGCAAGCAGGTCGCCGAAATCCTCCTGGTCGAGCGCGACGTCGATATCCGGGACTTCGACATGCTGAACCTGTCGCGCGATTTCGAATCCTCGTTCGTCGTCAACGAGTTGGATCCGACGCTGTGGTTCAACATCGTGCGTGACGAGAGCGAGATCAAATATGCCACCACCCAGCTCGCCCTCGATTACAAGGACCTGCAGGACGCGATCGGCGGCGAGCCGGTCGAGGCTGCGGTCGCCGATCCTGAAAAGCAGCGCAAGATCAAGCACGAGGTGCTCGACGTCCTTTACGATGCCGACCTGCTGCGCCAGCGCAGCAGGCGATTTCTCGGCCGTGCGTGCTGGCTCTTCAGCAACGGGCGCGGCTTCGTCAGCCTCCGGCCGATCGATGCGATCGAGGCCGATGCCAGGTCGCACCAGGAATGGATCGAGCGGTCGAAACCGCTGCTAACGCAGGCGAAATCGGGCAGCGGCGATTGCTTCAAACTGCTCCGGTACGGCCAGGGGTCGTGAGGTGGGAGCGATTAGCCAGACCCGCCGCTCTGGTGACAAACCCAAACACTTTCAAAGACCGGGTTGGGGCCGCAAGAAGACGGTCCGGTTTCGAGACGAACTAGCCAGAAAGTTGCCGTTCGGTGTGGTTCCTATCGTTGGCTCAACAGCCTAACCTGCTTATGCGGATCGTCCCGTAGTGGACCTTACTTCAGCCCTTGCGCAACTCGCGTTGCAGCAAGCATGCATCGCAACACCAGCATCGCCACGACGCCAAGCACCGGGCCGGGCACCAGGAAGCTCCAGCGCCAGCCGATAGCTTGCGCCACTGTTCCGGTCAGGTGGATGGAAACGAAGGTGAGCGCGCCTATGGTCAGTGCGCAAAGGCGGGAGACCGCCATCATAGCAGCTGCCGTTGCGGCGCGGCCGATTCGATCCGCCACAATGCCACCGGCAATCGAGCCGATCCCGCCCGATGCCACGACGAAGAACGCCAGCAAGGAGGCTGCGCTCGCCGAGAATTCCAGGGCGTCGGTCACGTTGCTGTGAAGCTGTAACAGTCAGTCGCTGCGGGGCGAACAATGGATTGTTATGGCGAGGCCTTCCCTGGTGACGGGATCTGGCTTGTCGCCGATGGCGAGTGTTTGGGATCGAGCAATAAGAAGACGCAACCCGACCAGGAAAAGCTTGAGGCGCTGCTTGGAAAGATGGTCGGCGATCTGGGCGCCATCACCACAGGAGCTGCAGTGCTGCTGGGCGACAGGCTCGGCCTTTTCGCGGCAATGAGCGCGAGCGGCAAGATGACCGCCGCACAGCTCGCCAATAAGACCGGCACCCAGGAGCGGCTGGTCCGCGAGTGGCTCTCGGCGCAGGCGGCGGCCGGCTATGTCGAATATGACGAGGCGGGCGACAGCTTCTACCTCAGCCCGGAGCAGGAACAAGTCTTCGTCAATGAGGACAGCCCCGCCTTCATGGCCGGCGCTTTCGAGGTCGTCTCGACGCTGTGGCTCGACGAGGAGAAGGTCAGACAGGCGTTTCGCTCCGGCAAGGGCCTCGGCTGGCACGACCACAGCGCCTGCCTGTTTCGTGGCACCGAACGCTTCTTCCGGCCAGGCTACAACGCCAATCTGATCGACTCCTGGCTGCCGGCGCTTGATGGTGTTGTCGAAAGGCTGGAGCGCGGCATAGACGTTGCCGATGTCGGCTGCGGCCATGGCGCCTCTACCGTGCTAATGGCCAAGGCCTTCCCGAACTCGCGCTTCACCTGCTTCGACTATCACGCCCCGTCGATCGAGCGCGCCCGCGCCGCCGCGAAAGAGGCCGGCGTTGCCGGCAACACCCACTTCGAGGTTGCGGCGGCCAAGGATTTCCCAGGCACCTACGATCTCGTCGCATTCTTCGACTGCCTGCACGACATGGGCGATCCGGAGGGTGCTGCCAGGCATGTGCACAACGCGCTCAAGGCAGACGGCACCTGGATGATCGTCGAGCCCTTCGCCCACGACCAGCTGTCAGCGAACCTCAACCCGGTCGGTCGCATCTACTACGCCGCTTCGACCTTCATCTGCACGCCTGCGTCGCTCTCCCAGGAGGTCGGGCTCGGCCTCGGCGCCCAGGCCGGCGAGGCGAGGCGGCGCAAGGTCGTTTCGGGCGGCGGGTTCAAGCGGTTCCGCCGCGCCACGGAGACGCCGTTCAACATGGTGCTCGAGGCACGCCCGTAAGGCTGGCGAGGCAAGAGAGTCTTCGCAATCGATTGGAGGAAGGTATGACTGCCTACAATGTCGTTCGGTTCCGCACCAAGCCGGGCAAGGAACAGGCATTCATCGATGCACACAAGAAGGCAAGCCTCGACGTCAAGGGCTTCCGCAAGGCCGCTCTGATCAAGACCGGCGACCGGACCTTCTGCGTCGTCGGTGAATGGAAAGACATGGACAGCCTCGCATCGGCACGGCCGCAGATGATCGGCCTTTTGGACACCATGCGAGACATGCTGGAGAATCTCGGCGGCGACCTCGGCGTGACCGATCCTGTCTCGGGCACAGTCGTCGCCGAAATAGATACCAAAGGCTAAGGAGCCGCACGCTCCCAATTATATTAGCAAATACTCATAGTTGAGCGTATGAATCCGGCAGCGGTCGCCGACGATCGCAGCGTCGGGCACCGCTTAGATATGGGAGGATGCCATGGCCGAAGCTGCAATGAACGTCACGAAATTCGAAGCCAAGTCGCATGACAAGCCGGACAAGGTGCGCTCGCCCGCCAAGACACGTGTCGAAATCGTAAGGCTGCCTGGCTACTCGCTTGCGCGGATGAACATGGAGCCGGGCTGGAGATGGTCCGAATGCGTGAAGCCGGTGGTCAAGACCGATAGCTGCCAAGTCTCGCATGTCGGCTATGTCGTGTCCGGATCGATCACCGTCAAGTTGAATGACGGCACGCAAAAGACATTCACCAAGGGCACATCCTACACGATCCCGCCCGGCCACGACGCCTGGGTTGAAGGCAACGCGCCGTTCCAGTGCATCGAGGTGCTGAGCGCGGAGCAATACGCCAAGCCGGCTTGAGTCTGCAGAACTGCGCATCAACGATGACGTTTAGGCGCAGCTGCTCCAGTGCGCCGCGTGCCATTTTGAGCCTCTTAGACAGGACTGTGCTACAATAAAGGAATTCAATCCGTTCGCACCGAGCTGTTGTTCTAGTGGGCTGTCTCGAGGTAAAATTGAGGATCCGGCGTGACGGTAGTCGACGATCGTCTTCTCGAAAGCAAGATGACCAAGGTGGAGCAGGCGCGAGCCTGGAGCCCACGCGTCATCTCGAAATTCGAGACGCTGATCAGGAGCGCCGACGACCACTCACTCTATCGCGTCAATCCGCTGAGCTTTGCTCGCGACCGCGCAATCGCCGAGCCTGAAGCAATCGACCTCTTCCTTCATGCCGCCCGCTGTGGCTTATTCGACATGAGCTGGGATGTGCTCTGTCCCCAGTCCGGGATGGTGCTCGATAGTTTCGGCGCCCTGCGCACGCTGAAGACCCACTACGTCTGTGGCCTGTGCGACGTATCGGGCGACACCGACCTCGACGACTTCATCGAGGTCACCTTCTCGGTATCGCCGAAGTTACGGCGCCTGCCGTACCACGATCCAGAGACGCTCCCCGTCGAGGATTTTCACTGGAAGCTCCACTTCGGACATGATGGGCGGCTACCGGGGCAAGACGTTCGCTTTCTTGACGTTCTGCGCGGCTTCGTTCGGGGCATGACGTTTCTGCCGCCCGGCACCACCACGGTTCTCCGCGCCGACCTTGGACCGGGCGCCCTTTCGGGCGTCAACGTGCAGACGCAGGCCGCATTCGCCGTGCCAATATCAGGCGATCCGATGTTGGCGCCGACACTTCTGAAGATCGATTATGACGGCAAACGCTTCTTGCCGGCGTTGTCCGCTGTGCCACCTGGTCCGATTGTCATTGAGGTAGCGAATAGGGGGCCAGTGCGAGGTTCGTTGCTTGTCATCAACTGGCCGCCCGAGCTCGTCGCGCTGACTACCAAGCCGGCGCTCGATTTCGACCCTTATGTTTCCGGTGGAGCGCTGCTTGCACGGCAAACCTTCCGCCAGCTCTTCCGGTCCGAACGTGTCGACGAGAAGGAGGGGCTCGGCATCAGGCAGATCACCTTCCTGTTCACGGACCTCAAGGGTTCGACCGCCATGTATGAGCGCCTGGGTGACCTCAACGCCTATGCTTTGGTCCGCGAGCATTTCGCTCTGGTCAACGCGGCGGTTCAGCAACATTCCGGAGCGGTGGTCAAGACGATTGGGGATGCGGTGATGGCTGTATTCTCGCAGCCTTCGGATGCGATTTCGGCTGCACTCCACATCTTTGAAGAAATCGATCGCTTCAACGGCGACCACGACGGGCCTGGGATCATCCTCAAGATCGGGGCCCACTGTGGACCGTCGATCGCCGTGACGCTCAACGACAACCTCGACTATTTCGGCCAGACCGTGAATGTCGCCGCGCGCGTGCAGTCCTTGGCAGAAGCCGGACAGGTCTGCATTTCCGAGGCGCTCTATTCCGCGCCCGGGATTCGCGACATGCTTGCCGGCCATCGTGTCGTGGCCTTTGACGCGCCTCTTCGAGGTGTGGAGGGTAATGCAACTGTCTATCGCATTATGCGGGGATAGACACGATTGCGTGCCAACTCCCAAGGAACTGCTCGACCAACTTTGAATAGATTCAAATCGCCTGCCCCAACCTTCGTATCAAGCAAGCATCAGTTCGCCTCATTTCGCGCTGCTCTGCGAGCGACCGCCTTGCATCGAGAGGCCCCGCGGCGTCGGCAAATGTCCGATGATTGGCGCAAAGCTGGCTGTG
Organism: Mesorhizobium sp. AR02; assembly: GCF_024746835.1. NCBI lineage: Bacteria > Pseudomonadati > Pseudomonadota > Alphaproteobacteria > Hyphomicrobiales > Phyllobacteriaceae > Mesorhizobium > Mesorhizobium sp. AR02. The sequence goes on along the minus strand of NZ_CP080531.1, from coordinate 5,303,062 downwards.
GCCTGTATTAGCGATGTCGGCTTTTGGGTGCAGGGACGGGACCGTAGGAATGTCTGCTATGCTGAAGGGTTTCGGGTGCCGAGAGGCGTACGAAAGCCTCTCATGCAGGAACCCGCGGGCCACAGTTGATGGCTATGGGGATTTTAGTTTGCGGCTGATGTCGGCGACGGCGTGACCGCCCCCGTTAGGCGACGCGGTGGACACGGACGGACCGCTCAGTGAAGCCTCCGCACAGCCTTGTAGCCTCTGCGCGCAGGCGGACGGGGCCCTGCGGGCCTCGCTGAGCACCATGGGCGCGCGTGGGTCCGTCGCCGCAGGTTGAGCGCCTGTGGCTGGAGGCTGAATCAGACCATGCCGGGTCATGGAGCGGTCTCCCGGATCGGTGCCGATGCGTTCGGAGGTCCGCGCGGCTGCCTCCTCCACCGTTCGAACACCTCGATGACGATCATGCGTCCGCCACAGCAGGAGCATGGCGGCCGGAAGTCCTCTGGTTCGGGTGTGTGGTCATCGGACGGGGCAGCGACGCCCAGCAGTTCGCGGGCGCGTGCGAGGCTGGCCTTGTGGGCGGAGCCGGCGAGCAGGCCATAATGTCGGATGCGATGGAAGCCGCGCGGCAGGACGTGGAGCAGGAAGCGGCGGATGAACTCATCTGTGGCGAGCGTCATGACCTGCTGCCGGTCGGTGCCGTCGCGGCGATAATCCTTGTAGCGGAAGGTGACCCCAGCCTCTTCGAAGGCGATCAGGCGGCGGTTCGAGATCGCAACCCGGTGGGTATAGCGCGACAGATAGGCGAGCACCGCCCCGGGACCGGCGAAGGGCGGCTTGGCGTAGACCACCCAGCGCTTCTTCTTGACGGGAGCCAGGTGGCGTAGGAAGGCCCGACGATCGGCGAGGTGCGCCGCCGATCCGAAGAAGGCGAGCCGACCGGCGTCGTGCAGCGCGACCAGTCGGGTCAGGAACAGACGGCGGAACAGCTTGCCCAGCACTCTGACTGGGAGAAGGAAGGCCGGCCGCGACGATATCCAGCGTGACGCGTCCGGCGTGATGCCGCCGCCCGGCACGATCATGTGGACATGAGGATGGTGCGTCATTGCCGAGCCCCATGTGTGGAGCACGGCGGTGATGCCGATGCGCGCGCCGAGGTGCTTGGGATCCGCCGCGATCGCCAGCATCGTCTCCGATGCCGCCTTGAACAGCAGGTCATAGACCAGCGCCTTGTTGTGGAACGCGATGACGGCGACCTCGGCGGGCAGCGTGAACACGACGTGGAAGTAGCCGACTGGCAGCAGGTCGGCTTCACGCTCGGCGAGCCATGTCCGCGCGGCCGCGCCCTGGCACTTCGGGCAGTGCCGGTTGCGGCAGGAGTTATAGGCGATCCGCCATTGGCCGCAGTCCTCGCAGGCCTCGACGTGACCGCCGAGCGCCGCGGTTCGGCAATGCTCGATCGCCGACATCACCTTGAGCTGGATGAGGCTCAGGTGACCTGCATGGGCGGCCCGATAGGCGGGGCCGGCAGCACGGAAGATGTCGGCGACCTCGACAGAGGTGCGCACGGCTCAGCCGGGCGGCGTCTTGTGTTCCATCAGCGCCATCAGCCGGTCGAGCGGCCCTGCGACCGCATGGATCGTCCGCGTCGAGACCTTGGTGTAGAGCGCGGTGGTATCGAGCTTGCTGTGGCCAAGCAGCACCTGGATGACGCGGATGTCGACATCCTGTTCGAGCAGATGAGTGGCGAAGCTGTGGCGCAGCGTGTGCGGGCTGACGCGCTTGCGGATGCCGGCGACTTCGGCTGCTTCCTGGACCGCGCGATGCAGTTGCCGCGACGAGATCGGCGCCGTGCAGCTGCGCCCTGGGAACAGCCAGCCATGCGGGAGCATCACCCCGCGCCGCCTGCCTTCGCGCCACCACAGCCGCAGCAGTTCCAGAAGTTGCGGCGAGAGCATGGCGTTGCGGTCCCTGCGTCCCTTGCCCTGTTCAACGCGGATCAGCATGCGTGTGCTATCGATGTCGTCGACCTTGAGGTGCGCGACCTCGGACACGCGCAGACCAGCGCCATAGGCGACACCGAGCGCGGCCTTGTACTTGATGCCTGGCGCCGCTTCGAGCAGCCGCGCCGCTTCCTCCACGCTCAGCACGTCGGGCAGCTTGCGCTGATACCTCATAATCACCAGCGCGCGCGCCAGATCCCGCCGCTTCAGCGTCACGAGGAACAGGAACCGCAATGCCGAGACCGCGCCATTGATCGTCGCAGGGCCGACGCCGCTCTCATGCTGATGCAGCTGGAATCGGCGGATGTCCTCAGCCGTCGCAGTGTCCGGCGAGCGGCCAAGGAACACAGCGAAGCGCCGGACGTGACGAACGTAGTCCTGCTGGGTATGGGAGCCCAGGCCACGCATGAGCATGTCGTGCTGCATGCGCTGGCGAAGCGGAGAGATTGGTGCATCGGTCGACAGGGTAGCCATGGCGAGTTCCTCGTTGAAGGGAACTCCATGGTCAGATCGACGCCTCTACCCGCTCAAGTCAAATGCCTGTCGCGCCATCTCAGGTCGAGGCGACCCTCCCGCGAAGCGGGTTCGTGCATGCTGAAGGGTTTCGGGTGCCGAGAGGCGTACGAAAGCCTCTCATGCAGGAACCCGCGGGCCACAGTTGATGGCTATGGGGATTTTAGTTTGCGGCTGATGTCGGCGACGGCGTGACCGCCCCCGTTAGGCGACGCGGTGGACACGGACGGACCGCTCAGTGAAGCCTCCGCACAGCCTTGTAGCCTCTGCGCGCAGGCGGACGGGGCCCTGCGGGCCTCGCTGAGCACCATGGGCGCGCGTGGGTCCGTCGCCGCAGGTTGAGCGCCTGTGGCTGGAGGCTGAATCAGACCATGCCGGGTCATGGAGCGGTCTCCCGGATCGGTGCCGATGCGTTCGGAGGTCCGCGCGGCTGCCTCCTCCACCGTTCGAACACCTCGATGACGATCATGCGTCCGCCACAGCAGGAGCATGGCGGCCGGAAGTCCTCTGGTTCGGGTGTGTGGTCATCGGACGGGGCAGCGACGCCCAGCAGTTCGCGGGCGCGTGCGAGGCTGGCCTTGTGGGCGGAGCCGGCGAGCAGGCCATAATGTCGGATGCGATGGAAGCCGCGCGGCAGGACGTGGAGCAGGAAGCGGCGGATGAACTCATCTGTGGCGAGCGTCATGACCTGCTGCCGGTCGGTGCCGTCGCGGCGATAATCCTTGTAGCGGAAGGTGACCCCAGCCTCTTCGAAGGCGATCAGGCGGCGGTTCGAGATCGCAACCCGGTGGGTATAGCGCGACAGATAGGCGAGCACCGCCCCGGGACCGGCGAAGGGCGGCTTGGCGTAGACCACCCAGCGCTTCTTCTTGACGGGAGCCAGGTGGCGTAGGAAGGCCCGACGATCGGCGAGGTGCGCCGCCGATCCGAAGAAGGCGAGCCGACCGGCGTCGTGCAGCGCGACCAGTCGGGTCAGGAACAGACGGCGGAACAGCTTGCCCAGCACTCTGACTGGGAGAAGGAAGGCCGGCCGCGACGATATCCAGCGTGACGCGTCCGGCGTGATGCCGCCGCCCGGCACGATCATGTGGACATGAGGATGGTGCGTCATTGCCGAGCCCCATGTGTGGAGCACGGCGGTGATGCCGATGCGCGCGCCGAGGTGCTTGGGATCCGCCGCGATCGCCAGCATCGTCTCCGATGCCGCCTTGAACAGCAGGTCATAGACCAGCGCCTTGTTGTGGAACGCGATGACGGCGACCTCGGCGGGCAGCGTGAACACGACGTGGAAGTAGCCGACTGGCAGCAGGTCGGCTTCGCGCTCGGCGAGCCATGTACGCGCGGCCGCGCCCTGGCACCTGGGACAGTGCCGGTTGCGGCAGCTGTTATAGGCGATCCGCCATTGGCCGCAGTCCTCGCAGGCCTCGACGTGACCGCCGAGCGCCGCGGTGCGGCAATGCTCGATCGCCGACATCACCTTGAGCTGGATGAGGCTCAGGTGACCTGCATGGGCGGCCCGATAGGCGGGGCCGGCAGCACGGAAGATGTCGGCGACCTCGACAGAGGTGCGCACGGCTCAGCCGGGCGGCGTCTTGTGTTCCATCAGCGCCATCAGCCGGTCGAGCGGCCCTGCGACCGCATGGATCGTCCGCGTCGAGACCTTGGTGTAGAGCGCGGTGGTATCGAGCTTGCTGTGGCCAAGCAGCACCTGGATGACGCGGATGTCGACATCCTGTTCGAGCAGATGAGTGGCGAAGCTGTGGCGCAGCGTGTGCGGGCTGACGCGCTTGCGGATGCCGGCGACTTCGGCTGCTTCCTGGACCGCGCGATGCAGTTGCCGCGACGAGATCGGCGCCGTGCAGCTGCGCCCTGGGAACAGCCAGCCATGCGGGAGCATCACCCCGCGCCGCCTGCCTTCGCGCCACCACAGCCGCAGCAGTTCCAGAAGTTGCGGCGAGAGCATGGCGTTGCGGTCCCTGCGTCCCTTGCCCTGTTCAACGCGGATCAGCATGCGTGTGCTATCGATGTCGTCGACCTTGAGGTGCGCGACCTCGGACACGCGCAGACCAGCGCCATAGGCGACACCGAGCGCGGCCTTGTACTTGATGCCTGGCGCCGCTTCGAGCAGCCGCGCCGCTTCCTCCACGCTCAGCACGTCGGGCAGCTTGCGCTGATACCTCATAATCACCAGCGCGCGCGCCAGATCCCGCCGCTTCAGCGTCACGAGGAACAGGAACCGCAATGCCGAGACCGCGCCATTGATCGTCGCAGGGCCGACGCCGCTCTCATGCTGATGCAGCTGGAATCGGCGGATGTCCTCAGCCGTCGCAGTGTCCGGCGAGCGGCCAAGGAACACAGCGAAGCGCCGGACGTGACGAACGTAGTCCTGCTGGGTATGGGAGCCCAGGCCACGCATGAGCATGTCGTGCTGCATGCGCTGGCGAAGCGGAGAGATTGGTGCATCGGTCGACAGGGTAGCCATGGCGAGTTCCTCGTTGAAGGGAACTCCATGGTCAGATCGACGCCTCTACCCGCTCAAGTCAAATGCCTGTCGCGCCATCTCAGGTCGAGGCGACCCTCCCGCGAAGCGGGTTCGTGCATGCGGCGCAAAGCGGACGTCGTTTTCGTAAAGTCATCTCTGTAGAAATAGGATGCGCCGTGAGAAAAATCCGATCGCTTGTCAGATGGGGGCTCCTTCCAGCGCTGGCACTATCGCCCATCGCGATCGTGTTGTGGCAGTGCGGCGCAGTGAACCATCGCATCGATCTTTGCGACGATCCGACATCGGGCAAATATATCTGGAACGATGAGCTGCGGCACAAGAGCTGCGACCCGACGCCACTTGTTGCCCCTGTCAGCCCTTAATCACCCACGCGCCGCAGCGTGCCGAGATGGTTGTCGTCGAGGAAGCCTATGGTCATCGCCGACGCCTTGCCGTCGGGGCCGACGACGAAGCTCACGCCGGTTGGCCTGTCCGGTGTCTCGGCATCGGGGAAAGTCAGGAAAAGATCGCCGTCGAAATGTGTCAGTGAGTAGGACCGGGCGCCGGCCGGGCCGACCTTGAGCACAAGGCTGTCTCCCGCGCTCGCCACGACAGCATCGCCGATGAAATCGTTGGTGTAGCGGCCAGCATAGGCACTGGCCGGTGCGGCCGGCCTTGCCGGAGATGGCGGCGCGGCATAGGTGGCCTTGGCCGCCTCGACCACCGGACCGAACATGCCGTTGTAGACGCCGTCCCATGCCTTGACCCAGTCCTTCTCGACCGAACCCTCGAAGACGAGGTCCGCAAAACTGTCGGACAGCCCTTCCGGCACACCTGTCGGGAAGGCGTTGGCGATGATGACGATGCCAAGCTTCTCCTGCGGAAAGATCGTCACCAGCGTGCGTGCGCCGACGCTGAAGGCACCGGCATGGCCCCAGCTCAGGCCATGCCGGCCGAATTCGACATTCCAGCCGAGGCCGTAGAAGGACTCGCTGCCGGAGACAGGGTTCTTGCCCCGCGTCATCAGCGGCACATGCGTCTGGTCCAGCGCATCGGCGGCAATCAGCATCTTGCCGGCATAGACCCCGTTGCCGAGGATGAGGCGCATCCATTGCGAGAGATCGCGCGCGGTGGAACTGACGCCGCCCGCAGGCGCCTGCGCATCCGGATTGCGCTCTATCTTGGCGACCCAGGCGCCATCGACCTTGATGTGCAGCGCGGCACGGTCCGTGTGCTTGACGAAGTCCGAATGACGGGAACTGGTCGAGACCATGCCAAGCGGACGGTAGAGCTTCTCCTCGGCGACCTCCTCCCAGGGCTTGCCTGTCGGCATGGCGGCCGCGATGGCGCCCTCTGTCAGTCCGAAATTGCTGTAGGAGTAGCCGGCGCGAAAGCTCGACGATGGCGGCACGAACCGCAAGCGATGCAGGATCTCGGCGCGGTCATAGCCTATGTCCTCGAGGTCGTCTCCGGCGGTGCCGGGCAGTCCGCTGCGGTGCGAAAGCAGGTCGCGGACGGTGAGTTGGCTGGTTGGATAGGGATCAGCCAGCCGGAAGGCCGGATCGAGGTCGGCGATCTTCGAGTCCCAGGACACGATCCCGTCGCTGACCAGCGCCGCCACGACAGTGGCGGAGACCGGCTTGGAAAGCGACGCGATCTGGAACACCGTGTCCGGGTCGACGGCCTCAGGCTTGCCTGCCTCGCGATGCCCGAAACCTTTCAGGAAGATCACTTCATCGCCGTGCACCACCCCGATGGCGAGACCGGGCACGGCACCGTCCGCGACGGCACCTTGGGCGAGCGCTTCGAGCTTCGAAAGGGCAACAGCGATGCGCTCTGGCGTAATGGTGTCGGCCGACGCAGCACGCGACCAAAGCGCCAGTACGGCGATGCAGGCCCAGATTCGCCAATGGCAGAGGTTCCGATCCAGTCGCACGCTCGAGCCTCCTCTCCTGCATTCACCTGGCTATAATACAGGCCGGTGCAAACGAGGCCAATGCCTGCCCGGCGGTCCACCTTCGTCGCAATCGACCATGACCACGATTTCAGGCAATCTGACCGATGATGGTGCGCCATGGGGAGATGGAGCGCCGCCAGGGAGGACTGACATGACCAGCAAAGAAGCCGGCTTGCCGCGCTACGAGGATGCCGTTGCGGCCTTTCGCATCGAGGATGAGATCGCGCGGCTTCATGGCGACCCGGCAACCGGCATCAACGCCTATGTCGAATGCTGCGGCCGCCACACCGGTGAGAACCGGCTGGCGCTGCGCGCAATCTCCGCCAGTGGCGAGTTGCGCGAGTTCAGCTTCGACCAACTCGCTGATATGTCGGGCCGCGTCGCCAATCTGCTCAAGGAACTGAGCGTCAGCCCCAGCGATGTCGTGGCCGGCATGCTGCCGCGCATTCCCGAACTGGTGGCGCTGATCCTCGGCACCTGGCGCATCGGCGCGGTCTACCAGCCGCTGTTCACCGCCTTCGGACCGAAGGCGATGGAGCATCGGCTCGACTATAGCGGCGCAAAGCTGGTGGTGACCAATCCGGCCAATCGCGGCAAGCTCGACGAGATGGAGACCTGCCCGCGCGTGGCAACCATTCTCGGCCCCGGCGATACCTTGCCCCAAGGCGACATCGACTTCCGCGCCGCCCTCGCCGCCGCCTCCCCGAACTGCGAACCCGTCATGCGCAAGGGCGATGACCTGTTCATGATGATGTCGACATCAGGAACGACGGGCCTGCCCAAGGGCGTGCCGGTGCCGCTCAGCGCCCTGCTCGCCTTCGGCGCCTATATGCGCGACGCCATCGGGCTTCGCCCCGACGACATCTTCTGGAACATTGCCGATCCCGGTTGGGCCTATGGCCTCTACTACGCCATCACGGGTCCGCTGCTGCTCGGCATCGCCACCACCTTCAACGAAGGCGCCTTCGCGGCCAAAAGCACCTACGACGTCATCGAGCGGCTCGGCGTCACCAGCCTCGCCGGCTCGCCCACCGCCTTCCGCCTGCTGCTCGCCGAAGGACCTGAGGCCGCCGCCCGCATCAAGGGCCGGCTGCGCGTGGTGAGCAGCGCCGGCGAGCCGCTCAACCCGGAAGTGATCCGCTGGTTCGACGCCCACTTCGCCGCCCCCATTCACGACCATTACGGCCAGACCGAGAACGGCATGATGGTCAACAACCATCACGGCCTCGCGCATACCGTGCGGGCGGGGTCCGCCGGCTTCGCCATGCCGGGCTACCGCATGGTGGTGCTCGACGACGAAGGCCGGGAACTCGGCCCGAACCAGCCCGGCATCCTCGCCGTCGATATCGCCAACTCGCCGCTGCGCTGGTTCGACGGCTATCACCAGGAGCAGACGCCGGCGATTGTAGGCGGCTATTACCGCACCGGCGACACGGTGGAATACGAGCCGGACGGCTCGGTCTCCTTCATCGGCCGCGCCGACGATGTCATCACCTCGTCCGGTTACCGCATCGGCCCCTTCGACGTCGAAAGCGCGCTCATCGAACATCCCGCCGTCAACGAGGCGGCCGTGGTCGGCGTGCCCGACCCGCAGCGCACCGAGATCGTCAAGGCCTTCGTCATCCTGGCACCGGCCTACCAGGGCAGCCCGGAGTTGGCCGAGGAACTGACGCAGCATGTCCGCAAGCGGCTTTCTGCCCACGCCTATCCGCGCGAGATCGATTTCGTCAGCGAATTGCCGAAGACGCCGAGCGGCAAGATCCAGCGGTTCCTGCTGAGGAAGGCGGAGGTGGAGAAGCGGAAGGGGTGAAGCGGCCTCAAAGGTCGAAGCTTCGCCTTGCACCAAAAGCGGCCTGTCAAAACCCACCTGCCATGAAGGCTCGAGGCTCGGCCGAACAAAACTATTGGCTATCGTTCTTGATGCTCTGCGTGACGTTGATCCCGTCCGCTTCGATCGTCAGCGTCTCATTCAGTTCGGACCCGCTGGCTTCAATCGACTTGGTAAAGCCGACCAGTTTCGCTCCCGGATCGGATGGCCGACCCATACCTGGATTATCAATGATATTAAACGAGTGCTGCGCGACCCATAACTGTTTGTCCGGGTGCACGGCCCCCCACGTATTCATGTTTCTTACGTGTTTTCGTACGTAGTATGAGTTTGTTTCCGCATAATACCAAAATACAGAAAGATGAAGCGCACTGTCGAACTGGTCGCAACCGCCGTTCGGATTCAATATAAGCCATCCGCGAGACATAAAGGAATCGTAGCCCGGCTGGGCGTAACCTATAGAAAAATAAACCGTCTGCGAAAAATTATTGCATATTTTTATTTCAGCCGAAGCGCGCTCTGCGTATATCGCCAAGGGAAGCGCGAGCGATAGAACCGAAATGACACGTCTTGAGGCAGACATGCTAACCCCCATCGCGACGGAGCGGTCCGAACGATCCAATTCTCTTCCCGCCAGTCAAGACAAGTGAGTTCGCGGAGGTCTCGTGGGTTACGCTATCGCTCACCAAACTTGCGATGACGGCCGGCGCAGGTCGGACCATAGAGATATCAGGTGGACAGTGGCTTGTCACTTGGCGCCCATTTGAAGGCATCATCGCCTTTCTCGATATGCCCGATGCCCGGGAACGGGACATGCGGCGAAAAATCGTTTCGTGATCCTTGGCGAGCATGGGTTCGCTTCCATGTCCTGCTTGCCGCCGTCGAAGGCTATGGGCATCGGCGCTGTTGGCGGAGCTCCATGTGCCCAGGTTTGGTGCTATATTACCGCTGTGACCCTGCCCGCAGTATCGAGGCGACAACCGACTTGCGCTTGCCGGACTTCGATGCCACCTCGTCCTGCATAGTCTATTCGCACTTTGATCGGCGCCAGGAGTGCACCCCCACGTTGACGCAAGGCACCTGCGCTGACTGCGCGGACACGGACGGCGCCAAGCGGCTTGGCAGCGGACATGATCGCCGTGCGGCAGGCCAGCACGACCGCGGCTGGCGTTCCGGGTTTCGCTTTCAGTGCTTCCAGGGGTGCAAAGGGATATCCTCTGGTGAGGTCGCCCTGACCGGCTTTCGAAGGCCTGAGGATGGATGGCAGAGCGATCGATTGCCTGGCGGTCTTGGTAAAGGCAGTGGCTGTCGTGGCAGAGGCGGTGGCTGTTGTGGAAGAGCCAGTGGCTGTCGTGGCAGCGGCCTGACCACCGGGCGCGGCCGCCGATCCGCTTTCGGCAGACGGATTGGCGCCCGGACCGACACCCGTCGAAACGCCTCCGCCTGTGGTGCCAACATTGCCGCTGGCACTGACGCCCGTGTTGCCAACGTTGCCGCTGGCGCTGACGCCTGCGTTGCCTGCGCCGACCGAAGCTCCGACGTTTGCTCCGCCAACACCGCCGACGCTTGCGCCCACCCCTACGGATGCGCCTTGCGAACCGGCGCTCACTCCAGCACCGACCCCGAGACCGCCGATGTTACCGCCCAAACCTGCATCGAGAGCCGAGGCAGGCCCGATTGCGATACCGATCGTCAACGCGGCTGCGACGTATTTTTTCATTGTCACCCTCCCTGCGCCATACATTTCGCTCCCCTGTCTTTCACGGCGAAAGTGGTCGGGTTGGCAGCAATGCGGCGGGAAGAGCGATGGTTGCCAGCAGGACAGGTTGCGGCGACTTTGGACCCTTCACCTTGCGTTTTTTCGGCAAGCCCGGCTTACGGGCCGGTAGGGCGACCGCACGCGGCAACGAACTTGCCAACGCAGTCTTGGGGGTACCTGCTTTGGGCGCGCGCACCACGGCCGCGGTCCGACGCTTGTCCTTGATGCTGTCGATTTCCTCACGCGCGGCACTGAGGCTGCGGGCCAAGCCGTTAGCCCTTTCACGCTCCTGGTCCAGCGCCGCACTCAAGTCTATCGAGCTCTGCTTCAAGGCATCGCGTTCCTTGCGAGCACTGTCGAGGTCACGCATGGCTGAATCTGCTCGTTGACGTTCCAATTCGAGTGCTTCTCTAGTTTGGTTTGAAGCGGCATCGGCCACTTGCCGGTCCTTCGCGGCCTTGGCCTGCTCCGCTACGGCCAGATTTGCGCTTGCCTTGAGAGCATCGATCGTCTGACGAGCCGTGGCGAGTTCTTGTTCCAGGAGCTCAACCTTATGGCGTTCGTCATCAAGCGCCTGCGTTGCAGCGGCGTCGGCCGCTTGCCGGTCCTTCACGGCCTTGGCCTGCTCCATCGCGGCCATACTTGCGCCTGTCTTGAGAGCATCGATCGTTTGACGAGCGGTGGCGAGTTCTTGTTCCAGGAGCTCACCCTTATGGCGCTCCTCATCAAGCGCCTGGTTCGCAGCGGCGTCGGCCACTTGCCGGTCCTTCACGCCCTTGGCCTGCTCCGCTACGGCCAGATTTGCGCCTGTCTTGAGAGCATCGATCGTTTGACGAGCCGTGGCGAGTTCTTGTCCCAGGAGCTCACCCTTATGGCGCTCCTCATCAAGCGCCTGGTTCGCAGCAGCCTGAGAGGCATCCGTGGAGGGGTGCGCTTCAGGCATCGCGCCTTTCTTGCTGTCCCAGAGACTGGCTTCCGCCCTGAAATTTTCGATGGCACGCTGCGCCGTCTCCAGATTGAGCGTGAGCGTTTCGTCTGTTTGCTGCTGCTCTTTCAGGGCCTGCGCTTGCCTGGCCAGTTCAGCCCGTGCCGCGGCCAATTCGCGGCGCAAGGCCTGCTCATCCTCGCCGGGCAACGTTTGCGCGCCCTTGAGGGCCTGTGCTTCACTGAGCGTCAGATTGAATATGTCGGTTCCGACCGCGCCGGGTTGCACCTTGCCCGCTTCTTTCGCGATATCCGTGGGGTCCGAAACCGCGACCGGCGAACGGCCGTTGACTGCGGCAGTCGCGGACGCATCGGGTGCCAGCTGACTGTTTGCCGGAGACGCCAACAGCAACATGAGGATTGAAGAAATGAGGGATAGCACGGCGTTCCACCCCATGCCACGTATCCCGTGAAGTAAAATCAAAGGCCGTCGTTTAGTAAAGGTGAAGTCACAGCGTGGATATTTTGACGTGGTACCTTGCAAATGATTCATCACTTGACCTCACCTGGCGCGACCCTCACCGCGATCGTATTCTCCACTTTATTTGAGCCACGGCGCCGGATGCCGCGTCACCCAGACGCTATCTTCTATTTCCCTGCTTGTTGTCATTCGAACGAACGAAACTTTTCCGCTGCCCAGTGCCCGTAAGACGGCTCTGTTCCAATCAGCGGCGCTGAGCATGCTCCGGCGGGCGCGCGACCAGACTTACGCCGGCAGCGGTGCGGCCTGGATCGGCCGAGCACCAAAACCTTGACGGCTCGGGCGCGCCAGCCTCTTGTGCCCACAGGTTCGGCCGACAAGGGAGGTGCCCACCATGGAAAAGATCATCCTGGACTGCGACCCAGGACACGACGACGCGATCGCCATCCTGCTGGCGGCAGGCAACCCGAAGATCGACCTCCTCGGCATCACCACGGTTTCGGGCAACCACAATGTCGAGAACACCACGCGCAATGCGCTTTCCGTATGCACTGCCTATGGCATCAAGGTGCCAGTGGCGAAGGGCTCTCCCGGCCCGCTCATCATCGATCAGGTGCTGGCCGTCGAGATCCACGGCGATACCGGGCTCGACGGCCCCGTGCTGCCGCCCGCCTCGTTCGAGCTCGACAAGCGGCATGCCGTCGATTTCATCATCGACACCGTCATGGCGCATGAGCCGAAGACGATCACGCTGGTTCCGGTCGGTCCCTACACCAACATCGCCCTCGCCATGCGCAAGGAGCCATGCATCGTCGAGCGGGTGAAGCGGGTCGTCGCCATGGGCGGAAGTTTTACGCGGGGCAACATCACGCCCGCGGCGGAGTTCAACGTCTATGCCGACCCGGAGGCCGCCGACGTGGTGTTCCGGGCGAATTGGGACGTCACCATGGTGGGTCTCGACCTCACCCACCAGGCGCTGGCCACCCCGGAGCTACAGGACAGGGTGCGCGCCGTCGGCGGCCCGATGGCCAAGTTCATCCTCGATATCTGGGAGTTCATAGCGACCACGCATGGCGGCCTGCTGCAGATCGAGTATCCTGCCATCCATGACGCCTGCTGCGTCGCGGCCATGATCGACGGAAGCGTCTTCACCACCGAGAAGGCCGATATCCGCGTCGAAATTGCCGGCCGCTGGACCAAGGGCATGACGGTCTGCAATTTCGCAGAGATGGGCGGCATGCACCATTTCGGCGGCACCGCGAGCGAGCAGACCGACTTCCGCCACACCGTGGCGATGAAGCTCGACCATCGCAAGTTCTGTGACCTGATCGTGGATGCGCTGGAGCGGTTGACCAGGCAGAAGGGGTGATTGGCGGCGGCTTGTCATGGCCAGGAGTCGCCGGAGAAGTCCTTCAACGTCGAGATTGCCAGCTACTCCGTCGTACCTCTTATTCGAGACATCAAATCTCTCGCTGCCAATTCCACATATTAGAGCGGTTCGCATTTAGGTTGACTTATAGCCTGCGCTTTCGATGTAGTTGTTACATTCGTTTGGGGTAACGTCGTCAAGGGTGTTGGCGATGGCGTTGTGTACGGCCTGGATGCTTCGTTTGGCGGCACGCCGCATGCAGTGCTTGAGCTTGGCGAACAGCTTCTCGATTGGATTGAGGTCTGGGCTATAGGGCGGCAGGAAGAAGAGCCTTGCGCCAGCGGCCCTGACGATATCGCGGACGGCTTGGCCCTTGTGAGAACCGAGATTGTCGAGAATGACGATGTCACCCGGCTTCAGTGTTTTGATGAGTTCGGTTTCGACATAGGCGCGGAAGGCCTGCGCATTGATGGGTCCGTCAATGACCCAAGGCGCCTCCACCCGATCATGCCGCAGCGCGGCGATGAAGGTCATCGTCTTCCAATGACCATATGGCGCGTGGGCCATCAGCCGCTTGCCGCGCACACCCCAGCCGCGCAATGGCGCCATGTTGGTCTTGACCCATGTTTCATCCAGGAAGACCAGGCGAGTAGGGTCAATGCGGGTCTGGTAGCGCATCCATTGCGCCCGCCGGCGCATCAGCTTTGGCTTGAGCTGCTCGGCCGGCAGAATGGTTTTTTTTAAAACTCTTGCCCTCACGATGCAGGAAGCGACCGACGCTCGCAGGGTGGATGATGAGACCCCGTTCCGCCAATGCCGCCGTCAATTGATGAAGCGTTATGTTGGCATCTCGCTCGACCTCGCTCAGGACGAAAGCACGGTGCTCCCCATCGATCAGATAGGGCCGATGACCGCCCATCTTGCCAGGGGCCGCACTGCCCAACCGACGCTTGCGCGCCGCCCACTTGATCACGCTCGACACTGCCACCTTCAGCGCCGCAGCCACCTCGCGACTCGTCTCGCCTTCCTCAAGGCGAGCCAGTGCCCGCTCTCGCAGATCCATCGAATAAGGCTTCGCCATCTGTCCCGACCTCCAACGGTCAGAACATCGAATCTGATTTGCTCAATCTTGGGAATCCCGATTCAGATAAAACGCGAACCGCTCTAAGGGGCAGCAGCAGCCACTGGCCCAACGGCTGCTCTGGGGGGCAATCCCATTTTCGTCTTGTGATGTTCAATCACTTCAACAACGGCGGCCAGGAGAGGGTCGAAACCATTGAAGTTGATCGTACCTTTGTTGGCAGCGACAACTTTTGTTGCAAAAACCTTCTTCCCAAAGAACTTAGACCCATCCTTTTCGGAGTTTGTTATATCGAAGGTCTTTCCGTCGAAAGGCTCGTCGAGAAGTGCTTGGGGGAATAGGCGTTCAATCGGCGTATCGACCCCGCCTACTTTCGGAATCGGGACGATGTAGAGATTTTTGTCCCAGTGAAACCACGGCTGGGTGCCAATCTTCTTGCCGGTCTTTTTCTCGACCTCCTTGAAGATGGTTTTCGACCCTTCGTCGAAATCCACGATTACGACAAGGGGATGCTTGCCGCCCGCTTTAAATTTCTTCGTGCGCAGATGGTATTTCGTGATGAGCTTGAGGAGTTCCCCGCTACCTCCGCCCAACTGCTGCACCGCCGTCGAGGTTTTGGTGTACTTGAATAGCTTGACCTTAAGATCCCCGGCCGGGTTGGTGAGGGTAGGATAAGCAGTGGCGAGAGCCTGAATCGCTGACTTGATGTAGATATTGTCCGTAACGCCCTCGCACAGGATGAGAGGACGGTCGACCGCGTACAGATCGGCGTAGTTCAGGAAACGCTCGAACAGATTGAAGCTGGCCCAAAATCTCTGGGCACCTTTCGCCTCGCCGTCCTCGCCATTTTGTGCGATTTTTGGGCCCTTACCGCGGACTTGATAGATGTAGGCCAGCCGCCCCCGCAGCTTCTTGATGGGAAAAGGCTGCTTCACGCCTGATATCTTGGTAAAGCACTCGCCATCCATGAAGAGGTGATGACACATGGCGGCGACTTCGGCGTAGTAGTCCGCAGCGATATTCACCTTCTGGTTGACGACTACCCCGGTCACTTCCTGTCGGGAATAGCTGTGCTGCATACGTGTCTTAGTCGGGTTCAGTTCGAATCCCGCACGCTGAATGGCCTTCAGCAGCCTCGGTCCTGCCTCCCACAGGTTGATGCTCTCGACATCGCGCCGACCTATCACGGTGGGGAAATTCCGTTCGCTGGTCGAGAACGTGATGTCGTCGGCGTACCGCGTGTAAGTGCAATTGTATCGATGGGCCAATTCGTTGAGCCTGATATCGAGAACGCTTGCAATGAGATTGGAGATTACCGGCGAGCAGGGACTACCCTGAGGCAGTTGGTTGTTGTGGCAAGCAATCTGCGCGAGGAGGGTTGCGACAGATTTATGCAATTCGAAAGCCTCATGCTTCATGAAGAAGCCGCGTACTCGGCCAAAATTAATCGTTGGGAAGAAGTCCTTCAGATCGATATTGAAGACGTACCGGCGATGGCGATGGTTCTCACCATTGGTCATGATGGAAAGCTTTTTCTTGAAGCCGTGCGCGAGGATGCAGTCGGATTTTTTGACCCGCGTCGTTTCGAGCTGTTCCTCTATCATCAATAGATCTTGAGCCAGCCGTTTCTGGACTGCCTTCAGGGCTTTGTGGGGCGCCTTAATAGTGCGTACCCCACCAGCCTTCTTGGCGACATTGAACTCGGTATATTTCGCCGCAAAGCCGGGCTTGTCGAGCTTGTACAGCGCGAAAGAGATATGCGCCGGCTCCAACGCCAGAATATTAGCGATATCAATTAGGCTGGTTGCCTTTCGGTATTGCTCAAGCTTCAGCGATACGATGTTCATTGGGTGGCTTGCGGATACTCCTACGCGATTTCGCGTATTGCCATTATACCGTTATAATGCTGCTTCTCGTCGTCGCTCTTCGGGCAGCACTAAGGCCGTGTTGGTTTCACCTGTGAAGAACCCCCACAGAAAAATCTATCCGCAAGCCAATACTGATTGAGCAAACCGGGATTTCTGATGCAAGGGTAGATCCCTGCTTATCAACAGGCGTTTGCTACCAGTCGACGAATCGACTAGCCAGAATGTATTCAATTGCGGTGAACATGTTGTCCGCAAGACGGCATGCCATTGGCAACACGGACAACTCGATCGACGACGGTTTGGCCGAGATCAGTGCGCCACTCCGTCGGATGCGTGCAGTAGCCTCCAGGCCGAGCCGAGACGACCATGGAACTGCGAGGCGAAATGCTCCGCGGCCACATCCTCCAGCCCGTCATCGACAAGCGCCTCGATGCTTCGCCGCATCAGGGCGAGTTGCATCTGCCGCGGGTTGGCAGAACACAGGACGGTGCGATTTCTTTCGATATGTTCCCGCTACCTCTTGGCCCCGCCTGCTTTCTTAGCTCTGGTCCAGCTTCGTCCGGATTGCGCCGATGGCATTCACGATCGCGTCGGCGGCTTGGCGATCAATCGCGATCTCAACCATGCCCTCGGTCGTCTGGATCGAGAGGATACCGAGCGTACCCCTGTCATCCTCGACGGTGCTAACGTGGATCTCAGTTGGCACGAAAGGCCGTGCCCTGTCCTTACGCTTCATCGGATACCCACATCATCGAACAACCGACAATCGTGCAACTTTTCGACACATACAAGCTGGCTTAGGTTGAAATTTCGCCTGGGTGAAAATCCCCCGTTGACCCTTCGCGTAGCCGGTCGCTTCGCCCTCAGTGCCGTCCAAGCGTGGGCCTGGACGTGGATCCAGAGCCCGTTCGCGCATTATCCGTTGTGCCTGTCACAGCATATTCATTGTTGACGGTTATTTTTGATGGGACGTCGTTTCGGCTGCGATGCAGGAAGCGCCATGCCTGTTCACCCTCAGTATGATAGCGATTGCCCCGAAACCTCCGTGGAGCTGTCGGAGGGTTTTGGTGGTTGGTTTGTCCGCGTATGCGAGAACGACCAGGAAACTTTCCACCAATTTAGGCGTGAGCGCGATGCGATTGCCTTCGCGAACACACAACGCATGCGCCTAGGGCTGCGCTGTCCGCCGTTGGCGCGGACAGCATCTAACGACCATAAGGCGATCAGAAAGATCAGCCAAATAGCAGATGCATTAAGAGCCAGGGAGCTCGGTCGGTTCCTCCAGCAGGCGGGCACTCGTATAAGCAGATGGATATAGCGGTCTGCCATCGGAATGTATTTGGTCTCCGACGCCTCTCGACGCCCGCCCGCCTGACGCAGAACGGGGTTCAGTGATTGATTAACTCATCATCAGCGCCGGAATCTAAGCATGGGACGGAGCATAGATATCGGCGATGAGGTGGCACTGACGGCGACTATCCTGATGGTTCGTCGGAGTGGCCGAGCGTGCGTGAGCATTCCAAGCCACAGCCTCCCATTTGCCATTGAGCCTCCGCGGAAAGCGAAGCCTGGCGACAAGGTGGCGATAACGGGGCACGTAACGCGCATCGATGATGAGGCCGGTAAGATAACTGTCAAGATTAGCGCTCGAGTCATCGTCGAGATCGACACCGTAACGGCCCACCGAAAATTGCACTCATCCGAACGACAGAAACCGTATCGCGAGAGATGGTGATGAACCTCCCAAAGGCCAGAGGCCGCACAGACCATGCTCTATTTTTGGCGTCGGGTGTCACGAGACATCATTTTTGCGACGATCCTATAATCGCCGACGATATCGCCGACAGGGTTTCAAAGGCGGCCGAGAGCAATACGATTCAGCGATTTCATGGGAGGGACAGATGGCCACGGGTTGCTGAAAGAGGATGTCAAATCGGGACGGTTCCCAGCTCAATCTATCAAAACCGTGACCGACCTAGCCAGCGACGCACTTTCCGCCCTTCTGCTCCTTGGATTTCATGCGCTCGCTATGGAACGTTGAGCAGGCCTCCCTTTCGGACTTTGGCAAGACACGCCCTCCTCAGGGCGCTGATAGGGGGCGCCAGGCGTCCGCGACTTGCCTTGGGATTTTCATATTTCCTGAAACGGCTTCTCGCACGCAGCCGGCGGGAGCCGACTTGATTGATCCGCCATTGGCAACACGGACAATCAGAGCTCGATCGAGGCCCGTCTGGCCGAGGTCAGTGCGCCACGCCATCCGAAGCGTGCAGCAGTCTCCACGTCGATCCAACTCGCCCATCGAACTGCGACGCAAACCGCTCAGCGGCCACGTCCTCCAGGCCGTCATCGACGAGCGCCTCGATGCTTCGCCGCATCAGGGCGAGCTGCATCTGCCGGGCGTGTTCCAGGTCGGCCTCTCGCATGATTGCCGTGACGTGATAGGCGACGACGGGCTGGCCGAGACACGACAACAGAGCGCTGGCCTCGGCTGTTACAGCAGTAACCGCATCTTCGATCTTCATTATTCTGGCGATCCTCATCAAAGAGTGATGCTGACGCCTCCCGCAAGGCGACGGTGGTCCGTCGCTTCTTTCTTTAATCCGGACTGCAGCACACCAACGAATGCTGCGCGCCAGGCTTATAATTGCTGTCTTCTCCAGCCGCTCGAGCAGCCTCGTTTGGCCCAGAAACAGTATCCATCAAATTTGAGTCAAAGGCGATCGGATAGTTAACTGATGGTTAATGGCGGCGCTTGCTGTCCCTCCCCGATCAGGATGTTTCGCCTCGACGTTTCCTGCCGCGCAATAGCCGCAAAGCTGCCCGATGGCTGCCTGACCTGTTGATCCGCCACGAAGAAAGGTTCTGTCATGCGGTTGGTCTGGACGGTCATGTTTGCACTCGCGAGCAGTGCGGCTTTTGCCGCCACACCCGAGGACGATTACATCGCCGCGCGCGACAAGGCGATTGCGGCCATCGCGGCGATGGAGAGTGCGAACACTCCGGTGGAAACGCTCGATGCGGCCAATGAAAAGGCGCGCGCCGATCTCGAAAAGCGTCTCACCACCCTACTTGGCCCCTTCACCGTCAAGGATTTTCCGGCGGCCGGCACGATCAATATCGAAAGCCTCAGTTCCTCCGATGTCGGCTTCGGCATGCTGGACGGACTGCGCCACGGCACCGAGGATGGCCCCAGCATCGTGGCATCGACGCGCGGTCTGGTCGAGCGCTGGCTCAAGTCGCGCGCCGCCGAGACGGACGCCGATCTCAAACTGCCCACCAGCGTCGACGCGGCGCTGAAGCTCGATGCCTTCTACACCCAGGCCATCGGCAGCGACGCCGCCTTCACCAGTACGCTCGATTTTGCGCTGAAGAAGCCTGACGGCGCCGACATGGCGATCGCCCGGCTCGGCGGCTGGGCGCAGGATGTCGGGCCGAACTACGACCAGAAGGTCGTCGTCACGGTCGTCAAGGGCATCAGCGTCCTGATCGCCGAAGCGCCCGCGGCACCGGCCATCCCGAAGATCGCCGCCTGCGACGCCGTGTGGACCGCCGCCGACGCCGCCGCCCAGAAACTGGCCAAGCAGGCCACCGACGACAGCGACGAAAACACATCCGATGCCGCCAACGCCGCCTGGACGAAAGGCGACAACGACTTCCGCGCCTGCCTGGGCAAGAGCCTGCCGGCGGATGCGGCCTTCCCCGCGCTGCTGGCTCAAGCGCAGACGCTGGCGGATCACATGGCGGGGAAGTAGGGCAATCCAGCTTGGGTTCCTCGCCCCCACGAAAGTGGCTACGGAATGCACACATCTCTGAGTTCCCAGCCTTTTGCGATGGCACGGAAGTATTCGAGGCCGTGTCGGAAGGTGATGGGACCAGGTGGTTTGGAGGAGGGATAGCCATTCCAGCCGCCAAGGCGGGCAATGATCCAGGCGGCCCATGCGAGACTGTGCCTTGGGTGCGGGTTGTTTTGCAAGGCAGTGCGACCTTGATAGCTGGCATCGAGGCTGTCGAGCACGGCGATGTCGGAAGTGCTGAAGGCATTGGCGGCGTGTTCGCCACCAATGCCTTCGCGGGCCTGGACGAGTTGCAGGATAACCGCCGCAGCCTTGGTGGCGATGGCGGCGAGCTTGACCAACACCTCGGCGCTGGCGAGTTGGCTGTCCTCGAGGCGCAGGCCATGCGTCTTCATCAGACGGAACAACTGCTCGATGGTCCAGCGCCGCCTGTACCAGTCGACGATCTGCCAGGCGGCGGCGACGTCGCTGATCTCATGGGTGGTGAGCAGACGCCAGTGCACTGGCTCGGCCGCGGCTGGAGGACCAAGTTCGACGACTTCGACAAGGTTCAGCGTCACGGTCTTCGGCAAATCCCTGGCGCCGGGATTGTCGGGACGGCACACCTCGACCTTGCTGAAGCGCAGGCTCACCTGGGTGCTGCGTGCCGCCCGCTTGTGCGTGGCCAACAACTCAAGCCTGCGCGCGGCCACGAACGGCAGCGCTGCCGTCACGCTCGACAAAGTACCGCCGCCCGCTACGGCACGATCGTGCATCACACGCGTCAAAAGGTGGACATTGCCGCCGGGCAGTGTCGCCCATTCGGCATAGATGTCGCTCTCGCGGTCGGCCACGATCGTAACAGTGGCGGCTTTGGCCAGCACGCTTCTGGCCTGAAGGGCCGTGTCGATCCAGCGGCGCGATTCCTTGTCCTTGAGCGAGCGCTTGGCGTGCGGTGTCTCGACCCGGCCCTTGCGCGTGTAGACGCTGCCGGCCACCAGCCCCAGACAACCGCCGCTCACCGCATCGATGGCCACCATCGCATGCACCAGGCCGCGTCGCCGCTCGGGCGTGGTGGCAAAGGTGATCTCGCTGGTGTCCTGGATCGCCAGCACATGCCGCTCGGCGGCTGCAGACACCGTCTGTTCGCTCCAGCCTTGGATCAACCGCTCGATCGTCACCTTGTCATTGGCCAGCAGGCGATGGAACCCGACCTCCTGCGCCCGCCGGCCCTCGCCAAGCCGGCGCAGGCAGATATCTTGGCGCGCAACCATGCGGTCGAGCAGCATCGCCCCCTTTTGTCGAGGCGCAAATCCCCGAAACGGCCCAGCGACGGTTGCTCAACAAGCATGCGACACCTCGAATCAAGCAAAGTGCCTGACACAGAATCACGCCGAAAGCCGAGACCGCCAGCCCTCCTCAAGCCGAGAGTCAATCCGCCGCACCCCACTCCTAGATGTGTGCATTCCGTAGCCGCTTTGCGGGGGCGAGGAACCCAAGTCTTGAGATGCCGGCGGGACAGCGCCCCCCTCTGCCCTGCCGGCCTTCGTCGCCCGGAAAGCCAAGCAATTGGCTTCCCGTCCGCTGCGCGGACCGCTCCTCAACCCCCACGAGGGGCAGGGGAATCGCAGATAAGTTGATTGGCTCTTGCCAAGCAGGACAAGAGGGATTCTTGAGAGGCTTTCTCGTTGCAGAGGAGGTCCGAGTGCGGCTGGTTTTGTCGATCCTGCAAGAAGTTCGCGATCCGCGCGACATCAACGCGCGGCATAATCTTGCTGAACTTCTGTTTGTGGCACTTGCAGCGACGCTGTGTGGGGCCAAAAGCTGTGTGGACATTGCTGAATTCGTGGAGGGCCGGGAAGACGAACTGAAAGCGATCGTCGAGCTGAAGCATGGGTGTCCGAGCCACGACACCTTCAGCCGGGTGTTTCGGCTTCTTGATCCGCAGGCGCTGTCGGATGCACTGAGCGCCTTCATGGTGGCATTGCGGCGTGAGCTTGGACTTGGCTCGCCGCGTGGCGTGGTGGCCATCGACGGCAAGGCGCTCAGGCGCGGTTATGAGAAGGGCCGTGCCTTCATGCCACCGCTGATGGTCAATGCCTGGGATGCCGAGACCAGGCTGGCGATTGCAGCAACGCGGGCGCTGGCCTCCGACGAGGTTGGGGCGACGCTGGCGTTGCTGAAGAGCTTGGACCTCAAGGGCTGCACGGTCACCGCCGACGCCCTGCATTGCCGCCCCGACACGGCCGAGGCGCTGATTGCGCAGAAGGCGCATTATGCCCTTGGGCTGAAGGCCAACCGGGGCCGTCTGTTTGCCGCAGCTGAGAAAAGCTTCGCCGTGGCGGGCGAGATCGCCAGTTTCGAAACGCGCGATACGGCTCATGGTCGCACGGAAGTGCGACGAGCCAGCGTGCTGCCGCTTGCCAAACTCAAGGACCTGCCCGTGTTCCCCGGCCTCAAGGCCATCGGCCGTATCGAGGCTCTGCGCACCACCGACGGCAAGACGGCTGCCTCGGTCCGATACGTCGCGCTTTCCAAGGTGCTGACGCCCAAGCATCTGGCTGAGACGGTTCGCGCCCACTGGACGATCGAGAACCAGTTGCACTGGAGCCTTGATGTCGTCTTCCGCGAAGACGACGCTCGCACCCGAAAGGATAACGCTCCACAAAACCTGGCTGTCATCCGAAGGCTCGCTCAAAACATCTTGGCTGCCCATCCACTCGACAAGCCAATCGCCAGCAAGATGCGCAGGGCAAACTGGAGCAAAGACTTCTTCTATGACCTCTTTACTCATATGCGATAGCCCTGCCACGAGGGGGGAGATCGGCAGTTTCATCGCCGGCATTCCCGCCCCTTGTCGCCTTCGCATCCCATCCCAATATCATCGGTCGCGCCGACCCCTGTCGAACACAGTTGCCAGCGCCGCCAAAAATGGTTGAAAGGAAGTCCTGAACGCGCCTTGGCGCGGCGGGCGGATGAACAGCGTGGGAAAATCTGAATGACGACGGATACGAAAGCGACGGAAACCAGGGCGTTCGAGGCGGATGTTTCGCGGCTGCTGCACATGATGGTGCATTCGGTCTATTCCGACAAGGACGTCTTCCTGCGCGAGCTGATTTCCAACGCCGCCGATGCTTGCGAAAAGCTGCGCTTCGAGGCCGTCAGCCATCCCGAATTGCTGGGCGACGACCCCAAGCCGCGCATCTCGATTTCGGCTGATGCGGACAACAAAGAGATCATCGTCGAGGACAACGGCATCGGCATGAGCCGCGACGACATGGCCGAGGCGCTGGGCACGATCGCCCGTTCGGGCACGCGCGCCTTCATCGAGCGCGCCGGTGCAGGCACAGAAGACACGCAGCTCATCGGCCAGTTCGGCGTCGGCTTCTACTCCGCCTTCATGGTCGCCGACAGGGTTGACGTCATCAGCCGCCTGGCCGGAAGCGAAGAGGCCTGGCGCTGGTCCTCCGACGGCAAGGGTTCCTACGAGATCGCGCCCGCCCCGCTCGAAGCCGCACCGCGGCGCGGCACCCGCGTCGTGCTGCATCTCATGGACGACGCCGTCTCCTACACCGGATCCTACCGGCTCGAGCAACTGGCCAAGTCGCAGTCGGGCCATGTGCCGGTGCCGATCACGCTCATCGAAAAACCCGGCGCCGAGGCGCGCGACATTGCCGACGGCACGGCACTTTGGGTCCGGCCGAAGAGCGAGATCAAGCCCGAGGAATACACCGACTTCTACCGTAGCGTCGCCGGCCAGTATGATGAACCCGCCGCCACCATCCATTTCCGCGCCGAGGGCCGGCAGGAATACTCCGTGCTTGCCTTCGTGCCCGGCTCACGTCCGTTCGATCTGTTCGACCAGGACCGCAAGGGCCGCATGAAGCTCTATGTGCGCCGAGTCTTCATCACCGACGAGGCCGACCTTCTGCCGCGCTATTTGCGCTTCGTGCGCGGGCTGGTCGATTCCGCCGACCTGCCGCTCAACGTCTCGCGCGAAATGATCCAGGAAAGCCCGCTGCTGGCCTCGATCCGCAAGGGCCTGACCAACCGCGTGCTTGGCGACCTCGTCAAGCTGGCGGAAAGCGATGCCGAGGCCTATGCGAATATCTGGGGCAATTTCGGCGTCGTCCTCAAGGAAGGGCTCTACGAGGACCATGAGCGGCGCGAGCAATTGCTGAAGCTCGCCCGCTTCCACTCGACCACATCAGGTGAAGGCTGGCGCGGCCTCGCCGACTATGTCGCCGCGATGAAGGAGGGCCAGAAGGCGATCTTCTTCATGGCCGGCGACGACCGCGCCCGGCTCGAAGCCTCGCCGCAGCTCGAAGGTTTCAAGGCGCGCGGCATCGAGGTACTGCTCTTGACCGACCCGGTCGACAGTTTCTGGGTGACAATGGCGCCGGACTTCGACGGCAAGCCGTTCAAATCGGTCACGCAAGGCGTGGCCGAACTGTCTGACATCCCGCTGCTCGACGACGCCAAGAAGCCGGAGACGGTGGCGACGCCTGAGGTCGACGGTTTCCTGGCTTTCGTCAAGGCCGCACTCGGGGACGCCGTCTCGGACGTGAAGGCCTCCGACCGCCTGACCGAAAGTGCCGTCTGCCTGGTCGCACCCGAGCATGGTCCCGACCGGCAGTTCGAGCGGCTGATGAATGCCGCCGGCCGCCTCGACAAGGCAGCGAAGCCGATCCTCGAAATCAACCCGCGCCACGAACGCGTGCTGGCGCTGGCCGGCCTTGGCGAAGAGGACCAAGCCTTCAAGGATGACGCCGCCCACCTCCTCTACGACGAGGCGCGCGTGCTCGACGGCGACAAGCCGGCGGACGCCAGGGCGTTTTCGCAGCGTCTGGCCCGGCTGATCGCGCGCGGTATCTCGAAGGGCTGAGGCAGCGCCCGCCAACCGTCCTCGACACTGGCTCAATCGCCGACTGTAGACATCGCGCCTCCAATCACCCAATCTTGGCCCCGGGAACACAATAAGCGCTTCAAAGAAGGCGCGGACGTCCGGGTGCTCATGAAACGACGATGGACATTGTATGATCCGCGGCTGGCCTGGATGCTGGTCGCGCCGGTGCTCTTGCTGCTGATCTTCTTCCTGGTGCTGCCGATCGCCGTGATGGCGGCCTACACCTTCTTCACCTTCGTCACCGCCGGTGTGGAAACCAGCGCGCTGACGACGGCGAACTGGCACGAATTCCTCACCGACAGCTATTATTCCGGCTTCCTTTTGAAGACGCTGAGGGTCGGCGCGATGACGGCGGTGCTCTGCGGCGTGCTGGGCTATTTTCCCGCCTATTTCATCTGGGCGACGACCTTCAAGCACAAGTGGCTGCTCTTGCTTTTGCTCATCGTGCCGTTCTGGATCAGCTTCACCATCCGCACCTTCTCGTGGATCAACATCCTGGGCGAACAGGGCGTCATCAACGTTGCGCTGCTGAAACTGGGCATCATCAACGAGCCGTTGCCGATGCTCTACAATGAGGGCGCGGTCATCCTGGGCATGCTGCACTTCCTGCTGCCCTACATGATCCTCAATGTCTATGTCAGCCTCGAGGGCATCGACCGCACGCTGATTTCGGCCGCTCGCTCGATGGGCTGCACGAGCGCGCAAGCGTTCCGCGAGGTCACGCTTCCGCTTTCGCTGCCCGGCCTGGCGGCGGGCCTGCTGCTCTGCTTCGTGCTGGCCGCCGGCAGCTATGTCACGCCGCAGCTGCTCGGCTCCGGCCGCGACGCGCTGTTCGGCAATTTGATCTACGACACCATCATGGGCGAGCTGAACTGGCCGATGGGCGCCACGCTTTCCATCGTGCTGTTCGTCGTGCTCGGCTTCTTCGCCGCCATCTACACACGCTACATGGGCATGTCGCAGATCGTCAAAGGACTGGGTGGATGACGGGATTGGGCGGATGAAGGCGCGGCGAAAAGAGGAAGGCAGATGGGCCTGGCGGCTGACCGGCTTTGTCACGGTCTGCGTCTACATCTTCATGTTCGCGCCGATCGTGGCGACAGTGATCCTGTCGTTCAACGCCTCGATGTTCGGCGGCTTCCCGATGACCGGCTTCAGCCTGCAATGGTACGGCAAGCTGATGGCCAATGAGCAGGTGCTGGCCGCCTTCCGCACGTCGCTGTGGATCGCGCTGGTCACCGCCGCTGTCACCACGGCAATAGGTGTCGTCACGGCGTTTGCGCTGGTGCGCTTCGAATTTCGCGGCAAGCAGGCGCTGAGCACGCTGGTGATCCTGCCGGCGCTGGTGCCGGAGACCATCCTCGGCGTCGGCCTTCTGGTGCTGATCAAGGCGATCGACCAGCCGAGGACCATGCTTTTGCTGGTGCTCGGCCATATCCTGCTCGCGGTGCCTTACGTTGTGCTGATTACCCAGGCGCGCATGGTCGGCATCCGGCGCGTCTATGAGGAGGCGGCACTCTCGCTCGGCGCCTCGCGCTTTTCGTCCTTCCGCGAGATCACGCTGCCGCTGCTCATCCCTGCCGTCGTCGGCGGCGCGCTGCTCGCCTTCACCATCTCGTTCGACAACACGTCGGCCAGCCTGTTCTGGCGGCCGGCAGGCGTCGAGACCATGCCCACCCAGATCCTTTCGATGCTCAAGATCTCGATCAGCCCGGAGATCAACGCGCTCGGCACCGTGATGATCCTGGTGACCGTCGGCATCCCGCTGCTCGGCGGCCTGATCCTGCAGAGCCTGACCAGATTGAAACGACGCGGCCAACCAAAGGAGGAAGCACGATGAAACTGTCCAACGGCAAGCGGCTTGAACGGCTGCACGATAGGTATCGCAACGGCGATCTGAGCCGCCGCACTTTCCTGACGCTGACGGCCGCCGCGGCGGCCGCGGCGGGTCTCGACATGCCCTGGATGAGGCAGGCGCTCGCCGCGGTCGAAGAGGTTCGCTTCGACGGCTGGGGCGGCACGGTGCAGGACGCGATCGACAAATATGCCTTCCAGCCCTACACGACCAAGACCAAGATCAAGGTGGTCCAGGGCACGTTCGGCGACGAGGACGAGATCATCACCAAGATCAAGACCTCGAAGCCCGGTGACTACCAGGTCATCCATTCCTCCGGCGTCAACTACTACATCAAATATGTAAATGCCGGCCTGACCTCGGAGATCAACGAGGCCAACATTCCCAACATGGCGAATGTGCTGCAGCCGATGATCGATCCGTTCCGCAAGCTGACGCCGAAACTCTCGGCCGTGCCTTACGACTACGGCACGACAGGCATCGCCTACAACACCAAGATGATCTCGCCCGAGGAAGCCAAGGAAAAGGGCGCGGCCCTGCTACTCGACAAGAAATATGCCGGCAAGGTCGGCGGCTATGACGACATGACCACGCGCGTCTGGTACGCGGCGCTCGCCACCGGACAGGACCCCAACAACCTCAAGGACATGGACACGATCTGGGCCAAGGTGCGCGAGACGCGCGATCTCGCCAAGAAGTTCTGGAGCTCCGGCGCCGAGCTGATGGACCTGCTTTCCAAGGGCGAGATCGTGGTGACAGACGCATGGTCGGGCCGCGTTGCCGCATTGCAGGACCAGGGCCATCCGATCGGCTATCTCGATCCGGCTGGCTCCTATGCCTGGATGGAGGACATGCTGATCCTGAAAGGCTCGCCGATGGCCGAGTGCGAGGAGTTGATCAACTTCATGCTCGACCCGGCGACCTCCATCGCGGTGGCCGAGGGCCAGAGCTATCCGCCGTCGCTCGACCCGACAAAGGTCAAGCTGACCGAGAAGATCGAGAAGCTGCCGGCCTTCGACAAGACCGGCACGATGAAGGCATTGACCTTCGCCGACCCGGTCTACTGGGCGACCAACGAGGACGCCTGGACCAAGCAGTGGAACAGGATCTCGAAAGGTGCCTGACAGCCAAGACCTTTCACAGGTGCCCCGGCCGGAAGCGGCCGGGGCGGCAAGGGCCGGTGTGGGCGTGTCCGCGCCGGGCGGCGCCGGGACGAGCCAGCCGGCGGTCGAGTTCCGCGACATCGACATTGCCTATGGCAAGTTCGTCGCCGTGCGCGATTTCTCGCTCTCCATCGCCAAGGGCAGCTTCATCACCTTGCTCGGGCCTTCGGGCTGCGGCAAGACCACGATCCTGCGCTCCATCGCCGGCCTCGTCGACATTTCGGGCGGCCAGATCATGATTGACGGGCGCCGGGTCGACGACGTGCCGATCTACAAGCGCAACATCGGGCTGGTCTTCCAGAGCTACGCGCTGTTCCCGCACAAGAACGTCTTCGACAATGTCGCCTTCGGCCTGAAGTACCGCAACGTGCCGAAGCCCGAGATTGCGCGCAAGGTCGGCCAGGCGCTGGACATGGTGCGGCTACCCGGCAGCGAGAAGAAGCTGCCGTCGCAGCTGTCGGGCGGGCAGCAGCAGCGTATCGCGCTCGCCCGTGCCATCGTCTTCGAGCCACAGGTGCTGCTGCTCGACGAGCCGCTATCGGCGCTGGACGCGAACATGCGCGAGGAGATGCGCGTCGAGATCAAGAAGATCCAGAAGGAAACCGGCATCACCGCTATCTTCGTCACCCACGATCAGGAAGAGGCGCTCTCCATGTCGGATCGCATCGTGGTGATGAACGCAGGCGCGGTGGAGCAGATCGGAACCCCGCAGGAGGTCTACGAGACGCCGGCCACGGCCTTCGTCGCCGACTTCCTCGGCAAGGCCAACATGCTTGCCGGGACTGTGAGCAGGTCCGGCCAGGGAACGGCGGTGGTGCTTGCCACCGGTCAGACGATCGAGGTGGCATGTCCAAGGCCGCTTGCGCAGGGCAGCAAGGTCACTGTCGTGGTGCGGCCGCAGAAACTGTCGGTCGGCGCGGCGGCGAGCGCCAACCTTCTGTCCGGCCGCGTCGTCTCGGCCTCGTATCTGGGCGGCAGCGCCATCTACGAGATTGACATCGGCGGCAAGACCAGCATCCGCGCCAACGCGCCGATCACCGGCCGCGTCCTTCGCGAAGGCGAGACGATCGACCTCGGATTCGACCCTGAGGGCTGCGTTCTGCTCGACGAAGACGGTCAGCGGATTTTGTGATCCATGTCGCCTGTGATCCATGTCGCCCAGGAGCCAGCACGGCTCGGGCGCCGCCGAGGCGGCGCTTGGTGGCCGGCTTCATTGTCCCGCCGCGCCGGCGGGCATGCGGTTGGGATGCCTGAGATGGGTTGGCGTGATGCCGGTCTGCTGGCGGAACACGCGGCTGAAATGGCCGGCATTGGTGAAGCCGCAGCGATAGGCGATGTCGCCGATCTGCAGGTCGCTGCCTTCGAGCAGCGACTTTGCATGATGCACCCGTAGCGCCAGGTATGCCGCCATCGGGCCGATGCCGAGCTCGGTGCCGAAGAGACGCTCGAGTTGGCGCCGCGAGCAGTTCAGGCGGCTTGCGATCTCGCTGACCGACAGCGTCTCCTGGAGATTGCTCTCCATCAACAGCAAGGCGCGCTTCACCGCGCGGCTCGACGCCGCTGGAAACAGGTCGCCGACGGGTTGCACGTCCCGGCTGCTTCTGATCCGGTCGAGCACCAGGATCTTGGCGGCCTTTTCCGCCGCCTTCTGGCCGATGAACTGCGACACGAAATAGCCGGCGAGGTCTGCGGCACCCGTGCCGCCGGCGCAGGTCGAGCGGCCACGGTCGACGGAAAATAGGCTGTCGGCATGGGCGTTGACATCGGGGAACTGGCCGCGGAAATCCTTGATGTGGAACCAGCTGACGGCAGCAGCGTAGCCGTCGAGCAGGCCGTAGCGCGCGAGCACGAAGCTTCCCGTGCACAGCGCCGTCAGCGGCACCCCCTTCTCGGCGGCGCGCAACAGGAACGCTTCCTTGTCGGAACTCAGGCTACGGTTGGTGTCGAGCAGGCCGCCGACCACCACCACATTGTCGAAATCTTCGGGATTGCCGATCTCCTTCGTAGGGAGCAATTCGACGCCGCAGCTTGCCCGGATCGGCAGGCCGCGTTCGCCGACGATCTCCCAGTCGAACTCGATCCTGCGGCTGCGGTCGCCCTCATCGCCCGCCAGACGTAGCGTGTCGATGAACAGCGACAGCGGCGACAGGGTGAAATCGCGAACCAGGAGAAACGCAAACCGCCTTGCCATTGTGTGTCCGGAACCGTCCCTCGCCTGCGCTGGAGCCTGTTATCACCGATGCGTATGGTTTGGCACAGCCACCAGGCCCTACGCTCTTCAGGAGCGGCCACTGGATGTCGGAGATAAGATCGAAGACCTCGGATATCAGGATCGCCACGCCGTCGTCCGGGCACGGGTGAAACAAGAAAAGCCCGGGCGCCAAGTGCCCGGGCTGTTTATTTCGATCATGCAGGCTCACTTCTTGCCGACGCCGGCAGCCGCCTGTTCGATGATCTTGGCGACAGCCGAGGGATCGGAAACGTAGACCGCGTGGCTGCCGGGCACTTCCACCGTCGTTGCCCCGGCCCGGGTCGCCATCTGGCGCTGTGCCGGCGGCGGGATCATATGATCGTCGGTGGCGACGAGATACCAGCTCGGCTTCACCCTCCAGGCCGGCTTGGTGACCTTGCCTTCGAGCGCCGGAATGCCCCACGGAACCTGCGAGTCCGCCATGAAGGCAGCGAGCGAGGGACGGACATCGGCGGCGAAGGAAGCGGCGAACTTAGCCTTGTCGAGCATCAGGAAGCCGTCGACGGGCGGCAGGATCGGCGGCACGGAAGCGCCGGGAGGCGGGTTGGCGATCAGGGTCGAGACCGACTCGCCGGCATCCGCCGCGAAGGCCGCGATATAGACGACAGCAGCCACCTTGGGATCCGTGCCGGCTTCCGACACCACGACGCCGCCATAGGAATGGCCGACCAGGATGACATCGCCCTTCGCCTCTGCGATGGCGCGCTTGGTCACCGCGACATCGTCGGCGAGCGAGGTGGTCGGGTTCTGGACGATGGTGACGTCGTAGCCGTCTTTCTTGAGCTGGTGGTAGACGCCTTCCCAGCCGGAGCCATCGACAAAGCCGCCATGCACGAGGACGACGGAATTTGCTGCATTGTTCGACATTTGAGTTCTCCTTTTCAAAGTGTTGTTTGCGTTGGTTGCAGGAGGACTATGCGCCGCAGTCGCCGCGCTTGCTTTGAGGCCACCTTCAGGACCTCTTGATTTTCCCTTGAGATGGCTTTGATTTTGGGGCCACCACACGGCTAAGGTGCTCGAGTCGCAATCTTCCACGCGCCTGGAGCCAGCAATTTGCCGTATCTTTTCGAGGATTTCGCCCTGGACGGCGACCGGCGCGAACTGCGTCGCGGCAACGACCTGATCGCCGTCGAGCCGCAGGTGTTCGACTTGCTGCAATATCTGATCCGCAACCGCGAGCGGGTGGTCAGCAAGGACGATCTGGTCGACGCGGTCTGGCAGGGGCGCATCGTCTCCGACGCGACGCTGGCGAGCCGCGTCAACGCAGCCCGCAATGCCCTGCAGGACAATGGCGAGCAGCAGCGCCTTGTCCGCACCATCCTGCGCCGGGGCTTTCGCTTCGTCGGCACCGTGCGCGAGGAGGCCGGCGCCGAGGCGACAACGCCTATGGAACAGGCGAAGCCTGGCCTGGGCATTCCCGCCCGCCCCTCGATCGCCGTGCTGCCCTTCGTCAACCTGAGCGGCGATGCGGATCAGGACTACTTCGCCGACGGCATGGTCGAGGACATCATCACCGGCCTGTCGCGCATCCGCTGGCTGTTCGTGATCGCGCGGAATTCAAGCTTCACCTACAAAGGCCGCGCGGTGGATATGAAGCAGGTCGGGCGCGAACTCGGCGTGCGCTATGTGCTGGAAGGCAGCGTGCGCAAGGTGGGGAGCCGCGTGCGCATCACCGGCCAGCTCATCGACGCCGAGGACGGCAGCCATCTGTGGGCCGAACGCTACGACCGCGAGCTGACCGACGTGTTCGCGCTGCAGGACGAGATCACCATCAGCGTGGTCGCCGCAATCGAGCCCAATCTGCGCCGGGCCGAGATCGAGCGCGTCAAGCGCAAGCGGCCCGACAGTCTCGACGCCTACGATCTCTTTCTGCGCGCGCTGCCCGACGTCTACACCTTCATGCCGCAGGGCGCCGCCAAGGGCCTGCCGCTGCTCGAGCAGGCGCTGGCCATCGAGCCGAGCTATGCGCTCGTCCATGGCTTTGCCGCCTGGGCGCATCAAACGCTTTTCATCCGCGGCGGCATGCTGGCGGAGCACAGCGAGAAGGCATCCCGCCATGCCCATGCGGCGATCGAGCATGGCTCGGGCGATGCTATGGCTCTGGCTCTGGCCGGCTTCACCATCGGCCTGGTCGAGCATGACCGCAAGCTCGCCGACGAGGCGTTTTCGCAGGCGCTCTCGCTCAGCGCCTCCTGTGCCTTCGTCTATGCCTTCGGCTGCGTGCCGGTGGCCTATGGCGGTGACGCGACACGCGCCATCGACTGGGGCGAACAAGCGTTGCGGCTGAACCCGCTGGACGCCATGAACTGCGTGCCGCAAGGCATGATCGGCTTCGGCAACTTCCTCAACGGCCGGCATGAGCAGGCCATAGTGGCCGGCCGGCGGGCGGTGGAGATGAACCCCGGCTTCAGCATCCTGCACGGATGGCTGGCCGCACCGCTAGCCAGGCTCGGTCGGATCGAGGAAGCAAAGGCGGCGGGAGCGCGGCTGATGGCGCTCGACCCGCATTTTTCCATCGGCAGGTGGTCGGCGGCGGTGGGGCTGGCGCCGGAGATTATCGGCGACGTCACCGACGCCATGCGGATGGCGGGCCTGCCGGAGTAGACCCCGACCTTAGGGAACCGAGTTGAAACGTGCCGCAGTTGGTTATTCGGCTCTCTGGCCGAGAATCCGGCGTAGCTCGGCCGCTTCCTTGCTCGAACTCTCGAATATGAACGGACTTGCGCAAGGCGCCTGAAGCACCGTCAGCGTCGCAGGAGCCGGGTTGGACGCAACCGTGGCGCTTGGACCGCGCAGCGGTGGTATCGGAGATTTCGGGTCACGCAGCGCAATCAGAAACATATCCGGCCCCATATCCTCGACCTCGCCGAATGTGGAATTGTCCCAGGTTGCAGCCAGCCTGTCCGGCGCCTTGCCGCGCAGAACCTCGTCGACCACTATGTCAAAGCGCGCATAGTCCGTCATGAAGCCGCGAGGCTCCTTCGGCATGACCTCTCGCAACTTGGGGGAACGGGCGAGCATGTCGCGATATCGTTGCCGGGCGATCGGGTCGCGAACAATCTGATAATTGACAATCCGGCCAACGACGACAACGTCGGCATATTTGATGTCATGCAGATCCCGCTCGGCTTGCATGACGCAGGCAACGGAAGGCATCGCCAACAACATCGTCACGAAGTTTAGTGCTGCAAACCAGAAGACACGCATCCCCATCCTCTCCCACGATTTCAGGGTCGGCTTCTGCCAGATTTGACCACCTGACGGTGTCGAATATATGGATGGCTTCCGGCGCGGCGTGGGGGATCGGCATGGGTCTTGATGCAGCAGTTTTCAAAAGTGCTTCAACTATGGAGCAGGAATTCCCCGACTATCGCTTTCAGCGGGAACCAGTAACGGGCGAATGCGAGGTGATTCATCCCGAGGGCGTGAATCTTGCGCCCGACGCGGTCGTGGCTATTGCGTGGCGAATCGGAAACATCTCGCTTGTCGGCCACCTTCGGGAGTGGATCGCCGGCCATATCGGCGAAGGGTCGGCTCTGGAACGGCTTGTGCTCTATTCCGGTGGCCATATGGGAGACACGATCGAGGAGCCGAGCTTCGGCGAGCTCGAACGCGACTTGGGGCTCATCGAATCCAGCACCGACGCATGGGTTCGGGAATTTGCGGATGGACTAGCGGAATTGATCGGCATCGCACGGCGCGAGACAAACCCTATCGTGTTTGTGTGAGCCGACACTCTAGATCTGCGGTTCCGTTTTCGATTCCGGGCTACCTTGCCCCAGGCGCGGCTCCGTGCCGGCCAGCAGCCGCCGGATGTTGGCGCGGTGGCGCGCGAGCACATAGAGGCCGCCGGCAATCACCAGCAGCCGGTAGGGCAAAGGCTGATCCAGGCCGCAGACGAGAGCAATCGCCGTCAACGCCGCCAGCATCGAGCTCAGGGAAACAATCCTGGAAAGTGCCAGCACGGCGCAGAAAACCGCCGCGGCACCCAGACCGATCGGCCAGGACAGCGCCAGGAGCACGCCGAGCCCTGGCGCGGCGGATTTGCCACCGGTGAAATTCAACCAGACCGAACGGCCATGCCCCAGCAACACGGCAAGTCCGGCCATGCAGACGGCCCACGGCACAAAGCTTTGCGGGTCAAGCCCTGCCGGCGGCGTGAGGAACGGCAACGCATAGAGCCAGCGGGCAAAGACGATCGCCGCCACGCCTTTCAACACATCGACCAGCAGCACCGCCAAGGCAGGCCCTTTGCCTAGGGTCCGCAAGACGTTGGTTGCGCCGGTGGATCTGGAGCCATGCTGCCGGATATCGATACCCCTCAGCAGTCTCCCCGCCAGATAGCCCGTGGGGACGGAGCCAAAGAGATAAGCGATCGCCAGTCCAGCCACGCTCGCTGTCCAGAAAACCATGACGTTCACCCTGTTGCGGATCAGCCGTCATAACCTTATATAGCCGCTGTCGGAAAAGGCAGAGTTGGTTTGGTAAGCCCAACTCCTTCCGCAGGCGAAATCCTTTCGCCAGGGAAAGCTCTGGTCTTTGGCTTCGTGCACGAGATCCCCACGACGAACATCGGACGCTGTTTGAGCGCCCAATCGTTCGTCCGTGTGGCTCTCAAACTCGAGGAACGCTCCGGTCGAACACATCGACCAAGGAGTAGTTCATGCACAACCCGATTCCCTATGATGTCGTAATTGCCGGTGCCGGTCCTGTCGGCCTGTTTCTCGCCTGCGAGCTGCGTCTGGCAGGCCTCTCCGTGCTGGTGCTGGAGCAGGCCGAGAGCCCCAGCTCGCCGTTGAAGCGGCTCCCCTTCGGCATGCGCGGCCTTAACGTGCCCACCATCGAGGCCTTCCACCGTCGCGGCCTGCTGGACGACATTGCGCCGCCGGCGAACGATGGCCCGGGCGGCGGCAAATTGGCTGCCGCGCACTGGATGCAGCAGCCGCGCCGCCCCGGTGGCCATTTCGCCGGCATCCAGTTCCACCTCGATGCCGTCGACAGCTCGAAATGGCCGTATCGCCTGCCGGACCCGGCCGGCACCAGCATGGCGGTCGAGATGGAGCATCTCGAAATCGTGCTTGCCGCGCGCGCAGGCGCGATGGGCGTCGAGATCAGGCGTGGCCTCGGCGTCGACGGCTTCACCCAGTCGGACGAAGGCGTGGCCATCCGCGCCGGTGGCGAGACTTTTCACGCAAGCTGGCTCGTCGGTTGCGATGGCGGCCGCAGCACGGTTCGCAAGCTCGGCGGCTTTGCGTTCACCGGCACCGATGCCGAGTTCACCGGCTATTCCGTTGAAGTCGAGCTGGCCGATCCCGACATACTCAGCCTCGGCCGCCACTATACGCCGACGGGCATGTATACCTACTCCCGGCCCGGCACCATCGCGATGGTCGAGTTCGACGGAGCCGCTTTCCACCGGACAGACCCGATCACACCAGAACATGTGCAGGCGGTGTTGCGCCGCGTGTCCGGCACGGACGTCACCCTGACGGCGTTGCGCCTCGCCACGACCTGGACCGATCGCGCCTACCAGGCGGCCGCCTACCGCAACGGCCGGGTGCTGCTTGCCGGCGACGCCGCGCACATCCATTCGCCGCTGGGCGGCCAGGGGCTCAACCTCGGGCTCGGCGATGCGATGAACCTTGGCTGGAAGCTTGCCGCCACCATACGCGGCGACCCGCCGGCCGGCCTGCTCGACAGCTATTTCGATGAACGGCATCCGGTGGGCGCACAGGTTCTCGACTGGTCGCGCGCCCAGGTCGCGCTGATGCGGCCAAGCCGCAGTTCGCGCGCGCTCGAAGCCATCATCCGCGATCTCATCGACACGCGCGACGGCGCGACCTATTTCGCCGAGCGCGTCTGGGGCGTTTCGCTGCGCTACGACCTTGGCGGCAGCCACCCACTGGTGGGCCGCAGCGCGCCCGATTTCGAACTGGCCGACGGGACGAGACTCGGCGAACGCTTAAGGACCGGGCAAGGCCTGCTTCTGGACTTCGACATCAGCCCTGCCCTTCGGGCGCTGGCCAGCCGCTGGAATGGGCGGATCACCTATGTTGCTGCGGACGCCAGGGGGCGGCTGGGCCTCAGCGCCATGCTCGTGCGCCCGGATGGCTTTGTCGCCTGGGCTGCTGATGCTGAGCCTGACGTTGAGGAGGCTGCAAAGGCCGCGTCACGGTGGTTTGGCGAGGCGGCGACGCTGTGATCTCCTCCCTCGTGGGTCCCTCCGGAGGGAGAGGAAAGACGCCTGTCCGAACCGGATAGATGGGTAACAGTTTGAACCGGATACATGGGGGAGAGGTGGCCTCGAAGCGGCCGGAGTGGGGGCTGGCGCCGCCATATGCGATTGCCCTGCCCACGAGGGGGGAGATCGGCAGCTTCGGTGCCGCCCCTACCCTTCCATGGCTGAAAAACGAGGTAGGGTGTCGGGAAGTACCTCGGCCGTTCGTCCTTTGGGTGCAACCAAGAACCGGACGCCGAACCAACCACCCGGAGCCTCCCATGATCCCCACCATCACAGCCTTTGAACGGTCGCCCGATGGCGGCAAGGGACTGGCGCGCGATACGCGCGTTCGCTGGGCGCTCGAAGAAGTGGGGCAGCCCTATGAGGTTCGTCTCGTTTCCTTCGCCGGGATGAAGGCGCCTGGCCATCTGGCCATCCAACCCTTCGGCCAGATCCCCACCTATGAAGAAGGATCTCTATGCCTGTTCGAGACCGGCTCGATCATCTTTCATCTTGCCGAGCAGCATGCGGGCCTGCTGCCCCGGGAACGCCATGCCCGCGCCCGCGCGATCACCTGGATGTTTGCCGCGCTCAACACCGTCGAGCCGCCGGTCCTCGATTTGACGACGGCCAGGATA
The DNA here is from genome assembly GCF_024746835.1 of Mesorhizobium sp. AR02. Lineage (NCBI taxonomy): Bacteria > Pseudomonadati > Pseudomonadota > Alphaproteobacteria > Hyphomicrobiales > Phyllobacteriaceae > Mesorhizobium > Mesorhizobium sp. AR02. Next base: position 5,266,006 of record NZ_CP080531.1, on the reverse strand, counting down.
TTCGAAGCCGACAGGTCCTGGGCCGAGGAGCGCCTGCCGCTGGTGAAAGACCGTGTTCGGGCAGTGCTGGACAAGCTCTCGGCCTATCTGGGCGCCGCAGAATGGCTCGATGGTGCATTCAGCGCGGGCGATCTGTTGATGGTATCGGTGCTGCTGCGCCTGAGAATGTCAGGCATTCTGGACGAATATCAAAACCTGGCTGCCTATGTGGCGCGCGGGGAAGCACGGCCCGCTTATGCCAGGGCTTTCGCCGCGCAATTCGCCATCAACGCCCCATCATAAGGCTGAGCCGACAGCAACTTGAGCGCTTCGGCGCGATCACAGCGGCCGCGAGCGGACGTCAGGCGAAGGCGGCCGCAGCGGGCGGTGGGTCGGGGTCGACAGCAGTCGGAACGGGAGCGTATGCGGCGTAGCTGGCGCTCAAGCGCGCCTGCCCGTTCGAACGCGACCAGAGTGTCGACTCCAGTTTGAACATTGTGGCGAGCGGCACCATCGCGTTGATGACGACTGCGCTTTCGCGGCTTTCCTGGTCTCGGACCCGGCCACGGCGGCCCTTCAACTCGCTGACGATGCCGCCGGCATAGTCTGCCGGCGTCACCACCTCGACCTTCATGATCGGCTCGAGCAGTTGCACGCCGAGATGCGGCGCGGCTTCGCGAAAGCAGGCGCGGCCCGCAATTTCGAAAGCCAGGGCCGAGGAGTCGGTCTCGTGCCAGGCCGCGTCCACCAGCGTCGCCCTGACACCGATCATCGGAAAACCGGCGAACGGCCCAGCCGACAGGGCGCTGCGCAGCCCATTTTCGACCCCCGCCACATATTCGTTCGGGATCGCACCGCCGACGATCCTCGACGCAAACACCAAGTCCGGATTGTGCGCGTTCGGCTCGAACATGATCTTGACGCGGGCGAACTGACCCGTGCCGGCGAACAGCCTCTTGTGGGTGTAGTCCTGCTGATGGCTGCCGGTGCTCGTCTCGCGATAGGCCACCTGCAGCTTCTTGTGGGTGTGGTCCTGCTGATGGCTGCGGGTGATCGTCTCGCGATAGGCAACCTGCGGGGCGCCGACATTCACCGCAAGATTGAACTCGCGGCGCACGCGGTCGATGATGATGTCGAGTTCAAGTTCGCCCATGGCGGCGATGATCGTCTGACCGGATTCCTCGTCCCATTTGACGTGGAAGCAGGGATCCTCGTCCGCCAGCCTCGACAGGACGATACGCAGCTTCCCCTCATCGGCTCTCGACTTCGCCTCGATCGCGAGTTGCAGCAAAGGCCATGGCGCGGCAGGTTTTTCCATGACGATAGGATCGCAGGTTGACCGGATGTCGGCAACGGGTCAGACGCGACGAGTATGCTGATCGATGTCGGCGTCGGCACGCGCTGCAAGAGCCAGGTATGCGTGGGTCAGGCAGGCTCTGGGCTCTTTGTGGCTACGGATATTTCGCCTTTGCGACCGCCGGGCCCAGATCGCCCTGCAGTTCTTTCGGCAAAGGCAGGCTCGAGCATTGCAGGTGCACGTTGCGGGCGTAAAGCTTCCGCTGCTTCTGCTCGGCCTCCTTGGTGGCCGCGATGATCCCCAGCCCATATGGGCCAAGTGCCGCGAATTCCCAACCCGGATGCTGTTTTTCGCGGGCCTCGTAGTCCGAAGCCGCCGCTCGGGCCTGCTGGCATTCCGGCGACACCCATTTCGGGTCCTGCGGCGAAAGCGACGTCCCATAGTCGACCGGAGAGGTCGCGCATCCAGCCACCGTCGCGGCCAATGCGGACATTGCAATTCCCATTGCAATTCTCATCCCCAGGCCCCTTCCCGTGAATCGCATCATCTTGAATTCCGCACGCGCGTAGGCTTCCCCGCTGATGCCGTCCCTCTCTCTGCAGGCTCGGCCGACGTGCCGGCCGCGCCAATCACGTATACGCGATGTCTGGCACGTATACGCGATGTCTGGCCCTTGCGCTTGCCATAGGCCTCGCTTCATGTCGATCTTCCCGCGGTCAGATTCGGGCTGCGTGCCTGGAACCAAATGACAGGCGAGACTGTTCAGTTGTAACTTTGACACAGCGCTGACACGCCCAGCCGGTTGGGCAAGCGGCGACCTTGAGGAGTTCTCATATGAAGATTTCGTCCAGTTTTCGTTCAGTCGCGGTTGCCGCCATCGCCACTGCGGGCATTGGCTTTGCCAGCGCCGCGCATGCCGACAGCGGCACGATCCGCTTCGCCGTCTACAAGGCAGCCTTCTTCATCGGCGGCTCCGGCGGCGAAGGCACGTTCACCTTCCATGGCAAGAGCTATCCGATCTCGGTCGGCGCCGTGTCCGGCGGCCTCGCCTTCGGCGTATCGAAGACCTATTTCCACGGCACCGTGCGCCACATCAGGCGCGCCCGGGACGTGACGGGTGTCTACGGCGCGGCGGGCGGCGGTGGCACGATTGGCAAAGGCGCCCAGGTTATCCTCATGACCAACGACAAGGGTGCCCAGCTCGAACTCACCGGCAAGCAGGTCGGCCTGCAGGTCAACGCCGATCTCAGCGGCATGGCGATCTCGCTGAAGTAAGGGCCCGCACCCCGTTCCTTCGACGGGCAAGCGGTCGGACGGAAAAGTCCAGAGGCGGCGTCGGCTCGACAGCCGCCTTTTTCCCAGGCTGCAGACTCATAGGCTTTTGATCCAGCAGCGAAGAGCTTGATAGCGGCGAGGAAATTGTCGGCGCTGGCAAGCAGTTCATGCGTTTACGGTCTGGGTGACACTTTGTAGGTTGGCACATGACGCTCAAACGGATGGACAATATAGGAATCGTCGTCGATGACCTCGAAGAGACGATTGATTTCTTTCGCGAGCTCGGCCTTGAGCTCGAAGGGCGGGCGACGATCGAAGGAGAATGGGCCGGACGTGTCACCGGACTGGGCGATCAGCGCGTCGAGATTGCCATGATGCGCACGCCGGACGGCCACAGCCGGCTCGAGTTATCCCGCTTCCTCACGCCGCCTGTCGTCGCGGATCACCGCAACGCCCCGGTTAACGCTCTGGGCTACCTCCGCGTCATGTTCACCGTGGACGACATCGACGACACGCTGGAAAGGCTCCGCAATCGCGGCGCACGGCTCGCAGGCGAAGTCGTCCAGTACAAGGACGTTTATCGGCTCTGCTATATCCGCGGGCCTGGAGGCCTTCTCATCGGACTTGCCCAGGAACTCCGCTGAGCGCAACACGACGACGATGACGGAGGGCGCGTCTCTTACGGCCTAGCTCCTCAGTCCCGGCGCCTCCTGGCCCGTCCTCTCGACATATTCCGTATAGCCGCCGCCATAGGTGTGGATGCCTTCCGGCGTCAGCTCCAGCACGCGGTTCGACAGCGCGGCGAGAAAATGCCGGTCGTGCGAGACGAACAGCATGGTGCCCTCATACTGCGACAGCTCTGATATCAGCATTTTACCGAACCAGATCTGAGGACCTGACTATTGCGCAATCGCTACAATATGTGACTTGATGGTTGCTGGGTCACGGATGATGTGGGGTAATTCAATGGCACCGGTTCTCATTAATTCTCTGAAATTAAACATGCATTCCTATATCGCCGGTGAACGCATTATCTGCCAGATGACGATTTCCTCTGATGTCCAGATGGATCGCGTAAGGAATGTAAGCTTAGACTTCTTTCGAATTGATCGGATACGCAACGAATTCGCGTTTGGTTTTGGTACAACTCCTCATATCGTCTCTGGGATGCTCGAAGTAGAACAAGACCTTCCAGCCAGCATGGAACCTGGTCTCTATGGAATAGGAACAGCCATCCTCACAATTGAGCCCTTCGGCGAAGTCGGAAAATCTCCACAAGCTCCCACCGACGACGTCCGCGTGGACTTTTTGCCTGTCATTTTTCAGGTGCGAACTGCTATTGGCCTGCCAGCTTCACCCAAAGAGATCGAAAAGCAAGTCGCAGCTATTTCTACAAATCGTGCACTTTTGGCAAGCAAGCCACATATCGTCAGTCCTCTAACGGCGATGCACCAAGGATCGCGTTTCCTTGGTTTTGTGTTTGGCGTCGGCTGCCTTCTCCATCAACCACAACAGCTTGAGGGTTTCGTCATCCTTCCGCTCGGTCGAGGCCTTTCTCACCGCAACATGTCGGAGATTGTAAGCCAGTTCCTAAACAGAGCGGGGTTTGAACCTTTGCCTTTTATCGATGCAACAGAGCGGGCGTTCGTCGAATCGACCCCGGTCTTCGCCATTGAGTACCCTATGGTTGTCGCGACTGGTCATGAAGCCGCCCTAGAATATTGCCGTCAGCATGCCGATCGCGTCTTTAGCGTTCTTGGCATCGACCGGGGACAGAAGCCCCGCGCATTTGCTTACGTCGCAACACAGCACAACACTACACAGTGGTGGCATCGGTTCGATTTTCCAGGCTACCGAGGCAATCTGTTGTCTGATTTTAATCCGGTTGAGACCGCTAATAGTATCGAACGGTTACTACCGCGTCTGGAAGCGAATCCATTTTCACGGCTAATCGTGAGTACCTACAGCGACGCGACCGCCGAGCCGGAGTATGGATTCGCATTGCTACGCTTTTGGTCGGTGCTCGAACTGGTTTCAGAGCACAAAATCTCGGCTGGTATACCAGTACTTCATCCGGATGGGTCTGCAATCCTAAATCCGAAAGGAAAACCAGAAACAACAAGTAGCAAACATGGGAAAGTATATGCATATATTCTGGCCAGCGGAGTCTACGAATCTACCGGCCACTATGTTGAATATGGAATACAAAAGACAGTACACGTCGGAGACTCCAGCAATATATCAGCAGGCTTGGCGACCGAGGTTATCTCTCTATGGGATATGGTCCGCGCTGTTTACGCCATCAGGAACGCCATCGCTCACGAAGGCCAGTTTGACTTGATCAAAGCTCAGGCTGGAGACAAGTACCAGCAACTGGCGGCGCGTCTCAGAACTCGTAGCCAAGGACCTGATCCTCAGCAATTTATTAAGTGGCAGGCACAACACGCCATTTGGCGCGAGACATAAAGGTGTGGCCAAAGCCTAGCACAGGCGGGACAAAAGTTCGCCGAGGATCTGCTAACCTCTGAGTCCCGGCGCCTCCTGGCCCGTCCTCTCGACATATTCCGTATAGCCGCCGCCATAGGTGTGGATGCCTTCCGGCGTCAGCTCCAGCACGCGGTTCGACAGCGCGGCGAGAAAATGCCGGTCGTGCGAGACGAACAGCATGGTGCCCTCATACTGCGACAGCGCCTCGATCAGCATCTGCTTGGTGGCGATGTCGAGGTGGTTGGTCGGCTCGTCCAGCACCAGGAGATTGGGCGGGTCGAACAGCATCAGCGCCATCACCAGCCGCGCCTTCTCGCCGCCTGACAGCACCCGGCATTTCTTCTCGATCTCGTCGCCGGAAAAGCCGAAGCAGCCGGCGAGCGCCCGAAGCGGCGCCTGGCCGGCCTGCGGGAAATTGTCTTCCAGCGTCTGGAACACGGTGCGCTCACCTTCGAGCAGCTCCATGGCGTGCTGGGCGAAATAGCCCATTTTCACGCTCGGCCCCCGCGCCACCGTGCCGGTGTCGGGGTCGGAGGCGCCGGCCACCAGCTTGAGCAGCGTCGACTTGCCGGCGCCGTTGACGCCCATGATGCACCAGCGCTCGCGGCGGCGGACCTGGAAGTCGAGCCCCTCATAGATGCTGCGGCTGCCATAGGCCTTGTGTACATTCTTCAAGGTGACGACATCCTCGCCGCAACGCGGCGCCGGCTGGAACTCGAAATTCACGATCTGGCGGCGCTTCGGCGGCTCGACACGGTCGATCTTGTCGAGCTTTTTCACCCGGCTCTGCACCTGCGCGGCATGCGAAGCGCGTGCCTTGAAGCGCTCGATGAAGGCGATCTCCTTGGCCAGCATCGCCTGCTGGCGCTCGAACTGCGCCTGCTGCTGCTTGTCGGCGATCGCCCGCTGCTGCTGGTAGAACTCGTAATTGCCAGAGTAAGCGGTGAGCGAACCAGCCTCGATCTCGACGATCTTGTTGACGATGCGGTTCATGAACTCGCGGTCGTGCGAGGTCATCAAGAGCGCGCCGTCATAGCCTTTCAGGAACTGCTCCAGCCAGATCAGGCTTTCGAGATCGAGATGGTTGGACGGTTCGTCGAGCAGCATCACGTCGGGCCGCATCAAAAGGATGCGGGCCAGCGCCACACGCATCTTCCAGCCGCCCGACAGCTTGCCGACATCGCCGTCCATCATCTCCTGGCTGAAGCCCAGACCATCGAGCACTTCGCGCGCGCGGCCGTCGAGCGCATAGCCGTCGAGTTCCTCGAAGCGGTGCTGCGCCTCGCCATATTTCTCGATGATCTCGTCCATCCGGTCGGCCTGGTCGGGATCGGCCATCGCCGCTTCCAGTTCCGCCATCTCGGCCGCGACGTCGCTGACCGGCCCGGCGCCGTTCATCACTTCGGCGACGGCACTATGGCCCGCCATGTCGCCGACATCCTGGCTGAAATAACCAATGGTGACGCCGCGATCGACCTGCACCTGCCCCTCATCGGGCTGCTCCTGGCTGGTGATCATGCGAAACAACGTTGTCTTACCGGCGCCATTGGGTCCGACAAGGCCGACCTTCTCGCCCTTCTGCAGAGAGGCCGACGCCTCGATGAAGACAAGCTGACGGCCGTTCTGCTTGCTGATGCTTTCAAGTCTGATCATGATGTTCCGAGGGACGCCTGGAAATTGAAGGAATTTCCCGGGCCTTTACGCGATCGGCCGCTCCGGTGGAAGCGCGCAAATTGTCCGGCGCACCAAAGCCCGCCCTGAACTCGACGCGAGGCGGCTCAGGATGCCTGGCCGGTGTCGGCGGCAAGGCCGTCCAGCCGCGCCAGAAACAGTTTCAGCAGTGGCGAGGTGTTGGACTTGGCGTAGCCGAGCACGAGGTCGATGGTCGGCACCGGTCCGGCCAGCGGCCGGCTCACCACCGAGCGCGGCAAAAGATGTTCGGCATAGACCGGCAGCAGGCTGACGCCGCCTGTCGACGTTACCAGCGAGATCGCCATCGACAGGTTCTCGGCTTCATATGCAGGCCGCAGCGTGACGCCGACCCGTCGCGCATAATCGTCGATGACGATCTTCAGCGCCGGTGCTGCCCTGGTCGGCATGATGAAGGTCTCGGCAGCCAGATCCTCGATGCGCACGGCATCGAGCGCTGCCAGCGGATGGCTCGTCGGCAGGATCGCGACCAGCGGCTCGCGCGCCAAAAGCTTGAACGCGAGGCCCGATACCCAGTCCTCGCGGCGAAGGAACGCAACGTCGATCGCGCCGCGCAACAGCCCGCCAGCCAGTTCCGGAGAGGACTGGCTGGACACCGTCACCTCGAGATTGGGCAACTCGCTGCCCAGGATGCGCAACGCCTGGGGCAACCACGTCACCTCTTGCCCGGTCAGGAAGCCCAGCGCGAAGGCGGCCTTGGCAGGCTGCGCGGCGCGGCGCGCGGCAATGCCTGCCGCCTCCACCTGCATCAGCACCAGCCTGGCATGGTCGAGAAATGTCCGGCCAGCCGCCGTCAGTTCGATGCCGCGCGCGCCGCGCACAAGAAGCCTGGCGCCGACCTCCAGCTCCAGGTCGCGCATCTGCCGGCTCAGCGAAGGCTGCGCGGTGTGCAGCCGCTTTTCCGCCGCGAGCGTCAGACTGCCCTCTTCCGCGACGGCGATGAAGTAGCGGAGATGGCGCAGTTCCATGATCTTCAGCCATGCTTTGAAAGTATGGCTGAAGCATACAAAGTCTTGGTCGCCAAGTCATCCCCTCCCCATCTTCACATCCATCGGCGGTGCAGTTCGCACAGCCTTTCAAGGAGAACGAAGATGGATACCAAAATTGTCTTGATCACCGGCGCGCTGACAGGCATTGGCCGCGCCACCGCGCTGGCCTTTGCCAAGGACGGTGCGCGGCTTGTCGTTTCCGGCCGCCGCGAGGAAGCGGGTGCGGCCCTTGTCGAGGAGTTGCGGAGCCTTGGCGCCGAGGCCGAGTTCATCAAGGCCGATGTCCGCGAAGACGATCAGGTCGCGGCCCTCGTCGACCGGACCGTCGCTCGCTTCGGCCGCCTCGACGTCGCCGTCAACAATGCCGGTACCGAGGGCCAGCCAGGCCCGCTGACCGCGCAGACGGCGGCAAGCCTTGCCGCCACTTTCGACACCAACGTGCTGGGCACGGTGCTTGGCCTCAAGCACGAACTGCGCGTGATGATCCCGCAGGGCCACGGCGCCATCGTCAACATCTCCTCGACATACGGCCATCGTGGCGGCGCCAGCGCGTCCATCTATGCGGCGAGCAAGCACGCGGTGGAAGGGCTGACCAGATCGGCCGCGCTGGAAGCAGCCGCGTCCGGCGTACGCGTCAACGCCGTTGCCCCCGGCCCGATCGAGACCGAGATGCTCAACCGTTTCACCGGCAATGCGCAAAACAAGGCCGGCCTGCTCGCCGGCGTGCCGATGAAGCGCGGCGGCAGGCCGGAGGAGATCGCCAACGCCATCCTCTTCCTCGCCTCGGGCAAGGCCTCCTTCATCACCGGCCAGGTTCTCGGCGTCGACGGCGGCAAAGGGGCGGCCTGAACGCCCATAACCCAATTCATGGAAAGCAAAGACCATGTCGCACGACATCAAGCTCTATCATTCCACCGGCTCGCCCAATGCCAGGCGGGTGCGCATCTTCATCGCCGAGAAGGGCATTTCCATCCCGTCGGTCGCGGTCGATCTCGGCAAGCGCGAGCAGTTCTCGGACTGGTTCACGGCCATCAACCCGCGCCAGCAGGTGCCGGCATTGGCGGTGGACGGCACCACCATCGCCGAAGTGCCCGCGATCTTCCGCTATCTGGAGGAGGAATTCCCGGCCGTGCCACTCCTCGGCTCCGGCTCGATCGACAAGGGGCTGGTCGCCATGTGGGAGCGACGCGCCGAACTGGACGGTCTTGCCCCGGCACTGGAAGGCATCCGCAACAAGGCCGAAGGGCTGAAAGGCCGGGCTCTGTCCGGCCCCTACGACTATGAGCAAATCCCGGCGCTGGTCGACCGCGCCATGGCGCGCATCGGCCATTTCCATGCCGACCTCGACGAGCGGCTGCAAAGCGTGGCCTTCATAGCCGGCGACTATTTTTCGGCCGCCGATATCACCGCCCTGGTCGCCCTGGATTTCGCCGCAGCCGCGATGAAGATGCCGATCCCCGAGGGATTGGACGCATTGCGGCTGTGGCACGGCGCCGTCTCGGCACGGCCGGGCGCCGCCGCCTGAGGCTCTGCAAGAGCGAAACCTGCTTGCCTCACCGCCTCGCCGAAGCACGGCCTTGTCCGAGGCCGTGCCGGCCTTTGCCCCCCGCGACCGCTGCGATTGGCAACGGGCCACCCCCAGAAACACTCCAGAAACAAGATTCAACATCCGGGAAAAACTGGCGAAAAGATCGTCTGCGATAACCATCCTCGTAGCAACCAAACAGCGGTCGCCACACAACGCAAAAGGATGGTCCCGACAATGCAACGACGTTCGACCGGATGGATGGCTGCCCTGACCGGCATTTCGCTCGCCATGCTTGCGGTCGCCCAGTCGGGCGCGGAGGCGGCGGTTACCCGGAGCGAATATTGCAGCCGGCTCGGTCTTCAACTCGACGGAGCCATCCGGACCAAAGCCGAACCCGGTGCCAGTGCGAGCCAGATCGCGCAGGCAACGGCACTGCAGGACAAGGCGAACCGGTTCTGTGCCGAACGCAAGCAGGCGCAAGGCATCCGGACCTACGCCAACGCCCTGAAACTTCTTGGCGTGACACCGGTCGACCTCGACCAGTGACAGCAACCATCAACCTCTGAAGGAAGCCTATCATGAACAAGCCCCTCCTCTCCGCCCTCGGCCTGGCCATCGCTCTCGGTCTGGCAATGCCGGTTGTCGGCACCGCTAATGCGGCGGCCACGACCACCACCACGACGACGACCGCTCCGGCGACGACGACCGCCCCCGCGACCGCTCCGGCGGCTCCCGCTGCCGTGGACGCGGCGAAGACGCCGGTCAAGGCGGCCGCGCACAAGCACCACAAGAAGCATCGCAAGCATGTGCGCAAGCACGGCCACAGGCACGTGGGCAAGAAGCATGGCCACCGGCACGTCGCCAAGAAGCACACCCACAAGCGTATCCACAAGAAGCACGGCCACAAGCACGCCAAGGCCGCTTGATATCGTTTCTCCCTTCTGATTTCCTCCCGGGAAAAGGCCGCCACTCGCTAAAATGCGAGGGCGGCTTTTTCTTGTGTGCGATCGAGGCAAGGCAGCCTGGCTGGACGTCTGCAAAAACAGGCACTTACGGCAATTCCGCGATTCAGATCGTGAACCGCCTCAAGCCACCCCGAGCGCGGCCCGAACCTGCCGTCCGCTCATACCGCTGTCGAACACGGCCGTGCCGGGATCGAAGCGGCGGGCCTGCGACAGCGGTCCGACCACGACCGGATCGAAGCCGGCATCCGCCACCAGCCGCACCGCCAGGGCAACAGCCTGTTCGTCATCGCCGGCAAGCGGAATGCCGATCCCGTCGCCGGCGCGATGCGCCTGCGACTGCAGCGTCGTCCACATCACCGTGCTGAAGGCGCGAACGAGTTTCGCGCGCGGCAGGAGCGGTGTGACGGAAAAGACCACGCCGTCCTTGCGGGCAAGCGCTGCGTCGCCAAAGGCGCCGTCGCGCGGCGGGTCGGGCACCGTGGCGTCGAGCAGCACCTTGTCGCCGAGTGCTGCCCCGATCTCGGCCGCGACATCGGGCCAGGCCCGAAACGGGATGGCGGCCAGCACGACATCCGCCCCGGCAACGGCATCGAGGACCGGGCCGGCCGTGGCCTTGCCGCCAAGTCCGGAAAGCATCGAGCGCAACCGTTCGGGATGCCGGACACCGAAGGTCACCTCATGCCCGGCCTGCGCCCACAGCCGCCCGACCGTGCCGCCGATCATGCCGGCGCCCAGAATGCCTATTCTCATCCTCGCCTCCTGTTCAACAACGCTCACCACGGCAGTCTTTTGCCATCGCGGAAAAAGCCGCCGGTCGGGCCGTCATCCGGCAAGGTCGCGGCCCAGACGATGCCGGCCGCCCCTTGCGTCACCGGGCGTCCGCCCGGGCCGCCCATATCGGTGGCGACCCAGCCCGGACAGATGGCGTTGACCAGCACGCCGGAGCCGCGCAGTTCCGCCGCCAGCACGCAGGTCAACGCATTGAGCGTCGCCTTCGAGGTCGAATAGGCCGGCGCCCCCGCCCCCATCGAGGCCAGCGAACCGCCTTCGGAGGAGACGTTGACCAGCCGGCCATGGCCACCGGCCTTCAACAGCGGCGCAAAAGCCGCCGCCGCGCGCCAGGCGCCGAAGACATTGGTCTCGAACGCCTCGCGGATCACGGTCCAGTCCGGCCGCAAGGCGCGCGAGCCGGTATCGTAGTGGATGGCGGCATTGTTGATCAGCACATCGAGCCGGCCGAACCGGCGCTCGACCTCAGCGGCCGCGTGGGCTGCGGCGTCAGGTGCTGCAACATCGAGCGCAATGGCCTCGACATGGCCATCAAGCCCTTTCGCCGCCGCCGCCCCCTTGGCGAGGTCGCGCACGCCGAGCAGCACGGTGAAGCCGAGTTTCGCCAACTGGCGGCCGGTCTCCAGCCCGATGCCGCGATTGGCGCCGGTGATGAGGGCGACTTTGTTGGTGGTCATGTGGGGATACCTCTGTGTGTCGTCTCGGAAAGATGGCACAGGCGCAATTGATTTATTAGGCAGCGGAGGTCGCAATCATTATTCAACTTGATGCATGAGTTGAATCGAGCGGGTCTGACGTCGCGTTCCGTCACACCCCCTCTGTCCTGCCGGACATCTCCCCCGCAAGGGGGGAGATTGGGTGTCACCACCGTCTTCGCCAATCATCAACGCCGCAATGAAAAGCGATGGTAACGAAACTGCCGATCTCCCCCCTTGCGGGGGAGATGGCCGGCAGGCCAGAGGGGGTGTTCAAGCGCCGAGGTTTCCGCAATTTGCCCTGCCCCAAACCTCATGCCCGCAGGAATCGGGTGTCGGCAGACGTCGCACCATGCGATCGTTCACCGATCACGAGGACCCGCCATGCTCACGCTTCACGATTATCTGCCATCGCAAAATGGCTGGAAAGTCCGGGTCCTGCTCGGCCTGCTGAAAATCCCTTACGAGACCCGCATCGTCTCGATTTTCGAGGGCGAAAGCCATACCGATGCGTTCCACAAACTGAACCCGGCCGGTGCCGTTCCCGTCTTCAGCTCGAGGACGGCAGCGCCATCGCCGAATCCAATGCGATCCTCACCTACCTCGCCGAAGGCACGCCGTTGCTGCCGGCGGACCGCTACCGGCGCGCCAAGATCATGCAATGGCTGTTCTTCGAACAGTACAATGTCGAGCCCGTCATCGGCTCGCTGCGCTTCTGGACCTTGACCGGGCGGCTGGAGCGCAACCAGGCCATGGTTGCCGGCAAGCGCGAGGCCGGCGCCCGCACACTCGCCGCCCTGAACCGCAGCCTTGGCGAGACGCCGTTCCTCACCGGAACCGACCTCACCATCGCCGACATCGCCATCTATGCCTACAGCCACCGCGCCGAGGATTGCGGATTCTCTCTTGCGGACCGCCCGGCATTCCTCGCATGGACCGGCCGCGTGCACGACGCCATCGGCCAGGGTTATCCGGTCCATCCCTACAGCATCGACCCGCACTCGGGCGCCTGAGAACTGGCTCATCCCACTCGCCAGAACCAGTCTGTTTACACTGCGGCAGAATAGGGATATTTCATATCCTTAATAGAGTTCGGTCGGCCGGAATCCGTGGATGATCCTGAAAAGCCAAGTCGAATGGGCGCTGCACTGCTGCGCCATTCTCGCCGGCCTGCCTGAGGGGCGGTATCTCTCCACAAAAGCGCTCGCCGAATTCCACGGCCTTCCCAAGGAATATCTTTCCAAGGCACTGCAAAGTCTGTCGCAGGCGGGTCTGGTCCATACGACATTGGGTCCGTCAGGTGGATACCGATTGGCGCGGCCACCGGCCGAGCTGACCTTCCTCGACATTGTGGAGGCGGTTGAGGGCAAGGCGCGGACGTTTGTCTGCAACAACATCCGCGAGAACAATCCGTGTCGTCCTCAGGGTTATTGCGAAAGCGGCCCTTGCCCGGTGGCGCGCATCATGTGGGAAGCCGATGAGGCCTGGCGTGAAAAATTGCGCGCCGTCAGGCTTTCCGACCTCACCGAGGCACTGGCCCTCGACATTCCGGCGGACCTTTGGAAAAGCAGCTTCGAATGGGTGCTGGAGCGTGCCGGATGACCCTGACGGGTCGCGACGGGCCTCTCGTCGCGGATAGAACCCGGCATGATCCGAGTTCACAGGCACGGCCGGACACCAGGAAAGGTGCCCGGCCCTTTCGGCCTACTTCTTGGCCGGATAGGTCAGTTCTTTCTGAGCGGTATCGACCACGAACACCGCCAGCAGCTTCGCGGGCTCCGTCTCGCTGCCGTTTTCGCTCACACTGTGGCGATCGCCCGGCATCTCCGAAAAGCTCTCGCCGGCCTTGTAGACCTTGACCGGGTCGTCGTTGACCTGACTGCGGATGGAGCCTTCCAGAACCGTCGCATAGATGAAGGCAGAGGTCGGATGGGTGTGCGCCGGCGAGGTGCCGCCCGGGCCATATTCGACGAGGATGCCCTTGATGCTCTTGCCCGGAACATTCGGCAGTTCATGCTCATAGACGAGGGTGACTTTGGCGGCCCTTTCGCCGGCGTCATGGGCTCCGGCCGTACCCACCAGGGCTGCCGTCACGACGAGGGCGGCGGCGATTGACTTGATCATTTCGAAACTCCTTTTGTGTTGAGCGATGTGCCGCGCCTGAGCCACGGCGCATCCTGGCGGTCACTTCCGCGCCGAGGTGGGAAACCACTGCTCGAAGGTGATGTGGCCGAGGCGGGGATTGTTGTCGGAGACGAGCGAAGTGTCGTTCAGCCGCGCGCCGAAGTAGAGCGCCTCCGGATCGGCCACCACCTCGCGGGGATCGCCGACAGCCTTGAGGTAGCGGGCGACGAGTTCGCTCATGCGCACACGCTGCGGACCCGAAATCTCGATCATGCCGTTGATCGGCGCGGCGAGCGCGACCCCGGCCATGACGTCGGCGACGTCGTCGGATGCGATGGGCTGCACATAGGCCGGCGACAGATGCACCGCCTCGCCAACAGTGCCCGATTTGGCGATCCCGGCCAGGAATTCCATGAACTGCGTGGAATGAACGATGGTGTAGGGAATGCCGGAAGCCTTGATCAGATTCTCCTGGGCGAGCTTGGCGCGGAAATAGCCGCAATCCTGCAGGCGTTCGGTGCCGACTACCGAGAGCGCGATATGGTGCCTGACGCCGGCGGCCTTGTCCGCAGCGAGCAGGTTGCGGCCCGACGTCTCGAAGAAGTCCATCGCTGCCTTGTCCTCGAAAGAGGGTGAGTTGGCGAGGTCGATCACGACTTCCGCGCCTTCGAGCGCTTCCTGCAGGCCTTCGCCGGTTATGGTGTTGACGCCGGTATTCGGCGCGGCTGCGATCACCTCGTTACCCTGCCTGCGCAGGCGTTCGGTGGTCTTGGAACCGATGAGCCCGGTGCCCCCGATGATGACGATTTTCATAACAGTCTCCGTTTGCGGCCGCACTGTTGCGCCGCATCGATTGATGGGCCGAGGAAAGGTTTAGTTCAGGCCGGCCTTGTCGAGGCCGTAGAGCTTGTCCGCAGAGCCGGGCACGGTCTTGAAGGCGACGTTGACGCGGTTCCAGGCATTGATGGCCATGATCGAGAAGGTGAGGTCGGAGATTTCCTTTTCCGAAAGCTGCCCGCGCACGCGCTCGTAGAGTTCGTCCGGGATACCGCCTTCGGGGAGTTTGGTGACGGCTTCGGTCCAGGCAAGGGCGGCACGTTCACGGGGAATGAAAAGGGTCGATTCCCGCCAGACGGCGACATGATGGAGCCGCAGCTCGCTCTCGCCGTGGATCTTGGCTTCCTTGACATGCATGTCGAGGCAGAAGGCGCAGCCATTGATCTGGGATGCCCTGATGTGGACCAGATCGCGGATCTTCTCTTCGATGGCGCCATGTGTCTCGGCCATGCTGAGATCGATGAGCTTCTTGAACAATTCAGGCGATTGCTGCGCGGCGTTGAGGCGCTGTGTCATGGCTTTTCCCTGTTTGCGGATATCTTATGTCCTTAAGGACAATTAATATCCATAATAGCTGGACAGTAAAGCGCCACCCGCCTAGAATGCGGACATAAGGCTTATGTCGAAAAGTATGAGGGCGAGGATGGACGTCGTATCGGCGTTGCGAACGTTCCTGCGCGTGGCGCAGACAAAATCCTTCTCTGCGGCTGCCATCGACCTTGATCTGACGCAGCCGGCTGTATCCCGGCAGGTCTCCGCGCTGGAATCGCATCTCAAGACGCGCCTTCTGCACCGTACGACGAGCGCGCTCGCCTTGACGGCGGAGGGTGAACAGATGCTGCCGATGGCGCTGCGCGTCATCGAAGCGGTCGAAGCGCTCGGCCAGGCCGGCTGTGCCGAAGCGGCCGTATCGGGGAAGGTGCGGCTCAGCCTGCCAACGCCGCTCGGCTTCTTCATCAGCGACCGCCTGGCAAGGCTGCTGGAGCGCCATCCGGCACTTCAAGTCGATCTGCTCCTTCGCGACGAGCCGTCGGACCTGGTCGCGAGCGCAATCGATCTCGAGGTACGTCTCGGGCCGGTCGGTGACAGCAGCCTGATGTGCCGCCGGATCGGCTGGACAACAGCCTTTCTCGTGGCCTCGCCAGCCTATCTCAAGGGACGCGACACACCGCGAGCGCCGCAAGACATCAGGGATCATTCCTGCATTTGCTACAGCCGTGGCGGCGACGGCCGGTCATGGTCGTTCTCCAGTGGAGCGGATGAAGTTGTTCTGCGGATCGAGCCCCGCCTTGTCGCCAACAATTCAATGGCCGTCCATCGCGCGGCATTGGCAGGAGCCGGGCTTGCGGTGCTCTCCCACATTCTGGCCAGACCGGACATCGAAGCAGGCAGGCTGGTCAAGCTGATGCCGGATTTTCCACCGACACGCCTGCCGATCAATGTCGTCTACCCATCCCGCCGGAATATACCGCTGCGTGTGACGACGGTCCTCGACTTTCTTGTCCAGGCCGTGCGCGACGACATCCTGATGTCGTCGGCGGCGCCCTCGCCGACCATCCCTATGGCATCGACCCAAGCTCCGGCGCCGGACGCGCCCTACTTCTTGCCCTGCGGATAGATCGTCTCGCCGCGTTTCAGCATCGCCACGAAGGTCTCGATCTTCTTCTTGCGGCCGGCCTCGGTCTTCATGTTGTGGGTGCGGAAGGCGAGCGAGAAGCGGTTCTGCGCGCTGAGCTTTTCCAGCATCGCCTTCGCCGCTGGTTCGGCATCGATGGCTGCCTGCAGATCGTCAGGGATTTTCATTTCCTTGCCGCTACCATAGGCGCGCGCCCAGCGTCCGTCGGCCTTGGCGGCCTCGACCTGGCTCAGCCCATGCCCGGTCATGCGGCCCTCCTCCACCAGCCGCGCGACATTGTCGATGTTGATCTTGCTCCAGATGCTCTTCTTGCCGCGCGGCGTGTAGCGCTGGAGAAAACTGTTCTCGTCCAGCCCCTTGCGCACCGCGTCGATCCAGCCGAAGCACAGCACGACGTCGATGGCCTCCTTCGGCGTGATCGACTTCAGCCCCGACCCGACCTTGTGCACCTTGATCCACACTTCGGTTTCCGTGGCGTGGTGCTGGCCGAGCCAGGCATAAAAACTCGCCGCGTCGGGGAATTCCCGAACCTTGTCGGGATCGACCTTGACCGGCGCCATCAGTGGGCCTGCCGGTTCAGAATTGTTGTCGCTGGCGTCGCGGTCATCTTGCCTCCTGCATCATTCGATTCCCGCCATCGTGGCATGGTCCACCGTCAGTTTTCGTCAGCAGTGGGGCACGCTGCAGTGAAGTGGGGAACACACCACCATCGCCGCGTTGCCGCAAGAGTGTAACCGCCCGATGGAGGAGCGCGACATTTCCCCACCGTGCTATAGGACCACAACTGCCACGCTGGGGGATACGTCACCATGAGATTTCTGCTCTTCGGCCTTGCCTTGCTGCTGCCGGGCGTGGCGCTGGCCGAACCGATCGAAACCCGCAAGATCATCACCGCGCTGACCGGCGATTTCAACGGCGACGGCGCTCCCGACCTTGCCATGGTGGTCGAGACCGGGCCGACCGACCCGATGGACATCCATTTCTTCCTCAGGGATATCGAGCACAATTACCTCAAGCCCGTCGAAATCGTACACGAACAGATCGGTGGCGAGTGGAACGGTTACGACCGGCCGGGCTATGAGAACTCCGACACCGAGCCGGAGCTGACGATGCTGCCCAACGGCTCGATCAAATTCTATCTGCCGGCGCCGGAGATCGGCAGCGAGCGCACCAACCAGACACTGACCATCGCCTACCGCAACGGCGCCTTCATCGTTGCCGGCTTCGCCTCGATTCCGATGATTATCTGCAGGAGAATGCCGCCAGCGCCTGTGACTACAATGTGCTGACCGGCAAGGGCACCAGCTCGAAGCAGCAGCCGGACGGCAGTACCAAGCACAAGACCATGTCGGCTGAAGGCCAGACCATCGCATTCCGGGACTGGAACTCGGGCGACGCCTTCACCGCTTGCCAGGAATAAGGGACGCGCCCTGCCCCTGCGGCCGGCGTCAGACCGGTGGCGGGGCTGCCGGCGTCAGCCCGTGGCGGCGCATGATCTCCATCATCTTGGCTTTGTCCGGCGGCCCACCGGCAGCTGCGTTGAGCAAGCCGAATGCCTCCCGGAAATAGTCCGGACCAATCGCCGCCGGCGTGATGACGCAGAGTGCCTTGGCATCCTTGGTGCCATTGTTGTCGAAGCGGTGGACGGCGCCGCGTGGAATGCACAGCGCCTCCCCCGGCCCAACCTCGATCGGCTTGCCGTCCACGGTCCAGGTCAACACCCCATCAATGCCGTAGATGGTTTCCTCGTAGTGATCGTGGCTGTGCGCCGGCGCTGGCAAGCGCTGTGCGCCCGGCACCATCAGCTCGAAAGCGGCGACACTGCCGTTCGAATTTTCGCCCGATACCAGGAAACGGACCGACAGCCCCTTGGTGCCGATGGTTTCATTGGATGGGTTGACCTGAAGATCCATGGCTGACATTGCGCAACCCCTCTGGTAAATTACATTTACTAGCAGTCAGTAAACTCAATTTACCGGATCGTCAATGGCCACCTCCAGCGAAGTTCTGCAGACCAAGACCGAGGACCTTTTGATCGGCGCCCTGCTGCGCGTGCCGGCGCAGGCCATCCAGCGCC
This sequence comes from Mesorhizobium sp. AR02, assembly GCF_024746835.1. Lineage (NCBI taxonomy): Bacteria > Pseudomonadati > Pseudomonadota > Alphaproteobacteria > Hyphomicrobiales > Phyllobacteriaceae > Mesorhizobium > Mesorhizobium sp. AR02. Next base: position 5,247,618 of record NZ_CP080531.1, on the reverse strand, counting down.
GGCTGATCAAGGAGCTCAACGCCGCCGGTTTCGGCGAATTGCGCCTGCCGCATATGGCGGTGCTGCAGTTTCCCGGCCCGGACGGCGCACGCCCTGGTACCATCGCCGAACGTGCCGGCATGAGCAAACAAGCGATCAACCAGCTGCTCAGCAGCCTCGAAGGGTATGGCTATATCGTCCGCTCCGACGGCGAAGGCAGCGCACGCGTGGTGCACGCCACCGAACGCGGCCACGCCGCTTTCTGGAAGATGGTCGACATATTGCGCGACATCGAGGAGGAGTGGCGCAGCGAGCTCGGGCCGGAGCGCTTCGACCAATTGAAAGCGCTGCTGTTCGTCGTCTGGGACAGCCCGCTGGTGCGCTGACCGAAACCGCGTTCGTGCGCGGCATCATCGGCATTTCCGATGGCGCTATCGGTTTCTTCCGTTTCCCCTCGGCACACCGACCTGCCAATCCCTGCCCTTGTCCAATCCAGCAAAGGCAGAGCGAAATGAGCATTTCAAACCAGAAAATCCTGATCGTCGGCGGCGGCTCCGGCATGGGCCTGGCGCTGGCCAGGCGTTGTGTCGAGGCCGGTGCTGAAATCATCATCGCCGGGCGCGGTGAGCAGAGGCTGAGAGAGGCCCGCGAGGCGCTGGGCAATCCCGCCGGCTTGGACATGGCCGTCGTCGACATCGCCCGGGAAGACCAGGTTGCGGCGTTGTTCGCGCGCATCGGCGCCCTCGACCATATCGTCAGCACGGCGGCCGACATCGAAGGCGCCTACAGGCTGCTGCCGGAGCTTGACCTCAAGGCTGCGCAACGCGCGGTCGACAGCAAGCTCTTCGGCCCGCTGCTGCTTGCCAAGCACGGCGCCCGACAGCTGGCAGTGAGCGGTTCGATGACCTTCGTCTCCGGCATCGCCGCCTACCGGCCGGCCGCCCGCGGCTCGGTCGTCGCCGCCGTCAATGCCGCGCTCGAAGGGCTGGTTCGGGCGCTGGCCGTCGAACTCGCGCCGATCCGCGTCAACGCCGTTTCGCCCGGCTGGGTCGACACCGAGATCTGGGCGCAGGTCGCCGGCGACCGCAAGGCCGAAATGCTTGCCGCGATGGCCGAGCGGCTGCCGGTCGGCAGGGTCGGCCAGCCCGCAGATATCGCCGACGCCATTTTCTTCCTGATCGGCAATGGTTTTACCACCGGAACGACGCTCCATGTCGAGGGTGGACACCGGCTTGTCTGAACTGGACCGGCATCGGAAACTGCTTTCAAAGCAGGACCTTGGGGCGGCTTGTCGATTCAGGTTCTGAACTGGTTTGAGAGGGCTCCTGCGCCAGCGTGTCGCGCGCGGCGGCGAGCAATTGCCGCAGCGCCAGCGGCTGGACGCGCCGGCGTCGCCAGATCATCGTCAGCGGTGCCGCCTGTGCTCGGCCGGGCCATGGCAGTTCGACAAGATCGCCACGCTCTAGCGCGTCACTGACCGCAAGGCGTGGAACGAGGCCCAGCCCAGCACCCGCCGCCACCAGCCGGGCAATGGCGCCGATGCTACCGACTTCAGCGGCAAGTTTTGGCGCTGCCATGCCCGCCTCGGCAAAAGCGGTGTCGAACATATGCCGGTAGATGCATCCAGGCTCCGTCGCCACGAAGCGCTGCGCGGCAAGTCCTGCCAGGTCGCGCGGCGCGATGCCTTGTGCCGGAGCCGCGACCAGCACCAGCGGTTCGGCGCCTATGGTGCGCCTGGCCAGGCGTTCATCGGCGTCCTTCGCACCGTCACGACGCTCGAAGCAGAAGGCGACGTCGATGTCGCCATCCCTGAGCAGGCGCAGCAGCGTGCCGCTGTCGGCCACCTTCATCCGCACAATGATGTCGGGATGGCTGGCTTGAAATCCCGGCAGCCAGGGCGCCAGCCGGGCCGAGGCGATCGTTTCCAGCGCGCCGATGGTCAGCGCCCCGCTTGTCTGCCCGGCAGCCAGCAGCACCGCCGCGCGCGCCTCGCCGTCGAGCCGCAACAAATCTTCGGCGATCGGCTTCAGCGCCAGCCCCGCCGGCGTCAGCTCCAGGCCGGCCTTCGTGCGTGTGAACAAAGCGGCACCCAACTCCGCCTCGAGGGTCTGGATCTGGTCGCTGACACTCGACTGTGCGAGATGGACCGCCTCGGCGGCGCGGGTGATGTTGCGGCAGCGTGCCACCGCGAGAAAGGTCCTGAGCAGTCTTGGATGCATCGCCTGGCCGACATCAGGCCTATTGCAACTGCGGCTTCTTCAAAAAGCTGCCGCGGTCGGCGGACTTGACGCGCAGCCAGGTCTCGCGGCCGTCGCGCACCACACGCATCGGGATCTCGGCACCGGCCGAGCCGCTGTCCCACAGCTTGCGATAGAAATCGGCGAGCCCGTCGACCGCGCCGTCGCGGACCTCGGAGATGACATCGCCCTGGCGCAGGCCGGCCTTGGCGGCCGGACCGCCCTCGGTCACGCTCATCACCACCACCTTGCCGTCGCTTTCGGCCGACAGGGCGCCGAGCCACGGACGCGGCGGCCTGGCCACCTGGCCGCGTGTCAGGAGATCGTCGAGGATGGGCGGCAACAGATCAATCGGCACCACCATGTTGATATCGGCGACCTCGCCGGCGCGGCTCATCTGCAGGCGCAGCGAGCCGATGCCGAGCAGCGCGCCATCGGCGCTGAACAGCGGCGCTCCGCCCCAGGATGGATGCGCGGGCGCGATGAAGATCGCCTCGTCGAGCAGATACTCCCAATAGCCGGCGAATTCCTGCTTGGTGACGATCTTGGCCTCGACCGCCCGGCCGATGCCGTCGGCAAGCACCACCGCGTCGCCGATACGAGCCTTGCCGGCATCACCCAGCGCCACGGCCGGCAGCCCGGTCGGCGCCAGCGCCTGGACCAGGCCGAAGCCCGATTCCTGGTCATAGGCCAGCGCGTGCGCCGGGATGACGCGGCCGTCATGCGCGGTCAGCCAGACCTCCTCGGCCTCGGTGATGAGATAGCCGATGGTCAGCACCAGCCCGTCGTCGCGGATGACGACGCCGCTGCCCTCCCTGAGCGTGCCCAGCGCGCCGGCCGTAAAAGCATCCTCTGGGACGGTCGCCCGCACGGCAACGACGGAGCGCGGATTGGGATTGATGGCCATGATTTTGTCCTGCGATGCAATTGCCCTGGCGGCTTCTTCTATAGGTATGCCTTGGGGAACTTGGTGCAAGGGGTGAGAAACGGTGGCCGCAGGCCACGAGAAGCCAATTGCTTGGCTTTTCGAGTTTCGAACGCCCTGAGCCTGCGAAGGGCCGGCTTAAATGCCCGCACCGACGCACCAACATTGACAATAGTTCAACGCAAGTTGAACTTCCCCCTCCGCAGCCCTAGCTGTAGATGGATCCGCTCAATCCCGTTTCTTCCTTCCCCACCATTCGAGGCCAGATATGACAGACTACACCCCGCCGAAAGTATGGACCTGGAACAAGGCAAATGGCGGCGCCTTTGCCAGCATCAACCGGCCGATCGCCGGGCCGACGCATGACAAGGAATTGCCCGTCGGCAAGCATCCGCTGCAGCTCTATTCGCTGGCGACGCCGAACGGCGTCAAGGTGACGGTCATGCTGGAGGAGCTTCTGGCGCGCGGCTACAAGGGCGCCGAATACGATGCCTGGATCATCCGCATCAATGATGGCGACCAGTTCGGGAGCGGCTTTGTCGAGGTCAACCCCAACTCCAAGATCCCGGCTTTGATGGATCGCAGCGGCGCCACGCCGGTGCGTATCTTCGAGTCCGGCTCGATCCTGGTCTATCTCGCCGAGAAGTTCGGCGAGTTCCTGCCCACCGAACAGCCGGCGCGCGCCGAAGTGCTGTCCTGGCTGTTCTGGCAGATGGGCTCGGCGCCGTATCTGGGCGGCGGCTTCGGCCATTTCTACGCCTATGCGCCGCAGAAATTCGAATATGCCATCGACCGCTTCGCCATGGAAACCAAGCGGCAGATGGACGTGCTCGACCGCCGGCTGGCGGTATCAGAATATCTCGGCGGCAAGGATTACTCGATCGCCGATATGGCGGTCTGGCCCTGGTATGGCGGGCTGGCGCTCGGCCGCATGTACAATGATTCCGCCGACTTCCTGTCGGTGCAGGAGTACAGCCACGTTCAGCGCTGGGCGAAAGCGATCGACGAGCGGCCGGCGGTCAAGCGCGGCCGCATGGTCAATCGCGCCTTCGGCGAGCCGGCGCTGCAGCTGCACGAGCGCCACGACGCCAGCGATTTCGACACCAGGACGCAGGACAAGCTGGCGACCGCAGCCGAATAGGCAAAGCCAAAGCCGGCTCCAATGAAAAACCCGTCACCGATGCGAAATCGGTGGCGGGTTTTTCATGACGGGTTTGCCGCACTGGTTCAGTGCAGAACCTCGACGACCTGACGGGTCTCGGGGTCGACGAGCACGGTCTGGTCGTTGATCACCGCGACGCGGTATTTGACATCAGGCACCTCACGCAGTTCGACGGTATCCGGCACCGGCGAGCCGAGCTTGAGTTCGACGCCCAGAAGATTGACCGATGCCAGCGGCTGCTTCTTGACGTATTGGCGAACGACCGTCTCCTGCTCCGGTTGAACCACGACCCGCTGCGCCGGCTGGACGACGATGACGTCTTCGGCCATCGCCGCACCAATGCCGCCCATCAGGATGAGTACGGCTGCCGCACTCGAAAGATAATATTTCATAGTAACCTCCATTTGGCGGTCTTGATTCCGTATTCCGCCTGCAGGGAAAACTCGGCCACAGCCGCGAGGTTCCATTTCAATTGACGCAATAAATATGCAGCCTGATCGATAAATCTGATTCTGGTTTTTTATGAAAAAAGTTAGATCAGCCAGATAGTTCTTTGAAAATTTTGTAATTAATTTTCTGGAATACAAAAATCGCCTAGGAATGTCCGCAAAACTCACTTGCTTCGGAGAGGTGCATCTGGATGCCTCTTTCCGAAAGGTGAAGTCGATCCGTCATCCCTGAGCAACAGCCAACGTAGCGCGCCGTGTCGTTCCCGGATGCTTCGTCCAGCGCACGAAAAAGGCCCACCCTGCCGGGAGCAGAGCGAGCCTCAAACGGTTCCGGCGGAGGTGGCAGCCTCACCGGTCACATCAGGAAAACGCCAGTGTCGGCGTCCGGTTCCAGCCACCGAATGGCGGGCCTGAATCAGATGCAACCATGTCGCCATGACGACGTTGTTTCCGGCGTTTCCCGGCATGAAATCTCCAGCAAGGATGATTGCGACATGGCTCCCCGACCCTCCGTGACCAGGCATCCCTTCACGCTGATGTTTGTCGTGATCGCGCTGATGGCGCCTTTTGCCGGCCTTGCCTGGCGCAGCCGCGAATGGATGGGCTGGTAGGCCTGGAAGTCGCGGCCACATGATCGCGGCCCTGGCTCCTTAGCCCCCCGGGACAGGTGGGGCTGGCGGTCGCCGCTGTGGTGGTGGTGGTTGCCGCGCTGTGGTGGTAGCCGCGGCCGCACCCCCAACCGAAGCGCGCCCGAACCTTTGCCGCCGAGACTAAGGAACTAACCGCTGTACCCCGAGTTTCGCCTTCAGTCTTTTCACGGATTGGAGGCCAGCATGGCACCGCGCAGCAAACCACACACCGACGATGACGACAGCCCCGAGGTCGAGGGCCCGACCATCGAGCAGCTGGACTGGGACGCGGTCAAGGGCGGCCAGATCCTGCCCGACTCCGTGCCCGAAAACGGCGACATGCACTACGGCGTCGAAAAAGAGGGCGACCTGCCCGAGGAAGACGACGACAACGCACTCCAGGACAGCGACGACGCCTTGCCCGACGATGAGGAAGAAGCCGCGATCAAGCGACACCCGACGCGCGAGGGTCGGTTCGACGAGACGTGAGGGCTGGAAATTACCGGCCCCTTTTCAGAACTACCAGCGCTTTATCCCCCCGCAATGTCGGCGTAATCCCTCCGGGCTACCCCCTCTCCCACAACAGCCGTGTGGGATGCATCTTGATTTTCGAAACGAGCGAGCGCGCCTGGCTGCGGGAAGCCGCCGGCGTCTTCAGCCAGATCCTTGGCCTTTGCGGGCGGCTGGGGCTGCGGCAATCCAGGATTTTCCTCACCCGCTTCGCCTGCAAGCCGGTGAGCTTCTTCAAATGGTTCCACTTCCTCAGAGGTTTCCGGCAAAAGCACGGACTGGGCTGCCCACATGACGATTTGCTGCGCAAGAAGCCCTACAAATTCTTCGCCCTTGGGCTGCCTGGCCATCGCGGCTTCGACCTTCTGGTCGACCATTTCAATCTGGCGGCGGCGGGCCTGCCGCGGCATGTGCTGGAGGCGGTCTGGCGCGGGCGGGCGATGGACATCGGCCAGGTGACCGGACGGCGCGATGCCTATGCGCTGACCATGCGCCTGTCCGTTCATTCCGGCACCAGCCACGAAGGCGCCTTCTCGATCAGGCTGACGCGGCAGAGCGACCGGCTCGACCTGGTCAGGTTGAGCTTCATCCTCTATCCCCTGGGCGCCAGCCCCTTGGGCGCCGGCCCCATGGGCGCCAGCCGCTACACCGTCGCCATTGGCGGGCTCCAGGGCAGCAAGGAGCCAGAGGCCAAGCGCGCCGTCATCGAGGCCACGCGCGACCTGTGCGGGCTCAGGCCCAAGGATGCGGCACTGCTGGTCATGGAAGGCATCGCGATCGGTGGCGGCGCCGATCATGTCCTCGGCGTCTGCGATGCCAGGCACACCATCAACTTCCGCTCGCCCGAAAAACGCGCCGGCAAGCGTGCCGACATGGACCAGTACTGGATCGATCGCGGCGGACAGCAAGGCGGCGAATTCGGCTTTGCCATGCCGGTGCGGAGCCGCGACATGGCAGCGCCGCTCAGCCGGCGAGACGTCTACAAGTTCGAATTCCTGGAGTTTGGCAAGAGCCTGTTTGCCTCGCCGTTCAGACTGAACGAGGTTCCACTTGATCTCACTCGCGGAGGGCCTTTCGCCCAATGAATGTGGAGGCTGGCACATCGCTGTCAGGACGTCGGACGGCGCCACTTTGCCCTTCCCGACGCCCGCTTTTATCCCCCAAGAGGGTAAAGGCATTATATATCAATTGGCTAAAATAGTGGAACGTCCAATGGACATTGCCGGAACCGAACGAGACCCATCGGACCTTTGCTTCAGCCACCTAAGACTTTGGTCCCAAAAGGAAACGCAAAGGGCCGATGCGGCTGTTCATCGGGAATATCCCGCTTCTGCCCTCGTTTGCCGCAAGGTCTCCGGACCGGACTGGATTTCGGAGGAAGAGCGATGCACCATCGGTCCATCATCACCAGAACAGGCCACGGCCCGGGTACGGCGATCGCCGTGTTGATGGTCGGACTGGTGGCAGTGGGGATTGTGTTCCTCGTCCTGGGTGGCGCGTTCTATTTCGGCGAGCAGCCGTCCAATCAACACACTCTGTCTTCCGTGCCTGCCCGATCAGCCCAGGCGGCCGACCAGAGGGCGTCGGATTGATGGGCCAGCATGCATCAAACATCGGAGATTGCGGCGGCGAGCGCCCCAGACGCGCCGTCGCCCAGCCTCGGGCACGTTCTGCGCCGCATGGCGACGAAGTCGGCGCTGGCGCCAACCACGATGCCGTAGTCCTCCAGCGCCTTGGCGCCGGCATGGGTCACAACATCGAAGGCGGCGGCGAGTTCGTGGTCCTCGCAGAGCCGAAGCGGTAGCCGATCATGTAGGTGCGCGAAAGCACCGGCGTTGCCGCCCCTCCATGTCGACCGACCGCAACATTACCAAACTGTAATGTTGCCGCAAGACGTCAGACAGATCGTCTCGTCACAGTGTCCATGGGCGATATGGGCCAAGTGGAGGAAAATGAAATGTACAGGAAACTTCTTTCCGCAGCGATTCTGGTAACGCTCGCAACCGCTCCCGCGCTTGCGGCGACGGAATATTTCGTCGCCCAGAAAGCGAGCGACAAGACGTGTTCCGTCGCCACGACAAAGCCTGACGGCAAGACCGTGATGATGGTCGGCAAGACGTCCTACAAAACCGAGGCCGAAGCGACGGCAGCGATGAAAGCAGCCGCCGACTGCAAGAAGAAGTAGGACCCCGAAAAATACCCGATGGCGCCGCGCGCGCCATCGAAGCCTCTTGTTCGAACATGATCTTTTCCGAAACGGTTTCTACTTTTCGGGATCATGCGTAGACACGCGCCGTTCCGATTCGGCGTAATCCAAAAGGAAATGAACCCATGAACAAATCCATCCTCGCGGCTCTCGGCCTTGCGTTCGCGCTGGTCGTCTCGATGCCGGTTCTCGAAGCCAGCGCGGCTGCCACCACCGCAGCCGTGACCGCTGCCGCCAACACGGCTGCCCCCGCCGCGGTTCAAAAGGTCGCCGCCAAGAAGCACAAGAAACACAAGAAGCATTCCAAGAAGCACAAGACGGCAGCCAAGGCCTACTGATATCGGGCGGTCATCGCCTGCGAAGACCCCATCCCGAGTCCATCGGGATGGGTCAGGCTAGGATGATAGCCAGCATTCGGCCATCGCTCGCCACCGCCTTGCCCCGCCGATAGACCGTCCGGTCCTTCGGCACCGCTACCACCGCCTCGGGCACGTGCTGCGCCCGCATGGCGACGAAGTCGGCGCTGGCGCCAACCACGATGCCGTAGTCCTCCAGCCCCAACGCCTTGGCGCCGGCGTGGGTCACCACATCGAAGGCGGCGGCCAGCTCGTGGTCCTCATAGAAGCCGGAGCGGTAGCCGATCATGTTGGCCCGGTTCAGCATGTCGCCATCGCCATAGGGCCACCAGGAATCGCGGATGTTGTCGGAGCCGCTGAACACGGTGACGCCTGCCTGCCGCAGAGCCGCCACCGGCGGGAAGGCATGGTTGCCGGGCGCGTTGGTCATGATCGCCACGCCAGCCGCCGCCAGCATCGCGCCGGCCTTCGCCAGGGCGTCGGCCGGGATGTCGCCAAGGCCATAGGCGTGGCTGACGGCGACATGGCCTTCCATGCCGAGCGCCTTTGTCCGCGCCGCGATCTCCTCGACCTGGAACAGGCCGAGCGTGCCGCCATCATGCAGGTGGATGTCGACGCCCGCGCCATGCTTTTGCGCGAGCCCGAACACGACGTCGAGATGGCCCTTCACATCGCGGTCGAAGCTGGCCGGGTCGAGCCCGCCAATCAGGTCGCAGCCGAGCTTCAGCGCCTCGTCGAGCAGCTCCGCCGTGCCGGGGGACGACAGAATACCGCTTTGCGGGAAGGCGACGAGCTGGATGTCGATGAGGTCGCGGTATTTTTCGCGCACGGCCAGGATGGTTTCGACATGGCTGAGCCCGACCGAACCATCGACCATGACATGGCTGCGCATGGCCAGGCTGCCATGGCCAACGCAAAGCTCGAGCTGGTTCTTCGCCCGTTCGGCCATCGGCGCCGCGGCGGCAAGGTTTTGCGCCTGGAAGGCAACGCGCTCGCGCACGTCGAAGCCGTTGGTGCAGGGAATATGCGGGCGCCAAGCGTCGCCATGGAACGAGGTGTCGAGATGGATATGCCCCTCGACGAAGGCCGGCACCACAAGCTGGCCGCCGAGGTCGATAGTGATAGGGGCGACGGCGGCGAAATCAGCCGGCGGCGCACTGCCGGCCGGCGCGATGGCGCTGAAGCGGCCGCCGGTGACGAAGAAATCCGCCAGCGACCCATCGGCCAGTTTCGCGTTGCGGAAAATCGTCTGTTCGCTCAAAATTGTCTGCTCGCCCATGGGCGCCATCCCTGTTGAAGGCGCCAGTCCTCGCCGCCCGCCCGCCGCGGGTCAATGCGGCAGCGGAGAAAAACTGTTTCGCGCAATTGCCCTGGCAAACCGGCATATCGGATCCGCACCGCAGTCCATGCCTATTCCGCTTTCGCGGAAGTTTCGAGCGCCCGGCAATATGCAATGGTGTTATTGCGGCGGTACGAGCCGCCCTGGTTGACGCGGGCGCCGAGCACACCCCAACAATGCGCCCCCCCGCCCGCGTCGACCACGGCAGGCGCCTTGGGCCGGACGATGCAGCCGCCGCGCGAAGCGACGATCAGCCCGCAGCGTCATTCTTTTGCAGCTTCAGCCGCCGACCAGCGCCTTCGTCGTCACCACAGTCGCGCCGGCCTCGGTGAATTCACCATTGTGCCGGGCGATGATCTGATCAGCGCTCTCGCTGGCGTTGTCCAGCGTGCTGTGGGCATCGGAAACCACGGTGACGCCGAGCCCTCTGGCGATCGCGCCCCTGACGGTTGCCGCGACGCAAAAATCGGTCTGCGCGCCGAGGATCACCACGGCACCCGCGCCCTGCCTGGCGACCCAGTCGCCAAAGGCCGGATTGCTGAAGGCATCGCGCACGGATTTGGCGAAGGTCGGTTCATCATCGGCCTGGCCAAGGGCGGGCCACACCGGCCAACCCGGTTCACCCGGCGCCAATGGATCGCCTTCGGGTCCACATGCCTGACAAAGGCGACCTTGCGCCCACCCCGCCTTGCCCAGTCGATCACCGCGCGAGCGCGCTCTGCAATGGTGGGCGCATCATGGATCGGCGGCTCGTGCACGCCGTCGAACATGCCGGTCTGCAGATCGATGACGATGAGAGGCGCGTTGGTAGTGAGGCTGGGTGTTGACATGGTTTTTTACATAGCACGGAGGGCAAGGCGATCAAGGATTTCGGAGTGTCTTCATTGTCATCTTATCGGCCCCGATCATTGGTTCTGCAAAACATAGAGACCGGCAAAGAGCCCCGCACCAAGAACGCCTGCGGCGACGGCAAACAACACCAACGCTGCAGCAATGCGGCGAACAGCTGCCATCGATCTCATGCCGTGCTGCAAACTGGTGATCCCACGCAGTGTTCGGCGGGCCAGTTCGAGAATTCCAGTGGCAACGGTGGCGGTTACCGCCAAAACAAGAAGCACCACCAAATTTGGCGGATGGTTATAGACACCGACAATCGCCTCGCCGAATTGGTAAAGGAAAAATGGTGCGTATCCTATGGCAGCGCAGACGCCGCCAAGCGCAAGATAAGTGACCAGGCGCCATGGCCATTCTGAGAGCCAACGCTTGCCGGCCAGTTTTCGTGCGCGATGGTCCAGCATTGCAGAGCAGATGCTGCCGGAAATCCAGCAAAAGCCGATCCACCAATTCATCCAAGCGTCTTATCGGACCAATCGTTATCTCGGAATTAAGCCGTCGTTGTATACACAGTGACAAATCGTCATTTGTCCTGCCAGAAATCGGACGGCATTTCATAGAGCATGGTCACCCCGGCGCCCCCGCAAACAGCACCACACCATCGCCGCCGCTCGGCGACCAATCCCTGATGGTGCGGTCGTAGCCGCCGGTCAGCACCGTGCCGTCGGGAGCGAAGGCCACGGCGTAGATCGGGCCGGTCTGGCTGTCGAACAGGGCGATCTGGTTGCCGGTTTCCATGTCCCACAGCCGTGCCGTGCCATCGAGCGAGCCCGACAGCAGGCGCTTGCCGTCGGCTGACAGCGCCAGCGTATAGACCGTGCCTTCGTGGCCCTCAAAACGCTTCACCTCGCGGCCACTGTCGAGATCCCAGAGCTTGATCGTCAGGTCGCCGCTGCCGGTGATCAGATGATGCCCGTCGGCGGTGAAGACGGCGCCGTAGGTGCCTTGCTCGTGGCCGTGCCAGCTGCGCAATTGCTTGCCGCTCTCGATGTCCCAGAGTTTCAGCGTGCCGTCGATGCTGCCGCTGAGCGCCTGCTTGCCGTCGGGCGAGACGGCGACCGCGCTGATCGACCAGTCGTGCCCGGTCAGCACATGCAGCACGGAATTGTTGACGAGGTCCCAGACAATGACATTGCCGGTGTCATGTCCGCTGACGGCGCGCTTGCCGTCCGGGCTGATCGCCAGCTGTCTGACGCCGCCATTCTGGTCGGACTGGAAGACATGCAGCACAGCACCATCGGCAAGTTTGCGCAGCACGATCTCGCCATCGTCGCCGGCCGTCAGCGCGCTGACACCGTCGGGCATATAGAGCGCCGTGCGCGCCATGTCCTTGTGGACGCCGAGATTGCGGATCAGGTGCTTGCCGCCAATGTCCCACAGCTTGATCATATGGTCGGTGCTGGCGCTGAGGATCGAGCGCCCGTCGGGCGCCACCGAAAGCCAGACGACCGCGTCGCGATGGCCATCGGGCTGCGTTGGCGCCGCCGGCGGCGGTGGCGGCAACGGCGCCACCGTGGGCGGCGGAATGACCGCGACTTCCGGCGGCGACGGGGCGACGGGCGTTGGCGCGGCCACGGGCGGCGGTGGCTGTACCGGTGCCGGCGGCGGGTTGGAGGCCACCGGTGGCGGCGCGGGTTGTGCCGGCGAAGCTGGTGGCGCCGCCGGCTCCGGAGCCGGCGGCGCGCTGGCGACATCCTGGTTCTTCGGTTCAGCGGGTTTGGGTTCGGCAAGTTTCGGTTCATCGGGCTTGGGTTCGGCCGCCTTGGGTTCGGCCGCCTTGGGCTCCCTGGGCTGGCTGGCAATCTCGCCGCAGCCCTCATGCCACGGGCCGAACCGGTCGACTGCCAGTGCCGCCAACACAATCAACGGCAAGGCGAGAAAGACCTTGCGCAGGCCGGGCCTGCTGGTCTCCTGCACTTCGGCCGCGCGACCGAACAGCGGCGCCCCGGCGGCATGCGCCCGCCGCCCCGGCAACAGTCCCGCCCAAAACAGCAAGGCGCCGGCTACGCAGGCAAATGCCGCCACGGCAAAAACCAGAAGCCGCAAGGAGGCCGCATCTGCCAGCAGCCCGGAAGCCCCATGCCAGGCAAAGGTTTTGGCGAGCGGATAGACCCGCGCTAGGCAGGCCACGGCAGCCGCGGCCAGGACAACCGCCAGCACCTTGTCGACCAATCTGTTCATCGCGCTCTCCGCCCGCGGATTTGGACGAGGTTAGCAGCGCCAGTTGTTGACCGCAAAGCGCCACCCTCACCTCTTGTCCAACATATGTCATTGGAAATATCTCCGATACGGGGCCAGGGATATGCGCAGAAACAATGGCTTAAGCACATCGCCCCACTCTTGATAATCCTGCTTTATTCCTGGCCGCAGCGCAGCAATTGGCAGTGCGGGGCCAAAGTCTTCGATGTTTTGGCTGGGATAATCTCGACTGTCCCCAGCGCAACATTGACAGAAGACCACGATGTGTCACACTCGTGACGGGATATAGTGGAGAGCTTGCATCATGAAGAAGACTTATGAACGGCCCATCCTGGTCAAGAAGGGCAATTTGAAGGCGATCACGGCCGCGACCAACGGCCCGGTCGTGACCTCGAATCCAGTACTGATATAAGTCAGCCCGTCAGCGTCAAGTCGTCCAGCACCATTTGCCAATAGTGTTTCGTCGAAAGACGGACACGGGTTACTGCCTTGAGCATCGGCGCGTAGTGCAGCGGTGTCAGCGCCGACAGCCCAAGCTGGTCGCTAGCGATCAGTTGCTCGCCCAGCCAACACTCGATCAGCGCGATCTCCCCTTCAGATTTCAGCCACGCGGCGCTCAGCAGCACCGAGTGGAAACCGAACGGGGTCTCGCGGCTGAACTCGGCCGGGTAGCCGCTGCTGGTATAGGCGACGTGGTCGCCCGAAACATTGCCGTTGACATAGCCTTCGCTACCCTTGGTGTGATCCTGCGCCATGGCGTTGAGGTTGCGCCATTGCAGCCCGGCATGGCCGCACGGGATCTTGCGGAAGCCGCGCCCGGTGACGTCGTCGAAGCCGATCGTCCGCAGCGGGGCTCCGCCCGGCAGCGTTTGCGGCGAAAGCAGCCCGAGATCGGTCGGATAGGGCGAAAGCGCCAACTGCCGGTCGAGGCCGCCGCCGGCGATCACCACGGTGTCGGCCCCGCCGGCGAGGTCGAGCCGGAAGGATAAACCCGGCGCCAGCATCATGCTCTCCAGCATCTGCCCATTTGCCTTCACCGACAGTGTCGCCGTGCCGCCTGCCGCCATCCGGCCGGCCAGGCTGCGCATAGGCGCCAGGCCGACCGGCTGCGGCAGGTCCTGCGACACCAGCCCGGCGGGCGAACCGGAGGCCGTCCGGAAATCCTGCGATTGCGTCTCGTTGGCGCTGGGCGAGCGCCAGCCCGGCGGCACCGAAACCGCAAACCGGTAGCTGCCCGGCGAGCGGATCACGGCACTGGCCGAAGAGGTCGACATGGCGAAGTTGGCAAAGCCGCCATTGTTTGTCCTGGTTGAAGCGACGAAGCCGCCCTCTCCGTCGAACAGCCGCACCATGATGCCGGCCATAGGCCGGTCGCCCATGCCGTATGTCCCGTCGCGGTCGACATCGAAATAGACGAAGGACGAGTAGTTGACGGTGCCGGTGCTGCGCTCCCAATCGCCGCGCGCGGCATAGTCGTTGGCCGGATCCGCCCGGCGTTGGGTGCGACGCCGGACACGCGCCTTGCGCAACAGCCAGCCGACGCATGCCGCGACCACAAGGATGGCAGCGGCCGCAAGCAGGATTTCGACGAGGTGGACATCATGCATGGCGGGCGAGCTTCGATAACGATCCATCCTCGCTGGAAATACGCTGCATCAGAACCGCCCCCATTTGATGGTCGTCACCAGCCTAACGCGAGACATGACCTGCGGAAAAGGGCCGCTTGCGGCCTTAAGGTTGGCGAAAGCGATGGGAACGTCTGATCTCCCCATTGCGGCTAAGAACCGTAGCCTCGCAGAAGAGCCTGAACCGACGACTGTGGTGTCCGCACTTTCTCTCCCGTGCGGGTGTGACCGTTCGACATCGTGCTCCGTCTTGCTCACGAAAAGTAACGACGTCCACACGCTGTTTGCCGCGCACCGAGATGGGTATTGAATATCGCCTGCTCGGAATCTTGTCGGATCGAATAACAATTTCATGCACTACCTCCCGATAAGCTTTTCCCGTAAACATTTTACTGGCTTTTTAGTTGACACTAAAATACCTTCGGCGCGTCGATAAATGCGTTCGGGGGGACGCTATGGTCGCAGGCAGCAAGTCGTTGCTGACTTTCGAGGATGTCAGGCGCGCAGAACTCGAACTCATACGAGCTCGGCGCGTTCAACTCAACTTGCAAGGCGCAACCAGCAAGAACTTGACCGTACTTTGCCTTTCGGGCGGAGGAATAAGGAGCGCGATCTTCAGCCTGGGCGTCATGCGCGGGCTGGCAAAGAACAATCTTCTGGCGAAATTCGACATCGTCAGCAGCGTTTCGGGCGGAGGTTTCGCCGCTGCCTTCGTCACCAAATGGGCGCATGAAGTTGGAATGGACAAAGTCCAGGCCAAGCTCGGCGACGACAACGAATTTCTCGATCCGAAATCGCCGCTTAGCCATATGCGCCGATACCTCTCCTATCTGACGCCGCGCATGGGCCTTTCCTCGTCCGACAGCTTGGCGCTCGGCGGACGGTACCTCAGCAACCTGATGCTCAACTGGATGCTTGTCATCCCCTATACCGCCTTGGCGATCACTCTGGTGCTGATTGTGGCGTCGCTCTATTCCCAGACAACTCGCCTCGCAGGAGCCCTGAGCCTGTATATCTTTTGTGCAGGCATCTCTGCCTTCCTGCTGACCTATAGCGAATTGATGTACGGCCGCCCCGGATGGCGGCCAGCCATTGCCGCCGCCCGAGGCAGCGATCGGTTCTTGCTCTTTTCGGTTCTGATACTCATCAGCTCGCTGATTTTCGCCAGCGCGGCGCATTCAACCTTCGGCGGTCTTCCAGCGGGCGACTGGACCGCGCTGGGTCTGCTGGTTGCCTGCCTGCTCGTGCTGTTATTCTTTTTCGTAATTCAAGATAATTGGAGTGAAGTGCGTGGCGTTCGCACCAGCCGGCTGCGCACCCTCAGGCGCGATTTCCTGCGATGGCTGCGCAGATGGATGATCCCGTTTGCCGCCCAGGCTGTTCTGCTTGTCGCACTGATCGCGCTCGCGCGCGAAAAACTGTTTCTCGTCCTGGAACCGATGACATCCGTCGCCATAGCGCCGCTGGCGTTGGTTGGCAGTCTCTTTGTTTCGAACGTCGCGTATTTCGCTCTGCGCGGCAATCCTCCGAGCGGGGACCTGGAGCGCGAATGGTTGGCAAAAAGCACCGGATTGCTGCTGTCCCTACCGCTGGCTTGGCTGTGTTTCTGCTTGGCCATATTCCAGGCGCCGCGATTTATCGACTATTTGATGGGGCTGGAGGTGATCGGCAAAACGGCCACGCTTGGCATTTCGGGCATCATCGCAGCGCTGGCCGGCTATATCGGCACCGGAAAGCGCGCCATCGACGCGACGCGTGGCATCATCAAGGCAAGGGGTGAAGCGATCATCCTTACGCCGTTCGCGGCGCTCGTGGCCTTTCTGGCCGTTGGCCTGCTGACCAAGCTCACGCTTTATGCATTCAACCTTCTGGCCGGCTTCATGCACTGGCCATCCTCAAGTGTTGGAGTTGAAGACAAATGTGCGCTGCCACTCGCAAGCGTCGGCTTTGTCGTCGAATGCGATCAGGCGTTTCCGACCTTGGCCATGCTGGCACTGGCGTTCCTGGCTGTAGCCTTGCTGGTCGACCTGTTCTCGAACTCGAACCGTTTCTCGTTGCACGACATCTATCGCAACAGAATCGTCCGGACGTTCCTTGGGGCTTCGAACTTCAACCGCAAACCCGATCCTCTCACCGATTTCGACCCGAACGACAATCTTGAGCTCGCATCGCTTCGGACGCGCCGGAAATCGGCGCCTGGCAAAGTCGATCCCTGGCTGCATATCGTCAACATGGCCCTCAACGTCCCAGGCAGCTCCGATCTCGCCGTCCAGCAGCGCAAGGCGCTGCCGTTCAGCGCCAGTCAGATCGCCGTGGGCAGCAAAAGCCTGCCCGAGGTCGAAGAGCCATGGGCTTCACCACGCACCGGTTACTACCGGGCGGCGGACATCTACGCGCAAAATGTCAACGAAGCCTCGGCCCTCGGCTCGAAACCGGTCTCGCTTACCCTCGGCACCGCGGTCGCGCTATCCGGCGCCGCGTTCGACTCGCAGATGGGGCACTACACCACAGCCGCGCGTAGCTTTCTGCTGGCACTATTCAACCTTCGTCTCGGCGCATGGCTCGGCAATCCCGGCCCACAGGGAGAAAAGACCTACCGGCAGGCAAGCCCGCGCCTTTCGCTGTTACCTCTCTTGGACGAGGTCACCGGCAGAGCCCGGTCGGACCGACCGTTCATTCATCTCTCGGACGGCGGTCATTTCGACAATCTGGGCTTGTTCGAAGCCCTTGCCAGGCAGGCTAAGTTCATCCTGGTTGTCGATGCAAGCGCCGATGGCGGCGGAACACTTGAGGACCTCGGCGTCGCCGACCGGATTGCCGCCATGGACCTCAACGCACGCGTTCGGTTTGATGCCACTCAACTCACCGCCGTGACGAAGAAGCTAAGGGGCTCGGCCATCGGCACGGTTCAGTATTTCAACAATTCGGGGCAACAAACGCATTCCGGCACGGTCGTGCTGGTCAAGCCCAGACTCGGCAATACGGATTCCACCGCCCTGATCTCCTACGGCCTGGAACACACAGACTTCCCGAATGAAAGCACAGCCGATCAATGGTTCACGGAAGCGCAGATGTCGGCTTATTTGAGCCTGGGTGAGGCCGCCGTGCAAGATCTGCTCGCCAACAGAGTCAGCATCCGCAAGTTCTTCCCGGTTCATCGAAAAATTCAGGGAACTACCTAGCAAAGAGCTCAGAAAAGGAGAATCGTGATGAAAGCATTGATCGCATTTCTGCTGGCCAGCTCCTATGCCGTTGGCGTGGCCGATAGCGCTGAAACGGACTGCAACGGGAAAACTCCCGGGCTCTATGTTCTCCTCTCGAACGGTGACGTCCGTCCGCTGGCGGATACCCAGAAACTCGTCTTCGATCCGTCCGCCAGACTGTTGTATGTCGGAAGCAACCCCTCCGGCATTTCTGAATCCGCGCTCAACATCAGGGTGACATCCACGACCGTGGAGCTCTATCCGAAGCGGAAGGTGAGTCTGAGCCGCAACAAGATCAAGTCGATCTGCAAGCAGAATTACAACAGAGACTACATTGGCGACGACGACGGAAAAACGGCCTATGACGTGTCCATCGCCGACTACGACAATCACATCAACAACAGGAAGGACAGAAGTAACAGGGATTTGTCGAACTGGAATTTCAGTTGGTGGCAGTCGCAGAACGGACGCGGCGAATGCCGCGATACGAGAGACAGTCTCAAGCCTATCGAAGCCATTCATGGTGGCGTCACTGCAAGTTACGTGGAGACAGAACTCAGCACCGCCGTTGCACGCGCCCAGGAGCGCCCCATCGAAGCATACGCTGGCGTCAGTTCGGTTCTAATTCATCAGCAGCGGACTCAAAGAGCCTGTTACGCATTCAACCTCGTTCGGGGCACGGCGCAAGGGAAGACATTGAAGGCGTCCCGCATCGAAATCTCCGATCTGGCGCGGCCAAAGCTGCAGGCAAGGCCTTCCGTCATCGAATGGAATTGACCCGCGTCATGGCTACCGAGACCATCCTGTCCGCCAAGGCTTTCTTCAGGAAGTGGCGCGGTCTGAATCTCGGCGATCCAATCGTCACGGACGGAGTTCTTCGCTTCTACTGGGCCTTGTATCTGATCGAGACCTGCAGGCAGCTGCTCTACAAGCCGTCGACCTTCAACAGTCTTTTTTTCCCCGCGATATGGACAGCGATCGAGACCATCTTACTGTTCCTCGGAATACAGGTTGCTGTAAGGTTAACAAATCTTGCATGCAAGGTAATCTTTAAGAATCCCCACAGATTCTCGGTGACAGCCAGCACATCAGCCTTGATAGTGACATGGATATTGACAGACATACTCGTAGTAATTTCTATAGTCTTCAACAATATCATATTTACAGATAGCGACTCGCCCGATCCTCTCAATTTTCTCTATGCCACTGCATTGGATTTTGTCAGACTGACATGGCTCAAAGGTTATATTGATGACGTAACCGTCTACGATACTTTCGCCATCAATACGACCTATTCACTTATGGCAGTTCTTCTGTTTCTGGGGATTGCCCTGTGGCTTCGAACGAGCGGAAAGCCTCGACGAAAACTGAAACCGTCAAGAGTCTGCTGGCCTGCAGTATGGGTCGTCTTCTCCTTGATCTCGACCGCGCATGCCGCTTTGATGTTATGGCAGGGTTGACGGGCGCGCCGCTTTTCCTGTCAACCGCATGGGTAACCGAAACCGCCAGCACACTTGCTGTTGCGCCGGTGGTCTGCTCCGGCAAAGTGGCCATGGTATACGCTCAACTCACCTCAACTCCACCCAAACCGGCGCGTGGTCGCTGGCGCCGTCCTCACCGCGCACGTCGCGGTCGATATCAGCCCCTTTCAGCCGCCTGGCGAGCGTCTTCGACAGCAATATGTGGTCGAGCCGCAAGCCGGCGTCGCGCGGCCAGCGGTTGCGACGATAATCCCAGAACGTATAGAGCGTCTCCTTCGGATGGACCTTGCGCAGCGCATCCGTCCAGCCCTGCTGCAGCAGGGCCGCGAAGGCAGCGCGGCTTTCCGGCTGCACCAGCGCGTTGTCGTCATAGGAGCGCGTGGCATAGATGTCGCGCGGCTCGGGCACGATGTTGTAGTCGCCGGCCAGCACCACCGGCAGCCCGGTGTCGAGCAACTGCTCGGCATGCGCCTCCAGCCGCGCGTGCCAGGCGAGCTTGTATTGGAATTTCGGCCCCGGCTGCGGATTGCCGTTGGGCGCATAGAGGCAGGCGATGACGATGCCGTTGACCGCCGCCTCGATGTAGCGGCTCTGCCGGTCGGCATCGTCACCGGGTAAGGCATCGCGGGTCAGCACCGGCTCCGCGCCGCGCGCGAGGATGGCAACGCCGTTCCAGGTCGGCTCGCCCTTCCACACCGCGCCATAGCCGGCATCGGCGAGCGCGGTGCGCGGGAACTGCATGTCGCGTGCCTTCAGTTCCTGCAGGCAGACGACATCAGGTTTGGCCACCGCCAGCCAGGCCAGCAGGTTTTCCAGCCGGCTGTTGATGTTGTTGATGTTGAAGGAGGCGATCTTCATGGGGAAACATGAAGCAGGAAGCCGAAGCGGGTCGCAAGGGTTGGTTGAATGTCGCGCCCGGATATTGGCCAATGGCCAAGGTCAGTGCTGCCCCTCATCCGCCTGCCGGCACCTTCTCCCCGTATAGTGACGGGGAGAAGGGAGTTGGCGGCAACGCCGCGACCTGATTGCAGCGTTGGCGATTGGCGAAAGGGGTGATGACCGCGTCTTTCTCCCCGTCACTATACGGGGGGTTGAGGAGTGGTCCGCGCCGCGGACGAAAAGCCAACTGCTTGGCTTTTCGAACGACGAACGCTCCGGCAGGGCAATGAGGGGCAGCGCCAACGCCGAAAGGAGACGATCGAGCTAACGTGCGCCCCTAAACTCTCTCCACCCAACTCTTCACCGTCTCGGCCACAGTCTTCAGATGATCGCCAGTCGAAAATCCCGACACACTCTTGCGCGGCTTGAGATCATGGTCGCCATCCTCCAGCCAGATCACCTCGATCGCATCGGAAAGGCCGTAGGTTGCCACCTCGTCCTTCGTGCCGAACTCGTCACGCGTGCCTTGGAAGATCAGCGCCGGCGTCTTCAGCCCGGCCAGATGCTTGGTCCGCAATTGCTCGGGCTTGCCGGGCGGATGGAAGGGATAGCCGAGGCAGACCAGCCCTGAAATCTCGCCCTTGGCGAACATCTCGTCCGCCACCATCGAGGCGACGCGTCCGCCCATCGACTTGCCGCCGATGATGAGCTTGCCAGTCACGCCCTTCGCCCTGAGATCGGCGATAGCCTTGATGTACTCCGGGTTCACCGTCTCGGCGCGCGGTGGCGGCTTGCGGTGGCCATAGCGGCGGGCGGCCATATAGTGGAATTCGAAGCGGGCGACCTGGAAGCCGGCGGCGGCCAGAGCCTTGGCGGTTGCGGTCATCGAAGGGGAATCCATCGACGCGCCGGCGCCATGGGCGAGCAGGATGGTAAAGGGGGCGGTGTCGTCGCCGTCGAAGAGGAAGCTGGTCATGGGGCGGTCTCGCTAGGGAGGTCGCGTTCCGTCACACCCTCCTCTGTCCTGCCGGACATCTCCCCCGCACGGGGGGAGATCGGCAGCTTTGCCGTCTCGCTCACCTTCCAATGGTTACGGTTGGCGAAAGCGGTGCTAACATCCAATCTCCCCCCTTGCGGGGGAGATGTCCGGCAGGACAGAGGGGGGTGTTCAAGCGCGACCATTGCGTTTCTCTTTTAAGCGGCGAGCTATGGCTGCGGCGCCAGCCCACGACAAACCTGCGACTGCAGATACTCCACCTGAGCCGCCAGCAATCCAGGCCAGCCGGTCGCATCGATACCGCCTATCCATGTGCAAGCCGCTTCACGCCCATGAACTTGCTCAAGCAAGCAGAAATAGGCGGTGTCTCGCCATGACCCGCACAATTGCGAATTGCCGTCCATCACATCGAGCGCCGACTCCCAGGTGAACCATCGCCTGATCCATGCGCCGACATTGCCGTCGAGATCGGCAATGCACTGTGTCATGAAGGCATCCAGGTCTTGTTCGCTGGCGACCCAGAAGAAACCCCGGCTGGAGGGCTGAAAGCCTCCGTCGATGGCATTGAAGCCTTTTAGGAGGAATTGCTGGTTCCGCTGTCTAGAGCTGCGGGTTTTGAACTGAGCCGAACTCGGATCCTTGACTTCATACCAGGCATCGAAGTCCCTCCACAGCTTGGCGAATTTCCTCCACTTGAAGACAGCGGCAAGCTCGCAGTCATACGCGCCGTAGCGATAGTCCGTGAAGCAACCCAGCTCGATACTGAAATCAGTCAGGTTGTCCGCCGACGCGATTATCAACTTGGCGCTGCTCGGCTTGAACCATCTCTCGCCAAGGCGAGCATGGAGCGCTTCCGCGACTCTTGCTCGAATGGTTTTTGCGTTGAGCACCATGTCCTGCTTCACCCCGCCGTCCGTGCCAGCTGCATGTCCACGAACTGCACCCCCTTGGCCGCCACCCCAGCCCATTCGGACTCCGCGTCGAGCTCCAGATACCGCACCCACAGCCGCCGCGCCTCCGGCAGATTGCCGGCGTCGAACTCCAGCCGGGCCAGGTTGAACACCGGATCGGCATAAGTCTTGTCGAGCGCGATCGCCTTCTGCAGGTGCCTTCGCGCGGAGGCGTCGCGGCCTTGCTCACTCATCAGCCCGGCGAGGTTGAACCAGGCCTCGACGAAGGCCGGGTCGAGTTTTATCGCGCTGATATAGTCGTGCGCGGCGTCCGCCGCGTGGCCGCCGGTGCGCAGGCAGTTGGCGCGGTTGAAGGCGGCGATGGCATCGCTGGGGTCGATGGCGAGGCAGCGCTGGTAGAGTGCGGCAGCCCCATCATGGTCGCCGCCCTCCTCCGCCGCTTCGGCTTCAGTAAACAGCTCTTCCAGCGTGTCGTCGCCATGGGCGGCGCTACCCAGATCGAACAGCAACTGCCCGTCGAGTTCGCTCTGGCCGCCTTCGAGATAGATCGCGTCGGGCCGGCCATGCTGCGAGCCGACATTGAGCGATTTGGCGGTGAGCGAGGCCACCGGGCCGGAGCGGTGTACGGAGCGCGCAATCGCGCCCCAGGTCGCGCCGCCGGCGATCAGCCCGGCATATTTGCGCGCCAGGATCAGGTCGCGGAACGAATAGGGTTCGCAATCATGTTCGAAGGCATCGAACAGCGAGAGCATGTCGAGATCGGCGCCCGACAGCCGCGATTGCTCGATCAGCGATTGCCGCGACAAGGACGATGCCTCCGGCGCCTTCATCAGCCCGAGCAGGCGCAGGAAGCCATTCTCGCTGAGCAGTGTGCGCCCGGCGGCGCGCTCGGCGGCAACGCGGCGCTCGATCTCGGCATCGCCGTTTTTCGTCAATCCAGCCTTGGCCAACAGCGCCCGGCCGAACACGACATGCGTGGTGCGCCGGGTGATGCCGCGCCGGAGCTGGCCGTGCTGGCGCTCGACCTCGCGCGCGGCGAGCCGCAAGGGAAACGCCGCCAGCGCACCGATCGTGCCGAAGACGGCCCCCGCGACCGAGACCGCCGGTGCCGTCATTTCTTGCTCTTGCCGACCGCCTTCAGCAGACTGGCCTTCAGCGGATTCTCAGCGGCACCACCCGCTGCCGCCTTCTTGGCGGCGGGTTTTGCCACCTCGTCGGCCTTGCTCTTCGACTTCGCCGGTGGCTTCGACTGCGACAGGCTCGCCTTCAGCGCATCCATCAGATTGATGACATTGCCGCGCTCCGGTGCGGCCGCGATGATCGGCTTGTGGCCCTTCAGCTTCTCGCGGATCATCGCCATCAGCGCTATCTCGTAGCGATCCTCGTAATTCTTCGCATCGAAGGTGGTTTCCTTCTGCTTGATCAGCGCTTCGGCCAGCTCAAGCATTTCCTGATCCGGCTTGCCGGCCGGGATGTTGCCAAAATATTCAGCCGTTCCGCGCACTTCGTTCGGGTTCCTCAACGTGCACACGAACATGCCGTTCTCGCGCGCGCCGATCGTCACCACGCGCTCGCGGCTGGACAGCACCAGCCGCGCGATCGCCAGCTTGCCGGATTTGCGCATGGCCTCGCGCAGCACGGCAAAAGTCTCCTCCGCCATCGCCCCGTCCGGCGCCAGATAGTACGGCGCGTCCTGGTAGATGACATCGACCTCGCCCTCGTCGACGAAGGCCTCGATGTTCATCGTGTGGTTGGATTCGATGCGCACCGCGTCGAGATCGGCATCATCGATGATGATGTACTGCTTGTCCTCGTACTCGTAACCCTTGACCAGATCCGAGCGCTCGACCAGCCCCAATTCCGGATCGACCGGCTTCATGTTGATGCGGTTGTGGGTCTTCTTGTGCAGCTGATTGAACGAGATGCGCTCGCTGGTCGTCGTCGCCGGATAAAGCCGGACCGGACAGCTGACGAGGCTGAGCTTGAGATAACCCTTCCAACTTGCCCTGGGCGCCATGATAAACTCCTACGCGGCCATGCACTGACATTTTTGACTGAGCATGATCTTATCCAAAAACCGGTTCCCACTTTTTGGGATCATGCTCTCTGCAGCGCTTTTCGTCCGAAGGACGATCAAGGCCGCGCAAATCCTACACCGACCCCGCACAATACCGGCAAATCCCTGACGAAATCTTCCGCTGCGTCTTTGAGGTCGTGGGGAGAGAATAATTCAAATTGTCGGAAGCGTCGATGGACTTGGGTTCCTCGCCCCCGCGAAGGCGGGGGAGAGGTGGCTCGGCGAAGCCGAGACGGAGAGGGGGAATGGCGCGAACCTATCCTTGGGCGGGCTTAGGGAGCCATCTTCCAACCGTCGGCGCAGGCCCCCTCTCCGACCGCTTCGCGGCCACCTCTCCCCCGTTTCACGGGGGCGAGGAACCCAAGTTCTGGAAGGGCAAATCCCGCGCAAACTCCTCGATCTCCGCCCACGGATCGCCCGATGTCTCCAGCAGTCCCGGCAGCGACGCATAATTCAGGTCCTGCGGCGCATCGATCGCCTCCAGATCGCTCCAGCTCACCGGCGTCGAGGCCGGCAGATTGGTCCGTGCCCTCAGCGAGTAGGGGGCGGCGGAGGTGTGGCCGCGCGCGTTGCGGTGATAGTCGATGAAGATGCGCTTCTTGCGGTTGTCCTTGCCCATGGTGGTGGTGAAGGTGTCGGGCGCTGTCGCCGCCAGATGCGTGGAGATGGCGCTGGTCGCCTGATGCAGCTTCTTCCAGTTCTGCTTGGGCGTAACCGGCACGGTGATGTGGATGCCGTTGCCGCCGGAGGTCTTGGCGAACGGCACCAGACCCAGCCCCTCCAGCTCGCCCTTGATGTGGACCGCCGCCTCGACCACCTCGCGCCAGGAAATCCCCTCGCCCGGATCGAGGTCGAAGACGATCTGGTCGGGTCTGTCGAGGCTGGTGCGGTGCGTACCCCAGGTGTGGAATTCCACGACGCCGAATTGCGCCAGCGCCAGAAAACCCTTGGCGCCTTCGACCGACAGGAAGGACTTGGTCTCGCCCTCGGAATTCATCGTCTCGAAGGTCACCACGGAGGGCGGCATGCCGGTGAAGGCATGCCGCTGGAAGAAGCAGTCCTTTGGCAGGCCGGTCGGGCAGCGCACCAGCGACACCGGGCGGCCAAGAATGTGCGGCAGCATGAAGTCACCGACCAGCGCGTAGTAGACGGCGATGTCGAGCTTGGTTGGGCCGGTCTTGCCGAACAGCCGCCGCTCCGGATTGGTCACCCAGATGGTGGCAAGGTCGGCCTCCGAGATCAGCCGCTTGCGCTTTGCCGAGACCGGCGTCGACAGGCCGACATCCCTGAGACCGCGAAACACGCCATGGCGCAACGAATTGTCCGCGGTGCGGTTGGCGTAATGGATGCGGGCCGAAAACAGCGGCTTCACCCAGTGCATCTCGCGCATGATTTCGCGCGGCACGCCTTCGGGTGGCGTCGCGCCGGATGTCAGCGGCTCCAGCCGGGCGAGCAGGTCGGCCGCCGTCTCGGCATCGAAGCCGGTGCCGACCTTGCCGCGGTAATGCAGTTCGCCGTCCTCCCACTCGGCCATGCCAAGGGCAGCCAGTCCTTCCGCCGCTTGCGAGATCGTGTAACCGGCGATGACAAAATCGTCCTTCTGCAGCGCCTTGCACTTGGTCCAGCTCTTGGTGCGGCCGCTCTGGTAGATCGCAGTGGCGCGCTTGGAGACGACGCCTTCGAGCCCGAGCTCCGTCGCCTGGTCGTAAAGCCCCTGCCCCGAGCCCTCGACATGGTCGGAGAACTGGATGGCGGAGTTGGCGCCGAGGCCGCCAAGCAGCTCATCCAGCAGCGCCTTGCGCCGGATGAGCGGCACCTTCAGCAAATCCCAGCCGTCGAGATGCAGGAGATCGAAGGCATAGAAATGCAGCTTGCTGCCGGCGCCCTCGGCCAGCGCGTCCTGCAGCAGCGCAAAGCGGCTGATACCCCGGCCATCGAGCACGACGATCTCGCCGTCGATGATCGCCTCGCGGCACGGCAGTTTGGCGAAGGCATGCGGCAGGTCGCCATAGCGCTTCGTCCAGTCGATGCCGCCACGGGTGATCAGCCGCACCTGCCCGTCGGACAGGTGCGCCATGGTGCGGTAGCCGTCGAATTTGATCTCGTGCAGCCAGAGCTCGTTTGTGTTTTCCGCAACGCTCTCCCCACCCGGTGGCTTCGGCACCTGTGTCGCCAGCTGCGGCTCGATGCGGCTCAGCGCCGGCGCCTTCACCGCGCCCGGCAGTTCGCCGGGCTTCAGTGAACCCGGCTTTGGCGCGGACTTCGCGACCGGTTTCGCGGCGGCCGCCAGTTCTTCGATGCGCAATCCGGACTTCACGCTTTCCGGCCGCGCTTCCAGAATGTTCAGCGCCGTGTCGGCGGCTAGATCGCGCTCCTTGAACAACAGCCAGTTCTTTTTCTCTGCGTCCTCGCCCGGCTTGGGCTTCAGCCGGGTCAGCATCCAGCCGCCATTGAGCTTTTCGCCGGCCAGCCGGAACTTGAAAGCGCCGGTCCTGAGGCTCTTCTCGACATCGTCCATCGGCGCCCAGGTGCCGGTATCCCAGACGATCATCGGCCCGCCGCCATACTCGCCCTCGGGAATGACGCCCTCGAAGTCGATATATTCGAGCGGATGGTCCTCGGTCTCGACCGCCAGCCTCTTGTCGGCCGGATTGAGCGAAGGCCCGCGCGGCACCGCCCAGCTCTTCAGCACGTCGCCGACCTGCAGGCGCAGATCGTAGTGGTCCGCGGTGGCATGATGCTTGTGGACGACGAAGCGGTTGCCGTCGCTTGAGAGGAGCCCGCCCGCCGGCTCCGGCGTTTTCGAGAACTCACGCTTGGCGCGGTAGGTTTTGAGTTTGGGAGGGGGCGGCATGGGTTAGCCGACAGCGGCGGTGGCAGATGCGCCTTCCCAACACCGCGTTCTTGCACACCCCCCTCTGTCCTGCCGGACATCTCCCCCGCAAGGGGGGAGATCGGATGTCGTCTCGGTTTTCGCCAGTCGCCTACGCTGGAAGTGACGCACCGCCGATGAAGCTGCCAATCTCCCCCCATGCGGGGGAGATGTCCGGTAGGACAGAGGGGGGTGCTGTCCCGCCAGCATTTCAGATTTCCCAGCGTGGTGCGAAGAAACGGCGGTCACGCTCTCAATCGTCAGCAGCCGGCGTCAGCTCGAGCTCGGCCGGCGACAGGCCCTGCTGCAGCTGGCTTAGCCGGAACTCATCCACCCAGTAGGCCTCGCCATCGACCAGCACGCGTGCCTGGTAGGCGCCGTTCGAAAAGCTCTGCGCGGTGATGTAGACCTTGTGGGCGTCGAGCGCCTTGCGCACCGCGGCGCGCTTGGCATTCTGACCGGTGACGGGACTGAACATGACGCTGCCCTCGGTCGCCCTGACACATCAGGCGACTGGCTC
Source organism: Mesorhizobium sp. AR02 (assembly GCF_024746835.1). NCBI lineage: Bacteria > Pseudomonadati > Pseudomonadota > Alphaproteobacteria > Hyphomicrobiales > Phyllobacteriaceae > Mesorhizobium > Mesorhizobium sp. AR02. The sequence goes on along the minus strand of NZ_CP080531.1, from coordinate 5,220,168 downwards.
AAGGATGACGGAGACGCGCTGTCCTGTCAATTTGGCGGCGCCGGGGCTCTGCCGTCGGCCTTGCGAAAAACCCCTTACGCCTGTCGAAATCCGCTCCCGGCGAACGACATTGGTGCGGCGCCGACGAGGCGCGATCACGTCAAACGACAGGGAGCACCATCATGGCCAAGATGCTTGTCATCTACAAAACCCCCGCCGATCCGGCAGCCTTCGACCGGCACTATTTCGACATCCACCTGCCGCTGGCAAAACAGCTTCCCGGGCTGCGGCGCTACGATGTCAGCAAACGGCCGATCGTGAACATGTTGCAGGACGAGACGCCCTACATCGTCGCGACCCTCTATTTCGACAGCCTGGACGCCATGCGTGCGGCCTTTGCCAGCGAGATCGGCAAGGCCTGCGCCGTCGACCGTCGCAAATACGCGCCTGACGACCATGTGACGATGCTGCTTTTCGATTCCGAGGCGATGTGAATCGTTAGTGCATGTCGCCCAAAAGCGACCTCGGCTTTGGGAAGACGACATGCAATAAAACAAAGACCTAAAGCGTGTCGCATGAATCCGTTTCAACGCGACGCGTTTTAAGTCGCCGGGCAAGGCCACAGGGCAGACAAAACCCGCCATCTTGCAGCGGGGGTTTGATGGTCACGTCGAAGGCTGTTTGCGTGTCAGCGCGCCGACGAGACCACCTGTGCCGTGACGCGGGTCAGCTGCTGGCGTTTGTTGAGCGTCGGCTTTTCATAAATCTTTTTCATCGATATCCCCCGAGGGCCCAATGGCCATTGGGAAGTGACGCTCGCGCCATCCCTTTGTCAAGCCGCTGCTGAAATACCCCGGCGGGAACGCCATCGCCGAGCGGCCCTCGCCTCACACGTCCTCGCTGTCGAAGATCAGCATGTCGGCGCCGCCGGTTGCGAAGACCTGGAGATCGGCGGCGGTCGCCTGCCCTTCGGCACTGGCAAATGCATTCTGGATGGCGACCACATCGTCGAACCGCAAGATGGCGATCAGGTGGATTTTCGCTGGTCCCGCCGGCGTCATCACCGGGCCGCGGTTGATTTCATAGCGCCGCAATCCCGGGATGGTCTTGGCCAGCGGAATGTGCTTTTCGCGATAATAGGCATCGAACGCCGCCGGATCCCCAGGCGTGCCGTACATCACCACCAGGCTTGCCATCATTGCCTCCCGAAATCGTTGCGCTGCAGGAGCGTGATGACGTTGCCGGGAGCTTGTCAATCCGTCTGGACGGCAGGTAGTGGGTCAGTTTGAAATTGCCAGCATTATTCCTCGACCTCATAAGAACCTATAGGGCCGAGCATGGCGGCGACATAAGCGATCACGTCGGATTTGATCTCGTAGCGCGCGTGATAATATGGGTCTGCGACTTTCACGAGGCGATCTCTGGGCATTTCCTGCGCATGGGCATGGAAAAACGCTAGCTGTTGCGCTGTGTCCAGAATTTCTCGCGTAGTTCTGGACATTTGCTCGTCATTATCCCGGAACGGATGTTTCATGACGAAATGCATACGTTCAATGGCATCTGGGTATTTTGTCAGATGCAGCCGCAGAAACTCTTTGATTTGGCTGTCGCTGAACGTTCTCAATTCAGTTTCTTTCGACAAGACCCACGAACGCACGGCAGCCTCAGTTCTTCAATCGCCGGAATCGCCGCATCACGCCCTGCACGGCCTTGTACAGCGCCGGCTTGGAGCGCACGAAAAGCTCGGTTTTGCCGCGCAGCTTGATATAGGCGGTCGAGCCCCTGCCCTTCAGTGTCACCGCCTCGCACAACTCGGCCAGCACCGCGCTCGATGCGCCGATATGCTGCTTGTAGCCCTGGCTGCCGACCGACAGGTCGAAATAACCGAGCCCCTGCTCGCGCGCCCACACCATCAGCTTGCCGATCGTTGTCAGGCCTGGCGAGACGTTGGGAACCGCGTCCTGGTCGATCCCGAGCAGAAGGGCGTGCAAGGTGCCCTTCATGATCAGCACGTAGATGACGGCGAGATAGGCTTCACCGACACGCAGCCCGAACAGCCGCACCGAGCCGTCGGACAGGCCCTGCAGGGCGGCATCGCGGTAGAACTCGACGACCGGCGCCTGCGTCAGCAGGTCGAAACGCCCGAGCTCGCGGAAGCGGTTGAGCCTGAGCTCCAGCAGCGTCGCGAACTGCTCCTCAACCACGTCAGGCGTCTCGGCTTCGACCAGATCGAGCTTGCCCATCTGTTCGAAGCGGCGGCAGTGCTTGTGGAAATTCTTGGCAAAGGACGATTTGCAGATGCGCTTGATCAGCGTCTCCGGCTCGCCATCCAGGGCCAGGCCCGAGGCGATCTGGATGGAGTCGCGCGCCACTGAAAGCAGCGCCAGCGGATTGGCGACGCCATGGATCTGTTGCGGAATCCCCGCGATGTGGAAGCGGTCCGTCGGCGGCAGCACGGCGCACACCGCCGCCCAGGCGGCGTCCGCACTCTGCCTGGTCCACGGTCTCGCATCGGCCAACAGTGGCGCCGCGTAGTCGCACACGCCGCCGCTCAGCCATTCGATCACATAGTGGCCCCGAGCCCGGCGGCGCATCAGTGGCAGCAGCATGACCGGCGCGCCCGTTGTGGCGTCGTTGACCTCGACGACCAGAAGCTCCGCGCTTTCGGGCATCAGCCGGTTTGCGATCCCTTCCACCCAGGCAAGGCCCTGATGGCCCGTGCACAAGCCGGTCGCCTCGAGGCGCAGCCACAGCGGCCTTACGGAATCGAAGCTGGTGTGCAGCCGTGCGGCAAAGCGCGCGACGGCGGCCGAACCGGCGACATCAGGGGATAGTGGTTGGCCCGGTGCATCTTCTACCGCGACTATTCGCATTGCCTGGCCTGCCACGTACTTCTCCCCTCGTTCAGGCCCGATCTCAACGTCCTCCACGCGAACGCCGCAAACCTCGCATCAGTCCCTGGGCCACATTGAGCAGCCGTGGTTTGGATCGCACGAAGGCCTCGGTCCGGTTGCGGACATCGATTGCGGTGCTCGCCGCCCTGCCCCGCATCGTGTAGCCGTGGCGGAGTTCCACCAGAACCGAACCCTTGGCGCCCATATTTCCCTTGTAGCTCTGGTTGCCGACCGACAGGTCGAAATAGCCAAAGTCCTGCTCGCGTGCCCAGCTCATCAACCTGCCCATGATCAAGAGGCCCGGTGAGACATTGGGCACGACGCTCTGGTCCATAGCTATCAGCAGAGCATGAACAGTCCCTTGATGGACCAGCAGATATTGAACCGCGATCAGCGCCTCGCCGACGCGCAGCCCGAACAGCCGTACCGAACCGTCCGTCATGCCCTGCAGAGCCGCGTTGCGGTAGAAATCGACAACGGCCTCCTGCGTCAGCAGATCGAAGCGGCCAAGCTCGCGAAACCGGCTGAGCCGCATCCGGACCAGTTCGTCGAAGATATGCTCCACCTCGGCCGGCGTACCGGCCTCGACCAGTTCCACGCCACCGAGCCGTTCAAGGCGACGCCAGTCCTTGCCGAATTCCTTGACGAAGGATGGCCTGCAAAGGCGCTTGAGGACGGTTTCCGGGTCGCCGTCGATGGCAAGACCAAAAGTGGTTTGGATCGAATCGCGCGCGGCCGCGAGCAAGGCCAGCGGATTGGCGACGCCGCCGATCCGCTGCGGTATTCCCGTAATATGGAAGCGGTCCGCCGGCGGCAGCACGGAGCGCACCGCGGCCCAGGCGGCCTGTGCGGATTGCCTCGTCCACGGGCTCGCATCGGCCAGCAGCGGTGCCGAATAGTCGCAGACGCCACAGCTCAGCCACTCGATCACCCGATGGCGGAAGGCTGGCCGCCGCATCAGCGGCACCAGCATCCTGGGTTCGCCCTTGGCAGTGTCCCTCACCTCCACGACGAGAAGTTCGGCACCTTCCGGCATCAGCCGCGCGACGATCCCCTCCGCCCACGCATAATTCTGGTGACCGGTGCACACACCGTTTTCCTGGAAGCGCATCCAGAGCGGCCTGACCGTTTCGAGGCTGGTGTGCAAGCGCGCCGTGTAGGCGTCGTTCGCGGCGATGGTAACTGGATGAGAGACCTGCCCGTCGGGCAAGCCGGTCACCCCAGCAATTTGTACTGCCTGGCCTGCCACATCCCTCTCCTATCGTTTTACCGCGGCGAACGTAAACGCCCGCCGCCGCCACGAACCCAGCAGGCTGTCGCGCTTCTGGTCCGGATGCTCGATGTTCCACATGCGATGATGCGCGAAGTACCATGATGCCACGAGCACGAAGGTCTCGGAGACCGCCGAACCCAGCAGCGCCCACGGCGGAGACGCCACTGCCAGCAGCACCGCGATCAGCGCCAGCCCGACGATCGCGCCGCCCATCGTGACGAAGGCGACGATCCGGAAATCGCCGAGGATCTCGAGGATGATGCGCGGCATGATGTAGAGCATGATCGGGACAAAATTCGCGATCACGAAAAGTCCGATGAACCCGACCGAGGCATCCTGGAGAGCCTGGGATTTTATCATCGGCAGGACGAACAGGATGGCGCATCCATAGGTCAGGCCGCCGAGCCCCATGACGACCGACCAGATCTTCGCCTGCGCCCAGACACGGCGTGTTTCGCCCAGCCGCATCAGCTTCGCGAGCTCGGGCTGCGTCATGTTCACGAAAGCAAGGCTGATGATGCGCAGCGGGGCAAAGAACACAAGGACCGCCGCCAGCGGTGCGTAGGCGGCAGGCCCGGCAATGCCGGCAACCAGCAGCGCCAGGCATTGACCCTGGATGTTGGTGGTGGTCGCGCTGAACGCCGACCAGCACAGCTGGCGCCAGAGCTTGGTATAACGCCGGCGCGTCGGCATGCGGAAGGAGATGCGGATTGTGCGGCGTGCCAGCCGGACCAGGACGAAGATGCCAATCAGATTGGCCGCGGCAAGGGCATAGAACACGGTCTGCAGCGCGGCCCCGGCGAACCAGATCGCCAGCCCGGCGAACACGGTGCCGGCGATCGTGAAAGCCGCGTCGCTGATGGAGACGATCACCTGCTGGCGGCGCGCGAAGAAGGCCGTGCGCATATGGCTGCGCAGCGACCATGCGCCGACGAAGCAGCCGGCGGCAATGCCGCTCGGATCGCCCAGGAGATGCATCAGGACAGCCGTGCCGACCGCCATCAGCAGCGCCACGACCAGCGCCGCTGTTCCAAAGGCCACGTCATGGGCGTCGACGCCGGCGCTGTTGGTGCTCTTGCCCATCCATATCGAGGCCGGAACCGCGGTGAGCGATCTGATGTAGGACAGGCCGACGCCGCCCATCACCATGGCGATGGCGAAGAGGCCGTAGCCTTGCGCCGACAGCATGTGCAGCAGCGCGATGTTGAGGGCAAAATGAAAGCCGCTCTGCATCGCCTCGCCGCCGATCATCAGCACGAGGCGTCGCACCAGATGGATCGGGAACTTCACGGCCGTGTCTCCGCCTGGCGGGTGCTTGCCGCCCTGCCCGGCCGCGCGATCGCGGCCTTCAGCTTGTCGGCGGCGATCGCCGCGATCGCGGCCGCGGCGACCGGCTCGCTGAACATCGTCTCATAGCGTTTGCGTCCGGCGGCGACAAAGCCGCGCCAGGCCTCAGGGGCGACGATGATCTCCTGCAATTTCGCGGCCAACGCTGCCGCATCGCCAGGCGGAACATGCCATCCGGTCTCGCCGTCGGCGACCACCTCGACCAGCCCGCCGATCGCCGACACCAGCGGCGGACGGCCATAGGCCATCGCCTCGATGGCGACACGACCCAGCGATTCCGGACGCCGCGACGGCACGGTGACGATGTCGGCCCAGCGATAATGCTCCGAAGGATCTGGGATGAAGGGCAAGGCGCTGACCTGTCCGGCCAGCCCCATGGTCTCGACCAGTTCGGCCAGCGCACGCTCGCGCTCGACGCTTTCGAAGGCGCCGCCGACCAGCCGCACCTCGATCCTCGACTTCAGTTCGGCCGGCAGCGAGGCGATCGCCTCCAAAAGCACTTCCTGGCCCTTGATCCGGTTGACGCGGCCAAGCAGCAGCACCCGCAGCGGGCGCTTGCCGTCATAGGTCATCGCTTGCGCCGCCGCCGGACCGGCAACGCCGTTATAGACAACGTAGGAGCGCGCGGATCTGGGCTCGCCGAACGTGGCGCGCGTCGCTTTCGAGTTGAAGATCAGATCGGCATGGCTCCAGTGCATCAGGCCGACGAGGATCCGGCGCAGCACGCCTTCGGGAATTTCGTGGATGTGCAGCAGCGCCTTGCTGGGCAGCAGGCGCGAGGCCAGCGCATAGTCGGCAACGATCGAGGTGTTGACATAGACGAGGTCGCAATCGCTGAGGCGCCGCCATGCCCGCCACAGCGCGACCGGCAGCCGCGCCATCTCGATGGTCGCCAGCCTCAGCATCGCCTGGCGTCGCAGCACCCAGAGCGGCTCGAAGACGATCCGGCTGGCATGAGGCTCCAGGATTTCGACGATCGGTCCGCTGCGCGGCAAGACCACTTCGATGTCGGCCAACGGAAACGCGGCGCGCAACGCCGCCACGCTCTCCGCGAAGCTGCGGTCGGAACCGTAGAGTTCGTAGCCCTGATGGATGCAGGCAATCCGCATATTCACATGCATCTTTCTGTCAGGAGTGGTTTGACGATTCCGCCGCCTGACGCTATCAGCGGCCGGAAACTTCAAGTCCAACAGCCCTTTGGACTTCACTGGTTGCCAGTATGGTCATGAAACGGATGTAGACCCGGATCACCACACCAATGCTGCACGCCCTCCGCCGATTCTGGCGCGCAGAAGTCCATTTGCAAGGATTATGCCGGGCTAATATATCCATTTGCGGGTCAACAAGCCCCGGCATCGCCTCGTTTCGATACACATACGTGCGGAAAGTTGACCGATAGTGAAACAACCCCGGCGATTGGAACAAATATTTTACAACCCAGATGCGACAATGGCTGGAATCGGGCCTGGCAGGCATAATGCAAGGCAGCGGTTTTGAAATGAGACAGCCTCGCATAGCGGACCGAGCGGACCTGAAAGCACCATGAAAGCGGAACAGCCTTCCATCCTGATCCTGGGAACGCGCGGCATTCCCGCTGCCCATGGCGGCTTCGAGACCTTCGCCGAGAAGCTGGCGCTTTTTCTGGTCGGCCGCGGCTGGAAGGTCGGCGTCTACTGCCAGGAGGAGGTCGAGCGGGTCGACCAGAGGGTGCGCGTCGACAGCTGGCGCGGCATCGACCTCATCCACGTCCAGGTTGCCTCGAAAGGCCCGCGCGCGACGCTTGAATTCGACTGGCAATGCGTGCTCGATGCTGCCCGGCGGCCCGGCGTCTGCCTGGTGCTCGGCTACAATGGCGCGGTCTTCCTGACCTGGCTCAGGCTGATGCGGCGCAAGATCATCACCAATATGGACGGCATCGAGTGGCGCCGGCCCAAATGGGGGCGTGCGGCGCGCACATGGTTCTGGCTCAATGAGTGGATCGGCGCCTGGGCCTCGCACCGCCTGGTCGCCGACCATCCCGTCATTGCCGATCACCTGGCGACGCGCCGGCCGCGCAGCGCCATCACCACCATCGCCTATGGCGCCGACCCGGTGACATCGGCACCTGAGGCGCCGGTGCGCGCGCTCGGCCTCGAGCCTGGAAAATACCTGATCTCGATCGCGCGCATCGAGCCCGACAACAACATCCTGCCCATCGTCGAAGCCTTCTGCAGCCAGAAGCGCGACATGAAGCTGGTGGTGCTGGGCACGCTGTCCGACCAGATCCCTTATCATGTCGCGGTCCGCAAGGCGGCGAACGCTTCGGTGGTCCTGCCGGGCGCCATCTACGACCAGGCGGCGGTCAAGGCGCTCCGCTACCACGCCCGCGCCTATATGCATGGCCACACGGTCGGCGGCACCAACCCGTCACTGGTCGAGGCGCTGGCCGCCGGCAACATGGTGATCGCGCACGACAATCCCTACAACAGGTGGGTCGCCGGCGCCGCCGCCATCCACTTCACCGACACGCAAAGCTGCGCCGAACAAATGCAACGGGCGATGGAAGACGACGCGCTGGTCAAGGCCTGCGGCGAAGCCGCCAGGACGCGCGCCCGCGAAGCCTTCCGCTGGGACGATGTCCTGCTGGCCTATGAGAACGAGGCACTGCATCTGCTCGGCGCCAAAGCCCCGGCGCAGACCGCGATCGACCGCCCCTCGCCCGGCGCCGTATGACGGACTGGTCGCGCCGGCGGATCCTCAAGGCGGCGCTCGCCGCCGCTGCCGCGCCGTTGGCCGCACCGCTCGCCGCTCCATCACAAGCCGCCACGGCCAGCGGCGCGTGGCGTTTCCGCCGCGGCGTCAACGCCTGGCCCTGGTTTGCGCTGACGCGTGAGTTTCCCGCACCGCGCACCGACTATGACTGGCCGCCCTTCCAGTCGCAGCGGCCGGTGCCGACCCCAGACGACCTTGCTCGGCTGCGCAAGACCGGGCTCGATTTCATCCGCCTGCCCGTCGATCCCGGCCCGTTCCTGGCCGCCGACGCCACCACCCGCGGCAAGTTGCTGGACATGTTGGACGCCGCCGTCACCGCCACGCTCGACGCCGGTCTCGGCATCATCGTCAACGTCCAGGCCAATGGCGCCACTCACTACTGGAACCCCGACCGCATGGTCTCGAGCACCGCCGCACCCGAATTCGCCGCCTATCGCGGGCTCGTCGGCGAGCTCGCCGGCAGGCTGGCGCGGTTCACGCCGGGCATGGTCGCGCTGGAGCCGGTCAACGAACCACCTCAGTCCTGCGATTCCAACGTCTGGTCAAACGTCCAGGCAGCCCTTCTGACGGCGGCCAGGGCGTCGTCCGCAGCCTTGCCGCTGGTCATCACCGGCGGCTGCGGCTCGATGGTGAGCGGGCTGGCCGCGCTCGATCCGGCGCCGCTGGCATCCTTCGAGCCGATCCTGTTCACCTTCCACTTCTACGAGCCCTATCTGTTCAGCCACCAGGGCGCCCCCTGGATGCGCGAGCCGGTCTACCGTTCACTGAACAACGTGCCGTGGCCGGCCGCCGCCGGCTCGCTCGAACAGACGCTGGCCTCCGTCAGGGCGCGCATGGCGCAGGACACCGAGACCTCCGAAGAGGCCAAGAAGGCCGCCTATGCCGAAACCGAGCGCGTGCTGAAGGTCTATTTCGACGCCCGGCCCGACCGCTGGCTCATCGACAAATATCTCAGCCAGGCGCGCGCCTGGGCCGACGCCCATGGCATTGCGCCGGAGCGCATCATCATGGGCGAATTCGGCGCGCTGCGCACCGACGCTCACTATGTCGCCGCGCCCAACCCCGACCGCGCCCGCTACATCGCCGATGTCAGGCAGAGCGCCGAGTCGTTCGGCTTCCCCTGGGCCTTCTGGGACCTCTTCGACGGCATGGGCATGATGGACGGCGCCACCCGCGCGCTGGATCCGGCGATGGTCGAGGCGCTTGGGTTGGTGATGCCGGCCGACTAGGCAATTTCAGGAAGAGCGCGGAGCGGTTCTCCGTCCGGAATTGCGTGAAACAAAGAGATAGAGCGGTTCTGCCTTTCCGCTTGCGGGCGCGGTCTTACATTCACGTCGCCTCGTGGCTTTTGGAAGTGCCGTGATGCCGCCTTGGGCCCGAAATGCGCACCAAAGCGGATGTCCGCCGCCACTCAGAGTTTATGGGTTCACGTCCAGCCCCACTATCCGCAGCAGCCGCCCGTGGCCGCCATATCCTTGAAAATCACGCAGTCTTGCCCGGGACCACCGGCGCAGGCGACGTTGCAGCGTGTTACAAAGCCCTCCAGGCGTCGTTCGAGCTGACGCAGCTCGGCGAGTTTCTGGCGCACTTCGTCGAGATGCACTTGGGCGATGTCGCGCGTTTCCGCGCAATCGCGGTCGGTGCTGATCGATAGCTCCAGCAGCACGCGCACCTGATCGATACCGAAGCCGAAGTCTCGGCATTGCTTGATGAACGTCAATCGCCCCAAATCGTCGTCATCATAGGTGCGCTGACCTCCGGCCGTGCGCGGCGCGGGAGGCAGCAAACCGATCTCCTCATAGTAGCGGATTGTAGGCGTCGTGACGCCCGCAGCCTTGGCGAGCGCCCCGATGGTGAACACGCGGATGTGAAGGTTCATCGCAAGATACTCCTTGAACCTCAAGTTACTTGAAGGAGTACACTACCTTCATATTGATGGGAAAGGAAGATTTTGCTGATGGATTTTTTCGCAAATCGTGTCGCCCTCGTCCGTTGGACGTCGGCAATGCTGGCGATCTCGGCGCTTCTCTTCGCCACCGCCGTCTTGATGGAAGGGAGCGGGCATCGGGAGCCAGCCAGCATGGCCGCGCACGACGAAGCAGCCGGGGCTCAAGAACAGGGGGGCCATGATGAAGCGGCCGAGAGTTCTACTGCGAAACAAGGTGGTGACAGCGCCGAGGTCGGCGAAACGGGCAGTCACGCGGAGCAAACGATCCTTGGCATCAACCTCGAAACCCCTTGGCTGGTATGGGGGTTCGTCGGCGTTTCGATTATGCTTGCCGCCGCCGTTCTGAGGCTTGGCAAAGCGACCCTCTTGCTGGCCATTCTGTTGGCGGGCGCTGCGGCAATTCTCGATGGCCGCGAGGTCATCCTGCAACTCGCTCGCGCCAACGCAAGCGTGGCGAGCCTGGCAGCGTTAACAGCCCTCGCTCACGCTGCGGTCGTCATCCTGGCCGTGTTGGCTTGGCAGGCCGTTTCCACCCGCGCCGGCCCGGCAACAGGGAGAAATACGCATGAACATTGACAAGACGACCACAGGCGCGGGCCTTCTTCTGGCAGCCTGCGCGCCTCTGATTGCGCCGCCGATTGTCGCTGCCATCGCGGCCAGCGGTGTCGGCTTGGCTTTGATCGGCCAGCTTGGTCTGGCTTTGGTGGTTGTCGCCGCAGGTGGACTTTATCTTCTCTCGCGCCGGAAGGCCGCGCCCAACGCCACATTTCAATCATTGAAGGCACAAGTCGAGTGTGGCTGCGGCCCATCTTACGGTTCTGCGGCCGAGAACGATGCCCTGACCATCGCCTGCACCCTTGGCGCGTCTGATTTCAAGGAGCGTGTCGCCGGCATTCGAGCGTTGGCCCGTCGGTCACTGCATCACGCGGAGCGCACGCCGCTGTCACTCGAACTCACCTATGGGCCTGAAGCACTGGAAGAGGTCACCGATTTGATGCGCAAGGAGCAAACCTGCTGCGCGTTTCTGACTTTTGACCTGAAGAACAATTATCGCGGAGTTGTCCTCACCATCACCGCGCCACAGCAAGCGGCCGAGGCCGCCGACCTCTTGTTCGACCACTTTGCCCCCGAACTCGCGGCATCCAACCTCAAGGAGACTGCATAGCATGCAACGTCGTCACTTTCTGATGCTCTCGGCTGCTGCCGGTATTGTTGCCGCTGCGTGGCCAGCGTTCGGCCACAACGGCGACGAAACCATTCCCGGCTTCGACGAAGCGCTCAAGGCCGGCGGACCGGTCATGGTCCACGTCACTGCGCCGTGGTGCGAAACCTGTCAGGCGCAAAAGCCCATTGTAGCATCGCTACTGGCATTGCCGGACTTCAAGAACATGAAGAAGTTCGACGTCGACTTCGATACGCAAAAGGAGATTTTGGCTCGCTACCGTGTCCAGATGCAAAGCACGATGATTGTCTACAAGGGTGGCAAGGAGATCGACCGGCAAACCGGCCAAACCGATCCTGCCGTGATCGAAGCCTTGCTGCGCGAGGCGCTATGACATGCTGCTTGCCTTGCTTGCCGGTGTTCTGTCGATCCTCTCGCCTTGTGTGCTGCCGCTCCTCCCGGTCGTCCTGACCGGAGCAGTGGCTGAACATCGGTTGGCACCGTTGGCCTTGGCGGCTGGCGTTGCCGTCTCCTTCACCGCGATAGGCGTCTTCGTCGCTACAATAGGCTTTTCAATCGGCCTCGACATGACGGTGTTTCGCTCGGCTGGTGCAGTGCTGTTGATACTGGTTGGCGCGGTGCTACTCGTACCACGTTTCCAGACTCAGCTTGCGACAGCCGCCGGCCCGGTGGGCAATTGGACGCAAAGCCGCTTCCTCGGGTTCTCGACCTCCGGCATCTCTGGTCAATTCGGCGTCGGGCTGTTGCTCGGGGCGGTATGGACGCCCTGCGTCGGGCCGACCCTCGGCGCAGCGTCCATCATGGCCGCACGCGGAGAAAATCTCGGCATGGTGGTGTTGACCATGTTGGCTTTCGGCATCGGCACGTCATTGCCGCTGCTGGTTCTGGCCCTCTTGTCTCGCGAAGCGTTGCTCCGCTGGCGTGGCCGAATGCTCGGCGCATCCAGCGGCATCAAGATGGCCCTCGGAGCATTGCTGGTCATCGCCGGTTTCATGACCCTGTCCGGACTCGACCGCACGATGCAGACCGGTCTCGAACGAGCTTTGCCAGACTGGCTGATAGCCATCACGACCCGAATATGAGGCGCCCCGACAATGGGGCGCTTTGTCTCGCATTCAGCACCTTCCTAACCTTGACGGCGGCCGCCCCGGCCGAGGTGGTTGCCCACTTCCAGCGGCTCCCTGCTGCCCCTCGGAAGCGAACGCCACAAGACAAGCAATTCCAGGAGAAGTAGCGGTTTTCCGTCCGGATTTCGTCAAAGCGAAGAGATAGGCCGGTTCCGTGTTTCCGCGAAACGAGGAGCCGCTCCGACAGGCCGCCCCATCATCTTCCCCGGCCGGTAAAGCACCAGCGCGATCACCACGAATTTGGTCATCAGCGTCGTCTTCGACGCCAGGCTTTCGGAGGTGTTGAGCAGGATCAGCCAGCCCAGCATCAGCAGCCAGATGCCGGCATGGCAGCGGCGCGCCACTTCGTGCATGAACAAGGCGAAGCCGACAAACAACAGCAAGGTGAAGAACGCGCCCTGATAGAGGACCATGCGGATGATCGGATTCTCGATGCCTTGCTCGAGGCCGTTGATGCGGCGCAGGCTCTCGATGAGGTCGATGTCCGGCCCCACGATCACGTCGCGCCATTCCAGGTGGTTGAAGAGTTCGAACATCTCGACGCGGGCATTGGCGCTGCCGGAGTCCGACACGAAGCGCTCGAGCAGCGCGTCGAAGAAGCCGTATGACGCCGCGACCGCGATGACCACCGGCACCAGCGCGGCAAGGATGAGGCCGAGTGCCGCGCCAAGCAGGTTGACGCGCCCGGTGCGCAGACTGCGCAGGCCCTGGATGAGCATGTAGCAACCGCCGAGCGCGATCGTCAGCACCATCGCCGAGCGGCCGCCGAAGGCAACCAGAGCCGCGCATTGCAGGCCGATCAGCCCGAGCCGCAGCGGCATGGACAGCGATTTCGACCCGGAGAGCAGCGCCAGCACATAGATCGAGGTGACCGTGGCATTGGACAGCGGATGGCCCTGAAGCGCCGTCGAACGCAGGTCGGTCATGAACGCTTCGCCGTCGAGGCGATAGGGAAAGATCAGCGTCTTGGTGGCGAACTCGAACAAAGCGAGCAGCGCGTTCGCGGTCATGACCGCGTGAACGACGGTCTGCATCCGGGCGAATGTCTTCTCGTCGTCCTCGCCCAGCATCATCACCAGCAGCGCCGGCGCCACGAAGGTGTCGATCATGCCGGCCATGCCGGGGCGTTGGCGCGCGATGACGACGACCAGCAGCACGATCGACATGACCGCCAGCAGCGCGCTGGCCGGCCGCCGGTCGGCGACGGCAACCATGTAGCCGATCGGATTGCCGAAGGTGCAGGCGCGCCAGGCAAACACCAGCACCAGCAGATAGGTCGAAGGATGGATCTTGGTCGCGGGGTTGCCGGTCAGGCCGTCGTAATTATAGCCCACCAGCCACAGCATGCCGCCGGAGACCGCGAACAGCAGCGCCACAACCGCGACCAGGCCGAAGCTGGTCAGCCAGTCGACAGAGCCGGCGCGCGCAGTGGCCTGACCCGAACCGACTTGACCCGAACCGGCCCAGCCGGCTGCCGGGTTGGCGGCCCCCCGGGTGGCGGGCCCGGTGCCGGGCCAACTGGTAGCCATGTCAGGCCGCCTCGTCGACCAGCAAGGCGCCGGTCGGCAACCGCCCCATGACGGAAATGGCCTGCGAGGCCGCCGTGACATCGCGCATCGGCGTCGAGTTGAGCGTGGCGACCATGACGATCTCGTCGACCATGGCGACCAGCGGCGAGGCGTTGAGATTGTCGGCCAGCGCGCCGCCGTCGACGACGACGAGGTCGAAGTTGCGGCCCGCCTGGGCCAGCATATGCTGCGTGAAATAGACGCCCTGCGCCTCGGAGAAGACGGCCGTCTGCCGGCCCCTGCCCAGCACCGCGACATTGCTGCCGGCCGTGTACTGGCTCAGCGCCTCGAAGGCGTATTCGCCGCGCAGCACGTCGAGGAGGCCGGGCAGCGGCTCCTTCTTGCCGCTGCCTGCATTGGTGTCGATGAACAGGACACGGCTGCCCCTGGCAGCCGCGGCATTGGCGAGCAGCCGCGCCACCCGGCCCCGATGCGCGGCGTCCTCGGGTGGCGACGTCAGCAGTATGGACGGCACCAGCGGCCAGTTCGGCGGACGCCGGCTGGAGGCGAACAGGCGCCTCAGCGCCAGGCCCGCGACCGCATCGGTCTTCTGCCCTGCCACGGTGGCGGCGCCGAAAGGCCACCAGCGGCGACGGGCTGATTTTGCCGGCAGCACGCCAAACACCGGCGCGTCGATGGCCGATTGCATCTGCGCGCTGGAAAGCACGGTCGGCGAGGAATATTCCGCGATCAGCGCGAGCGCAGTGCCCAGCCCCAGCCCACCGAAGAGGGCGCCAAAAAGCAGCAGCGGCAAAGGTGGCCAGCTCTTCTTCAGGGCGGGCATGGCGTTGGAGATGATGCGCGCATTGGTGCTGTCGACATTGATCTGCTCGCGCGTTTCCTGCGCCCGCTGCAGATAGGTGGCGTAGACGGAGCGCACCGCCTCGAGATCGCGCTGCAATTCGCGCAGCTTGACCGAAGCCTGGTCGGTGTCGAGCGACTTGCTCTTCATGCCGGCGACCTTGGCCTCCAGTGCCTGCTGGTTGGCCAGCGCCCGCTCATAATCAGTTTCGGCGGCGGCGCCGATGCGGCCGAGTTCGCGCGCGATGAGCGCGCGCGTGTCGCGCAGCTGCTGCTGCGCCGCGATCATCGAGGGGTGGCGCGGCCCGAGTTCGGTGCCAAGCTGCGAGACCTGGTCGACAAGCGTTGCTTCCTGCGCCCGCAGGCTTGATATCACCGACGAACGCATCGCTTCCGAGGTGGCGTCCGGCGCGCCGCCGGACCGGCGCAATTGGTCGACCTGCGCCTTTAGCGTCGCAGTGCGGCTCTGTGCGGCCGAGAGCTGCGTGTTGATCTCGGTCAGTTCCTGGTCGCTGACCAGATTGCCCGCCGCCATCACCATGTTGTTGGCGGACTTGTAGGCCTCGACGGCGTTCTCGGCCTGCTGCACGCGCTTGCGCTGCTCGTCCAGCCGGGCGGTGATGGAATCGGAAGCGTCCGTGGCCATCTTCGCGCGCGCGCTCGCCTGGTCGGCCAGGTAGGCCTCTGCGACGGCCTGGGCCAGCTTCGCCGCCTTGTCGGCGCTCTTGGCGGTGACGATCACGTCGAGGACCAGCACCTTGTCGGCCCGCTTCACCGCCAGCCGCCGGCGCAGCGCATCGAGCGTCTTGCCCGTACTGTCGGTTTCGGCCGCCCCCGAGCCCAGCACGCCGCCGAGCAAACGGCTCACCAACCCGCCCTGCCCGTTGAATTCCGGATCCTCGGTCAGGTTGGTTGCCTGGATGGCCTTGAGCAGCACGCCGGTCGACTGGACGACACTGACCTGGCTTTCCACCATGGTGATGCCGCCATCGGGCGGAACGCGGCTCGGATTGACGTCGTTGGTGACCACCTGCAGGTCTTGCGGATCGATGATGATTTCCGCCACCGAGCTGTAAAGCGCCGGCGTGAGCAATCCATAGGCCAGCGTCGCAAGGGTCAGCAGCGCGGCGGTGGCGAGGATAAGGAAACGGCGGCGCACCAATATGCGCTTCAGGTCACCCAGCTCGACGGTCGAGGATACATAGGACGCCGTCGGCACTGGCTCCGGGGCATATTGCATCGCCTCCGGAGCGTTTTGTTGCGGCAACGAGAGCAGGGATGATTGCAAAGGTCGCTCCGACAACACTCCATGTGCCTGCAAAGATTAAATTGCGGCCTCAGCCTAGCTATTCCTTCAACTGTTAAAACACTGTTAATTATGTTGAGAGCTCTTCTGATTTTTGGCACGGAGTTTGCCTAATAAAGGCACGAGCGTGTCAACACTGGCGCGGGCGAGCAGGAGACGTATGGAAATGGGGCAGCACTTCACTCCGGCCCATCCGTGCGACCATCTCCCCTGCCCAATTTTCGAACACCGGCCAGATACCGAACATCAAAACGCTAGGGGTGCGACATGCAAGTGAGCCTGCGCCTGGACAGCGAGTGCGTCCGTGCTTTTCACCTGTTGCTGCTGCAGCGGCTGGGCGCACTCGCGCATGTCGAGCCTTGCGTCGACGCCAGGCCGGCCGGGGGCGGCATTCCAGGCAGTGCCGCGGCTTTGTTCCAGCTCGAAACGGTCCTCCATGGCCTGCCGGCGGACGGACTTGCCAAGCGCCTGCCGCTGTCGGCGCTCGCCCCATATCGCACCCAGCCGCCCGCCTCTCCTGATCTGGTGATCGACCTCTGCGGCGACGTGAGCCTGGAAGGAACGCGGGTCTGGCGCGTCACCTATGACGGCGCCGCCGGCGAAGCGGCTCTGCTGGCGCTGATCCTCGACGGCCGCACGCCGATTGCCCGCATCGAGGAAAACGGCGCCACTGTCGCCGAAGGACGCCTGGGCACCGAATATGGCGGCATCGCGCTTGCCTCCTTCCAGGACATGTTGGCGCGCACGGCAAGCCTGATCCTCGCCGCAATGACCGGCGCGGCGCGGGCCCTGCCCGTGCTGCCCGAGCCGGCGCAAGCCGGTGCCCCGCCGGCGATACCTTCGCCCGCCAAGCTTGGCGTCAGGGCGGGCAAGGCGCTGGCGCGGCGCATCGTCCAGAAAATCTACCACCTCTGCTACAACGCCCCGCACTGGAAGGTCGGCTGGCGCCAGACCAATGGCCGCGATCTGTTCGACCTGCGCGCCCATCCGGCGACGGGCTGGCAGGTGCTGCCCGACGACGGCAGCCGCTTCTACGCCGATCCGTTCCCGATCCTGTACCAGGGGAAAGTGACCCTGTTCGTCGAGGACTATATCCACCGTCTGGGCCGCGCCATCATCTCCGCCGTGCCTTTCGGCCCATCGGGGCCGATCGGACGTCCCGAGCCGGTGCTCGACCTGCCCTACCACCTCTCCTACCCCTTCGTCTTCGAGCGCGATGGCGAGGTCTGGATGGTGCCGGAGAGCTGCGCCAACGGCACGGTCGACCTCTACCGCGCCACCGCCTTCCCCGGCGGCTGGGTCAAGGAAGCAACGCTGCTGTCTAACATCGTCGCCAGCGACGCCACGCTGGTCGAGCATGGCGGACGCTGGTGGCTGTTCGCCACTGTCCGCGACGGCGGCGGCGCTTTCTCCGACGCGCTGCATCTGTGGTCGGCGCCGGATTTTCGCGGGCCGTGGACGCCGCATCCCAAGAATCCCGTGCTGATCGACATCGCCTCGGCGCGGCCGGCCGGCCGCATGGTCAAGCGCGGCAACGAGCTGCTGCGTCCGGTGCAGGATTGCCGCAGGAGTTATGGCGCCGCCCTTGGCATCGCACGCGTCGCTCACCTTGATTTGAACGGCATGGAGCAGTCCGTCGAGACCATTTTAACTCCTGGCGCGCTATGGAATGGGCGCAAGCTGCACACGCTCAACGAGGCGGGCGGCCTGGAATTCATCGATGGCTCGGCGATCGCGCCGCGCTGGAAACAACGGGCCCGGCGTTAAGGTAAACAAGTGTTACTACCGGGTACGCGCATGGGTTGCTTGAGGTTGATAAGTGGCTGGAAGATATTTTCCACTACAGATTGTGGAGAGAAACAATGACCAGCAGAAAGGGTAGATAAATGACGACCGCCGCGGCTGGCCCGGCCGAAGTAGACGTGGCCATCATTGGCGCCGGAATGGCCGGCACCACCCTGGCAACGGTGTTGGGAAACGCCGGCCGCAAGGTGGCGCTGATCGATCCGCACCGCGTCCATCACGACGAGTTCCGAGCCGAGAAGATCGGCATGGACCAGATGCGGCTGTTCGAGAAGCTCGGCCTCGATGCAACGCTCAAGCGTCTCGTCACCCCGATGACCGACATTCATGTCTTCCGCCTCGGCCAGTTGTTCGCACGCGAGAAGAAGTGGGAATACGCATTTTCCTATGGCGCGCTGATCAACGGCCTGCGCGATGCCTTGCCGCCGCAAGTGCCGCTGACGGTCGGCAAGGTGGCCGAGGTCTCGACCGGACCGGACCGGCAGCGCCTGGTGCTCACCGATGGCGCCGTCATCGACGCGCGCCTGCTGGTGGTGGCCACCGGCTACAGCGAAGCGGTGCGGCGCGCCATCGGCGTCGAGCGCATCGAGCTGTCAAAGGCGCATTCGATGGCAATGGGGTTCGACCTCGCAATATCGCCGAAGGAATGCCCCTATCAGGCCGTCACCTCCTACGGCAAGCGGGCCGCGGAGCGCATCGCTTACATCAGCGTCTTCCCCATCGGCAACAAGATGCGGGCGAACGTATTCCTTTATCGCAACCTGGCCGAATCCTGGACGAAGGCGTTTCGCGAGGCGCCGCAGAAGATGCTTTGTGAACTGATGCCCGAGATCGCGGCGCAGTGCGGCAATTTCGAAGTGACAGGTCCCGTCGACGTCAGGCAGGTCAGTCTGACCAAAACGCAAGGCCATCGCCGCGACGGCGTCGTCTTCGTCGGTGACGCGTTCTGGACGACATGCCCGACACCGGGCATCGGCATCGGCCGGGTGATGACCGATATCCATCAGCTCTGCACGGTCCACATCCCGCAATGGCTCGAAACGCCAGGGATGACGGCAGACAAGATCAACGCCTTCTACGACGACCCGATCAAGGTGGCTTCGGATGAGGAAGGCATGCGTGTGAGCATCTACGCCAAGCAGATCACCACCGAAACCGGACTGGAATGGCGCGTGCGGCGCCTGCGCAACAACACGGCGCGGCAGCTGATGATCATCGGCCGCAAGGTGCGCCATTTGGGACTGCGGCGGGAGCCCGGTATGGCGTGAGGGCCCTCCCACTCTCCCCCGCCATCGAAGGCAGAGGCGTCTTCCCTTCTCCTTTCCCCGGGGAGAAGGGAAGCGCCCGCCTTGGGATTTCGGGGGAGCAACGGCAGATGCGGGGTGTCATCCCCAAAAAGCAAAAGGCGCGATCAACCGATCGCGCCTCGTATGTCTTCAGGCGAATGCGCCAGACCGTTCAGGGCGGCGGCGGCGAACCTGACGAAGGGATTGCCTGGGCCGTGACGGCCGAAAGCCGTTCACGCTTCTGCCAGCTTGGCTTCTCGTATTTTTTCACCGGTTAATGCCCTCCCGTTGGATACCGCGCCAGAAGAAGCAATTCGCCGCCCAGTGTCAATTGTGCCAGCACTTGCCTCGGGATGCCGGCCTCGCAGGATTTAGGTTCCTCGCCCCCATGGAATGGGGGAGAGGTGGCTCGGCGAAGCCGAGACGGAGAGGGGGAATGGCGCAGACGTTGCCAATGAAGCTACCCAATCCGACCTTTTAAGCAGGCGCCCTACGAAGCCCCCTCTCCGGCCGCTTCGCGGCCACCTCTCCCCCGCTTTGCGGGGGCGAGGAACCCAAGTCCTGCCCCCTCACCCCAATTGCAGCCCCGCCTTCCTCGCCTCCTCGCGCAGGAACGGCAACCCGACACCGATCACATCGTCGGGGTTCTCCGCCACCGGCCGCCACACGGCCAGCCCGCCGGCGATGTCGACATCGACATGGTTCATGCTTTCGAGCGTGATGGCGCCGGTGTAGCCGATGTCTGCTATCGCCTTCATGCAGGCCGCCCAGTTGAGCATGCCGCGCCCCGGTACGCCGCGATTGGCTTCCGAGACATGGACATAGCCGAGATAGGGGGCCGCCGCCTTGAAGCCGGCGTCGAAACTCTCCTCTTCGATATGCATGTGATAGGTGTCGAGATGGATGAAGATGTTGTCGGCGCCGACGCGCTCGATGATTTTGGTCGCATCGATGCCGCGGTTGATCAGATGCGTCTCGTAGCGGTTGCAGGGCTCGATGCCGAGCTTCAGCCCATGCGCCTTGGCGGCCTTGGCCGCGCGCACCAGGAAGCGGCACATGCCGTCGATTTCTTGTTCGGTTGGCGCGCGTCCGGACGTCTTTCCGATCGTGCCATAGGTGACCCCGCCCAGGGCTTTACTGCCCACCGCTTCGCAGACGCCAAAGGCCGGTTCGAGGAAGGCCAGCGCCTCGTCCGGCCTAGCCACCACGTCAAGTGAGGCCGGCAGGCCAAGCGACGGAATAAGCTCGACATTCCAGCGTTCGGCGAAGGCGCGCGTGCGCAGAGTGTCGATCTCCTCGGGGCGCAGCAGCGGGATTTCGAGCAGGCCGATGCCGAGCCCCTTCAGCCGCTCCATCTGCGGCTCGATCAGGTCGAGGTCCCAGACCGGGGCGATGGCGAAAGTGTGCAGTCCAAAAACATTCATCGTTCAGCCTCTCTGTTCGTGCGCCGCCGCGGCGCTGGTGTCGCCGCCGCCGACGATGCGGCCGACGACTTCGTTCATGTTGGTTTTGGCCGTGACCAGATTGGCCTCGGCGCGGCCGTGGCGCAGCACGACGATGCGGTCGGTGACCGCCAGCACGTCGTTCAGCCGATGCGAGATCAGGATGACGGCGATGCCTTCCGATTTCAGCCGGCGGATGAGGTCGAGCACGCTCTGCACCTCACGCACGGCGAGCGCCGCCGTCGGCTCGTCCATGATGACCAGCTTGGGGTTGAAGGTGAGCGCGCGCGCAATCGCCACCGTCTGCTGCTGGCCGCCCGAGAACGAGCCGACCGAGCGGTTGATCGACGGCAGATGCGCGCCGAGCCGCTCGATCATCTTCGCCGCCTGGCGGTCCATCTCGGCCTTGTCGACGAAGCCCGGGATCAGGCCGAACAGCTTCTTCACCGGCTCGCGGCCGAGGAAGATGTTGGCGGCGACATCCTGCTGCTTGGCCAGCGACAGGTCCTGGTAGATCATCTCGATGCCGAGCTGGCGCCGCTGGCCAGGATCGAGCGGCAGGATGTCCCTGCCGTCGAGCTGGATGGAGCCGGAATCGGCGCGGTAAATGCCGGTGATGGTCTTCATCAGCGTCGACTTGCCGGCGCCATTGTCGCCGACCAGACCGATCACTTCGCCGGCCTCGACACTGAGGTCGACGCCATGCAGCACGTCGACCGCGCCAAAGCTCTTGCGGATGCCTTGCAGGGTAAGGAGGGTCATACGCGTGACTCCTTGCGCACCTGGTACTGGTCGATGAACACCGCCAGGATCAGCACCGCGCCGATCGCCATCTGCTGGTAGTAGGATTGCACGGCAAGCAGCGTCAGCCCGTTCTGCAGCACGCCCATGATCAGCGCGCCGATCATGGTGCCGAGGATCGAGGCGCGGCCGCCGAACAGATTGGTGCCGCCGATGATCGCCGCGGTGATGGCGGTGAGCTCATAATTGATGCCGGCGGTCGGGTCGCCGGCATTGACGCGGGCGGTGAACAACAGGCCGGCCAGGCCGGCGAGCGCGCCCGACAGCGTGTAGATGATGCGGCGGTGATGCTCGACGCGGATGCCGGCGGCGCGCGCCGCGCCCTCGCTGTCGCCAAGCGCCAGCGTGTGGCGGCCAAAGCGGGTGTAGGCAAGCAGGCAATGCGCGACGATGGCGGTCAGCACCAAAAGGATGACCGGCATCGGCACACCGAAGGGGCGGCCCTGGCCGATATAGACGATCTCCGGCGGCAGGCCGTAGATCGCCCTGCCCTGCGAGATGACCAGCGCCAGCCCGCGCGCCAGGCCCAGCATGCCGAGCGTGACGATGAAGGCCGGCACGAAGGCGCGGGTGACCAATTGGCCGTTGATATAGCCGGCAATGCCGCCGGCGATGATGCAGGCGGCAACCGCCAGCGGCGACCACCAGCCGAGATTGACGGCGACGAAGGCGCCGGCGACGCCCGACAGTCCCATCACCGAGCCCAGCGACAAATCGAGCCCGCCCGAGCCGATGACGAAGGTGGCGGCAATCGCCAGCACACCGATCGTTGAGGTCGCAAGCAGGATGTTGAGGAAGTTGCTGAGCGACAGGAAATACGGCGACAGCACCGCCATGACGGCGCTGAGCGCCACCAGCACCAGCAGCGATTCCAGCCTGATATGAAGCCGTTCGACGGATGCACGCTGCACCCGGGACCAGAATGACATTTGGTTGCACCTTTGAGAGAGGGCAGTAGGGCAGTAAGGCAGTAGGGCAGTAGGGCAGTAGGGCAGTAGGTGAACAGAAGAGAGCCGCGACGCGCAAACCGTCTGGTTCCCCTACTTGCCTTACTGCCCTACTGCCCTATTCCCTTCCTACTTCACATATTCCAGCATCGGCTCCTTGCCGGCGTCGATGACCTCTTTGGTCAGCACCAGGGTCGGCACGGCGATGCTGTCTTCGACCTTCTCTCCGGCCAGCGCCTTCTTGACGTTCTCGACCGCCTGCTTGCCGACGAGATAGGGCAGCTGCGCGACGGACGCATTGAGGCGGCCTTCCTTGATCGACTTCACGGCATCGGAATTGCCGTCGACGCCGATGATCGTCACTTGCGGACCCTTGCCGGCGGCGTAGACGGATTCGACCGCGCCGAGCGCCATGCCGTCATTGGCGCAGAAGATGGCGACGAGGTCGGGATGCGCCGTCAGCGTGTCTGTGGCGATCGAGGCCGCCTTGCCGCGATCCCAGTCGCCGGGCAGCGAAGCGACGATCTCCAGGCCGGGCGCCAGCTCCTTCAGCTTGTCGGCGAAGCCCTTGGCGCGCTTCTCGCCGGTGATGTTGCCCGACAAGCCCTCGATCACCAGCACCGGACCCTTGGCGTCCTTGCCGAGCTTGGAGACCAGATACTCCGCCCCTTGCGCGCCGGCGGCATTGTTGTTGGAGCCGATGTGGAATGTGACCTTGATGCCTTCCTTGTCGAGCACCGCCTGGTCGAGATTGTTGTCGAGGTCGACGATCTTGACGCCGGCCTCCTGCGCCACCTTCAGGCACGGCAGAAGGTTGGTGGAGTTGATGGCCGCGGTGATCATCGCCGCCGGCTTGCGCTCCAGCATGGTGTTGCACAGGTTCAGCTGCGGCTCGGCCGCCTGGTCGCTCTCGGCCGCCTGCTCGAAGATCTTGACACCCGCGCCCTTGGCGCCGGCCTCGACGCCCTGGCTCATCGCACCCCAGAACGGGTTGGCCAGCGTCTTCATCAGCACGCCGTATTCGGCATCGTCGGCCTTCGCCGAAGTCGCGGCGCAAAGCGCCATGGCGACGCCAAAAGCAAAAGTAAATCGATTTATCTTCGGGATGAACGAGTTCATTTGTTTCTCCTCCGGTTGATGTCTGGTGCCGCGAGCCGAGGCCAGGCGCAGCGCTACTTCGTCGACAATGGGGGCTATTGTCGGTTTCCTCCCCCGGAATGCGGGCCGTTGCCTGGCGAGCCAACGGATTCCCGCATCAAAACCTGGCAAGGCTCGAGCCGCGCTCTTGGCGGCCCCTCCCCACCTTCAATCCTGGCAAACAAAGCCTCCATGGCGTGGCCGGCGATCTGGCGCACGGGCTGCACCACGGCGGCGATGGCCGGCCATGTCACCTGCATCCATTCGGCATGGTCGAAGCCGACCAGCGAGATATCGTTGGGGCAATGCCAACCACGGCGGCGGAATTCCGACAGCGCCACCAGCGTGCCCTTGAGGAACAGCGAATAGACGGCCGTCGGGCGCTGGCCACCTTTGGCGCCCCCACCCTTGCCTTCGACCCTGTCAAAATAGTCGCGCAGTTGCGCCCTGAGCGGCTCTACATCGGTTTCGGCGAGCACGACATCGATGCGCACGTCCGGCGCCAGCTTGAGTGCTGTGGCGCGAAATCCGTCGAGGCGGGCGCGCACGGTGGCCGCCTGCTCGCCAAGGCCAACGACCAGTATGTGGCGGTGCCCCTTGCCGATCAGGTGGCCCGCCACCTCGGCGCTGGCGGCGGCACTGTCGGCCGACACGGTGTCGAAGGCGTCGTCGGACAGCACGCGGTCGATCAGCACGCCGGTCATGCCGTTGGCCTTCATGAACGCGGCCGCCGGGCCATGCTCGTTGCGCACCGGCGCCAGCACAACGCCGGCCACCCGCCAGTCATGCATGCGGGCCAGGATTTCCGTTTCGCGCGCTTCGGATTCGCGGCTGGACGCCGCCACCAGCGTATAGCCGCGCTGCTCGGCCAGGCTCTCGAGCTGGGTGACCATCTGGCCGAAGAATTCGCTTTCGAATTCCGGCATGATGGCGCCGATGATACGGCGCTTGGCCCGGCGCATGTCGGAAGCCAGCGGATCGACGCGGTAACCAAGCTGTTCGATGGCATCGAGGACGCGCTGCGCATTTTCCGGCTTGACCGTGGTGACGCCGGCCATGACCTTGGAGACGGTGGCGGCGGACACGCCGGCGCGGCTGGCCACGTCATGGATCGATGGACGCCGCTGCTGATCCTGCCTATGCGCCATTGCTCCTCCTCCCGAGGCGCGGACAGAGGCATTTTCTGTCCGCTGGAGAAATGAGTAAATCGATTTTTCACAGTTGTAAATCGGTTCATCGGCGGTATTTTAGCCGCCGCGCCACATGCCGCCCAAAAAGTATACAGCGGTTTTGGGACAACGACATGTGCAAAGCAAAAACGCGCGGGTAGCATCGCGCCGGGAGGAATCGTCATGCCGAACAAGGATTTGCCGCTGGTCATCAGCGCGCCGGAACCGCGCTCGCTCGAGCTGATCTTCACGCCGCCGCAGCTGGCGCGCTTCAAGGCAAAATACCGCATCGTCGAGACGACGCCCGACGGCGTCGCCAAGCTGCCGGCCGATGTGCTGGCTGAGGCCCGCTACATCGTTGGCCAGCCGCCGATCTCCTCCGAGACGCTAGAGCAGATGAAGGCGCTGCGCTGCGTCTTCAATGTCGAGACCAATCTCCTCAACAACATGCCTTACGAGACGTTGTTCGCCCGCGGCATCCATGTCGTCACCACCGGCCTCGTCTTCGCCGAGCCGGTGGCCGAGCTTGGCCTCGCCATGGCGTTGAACCTTGCCCGCAACATCGTCGATGCCGACCTTGCCTTCCGCCAGGGCGAAGAGCTGTGGGGAGGCGACGGCAATCTGACGGCGCGGCTCTTGTCCGGCGCCGATGTCGGCATCATCGGCTTCGGCGACCTCGGCCGCGCGCTCAACCGCCTGCTGTCGGGCTTCCGCACCCGCACCAAAGTCTTCGATCCCTGGCTGCCGCCGTCGATCCTCATCGACAATGGCGTCGAGCCGGCCTCGCTCGACGAAGTGCTGACGCAGAGCGACTTCGTCTTCGTCGTCGCCTCGGTGACCTCCGAGAACCAGGGTTTTCTCGGCGCGGACGCTTTTGCCTCGATGCGCAAGGGCGCCGCCTTCATCCTGCTCAGCCGTGCCGGCGTCGTCGACTTCCCCGCGCTGATGGCGGCGGTGAAGAGCGGCCACATCGTCGCCGCCAGCGACGTCTTCCCCGAGGAGCCGCTGGCGCAGGATCACCCGGTCCGCGCCCTCCCCGGCTTCCTGCGCTCAGCCCACCGCGCCGGCGCGCTCGACATCGCCTTCAAGCGCATGGGCGACATGGTGCTGGAGGACATGGACCTGATCGACCGCGGCCTGCCGCCGCTGCGCTCCAAGCGCGCCGAGCGCGAGACGGTGTCGCGCATGCGGTCGAAGCCGGTGGACAGGAATTAGAGCAATTCCAGGAAAAGTGTGAACGGTTTTCCGTCCGGAATTGCGTCAAAACAAAGAGTTAGAGCGGTTCGCCGTTTCCATGAAACGGTGAAATGCTCTAGCAGGCTGTTGAAGAAGTGCACTTGCGAGCGACGAAGTCAGCTTCGTCGCCGCCATGGAAGCAGATTTGTCCGTTGATGGAGCCGTCTGGTTGGATTTCAGCCCAGCCATTGCCCTGGGCTTCGTCCATTTCGTCATTGCCTTGCCAGGAGAAGGCGACATCGTTGCCGTCGCCCGCGCCGATGATCTGCCCGGTGACGCAGCCGAAGGCGAATTCCCCGGAGCCATCGGCCGCGAACTCAATGTAGGCGGGCTCCATCATGTCGCGATAGTCCTCGACATAGTCGGGCATCGCGACAATCCGCCAGCGGCCGGTGAGGCTCATACCGGCGCTGCCAGCAGCTTGGGCAAGCGGATCAGATTGTAGGCCGCCAGGTTCAAGGTGAAGGCCGCGCCCACACGGGCGCATCCTCGCAGCTTGACCTTGGCCATACCCGCCGAGGCCTTGATCCAGCCAAACACTTCTTCGATCCGCTTGCGGCAGCGCTGGCTGACCGCATAGCCGGCATGGGAGCGCGTGCGACCATCGATCGCCGTCACGCGAGGCTTGCCGGTTTTGCTCAGATGGCCGTCGATGGCGATGTGCGGCGTGATCTTGCGCTCGCGCAGATCCCTGATGAAAGCGCGCACGTCATAGGCCTTGTCGGCACCCAGTGTGATGCGCCGCCGCGACGGTCTGCGGTCCAACATGGCGAGCGCGGCATCACGCTCGCTCGTGCCCGTGGCCTGGGTGATGCCGCCATCGACCGCCAGCCCATGGCGGTTCTCCATCAGCGCATGCCCCATGTAGCAGAGCTTCGCCGGCTGCCCGTCGCCCTTCTTGTAGAGCCGCGCCTGCGGGTCGCTCGTGCTCTGGTGTGTGTCGTTGGAGCGCTTCTCCTTATGAAAGCCGCGCTCGGCATTGCGCTCCGCTCCATCTGGACCGTTGTCGTCTCCGTCCTTGCGGCGGAAACTCTTGATCGAAGCCCAGGCCTCGATCAGCGTCCCGTCCACCGAGAAGTGATCCGACGACAAAAGCCGCTTCACCTTTGGCTGCGCCAGCACAGCGCGCAGAAACTTTGCCGCGATCTCACCTTCCAACAGCCGATCCCGGTTCTTGGTGAAGCTCGAATGATCCCAGGCCGGATCGTCAACGCCAAGCCCCACGAACCAGCGAAACAGGAGATCGAACTCCATCCGCTCCATCAACTGGCGCTCCGAGCGAATGCCGTAGAAGGCCTGCAGCAGCATCGCACGCAGCAAACGTTCCGGTGCGATCGACGGACGGCCGAGCCCGGGCGGATAAAGCACCGCAAAATCGCCATCCATCGCGACAAGAGCCGCGTTAACGATCTCCCGTATCACCCGCAACGGATGGTCTCGGCGAACCCGCGCCTCAAGGTCGACATACGAAAACAGAGAACCTGTCCGTTCGTCTAAGCCGCGCATCCACAAATCCCCAAATCATCCGGGGAGAAGTGAATCACGCTCAAATCAACCGCGCCAGTACTTCTTCAACAGCCTGCTAGACCAGATTTCAACAGGCCGATCATTCGGCGGCCGTCCCCGCGCCCTGGCAAACGAGCACGCCCGGGCTTGGCGATACCATCGCGCCTCACACCGCATCGATATCGAAACAACTCGATTGACAGATGCGATTTCGATTAATAAGTTCGGTCATAGAACGAATTAATTGAGGTTTGACGTGAGTGACCTGCCACGCATCTCTCGCCAGTTCTCGCAGCGCTCCGTCATGGAGGCGATCGTTCAAGGCGGTCCGATCTCGCGTGCCTCCATCTCCAAGCTGACCGGCCTGTCGAAGCAGACGATCTCGGAAATCGTGCGCGGTTTGGAGCTGGAAGGCTGGGTCCAGGAGACCGGCCGCACCAGCGGCCATGTCGGGCGCACCGCCGTCACCTACGAACTCGTCCACGACGCCGCCTACATCATCGCGGTCGATCTCGGCGGCACCAAGGTGCGCGTCGCGCTGACCGACCTGACCTGCCAGATCTTCGCCGAAGCCGCGACGCCGACCGATCCGCGTGGCGGCCAGTTCGTCGTCGACCAGATTGCAGCCCTTGCCTTCCAGGCCGCGGCCAAGCAGCGCGTTTCCCGCAAGAAAATACGCCTCGCCGTGATCGGCGCACCGGGTGCCCCGGATCCGGCGACCGGACGCATCCTGCTGGCGCCGAACATCGCCGGCTTCGATACGATGAATGTGCTCGATGCCTTCGAGAAAGCGCTCGGCGTCGCCGTAATGATCGAAAACGACGTCAATCTGGCCGTGCTTGGCGAGAACTGGCTCGGCCAGGGCCAGGGCATCGACAATCTCGCCTATATCGCGCTCGGCACCGGCGTCGGTAGCGGGCTGATGCTGGGCGGCCATCTGGTGCGGGGCGCCACGCATGCGGCCGGCGAGATCGGCTTCATGCCGATCGGCGCCGATCCTTTCGCCGAGGAATCACGGCGCACTGGTGCGTTCGAGCGGGCGGTGGCCACGCACGCGATGACCGAGCGCTACCAGTCCCTGACCGGCAGGCATGTCACTGTGCCGACCATCTTCGAAAACGCTGCCCAGGGCGACAAGGACGCCCTTGCCGTGCTCGACGAAACCGCCCGCCATCTGGCGCAAGGCGTCGCCGCCATCGCGGCGATCGCCAATCCGGAAAAGGTCATTCTGGGCGGCTCGATCGGTCTGCGGCCGGAAATCCTGTCGAGGGTCCAGGCCCTGCTGCCGCTGTGCTTTCCCTACCCGGTCACGATCGAGGCGAGCGAGCTCGGTTCGCGGGCGGCACTCATCGGTGCGGCGGCGATCGGCCTTGGCCAGTTGCACAACACCTTGTTCGGCGTCGACGCGCCGGATGGCCGTATCTCGCTGCCGCCGGGCCAGGCGGCCGCCTTGAAGGAGGCCGCGCTATGATCGACGACATCATTACCCGCCTGCGGGCAGCCCTCGACCGCGACCAGGCGCTGACACTTTTCCGCGGCGCCATCGGCCGCGAGAGCATCACTGGCAACGAAGCGAATTTCGTTGCCTTTCTCGAAGAAAAAATGCGCGAGCTTGGCCTGAGCGGCGTCAACAGGACGGAGTTCCTCCCTGGCCGGCCGAACATATGGGGCGAGCACAAGGGAGCGGGCCAGGGCAAGCGCCTGCTGTTCATCGGCCATACCGACACCGTTCATGTCGATGGCTGGCGCGAGCATTGGCAAGGCACCGAACGCGAGGACCCGTTCGCAGCCCCCATCGTCGACGGCGCCGTCTGGGGGCGTGGCTCCGGCGACCTCAAGGCGGGCATCACCGCCTCGCTTGCGGCATTGTCGCTGCTCGACCGGGCCGGCATCCGCCTCAAGGGCGATGTAGCCTTCGCTTTCGTCGGCGATGAAGAGAGCGGCCAGCCCGGAACCGGAGTGTCGGCCGGCATCAGGCATTTCGTCGGCCGCATCGAGGCCGGCGAGGTCACGGCACCTGATTTTGCCGTCTATGTCGAGCCGACCCGTCTTGCCGTCTACGCCGCGCAGATCGGCTTCTTCATCGCCGATATCACCATCACGGGCAAATCGGCCTATTTCGGCGTGCCTGAACTCGGCAAGGATGCCTTGCGGGCCAGTCATGCCGCGATGACGGCCCTGTGGAAGCATTCGGACGAGGTCGCTGCCCGCGCCGAGCACAAGCTCGTCGGGCGCGGCTTCCTGCTCATCACCGGCCTCGCCGGCGGCGGCTATATCGCCGTGCCGGAGCGCTGCTCGCTGTCGCTCATCCGCAAGCTGTTGCCGGGCGAGTCGCTCGACACGGCGGCCGCCGAAATCGAAGCGGTCGTGCGCGGGGCGATCGGCGATCCGGAAATCACCGTCGAATTCGCCTATCCGGCCGGTCGCGACCATCCGCTTGGCGGCACGGCCGCCGAGATCGACGAAACGCGGGCCGACGTCGCCATGCTGTCCGACGCGATGGCCGGCGCAATGAGCGGGCGCGGCGTCATCGAGGGCGCGCCCTTCTGGTCGGAATCCCCGTTCTTCGTCAACCGGCTCGGCATTCCGGCGGTCTATTGCGCGCCCGGTGACATCAGGAATTGCCACACTTTCGAGGAGCACGTCGATGTCGAGGAATACCTCGCCGGCATCGTCGGCTTTGCCGCCTTCATGGCCCGCTATTGCGGCGTGGCCGATTGAATCACCAACGAAGCAAAAATGGGAGAACTGACATGCTGATGAAGAAGATGCTTACCGCCGCCTTCGCCGGCGGCCTGATGTTCGCCGCCAACGCGGCATGGGCGCAGACGGTCGGCCCGCAGGGTGAAACCGCCACGCCGAGCTCGAGCGTGACGCTGACCGATGCCGATATCGCGGCGCTCAAGGACAAGGGCTACAAGGCAGCGCTCTTGTGGCACACCTCGTCCGACTTCACCAACGCGGTGACCGCGGGCGCCACCGATGAGTTCGCGCGCGCCGGCATCACCATCGCCGTGAAGACGGACGCCCAGTTCGACGCCGCCCGCCAGCGCAGCGACATCGAGACGGCACTGGCCGCCAAGCCGAACGTCATCCTGTCGCTGCCGCTCGATCCGGTGACCTCGGCCGAAGCCTTCCGCCAGGCGGTCAAGGACGGCACCAAGCTGGTGTTCCTGTCCAACCTGCCCAAGGGCTACAAGC
The DNA here is from genome assembly GCF_024746835.1 of Mesorhizobium sp. AR02. Classification (NCBI taxonomy): domain Bacteria; kingdom Pseudomonadati; phylum Pseudomonadota; class Alphaproteobacteria; order Hyphomicrobiales; family Phyllobacteriaceae; genus Mesorhizobium; species Mesorhizobium sp. AR02. Next base: position 5,189,463 of record NZ_CP080531.1, on the reverse strand, counting down.
AAGGCACCGACTACGCCTCCATCGTCACCGACGACCTGTTCCAGATGGGCAAGCAGGCCGCCGACGCGATGGCCAAGGCCATCGGCGGCAAGGGCAAGGTGGGCTACATCTTCCACGACGCCACCTACTACGTGACCAACCAGCGCGACCAGGCCTTCAAGACCACCATCGAGAAGGATTATCCCGACATCAAGATCGTCGCCGAACAGGGCATCTCCGACCCGGCCCGCGCCGAGGAACTGGCGAACGCCATGCTGCTGCAGCATCCCGATCTCGACGGCATCTACGTGACCTGGGCCGAACCCGCCGACGGCGTGCTTTCGGCGCTGCGCGGCGCCGGCAACACCAAGACCAGGATTGTCACGCTCGACCTCGCCGAGCCGGTGGCGCTCGACATGGTCAAGGGCGGCAATGTCGCGGCACTCGTTGCCGACAAGGCCTATGAGCTCGGCCGCGCCATGGCCGCCGCCGGCATGAAGTCGCTGCTCGGCCAGCAGACGCCGGCTTTTGTCGTCGCTCCGGCGCTGACCGTGACCAAGGACAATGTCGGCCAGGGCTGGAAGGATTCGCTCAACCGCGACGCACCGCAGGCGGTGCTCGACGCCGCCAAGTAAGGCCCTCGCTCCGGCGCGGCTCGCCGCGCTGGAGCTTTCCGCCACACAACAAAAGGGGAAAATGGCATGCGCAAAACTCTGGGCATTGTGACCGCACTGGCGACGCTGTTGAGCGTCCACGCCCTCGCCGCCGAAGGCGTCACATCAGGACCGAATGGCGAAAAGCCGGTGCCGGCAAGCACACTGACGCTGACTCCGGCCGAGGAACAGCAAATCAAGGACGGCAAGTTCACCGCGGCGCTCGTCTGGCACGAGACGAGCGAATACACCAACGCCGTCAACGCCGGCGCGCGCGACGAGTTCAAGCGGCTGGGCATCGAGGTGGTGGCTCAGACCGACGCTGGTTTCGACGCCGCCCGCCAGAAGTCGGATGTCGAGACGGTGATGGCCAAGAAGCCATCGATCATCCTGTCGCTGCCGGTCGACCCGGCGACCGCGGCTTCCGTCTATGACCCGGCCCGCCAGGCCGGCGTGAAGCTCGGCTTCGTCGACAATTGCCCGGCCGGCTACAAGCAAGGCACGGACTACGTCACCATCGTTTCCGACGACCTGTTCCAGATGGGCAACAAGGCCGGCATCGCCATGGCCGAGGCGCTCGGCAAGAAGGGCAAGGTCGGTTACATCTTCCACGACGCCGATTTTTACGTCACCAACCAGCGCGACCGGGCCTTCAAGAAGACCATCGAGCAGGATTATCCGGATATGAAGATCACTGCCGAGGCCGGCATGGCCGACCCGGCGCGCAGCGAGGACATCGCCCAGGCGATGATCACCCAGCACCCCGACCTCGACGGCATCTATGTGACCTGGGCCGAACCGGCGCTCAGCGTGCTCTCCGCGCTCCGTTCCGCCGGCAACAGCCACACCAAGATCGTCACGCTGGACCTCAATGAACCGGCAGCGCTCGACATGGTCAAGGGTGGCAACATCACCGCACTGGTGGCCGACGAGGCCTACTCGATCGGCGTGACGCTGGCCCGCGCCTCGGCCGGATCCCTGGTCGGCAAGAAGGCCGACCCCTTCTACGCGGTCGATTCCATCGCCGTCACCAGGGACACGGTCAAGGAAGGCTGGAAGAAGTCGCTCAACCGGGATGTGCCGGCGGCCATCGCGGACGCCATGAAGTAGCCTGGTGCATGTCGCCCAAAAACGCGCAGCGGTTTTGGGAAAACGACACGCACGACCTAGAGCAATTCCAGGAAAAGTGTGAACGGACTTCCCACAGGAATTGTGTCAAAACAAAGAGTTAGAGCGGTTCGCCGATCCGTGAAACGGTGAACCGCTCTAGAGCCCAAAGGCGAAGCGCCCGCCATCGGAGGATGACAATGTCCAACGCCAACATCAGTGCCGGTGGCAGCTTCGCCAGCCGCTTCAATCTGCAGCAATATGTCGTCTATCTCGGCTTTCTGGCGATCTTTCTCTTCTTCGCCATCGTGCTGAGGGACAGCGGCTTTCTCACCGTTCGCAACCTGTCGAACATTGTGCTGCAGACAGCGCCGGTGACCATCATGGCCATCGGACTGGTCTTCGTCATGTCGTCTGGCGAGATCGACCTTTCGATCGGTTCGATCGTGGCGGTGGCCGCCCTCGCCGCCGCGGTCACCATCGGCACCTACGGCATGGCGGCGGGCATCGTCGTCGGCCTTGGAGCCGGACTGCTGATCGGCCTGATCAACGGCATCCTGGTCGCCTATGTCAGGCTGCCGTCGTTTCTGGTGACGCTGGCGACGATGGGCCTGTTCGCCGGCGTTTCCCGTTCGATGACCGACCTGCGTTCGATCTCCGTCACCAACGAGGCCTTCACCGGCTTTTTCGGCTCCGGTTCGCTGCTCGGCGTGCCGTCGCTGATCTGGTGGACGGTCATCGCCGTCGCGATCGGCCATGTCGTCTACCGCGAGACCCGCTTCGGTGCGCATATTCTGGCGACCGGCGACAACGGCCGTGCCGCGAGCGTGTCGGGCATCAGCGTGCCCAGGATCAGGCTGGCCGTGCTGACGATCAGTGGCGGGCTCGCCGGACTTGCCGGCCTGCTCTACGCAGGCCGCCTGCAGGCAGCGAAATACACGCTGGGCGAAACCGATCTGATGACCGTGATCGCCGCTGTCATCGTCGGCGGCACGCTGCTCAATGGCGGCAAGGGCTCGGTCGTCGGCGCCCTCGTCGGCTCGCTGATGATGGGCATGCTGAACAATGGCTTGATCCTGATGGGCCTCTCGGTCTCCGACCAGATGATCGTGCGTGGCCTGATCATCCTGACCGCCGTCGCCGTGTCGTTGCGCGAAAAATCCCGCTGAAGGAATTGATCCATGTTTCTCGACGTTCTGCGCCGCCGCAACCCCGCTTTCATCGAAGCCGCCATTGCACTTCATCAGCAAGGCAAGCTGCCGGCCAATGCCTATGTGCTCGATCTCGATACGGTCGAGGCCAATGCGAGAACCCTCAAGGACGAGGCAACCCGCAACGGCCTGAAGATCTTCGCCATGACCAAGCAGGTCGGGCGCTCGAGCTCGTTCTGCAGGGCGGTGATGCGCGGCGGCATCGACCGGGCGGTCGCCGTCGACATGGCCTGCGCGCGCGCCACGCACAAGGCCGGCATGAAGCTCGGCCACCTCGGCCACCTGCAGCAGATCGCCAAATTCGAGGCTGGGGCGGCAGCAAAAACCTTCAGGCCAGACTACTGGACCGTCTTCAACGACACCAAGGCCGAGGAAGCGGCAGCGGGCGCGAAAGCGGCCTCCTATGTCCAGGATCTGCTCGCCCGCATCGCCGCCGAGGGCGACATCTTCTACCGCGGCCATGAGGGCGGCTTCGATGCAGCCGACATCGTTGATGTCGGCGAAAGGCTCGATGCGCTTGCCGGCGGCCGTTTCGCCGGCATCACCACTTTCCCTGCCCTGCTCTTCGACCATGCCGCGCGAAAAGTGCTGCCGACGCCCAACCTGGCGACGCTGGCCAGGGCGGCCGAGGCGCTGGCCAAGGCGGGCCGCACGGGGATCGAGATCAACGCCCCGGGCACCACCTCCAGCGTCATGCTGTCGGCACTGGCCGAGGCCGGCGCCACGCAGTGCGAGCCGGGCAACGGGCTGCACGGGACCACCGCCCTGCATGTGATGGAGGACTTGCCGGAACTGCCGGCGGTGCTCTACCTCACCGAGGTTTCGCATCTGTCGGGCGGCAAGGCCTATTGCTTCGGCGGCGGCTTCTACATCGACCCGATCTTCCCCGACTATGACGTGAGGGCGATCGTCTCGTCGGAGCCGACCGCGGCAGCCGCCGCGCTGCGCAGCGTCGAGGTGCCGCCGCCTTCGGCGATCGACTACTACGCCATGATCGACGCCGGCGGCGCGAGCGCGCCCAAACCCGGCGACAGCGCGGTGTTCGGCTTCCGCGGCCAGGCCTTCGTCACCCGCGCCCATATCGTCGGCGTCTCTGGCATTTCGAAGGGCAATCCCACCGTGGAAACGATCGAGAACGGCTTCGGCGAACCCTATGCCTGGCCGGTTTAAAGCATGATCCCGAAAAGTGGGAACCGGTTTTCGGAAAAAGATCATGCTCCAACAGGCAGATCCAGGAGAGAGTGATGAACGCAAGCGCGCCCATTCTGCAACTGCAGGACATCCGCAAGAATTTCGGCGGCATCACCGCGATCGAGAACTTCTCGCTCGAGGTCTTTCCGGGCGAGATCGTCGCCCTTGTCGGCGACAACGGCGCCGGCAAGTCAACGCTGATCAAGATCGTCTCCGGGGTGCACCCGCCGTCGTCCGGCACGATCACCATCGAAGGCAAACCGGTGACGATGTCGAACGCCACCATGGGTCGCGCGCATGGCATCGAGGTCGTCTACCAGGACCTCGCGCTCGCCGACCAGCAAACCGTCTACATGAACATGTTTCTCGGCCGCGAGCCGCTGAACCGCTTCGGTCTGCTCGATCGCCGCCGGATGATCGACGAGACCGAAAAGCTGGTGAAGGAGCTGGATGTGCGCATCCCCTCCGCCCACGCCACCATCCGCGACCTCTCCGGCGGCCAGCGCCAGGGCGTCGCGATCGCGCGCGCCACGCATTGGGCGAGCAAGCTGATCCTGCTGGATGAGCCGACGGCGGCGCTCGGCGTCGCCGAAACAGCCAGGGTGGAAGCGATCGTCCAGTCGCTGAAGCAGCGCAATGTCGGCATCCTGATCATCAGCCACAGTCTCGACCAGGTGTTCAAGCTCTCCGACCGCATCTGTGTTCTCAGGCGCGGCAAGCAGATCGGTGTGCGCGAAACCGACAAGACCGACAAGAACGAGATCATTGCCATGATCACCGGCCTGCAGCAGCAGTAACCGCTGCCGCTGCCCCGGCGGCGACGGCAACCGCGACGCGGCTCTTGTCCGATGTCGGCTTCGGCGATCTCAGAGCGGGAGTGCAGAGAGACGCGTCCGCGCGCGCATTTGCGCCGTCCTGCCTGCCCGCTTGACAATGATCCTGCATACAAAGACCCTCGACCATTCGAACGGGAGGAGGACTCGATGCGAAAGCCCTATGACAAGCCGACACTCGTCAAGCGGCGGAAGCTGTCGGCGGTGACGGCACAGGAAGCGGTCTCGGGCGGCCCGGCCGGCTAGGTCCGCGACACCTTTTGACCGATTGGAGACGCAGAGCCTTATTTTAGCAGCGGCTTGACAATGGCCAGGTGCACGCGTTCCTCAGTCATTGCCAAGCAATGGGGGATTGCATGAAAAAGACCTATCAGAAGCCGCTTTTGGTGAAACGTGACAGGCTGTCGGCCATAACCGCTGTCTGCACCCCTTCGAATCCTTGCCCAGGCTGATTTTTTACACGGGGGATTAGGCCATGAAGAAAACCTACGCCAAGCCGACGCTTTTGAAGCGTGAGAAACTCTCGGCGGTCACCGCGGATACCTGCACCTCGGTTTGCGTCTGAATCGAAGGCCTGTCGAAGATCTGAGGCTTGAGACATATGCGAGGTCTTGCGACCTCGCGTGAGGAAGATTTGAACGATCCGTTAGGCCCGAAAGCCTCGCCCCCTGGGTGGCGGGGTTTCCTGTTGTGATGGAACGATCATCCCGCTGACAGGTTTTGCAAACGGCCGGGCGGTGGGACGCCCGGCCTACTCCAGAAGGCCCGTCACGATTCGCGTCGGTGGCGGGCCTTTTCGTTTGGCGCCCTCCCTGCGAGGAGCGGAACTTTCCAAACAAAGCGACGTTGATCTCCGCAAACAATCCGCGAAAGGAAATCCCATGGGAAGCACCAGCGACAAAGCCTCGGGTCTCGCCAATCAGGCCGTCGGCAAGGCCAAGGAAGGCGTCGGCAAGGCCGTCGGCAATGACCGCCTGCGCGCCGAAGGCGCGGCACAGGAAGCCAAGGGCAAGGTCCAGAAGGCTGTCGGCGACACGAAGGCCGCCGTCAAGGACGCGACCAACAAGACCGCCGCCGCGATCAACAAGAACCTCTGAGGGTTCTTCGCTCTTTAAGACAATTGGAGGCCGCCGTGCGAACCGGCGGCCTTCTTCATTTGCGGATTTGAAAACGGCAGGGAACGCATTGCCATCCCAGAGATTGAGGAACCAGCGCAGCCCGCGCATTGACCCCAGGGATTTTCAGTCATGGCGAAGCAAGCATCCAAATTGGCGGGGACGGCCGCGACCATCCACGATCAGAAATTGCAGCGCGGCGAAGGCGGCGAACTGCACCAGACCGCCTCCGGTTCGACGCCGGTGCTGACCACCGCGCAGGGCGGCCCTGTCGCCGACGACCAGAACTCGCTGAAGATCGGTGTCCGTGGCCCGACGGTGCTCGAAGACTTCCACTTCCGCGAAAAGATCTTCCATTTCGATCATGAGCGCATTCCCGAGCGCGTCGTCCATGCGCGCGGCTATGGCGCCCACGGCTATTTCGAAACCTATGAATCGCTGGCCAAATACACGCGTGCCGACATCTTCCAGCGCGCCGGCGAAAAGACGCCGGCTTTCGTGCGCTTCTCCACCGTTGCCGGCAACAAGGGCTCCGCCGACCTTGCCCGCGACGTGCGCGGCTTCGCCGTAAAACTCTACACGCAGGAAGGCAATTGGGACATTGTCGGCAACAACATGCCGGTGTTCTTCATCCAGGATGCGATCAAGTTTCCCGACCTGATCCATGCCGCCAAGGCCGAGCCCAACAGCGACTTCCCGCAGGCGCAGACCGCGCATGACAATTTCTGGGATTTCATTTCGCTCACGCCTGAAAGCATGCACATGATCATGTGGGCGATGTCGGACAGGGCCATCCCGCGCTCGCTGCGCTTCATGGAAGGGTTCGGCGTCCACACCTTCCGGCTGCTCAACGCCAAGGATGAATCGACCTTCGTCAAATTCCTCTGGAAGCCGAAGCTCGGCCTCCAGTCCGTCGCCTGGAACGAGGCGGTCAAGATCAACGGCGCCGACCCCGACTTCCATCGCCGCGACCTGTGGGACGCGATCCACGCCGGCAATTTCCCGGAATGGGAACTGCAGCTGCAGCTGTTCGACCAGGCCTTCGCCGACAGTTTCGACTTCGACATCCTCGATCCGACCAAACTCATTCCCGAGGAGGTGCTGCCGCCGATCGCGGTCGGCCGCCTGGTGCTCGATCGCATGCCCGGCAATTTCTTCGCCGAGACCGAGCAGGTGGCGTTCATGACGCAGAACGTGCCGCCCGGCGTCGACTTCTCCAACGATCCGCTGTTGCAGGGCCGGAATTTCTCCTATCTCGACACGCAGATCAAACGGCTGGGCAGCACCAACTTCACCCATCTGCCGATCAACGCGCCGAAATGCCCCTTCCACAATTTCCAGCAGGATGGGCACATGGCGATGCGCAACCCTGTCGGCCGCGCCAACTACCAGCCGAACTCATGGGATGAAGGCCCGCGTGAATCCCCGTCCAAGGGGTTCCGCTCCTTTGCCGAAGTCGAAGCCGGGCCGAAGGCGCGTTTGCGGTCGGAAACCTTTGCCGATCACTACAGCCAGGCGCGCCAGTTCTACATCAGCCAGGCCCCCGTGGAGCAAGGCCATATCGCCGCCGCACTGACCTTCGAGCTGAGCAAGGTGCAAACGCCTGTTATTCGCGAGCGCATCGTTTCCCACCTTCTCAACATCGATGATGAATTGGCTCGCAAGGTGGCGGATGCGCTCGGCTTGAAGGCGATGCCGAAGCCTGCCGATGCGGCGGTGCCGACGCGCCGGGATCTCCCTGCGTCGGATGCGCTCAGCATCCTCAAGAACGGCCCCGGCCGTTTCGAGGGCCGCAGGCTCGGCATCCTGGTGACCGACGGCACGGACGCCGCTTTGCTCAATGCGCTGAAGCAGGGACTGACAAAGGCAGGCGCGAAGTTCGAGATCATCGCGCCGAAGGTCGGCGGGGCCAAGGCGAGCGACGGCAGCTGGATCGACGCGCAGCAGATGATCGCAGGCGCACCGTCGGTTCTATACGACGCGGTCGCGCTGTTGCCGGCGAAGCCCGCAATGGCCGACCTGCTGAAGGAATCCACCGCCCGCGACTTCGTCGCCGACGCCTTCGCGCATTGCAAATTCATCGGCTTTGTCGAGGCGGCGGCACCCCTGCTGGACAAGGCCGGCGTCACCGAGGATGAGGCGGTGATCCCGCTTGCATCCGCCAGGGATGTCGCGGGCTTCCTCACCAGGCTCGGCGACCTGCGCTTCTGGGCGCGCGAACCGAAGGTGAAGCTGGGCTAACTTCGAACATGGCTCGGTCCGCTCGTGAGCAAAAGCTCCGCGAGCAAGCAGGCATGGCGGCCTCGCCCTTTCGACGGGGCTTCCGTATATAACGGCATGTCGGTTCTCGATTCTGCGAAGCAATGGGCGGGCAATATCAAGCGCGATGTCGTGGCACTCTGGCTTGCCGCGCGTGATCCGCGCGTTCCATGGTATGCAAAGGCCGCTGCTGGCGCGGTCGCGGCCTACGCTCTAAGCCCTATCGACCTGATACCGGACTTCATTCCGATCATCGGCTATCTGGACGATCTCATCATTGTGCCGCTCGGCATCATGCTTGCCGTCAAGCTGGTGCCAGCCGATCTCATGCAAGAGTTCCGAGACGAAGCGACACGCCGCGCCAAGCCGGTAAGCAAGGCAGGGCTGGCGTTCATGGTCGCGGTCTGGATACTGGCGGCGCTTGTGTTGCTCTGGCTGTTCTGGCCGAAGCCAGCTTAGAGCAATTCCAGGAAAAGTGTGAAACGGTTTTCCGTTCGGAATTGCGTCAAAACAAAGAGTTAGAGCGTTTCACCGTTTCCGGGAAACGGTGAAACGCTCTAGGTCGCGCGACTTCGATTCGGGGCGGGCGAAGGAAGCCCTTCATTCAGCTACATGTCCAAAGGGTATACATCTCGCGGCGCGCTATGACAGCGATGCGCAGGCCTTTTCACCCGGCAGCTCCTCCCGGCGAAAGTCAGGATGGTCCGGAGGCCTGCAGCCTGGTCAGTTGCTTCTCGGCTTCTTCGACAGCATTGGCCATCACCCTGTCGAAATCGATCATCGCCTCGAGATGGCCATGGTCGGCGATGGATTTCCGCAACATCCGGATTGCCAGGATCGCGTCCGCCATCGCCTGTTCGATACTGACCACCATGATGCAATCCTCGCTTCACAAATAAACCCTTCTGGAAGCGTGCGGTTCCGCCCGGGCGTGCCCGGGTGTGCACGGCAAGACAGGACGGCATTTGCCAAAATGGTACTTGCTGGTCTCGCATCGATGGGACGGGCTGCGCCTTACGCGTCCGAAGGGTCGCTCCTCGTCGTGTTCGGGCTGGTCCGGAAAATCCGTCGGTGGCCGAACAATGAAGGAGGTCGCTTGGTACGTTTCCGAACAGTTCGCGGGACTCGCTAACCGATTGTCGGAAGCGTACAGTTGCTCTGTCGCCGGCCGTTGAATGGGCGCTGGCGCTTGAAAGAGTCGTTCGCGCTTTCGCCCCACCGATGGGAAAAACGCGATGATGCCACACGGTTCGGCGGACTCAAATCAGCTTTCGATCCTGGCCAAAGTGCTCGACGAGTATTGTCGCCAGGCCGGCATTGGTGCCGGTCACGCGGCGCGGGAGCGGCTTGGCCGCCGCGTCATGGAGCTGTTCCAGGGCGGCATGGACAAGTCCGCGGAATTGCATGCCGCCATGAACTCCAGCTACGCCGAATGGCTGGGCGAGGTCGATCGCCTGTCTTCATCTTCACAACAGCCTGTCTTGTGGGCGATCGACCCCGCAATCACGGAACCATCCTCTGCCGAGACTGTTGATCCAGGTGGCGGCGGAGCATTGCGCTTCCCTCAAGCTGATGCGGTGGAGCACTCCGCCAATTCGTCGCCACAACCTCCACAGAAGAGTTGTAAGTCAGCAGCGCATCCAGCTGCAGGTCCGCTTGGGTTTTCCTTGGCTATGCTACCGTCCCGGAACGGAATGACTCGCTATCGGAATGTCGAAAGCGTACAATTCTCCTGTCGCTAGCCACTGAACGGGCGCTGGCGCTTGAGAGTGTCTATCGTACTCCCGCCCCTGCGGGAGCTGCGCTTTGAATTACGAAATTCCAAAATCGACGGTCACCGGCCAGGCACTTACTGACGAAACCTCCGCTCAGCCAAGATTCCGAAATGAACTGTTGCGCAAGATGAGCGAGCAGGACCTTGCGCTGCTTGAGCCCGGTCTGCACCGGATAGCTCTGCCGTTGAGAATGCCTCTTGTGACGCCCGGCGTGCCGATTGCAGCCGTCTACTTCATCGAGCACGGAATTGCGTCGGTGGTCGCGCGCACGTCAGGCGGCCGCGAGGCGGAGATCGGGTTCATCGGCTTTGAGGGAATGGCTGGATATTCGCTGGTGATGGCCGACAACCGCTCGCCGCAAGCCTGCTTCGTGCAACTCGAAGGCGAAGCAATGCGCATCGACGCAAGCAGCTTCGACGCGGCTCTGACGACCAGCCCTACATTGCGATTGTTCCTGTTGCGCTTCGTCAATTCCCTGCAGATCCAGACCGGGTATACCGCACTTGTCAACGCGCGGCTGAAGTTGGCAGGTCGCCTGGCTCGGTGGTTGCTGATGTGCGACGACCGCGTGGTGGGCGTGCGGTTTTCCATTACCCACGAATTCCTCGCCACGATGCTTGGCGTCAGACGGCCAGGCGTCACCATCGCCCTGCAGGAACTGGAAGGTCTCGCTCTGATCCGATCGCGCCGAGGTGAGGTTGTCATCCTGGACCGGCCTGGGCTGATTGCGCTGGCGCGTGGCGGATATGGGGTACCGGAAGCTGAATATGCCAGGCTTTTGGGAGAGGTCGGTTTGGAGTCTGAATTGACTGGCTAATGGATTGTCGGAAGCGTACAATTCTCAAGTCGTCCGCCGTCCACGGCACACGGACGCTTGGGAGCCAAATCAGGTGCTTTCGCCCTTTCGGGAGGAAAGTCATGGCTGAAGCAGAACAACCAAACATTATGTCGCCAAATCTTATTCCAGATGGCGTCGAAGTCACCGAGACCATGGGCGAATGGCGCGTTCGGGTCGTCATCAACGGCAACGCGCACTTGAGCACGTTTGATGTGGAATCCTACGCCCGGTCCTTTGCCGATAGCCAGCGCATGCGCGTAGGGCTGACCCGGCTCGCTTCACGCATTTAATGCGAATTGCCCGCGCCGCCCAGATTGTCGGTTTGGTACCAATACTAACCAAAGAAATGTCGGAACCGTACGGTTTTCACCAAGTAAACCTCGAAGTCTATAAAAATTTAATATTATTCGACCGATGCGCCATAGTTAATAGACGGCGCCTTGTTTAAGTGCTTAGTCGAGATGTCATCAGCTTTTGCACGGGCGCTGGTGCTTGAGAGCGCTTAACATTCTCCCGCCCAAGCGGGAGCTATGCAGTGACCGTCAACCGGCCAAACATGTTTTCCGGAATTCCCATCGAGCGAAGTGACGGCACCATTTCGGTGCTTTGTACACGTCCCCAAATGGCCGATGCCTTGGCAGACGACTGGCCGCCCAATGGCCTCAAGTTTTTGCTGCGCTTGCCGCCTTGGTGGGGGAACGGGTGGGATGCTGCAGCAAAAGGGATGTCCACCGGGCTTTCATTGCGGCGGCGGTCGAAGCCGATTGTCTTCCCGACAGCTACATGAAGGAGTGAGCGCGAAATGCCCCTTACCCTGCGCACGACACTTTGCGAAACGAGAGATGCGTTGCATGTGCTGCGACGGGCTTTGTTTGTCCGCGGGCATATCGACGCCATGGAAGAGATCGATTCCCTCATAGGGGTCGCTGAAGACAAGGCAGTTCATGCGATCGGCAACATTGACCGTGCAGAGATAAGAAAGCCTGTCCTGGTGGCGGTTGCGCATCCGGTGGAGCCGGCAGGTATTGTTCTGCCGATTGCGCAGCCGAAGAACCTTGGCGAACTTCGGGAACAAGGCATGGGCCTCAGCATGTATTGCTGCAGTGCGCGCTGCGGTCATTTGCGTTCGCTGGATCTCGATGGCCTCATCGAGATCTACGGCACCCACTACGATTTCAACACCGAAAGGCGGCTGGTATCGAAGCTCGTCTGCAAGCGGTGCCAGAATGTTGGAGGGAGATTGGTCGTCGTTTCCGATAAAAGGCCCCGATATTGAAAACCGGATCGTCGGAACGAATCTCTCCGCCGCTCGTGCTTTTTCGTGCAGGGACGGAACCCTTGCATGACGGTCCGTCGGCCTGCCGGTGGCATGAGCGACCGCGCCGGCCATGCGGTTGAACGTTTTTTCCATGAAGCTGCTTTCGAAGGGTTGGAGGAGCTTGCCACAACTTCCCTGTCGATCGCCGGTTCCCCGATGAAGTCTTCGCCCTCGATCCCATCCCTGTCGGAACATTTTCCTTTGGCGCGCATTTTGGCTGCCATCGAAGGAGAATCCCTTGGCTCGACTGCCGCAAGACAAAAACCGGATTGAGCGCGCGACACGCGAGGCTCAATCGATCATCGCTGGGGAACGTCAGGCGCGTGAAGCCAAGACAGCCCGGCTGCGAGCGCAGCGGCTCTCTTCCGACGCCTCGGCCTCAACCGGACCCGCCAAGCCCAAGACCGCTGTCCGCAAGGCTCCACGAAAAACCATCGACGCCGACTGACGCCGCGCGGACCGAAAGCCGGCAAAGGCCTACTTGCGCACGATCCACTCCACAATGTCCGGATCGATCTCGTCGAGCTCGGTCAATTCGCGCGCCAGCACTTGGGCGTGCATGCGCCATTCGCGTTCGGTGATGCGATTTTCCACGACCGATTTCCGGAAGGCGCCGCGAAGTATCTCGCAGTCCAGGGCCGTTACCCTTTTTTCTGAATGGTCTAGTGCCATTTCAGCCTCCGCGTCGATGGCGGGAGCACCTGAGTTGGCTACCAAGCGTCCGTATGCCCTAAAAGGCGGACGACAAGCCAGTGTACGCTTCCGTACAAAAATGGCGAGTCAATTCGCCATGGGGAACGTTGCCACTGCTTCAGGGTTGTAGCCCAAAGGAGGGCTGCCCGTGCCGGACCAACCCAGCGTTGTCGACACCCTGCGGATCGTCAGGGGATTCCTGAGCCTCGCGCGAAAGGCGGTCATCGATGCGCGCCATGTTGAGGCGATGATCGAGATCGATACGCTGATGCAAGTGGCACAAGTAGAGACAGACAGGCAGATTGCCGTCCTTGAGCGGGCGTCAAAGGTCCGCAATCGACTTGCTTCATAGTTAGCCGGCGTATTTTCGCCGCTGTTCCTCCAACGCTGTGGTCGATCTTCTCGTATGCGGACGGTGAGAGGGGACGCCGTGCATCGAATTCCAGACCGCATTCCTAGGTTTCTTGGTCCCGAGTCCCCATATCTATACAATCGTCGGCACGTTGATACGGGCGCGGACGGCTGGGAGATCGGATGGCTCTTGCCCTGTATTGGGCCGCGCCATGGCTAAATCCGATCTCGACCGAAACCATCAATACCGAAACCAGTTGCTGCTGCACATGAGCGCGGATGATCTCGCATTGCTGGAGCCGCATATGTAGCGTTGCGAATTGCCGCTGCGCATGATGCTTGTCACGCCCAATGTTCCGATCGAGGCGGTCTATTTTCTCGAACAGGGCATTGGTTCGGTGGTTGCCAGCACGGCAAGCGGCCAAGAGGCGGAGGTGGGCTTCATCGGCTTCGAGGGCATGACCGGGTCCGCCCTGGTGATGGGCGACGATCGTGCCGCGCATGCCTGTTTCGTGCAGCTCGAGGGCGAGGCCATCCGCATCGATGCCGCCCCGTTCAACGCGGCCCTCGCGGCAAGCCCGACCTTGCGCCTGTTCCTGCTGCGCTTCGTCAACACGCTACACACCCAGGCCGGCTGCACCGCTCTGGTCAATGCAAGGCTGAAACTCGAGGAGCGGCTGGCACGCTGGCTGCTGATGTGCGACGACCGGGTGCCCGGCGAAAGCCTCGCCATCACGCACGAATTCCTTTCCATCATGCTTGGCGTGCGGCGGCCTGGCGTCACCGTCGCCCTGCAATTGCTGGAAGGCCGCGCGCTGATCCGCTCGCGCCGTGGCGAGATCGTCATTCGCGACCGCGACGGGCTGCTGGAACTCGCCAATGGCAGTTACGGCGAACCCGAAGCCGAATATGCCAGGCTGATCGGCGAGATCATGCCAGGCTGATCGGCGAGATCGTCTCCGGCTGGGATATCAGGCGTCAGCATTCTCGCCGAACGTCCCGGCATCCGAAACCACGGCACTTGCGCCGCGCCGGATCTCCTCGCTTGGCTCCATGACCACCAGCCGCGCGGTCTGGCGAAAAGGTTCAAGGCAGGCGCCGCACGCGCGTCGCTGCCTTGCCCGCGTCCGGCTTGGCCGCCCTTGCTGGGAAGTGGGCAACAGTGCCGCTTCCGCCGGCGGGCCCATCCCTGCCAACCGGCCCATCCCTGCCAACCGGCCCATCCCTGCCAACCGGCCCATCCCTGCCAACCGGCCCATCCCTGCCAACCGGCATGCCGGCATGCTCCAGGCCAGCAAGCTTGCACCTGGTCTGCTCGGCCGCAGCGCCGATCAGGCAATCGATGGCGAACATGGTGCCGGCGTGATCGCTTGCTGCGACCGCCTGGCGGATCTTGCTCAATTGAGCGTGAGTATAGTCGAGAAGATCGATCAGCTCTGCATGGTCCAAAGCACTCTCCATCATTCGATGTCGAGAGGCCGATACAGGTCGCTCTTCGTGCTAAATTACGCCCATTCGCATGACTTGCATAGGCAATATGTAAGAAACGTACAATTCCCCGCCTCGGGACGGCTGGCTGCGGTGGCGACAGTATCCGATCGGGATCGACCAAGAATCCCATGTGCATTGGCCAAAGGTCCCATTCGCCGAATCGGCGCTATGTGCGAGATTGCTGAATATAAGCAATTGCTGAACAACGGTCCGAACGGCTGTCGAGGGGCGTGTCGTGCCAATCCGCAAGAATCTTGCCGCGAATCTGCGACGGCTGGTCTCCGGCCATGCGTCGGTGAGCGCCGTATGTCGCGGATTGAACATGAACCGCACGCAGTTCGAGCGCTATCTGCAAGGCAAGAGCGTGCCCAACCGGGCGACGGCGAAGCTGATCTGCGCCTATTTCCGCATCGACGAGGATGAATTGTACCGCGCGCTGGAAGCCGCCGCACCCGAGCACCCGTTGCTGTCGCCGATCCACCAGACGCTCTACGAGAACATGGTGCGCGGCCCGGCTCCCGCCATCGCCGGCGGGACCTACTTCACCTACTTCGCGGTTCCGGGCCGCCCCGACCTTCTGATGCGGTCGGTCACCTTCGTGCGGCGCGGGGCCGAGCAGGTGACTTTCAGGCGCGTGACCCGTTGGGCCGAAGGCCATCGCCAGGGCGGAGCGCGGGCGCCGGGCTGGCACTATGGCGTGGCGATCTCGCGGCTGAACTGGATCTATTTCGCCGGCATCAACCGCCGCCAGACCGGCGAGCCGTCGATCGTGGCCGTGCAATGGGCACCGTTCTCGGAGCCGGTCCTGATCGGCAGCGCCTTCGTCCTGACCGGGACGGGGCCAGTTAGCGTAAAGGTCATCATGCGCCAGGAGGTCGGCAGGATCAGCCAGAGGCAGGCGCTGCAGATGTCCGGCATCGTCAGCCTCGACGATCCGCGCCTCGACCAGCTTGTGGCCAGCCTTGTGCGCGAAGGCTAGAGTGCGGACCAACGGACGTTGGCCTGGGCCAACAGACGTTGGCCCGGGCTAACAGGGATTCGCGATGCTCAACAGCTTCGACTATGGCGGCAAGGAAGCCGACACGGTGCACGCACTCGAGGAGGACATCATCTTCGGCCGGCTGGCGCCCGGCACGCGCCTGGTCGAGGATGTGCTGCTCGCCCGCTTCCCGGTTTCACGCCACACCATCCGCCAGGCGCTCTACCAGCTGGAAAAACTCGGCATCGTCACGCGCGAGCGCAACAAGGGCGCCATGGTGCGCCGGCTCTCGCCCGAGGAGGTGCGCCAGATCTACGAGGTGCGCGAAATGCTGCAGCGCCAGGCTGCACTGATGATCCCCTTGCCGGTCAGCGACGAACTGATCGCGCAATTGACTGACATCCACCGCACCTACAGCGGCCATGTCGACAATGGCTATCTCAGAGGCATCCACGAGGCCAATGACCGTTTCCATCTCACAATGTTCTCGGCCTGCGGCAACGCCTATCTCGTCTCCTCGATCGAGCATTACATGCGGCTCAGCCTGCCGGTGCGGGCCAATTCGTTGGCAGATCGGGAAAAGCTCGACGTCTCGCGCCAGCACCACGCGATGATGATCGAGGCGCTCAAGCGCCGGGACAATTGGGTGCTGGCGCAGCTCTGCGTCGACCATTTGCAGCCGAGCAAGGTGTTTTATCTCCAGGAGATCGAGACGGTGGCGGCGGGCTAAAGCAACGGTCTTCCGCCGAACACTCTCCCTACCTGACCTTGACGACAACCTTGCCCTTGGCACGCCCCGCTTCGACATAGGCCAATGCCTCGTTGGTCTTCTCGAACGGAAAAATCCGATCGATGACGGGGCGTATGAAGCCGGATTCGATGAGCGAGGTGATCTTGCCCAGCTGATCGCCCTGCGCCCACATGAACAGGAAAGAATATCCGACACCGGCGCGTCTGGCCTTGCCGCGTATGCCGCGGCTCAGCAGGCGCAGGACCAGCTTCAGCACCATGTTCAGCCCCTGCTTGCTGGCAAATGCGGGATCCGGCGGGCCGGAAATGGAGATGAGTTTCCCGCCCGGCTTCAGCACATGCAGCGATTTTTCGAGCGTTTTGGCGTCCTGGCTGTTCAGGACGACGTCGTAGCCTTGCAGGATCTTCTCGAAATCGTCTTTCTTGTAGTCGATGACGATATCGGCTCCGAGACCTTTCACCAGATCGGCATTCGCCGCGCTCGCCGTTGTCGCGACGGTCGCGCCGAGATGCTTCGCCAGCTGGATGGCGAAGGTCCCCACTCCGCCCGAGCCGGCCTGGATAAACACCTTCTGGCCTGTCTTCAGCCCGGCTGTCTCGACCAGCACCTGCCAGGCGGTCAGGCCCACCAGCGGGATCGAGGCGGCTTCCTCCATGCTGAGGTTTTTTGGCTTCAGCGCCACGTCGGCTTCATCGATAGCGATGGATTCGGCGAACGTGCCGATCCGCCCGTCGCGCGACCGCGCATAGACTTCGTCACCGGGCTTGAATTTGCGGACTTTCGATCCGGCCCGCACGACGATCCCCGCCACGTCATGGCCCAGGATGAACGGCGGGCGATAGGGCAATATCGGCTTGAACTCCCCGTCCCGAAGCTTGGAATCGAGAAGGTTCACCCCGGCGGCGTGAATTTCGACCAGGACATCAGTGTCCCGCAACTCGGGTTCCGGCATCTCGGCGAGCCGCATGGCGCCCTTCTTTTGATACTTGTCGACAACAAAGGCTTTCATCATGGTCGCTTTCTAAATATCCGCGGCTTCGTTCAGACGGGCAGGCGAAATTGCTTGCGCAAGATTTTGTCGAACATGGCTGCCGGCGCGAACCGGCGCAGCATGCTTACCTGCCGCGCTGCCTTGCCGGCGGTGTAGCGCCGCCGCGGATGCCGGTCGGTCGCGGCCTTGAGAACCACCTTCGCCACCACATCAGGCAGATCGGCCTTGGGCATCACCTCGCGAAGCAGTGCCTGGAAGCCGGCCCGCGCCTCATCATATTCCTTCATGACGGAATCGGGCTCGAATCCGTTCTGGTCGAACACGGTGCGCACGAATGCCGGTTCGATGACCGAAACGCGTATGTTGAAAGCGCGAACCTCATGGTCGAGCGATTCCGAATAGCCTTCAAGCGCGTGCTTGACTGCTGAATAATGGGCCGAGTACGGCGCCGGGACCACCCCCAGGATCGAGCCGATATTGACGATACGCCCCTCGCCCAGCCGCCGCATCACCGGCAGCACCGCGTGGGTCATCCGCATGACGCCAAACAGGTTGACGTCGAACAGGGCCTGCGACTGCGAGACCGAGGACTCTTCCGCGCCGCCCAGCAGGCCGATACCGGCATTGTTGACCAAGAGGTCTATCCGGCCGGTCTTGCTAAGGACAGTCGAGACCAGGGACGCGACAGACGCGTCGTCGGTCACGTCGCAAGCCAGCATCGATACACCGTTCGAGCTCTGGTTGGATGCCTTGCGGCTGGTGCCGAAGACCGTGAAGCCGGCGCGTGCCAAAATCTCGGCGCTGGCACGGCCAATGCCTGAAGAGGCGCCGGTCACAACAGCTGTCTTTCCTGAATTCTGGTTCATTGTGAAGGCTCCAAATATAAGAGGTCTTGCCTGCGGTCGACGGTTGAATTATGATCGTAATATCACATTACACTCATAATGCAATAGGAAAACGAGAAGGAGCCATCATGCGCTATGACAAGGGCCGGAAGGACGCATCACGCAGCCGGATCATGGAGGTCGCTTCGAACCGCTTCCGCGGTGACGGCATCGCCGCGTCCGGGCTGGCCAGCATCATGAGCGACGCCGGGATGACGAACGGCGCCTTCTATCCGCACTTCCAGTCCAAGGCCGACCTCGTGCGCGAGAGCATGGCATCGGCACTGGAGATCCAGTCGCAGCAATTGCAGGAGGCACTGGCCTCAGGCGGCCTGGAACTGGCCATGGCGATGTATCTGTCGCCCGAGCACCGGGATCATCCGCAGACCGGCTGTGCTTCCGCCGCGCTGTTGCCGGAAATCGCGCGCCAACCGGCCGAGACGCGCGCTCTCTACACCGAAAAGCTGCTGACCCTGGTGCACCAATTGGCCAAGGACCTGCCGCCGCACACCCGCGATCCGGAAGGCGTGGCGTTGGGCGTCTTCGCCGCGCTCATCGGCGCCCTTCAATTGGCCCGTGCAGTGGAAGGAACGGAATTGTCGGACCGCATCCTCGCCGCGGGAGCGGATGCGGCGCGCGCGCTGACCCGGAAACCGCACAAGGACGAAGCCTTCTAGAATTGCTGGCGAACGGCCATCGCCTCGAAACCTCGGCGATGGATATCAAGGTCAGAAACGGCCGGCGGCGAAAGGCGCAAGTCTTTCGCTGTTGGGCCGCCGGTCGGCGATAAGGTCGCCAACCAGCCGCGCGGTGACGGCCGCCAGCGTCAAGCCGAGATGGCCATGGCCGAAGGCGTAGATGATATCAGGATTGCCGGGCGACGGGCCGATGACGGGCCTCGAATCCGGCAGCGACGGCCGAAAGCCGAGCCATTTTGACGAAGGCTGGCCGAGCGCCGGGAAGAACTGGCGCACGCCGCGATCGAGCAGCGCCAGCCGGCGCGGATTGGGTGGCGCGGCCTGGCGTCCGAGTTCCACCGTGCCGGCGACACGCAGCCGGCCGGCCATCGGCGTCATGTAGAAACCGAGATCGACCGGACACACCGGCCGCGTCAGCACCGGCGCCGGCGTGGCGAATTCGAGGTGATAGCCGCGCTCGGTTTCGAGCGGGATGCGGTCGCCGGCCTGTGCCGCCAGCGGCCGCGAGAAGGCACCGGCCGCGATCACCACCTTTTTTGCCCTGACATTGAGGCCAGCGCCGCCAAGCGCGACGCCAGCGCTGTCGGCCTTCAGGCTGGAAACCGTCGCCCGCTCGACGGCAACGCCGCGCTGAATGGCAGCGTCGAGCAGCCGGCGCATCAAAAGGGCCGGATCGGTCAGGTTCATCGAATCCGGAAAAAACAGGCCGCCACCGGTGACCGGCGGCAGGTTGGGCTCGAGCACAGCGACCTCGCGCGCATCCAGCACTTTTTGATGGACGCCGAATTCGGCGCGCAACGCCCGGCTCGACGCGCCGCCGGCAAGATCGCTCGGGCGGCAATAGAGATAGAGGCAGCCATTGCGGCGCAGCAGATCCCCGGCATTGGCCTCGGCAGCCATCTCCTCCCAGGCCGGCAGGGAATCGGCCAGCAGGCCGGCCATCGCCACGGCGTTGGCATGGGTGGCGGCCGGCAGCGATTGCCTGACGAACCTCAGCAGCCACGGCGCCAGGTGCAGCAGCGCTGTCCAGCGCAGCGAAAACGGGCTGTCGGCGTCGAGAAGCAGCTTTGGCAACGCGCGCAGCACGGCCGGATTGCCAACCGGCATGCAGGCATATTCGGCCAGCGTGCCGGCATTGCCAAACGAGGCGCCCGAGCCCGGCTCGTTGGGATCGATGAGCAGGACTTCGCGGCCGTCGCTGGCCAGGCGCAGCGCCGTCGCCAGCCCGACCACGCCAGCGCCGATGATGGCGATCTCGACGTTCTTCTCTGTCACCGTGTGATTTCCTGACCTCAGACAAAACCCGGCAATTGCAGATGCCCGGCCGACAGCAGCTCCGCCATGGTGGTCAGCGCCGTGCGCAGATCGTCCTGCGAACGCGCAGCACCCACATTGATGCGCACGCCGTGCTGGACCGGCTCGCGGCCGACGGCGAAGGCATCGCCCGGCAGCAAAGCAACGCCGCGCTCCAGGCAGGTGCGGGCAAAACCGGCGCCGCGCCAGGGCTCGGGCAGCCGCAGCCAGGCATGGGTGGCGCTCGGCTGGCTCTGGACGTCATAGCCGCCGAGAATTTCGCTGAGGATCGCCTGGCGCTGGCGCAGCTCGTGCTTCTGCACCTCGATGATGCGCGCTGCCGCCCCGTCCTCGATCATCCGCGCGCCGATCAGCGCCGTCAGCGGGCTGATGCTCCAGCAATTGATGCGCAGCGCCGCCGCCACCTGGCCGGCAATGGCGCGCGGCGCGATGACGAAGCCGAGCCGCAGACCCGGCGCCAGGCATTTCGACAGCGCGCCGATATGCACCGTCAGCTCCGGCTCCAGGCTGGCGAAGGAGGGCAAGGCCTCGTCGGCCAGCGGCCGGTAGACGTCATCCTCGATGATCATCACATTGTGGCGGCGGGCGACAGCGGCAAGCTCGTGGCGGCGCGCTTCGCTGAGCGTAATCGTCGTGGGATTGTGCAGCGTCGGCACCAGGAATACCGCGCGGGGGCGGAGCTGCGCGCAGGCGGCGTCGAAAGCATCCGGCCGCATGCCGCCGCGATCCATGGCGACGCCCCTGAGATCGAGCCCATGCACGCGGCAGAGTGCGTTGATGCCCTGATAGGTCACCTCGTCGGCCAGCACCACCTCGCCCTGCCTTGTCACCGCGCCAAGCAGGCAGTCGAGCCCGTGCTGGGCGCCGGCCGCCAGCACCACGCGACCGGGGTCGCCGTCGCCGGCAACGGTTTTCAGCCAGTCGGCGACGGCCACGCGTGCCCACAGCGGCCCTTCCGGCGGATGGTAGTCCTGCAGCGAAGCATAGTGCGGATCCCTGGGCAGGCCCGGCAACAGCGCCGCCAGCGCGTCGAGATAGGCCGAGGTGGCGGGCCGGTTGACCGAGAGGTCGATGATGCCGCTCTCGTCGCTCGGCGCCGAGACGAAACCGGGCCGCTCGGCCGCCTGCCTGGCAGCCACTGTGGTGCCCCGTCCCGGCCGCGCCTCCAGCAGGCCGCGCTGCTGCAGCGTCGCCAGTGCCCGCGTCACCGTGGTGACGTTGATGCCGAGCGCGCGCGCAATGTCGCGCTGCGGCGGCAACCGGTCGCCGACCGCCAGCGTACCCGCACTGATGCGCTCGGCGATCGCGTCGGCCAGACGGCGATAGACCGGACTTTCATCGTCGGTAAGGCGGAGATCACTGAGCATGCTGGATGGATTCGGGGCTTCGGCTTCGTCGTGGGCTTAGCATAAGACAATTCGCCGGACAATAGCACTTGTGTGACATCAATTCGGCCTCCCCAACGGAAAAATATCACACAATCGTGGCAAATACCGGCTTGACGGTCAAAGTTGTATGCATCTATGCTCAATTTCAGATAGATTGTGTGAGCATACAAGTTTGAATGACCCGCCGAGATGCGAGCATCCAAAGGGACGGAACCATGCATCACAAGCCGCATAGTGTTTCAGACTGCCAAATGAGCGGAATGCTTCGGGGCGGCACCCGATGAGCGCCGGTCTCGCCACCCTGGCAGCGGCGCCTGCCGCCGGCCCGGCTTTCGTCGATTTCATCGATGTCGAGAAATCCTATGACGGCCGCGCCTTCGCGGTGACGCGGCTGAACCTCGGCGTCGCGCGAGGCGAATTCCTGACCCTGCTCGGCCCTTCCGGCTCGGGCAAGACGACGACGCTCAACATGCTGGCCGGTTTCGAACGGCCGACCAGCGGTACCATCACGCTGGAAGGCAGGCCGGTCGACCGCTTGCCGCCCTACCAGCGCAACATCGGCATGGTGTTCCAGAACTACGCGCTGTTTCCGCATATGAGCGTCGAGGAGAACGTCGCCTTCCCGCTTTCGGTGCGCCAGGTCAGCAAGGCCGACATTGCCGGCCGCGTCGGCCGCGCGCTGGACATGGTGCGGCTGAAGCAGTTCGGCGACCGCAAGCCGGCGCAGCTTTCCGGCGGCCAGCAGCAGCGTGTGGCGCTGGCCCGCGCGCTGGTCTTCGAGCCGAGCCTGGTGCTGATGGACGAGCCGCTGGGTGCGCTCGACAAGAAATTGCGCGAGCACATGCAGCTCGAGATCAAGCAGATCCACACCATGCTCGGCGTCACCATCGTCTACGTCACCCATGACCAGAGCGAGGCGCTGACCATGTCGGACCGCGTCGCCGTGTTCAACAATGGCGCCATTGCCCAGCTCGGCTCGCCCGACGATCTCTACAACGCCCCGCAAAGCTCCTTCGTGGCGAGCTTCATCGGCGAGAACAACACGCTGGAAGGCGTCGTCGACCGCGTCTCCGGCCAGGAATGCCACGTGCGGCTGAATGGCGGCGGCGAGCTCACCGCGCTCGCCATCGGCGTAGCGCAAGGCACTGCCTGCCACGTCGCCATCCGCCCCGAGCGGCTGAGCCTGACGCCGGCCGGCGGCAACGCCCTGCCCGCCACGGTCGACGGCCGCATCTATCTCGGCGACCATCTGCGTCTTCTCGCCAGGCTCGGCAACGACCAGGTGCTGACCGTCAAGGTCGGCCCCGAAGCGACAATGGCCAATGGCGAGGCCGTCACGGTCTCCTGCGCGCCGGGTGACTGCCGCGCCTTTCCCGCCGAGGCCTCGGCCGCGAAGGCGGGGCCGTCCTGAACCAGCCAATCTCAAAAACAGGTCCATCTCAAAAACAGGGGAAGAAAAATGAAAATCGCAAAGACCCGGCTGCTCGTATTCACAGCGGCCACCGCACTCTTCACCATCGGCCATGCCTTCGCCGACGAATTGTCGATCATGGCCAGCGGCGGCGCCTGGCAGGATGCCCAGCGCAAGGCCTGGTTCGAACCGTTCAGCAAGGAGACCGGCGCAAAAATCCTCGAGCAGGAATATCTCGGCGATCTCGGCAAGGTCAAAGCCATGGTCGACACCGGCAACGTGCCGATCGATTTGGTGACGGTCGAAACCGCGACCGTGCTGCAGGGCTGCGACGCCGGCATACTCGAACGCCTCGACTATTCCAAGATCGGTCCTCGCGACAAATTCATCGAAGGTTCAGCGCTCGATTGTGGTGTCGGTCTCGATGCTTACGGCGATATCCTCGCCTATGACCCCACCGTGCTGAAGGAAGCGCCGACTTCGGTGCTCGACCTCTTTGACACCAAGAAATTCCCCGGAAAACGCGCCATGCGCAAATTCCCGGCGCAGAATCTGGAATGGGCGCTGATGGCCGATGGCGTCGCCCCCGCCGACGTCTACAAGGTGCTGGCGACGCCGGACGGCGTCGACCGCGCCTTCAAGAAGCTCGACACCATCAAGAAGGACATCGTCTGGTGGGATGCCGGCGCGCAGCCGGCGCAATTGCTGGCGTCGCAGGAAGTGGTGATGACCACCGCCTGGAACGGCCGCATCCAGAACGCCATCGACACCGACAAGAAGCCGTTCAAGATCGTCTGGAATAACCAGATCCTCGAATACGACATGATCGCCATCCCGAAGGGCGCCAAGAACCCGGAGCTCGCCTACAAGTACCTTGCCTATATCTCGAAGCCGGAAAACAACGCCAAGCTCGCCAGCTACATCACCTACGGGCCGGTGCGCACCGATGCCGCGTCCCTCGTCGCGGCCGATGCCTTGCCGAAACTGCCCAACGCGCCAGACCATCTGGCCGGCGCCTACCTCGTCGCCGACACCGAGTTCTGGGGCGACTATGGCGAGGACCTGGTCAAGCGCTTCAACGCCTGGCTGGCCCAGTAAGGATGTCGGCCTTGCAGCCCAGCGAACTCGACCGGCCCGCGCTGGCCCGCGGCCGGTCGGCCGCCGGCGCGGATCCCGGAACCGCGTCGGCGGCGCTTCGCCGCGCCGAATTCGGCGACCGGCTGCGTTCGCTGGCGCTGGCTGCACCCCTGCTCCTGCTTCTGGCCTTGAGCTTCGGCATTCCGATCGTGCTTTTGCTCTCGCGCGCCGTCTACGATCCGACCATCGCCGACGCCTTGCCGCGCACCAGCGTGGCCCTTGCCGACTGGAACGGCCAGGGCCTGCCCGGCGATGCCGCCTTCATCGCGCTCGCCGCGGACCTCAGCGACAGCCAGGCCAAGGGCTCCGCCTATGAACTGGCCAAGGCGCTCAACGCCCGCCTGCCCGGCGCCCGCAGCCAGGTGCTGAAGACCGTGCGCCAGCTCGAAGCCGCCGGCGGCAAGCCGCCGCTCGAGATCATGAAGGCCGTGCCGTTCTGGTCGGCGCCCGGCACCTGGCCGGTGATCGCCAACGGCACTCACGCGATCACCTCATTCTATCTGCTCAGCGCGCTCGATCTCAGGTGGAACGCCGATGGCGGCATCGAGCGGGTGCCGCCCGAACAGGCGATCTTCCTGCAAGTGTTCCTGCGCACCTTCTTCGTCGCCGCCGCCGTCACGTTTGCCACTCTGCTGCTCGGCTTTCCCCTCGCCTATCTCATATCGAGCGTGCCGAAGGGGCTGGCGGCGATCCTGATCGTGGCGGTGCTGTTGCCGTTCTGGACCTCGATCCTGGTGCGCACCGCCGCCTGGACGGTGCTGCTGCAGAAATTCGGCCTGGTCAACGACCTGCTTCTGTGGCTCGGCATCGCCTCCGAGCGGCTCGACCTGATGTACAGCCGCATCGGCCTGATCATCGCCATGACGCATATCCAGCTGCCCTTCACGCTGCTGCCGATCTACTCCGTCATGCGCACCATCGCGCCCTCGCAGATGAAGGCCGCCTATTCGCTCGGCGCAAAGCCGTTCACCGCCTTCCGGCGCGTCTATCTCCCGCAGGTTTTCCCGGGCGTCATGGCGGGATGCCTGCTCACCTTCATCCTGTGCCTCGGCTACTACATCACCCCTGCCCTGATCGGCGGCGCCAGCGACCAGCTGATCAGCAATTTCATCGCCAACTACGTCAATGTCGAACTGAACTGGGAGATGGCGGCCGCACTGAGCTTCATCCTGCTCGTCTTCACCCTGGCCCTGTTCGGCATCTTCGCCCGGATCCTCGGCCTCGACCGCCTGAAGATGGTGTAGCCATGCTGTTCTCGCCTTACCCCACCCCTGGTGAACGCATCCGCGTCGCGCTGCTCTGGCTGTGGTGCGGGCTGGTCATCCTGTTCCTGCTGGTGCCGATCCTGATCCCCGTGCCGCTCTCCTTCAACAGCGGCGCCTTCTTCATCTTCCCGCTCGAAGGCCTGTCGACGCGCTGGTACGAGGTGGTGCTGGGCACGCAGCGCTGGCAGTCGGCGATCGGCAACAGCCTGATCGTCGCCTTCGGCACGACGCTGATCGCCACCACGCTCGGCACGCTGACGGCCATCGCTTTGTCGAACGAGAAATTTCCCGGCCGCCGCATCGTCATGCCGCTGCTGCTCTCGCCGCTGATCGTGCCGGTGGTGATCACCGCCGTCGGCTCGTATCTGTTCTACGCCCGCGTTGGGCTGGCCAGCACCTATGCCGGCATCATTTTGGCGCACACGGCGCTTGCCAGCCCCTTCGTCGTCGTCACCGTCGGCGCCAGCCTCACCGGCTTCGACCGCAATCTGATGCGCGCCGCCGCCATCTCCGGCGCGAAACCGCTGACCGCCTTCTTCCGCGTGATGCTGCCGCTAATCCTGCCCGGCGTGCTCTCGGGCGCTGCCTTCGCCTTCGTCACCTCCTTCGACGAGGTGGTGGTGGTGCAGTTCCTGGCAAGTGCCGGCCAGCGCACCATGCCGCTCGAAATGTTCATCGGCCTGCGCGAAAAACTCTCGCCCGCCATCACCGCCGCGGCGACGCTGATGATGGCGCTGTCGATCGTGCTGCTGGTTGTGGCGAACCTTCTGGCCCGGCGCGGCCAGGGCCGGCGGGCAGCAAGAGGCTGAGGCCCGCTTCAACAGCCATCGGCAATCCGGCGCAGAAAAACAGTGAAACTTTTCGCGCGGCGTTCTCGTTGCTCCCGCGATCGCCTCCCAGGCGATCGCAGACCTCCGATCAATGCCCCGCCGGTCCTGCCGGTGGGGCATTTTTTGAGGCCGCCGGCGGGGAACAATCACGCAGCCGGCAAGTTTTCAAATCGGCCGGACGCTGGCACGTCCGACCGGCTCGGCGTCGGTCACCACCCACGTGAGTGACGGGTTATTGCGCTTCCATCCGGCAACAAAAGAGCTCTCGCGTCGGCATACGATGGAACCCCGGGACGGTTTCAAGCTTCCGACGGACATATCCAAGATTGTGCGAACCCTGGCAGGGGTGCTTGCTCCTGTTCCGCCATCAGCTACCGCAACATCCGTCCAGCCGGGCATATAGTAGACAGGCAGCGTCACTCATGCCGTGCCGTAATCGGCATTACTCGCCTTTTGGAGGTACTGCCCTGTCATTCCGCCGATCGGGTTGAAAACGGCAGAGGATTCAGCCATGTGCCGCCTCAAAAAGGGCCGACGAAGCGATCCTGTTGGCGTGGCGTAGTGCAATTGTAGCGGGTTTGACTAGCACTCCAAAAACCCCGCTGCTATTGGTGCCGTTTTAAGCGGGGGGCAAAAATGAAATGCTTGGTAATTAATCTTGATCGGTCAGTTGAACGGCTTGTCGCCGTAGCATCTGAATTTTCTCGTATTAGGGTTGCCTTTGAACGTGTCGCCGGGGTTGACGTGGAAGAAGGGCTTCCGTTTGCAGCGCCCCCGCTTACCGCGACTGAGGTTTGTTGTTTTCTCAGCCATCGTCGCTGTTGGAAAATAATCGCAGATGGCCCCGACGAATATGGTGCCGTGTTCGAGGACGATGTTGTCTTCAGTTATGACGCCGGGTCCGTGCTGGCTGACAGCAGTTGGATTCCGCCAACTGCCGATATCATCAAACTAGAAACATTCTTCAATCGAGTGAGGTTGGGTAGCCAGCACGTT
Source organism: Mesorhizobium sp. AR02 (assembly GCF_024746835.1). Lineage (NCBI taxonomy): Bacteria > Pseudomonadati > Pseudomonadota > Alphaproteobacteria > Hyphomicrobiales > Phyllobacteriaceae > Mesorhizobium > Mesorhizobium sp. AR02. The sequence goes on along the minus strand of NZ_CP080531.1, from coordinate 5,162,005 downwards.
GCCGTTACGGAAGGGTACTCAGCCAGGCGGCTTCTGGGACAACATCTGGGTGCGTGCGGCTACATAGTTTCAAGAAATGCCGCAGAGAGGCTGTCCAACAGCACCAAACGCCTTAAGGCAGCGGTTGACGTTGCTCTCTTCAGCCCAAATCAGATGACGGCGGCGCGGAACACAATCTACCAGTTAGTGCCGGCCCTATGCACCCAAGCGCATTTCGTCGTGGACAAGATACCACCAAGCTTGGTCCAAATCGCCCCGAGAGCCCACATCAACAAGCGGATGATCGATAGGGTCAATGCAGAGGCTGCGCGTGCTTTTTGGTACTTCCGTAACAGACCATTTTTCCAAGCGGCAGAGAAACATTTTTCCAAGCGGCAGAGAAAGTTGACTCTGTGCCTGTGCGAGCCAGGTCTTGAGTTTCCAGCCTGACAGCCGAATTAGGCCCATGCTCTGACGATGTATTTCCAGTTCGCCGTGTTGATATTGATCGGTCCGCCGTCGCTTTTTCTGATGATCACCGAATAGCCGCCCTCAGTTGTGACATTGACCGAGGCCAGCGCGGTCGCCCGATGCCGGTTCGTGCGGTCTTGCCCCGCCACAGCTGCGTCGACGATAATCCGCAAGGCAGGCCTGCCCGAGGCCGCCCCCGGAGAACACCGATGTCGCTCAGCCCTTTGCTCCATGCCTCGCCCGTCATCCAGCTCCATGCGCTGATCGCCATCGCCGCGCTGCTGCTCGGCGCCATCCAGCTCTGGCGCACCAAGGGCGACCGGCTGCACCGGGCGCTTGGCCGTGTCTGGGTGGCGCTGATGGCGACGGTTGCCGGCTCCGGCCTGTTCATCTGGACGATCCGGCTGTGGGGACCGTTCAGCCCGATCCACCTTCTGTCGCTGTTGGTGCTGGTGATGCTGTGGCGCGGCGTGCGGGCCGCGCGCGGCGGCAACATTGCCGCGCACCGCCGCATCATGCAGGGCACCTACATTTTCGGCCTGATCATTACCGGGCTTTTGACCTTCATTCCCGGCCGCATCATGTATGTCGTTGCCTTCGGCCCGCAGGGCGCGACGCCACAGAAGCTGGCGGTGTTTGCCGCCCTGGTCATCTTCGCGGCGGCCGCCGGCCTCTACGCCGCGCGCGGTACCCGGGCGACAGGCTAAGCTGGCCGCTAGCTACGGGCGATGAATCCCTGCCGGATTAGACGGGCTTTCCTGACACGGCGATGATCGCGGTGACGCGGGAGAGCTGCTCGCGCTTGCGCAGCGTCGGCTTTTCGTGGGTCTTCTTCATTGCTGTCCCCTTGCCCCAAGTGACAAAACGAGATTGCACCATGGACGGATTGCGTCAAGCCGCGGCCGACATGTCGGCCCGGTACAGGCGGCCGGAAACGCCGCGGTGTTGCACTGTCACCACGGCGAAAATGCTCGGGCTTGTCCCGATCAGAACGGGCCGGACACCACGAACGCGACGACGCTGGACAGCTTCTCGCGCTTCACCAGGACCGGTTTTTCGTAAGTCTTCTTCATGGAATGCCCCAATACCCCAAGATCTGCCGCGTGCAGGTCGCTACGGAAGCCCTTGCTTGTCAAGCAAAGGGCTCAACAAGGTTTCGTGATCAGCGGCCGGCATTCGCGACCGTGCCACCGTCGCCGGTCGAGACATCCTGTGATTTTGTCCGCTTCCTTGTTCTGGCCATGTTGCACTGCAAAAACCTGTTGCATTGCGATATCGGCTGACCGGGCCGACATGCGAGGCGGGCTGGGCTTAACGAAGGAGCTGTCATGGCGGCATCGTTCCGGCCAGACATACAGGGATTGCGTGCGCTGGCCGTCGGCGGCGTCGTTGCCTATCATTTCGGCCTCACCGCACTGCCAGGCGGCTTTGCCGGCGTCGACATCTTCTTCGTCATCTCCGGTTGGCTGATCACGACGCACCTGATGCGCGAGATCACCGAGACCGGCCGGCTCGACCTCTGGCGCTTCTATGCCCGCCGCGCCCGGCGGCTTTTGCCGGCAGCCCTGTTCGTCATCCTGGCGACGCTGGCCGCTGGCACTTTCATCCTGGCGCCGCAGGAGCAGGCGCTCTATTCGCGCGGCGCCATGTTCGCCTCGGCCTATGCCATCAATCTGTGGCTGCTGCGCTGGTCGTTCGACTATTTCGCCGCGGATGCCCTAGGCAATCCGTTCATCCACTTCTGGTCGCTGTCGGTGGAGGAGCAGTTCTATCTCGTCTGGCCGGCGCTGCTGCTGTTCGCCGCCTGGCTGCAGCCGGGCAAGCGCATGGCGGTGATCGTGATCGGCATCGCCGGCCTCGCCTCCTTCGCCGCCTGCCTGTGGCTGACCAGCCTCTCGCCGGCCTGGGCCTTCTACTTCTCGCCGCTGCGCGCCTGGGAGTTCGCCGCCGGCGGCCTGGCGACGCTGGCGCCGGCGGCATTGCTGCAGAACCGCGCATGGCTGCGCGCGGTGCAGGGCTGGCTCGGCCTGGCGCTGATCGCCGTCGCCTATCTCTGCTTGAGCGAAGACCTGCCCTTCCCCGGCTGGTATGCGCTGCTGCCGGTCGCCGGCACGGTGCTGGTGCTGCTGAGCGGCGCGGGCGAAGACAGCGACGCAGAGACAGCCAGCCCAAACGGCTGGCAGGCCCTCACGCCCGCCGCCGCACTGTCGCTGCCGCCACTGCAATGGATCGGCGCGCTCTCCTATTCGCTCTATCTCTGGCACTGGCCTGTCATCGTCTATGCCGGCATGCTGGCGCCGGATCTCACCATCCCGCAGCGCCTCGGTTGCGGCGCGCTGGCGCTGGCGCTGGCGTTCCTGACCTATCATCTGATCGAGAACCCGGCACGGCGCGGCGGCTGGCTGACGATGGGCGGCCGCGCACTCATTCCCGCCCTGGCGCTGACCGGTGTGGGCGTGGCGGTGGCCTTTGCCAATGCGCATCTGGCCACGCGCAATATCGACCCGGCCCAGCGCGGCATCGAACAGGCCGCCGAACAGCCCTCCACCGCGCGTGCCACGGATGCCAACTGCCTGCTCGACTTCCACACCGTGACGCCGAAACCCTGCACGTTCGGCCCGGCCGACGCCGCCCACACCATCGTGCTGTTTGGCGATTCGCACGCCGACCACTGGTCGACGCCGCTGGTCGAGGCGGCCAGGCGCAACGACACCAAGGTCGTCACCTATCTCAAATCCTCGTGCCGCGCCTCGCGGCTGTCGACCTTCAGCACGGCGCTGAAGCGCGACTACACCGAATGCGACGCCTGGCGCGAACAGGCGATCGCGGACATCATCCGCCGCAAGCCGCGCCTGGTGGTGATCTCGGAATTCTCGATCGGCAATCTGACGCGCGACATGCCTGCCGCCGGCCGCAAGGCCGAGACCGCGCGCTGGCAGGCCGGCCTGCGCTCCACACTGCAGGCCTTCAGCCAGGCCGGCGTCGAGACCGCCGTCATCCGCGACACGCCGATCGGCGACAGTTTCGCCGATTCCTGCGTGGCCCGCGCTTTATGGTGGCGCGAAGCCCCCTCGCGCTGCGACACGCCGAGGGCTGAGGCCGCCAATGACAGCGCCGCGGCGGAAGAGCGCGCCGTAGTCAAAAGCGTACCCGACACGCTCTACGTCGACCTCACCGACCGCTTCTGCGGCCCGACCGAATGCCACGTCTTCATATCAGGCAAACTGGCGTTTCGTGACAGGCATCATCTGGCGACCGCGTTTGCGGAGACGCTGGAGGGGCCGTTGGAGAGGGCGCTGTTTTGAGAGTGGCTGGATTCTTCCGTCAGGCCACAAACACATCTGCCCGATGATGTGTAAGGTAACTTTGCTGCGACGGGCTGAAGGCTCCGGTACGCCAGACCGAGGGGGCTTCGGCAAAGCCGAAGCGCTGCATTGCTAATTGCTCGAATCCGAGACGTTGCAAATCTGTTTTATCGACACGTGAGGAGACAAGAACCTCGCCATCGTCGCCAAAACTGATGAATCCACGGTCAAACAGGTGGTCGGCGTCCGGCGTGAGGAGCAGGCCATTCATGCCATCAAGTCGTTCCTGTGCTGACGAGCACAGGCGCCAAGGCGTGATATGACTCGCGATCAGAAGCGAGGGATTGGTGACACCGGTAAGTCGGCATGAACGCTCGATAGTCTCAACGTTGGCGCGAAATTTCCCTTGGCCGCGACGCGCTTGAATCACGCTCTTCTTGACGGTGTCCTCGAGGGTTAGATCCTCGTTGATCCAGCGCTCGACTGCATCCTCGAGCAATTCATTGACCACTTCAAAGGTAAGGCTGTTGGCCCCACCACGCGCCAGAGCGGTGCGGTCAAAGGCAGCGCGATCGACAATCGTTTGAAACACCTCTGGGGAGACGCTTGCCAAGTAGGCTTTTTGATTGCCTGATCCCGAGTTGGGATTGATTGGCGAGTACTTAGTCGGCAAATGCGGTCCTAACACATCTATCAATGCCTTGGGGCGTACGGGCGGCACAAGCGGTGTCCAGAATACAGGGAGAAGCCAGCCTTCCTGGTTCCAGTAAGATCCAGTCTCCTTAAATTCGGCCGGCTTAGGCGCCGTAAAAGCGAACTCCGTCACTCTGCCGACATAGCGTATGGCTTGATCGAAGAACGACATGACTAGATCGCCGGGCGTGGCCCGACGCATGTTCTTATAGAACTCACTGCGCGCGCCGTTGCTTTCAGTTTTGGGTGACCAGAGATACTGCCCATCAATCTCTTGGCGGGCTGTTTGATTATGATTGACCCACCAAAACTGCGGCATCGTGATGAAGTGCTAGAGGCAATTGTCGACCAAGTTCTAGGCTAGGCGGTCGACCTGTTCAAGGCGCCCCCCTCACCGCCCCATCATCATCCCATAGTGCACCGCCAGCAGATCCAACCCGACCTTCAGCAGCTTCGTCACCACATCCCTGCCCTCGCCGGTCTGTTCCGCCACAGCTTTGACCGACTCCCCCGCGCAGCAGACCTTCTGCACCACCGCCGCGACCTCCCAGTGCCCCAGCGCCCTTGTGGCGGCGGCATGCGCGCGGCCGGCGTCGAGCACGTTGTCGGCGATACCGCCGCCGTGGCGGCCGCCGTCGACGCGCTCGGTCCAGCGCATCGGCTTGACGCTGGCCTGGTGGCTGCACTGGAAATCCTCGCGGTAGCGCTGGCCGACCTCGCGCTGCTGGCGCGACAGCGAGGTGATGCCGACCAGCGGGTCGATAGTGCGCACCCGCACGATGCCGCCGGTGGAGGTGTAGCCGTCATTCGACACCTCGTAGACGCGCCGCGCTTCAGCCGTGCCGGCGGCCAGCCGCTTGCGGCCGAAGGCGTCGTCGCTGAGCGCGAAATCATGGCCGACCTCGCGGCGGATGCGCACCTGCTCGGCCTCGCCCTTCGGCAGTTTCGGTGCCTGCGGTTTGGCGGCTTTGGATTTTTTGGGCATGGGTGGCTCCTTGGGTTTGGGTGGGTTTTGGATGGTGGCTGGGCTTTGCAGGACTTGGGTTCCTCGCCCCCACGGAGTGGGGGAGAGGTGGATCGGGCGAAGCCCGAGACGGAGCGGGGGCAGCGCGCGGTCGGAAAGAAAACGGCGCGGTGCAACACGTGGTCTCGTGCTCCATCCTCAGCCGGCTTTGGCTTGGTTGAGGGCGTCCCCCTCTCCGTCCCGGCTTCGCCGGGCCACCTCTCCCCCGCTCTGCGGGGGCGAGGAACCCAAGCTTCGCCGCGCCATCAGCTCGCGCATCACCCGCCGCTCCCGCACCTCGATGCAGAGCTGCGCGCTCGACGGGCAAAACTGGGCGTTGCCGCTCCTCACCTCGCCGCGCACGAAGCGCTGGATGGCGGCCTGCAGATCGGCAAGCTCGGCGTCGCGCACCGCGCCGAGATAACCGCGCATCTGCATCTCGACATCAGTCAGGGCGGATTGCGGGAAGCATGAGAACATCGCGGCCAGCGCCTTCGTCGCCTGCTGCAGTTCGGCTGCGGTCATGGCTGCGGATCTCCTCGATGATGGCGTTGGCGGCGTCGGTATGGGTTTTCGGCCGCTGCCAGCCGGGTTTCTTCCCCGAGAAAACGGGAGCTGTTCTGGTCTTTCCCGCAGGGGAAAAATGCTGCGCATTTTCAGGGGAGAACCCTGCCGCCTCTTGCTCTCCATGAGCCGAAAAATGCTGCGCATTTTCAGGGGAAAAAGCGGAAGCTTTTTCACTCTGGTTTCTGGAGTCTGGAAAATGCCGCGGCAAAGCGCCGGCATTTGGCCTCGCATGCGCCTTTGTTTTCAAGGCCGTAGCCACGCCGCCGCGCGCTCCGGCGGCGGCCCTCGCCTCGCTTTTGACCTGCGCCTTGTGCAGTTCTTTCGTCAGCCTCTTGTGGCCGATCTCGCCCGCCTCGCGCTCGAAGAAGGTCAACAGATCGGCGCTGATGGCGCGCCACTTCTTGAGCGAAAGCCGCGCAACCCTTGCGAGCTTGGCATCGTCGTCGGGCAGCCGCCCGCCGGCATTCCACATCGCCATCAGCATGAGCATGTAGGCGCCGATCTGTTCGGTGGAGAGCTGCAACGTGTCGCCGACGAAATCGGAGACGTAAAGCTGCATGAAGGGCCGCTCGCTCATGCCGGGCCCATGCTTACACGCAAGCTAATGGAACCAGCCGCCGGCCCGCACGTTATGTCGCGACCATGCCAGAGGGAGGTTTGCCGATGACGGCTTTCATGCCGGTTACGCTGCGCTTTTGCGACAACAAGACGATGCTGATCGGTTCGGTCGCCGATGCCGAGACCGCGCTGCGCCAGCAATGGCCCGACAAGGCAGCACAAGCCTATCTCGATGCCGCAAGGCTGGTCAGGCTGGCGGTCGAGGGCACTTGCTGCCCGCGCACCGCCTTCGAAGCCTTCGGCAAAGCCGCCAGGCAACAGGGCATATTGGTGGCCAAGCCGAGAAGCCGGGCGCATGATTGGCTCGACGCCGCCGCCAACCCGTGAAACCGGCGCGAAGGCGATGCAACCGCGTGGCGGCCTTGTGCGTTTATAAGCGCAGGCTTTAAAGCCGCGCTGAGATTGAAGGTGAACGCCGTGGGTACGATGAAAACCGGAGTGCCGCTCAAAGTCTCCCTGGACGGGAATATCGAAGAGATCGACAGCGTCAGCGACGCAGCCGATTTCCTGCAGCGCTGGCCGATCGAACGGCGCGGCCACGTCTACCGCAGCGCGCTCAACGCCTGCAGTGCCGCCATCGCGGCACAAATTTCCGAATCCGACGCGATAAAGGTGTTCACCGGCTTTGCCCGCGTCAGCGGCATATTGGTTGAAGCCAGCGGCCCGCCGATGCGGCTGGAGGCACGTTCCGTGCAAAGTCGCATGCCCAAGCAGGGCCGGCAGATGCCGAAATAGCGTGACGGGGACGCTGCCTGTTTCTCCCCGTTCACGGGGGTGAGGCGTGGTCCGCGCAGCGGACGAAAAGCCAATTGCTTGGCTTTTCGAACAACGAACGCCCGGCAAGGCAGGCAGCGCCAGCGCTTCGGTAGGATGCTTGAAGTTCATGTCTGCTTTCAATCCTGCCACCTCAGCGCCGCCCCTCATCCGCCTGCCGGCACCTTCTCCCCGTATAGTGACGGGGAGAGGGATGCTCACCCCGCCCCGCAAACCCGCCTCTGAAACCGCGCCTGGTGGTAGTTGCAGTAGCTTTTCAGCGCCCGGGTAGCCATGCCGCAGCACAGCATGTCGGCGCCGGGCCGGCTGCCCGGCGCGTCGCTCTCCGGATCCTCTTCCAGCGTCAGGTCGAGCGGCGCGCGGCAGCGGTCAAACAGGCAGTCGATGAAGCGCATCGCCACGCCATGCGGCTGGCGGCCGATCGGCCCGCGCGGCGGCGCCGGCACTTTGAATCGATAGGCTTCGCCATCGGCGATCAGCACGCCCACCTCGCGCACGAACAGGCGCGGCGGCAGCCAGGCCGGCGAGGAGTCGTGCCTGGGTCGGGCCTTGTTCTTGCGCGCACCCTCGGCGGCAGGGACGCCGGCGCGCTTTTCCGCAGCCGCCTTGCCACCACTGGCCTTGCCCTTTGCTTGCTTTGCGGCCGCCGGCTTGCGCATTGTCCGTTCGCCGGCAGCTTGCCTCACGACCAGCGGCATCCCCCGGCCATTGGCGAAACCGATCGCACCCAGCATGGCGTTGCGATGGACGATGCCGATGATGGCGTTGCGCGAGACCGGACTGCCGCGCAGCGCGCTGAACGCCGCCGCGATCCTCGAGGCTGAAAGCCCGTCCTTCAGCCAGCGGGCGATCTCTTGCAATTCGGCGTCGCTGTAGCTTGCCATGTCCAGGCTCCATCCAAGGGTGCGCCTTCGGCAGCACTTGAGAGCGCGCCGTCGGCCAGGCGTCGGGGTTCGGGCCCGGTCGGGGCCACGGTCAGGGGTGTTCGGTGCGAAAGCCGGCTTGCGGCTGGATCAGCCGGAGCGGAGCCCGGCCCCGAGGCGCGCCAGCCGCGCCTCGGCGGTCTTTCTGTCGGGGGCGGAAACCGCCCTGCCCGTCATCGGCTCGAACAGGATGACGGTGCCGTCCTGCGTGCGGATGCAGGAGCGCGCATATGGACCGGCAGATAAAGCGTGCCGGTCGAATGGGGGGCCGGAGCCGAGGGGAGCGGCGGCTCCGGCCGTTCCGGCCGCCGGTGACGGGCGGACCGGACCCGAGGCATCAAGGCGCTCGGGCTTCGCCCCGGCCGGGGAGGAGGACGGCCGGGACGGAAGGGAATGGTTGGCGACATCAGTCGTCGGGTTTGCCTCACGGGAGGCTGGCGCTACCGCGCCATGAAAGCTGGACAGGTTCTGCATGGCCAGATATAAGCATAACTCAAAAATAGATGCAAGCCATTCTTTCATAGACGAGAGCCGCTTTCATCGCTCACATGGGCGCCATGGCAAAAACGGAACTGTCGATCAAGGTCGGGGCGGCGATCCGCCAGGCGCGCAAGCAGCGCGGCCTCGTCATGCGCCACATTGCCGAGCACAACGACACCGATGTCGCCGCCGTCGGCAATTGGGAAACCGGCCGCAATCTGCCCAAGACCGAGAACCTGTTGAAGACCGCCGCCTTCCTGCGCGTCGACCCCGTGGCGCTGGGCCAAGGACAGGTCGTCTTCCTCGACGATGCCGGCCCGGTCGCCGATGCCGAGATCGTCACCGATGCCGGCCCGCTGCCCGCCGGATCAATGGATATCGAAGTGCTGGGCGCCGCGGTCGGCGGCGATGACGGCGACTTCACCTTCAACGGCGAACCCGCCGGCTACGTCCAGCGCCCGCCGGGCGTGCGCCACCTGCCGAAAGTCTTCGCGCTGCATGTGCTGTCCGATTCCATGGTGCCGCGCTACGAACCCGGAGACCTCATCTATTGCGGCGGCCGCGACGCCGTGCCCGGCGACCATGTGGTGATCGAGACGTTTCCGGAAGAAAACGAAAAGAACGGCAAGGCCTTCGTCAAGAAGCTGGTCAAGCGCACGGCGGGCGAACTGGTGGTCGAGCAGTACAATCCGCCGAAAACCCTGACCTTCAACCGCTATGCGATCAAGCATGTCTGGCGGGTGATTCCGTTGAAGGAATTGCTGGGGTATTAGCGCCTCTTCCTTCTCCCCGTTGTTTGGACCGGAGACATCGCGAACAGGTGTGCGAGGACATCGCGAACAGTTTTGCATGCTATCGAGCCAAGGTGTTGAGGTCGATGGTTTCTATTTTCTGATGTCTGAACCATGTGTCGAAGACGCCATCTGTGTTGGTAGGCCTGAAGGCGACGGACTTTCCCGCGAAGGCCCTGCACAAGCGCATTGAGCGGCCAAGAATGGAGACGAAGCCGTGCTGCTGAACGCGGCGGATGAGATCGTCCTTAGCGTATTCGAACGGCTCGACAGTTTCGCGATACTGGCGCTGCGAGGCTTGGTAGCGATCGAGCGGCACGCCGCCGTCCAGCGCGTCGTGGGGACGCTGGGCGTTGTAGACGTGGCGCCACTGGTCGAATGCATCCTGGGCCTCGGCGAGATCGGCGAAGGGCGGTCCCTGCAGTGCCTCGGCCTTGAGCGAACGATGGAAGCGCTCGTCCTTGCCGAGTGTCTGCGGATGGCAAGGCCTGGAGTGGCTCATGGTGATGCCCGTTTCGATCAGCCAGACGGTGAGCAAGGTGAAGTCGTTGCGGCCGCCATCGCCCCAAGGCGGACCATTGTCGGTGGCGATGCGCCACGGCAGTCCGTAGCGACGGAAGGCGGTGATCAGCCGGGCTTTTACGGTCTCGGTGGTCTGGTCGGCGCAAGCCGACAGCGCGACCGAGAAGCGCGAATGGTCGTCGAGCACGGTAAGCGGGTGCAGCCGGCCGGTACGCAAGGCAACGTGCCCCTTGAAGTCCATCTGCCACAGGTCGTTGGGGGCGGCATGCTCGAAGCGAATGAAAGGCTGGGCTCCGCCGCCCAACGCCCCCAGTTCGATACCGTGGCGGCGCAGGATGCCGGTCACCGTCGAGGCCGCCGGCGTGCCAATACCTTCGCGGGCGAGCACGCGCGCGATCTTGCGCCCACCCCAGGCGGGATGCGCCACACGCACCGAAACGGCTGCCGCTTCCACCTCCGGCGCGCTGCGTGCCGGGCTCGACCGCGGCCGACGAGACTGCTCAACCAGTCCAGCCTCGCCCTCGATCCGATAGCGCGAAAGCAACTTGTGGCCACAGGTCCGGCCGATACCGAAGCGCCGGCACAAAAGGCTCACATTCGCCCCAGGCGCTAGCGCCAGGCGCACAAACTCTTCCTTCTGCTTCATCGCGCTTCTGTCCTCGAATGGCATCCCGAACCCCCTCGCGCAAAAGCGCAAAACTGTTCGCGATGTCCTCGCACACCTGTTCGCGATGTCTCCGGTCCAAACACCCCTGTGGGAGAAGGCGGATCGGCGCGTCAGCCGCCGAGACGGATGAGGGGTGGGTGACGGAACGCGGCGCCGGAGATCTGTCGCCCCTCGCCTCGTTAAAATCACCTCAAGATGCACCACGGTGAGACGCTGGCGTTCCCTGGAACACCCCTCATCCGTCTTGGCGCTGCGCGCCAATCCACCTTCTCGCACAAGAGGAGAAGGAAAAACCTGCGCCGGCGCCCCCCTCAAGCCCTTCTCGCCCCCTCCACCAGCACCTCCCGCTCGCTCAGCATCTGCGCCTCGCTGCGCACCCGCTGGCGCTCGTCGATGAAGGCGGCCTGGATCGACACCGCCGTGCCCGGCAGCCCGTCGGCGCGGCAGGCCGAGCAGACGATGCGGCCCGAAAGCTCCGCCAGCGGCGTATTGCCGTTCACCCCGAACCGCTTCAGCTGATCGGGTCGCCACCACCTGTTACGACCGCAATCGGCACATTCGACCGAGATCGAGGCGACCTGCGCGATCACCGGTTCCCCGCCTGGTAAAGCCATCGCCCCTCCTCGCATTTTGTTCCTGATTTGTTCGCATATTCCTGTGTTTTGAGCCGGGAGTCGAGTCGCAGTTTTAACACTTTCCCAAAAGTTTCCCTTTTATCATTTTTTGAGTTATGCTTTTATAAACTCACAAATGTGAGTCGCCTGCCGCATCAGACCCGGGAGCAGTGATGGATGCCGCCGATTTCGCCCGCGTCTGCGGTTACACCGGCGACAGCCCTGCTCTGCTCGAAGCCTTCGAGACGATCCGCCGCAACGGCATTGCGCAGGCCCGCCACGACCATTTCAGACGCAAGGCCGTCATCGACAAGCTCAAACAGTCGGAGCCGCTGTTCCTGGCCGCGATCGGCCCGGCACTGTCGGCGGACGAGGCCATCGAGGACACCACCCGCTTCATCGCCTGCTGGCGCAACATGCCGCGCTGGCGCCAGCAGCGGCGCCTGCCCGATCTCGTCAGAGTCCGTTTTGAAATTCACGGATGAGCGTTTCGGCGGATGAGATTGCCTCCCATTGCGACAAGGATCATGGCGTGAGAGACGTCGATGCGCTGCTCGTAGTCGCGCACCAGGCGGCGCCATCTTGTCATCCAGCCGAAGGTCCGCTCGACGACCCAGCGGCGAGGCAGTATCTGGAAGCCCTTCTGGTCATCGGATCGACGGATGATCTCGACCACGAAGTCGAGATAGGCGGCTTTGTCCATGAGCTTCAGCCGGTCATAGGCGCCGTCGGCGAACAGATGCTTCACCCAGGGCCAGCGCTTGCGGATACCATCCAGGATCGCCTGAGCGCCGGCACTGTCGGAGATATCGGCGGTGGTGAGGTTGACCATCAACAGCCGCCCATCCGTATCGACGGCGATGTGTCGCTTGCGGCCGACAATCTTCTTGCCGGCGTCGTAACCCCTTGTTTCAGCTTGCGGAGCCTTGACCGACTGGCTGTCGATCACACCAGCCGTGGGACTGGCCTCGCGCCCGGCTCGCTCGCGATCCAGCATCAGCGCCACGTCGTGGATGGTCTGGAACAGAAACCGCCGCGCCAGTTCCCGGAACCAGCCATAGACTGTTTGCCAGGACCCGAAATGGATCGGCAGCATCCGCCAACCGCAACCGGAGCGGACCAGGTAGCGCACGGCGTTGACCACCTCCCGGAAATCAACCTCGCGCGGACGACCGCGACGCCCAGGCTTGGGCATCAGCGGTGCGAACTGCTCCCACTCCTCGTCCGTCAAATCAGACGGGTAGCGCTTGGTCTTCTTGGCAATCTGGGCCATCCGGCCACGGCTCTGTTTTGTCCACATCCACAGCTTGAATCATAACCCAGCCTCAGACGGAACCCATAGCAAGCCGATTTTCAAAACGGTCTCTCAGGGCCAGGCAGCAACGGCTTGTGGCGCGCTTCTTCCGCCGCTATGGCCATCGTTTGTGGGCGCTCGAAGCGGCTTGAGACGCCTGCATTTGCCCATCCGGCTGGCCTGACATCACGCCGGCCCTGATTCCGTCGGATTGCTGCGCTGATTGGTGCTGCGAAAACCGCCGGAAGGACCCGTCATGAAACGCTTTATTCTCGCAGCCCTGTGGATCATGGCGCTCGCTCTTTCCGCCCATGCCGCCGGCGACAGCACGACCGGACTTGCCAACACCACGGTGCTGATCGTTCGCCATGGCGAAAAGCCCGACAGTGGTCCCGGCCTGTCGCCCGCCGGCGAAGCCCGCGCGCAAGCCTATGTCGCCTATTTCCAGCCTTTCATGCTCGACGGCACGCCCTTCCGGCCCGATATGCTGGTGGCCAGTGCCGATTCCAAGAACAGCGCGCGCGAACGGCTGACGCTGACGCCGCTCAGCGAGGCTCTGAAACTGCCCATCGACCAGCGCTTCGCCGACAGGGAAGTCCAGAACCTCGTCGCCGCGCTGTCGACCGAAAGCCACGGCAAGTCGATCCTGATCGCTTGGCATCACAGCCAGCTGGGAAAGCTCATCAAGGCCTTCGGCGCCGACCCGCAGGCGCTGCTGCCGAACGGCAAATGGCCTGACGATGTCTTCAACTGGGTGGTGGTGCTGAGCTTCGACCATACCGGGCAGTTGGTGCGGGGGTCGGCGCGGGTGATTGAGGAGAAGCTGCCGGGGTGAAATGATGTCTGTTGATGCGAGGCGCCCCCCTCTGTCCTGCCGGACATCTCCCCCGCAAGGGGGGAGATTGGATGTCATGACTGCCTTCGCTAATTTTCAACGTTGAAGAAAAAGCGATGAAGACGAAACTGCCGATCTCCCCCCTTGCGGGGGAGATGTCCGGCAGGACAGAGGGGGGTGCCTGGGCGTAAACCTCTCCTCACCTTCGCACCCGCGACTTCAGCCACCTGTCGAACGCCACCGCCAGGATCAGGATCAGCCCGATCACAATGCTCTGCGTGTAGGACGAGACATTGTTGAACTGCAGCCCGTTCTGAAGCACGCCGATCAGCGCCGCGCCCACCACCGTACCGCCGACCGAGCCGATGCCGCCGAACAGCGAGGTGCCGCCGATGACGACGGCGGAGATGACCGTCAGCTCGTAGCCGATGCCGGCGACCGCTTCCGAAGAGTTCAGCCTGGCCGACAGCACGAAGGCGGCCAGCCCGGCGAAGAAGCCGACAATGACATAGACCGAGACCAGGATGCGATCGACGCGCAGGCCGGACAGCCGCGCCGCCTCGGCATTGCCGCCGACGGCATAGACGGCGCGGCCATAGCGCGTGTAGCGCAGCACGATATGGCACAGGATGGCGGCAATGGCGAAGATGATCGCCGGCACCGGCACCGGGCCGATCAGCCCGGTGCCGAACCAGCGCATCGAGGCATCGAAGCCCGAGATCGGGCCGCCATTGGAGATGGTCAGCGTCAGCCCGCGAAACACCGTCAGGCCGCCCAGCGTGACGACGAAGGGCGGCACTTTCAGCCTGGTGATGGCAAGCCCCTGCACGCCGCCGGCGGCGGCGCCGACAATGACGGCGGCAAGCAGTGCCGCGAACCAGCCATAGCCTTGTGTGCCTGACGTCGACAGCGACAGCGTGTTGGCGGTGCCGCCCTTGGCGACGACGGCCGCGACCATGCCGCAGAAGGCGAGCAGCGAGCCGACCGAGAGGTCGATGCCGGCGGTGAGGATGACGAAGGTCATGCCGAGCGCGATCAGCCCGGTGATCGAGATCTGCCGCGTGATGTTGAACAAATTGATCGGGTCGATGAAGCTCGGCTTCAGCACGGTGAAGACGACGACCAGCGCCGCCAGGAACAGCAGCGGCCCGAAACTCATCAACAACCGCGCGAAATTGATGCCGCCACGCTCGCTCTGTTCCGTCACGCTCATAGCGCCTGCCCCTCGTCCTGTGGCTTCTTGTCGAGCGCCATCAGTTCCATCAGTTTTTCCTCGTTTGCCTCGACGCCCGGCATCTCACCAGTGATGCGGCCCCGGCGCATGGTGACGATGCGGTCCGACACCGCCAGCACTTCGGGCAGCTCGGACGAGATCATCATCACCGCTATGCCGCGCGCTGCCAATTGCACCAGGATCTGGTGCACCTCGGCCTTGGCGCCGACATCGACGCCGCGCGTCGGCTCGTCGACGATCAGCACCTTTGGGTCGCGTGCGAGCCAGCGCGCCAGGATCACCTTCTGCTGGTTGCCGCCCGACAGGCCCTCGATCGCCTGCTCGGCCGAGGCCATGCGGATCGACAGCATCTTTCTGAAACCCGACAGCGCATCGCGCTCGCGCCGCTCGGCCATGAAGCCAAAACCGTTGCTGAAGCGGCCGAGCGAAGCGACGGAGAAATTCGGCAGGATGCCCAACGCGGCAAAGATCGCCTGATGCTTGCGGTCTTCCGGCACAAGGCCGATGCCCAACGCAATGGCATCGGCCGGCGAGGCCGGCGCAATCTGTTTGCCGTCGAGTGTGATGGTGCCCGCCGCGATGCGGTCGGCACCGAAAATGGCGCGCGCCAGCTCCGTGCGGCCCGAGCCGACGAGGCCGGCAACGCCGAGGATTTCGCCGGCCTTGAGGTCGATGTCGACGCCGTCGAGCACGATGGCATGCGGTGCCTCGGGGTCGCGCACGGTGCGCAAGCCGCGCACCGACAGCACGACATCGCCGGCCACCGCGCGCTGCGCCGGCCGCGCATAGAGTTCGGAGGCCGCGCGGCCGACCATCTTCTCGATGATCCGCGGCAATTGGATCGGTCGTCCCTTGTCGCGGTCGAGATGCCCGGCCAGCCTGCCGTCGCGCAGCACGGTCATGCGGTCGCAGATGGCGGACGCCTCCTCCAGCCGGTGGGTGACGAACATGATGGCGACCTTGTCCTGGCGCAGCCGGTTCATGATCGACAAAAGCCGCTGCACCTCGGTCTCGGTCAGCGCCGAAGTCGGCTCGTCCATGATGATCAGCCGGCTCTTCAGCGACAGGGCGCGGGCAATCTCGACCAGCTGCTGCTCGGCCACCGACAGCGCCGACACCGGCGTCATCGGATCGATGGAAAGGCCGACGCGGGCGATGATTTCTCGCGACGACGCCTCCATTCGCCGCCAGTTGACCAGACCAAGCGGGCCAGTGGGCGCGCGGCCAATGAAAATGTTCTCCGCCACCGTCAGCGTCGGGATCAGGCTCAATTCCTGGTAGATGGTGACGATGCCGAGCCGCTTGGCATCCTGCGGGCTGGACGGCGCGTAGTCGGTGCCGTCGAAAGTGATGCGGCCGCTGGAAGGCGGCATGACGCCGGACAGGATTTTCAAGAGCGTCGATTTGCCGGCACCGTTTTCGCCGAGCAGGCCGAGGATTTCGCCGGGACGGATGTCGAGCGAGACATCGCTCAGCGCGGTGACGCCGGAGAAATGCTTGGTGACACCTTCGACGGCGAGCAGGACGGGTGCGGCTTCAACTGGCAAGGGTGGCTCCTTGGATACGATTCATGCCGGTCCCGTCAGCGCGCGAACACCCCCCTCTGTCCTGCCGGACATCTCCCCCGCAAGGGGGGAGATTGGCAGCATCATTTGTAGCGCCCTTTCTTGCGGCGTTGAAGAATTGGCGAAAGCAGAACAAACAGCAGATCTCCCCCCTTGCGGGGGAGATGCCCGGCAGGGCAGAGGGGGGCGATGCCCCGCCTGCCTTGCCAATCGGCTGATCACCCTCACTTCGTCTCGCTCAACCTCTCCGCCTTATCGAGATTGTCCTTGCCGATGACGATCGGCGTCAACAGCACCAGTTTCTCCTTCGGCTCGGTCTTGTTCTTGGCGTAGGCGACCGCGATCTGCACGGCGGTGCGCGACTGCTGGCCGGGGAACTGTTCGACCGTGCCGGCGAGCTTGCCGTCGCGGACGGCAACCAGCGCTTCCGGCAGCGCGTCGAAACCATAGATCTTGACGTCGGTGAAGTTGCGCGCAGCACAGGCTTCGAGCGCGCCGAGCGCCATGTCGTCATTGGCGCAGATGATGGCGTCCGGCTTGCCGTTGGCGGCGAGCCCCGCTTCCGTCACCGACAGCGCTTCGGCCCGCGCGAAGTTGGCGGTCTGCTCGAAGATGATCTGGTACTTGTCCTTCAAGGGATCGAGCACATTGTGGACGCCCTTGTTGCGGTCGATCGCGGGCCCCGCACCCGGCTGGCCCTGCAGATGGAACAGCTTGGCGCCGTTGGGGAACGCGGCCACCATGGCGCTGGCCTCCGCCTCGCCGCCCTTGACATTGTCGGCGCCGACATGGGCCAGAATGCCCTGGACACCGTCGACCCGGCGGTCGATCGTCACCACGGGAACGCCGGCCTTGACCGCTTCCTCGATGGCGGGCGCCAGCGCGTTGACGTCGAGCGGCGAAATCACGATGGCGTTGACCTTCTGCACCAGCGCCGCCTCGATGTCGGCGGTCTGCTTGGTGGCCGAGTTCTGGCCGTCGCTTTCGGTCAGGTTGACGCCCTGGGCGGCGGCTTCCGCCTTGATCTCGTTCAGCATGTGCACGAAGAACGGAAAGCCGAGATTGGGCACCGAGCCAAGGATGGTGAGCTTGTCTTCGGCGAATGCCGAAGGCGCGGCCAGCATCATCGCGCCCGCGGCCACGGACGTCATCAGGAATTCACGTCTGTTCATGGTTGATCCTCCTCCACAAGAACGCACGCCCCGGAAACCGGGACGGTTTCAGGAAGGATCATGCGTCGGTTCAAAGTGTTGGAGCATCCTCCTTGCGCGGGACAGCGCATGCCGCTCCAGCTGACCGCCGTTGCAAAAACTGCCTCCCATCGGCATCAGCAAATGGATGCTAACCCAGGGTCAACCATTTGTGCAACATCGATATAACAGTGCTGGGCGGCCAATTATCGGAATTATCGGTATTTTGGATGCGGGGTTTCCTGCCCCGCATGATAAACGCGGCGCTCCGCCGATCTGCCCGGCTTATTGGCTCCAGCTGACTTTCATATTTTGGTTGAAAGGCTGCTTATCAGTGTGTATAAATACACATTAATAGCGCTGACATTATCCGCCTGTTGCAAGCTGATGGTTGGTTCGAGGTTGCCCGAAAGGGCAGCCATGCACAATTCAAGCACCGCGATAAGCAAGGGCGGGTCACGGTTCCCCATCCCAAGCGCGATATCCCGATAGGCACTCTACGCAGCATCGAAAAGCAATCTGGACTGAAACTGAGGTGACGGACATGAAGCAGTATATCGGACTTATCCATAAGGATGCCGGCAGCGACTTCGGCGTGTCTTTCCCTGATTTCCCAGGCGTGATTACCGCCGGAAAGGATCTGGATGACGCCCGAGTCATGGCTGAGGAGGCGCTCACCCTTCACATCGAAGGGCTGGTCGAGGATGGCGAAGCCATTCCAGAGCCTTCCAGTCTGGAGGCTGTGATGGCAGACACCGATAATCGTGACGGTGTCGCAATCCTGGTCGCCGCCAGGACCGAGGCCAGGAAGGCGGTGCGTATCAACGTGACGTTGCCGGACGACGTTCTCCGACGGATCGATGCCTTTGCCGAAGCTCATGGCTATACGCGATCCGGGTTTCTCGCCAAGGCGGCTGAGAAAGCGATGGAACTTGAATCGGCCTGATGCATGTCGCCCCAAAAATAATCCCCGGAGAATTGCATGAAGCCGCACATCATCTGCCATATGCTCGCCTCGCTCGATGGCAGCCTGCACCCGAGCCGCTACACCACGAGCCCGGACGGGACCCTGGCCGAGTGGTCAGGCCTCTATGAACAGATCCATGGAGATCTCGAAGGCGACGGCTGGATCGTCGGTCGCGTCACCATGGCCGAGATGAGCAAGGCCGGCGCGCATCCGCCGGCGCAAATCGGCAAGGTCGAGCGGCCGCATCATTTCGCCCAACTCGATGCGGGCAGCTTTGCCGTGGCGCTCGATGCCTCTGGCAAGCTGCACTTTGCCAAGCCTGATGTCGGCGGCGATCATGTCGTGGTGCTGCTCGGACACGGCGTCTCCGACAGCCATCTGGCCGAGCTCGCCGCCGACGGCGTGTCCTATATCGTGTCGGAAACGACTGACATCGGTCTCGCCGCGGTGCTCGACGTGCTTGGACGTGAACTCGGCATTCGCCGGCTGCTGCTCGAAGGCGGCGCCGGCATCAACGGCTCCTTCTTCGCGGCAGGGCTTGTCGACGAGCTCAGCCTGCTCGTCGCGCCCGCGCTCGATGCGCGGGCGGCAAACCAGGGTTTTGTCGAGTTCGGCGAAAGCGGCCTGGCGGGCAAGATGCAGTTGTCGCTGACAAGCTGCGAAACCCTTGCACATGGGCTCATCCACTTGCGCTACACCGTCAGCCCCGGCTGAGGTCGCTCTATACGCGCCTCAATACCGCATGGCGTCCAGATCGGCGATCAGCGTCGGGCCGGTCGGATGCCAGCCGAGCCTTGCCTGGGTCAGCGCGCTGGAGGCTGGCAGATCCATGGGAGCAAACATTCCCATCCATCCGAAATGCTCCACCGCCTTTTCCGGCGCGATCGAAACGACCGGCAATTTGAGGCCCCGGCCGAGCGCCTCGGCGATGGCGCGCACCGCGACACCTTCCTCGCCGACCGCGTTGTAACGCGCGCCCGGTTGACGCTTTTCCACCGCGAGCCGGTAAAGCCGCGCCGCGTCCAGGAGATGCCCCGCCGAAAAGCGGTTGCGGCCTTCGCCGACATAGGCCGAGACGCCTTTCTGGCGCGCGATCTCGATGAGCGGCGAGATCAGCCCTTGCTTGACCGGATTGTGAACTTGCGGCAGGCGCACCACCGACACGTTGACGCCGGCCTCCAGCAAGGCATTGCCAGCGAGTTCCGAGGCGATGCGCGGATTGGGATGGCTGGCGTTGAAGACGTCCTCGACCGCCGGCTGGCCATGTCCGGGGCTGCCCATGCCGACGCCTGATGTGATCACCAGCGGGCGATCGGATCCGGCAATGGCGGCGCCGAGCGCGGCGATCACACGCTTGTCCTTTTCGCAGTTCTCGGCAAAGCGTGAGAAATCATGGTCGAAGGCGGTGTGGATCACGGCGTCCGCCTTGGCCGCGCCACTGCGCAGGCTCTCGGGATCCTCGAGGGTTCCGCGATGCACCTCGGCGCCCGCGGCGGTGAGCGCCTCGGCGCCGGCGTCGGAGCGGGTGACGCCGACCACCTGATGGCCGGCCTGGAGGAGTTCGGGAACGATGGCCGAGCCGATGAAACCGGTCGCGCCGGTGAGAAAGATACGCATGCAAAATCTCCTGCGGTTGCCTGCGTAATATCGACGGTCTATTATTCCATTAAAGTAGTGATCTTATCATGGTATAATCTTTAACAGGATGCCTAACAGGATGCCCACCAGTTCCCCCGGCACGCTCGCTGCCTTCCTGAAAGACCGGCGCACCCGGCTCGATCCCGCCTCGTTCGGCTTTTCCGGGCGCCGGCGCACGCCGGGACTGCGCCGCGAAGAGGTCGCCCAGCGCGCCAACATCAGCCCGACCTGGTACACCTGGCTGGAACAGGGCCGTGGCGGCGCGCCCTCGGCCGATGTGCTGAACCGCATCGCCAAGGGGCTGCTGCTGACCGAGGCCGAGCGCGAACACCTCTTCATGCTCGGGCTCGGGCGCCCGCCCGAGGTCCGCTACCGGGGCGACGAGGGCGTCAGCCCCCGGCTGCAGCGCCTCATCGACACGCTCGATGCCAGCCCCGCTCTGGTCAAGACCGCGACCTGGGACGTCGTTGCCTGGAACCGCGCCGCCGAGATCGTGCTGACCGACTATGGCACCATCCCCGCCGGCCGGCGCAACGTCCTGCGCTTCATGTTCCTCACGCCCCACATCCGCGCCAAGCAGCACGATTGGGAGAACCTCGCCCGTTTCGTCGTCGGCGCTTTCCGCGCCGATGCGGCGCGTGCCGGCGCGGTCTCCGAAGTCACCCAGCTGGTGGACGAACTGTGCAGCGGCAGCGCCGAATTCGCCAAGTTATGGCAGGAGAACGACGTGCTCGCCCATGGTGACGGCACAAAGCGCCTGAAGCACCCGGAACTGGGTGACATCGAGCTGGAATACTCGTCCTTCGCTGTCGACGGCCGGCCTGATTTGAACCTGACGGTCTACAACCCGATCGACAGCAAGGTCGCCGACCGCATCCGCGCGCTGGCCCGGCGCCCCAGGGGGTAAAAGGCTGAGCAGCGCCGCTGCGATCGCGCCCGCCTCCCTCAAGGTCGCTCGCAGACCGCCTTCCGCAACCCGCCGAACATTTCCAGGCAGACCCCTTGTGCGGGCCATCATTATACATTACATGAAATTGTATATTGATTGAAGCCCAGGTGGTCGGTATGACTGTGATCCGTGTAAATGACGTGTTGACCGTCGGTCCCCGGCCCTCGATTTCCGAAGTCCGGTCGCTTGCCGGCCATGGGTTTGCGGGAATGATCAACGCTCGACCTAATGGGGAAGAGGCCTCCCAGCCCGGAAACGCCGCCGAGCGGGAGGTTGCCGGTCACGCCGGTGTTTCCTACACCTTCATACCCGTCACGATGCCGACCATCACCGAGGCGGACGTGCGGGCCTTCCAGGCGGCTATGGCCGATGCCGGCGGCCCGGTCTTTGCTCATTGCAAGACCGGCACGCGTGCCCTGACCCTTTATGTACTGGGCGAGGCACTCGATGGCCGTATGTCATCCCTGGATATCGCGGCTCTCGGCTTGAAACTCGGCTTGGACCTGTCGGCAGCGTCGCGATGGTTCGAAGCGCACAGGCAACTCAGACCGGAGGTGAAGGGGTTCTTCGATCCCCGGACAGGAAGCGTGCAATATGTGGTTTCGGACCCGGATACCCGAAAATGCGCCATCGTCGATCCGGTTCTTGATTTCGACGAGAAGTCCGGAGCGACCACGACGCGCAACGCCGACGCAATGCTTTCCTATGTTGCTGAGAACGGGTTGAGCGTCGAATGGATTCTCGACACCCATCCTCACGCCGACCATTTGTCGGCCGCGCAGTATCTGAAGGGGAAGACGGGCGCCCCGACCGCGATAGGAGCGCCGGTGGTCGATGTCCAGCGCCTATGGCGGGGCATCTACAACTGGCCCGAACTTCCTGTCGACGGTTCGCAGTGGGACAGGCTGTTCTCGGAGGGCGACACGTTCAAGGTCGGTTCCATAGCGGCGCGCGTGATGTTTTCGCCCGGTCACACCCTGGCGTCGATCACCTACGTGATCGGCAATGCGGCCTTTGTTCACGACACCATCTTCGTGCCTGACAGCGGCACGGCTCGTGCCGACTTTCCCGGTGGTGACGCGCGCATCCTGTGGAAATCGATCCAGAAGATCCTGGAGCTTCCGGTCCAAACCCGCCTGTTTACAGGCCATGATTACCAGCCGGGCGGACGCGAGCCGAAGTGGGAAAGCACGGTCGGCGAGCAGAAGCGCGCCAATGCACACCTGGCCGGCGTGGACGAAGAGGCCTTTGCCGGATTGCGTGTGGCGCGTGACCGAACGCTGCCGATGCCGAAACTCATCTTGTATGCCTTGCAGGTCAACATCCAGGCGGGGCGTCTGCCGGAGCCGGAAGCAAACGGTACGCGCTATCTGAAATTTCCCCT
Source organism: Mesorhizobium sp. AR02 (assembly GCF_024746835.1). NCBI lineage: Bacteria > Pseudomonadati > Pseudomonadota > Alphaproteobacteria > Hyphomicrobiales > Phyllobacteriaceae > Mesorhizobium > Mesorhizobium sp. AR02. The sequence continues at coordinate 5,139,542 of NZ_CP080531.1, read as the reverse complement.
CGATGCATTGCAAGGAGCAGTGTGGTGAACGAGATCCAGCCTGATGCAGTGAAGATGTCGCCCGCCGCCATGGAATCGCGCGCCGGTGAAGTGGCGGCTCTGCTGAAGACCCTGGCACATCCCATGCGGCTGATGCTCGTCTGCACCCTTGTCGAAGGGGAGTATTCGGTCAGCCAGCTGGAAGAAATGCTCGACATCCATCAACCGAACCTTTCCCAGCAACTGACGGTGTTGCGCGACGCCAACATTGTGGAAACGCGGCGGGACGGGAAACAGATATTCTACCGGCTGACCGCCGAGAAGGCCGCTCAACTGGTTGCAGCACTTTACACGATCTTCTGTTCGGAAGGCCGGCCATGACCTCTTATCTCGTATCCCTTCTTGGTGGAGCCCTTATCGGTCTTTCATCGGCCATCCTGCTGATCCTGAACGGCAGGATCGCCGGCGTAAGCGGGATTGTCGGCAGGGTGGTCCAGGGTATCGATGTCTGGACAAACGCTGCCTTCGTCGCCGGATTGCTGCTTGGCCCGGTGGTGTACTTCGCAGCTTTTCACCACTGGCCAACCGTGACCGTGACGGCGTCGCTGCCTTTGGTCATGCTTGCGGGATTGCTGGTCGGTTTTGGATCTCGAATGGGCTCGGGTTGCACCAGCGGTCATGGCGTGATGGGGCTGGCCCGGCTATCGCCACGTTCGATCGCCGCGGTCTTGACATTCCTTGCGAGCGGCATCGTGGCTGTCGCGCTTCTTCGCGGAGCCGTCTTGTGAAACACACCAAACTACAGCCTGTTGCCGCTTTGGCCGCGGGCACGCTTTTCGGGCTTGGTCTGGCCCTGTCGGGCATGCTCGATCCTGTCCGCGTCCAGGGCTTTCTCGATGTCTTTGGCGTGTGGGATCCGAGCCTGGCCTTCGTGCTGGGCGGTGCCGTCGCGGTTGCGATGGGAGGCATGGCCTGGCTCAGGCGGATGTCGCGACCGCTGCTGGCGGATCGTTTCCATGTGCCAACGAACTCGCGGATCGACGCCCCTCTGATCATCGGTTCGGCGATCTTCGGCCTTGGATGGGGCCTGGGCGGGCTTTGCCCCGGCCCGGTGATGGCTTCGTTGTCGCTTGGGCTGACGCCAACTCCGGTCTTCGTGGCCTTCATGCTGGCGGGCGTGGTTGCCCATGACCGCTTCTTCGTCGAGCGGCCATCATGAGCGCTACATTGTTTGCCGCCCTGGGCTCTGGGGGCCTGGTCGGTTTCACCCTTGGCCTTGTCGGCGGCGGCGGATCGATCCTTGCCACGCCGCTCCTGCTCTATGTCGTCGGCGTCGCCCAACCCCACATTGCCATCGGCACCGGCGCGCTTGCGGTGGCCGCCAACGCATTCGCGAACTTTGGCAGCTATGCCTTGAAGGGTCACGTCTGGTGGCGCTGCGCGCTTGTCTTCGCCGCACTGGATTCCGTGGGTGCTCTAGCGGGATCGACGCTTGGAAAATCAATCGACGGCGCGCATCTGCTTTTCTTGTTCGGGCTGCTCATGCTGGTGGTCGGCGGTTTGATGGTCCGACCCAGGCGTAGCACGTCGACCACGGTGCGGCCCGTCGACGCCAAAATGTGCGCGATGACCGCCGCAGTCGCCATCGTCGCCGGCGCGGCCTCCGGCTTCTTCGGCATTGGTGGCGGTTTCCTCATCGTTCCCGGGCTGATCCTGGCCACCGGAATGCCGACAATCAACGCGATAGGCACGTCCCTGCTTGCCGTCGCGGCCTTCGGTCTCGCCACGGCCTTCAACTACGCACAATCGGGAATGGTTGACTGGCAATTGGCCGGCGAATTCATCATTGGCGGTCTTGGCGGCGGCTTGATCGGCATGTTGGCGGCGACTCGCCTGGCATCCTACAAGAACGTGCTCAACCGCATCTTTGCCGCGCTGATCTTTGTCGTTGCGGGCTATGTTCTCCACAGGAGCATCGGCGCGTTCGTCCTGCGGTAGCGGCCAATCCAGAGACCTGAAACAGGCGCACGCCTCTGAACTGGCCGGGAAATTCCGCATCATCCCTCGAGTTCGAACACCGCCCCATAGTGATACGGCGGTAGATCAATCATTCGCAGAAGCCGGAAACCAGCAGCCTCCAGAAGCGCCACCACCGCTTCGGGTGACATACGCATCTCCGTCCTGGGGCCGCGCGGCTGACCCAGCACGGTCGTGTGCTCTCGCGGCAGCTGATGCCAATTGACGAGCGCAAACTGACCGCGCAGCTTGAGCGTGCGGGCTACGGCTTTGACAAGGGCTGGCTGATCGGGCACGCCATGAAAGGTGTTGGCGATCAGCACGAAATCGATCTTTTCAGGGATCAGTTCCGCGACTTCGCTGGCATCCGCGACAATCCATTTCAGGACCGAGACGCCGAGCTGCTTCACCTCGGCCTTGGCCGCCACGATCATTTCCGGGTCGAGGTCGAGCGCATAGACGCGGCCACTGACGATTTTCGCAAGCGGAGCGGTGAAATAGCCGTCGCCGCAGCACAGGTCCAGAGCCATCATGCCGGGCTCAACACCCAACGACAGCAAGAGGCCCGACGGGTCTGGCCAAAGCGCCTCCCACCAATCGCGGTCAGGCATGGAGGTGGCGGGAAACATTCCAGTCATGGCGGACGCTCTAGAATTGCGCTGCGGGGCAGCTTTGACCGGCAGGCCGCCAAAGGCAACGCTTCCGTTGCCGACAGCGGATCGAACTGATGGCCGTCCGCGAAATCTGGGGACACCGGAGACGGTCATCCAGCCGCGTGCGGCGCGACCGCGGCCGTGCCGCTCTCCTCACCCTTGCGCGATTGCCGGCTGATCAGCGCGACGGCGGCGAAGGCCGCGATGCCGAACAGGCCGACCACGACATTGAGCCACAGTGCCGGGAAAACGCCGAGGCCCGATATCATCAAGGTGAGGCCGAACGGGGCGAAGGCGGAACTGAACTGGCGCGCCGCCGTGATCCAGCCGACATAGGAGCCGTAGCGTTCCTGGCCGAACAATTCGAGCGGCAGCGTGCCGCCGACAATGCTCATCAGGCCCGAGCCGAAGCCGAAAAGCACGGCAAACAGCATGGCGCCGGGAACGGAGGGCGCCACCACGAGCAGCACCGCAAGGCCGCCTGCCAATGCCGCGGTCGCACCGAGCGCCAGCGATGTCTGCGTCAGGCCTCGGCCGAACAGCATGTTGACCAGCCGGCTCGCCACTTGCGATGGGCCAAACAGGCTTGCGACCAGCACCGAAGCCCCGCCAAGCCCGACCAAAGTGAGCAGCGGCACCATCTGCACGAGAACAGCCGAAAGCATGAAGCCTTCTATGGCAAATCCGGCCAGCACCAGGACGAACAGCGGCGACCATCGCCGGCCGGGCACGGCGCCCGGCAGGCCGGATGTGACCGGGATGATCCTCTCCCGCGCCTTGCCGGCACGGCCCGAAAGCCTGGCCAGCCACCAGTGGATCGGCAGGCAGACAAAGGCGTTGAGCGCGGCAAAGAGAACCAGCACCTCGCGCCAGCCGAGATGCTGGTGCAGCAGCGTCGTCAACGGCCAGAAAAGGGTCGAGGCGAAGCCGGCGATCAGAGTCAGATGGGTGATGCCGCGCCGCGCGCCGCCGAGCTGCACGATGGCGACGAAGGCCGTGCTGTAGAGCACGAAGCAGGAGGCGAGTTCCATGGCCAGCACGCCAAGGGCAAAGCCGGCGCGCCCCGGCGCCAGCGCGCACAGCAGCAACGCGCCTGCCGCCGCCAGCGATCCCGGCACCATCAGGCGCCCTGCCCCGACCCGGTCCGCGAGGCTGCCTGCAAACGGCGCCAGAATGGCGCTTGCCAGCAGCGACACCGACAGCACGGCGAATACCCATTGCTGCGACCAGGCGAGCTCCGCCGCCACCGCCGGCGCCAGGATGCTGTAGCTGTAATAGAGCGTGCCATAGCCGATGATCTGGGTGGCACCCAGCGCCCAGATGGCGGAAGCGGGGATCTTGGCGTCAGTCACTCGGCGGCTTCCATCTTGCCGGTGCAGCCGCAACCGCTTTTGCCGGCCGCTTTCGCGTCGGCATCCGCCACGCAACAGGCATCGATCTCCACCGGCGCCGGCCCGCCGCAACAGCCCTGCGAAGCGCGGCCCGCCGGCACCGTGCAGACACCGGTTTCGGGCAGCACCAGTTGCACCGTGTCGGCCGCCGCCATGTCGCCGGCGATCGCCGCCGCGACCGAGCGGACCTGCTCGTAGCCGGTCAACAGCAGGAAGGTCGGCGCACGGCCATAGCTCTTGATGCCGACCGTGTAGAAACCCGGCTCCGGATGGCCGAGCTCGCGGTGTCCGTGCGGCGGCACGTCGCCGCAGGAATGCTCGTTGGGATCGATGAGCGGACCGAGCGCCTTGACGCTTTCCAGCCACGGATCGAGATCGAGCCTGAGCTCCCTGGTCAGCGACAGGTCCGGGCGCTGCCCGGTCGCGGCGATGATGCGGTCGACGGGGCCGAGATGCAGCAACCCCTGCTGGCCCTGCCCCTCGACGATCAGCCGGCAGTCCCGCTCGTGTATGGCAAGCGTCGCAAAGCCGGTCACCAGCCTGACGCGGCCGCTTTCGGCGAGGTCGCGCACATCGGCGCCGAGTTCGCCGCGCGCCGGCAACTGGTCGGCGTCGCCGCCGCCATAGATGCGCACGAGGTCGGTTCCGCGCACCGCCCAGATGAAGGCTGTGCCGGGCTCGGCCTCCGCCAGCCTGGCAAGGTCGAGCAAGGCGTTGGCCGCCGAGTGGCCGGAACCCGCAACCAGCGTCGTGCGGCCGGCATAAAGCGCGCGGTCGCTACAGAGAACATCGGGGATGCCGTAGGCGATACGGTCGGCGAATTCCGCCTCGCCCTCCGCGGCGATGCCGCCGGCGCCGAGCGGATTGGGCGTGCGCCATGTCCCCGAGGCGTCGATGACCGCGCGGGCGCTGTCGCGCCTGGTGCCATTAGCGGTCTCGACCACGAGCATGAACGGCCGTGTCGCGCGCTCACTGCCGCGCACCTTGTCGGCGCCCCAGCGCGATATGGCGACGACACGCGCATTGGTTTCGATCGCCGGCGAGAGTTCCGGCAGGTTGGCGAGCGGCTTGAGATAGTGCGCGACGAGTTCGTCGGCGGTCGGAAACGCTTCCGCGTCCGGCATCCGCCAGCCATGGCCTTCGAGCAGCTTGCCGGCTGCCTGGTCGACGCAATAGCGCCAGGGCGTGAACACCCGGACATGGCCCCAATCCCGCAAATTGGCCGCGACATCGCTGCCGGCCTCATAGAGCTTCACCGGCAGGCCCCAGGCCATGAGATGGGCGGCGGCCGCCAGGCCAACCGGGCCGGCGCCGATGACGGCGATGGGCAGATCGTTTTGCTTGGCCATAGCTTCTATCCTTCCGGTATTATCGAAATAACAGACAAAAAATCAGGCGGCTGCGTCACCCGCCGCCGGATTGCAAGCCGCATCGGCGCAGCATTCGTCGGCCAGGAAGCCGAGCAGGTCGTTCATCATGGGATAGTTGGCGCGGCAGATCAGCGTCGTCGCCTGCCGCTCCTGGCTGACCAGCCCGGTCAGGATCAGCCGGTGCAGATGGTGCGACAGCGTCGAGGCGGCGATGCCGAGACTCTCCTGCAAAGTGCCGACCGGCCGGCCAGCCTCGCCGGCCCGGACCAGGATACGGTAGAGGTTCAGCCGCGTCGGATTGCCGAGCGCTTCCAGCTGCTTCGCTGCTTGTTCGAGTTTCATGGAAATAGGATGCGGCCAGCGACAGGAACCGTCAAGCCCTATTTCGAAAAATATCGAAATAGACCTCAGACCACCCGCTTGCCACTCGCGTCGACGACGACCTCGCCGTCCTCCTTGGTGAACGGCCCGATATCCGGATTGGGCAGGACATCGAGCACCGCTTCGGATGGCCGGGCAAGCACAACGCCAAGCGGGCTCACCACGATCGGCCGGTTGATCAGGATCGGATGCGCCAGCATGAAATCGAGGATCTCGTCATCGCTCCATTTGGCATCGCCAAGGCCGAGCTCCGCATAGGGCGTCCCCTTCTCGCGCAGCAGCGCGCGCGGCGTCATCGCCATCGCCTCGATCAATTCGACGAGCCTGTCGCGCGACGGCGGCGTCTTCAGATATTCGATCACCTCCGGCTCCTCGCCCGACTGGCGGATGATCGCCAGCGTGTTGCGCGACGTGCCGCAGGCCGGGTTGTGATAGATAGTTATGGTCATTGCGCGGCTTTCATCTGAGTGACGGTCTTGTCAGTGAGGGTCTGGGGTTCAGCCAGCAGCCAGCCGGCCAGCGCCAGCGCAAGCAGCGCGCCCGCCAGTTCCGCCGCTATGAAGGCCGGTACATCGGATGGCCGGATGCCGGCAAACGTGTTCGAGAAGGCACGGGCGATCGCCACCGCCGGATTGGCGAACGAGGTCGAAGCCGTGAACCAGTAGGCCGACGTGATGTAGAGCCCGACCAGCCAGGGGATGGCATCGCTCCGGAAGCGCAAGCCGGCAAGGATGGTGAAGACCAGGCCGAAACTCGCGACCAGTTCGGCCAGCCATTGTCCCTGCCCGCTTCGCACCGTTGCCGACACTTCCAGCAACGGCAACTCGAACATGGCATGCGCGACCAGCGTGCCGGCGAGGCCGCCAAGAATCTGGACCGTGATGTAGCCCAGCACGGCCAGCCAGCCGATGTCGCGCCGCAGCCCGAAAACCAGCGTGACGGCCGGGTTGAAATGAGCGCCGGAGACCGGCCCCAGCGTGGTGATCAGCACCACCAGCATGGCGCCGGTTGGAATGGTGTTCCCAAGCAGCGAAAGTGCGACATCGCCGGTCAGCCGGCTGGCCATGATGCCCGAGCCGACCACCGTGGCCACCAGCATGGCGGTGCCCAGCGCTTCGGCTGCGAGGCGGCGTCGAAGGTCGATCATGTCCACCTCAACATTTGCAGGTCACGGCCTGGATGATCGGCTGGCAAAGCTCCGGCGCGCCGTTGCAGCAATCCTCCATCAGGTAGGCGAGCAGATCGCGAAACCCGGTCATGTCGGCCGTGTAGCGGATGCTGCGCCCGTCGCGTTCGGCATGCACCAGCCCGGCCTGGCCGAGGATTTTCAGATGCGCCGACATGGTGTTCTGCACCGTGCCCAGCCGCGTGGCGATCTCGCCCGCCGGCACACCCTCGGCCCCGGCCCGAACCAACAGCCGGAACACCTCCAGCCTGGTTTCCTGGCCGAGTGCTGCGAGCGCCAGCAATGCCGTTGTCTTGTCCATCAATCCATCTATCCAGATTTATGGATTAATGGCAGAGGACCATGACAATGCCGTGACAGCCAAAGCTCACGCTTTGCGCTGGGAAGCGGTCGGGCGTGGTTCGCTGAGATGTGGGCGCCAGCCATGCACGCGGTCCCGCCCTGCGGCCTTGGCGCCGTAGAGCGCCTCGTCGGCGCGCCGCAGGAGATCGGCGATCTCGATGTCAGCACTGCCGTCGAAAGTGCCGACCCCGATGCTGACGGTGACGATGCCTTTTTCGCTGCCGGCATGCGCAAGCCCGAGGTCGCGCACCTTGCCCCGCAGCGTTTCGGCGATGACGAAGGCGCCCCGCGCATCGGTTTCGGGCAGGACGAGCGCGAACTCCTCGCCGCCATAGCGGGCCGCCGCGTCGGCCGGCCGCCGCGCCGTCGCCTCGATGCAGCGGCTGACGGCGCGCAGGCATTCGTCGCCCGCCGGATGGCCGTAGTGATCGTTGAAGCGCTTGAACCGGTCGACGTCGATGATGAGCAGGCTGAGCGGCGTCGTGTTGCGCCGGCCGCGGGCGAATTCGCGCGCCAGCGCGTCGTCGAAGGCGCGCCGCGTCAACAGTTCGGTCAGCCCGTCGCGGTGTGCCAGCAGGTTCAGCTTCTCGTTGGCGGCCAGCAGTGCGGCCTCGATCTGCTTGGCCTCGGTGATGTCGGAAAACACGCTGAGGCTGCCGCCATCGCCGGTCGGCCGGGTCCGCACATCCAGCCAGCGCCCGTCGGCAAGCCGCACCTGGCGGTGGCTGGCATGCGTCTGCAAGGCCATGATGTCGGCGATCCAGGCCTCGACCGCGTCGGGCGGCGTGACGCTTTCGCCGCGCGCGGCCGACGCGCGCAATATGTCGCGGTGGTCGGCGCCGGGCACCCTGATATCGGCCGTCTTCGGAAACAGGGCGCGGTACTGGGCGTTGCACAGCATCAGCCTGCCGTCCGGGTCGAACATCACCAGGCCGTCGGCCATATGCGTCAGCGCGTCTCCGAGCCTCGCCTGGCTTTCCGCCAGTTCGGTCTCCAGCCGCTTGCGCTGGGTGATGTCGCGATTGTGGGTGATCAGGCCGATGATCGTGCCGGTCCGGTCACGAAACGGCGCTTTCAGCGTCGCCAGCCAGGCATCGGTGCCGTCCTCATGATGCAGGCGCTGCTCGATGGTGGAGGCGACGCCGGACGCCAGCACGGCCAGCTCGTCCTCGCGGAATTCCTGCGCCGTTTCCCGGGGGTAAAAATCGAAATCCGTCTTGCCGATCAGCGCCTTGGCATTGGTCGCCTGCATCAGCTCGGCCGTTGCCGGATTGGCAGCGATGAACCGCCCATCGAGATCCTTGACGTTCAGGCAGTCGGGCAGCGTCTCGACCACGGCCTTGAAGATGCGCCGCGACTGCAGCGCTTCGAGGCGCCGCCGCTCCTGGTAGATCGCCAGCCCCGACATCGCCACGGAGACGAAGATGAGCAATGTCGAGGGAAACACCACTTTTGGCAGGACTGTCTCGATAACGGATCGCGGCAGGACGCTGAGGCCAAGCAGCGATCCGCACGCGGTCGCGGCACCCAGGATCATGATATCGCGCATGGTGGGGGCGCGGCCCCTGAGCGCAAGATTGCCGGCAATGCCGACCAGCATGGTGGCCGCGATCCCCACCGCGCCGGCGAAGGCGCCGATGCCGCCCTCGAAGACCCGGAAGGCGCCGGCCATGACGCCTGCGACAATGCCGGCGACAGGGCCGCCGAAGAAGCCGGCAACGGCAATCATCGTCGCCCGGAGATCAACCATGACGCCCGGCTGCAACTGCATGGGCGTCAGCATCAGGATGATGGCGCCGGCGCCCATCAGCAGGCCGAAGGCCGCAGCCTTTACAGCGACCGGCCTGCGATCCAGCCACACATGCGTGTGGATCCAGACCGAAACGAACATCGCAACGACCGCGAGATTGGCCAGCAATTCGGACCAGGGCGAGCCCATTTTCCTGCGCGTCCCCCTTCTTTCATGGGTCGAGGGTGCGTCGGCAATCGGCGACGCACCCTCGTGGATACGCCGGGCAAGAAAACAAAGTGTTACGGACCGGGTTTGGATTGTTCGGATGTGCGGACCGGTGAGGTTCTCCAGGGGTAGCCCCCGCCACCAGAAGCGAGCCACGGCTTTCCGCCATGACCTTCATTCATGCATAAAAACAGATACTTAAACGCATCTGATGAATCTGTTTCGACCCAGTGCGCTTGACCCTCGCAGCCGGGATTACCCGTCGATCGCCAGCGAGCTTGAAAGCGCGCGATAGGCTTCGATCTGTTGCTGCAGTGTCGCAATCTTCTGTTCAGCCGTGGCAATGGCATCGGCGCCGGCCAGGAAGCGCCGTGGAAGCGCGGCCTCCTTGTCCAGCGTGATCAGGGCCTGCGCCAGTTTTGCGGGGTCGCCACCCTGTGTGCCGTTCGCACCGGTCCAGAAGGCCTCCTGCTGCGCACGCCGCGCGCTGTAATCCGCGATGGCGAGATCGGCATATCGGGTCGATTCCTCGGTGAGAAGTTCGGTGCGGAAGAAGCCCGGATTGACGATCATGGTCTCGATCCCGAATGGCGAGACCTCGACCTGCAGCGCTTCCATCCAGCCGTCGAGACCGAACTTGGACGCCGAATAGGCGGTGCAGAATTCGTAACCCACAAGGCCCGCCGTCGACGAGATCGAGATGATCCTGCCCGATCCCTGCTTGCGCATCGCCGGCAGAAAAGCGCGGGTGACATTCATCGGGCCGACAAGGCTCGTGGCCAGTTGCAGGTCCATCTGCCGAGGCGACAGTTCCTCGAAATAGCCGGCCTGGAAGCTGGCCGCGTTGTTGACCAGGACGTCGATGCGGCCAAAGCGCCCGATGGTGGCCTTGACAGCCGTTTCGGCGTCGGCGCTGCTGGTGACGTCCAGCTTGACGACCAGAAGCCTGTCGGATTGGCCGACAGCCCCGGCCACCTTGTCTGTATTGCGGCCGGTGGCGACCACTTGATGGCCGGCGGCCAGGGCAGCCCTGGCAATATGCAGGCCCATGCCTCGCCCGGCGCCCGTAATGAACCAAACTTTGCTCATGTTCCGAAATCCCTTCGTTGCCGGGATTAGATAACCCCTGCTGACGAACGGGATTAGATGGTATTATCGGCATGAACTTAGAAATTGGATTGATGAATGCGAAGGCAGAATGTGAACGACCTTCTGGCCTTTATCGCCGTCGCCCGTGAGCAGAGCTTCACCAGGGCCGCCGCCAGGCTTGGCGTGTCACAGTCTGCATTGAGCTATACCATCCGCACCCTGGAGGAGCGGCTTGGCCTTCGGGTTCTGACCCGCACGACCCGCAGCGTCGCCTTGACGCAGGCCGGGGAGAGGCTTCTGGGCAGCATCGGGCCAAGGTTCGATGAAATCGAACGCGACATCCAGGCACTGGGGGAGATGCGCGACAAGCCGGCTGGCACGGTCAGGATCAATTCTGTCGAGCACGCCGCTGAAACCATCCTCTGGCCGGCTATGGCGCGGTTGCTGCCGCAATACCCGGATGTGAACGTCGAGATCATTTCGGACTATGGTTTGATCGACATCGTGGCGGAGCGCTACGACGCCGGCGTGCGACTTGGTGAGCAGGTGGACAAGGACATGATCGCGATGCGCATCGGTCCTGATTTCCAACAGGCGGTGGTCGGGGCGCCGGCTTACTTCGAAGGCCGGACGCTCCCGGGCACACCGCAGGAACTCACCGAGCACCGCTGCATCAACCTGCGTCTGCCGACGCATGGCGGTTTCTATGTCTGGGAGTTTCGCAACAATGGCCGTGAGCTGAATGCCCGTGTCCAAGGTCGTGCCGTGTTCAATTCCATAAGCTTGATGCGGCAAGCAGCACTTGACGGGTTGGGACTTGCCTACCTGCCATTGGACGTGGTCGAGGCGGACATCAGCACCGGCCGGCTGCTGCGCGTACTGGATGACTGGTGCGCACCACGCCCGGGCTATCATCTTTACTATCCCAGCCGTCGCCAGCCCTCACCAGCCTTCGCGCTCGTTCTAGAGGCGCTTCGCTACCATTCCACCCCTCACCCCCAGCGCATCGTTCCGACAAAATCGATGAAGGCCCTGAGCGGCGCCGGCGTCAGGCGGCGGCCGGGATAGTAGAGGAACGGGCCTGAAAATTCCTGCCACCAGGGCTCCAGCCGGCCATCGTCGAAATAGGGGCGCAGCCAGTCCTCGAACAGCGAGACGATGCCGCCGCCGGCGATCGACACTTCGAGCGCCAGCGCCATTGCCGTGCCGGTGCTGACCAGCAGCGGGCCGGTCGGCTCGACGCTCACCACCTCGCCGTCGCGTTCAATTCCCAGGCGTGTATCACGCCGCCGGCGAAGCGGCCGCGCAGGCGAGCGCTCCCGCGATCGCGGCGCTACGACATTCGCGGTTTCATGCGGGCGAGAAGAATCTTGGCGAGCGCGGGGTAGTCTTCGTCGAAGTGATGTCCGCCCTTCATCTTCAGCGTCTGGATTCCCGCCAGTGAGGGATCGGTGCAGGCCGTGTCATCCTCTTCCTCGCCATAGACGCACAGCACGCGCTCGGGCGGAATGGTGGCAATCGCCGGCGCGACGAAATGGTCGCCTCCGCCACCGAGCCAGGTACCGACGGTCACCTGGAAGGTAATCGTTTTCTGGGTGGCGAGGAGTCCGACAAACCGGATGCGATCCTTTATACGCTTCGGCAGCAAGGTCCAGGCAAACGGAAAGACATCGGCGCCAAACGAATAACCGTAGACCGCGACGGGCATTTTGCCCGAGGGATCGGCGCGGTCGATGATGGATACCGTATCATTGGCGATTTGCCGTGGCGTGCGTTCCGCCCAGAAGTAGCGAAGCGAATCGATGCCGACCACATGAACGCCGTGTTTGCTCATCTCATCGCCAACCACCTTGTCGAGGTCGCGCCAGCCGCCGTCGCCCGAAAAGAACAGCACAAGGGAATCTGGCGTCGAGCTGGCGGGGATATCGACGGTCGGCAGGTCATTTGACGACGCATCGCTCGCGGCGATTGACACCACGGCATCAACGGCCGCGTCGAGGCGGCCAGACACGCTGTCGACAACAACCGCCTTTGCCCGCATCACATTGTCGGACGATTGCGTGGAAATACCCGCAAGCGGTGCGGCCGAAACCAGTGTTGCAGGGGAAGGCAATTCCGCGTCGAGGGCATAGTTGAAGCCGCCCGCCGGATCCGCCGTCGGCCTTGCGCCGCCCGGGCATGTTGGCAGCGGCGTGACCAGGCTGTGCGTCGGTTCGAGCGCGACTGCGCCGGCCAGTGTCGTCACCGGTGCATCGGCCAACGCTGCATAAGCCAGCGTGCCACCTTCGCCGATACCGGCCACCACCGGATGAAAATAGCTGCCGCCGCCGGCAGCGCGGATGGCCGCCTTGGACAGCGCCTCCAGATCGGACCCGAGATACATGCACGCGCCATCGGCTGCATTCAGCTTGTTGCGATATTTTTCAAGGTCGACCGGCAGCACGATCAAGCCCTTGCTTACCAGGGCCGCCGCCAGATCAAGGTCGCGCTGACCAATGCCGCCTTTTTGCGAGAACAGGATGACCAACCCCGCCGGTTCCTGTTGCGGCAGCTGAACAGGAATATCGACCAGCCGCTCGGCGGAAACGCGGATCTGGCGTTGGACGGCCCGTGTCCGGTTGAAATGCAGCGCGAGGCCCAGGCCGGCAGCGATGACCAGAGCCGCCAGAACCAAAGTCGCGCGGCTCTTGGTCATCTGCGCAAAATAAGCAATCATTTCCGAACGAGTTCCAGCGGACCGCCGCCGATCAGAGTGGTGACATCGAACAGGGATCGTATGGTGTCCAGTCCGGGCGGGCATATGAAATAATGCGGGGTCCAGACGGGATCGAACTTGTCCTTGAAAGCCTTGAGCCCGTCGAAGCGATAAAAGGTCTGGCCACGCCGGTAGAGAAAGGACCCGAACCGATTCCACCGGGAAGCCAGCCGGCCCGCGGACAATCCGGAAAGCGGTGCCGCGCCCAGATTGAACCAGCGATAACCCTGCGATTTGCCATGAAGAAGCAGTTTGGTCAGCAGCGCGTCCATGACGATCTTGGGCGCGTCAGGCACATGGCGCATCAGGTCGACGGTCAACTCGCTTTTGTCGGCGCTCCCCCACAAATTGGCGAAAGCGATGATGCGGCCCTGCCAACGCATCACGGCCATATCGAATCTGCTGACATAGTCATCGTCGAAATAGCCCAACGAAAAACCTTTCTCGGAGCTCGCCTTCATCTGGAGCCAGGCATCCGACACCTCTCGCAATTCGCCAAGAAACGGTCTCACATTGGCGGCTTCGACGATCTCGAAAACCAGACCATCCTTTTCGGCGCGTCGATCGGCGTAGCGCAGTGGCTGGCGGCGTGGGCCGTCGAGGTTGAAAGCCGTCAAGTCGACGCGCGCGACCTCGCCGAGCTTCAGCGCGACGAGGCCCATGTCCAGGTACATGGGCAATTGGTCAGGTTGCACACCGTAAAAGGCTGTACGGACCGCGGAGCGGTCGGCCAGGTCGTGAAAGGCCCATGCGAGCTTGCTGTCGCCCTCGACAGGTCCGATCGGCCCGCCGAGCGCGATAAGGCTGCCGCCCGAGCGCGCATACATGATGAAGCCCCGGCCGTCCGGCGACATCAGAAATTGCTTGTCGCCGAGCATTGCCAGAGCCGCATGGGTCACGTTCGAGGAGGCGACGATCGCGCTGACGGCCGGAGGGATTTCGGCGCGTTGCTTGCGGTCGATGGCCTTTCGATTGATGGCCGTGTGAAGCGCCGCCGCTGCCGTAGCGATCAGGATCACGATGCTGGCGCGCAGGAAGCGTGGCGCGTCGCCGTCAATGGCAAATTGCCAGAACAGTTGATTGGAATAGTCGATGTCGCGATAGCTGAAGAATCCAAGCCAGATCGAGATAGCGACGATGCTGATGACGCTGGCGAGCCAGCCCCATGACAGCGTTCCGATTCCCTCGATCGGGCGGCGATAGAACGCCTTGCGGAAGCCTATCAGGACTGTCGACAGGATCAGGAGGACGCTCGCATCCTCCCAGTCAAGACCCTTGCCGATCGAGAAGGCAGCCCCCAGGATGAACAGGATGAGCGACGCCGCCCATGCCTGCTGAAGCCGCCGCGCCAGCCCCCGCGCAAGGATCAGCATTGCAATGCCCGCGAAGGCGGCCGCCAGGTGCGAGACCTCTATGAATGGCAGCGGCAGCATGTCGGACAGAACGTCGAGGCGTTCGGCAGCACCTGGAATGGAACTCGAGAACAACAACATTATCCCGCCCAGGAAGGTCGCGCCGGCGGCAATTGGTGGGACGAGAGGCTCCAGGACGCGGCCTGCATAGAGCACCCGCTGCGACACTTCGGCGTGCCGTGCGTAGATCTCGAATGTCAGGACACCGATGACGGCAACCAGGAAGGGCAAAAGCGTAAAGATGATCCGGAAGGCGAGCAGGGCTGCGATGGCATCCGGATTGTTGCCCAGGCCAAGGCCGGCGATCATCGATGCCTCGAAGGCGCCGAGACCGCCTGGAGCGTGGCTGGCGATGCCGATGATGGTCGCCACGACAAAGACAAGCGCAAAGACCGCCGGACTGGTGGTGACCGTCTCGGGCATCAAGACGTAGAGCGTTCCGGCGGCGGCGCAGACGTCGACCAGGCCGGCCACGATCTGCGTCAGCGCGCCGCGCGAACCGGGCAATTTGATGGAAAACCTTCCCACCGTCAGCGTACGTTCGCCGCGCGACAGCCATACGACCAGCAAGCCAACCGAAAGAATCATCGCGATGCCGAGCGTCAGGCCCAGGCGAGGATCAAGCTGGTCGACAAACGGTGTACGAGCCGGGTCGAGGACCAGGGCAAGAGCGATCATCACGGTGAAGGCGAACCAGATTGACAGCCACGAGGTGGCGATGATTCGACCGATATCGGACAAGGCAATGCCTTCGCCTGCATAGATGCGGTAACGCAGCATCCCGCCTGTCAGCAGCGAAAAGCCCAGTGCATTGGATATGGCGTAGCCGGCAGCGCCGACGCATGCCGCCAACAGCTTGGGGACGCGGCCCGGCGCGATCGTCTCCACAGCCACGACATCGTAAAAGGCGACGGCGGCAAAACTCAAAAGTGTAAGTGCAAGCGCGACCAGAAGGTGCTTGCCAGGGATGTTTCGCGCCGATTCCAACACATGGTCGAGCGAAAGGTCATTCAAAAATCGCTGCAGCACCACCACGGTGATTACCGCGATGGCCACGCCCGCGACGGGCATGGCAAAATGCTGGTAGCGTCCCCAGAAGCCGAACATCTGCAGCCGCGCATCGCGCGTGGCCATCGGATCGGCTATGGGATCCAGGTGGCTCGGATTGGGAAATTCAGGCTTCGGAATCATACTGCTCAAAAAGTCCTTGGTCTTGTCGGAGCTGGCGGCTACCCACGCCAATAAGGGTTTTCAAGATTGATGCTCGCTGGGGGCCGGACGGGTTTGCTGAAAGGCCCGCCTTCGACGGCGAGACCATCCCCGAAATCCCGAGAGCCCATGGCACAACGGGTGCTTCCTAGCTTCCTCGCCTAACGTTCTTGTTGCTTTTGTGTCCCCGACGCCGGCTGCAATGTCGATGACGGCGTTTGCCGGGGCATTTACAGCACTACGACGACAGCACTACGACGGATGAACGACGGTATAGGTCGTCTCAATGGTGGGAGGAACCGGGGACTGTGCAGCCGAGACTTCTCGAGTGACATCGCCATGACGGTGTTGCCGACGAAGCCTCCGCATGGCCACAAGAAGCGCGAGTATCGAAAAACAAACGATCGCAACGATCGGTATCACGACGATCGCAAGCGCGCCGCCCAGAACCAGCGCGAACGCAATTCGAAAGGTTTCAGCGACCCTTTTCATTGAAACGACTCCATTCCCCCGGGAAACATGGACCATTGAAATTTCCCGCGCATTGCCGCTGCCATAAATATTCGTAAGGTCCCTTCGACGCATCGGCCCCAAAGTGTCAGGCTCGCTTTCCTCCATCGGCTGCCTCGGTCGAAGGGGTCGTGTGCGACCGGCGAACCATCGTGCAAGAGGCCGGGCACACCTGGCGGCGCGATGTCTGCCCGAAATCACCCCCAGCGCATCGTGCCGACAAAGTCGATGAAGGCGCGCAGCGGCGCCGGCGTCAGGCGGCGACCGGGATAGTAGAGGAACGGGCCTGAAAATTCCTGCCACCAGGGCTCCAGCACCGGCTCCAGCCGGCCGTCGTCGAAATAGGGGCGCAGCCAGTCCTCGAACAGCGAGACGATGCCGCCGCCGGCAATCGACACTTCGAGTGCCAGCGCCATTGCCGTGCCGGTGCTGACCAAAAGCGGGCCGGTCGGCTCGACGCTTACCACCTCGCCGTCGCGTTCGAACTCCCAGGCCGGCGTCAGGCCGCTGGCGAAGCGGCCGCGCAGGCAGGCGTGATCGAGCAGGTCGCGCGGATGATCGGGCCGGCCATGCCGGTCGAGATAGGCCGGTGCGGCGGCGGTGGCGAAGCGCTGCCGGCGCGGGCCGATCGGCACGGCGATCATGTCCTGCTCCAGCCGCTCGTCATAGCGGATGCCGGCGTCGCAGCCACTCGCCAGTATGTCGACGAAGCTGTCCTCGGCGGTCACTTCCATGCGGATGTCGGGATAGGCGGCGAGGAAGGGCGGCAACAGCCGCGGCAGCACCAGTTTGGCCGCGACGACCGGCACGTTGAGCCGCAGCGTGCCGGCCGGGCGGCCGCGAAAGCCGTTGACCACGTCGAGCGCCGCCTCGACCTCGCCGAGCGCCGGGCCGAGCCGCTCGAGCAGGCGCGCGCCCGCCTCGGTGGGAGCTACACTGCGCGTGGTGCGGTTGAGGAGCCGCACGCCGAGCCCGGTCTCCAGCCGCCGCACCGTCTCCGAGAGGCTGGAGGCGCTGACGCTGCCCACCCGTGCCGCTTCGCGAAAGCCGCCGGCGCGCGCCACCGCCATGAATGCCTGGAGGTCGCCAAGATCCGCTGCCATTGTTCGCCTTTCCGCACAGGCTGTGCCGATTGCACCATATTATCGTGCAGGCGCGCTTTGTCTACATTGGGCTGATCCAAAGGAGATGAGACCATGACCGACATCAGCAAGGCCGGAACCTTCAAACTCGGCGACCGCACCGTGAAGCGCCTCGGCTACGGCGCCATGCAGCTGGCCGGACCGGGCGTCTTCGGCCCGCCGAAGGACCGCGACGCCGCCCTTGCCGTGCTGCACGAGGCGATCGCCAGCGGCGTCGACCACATCGACACATCGGATTTCTATGGCCCGCACGTCACCAACCTGATCATCCGCGAGGCGCTGCACCCCTACCCGGCCGATCTCACCATCGTCACCAAGATCGGCGCCCGCCGCGACGCCAACGGCGCATGGCTGCCTGCAATGGCGCCCGACGAGCTCCGCCAAGCCGTACACGACAATTTGCGCAATCTCGGCCTCGATGCGCTCGACGTGGTGAACTTCCGCCGCACCGACGGCCTGCATGAACCGTCCGAAGGCTCGATCGCCAGGGAAGTTTCCGTTCTGGCCGAACTGCGACAGCAGGGGCTGGTCAAGCATATCGGGCTGAGCAACGTTACGCTCACCCAGGTCGAGGAGGCACGCCGCATCGTCCCCATCGTCTGCGTGCAGAACCTCTACAACATCGCCCACCGCAATGACGACGCGCTGATCGACACGCTTGGCGCTGCCGGCATCGCCTATGTGCCGTTCTTCCCGCTTGGCGGCTTCACCCCGCTGCAGTCGGACACGCTGGCCAATGTCGCCCGCAAACTTGGCGCGACCCCCATGCAGGTGGCGCTCGCCTGGCTGTTGCGCCGCGCGCCCAACATCCTGCTCATCCCCGGCACCTCCTCGGTCGGTCATCTCCGCGAGAACCTGGCGGCGGCGGAACTGAAGCTGCCGGCCGACGCGATCGAGGTGCTGAACGGCATCGCGGGCGAGAAGGAAGCCGCCTGAGCGTTTGAACACCCCTTTGCCGGGCGACAGTTTTCCCGGCAAAGGGACGCATTTGCGCGCAACACCATAGGCCAACCAGAACCCATTGACGTAGTGGGCTTACTCCTTTATAGAACCGTTTAGTTCCAGAACTAGATGGTTCCGTAATGGCCACTCAAATCTCCCTCGACAATACATTCGCCGCCCTCGCCGATCCCACGCGCCGGGCGATCCTCGCCCGGCTGCTCGATGGCGAAGCCTCGGTTGCCGAACTGGCGCAACCCTTCGCGCTCACCGTGCGCGCCGTCTCCAAGCATGTCGGTGTGCTGGAACAGGCCGGCCTCGTGACCCGCAGCCGGGCGGCGCAAAAGCATCTCAGCCGCATCGAACTCAGACCGCTGCGCGACATCGACCGCTGGCTCAGCGACTACCGAAAACTCTGGGAGGACCGTTTCGATCGCAGGGAAGACCTCCTGCGGCGCGGCGCGGACAGGCCGGAATGAGCGCGCCCGCAACCGCCGACCGCAGCTTTGCCATCGAGCGGATTTTCAACGCCCCGGTCGAACGCGTCTTCCGGCTGTGGACCGATCCGCTTCTGGTGGCGCAATGGTGGGGTATCAGGGACTGCACCATCCCCCATTGCGCGCTCGACGTGCGCGTCGGCGGTCACTGGCGCATCGACATGCTGACCGCCAGTGGCGCGCTTTACCGCAACCAGGGCAGCTATCTCGAAGTCGTCGAAAACCTCAGGCTGAGCTACCGCGACGAACCGGACCCTGAAATCCAGGAATGGGCCGGCAAGCCACCGGGCCAGAGCCGCCATACGGTCACCTTCACCCCCGACGGCGCGCGCACCCATGTCCATTTCGAAGTGACGCTGGCGAGTGCCGCCGACCGCGAACGCCTGCTGGCGCTCGGCATGCGCGGCGGCTGGATGCAGAGCTTCGACCGACTGCAACAGCTGATCAACAGAGGAGCAAACCATGCTGGCTGAAAGCGCCAAGCCGACCACGCAAGCCGTGTTGTCGCGGGATGGAACGCCGATCGCCTGCGAGCGCCGAGGCCAGGGCCATCCGCTCATCCTCGTCGACGGCGCGCTCTGCTCGCGCGCCATGGGTCCGAGCGGCCCGCTGGCCAAGGCGCTGGAAGGCGATTTCACCGTGTTTCGCTACGACCGCCGTGGCCGTGGCGACAGCGGCGACACCTTGCCTTACGCCGTCGAGCGCGAGGTCGATGACATCGAGGCCGTGCTGCAGGCGGCCGGCGGTGAAGCCTATGTCTGGGGCATGTCTTCAGGCGCCATGCTGGCGCTGATGGCGGCAGCCCGCCTGCCCGGCATCAGCAGGCTGGCGCTCTATGAAGCGCCGCTGATCGTCGACGACAGCCGCGCGACCACGCAAGGCGACTGGGCAACGATCAGGCAAGCCATCGCGGACGACCGGCGCGGCGACGCTGTGAGCGCCTTCCTCAAATCGGTCGGCATGCCCGGCCTGCTGATCGCGGTCATGAAGCTGACGCCGATCTGGCGCAAGCTCAAGGCGGTGGCACATACGCTGCCTTATGACGGCGCCATCGTCGCCGGCGATCAGCTCGGCAAGCCGTTGGACCCTTCCCGCTGGATCGCGCTCAGCGTGCCGACACTGGTGACCGATGGCGGCAAGAGCCCGCCCTGGATGCGCCATGGCAACAAGGCGTTGGCCAAAGCTCTGCCCAATGCCCGCCACCAGACACTGGCAGGCCAGAACCATATGCTGAAACCCGCCGCGCATGCGCCGGTGCTGACGGCGTTTTTCAACGGGCAGGATTGAGCGGTCAGCCGCTTCAGCGCAGTGCGTGTACGGCTTGCGGAGCCATCGCGGCCCGTGCCATCTGTCTGATGCAACCGACCGGATCAGCATGGCATCAAGACCACCACCCACCGGCAGGCCGGCCAGCACCGGCGTCAGCCTGAACCGCGCGCTGTCAAAACTCGGCCTGTGCTCGCGCACGCAGGCCGAGGTGTTGATCGCGGAGGGCCGCGTGCGCGTCGGCGGCAAGGTGGTGCGCGATGCAGCACTTCGCGTCGACCTGAACCGCGACCGCATCGTCGTCGATGGCGAGCATGTCGTTGCCGAGCGCAAGGTCTATGTCATGCTCAACAAGCCGCGCGGGCTGGTCACCACCCGCGACGACCCGCAACAGCGCGACACTGTCTATGCTTGCCTCGAAGGGCTCGATTTGCCATTCGTCTCGCCGGTCGGCCGCCTCGACAAGGCGAGCGAAGGCCTGCTCCTGATGACCAACGACACACGCTTCGCCAACCGGCTGATGGACCCGGCCTCACATCTGCCCAAGACCTATCATGTGCAGGTCGGCGCGGTGCCCAACGAAGCGATGCTGGAGGCACTACGCGCGGGCGTCACCGTCGACGGCGAGAGCTTGACGGCAAACTCGATCGCGCTTTTGCGCAGCGGCGGCCGCACCGCCTGGCTGGAGATCGTGCTCGACGAGGGCCGCAATCGCCACATCCGCCGCCTGCTCGCCGCCCACGGCATCGAGGTCAAGCGCCTCATCCGCATCGCCATCGGCCGGCTGCCGCTCGGCGACCTCGCCAAGGGCACGGCGCGGCATTTGACGGCGGAGGAGCTGGCGCTGCTGGCGGGCTGAGCAAGCGTCCCGCCCGCAAGCCGATCTTTGGCAAACGGGTGGACGAAGGGGTAGTGGGTCAGTTCAAATTTTGAAGCAGAGACAGTGAATTCTGCTCGTGCAGAACGAGGATACCGATTGCGATCAGGACGAAGGGCACTGCGATGTGTCCATAGCGCCGGATAGGCGCGCCCAGCGAGGGGTGGTTGACCAGCCAATGCGAGAAGGCCAGCCAGATCGCCACCATGATCGCGAATACGACGACCATGATGGTTATCTCGGCGCTCGTGCTGGTGGCAAAGGCAGGCGTATAGATGCCGATATTGTCGCCGCCATTCGCCACCGTGACCGCGGCGACGGCAAGGATGTTGCCCAGTCCAGCGGCAGCCGGAACGTCTGTCTCGTCGTCTGCCTCGCCTTTCCATAGATTGTAGAGCCTCTTGAGCCCTATCAGGATTGGAAGCAGGCCAAGCAAGCCAACATATTCCGGCGCGACAACGAGCGAGATCAGAGAGGCAAGGACGCTCACGGCCACGAGGGCCGCGACGCCAAGATATTGCCCGATGATGACCTGGCTGGCGCGGAATTTCCGATCCGCGAAGAAGCCGAGAAGCACGAAGATGTCATCGATATTCGTGGCGACAAACAAGGCGATAGCCGCCCCTATCGTGCTCAGCATGCGAAGGTTCCCAAGGTTCAGGAGCCTTGTCGCCCGCGGGTATAGCGGGGTCAATGCGGCAGACCCAGGCGACTTTGTCGCGCTTCTTATAGGCACCGCGCTTCAACGACTTCCCAGCGTCCTTCGCTCGATCAGCGCACTATGTCCGCGATCCCCCAAGCTTGTCTGCGACAGCGCCTGGCAGGCGGCCCGAGAAATCTTTTTGCCCCGCACCGATGATTTCCACCCGCCCCCACTGTCTTCACCTACAGGCACCGGAATCCTCCGGGCCGGAAAAGCGAGGTGATCCATGGGATCGTTGAAGGGTCAAAATGTCGTCGTGGTCGGAGGCAGCCGGGGTGTCGGCCGCTCGATCGTGGAAGCTGCGCTCAGCGAGGGGGCGACGGTGCTTGCCGTCGCCCGCGGCACGGAAGCTTTGAAGGAGCTCTCCTGGGAGGCGTCAGGCGTGAAGACGCTTGCCGCCGACGCCACGCAGGAGGCCGCGCCCGATAGAGTGTTCGCCGCGCTGGAGCCGGACGTGCTGGTGATCTGCGCCGGTGCCTTCGCTCCGTCGGCCTCCATCCAGGACCAGAGCTGGGACGATTTCTCGGCGAATTGGGAGACGGACGTCAAGGCATCGTTCCTGTTCTGCAAGGCCGCCCTGCGCGGTGGGCTTAAGCCGGGCAGCCGCGTGGTGCTGATCTCCAGTGGCGCCGCGCTCAGCGGCGGCCCGCCCAACTCCGGCGGCTATTCCGGCGCCAAGCGCATGCAGATGTTCCTGGCCGCGCACAGCCAGAAGGAGGCCGACCGGCTGGGCCTCGGCCTGCGCTTCATGGCGCTGGCGCCGATGCGCATCATGACCGGCACCGGCGTCGGCCAGCGCGGCATTACAGGTATCTCCGCATATCTCGGCATCAGCCCGGCGGATTTCCTGGCCAGCATGAGCGATGTGCAGACACCCGCCGATGTCGGACGCGCCGTGGTCGCGCTCGCCGGCGGCAAGGTGCAAGGCACCGCCTTCACGGTCAGCGGCAGCGGCCTTGCAGCGGCGGCATGAGGCGCGCAGGATGGAAGGTAAATTCCACACGGCAGGCTCGACATGACAGACGCTCCCGGCCCGCTTGAGCCGCTGAGCCCGACAGGCCGGCCGATCCTCGATCGGCCTGCCTTCGAGCGCCTGGCAACGACCCACCGCCGCGAACTGAAGCTGCATTGCTACCGGATGATGGGCTCGCTGCACGAGGCCGACGATCTCGTCCAGGAGACGTTGCTGAAGGCCTGGCGCGGCCGCGCGCAATTCGACGGGCGCGGCTCGCCGCGCGGCTGGCTCTACACCATCGCCACCAACGCCTGCCTCAACGCCATCAAGGCGCGGGCCACGGCGCATCGCATTCTCGAAGAACCCGCCCGGCCACCGAGCGAAGGGCGCGCCGCCGCCGGGCCGGCGACCGAGCTTGCCTGGCTGGAGCCCTACCCCGACGCCGAGCTGCCGGACCTAGTCGACGGCGAACCTTGGCCGGACGCACGCTACGAGACAAGCGAGGCCGTGCGGCTTGCCTTCGTCGCCGCCCTCCAGCTGCTGCCGCCCCGGCAACGCGCATCCCTTCTGCTGTGCGACGTGCTGGGCTGGTCGGCGCTGGAGACCGCGCAGTTGCTGGGCGGCTCGACGGCCTCGGTCAACAGCGCCCTACAGCGGGCGCGTGCGACACTCGGCGGGCGCTATCCGCAGGGTCGTCCCTTGCAGCGATCGCAACCCAACCCGCAGGAAGGCCTGCTGCTCGAACGCTATATCGCGGCCTGGCAGGCCGCCAATCTCGACGGCTTCATCGCTCTGCTGCGCGAGGACGCCACCTATCACATGCCGCCATGGCGCGACTGGTACCAGGGCCGCCCTGCGATCCACGGTTTCTTCAAAACCGTGTGGGGCAATTTCGCCGGCTACCGCGCGGTGGCGACACGGGCCAACGGCCAGCCGGCGGTCGCGATCTACGCCCAGCGCCACCAGGAGCCCGAATGGCGCGCCCAGTCGCTGCATGTCATCGAGCCCGCCGATGGCGGCATCGCCTCGCTCACGGTCTATGTCGGCCCGCTCGCGGCAGAACTGATCGCCGCCTTCGGCCTGCCGCCAATGGTGCAGGAGAGGTGGTCCGAACCGGAAGCGTAGCCGTCGCACCCCTCTCCTGACAGAAAGCTGTCAGGAGGCCTGGCCTATAGATTGCTTGGGAGCCCAGCCGCGGCTTCAGCGATCAAGGAGCCAATGCGATGAATTTCGTCTCTGTCCGCATCATCACCTCAGATGTTCAGCGCCTCGTGCGCTTCTACGGCGAGATCACCGGCATGCCGGTGACGGTCTACACGGAAGACTTCGCCGAACTGGCGACACCTTCTTGCACGCTGGCGATCGGCAGCACGCGCACCTTGATGCTGTTCGGCGGCGACATCGCCCGCCCCGCCGACAACCACACCGCCATCCTCGAATTCCGCGTCGGCGACGTCGATGCCGAATTCGCCAGGCTGTCGGACTTCATCAGGGACACAACCGTGCAGAAGCCGACCACCATGCCCTGGGGCAACCGCTCGCCGCTGTTCCGTGACCCCGACGGCAATCTGGTGAATTTCTTCACGCCGGTGACCGCCGAGGCGATCCGGAAGTTCGATAAGTAGGGGCGGACGCGGACGGGCGTCAGGTCGATTTCTGCGGAGATCGGCTGGTGCTCGTCCAGCGGTCCTGGGCGGTCGCATCCGTCCATTTCGTGTCTGGCGCCAGCATCGAAATCCAGGTTTCAGCGAGCTTGCCATCCTCGATCCGGTAGCTTTGCATGCCGGCCCGGCTGCGCGGTTCGCCGGTTTCGGGATCGGGCCACACGAAGGAAAAGCGAAACCATGCGCTGTCATCCGTGAAGGCGTGATCATAAACGACGACACGGATGCCCGGCCGGCCATCCCGGACGGAAGCGAGTTCCGCCGTATAGTCCTCGCGCGTCACCGTGCGGTCGCCCTTCTCGTCATGCCGGATATAGTGCGAGCCGACGCAAGCCGGGATCAGATCGTATTGGCCGTCCACCCAGACCCGTTCCCACCTGTCGAACAGGTCGCGCACCAACTCTTTTGACATGGACAAATCCCTCTCTGACTGACGCCGCCGACCATACACTGGCAGCGCGGAATTTGTGTCAGGAGACTGAAGGGTGAGAGTACGGAAGAGCTTGAGCGGTGCCCGCTATTTCTGGTTCCATTTGCGCACGACAGGCTCGCTGAGATCGTGCTCGTAGCCGAGCACGCTGATGCTGGCCGTATCGAGCACGAACAGCGCCCCGCCTTCGGGCGGCAGGCCGAGCCAGCGGGCCGTCAGCACGCGCAGGAAATGCGCGCTGGAAAAGATCAGGGTCGAGCCGCCAGCTTCGCGAAGCTGTCTGATGATCCTGTCGGCGCGCGCGCCGACATCGGCCGCCATCTCGCCTTGCGGACAGCCGTCGCGAAACACGTTCCAGCCCGGCCGCTCGGCCAGGATTTCTTTGGTTGTCCGCCCCTCATAGGCGCCGTAATCCCACTCCTGCAGATCGTCGTTTCTGACGCTCTGCGCGCCAAAGCCGGCAAGCACGCTGGTGTTGTAGGCGCGCTGCGAGGGGCTCGACCACACCGCCGAGAACGCCAGGCCTTTCAGGCGCTCCGCGACGCCCCGCGCGGCGGCTTCGCCTGCCGGCGTCAGCGGCATGTCGGTGCGGCCGGTATGCTGCCCCGAAAGACTCCACGCCGTTTCGCCATGCCGGACCAGATGGATTTGGGGTAGCACGCTGCTCATACGCTCGGCCTTTCGTTGATGTCAGGCCAAGCTGTAGCGATCGGCACAACACAGCGAAAGACCCAAGCGGCGGTCGCAGCCGCCCTTCAGCGCCGTTTCGCCACCTGCGTCTCGCGCCGCTTGGGTGGCGGCGGTCCTTGTAGAACCTCTGGCCACGGGCTGGCCGCCAGCGCCGGCTCGGCGGCGGGCACGACGATTTCGGGATCGGCCTCGCGGCGCCAGAACCACCTGATATGGCTGAACCGGCTGAGGTAGATGTAGATGACGGGCGTGGTGTAGAGCGTCAGGAACTGCGACAGGAGCAAGCCGCCGACGATGGCGATACCCAGCGGCCGGCGAAGCTCGGAGCCGGCGCCGCTGCCCAGCGCCAGCGGCAGGCCGCCCAAGAGCGCCGCCATGGTCGTCATCATGATCGGCCGGAAGCGCAGGATGCAGGCCTGGTAGATCGCCTCTTCCGCCGGCAGGTTCCGTCGTCGCTCGCCCTCCAGCGCAAAGTCGATCATCATGATGGCGTTCTTCTTGACGATGCCGACCAGCAGGATGACGCCGATCAGCGCGATCAGCGAAAAATCATAGCCGAGCGCCATCAGCGCCAGGAAGGCGCCGACTCCCGCCGACGGCAGCGTCGACAGGATGGTGAGCGGGTGCACGAAGCTCTCATAGAGGATGCCGAGCACGATATAGACGGCGATGATCGCCGCCAGGATCAGATAGGGCTGGTTGGCCAGCGATGACTGGAACACCTTGGCCGAACCCTGGTAGCGCGTCGTCAGCGCCGGCGGCAGGATCATCGACTGTTCGAGCTTCTGGATCGCCGTGATCGCGTCGCCGAGCGAATGCCCGGCCGCCAGGTTGAACGACAGCGTCACCGCCGGAAACTGGTCCTGGTGGTTGATCGTCAGCGGCGACACCGACGTTTCGTAATGCGCCAGCGCCGACAGCGGCACCATCTGGCCGCTGGTGCTGGACCGCACGAACAGCCGGGCCAGCGCCGAGGCGTCCTCCTGGAAGCGCGGCTGCAGCTCCAGCACGACATGGTGCTGGTCGAGCTGGGTGAAGATGGTCGCCACCTGGCGCTGGCCGAAGGCGTCGTACAGCGTATCGTCCACGGCCTGCGGCGTGATGCCGAGCTGGCCGATCAGGTCGCGGTCGATCTTCAGCGTCATCCTCGGTGCTCTCGCCTGCAGGTCTCCGGTCACGTCCTGCAGTTCGGGCAAGGTCTGCAATTTGGCCAGCATGATCGGCGCCCATTTGAACAGCTCGTTCACGTCGGGATCCTGCAGCGTGTACTGGTACTGCGTCTTGCTGACCCGCGCGCCGATCTGCACGTCCTGGCGGGCCTGGCCGAACAAGGCGATGCCCTCGACCTTGGCCGCCGCCTTGCGCAGGCGGTTGATCACCTGCGTCGCCGTCGCATGGCGCTCGCGCAGCGGCTTGAGGTCGATCATCAGCCGGCCGCTGTTGACGGTCGGGTTGGCGCCGACCCAGTAGTAGACCGTCTGAACATCCGGGTCGGCGGTCACCACCTTGGCCAGTTCGTGCTGGCGCTGCACCATGGCATCGTAGGAGATGTCCTGCGCCGCCTCCGAACTGCCCGAAATGGTGCCGTTATCCTGCTGCGGGAAAAACCCCTTCGGGATGACCTGGTAGAGATAGACGGTGGCGCCGAGCGTCGCCGCCATGAACAGCAGCATCACCGGCTTGTGCCTGAGCACCCAGCGCAACCCCACCTCGTAGACATGCAGCATGCCGGCAAAGGCGGATTCCAGCGCCCGCGACGCGATGTTCTCGCGGGCATTGTGGTCGATCGGCTTCAACAGCCTGCCGCACATCATCGGCGTCAGCGTCAGCGAAATCAGTCCCGACATCATGATGGCGATGCTGACGGCGACCGCGAATTCGCGGAACAGCCGGCCGATCAGGCCGCCCATCAAAAGCAGTGGAATGAAGACGGCGACCAGCGACAGCGTCATCGAGATGATGGTGAAGCCGATCTCGCGCGATCCGCTGAGTGCCGCCTGCAGCGGCGCATCGCCATTCTCGATATGGCGGATGATGTTTTCCACCATGA
The DNA here is from genome assembly GCF_024746835.1 of Mesorhizobium sp. AR02. NCBI lineage: Bacteria > Pseudomonadati > Pseudomonadota > Alphaproteobacteria > Hyphomicrobiales > Phyllobacteriaceae > Mesorhizobium > Mesorhizobium sp. AR02. The sequence continues at coordinate 5,112,079 of NZ_CP080531.1, read as the reverse complement.
CGATGGCGTCGTCGATGATGAAGCCGACGGCAATGGTCAGCGCCATCAGCGACACGTTGTCGATCGTGTAGCCGAGCAGGTACATCACCGCGCAGGTGCACAGCAGCGACACCGGAATGGTGATGCTGGGGATGAGGGTGGCGCGCACATGCCGCAGGAACAGGAAGATCACCAGCACGACGAGACCGATGCTGATCGCCATGGTGAACTGCACCTCGGAAACCGAAGCCCGGATCGTCTGGGTGCGGTCGCCCAGGATCTGCATCTTGACCGAAGGCGGTAGCGTGCGCTGCAGCTCCGGCAGCGCGTTCTTGATCAGCTGCACCGTCTGGTTGATGTTGAAACCGGGCTGCTTGTGGACATCGATGATGACGGCCCGCTGGCTGCCGAGCCATGCCGCCTGCCTTATATCCTCGACGCCGTCTATGGCCGCGCCGATGTCGCTGATGCGGACCGGCGCGCCGTTGCGATAGGCGATGATCACCGAGTTGAACGAGGCCGCGTTGGAAAGCTGGTCGGTGGCGGCGAGCGTCAGCGATTGCCTGGGGCCATTCAACGTGCCTTTGGGCGCGTTGACGCTTGCCGTCGCTATCGCGGCGCGGATGTCTTCCAGGCTGAGGCCGAGGGCTGCCGCCGCTGACGGGTTCACCTGGACGCGGACCGCCGACTTCTGCTCGCCATGGAAGTCGACGAGCCCGACGCCGGTGATCCGCGACAGCTGCAGCGCCAAATAGTTCTCGACATAGTCGTCGACCTTGTCGATCGGCAGGTCGGTGGAGGTGACCGCGATCGACATCAGCTGCGCGTCGGCCGGATTGGCTTTCTCGTAGGTCGGCGGACTGGGAAGGTCCTTCGGCAGATCGCCGCTGGCGGCGCTGATCGCGGTCTGCACATCTTGTGCTGCGCCGTCGAGGCTGCGGTCGAGGTCGAACTCGACCTGGATCGAGGTGCGCCCGAGCGAACTGCTCGAACTGATCGACGTCACGCCCGAAATCAGCGCCAGCTGCCTTTCCAGCGGTGCGGCAACCGTCGTCGCCATCGTCTCGGCGTTCGACCCCGGCAGGTTGGCCGAGATCTGCAGCGTCGGGATTTCGACCTGCGGCACGCCGGCGATCGGCAGCAGGAAATACGCCACCAGCCCGACCAGCGTCACACCGATGGCCAGGAGCGTGGTGGCGATCGGCCTGATAATGAAGGGCGCGGAAATGTTCATGGCGCTAGTTCGCCGCCTGGGCCGGCCCGGTGACGTCGACCAGGTCTCCCTCCTGGATGCGGTACTGGCCGTCGGTGACGATGGTGTCGCCGGGCTGAACGCCTTCGCCGACGACGGCAAGCTCGGCATTCGAATAGGCCACCGTCACCGGCCGTTTGATGATGTGCCTGTCCTTGCCGACCACGAAAGCATAGGTCCCGTCCGGGCCGCGCACAATCGCCGTCACCGGGACCGTGACCACGCCCCGCTGCAATTCGACCTGGACGCGGACATTGACGAACTGTCCCGGCCACAGCAGGTCGTCGGCATTGTCGAAGACGGCGCGTATCCTGATTGTCGCGGTGGCGCTGTTGATCTGGTTGTCGACAACGCTCAGGCTGCCGGTCGCCAGTTGCTGGCCGCCATTGTCCTGCGCGACCACAGGGGCGTTGCCTGCCTTCATCACGGTCTGGATGCGAGGCAGCGCGTCGGATGGCAGCGAGAAGTCGACGGCAATGGGGTGGATCTGGGTGATGCGGACGATGCCGCCGGTGTCGCTGGCGCGGACGATGGCGCCGGCGTCGACCATGTGGATGCCGGCACGGCCGTCCAGCGGCGAGCGGATCTGCGTGAAACGCAGCTGGATCTGCGCGATGTCGATGGCGGCCTGGTCGACCTTGCCGGTCGCCTCGAGTTGCGCCACGGCGGCCTTTGCCGTGTCCAGCGCCTGCGTCGAGCCGACACCCTTGGTGGTCAGCGTCTGCGCCCGGGCAAGGTCGAGCCTGGCATTTGCCAGCGACACGTCGTCCCGCACCTTGGTCGCCTGCGTCTGCGCAAGGGCGGCCTGCAAGGGTTCCGGATCGATCTCGGCAAGCAGGTCGCCGGCATGCACATCCTGGCCATCGGCGAAGTCGAGCTTGATGAGCTGGCCGTCGATGCGGCTGGTCACGGTCACACTGCGCAGCGGCGCGACCGAGCCAAGGCCGACGAGGGATACCGGAACATCGCCGCGGCGCGCCACATCGGCAACCACCGGAATGGCGGTGTCGGCCGCCAAGGCGCGATCGATGGCCGAGGCGCTTGCGACGCCCAGACACAGCAAGCCAAAGGCAGCGGCCCGAAGGATTCGGGAGGCCTTGCACCAGTCGGCGATCATGCGCGGTCTCTCGTCCGTCCGGTTCTAGGTCGTGGACTCAACAATGGACGTGACGCGAGTTGCTGACAAACCACGGTCCCGTGACCGGTATCTTGCGGGGGCAACCTTTCCGCTGCATCACCGCTGGCTTACCAATCCGTAAGGTCCTTTGCCAACGAGTTTTCATGAACCTGTCATGTCCACTCGCCTATCCTTGATCCATCGCGGGGCTGCGAGACGAGGGACACTTCAATGAAAACGCTATCTCTAGCGCTGGCTGCGGGTACGCTGACGGCGGCATTGGCTGGCGCGCTGTCTAATTCCAGCGCCATCGCCGCACCCTACAAGCACGTACTGCTCATCAGCGTCGACGGGCTTCATGCACTCGATCTGGCAAACTATGTCGCCGCAAATCCGACAAGCTCGCTCGCCGCGCTCGCCCATACCGGGATTTTCTATCCGAATGCGCTTGCCAGCGCCCCGTCCGACTCGTTTCCCGGCCTTGTGGCACAGGTAACCGGCGGCACACCCAAATCGACGGGCGTGTTCTACGACGACAGCTACGACCGCACCTATTTCGCGCCGGCCTCGGATTGCAAGGGGGAGCCGGGTGCCGAGGTGGCCTTCGCCGAGAACATCGACGTCGATTCGACGCGCCTTGATGGTGGTGGCAAGCCGGGCGATTACCGCAGCCAGATCGACCCGGCAAAGCTGCCGATGACGCTGATCAACGGCAAATGCTCGGTGGTCTATCCGCATGATTTCGTGCGGGTCAACAACGTCTTCGAAATCGTGAAAGCTCATGGCGGCCGCACGGCCTGGTCCGACAAGCACCCGGCCTACGAATGGCTGAACGGACCTTCGGGCAAAGGCGTCGACGATCTCTACGCGTTGGAACAGGACAGCTTGATTCCCGGCACGAAGGTGAAGACGACGGGCAGCTTCAAGGCCGAGCGCGACTTTGATGAAGCGCGGGTCCATGCCGTGATCAACGAAATCAAAGGCCTCGACAGCACCGGCTCGCATCCCGCAGCGGTTCCCACGCTTTTCGGCATGAATTTCCAGGCGGTGAGCGTGGGCCAGAAGCTTCCCAAGGCCGGTCCTGGCGACGAGGCCGGTCTGGTGGGCGGCTATCTGGATGCCAGCGGCGCGCCCAGCAATGGTCTTGCCGGGCAGCTCGCCTATGTCGATGGCGCTCTCGGCGAACTGATGGTCGCACTCAAGGACAACAAACTCGCCAATTCGACCCTGATCATACTTGCCTCGAAGCATGGCCAGTCGCCCATCGACCCGGCGTCGTTCCAGCCACTGGACGATGATCCCTATACGAAGACACCGGGCTATGCCTTCCACATCGCCGACGACGCCGCGCTGATCTGGCTCAAACCGCAAGACAGGGTCAAGAACCTCGCGGCGGCGCAGGATTATCTCGAGAAATCGAGCAAGGCTGAAGGCATCGCCCAGATCCAGCCGCCGAATGCGCTTGCTCTCGCCTATCAGGATCCGGCCATCGACAGCCGTACGCCGGACTTCATAGCCACGGTCAATCCGGGTGTGGTCTACACATCCGGCTCGAAGATTGCCGAGCACGGCGGCGCCAATGCGAACGATCGCAACGTGGCGCTTCTCATCAGCAATCCTTCGCTCAAGCCGGGATCGGTGCCAGCTCTGGTGCAGACGACACAGGTCGCTCCCACCATCCTGCGGGCTCTTGGCTATGACGCGAACGAACTCCAGGCTGTGAAGCTCGAAGGCACCCAGGAGCTGCCGGCGGCACCGTTCTAAGCTTAGGGATGATACCGCTTCACGATTGGCCGCCGGGCATGCTCGGCGGCCAATTGTGAATTGATACCCAAGCACGATGCGCGACGGATGCGTCCCAGAAGTGGCTGTCCCGAACACCGCTGCAGTCCGGAGAGCCCATTAGCCCTCTTTGACCATCACGCGCCTTCCCGATCGTGGTTCGGGGTTGGAAGCCATTTTCCATCCGAGGCGTTCAACTCCGCAGCAGCGGCCTGACAGCTTCGCTGACAGAACGCGAAATTTCGACCTCAAGGCGCTGACGCTTGCGTATTTGCGCCCGTTTGTTCGGCTTGTAGTCGGCCGGGTCGCGTTGAGCCTTCACGAGGGGCAAGGCATACATTGTCCGACGTATTGGCCTGCCGCCGGACTCCGCCCAGAAGCTGTCATAGTCCGCTGTGATGCGGCGGCGCAAAGCATAGTCCCTCGAAAAGACGTGGCCTGCGTTTGATGCCGCGACAAGGCCACGGAGTTTGAGTGAGGATGCCAACGTCTGGGCGACCAGGAGCAGCAGAGTTTTCGGCCGCAAACCTTCCATGGCTTTCGTCAATATCCGGGAATCCTCGAGACCTTGCACACCGGTCGACGTCGACTTCAGAGCGCCAATATAGAGAATCTTGCCGCCGCCACCGAGTTGTAGAAGCGACCGGTCCACAATCGTGAGCCCCATTTCGATAACCGGACGTCCTTCCAGGCGCAGCAGAAGGCGCCATTCCCCCTCTCGGTACAAACCTGCCTGACCCGTCAGTTCCACCGTGACTTCACCAGCAACGGTCGACACCGCCAAAAGACGATGACCGCGAGTGTGGCTTTCGACCAAGGCGGTGTCGGTCAAAAGACGCGCCGCCTCGGTGTAGTGACCAACGACGGCGATCGAGCGACGGTTACGCGCCAAGTTAGCCGCGAGGTACGGCCGAACAGGCTTCAGCGCAATGTCGGGATATTGGGCAAGGATTGCAGCGAACGGCTCAACACCGAGGGCGGACCGGATGGCGGCGATATCGCGCCGGAATACCCACTGAAGCGCCGCCCATTTGGTTGCATGCACCCAATTGTTCAGCTCGCGCCGAAACTTGGAGGGCGGCCGTCTTAGTGGGCCTCTTGGCCGTGTTGGCTGCAGAGTGCCCATGGCAGTCGTCATTTGCTGTATTCTCGGTCGGACGCGTCGATCAAAGGCAACTGATGATCTGAATGTCGGATATCGGGCTTACCGCCGCCTCGCCGCGAACATACAAATTCGTAAGTTAGCCATTTTGGACAACCTTCTCGCGCATGGTCTCCGGCGTCACGTCCGCTCTCGTTGCAATCGCCCCGGTTGCGGCGCAACCGAGCCAAGGCCGACCAGGGATACCGGAACATTGCGGCGGCGCACGCCCCTCGCCTGGCCCTGATCCGCATCGCGCTGGCCCTGTGAGGGGGCCAATGACGCAACTATATCAAGACGAGCCGCACCAAGGCTCCCGCCACCCCAAGGGCGCATCGGCCCTTGCACAACAGGTCAGATCATCATGTACAAACATCTGCTCATCGCCACCGACGGATCGGAACTGGCCGACAAGGGCGTTGCCCATGGCCTCACCTTGGCGAAAGGCATCGGCGCCACCGTCACCTTTATCACCGTCTCGGAACCGTATCCCATCTTCGCCTGGGGCGGCGCCATGGCCGGCTATGCGGCTGGCGATGAACTGGCCGTCTACCAGGAAGAATCGCGCAAATACGGCAAGGAGGTTCTCGACAAGTGCAAGGCATCGGCCGATGCCGCCGGCGTGTCCGCCAAGGTTGTGCATGTCGAGGACAAACGGCCCGCCGAGGCGATCCTGGAACTGTCGCAGGCGCAAGGCTGCGACCTGATCGTGATGGCCTCGCATGGCCGCCGCGGACTGGGCAAGCTGCTTCTGGGCAGCCAGACAGCGGAAGTGTTGTCCTATACCGAAATCCCGGTGCTGGTGGTTCGGTAGTAGATTGACCCGGCGCGCTCTTCGCATGCCTTGAGGTTAATGCGACGGGATTCATGTTGTACGGATTCAATCCGTACTGAATAATTGGGGGCAAAGGAGATACCTATGCCCCGCAACGTCATTGACAACGGTCGAATCGATCTTCGGATTCTGCCCGAAGCGAAAGCCGTAATCGCTCGTGCGGCGGCCTTGTCGAATGTCGGCCTGACCGAGTTCGTCACGCGCTCCGCATTGCGTGACGCTCAGGCCACGATCGAGCGCGCCGAACATCTTGCACTGTCAGAACGGGACAGCCTGCGCATCCTCGACCTGCTTGAAAACCTGCCCTCCCCGACCAATCGCCTTATCCGCGCCGCCAAGGCCGGTCAGACCCTCGCGTGATCTCCATTACGTGGCAAGAAGTGCCGATCGGGAAACAACACAACCGTGCCGACTTCGCCATTCGTTCGACCGTGCCCTGGAGGAAAGCAACGAATGGCGCATGAGGATCGCACCAGGACAATCCCCGGGAGAACACCGGAATCGGCAGCGATGCTAGCGGACGTCAAACGGGCGATGGCGATCACCGCCCGTCTCAACCGTCTGACATTCAACGACGCGGATGAAGTCCGCGCTTTGTTCAGCGAACTCATCGGCAAGAAGGTCGACGACAGCTTCCTGCTGATCCCGCCCTTCTACGCCACCGGCGGTGCCGACATCCGCGTGGGGCGCAATGTCTTCATCAATCAGAACTGCACTTTTTATGATCTTGGCGGGCTCGACATTGACGACGACGTGCTGGTCGGGCCGAATGTGAGCCTCATCACATCGGGCCATCCGCTCGAGCCGTCGCGGCGCCGCGCCTTCACCACGGCAAAGCCGATCGTCATCGAACGCAACGTCTGGATCGCCGCCGGCGCAACAGTCATTGGCGGCGTGACGGTGGGCGAAAACGCCGTCGTCGCGGCGGGCTCGGTGGTGACGAGGGACGTGCCCCCCAACACCCTTGTCGGCGGCAACCCGGCCAGGGTTATCAGGTCGATTGCCGAATGAGGGCAAATCACCAAAGCGCCTCCAGCGCAAGATACGCCCCAAGCGCCAGCAACCCCACGAAAAACACCTTGCGAAACGTCTCGACGCTCATCGTCTGGCGCAACGCCTGGCCGATGAACATGCCGGCCAGCGCCGGCAGCAGCGCCAGGATCGACCCTGTCAGCTGCGCCGTCGGCGAGGCCAGAGCGCCCGTCCGGAACAGGCCAATGGCAAGGGCTGCCGTCGAGACCGTGAAGGACAGGCCAAGCGCCTGGATGAGGTCCTCCTTCTTCAGCCGCAGCGATTGCAGATAGGGCACCGCCGGGATGACGAAGACGCCGGTGGCGCCGGTGACCAGCCCGGTCGCGATCCCGACCAGCGGTGACATCAAGGCCTCGTGGCGCGCCGGCGTGGTGAAGCCAAGCTTGAGCAGGCCGAGAACGGCGTAAAGCACCAGCGCCGCACCCAGCCCTGCCGAGGCCGCGCCCGAATGTGCGCCGGTGAGCACCCCTGCCCCGGCGACGGTGCCCAGCATGATGCCGGCCATCATTGTCCACAGCCGCTTGCACAGGCCGCCGAAGGACGGGCCGGTGAACAACTGCCAGAGGTTGGTGATCAGCGACGGGATCAACAGCAAGGCCGCGGCCTCAGCCGGCGGCATCGTCACCGCCAGCAACCCCATCGCGACCGTCGGCAGCCCCATGCCGACGACGCCCTTGACCAAGCCCGCTGCGAGAAAGACGGCGCCGATCCAGGCGAGGATGCCGGCACTCAGCATGACCGCACCTTCACCACGGGATCAGTCATGCAGCAGCATGTCCGTCGCGTCGGCATCCGGGTTGGATTTCGCCGGCGCGGCATCGGGACTGATTGAAGCCGCCATTGTCGTACATCCCCGCAAGCCGGGCTGCGCCTGCGCCATGGCAAGCGAAGCGACGGCGACCGCCAGCACGATCGCCATGCTTTCAAGAATACCGAGCCGGCCTGACGCTTTTTCGCTCATTGCACATCTCCATCGCAAAGGATTTGACGGAGATGCGACCCGCGCACAATGTGGAAGTTGCGCTGTCAGCCTTCGTTCTGGCCGAAGGCTGACGCCAACGCCGCAGGCTTTGCAGGAGTAAAATGCGCTTCGATCTCACCGATCTCCGGCTGTTCCTGCTGGTGGCCGAGCGCGGCAGCATCACCCATGGCGCCGAGCTCGCCGGGCTGGCGCTGGCCTCGGCGAGCGCCCGCATCAAGGGCATGGAGGACCGGCTCGGCGCGCCGCTGCTGGAGCGCCGCCGCCGGGGCGTGGTGCCGACGGCCGCCGGCCACGCGCTGCTGCACCATGCACGCGCCGTGCAGAACCAGATCGAGGCGATGGCCGGCGACCTCGGCGCCTATGCCGGCGGCCTGCGGGCGCGTGTACGGCTGATGGCTAACACCGCCGCCACAGCCGAGTTGCTGCGCGACATCCTGCCGGCCTTCCTGGTGGCGCATCCCGGCATCGACATCGATCTGGACGAGCGCCCCAGTCACGAGATTGCCGAGGCGGTGGCCAGTGGTGCCGCCGATCTCGGCATTGCCGCGACCTGGGCCGGTCTTTCGCATCTCGAACAAAGACCGTTCTTCGTCGACCGGCTGGTGGTGATCACCGCGCGGAACTGGCCTGGCCTCGAAGGCCACGCCGTCAGCCTCGCCGACATCCTGAGCGAATCCTTTGTTGGCCTGAGCCTCGGTCACGCCCTGCAGGAGCACATCACCCGCCAGGCCGCCCGCCTCGGTGGCCATCTGCACATCCGCATCCGCGTGCCCGGCCTCGACAATGTCTGCCGGCTGGTTGCGCAAGGCGCCGGCATTGCCATCGTGCCGGAAAGTGCGGCGCGCCGCTCGGCCCGTACGCTCCGCAGCCTGCGGCTCAGCGACGACTGGGCGACGCGCCAGCTCAACCTCTGTGCCCGCAGCTTCGACGAGTTGACGCCGCAGGCAAAGCTGCTCGCCGCCGCCTTGGCCTGAGCCTGACAGCCCTGACAGGAAGGTGGTCGCGATCGTGCGCCGGCCGGCGCCCGATTGCCATCTCGGCTGAAAACAACGCCTTGCTTTCTAGAAATTAATGACATAGTTTATTTTCATATAGGCAAAAAGATTGCCGGTATTTTTTCTCTTTATGAAAGACATGGCTTTTGCGGGAACATCTCGATCTGACCGATCGGCGGCTGGTCAAACAGCTGTCGCAGGACGCCCAGCCGGGCATCAACCGGCTCGCTGAGACATTGGCGATTTCGGTGCCGACGGTTCGCTCGCGCCTGCGCAATCTGCTCGATCGCAATCTGCTCAAGATCGTCGGGCTGTTGAACCTGACCGAGCGCCCCGAACTGATCTCGGCCATTGTCGGCATCAACGCCCAGGGGCGCGGCCGGGCCCGCGAACTGGCGCAGCGCATTTCCGAACTGCCCTTCGTCAACTCGGCTTCGGTGGTCACCGGGCGCTTCGACATCATCGTCGACGTGACCGTGGCCGGTGACGTCGCCGATCTCTACCGCGTCACCAGCGAGCTGATCCCGGGCGCCGGCGAGCCGGGCGAAGTCGTGCGCAGCGAGACCTTCGTCGTCATGGCGTCCTGCAACAAATGGGTCAGCCTTCCCGAGGGCTGCTGGTCTGACGACCGCAAGGAGCCGGCATGAAGATTGCGGTTCTCGGCGGGCTCGGCCTGCAAGGCCGGGCCGCTATCGCCGATCTCGTCGCCAGCGGTGTCGAGGAGGTGATCTGCGTCGATACCACGCCGGATGGCGCGGCCCGGTTGGCTGATCTGACCGACCTTGCCCGTGTGCGTTTCATCGTACCCGAGGGCGCGATCGGTCCGGCACTCGTCAATGTGCTGGCCGATGCCGACGCCGTCATCGACCTGCTGCCGCAGCCATTGATGCGCGAGGCGGTGCAAGCCGCGATCGCAGCCCGCACGCCGCTGGTCACCACCAATTACGGCAAGGCCATCGCCGATCTGGCGCCGGAAGCCGAACAGGCCGGTGTCTCGATCATGACCGAATGCGGGCTCGACCCCGGCATCGACCTGGTGCTCTACGCCCGCGCCGCCAGGCAGTTCGACACGATCACATCAATCGATTCCTATTGCGGCGGCATCCCTGAGCCAAAGGCGATGGCGAAGCCGCTTTGCTACAAGGTGAGCTGGAACTTCGACATGGTCCTGGTCAGCCAGAACCGCGACAGCGTGATGATCGAGGACGGCAAGCGCGTCGCCGTGCCGGCCGCCCGCCAGCACGACAGTCATTTCATCCATGAGATCGAGGTCGCCGGCCTTGGCCGGCTGGAAGCCTTCCCCAATGGTGATGCGCTGCACTATGTCGAGATGCTTCCCGCCGCCAAGGGGCTGCAGCGCTCCGGCCGCTACACGCTGCGCTGGCCCGGATGGTCGGCCTTCTGGGCGCCGCTGAAGGAGCTTGGCTTCCTCTCCGAGGACAAGCTGCCCGGCACCTCCAACAGCCCGCGCGAATTTCTCGGCCGGCTGCTCGGCCCGCAACTGCAATATGGCCCCGGCGAAAAGGACCTGTGCGTGATGCGCAATGTCTTTTCCGGCCTCGAAGGCGGCCGCGCCAAGACGGTGACATCGGATTTGATCATCGAACGTGATCTCGCCTCCGGCCTGTTTGGCATGAGCCTTGGCGTCGGCTTTCCCGCCAGCATCGTGGCGCAGATGCTCGCGCGCGGCGATATCACCAAGCCCGGCCTGCTCAACCCGCTGCTCGATGTACCCGGTGGCCGCTTCTTCGATGAATTGGCCAAACGCGGCATCAAGGTCACCGAGACGGTGGCCTGGGACTGAGAATTTTCGAACGGTGGCTGCCGCTGGCAACGGTGCCGCCGCTCAAAAAAGCGCCCAAGGGAATCCGCGGGCAAAACAACAACCAACAGGGAGGAATGCCAAATGAAGATTGCCAGACTTTTCATCGCCGGACTTGCGCTCGCCGGACTTACCACTGCCGCCAGCGCCGGAACGCTCGACGAGATCACCAAGCGCGGCGAACTGCGCGTCGCGGTACAGACGCAGGGACCGCCCTTCTCGCTGGTCGGCGCCAATGGCGAACGCACCGGCAGTTCGGTTGAACTCGCCGAACTGATGGCCAAGGAAATGGGTGTGAAAATCAAATTCCTCGACTTCGACTGGGACGGCCTGATCCCGGCGCTCTTGTCGGGCAAGGCCGATCTGCTGGTCGCCGACATGACGCCGACGCTGGCACGCGGCATGAAGGTCGCCTTCACCACGCCTTACATGTACACGGGCAGCACCGTCTTCACCAAGGCCGACAGCAAGTTCAAGACCACCGAGGACTGCAAGGCCAAGGGCACCAAGATCGCCGTGCTGCTCGGCGCCACCGGCGAGAAGGAAGCCAAGGTTGCCTTCCCCGATGCCGACATCAAGAGCTACAAGGGCGGCGGTCCGCTGCTGCTCGACGCCGTCAACAACGGCCAGGCCGATTGCGGCGTCAACGACGTCTCGGCGGTCAAGGGCCAGTCGACAGCCTATCCCACCGGCAGCTTCACCATCATGCCGGACCTCCTGTCGAAGGAGCCGCTTGCCTTCGCCACCCGCTATGACGAGCCGGACCTGCTGGTCTGGATGAACCTGTTCCTCAACCAGGTCACCATCGACGGCCGCCTGCAGAAGAACCTCGACTACTGGGTCAATTCCGACGCCTGGAAGAAAGACCACTGAGGAGACGCAGGTAGTGAGTAGGAAGTAGTGAGTAGGAAGTAGGGAATTGCGAATGGTGAATGGCCATTCCGACACGCTCCCCTACTGCCTACTGCCTACTGCCTACTGCCTACTCACTACTCACTACTCACTACTCACACCGCCGCACGGCCATGCTCGAAAATTTCAGCTTCCGCACCATCGTCGAATACCTGCCTCTGTTCGGGCAGGGCCTGATCACGACCGTCTGGCTGTCGGCGATCTCCTTCGTTGGCGCGCTGATCGTCGGCATCGTGCTGTGCGCCATGAATTTGCAGCGCGGCTGGCTGTTTCGCGCCCCGGCCAAGGCCTATATCGACGCCGTGCGCGCCACGCCCTTGCTGGCGCAGCTCTATTTCCTCTATTTCGGCCTGCCCCGGCTCGGCTTCGTCCTGCCCGAACTGGTTGTCGGCATCCTCGCTTTGTCGCTCAACAGCGGCGCCTATATCGCTGAAATCATTCGCGCCGGCATCCTGTCGATCCCGCGCGGCCAGGTCGAGGCCAGCGTCGCCTCCGGCATGACCTATGTCCAGCGCATGCGGCTGGTCGTGCTGCCGCAAGCCTTCAAGGTGACGATCCCGCCGCTGCTCGGACAGGCGATCGTGCTGGTCAAGGATTCCGCACTGCTGTCGCTGGTCTCGGTTGCCGAGCTGACGCGCGCCGGCCAGTTGCTCGCCTCCGACCGCTTCATGCCGGCGGAAGGCTTTCTCACCATCGCCGCCTTCTACCTGCTGCTCTACTACTGCCTGAAGGGACTGGCAGTTCTGTCCAGCCGCTGGCTTGGCACAGCGGGGGCGCGCGCATGATCTGGCAACAGTTCCTCAGCCTCGCCGGCTCCTATCCGCTCGCCTTGCGCGGCCTCGGCATGACGGTGGTGCTGTCGCTGATCAGCCTGGTGCTCGGCACCTTGCTCGGCTTCGGCCTCGGCATCTTGCGCACCGGCGGCAACCGGCTGATCAGCACGGTGATCGGCGCCTGGGTCGACCTCATCCGCGGCACGCCGTTCCTGGTGCAGATCTTCCTGATCTTCTTCATCCTGCCAGAGTTCGGCATCGAGCTCGACGCCTTCACCGCCGGCATCATCGCGCTGACCAATCTCGCCGCCTGCTTCATCTGCGAGATCGTCGCCGCCGGCATCCGTTCGGTGCCGACAGGCCAGGTCGAGGCGGCGCTGGCGTCAGGCCTGTCGCGCTGGCAGCGCATGCGCCAGGTCGTGCTGCCGCAGGCAATGCGCATCGTGCTGCCGCCGCTGGTCGGGCAATATGTGCTGCTGATCAAGGATTCCTCGGTCGTCTCGGCGATCGGGCTGACCGACCTCACCCGCGTCGGCTGGCTGGTGGTGCAGCGCGTGCCCAACGGCCTGCTGGTCTTCTTCCTCGTCGGTGTCGGCTATTTCATCGTCTGCTATCCGTTGATCATGCTGGCCCGCCGGCTCGAGCGCCGCATGGGTGCCGCCCATGGCGAGGTGCAGCTGTGACATCGAACCTCAAAGGGCCAACGACTATGACCAAAGCGGGCATGACCAAGACCGGCATGATCGACTTTCGCGGCGTCAACAAATGGTTCGGCGCGCTGAATGTGCTGAAGGACATCACGCTGAGCGTCGAGCCGCGCGAAGTGGTCGTCGTCTGCGGCCCGAGCGGCTCCGGCAAGAGCACGCTGATCCGCTGCATCAACGGCCTGGAGACGATCAAGGATGGCGACCTCGTCGTCGACGGCCAGCGTGTTGGCGACTCCGCCACCAACATGACGCAGCTGCGCACCGAGATCGGCTTCGTCTTCCAGTCTTTCAACCTCTATCCGCACAAGACCGCGCTCGAAAACGTCACGCTCGCCCCGATCCATGTCCGCAAGATCCCGCCCGCCGAGGCTGAAAAGGCCGGCCGCGACTTGCTGGCCAAGGTCGGCCTCGCCGACAAGGTCAACGCCTATCCGGCACAACTTTCCGGCGGCCAGCAGCAGCGCGTGGCGATCGCGCGCTGCCTCGGCATGCGGCCGAAAATCATGCTGTTCGACGAACCGACCTCCGCCCTCGACCCCGAGATGATTTCCGAAGTGCTCGATGTCATGGTCGCCGTCGCCGAGGAAGGCATGACCATGATGGTGGTGACGCATGAGATGGGCTTTGCCCGCAAGGTCGCCCAGCGCGTGGTGTTCATGGACGCCGGCGCCATCGTCGAAAGCGGCACGCCCGACGAATTCTTCTCGCACCCCAAGACAGACCGCAGCCGCGCTTTTCTGAGCAAGATTTTACGGCATTGAATCGTGCGGCCTAGCGTTTTCCCTTCTGCGCCCTCGGATCGATATTAGAGCAATTCCAGGAAAAGTGTGAACGGTTTTCCGTCCGGAATTGCGTCAAAACAAAGAGTTAGAGCGGTTCGCCGTTTCCGTGAAACGGTGAACTGCTCTAGAGCGGGATGAATTGAGCCTGAATCGACGGCGGATTCCCTTGGGCAGGCAAATCTGATTCAACATGCTGGCTGGGCAAGGAGGCCAGCATGGATGGGCAAGCCTTATTCGATGGATCTTCGCGAACGGGTTGTTGCGTCGGTTGAGCGGGAGGGGCTGTCGCGGCGGCAGGCGGCAGTGCGCTTTGGGGTTGGTATCAGTACCGTCATCAGATGGGTAAGCCGCTTGCGCGAAACGAGCAGCCTTGCGCCCGGCAAGATGGGTGGGCACAGGCCGAAGAAGATTGCCGGTGAGCATCGGGACTGGCTTCTGGCGCGCTGCCGGGCCGCTGATTTCACGCTACGCGGACTGGTGGCCGAACTGGCCGAGCGCGGCCTGAAGGTCGATTACCGCTCGGTATGGGAGTTCGTCCACGCCGAGAAGCTCAGTCACAAAAAAAGACGCTGATCGCGGCTGAGCAGGATCGCCCCGATGTGGCGCACAGGCGGGCACAGTGGGCAAAGTATCAGGACCGCATCGATCCTTCCCGCCTGGTGTTCATCGACGAGACCTGGACCAAGACAAACATGGCGCCGCTCAGGGGATGGGCACCGCGCGGCGAGAGGATCAAAGCCAAGGTACCGCACGGCCATTGGAAGACCATGACCTTCTTGGCGGCGCTACGCCACGACCGTGTCGATGCGCCATGGCTCATCGACGGACCAATCAACGGCGAGCGGTTCCAGCTCTATGTCGACAAGGTTCTCGTCCCAACCCTCAAGCCCGGCGACATCGTCGTCATGGACAATCTCGGCTCGCACAAGAGCAAGGCCGTGCGCCGCGCCATCCGCTCGGCCGGCGCCAAGCTGTTTCTCCTGCCGAAATACTCGCCCGACCTGAACCCCATCGAGAAGCTCTTTGCAAAGCTCAAGCATTGGCTGCGCAAGGCGGCCAGGCGAACCATCGATGCAGTCTGCAATGCCATCGGACAAATCCTCGGCACCGTCAATTCAATCGAATGCAGGAATTACTTCATCGAGGCCGGGTATGCCCAACCTAAAGTCATCCCGCTCTAGCGGTGCTCACCTGGCATGCTTGGCCCGCATCTTGCTCAGGAATGCAGTGCTGTCGAAAGCAACAGGTGCCCCAGAGCGTTCGCCGGCAATGAGAGCGTTCTCCAACGCGCGGACTTGGTCCCCTTCGAGTAAGCGCAAGCGAGACGATGTATCCTGCAGTCGATAAAACCGGCCAAGGCTCGCATAATTCTTGCGCGGGCCTTTGACCCGCCACGCCTCGGCCCATTCGTCAGGCCCGCGAAAGAAGAAACGCCCGACATAGAGATCGGCGCCGCAGGGATGGCGGACGGTCTGCACCGCCTTCGGCTCCAGCTCGATGAAGTCTTGGCCATCCGCGTGTAGGATGTGCACCGAACTCTCGCCCGACTCAAGCTGGTAGCGCCTGCTTGCCGGCATTTCGCGGGAACCGATCCGCATGATGCCATGCTCGCTGAAGGCATCAGCCGTGACCACGGCGTCGCCGGCGAAGCGGTAGGTCTCGCCGGTCAGGAAATCGATCATCGTGCGGCGGACTTTCCAGTCGCCGACAAGGCTGCCTGTCATTGCCTTCCCTGCCCTGTCATCGGGATCAATCGCACGTCTTCGGTCAAATGGATGTGCGTGTCCATGAAGCGACGCGCCGCTCACGGCGCCTTGCCCATGACGCGCAGCGCGGTCGTCGCAGCCGGATATTCGATGAAGTCCCGAGGACACCCGCCGAGCGCGAGGCGGTAGAGCCGCAGGGACTCCTCCTCGCGATGCTGCAGCCGCAGGAATTCCGCCGTGTAGAAATTCGCCTCGCACACCTGCTCGTTTTTTTTCGTCAAATTGGGATCGTTGGCCGCGGCGAGCGCCGCCTCGGGCGTCTGCTCTCCCAGCAGCATGCGCACCAGCGGCGCCGGCCATTTCGTCATGTCGACCTTGGCGTCGCGCAGGATGCTCGGCTGCCCGTTGCGGCGCCGCGCCAGATCCGCCCAGATCGCATAATAGGCATCCTTCGGCAGGATCTGGGCGCCCAGTTCAAGGTCGGCCTGCGCCCTTGCCGGCGGCCCAAGGTAGAACTGTGCGATGCCCCGGCTCTGATAGACACCCGCATGTTTCGGGCTGAGGCGCACCGCTTCATTGTAGTCGGCGAAAGCGTCGCTGTAGCTGGTCTTGTAGAGGTTGGCGAGGCCGCGCATTTCATAGGCGGTGGCGTAATTGGCGTCGAGGTGGATCGCCTGATCACAGTCGGCGATCGCGCCGTTGTATTCGCCTTTGTAGATGCGCGTGCGAGCCCGCCCGAGATAGGCGCTTGCATAGTCCGGATTAAGTGCAATCGCTCGATCGTAGTCGGCGATGGCGTAGTTGAACTGAGCTTTCCGGGCCCAGGCCGCCCCGCGGTTCTTGTAGGCCCTGGCGTATGCAGGATCGGCGAGGATCGCCAGATTGAAGTCCGCCAGGGCGCGGTCGTATTCACCCTTGTCCATCAGCGCCAGGCCCCGGTTATCGTAAGGCTGCGCATATTTGGGATCGATGGCGATCGCCTGGTCGTAGTCCGATATGGCACGGTCGAGATCGCCCTTGTCCGACCACGCCAGGCCGCGATTGTTGTAGGCCCTGGCGTAGGTCGGATCGAGGCTGATCGCCTTGTCGAAATCCGCTATGGCGCGATCGGCGTCGTTCTTCTGCGACCACGTCCAGCCACGATCATTATAGGCTACCGCATCTCTGGGATCGACATCGATGGCCTGCCCGTAATCCGCAACGGCACGATCATAGTCCTTCTTGCCGAACCACAAATCACCACGATTGCGGAAGGTCTCGGCGTCCCTCGGATCGATCCTGATGGCCTCGTCGTAGTCTGAAATGGCGCGATCGGTGTCGCCCCGCTTGACCCAGGCATCAGCGCGCCAGCGATAGGCATCGACATGCTTCGCGTCGAGGCTGATCGCCTGGCTGTAGTCTGCTATGGCGCGTTCCGGATTGCCCTTGGAGGTCCAGGCCAGCCCGAGATTGAAATACAGATCGGGATTCTCGGGATCGAGAAACACCGCCTGGCTGTAGCCGGTGATGGCGCTGTCATAGTCGCCCTTGCGCAGATACGCATTGCCGAGAAGGTTATAGACATCGCTGGTTTGCGGTTCGAGACTGATCGCCTTGTTGAAATCGGCGATCGCGCGGTCTTCGTCGCGCTTCTGGCCGTGCCAGATCAGGCCCCGGTTGGCATAGGCAAGGGAGAATTGCGGATTGAGCTCTATCGCCCTGCTGTAGTCGGCGAGCGCCCGGTCATAGTCCTTCTTGTGGCTCCAGCTCAGGCCACGATTGTTGAAGGCATCGGCGTCCTTGGGATCGAGCTCGATCGCTTTGTCGTAATCCGATATGGCGCGGTCGTATTCGCCGGTCGCGTCCAACGCATTGCCGCGATCGAAATAGGCAATGGCCTGGTCAGCCGGCGACGTCGCCTTGTCCTCCAGCACGCTGGTGCAGGCAGCAATCCGCTTGGCAGTGTCAAGTTTGTCGTTAGCGCAATCATCCAGGCGGCTGTCGGCCGCCAGGACGGGAGCGCCGAGTGCCAGCAGTATGGCAGCGCCAGCCAGAGTCCGCCGCGCCCCCGCAGCCAATCGCAGAAATCTATGAAGCATCATGTCAGCGGTATCTGGATCATGTCTGGCGATTGTTGGCCCTATACCGACTTGATCAGGCAAATTCTTGATCGCCGCAAGTCACCGTAACAAAGAAATCCGATCAGCCAGGCCCCACATCCGCCACGCAAGCGACGTGGCCGCCCGCGCGGATGGGGCGAATCGGCACACCATAGGCGCGTGACAGCACCGCCTCGGTGAGGATCTCTTCCGTCGGCCCAAGCACCGGCGGATGGTCAGGCGACAGGACCAGCGTGCGGTCTGCCAGCGCATAGGCGTGGTCGGGCGCGTGAGAGGTGAAGATGACGGCCAGGCCGCCGGCGGCGAGCCGGCGCATCAGCGCCAGGAAGCGGGCCTGGTTGGCGAAGTCGAGATGCGCGGTCGGCTCGTCCAGGATCATCAGCTTCGGCGCCTGCACCAGCACGCGCGCGATCTGCACCAGTTGGCGTTCGCCGCCGCTGATCTCGCTGTAGGCGGCATCGATCAGATGGGGAATGCCGAGCGTCGCCAGCGCCTCGCGGGTCATCCGCGCCGCCTCGTCGCCCGGCGCGTCGAACGGGCCAAGATGCGGCGCGCGCCCCATCTCGACCACGGTGCGCACCGAGAAGGCGAAGACCGTCTCGTAGCTCTGCGGCACCAGCGCCAGCAGCCGCGCGATCGCCGCGCGCGACAGCGATGCGATTGGCTGGCCTTCCAGTTGCATGGAGCCGGCGCTCGGCGCCGAGAGCCCGGCCAGGCAGCGCAGCAGCGTCGATTTGCCAACGCCATTCGGGCCGAGCACGCAGACCACCTCGCCGGCCGCGACATCGAGGCTGATGCCGGAAAACACCGGACTCGCGCGGCCGGGATAGGAAAAGCCGAGATCGGCGGCAGCCAGGATCATGATGAACCCATCATGCCCAGCCCAACCTGCCGCGCCCGAGCAGCAGCATGAACACCGGCGCGCCGATCAGCGCGGTGAGGATGCCGAGCGGCACTTCGGCCGCTGTCACCGTGCGGGCAACGTCGTCGATGATCAGCAGATAGCAGGCGCCGAGCGACAAGGTCGCCGGCAGCAGGCGGCGGAAATCCGGCCCGACGAGGATGCGGGCGAAATGCGGGATGACCAGCCCGACCCAGCCGATGATGCCGCTGATCGACACAGCCGAGGCCGCGATCAGCGTCGACAGCAGGATCATCACCAGCCTGAGCCGCGCAACCTCGACGCCCATGATGCGGGCCTGCTCGTCGCCCATCGCCAGCACGTTCAGCCGCCAGCGCAGGGCGAGCAGCCCGGCGACGCAAGGAATGGTGACGACCAGCACCGGCACGAGGTCTGATGTCGAGACAGAAGAGAGCGAGCCGAGCAGCCAGAACTCGATGACCGGCAGTTTGGAATTGGGGTCGGCGACATATTTCAGCAGCGACAGAAGCGCCGTGAACAGCGAACCGACAATGATGCCGCCCAGCACCAGCGCGATGGTCGAGTTCAGCCGGAAGAAGCGGTTCATGGCAAAGCACATCGCCACCGCCAGCAGCCCGAAGGCAAAGGCGCAGGCCTGCGTCGCGTAGCGCTCGCCGAAGAGCAGGATCGCCACCGCCGCGCCAAAGCCGGCGCCGGCCGAAACGCCGAGCGTGAACGGCGACACCAGCGGATTGCGGAACACGCCCTGATAGCAAGCGCCGGCAAGCGCCAGCCCGCCGCCAACGACCATGGCAGCAAGCACACGCGGCAGCCGCACATCGAGCACCACGGAGCCAACCACCGGCGGCCAGTCCTGCGCGATCGGCAGGAATTGCGCGGCGATGACCTTGATGACGGTGATGGGTTCGACGGGGTAGCGGCCGAGCAGGAAGGAGAGCAGGAAGAGGATGGTGGGCAGTGCGATGAGCAGGATGGTTGCGAGGCTGCGGGGGGACTTGCTGGTTGGTGGTTCGAGCCCGGGCACGGATTTAATGCCTCATGCCGCCGGCAGCACGGGCGTGCATTCCTTTTCTATCGTTTGCGCTGCCCCTCATTGCCCTGCCGGGCATTTCTCCCCGTAAACGGGGAGAAAGAAGCTGTGCCGCTGCCGGCGCCCTTCTTGCAAGGAAGGTGATTGGCGAAGCCATGGACAAGAGCGTCTTTCTCCCCGTCACTATACGGGGAGAAATGCCCGGCAGGGCAATGAGGGGCAGCGCGGCGCTCATAGTTGGCCTCGCAACGCCGCTCTCAATTCGGCCCGCTATACTTCTGCCCATAAAACTTCCGATAATACGCATCGGCCTGCTTCTGCATGTCGATGTCGGCGAAGCGCTCGGGGTAAAGCTTCTTCGCCATCCACAATTCGCCCAGCGCCAAAGCTTCCGGCAGCGGATAGCCCCACGGCTTCACATATTCTGGCGTGATGTAGAGACGCTTGTTCTCGACCGCGTCGACATGCTGCCAGGCGGCACTCTTCTTGATCTCGTCGGCCACCGGCGCGTAGCGGTCCTGCACGAAGACCACCTGCGGGTTCCAGGCCAGCACATCCTCCATCGACACTTTTGTGGCGCCGCGCACGCCCGCCGCGACATTGACACCACCGGAGCGCCTCATGATGACGCCGGTGTATTTGCCCGAGCCGTAAGTGTTCATGTCGGGGTTGGCCATGTAGAGCTTCACCCGCTCGGCATCGGGGATCGAGGCGACGCGCTCTTCCACCTGCTTGCGTAGGGCAAAGGCATAGTCGATCAGCTGGTCGGCCCGCTCGCGCTTGCCGACGATGTCGCCGATCAGCCGCACGCCGATCTTCAGGCCTTCCGAGTAAGCAACGTCGTCATCGGCGAAGGTCGGGTTGAGTTTTGGCGCCTCGACGCCCTCGCCCTTCGACAGCGAGATCGCCACCACCGGCAGCCCGGCCTGCGACAGCTGCTCGATCATCGCCGGCGGCGCGTAATTGGTGACGAAGACGACATCGGGCTTCAGCTTCAGCACCTCCTCGACATTGGCGGTCGAGAGGTCGCCCGGCATCGGCAGGCTGGCGAGCCGCGGTGCGTATTTGTCGAGCCCGGGAATGAGCTTTGGCCAGGTGCGCAACACGCCGACGATTTTGTCGGCGGCGCCGAGCTCGACCAGTATGTCGAGCGTCTGGTGCTGCAGCACGACGATGCGCTCGACCTTGTCCGGGACGGTCACCGTGCGGTTGAGCTGGTCGGTGACGGTACGCGCAACCGCTGGCGGCAAGGCCATTAGCGAGGAGATCAAGGCAAAGGCGAGCACAGAGCCGCGACGCAGATTCATTGGGGGCCTCTCAAGGCGCATTCGATGTGTTCGCATGCATATAGCGTTGGTTGGAGTGCGGCAAGCTCATCCGGCAGGCCGTCGCGTGCGCCTTCCCTTCTCCCCTTTGTTTGGACCGGAGACATCGCGAACAGGTGTGCGAGGACATCGCGAACAGTTTTGCGCTTTTGCGCGAGGGGGTTCGGGATGCCATTCGAGGACAGAAGCGCGATGTCTCCGGTCCAAACAAAGGGGAGAAGGGAAGAACGGCCGCGTCAGCTCACATCCCTTGCGGCAGCGCCACCGGCAAAAACCCGAAATCGCGCAAGATCCCCTGCCCGACCGACGAGAGAATAAACAGCGCCAGTGCCTGTCCTGCCGGCGAACACCCTTCCAGCGTCGCCAGCCCATATTCCGGCACGACATTCACGGTCGCCGGAATGTCCACGATGTCGACACCCTCGGCCTCCTGCGCCAGCCCTTTCAGGCCTGTACGAGAACCGAGGAAGACATGGGCGGTGCCGGCGGCAAGTGCTGCCGCGATCGGGTCGTAGCGGCCGGGAATGTTTGATGTTTCCGAGCCGCCGACCAGCTTCTGCGCCTTGGCGTCGAGCAGCGCGAAGCTGCCGGGCCGCGCCTGGTCGATGCGCCGGAAGATCGCCCAGGCATAGTCACCGGAGGGATCTTTCAGCGGCGTCGAGGTGGCGATACCGATCGTGGGATCAAGCAGCCTCTCGACGAAATTCCTCGTGGTGAAGCCGGCGTCGCGGCGCACGGCGGCGGCCATGGTGTTGCGGGCGAAGACCACCGCCGGCCGCGCCAGCTTCAGCTCGGCAAGCCGGGCCGGATGGGCAAAGCTCGCCGAGAGAAAAATGTCGGGCCGCTCGCCAGCCTCGATGCGCTCGCGCAGCAGGCCGGCGGGGCCAAGCCGTGTCTCGGCGGTCATGCCTGAAATCGACTGGAAAGCCGAGACCAGCGACGGCAAGACATGGCGCAGGCTGCCGGCCGCATAGATCATGACCACGGCTTTTTTCGCTGGCGCCATTTCTTGAACCTCTGCCTCGAACCGGCAGACGTTATATCTGTTGAAAAATAGCGTTGCCTTGCATCGCGTCTGTACGCCGTCTCGGCGGAATGTTCAATCCGGTCGCGGATCGGGCGTGATGGCCGACCGGCTCCCATGGGGAGCCGGCTGCCTTGTGAGGAGGCGTAAGATCAGATCGTCGGGGATAGGCGGCTCAGGCCGCCGTCGGGTAGTCCGTATAGCCCCTGGCGTCTCCGCCATAGAACGTCGCCTTGTCCGGATCGTTCAGTCCGGCATTGCGCTTCAGCCGGCTGACGAGGTCGGGATTGGCGATGAACAGCTTGCCGAACGCGACAAGGTCGGCATAGCCGTATCCGACAGCCTTTTCGGCCAGTTCCTTGTCGTAGCCATTGTTCACCAGCCAGGCGCCAGTGCCGCCGGCCTTGCGATAGGTGGCCTTCAGTTCTTCGTAGTCAAACGGCCCGTCGCCCTGGCTGAAGTCGCGCGCCCCACCGGTCGCGCCCTCGACGATATGGATATAGGCGAGGCCGCGGCTGCCCAGGCCGGCCACCACATGATTGAACAGCGGCTGCGGATCGGCATCCGAGGTGTCGTTGGCGGGAGTCACCGGGGACAGCCTGATCCCCGTCCTGCCGGCGCCGACGGCGCCCGTGACAGCGTCGACCACCTCGAACAGGAAGCGCGTCCGGTTCTCGATCGAGCCGCCATACTCATCGGTACGATGATTGGTGCCCGAGCGCAGGAACTGGTCGATGAGATAGCCATTGGCGCCATGGATCTCGACGCCGTCGAAACCCGCTACCTCGATCGCCGCCTTGGCGGCGCGGCAGAAATCCTCGACGATGCCGGGAAGTTCGGCGGCATCGAGCGCGCGCGGCTCGGAGGTCTCGGCGAACTCGCCGCTGCCATCCGGCTTGACCAGGAACGTCTTGGAGTTTGCCCTGATCGCCGACGGCGCCACCGGCTTGCCGCCACCGGGCTGCAACGTCGTGTGCGAGATGCGTCCGACATGCCAGAGCTGCACGACGATCTTGCCGCCGGCCTTGTGAACGGCATCGGTGACACGCTTCCAGCCGGCCAGCTGATCCGCGCCATAGAGGCCGGGCACGTTGGCATAGCCCTGGCCCTGATGGCTGATGGCGGTGGCCTCGGTCACGATCAGGCCAGCCGTGGCGCGCTGGCTGTAATAGGTCACCGAGAGGTCGCCGGGCACCGCATTGGGCGAGCGGTTACGCGTCAGCGGCGCCATGACGATGCGGTTCGCCAGCGCGAGATCACCGGCCCGCAAGGGATCAAAGAGGGTAGCCATGAGAAATGCCTTTCATGCATTTTTGGGGGATGGGGAGGATCGTCAGAGATCGGACAAGGCGGCCTGGAAGGCGGCGATGGTTTCTTCGTTGCGCTTGTAGAACACCCATTGGCCGACCCGCCGCGTCGTCACGAGGTCGGCCGACGCCAGTGTCGCCAGATGTGCCGAGACGCTGGACTGCGCCAGGCCGCGATGGTCGAACTGGCTGGCGCAGACGCCCATTTCGAGCGGATGCGCCTGCGCGGCGAAGTGCTGTTCAGGCTCCTTCAGCCACGCCAGGACATCGCGTCGGAACGGATGCGCCAGTGCCTTCAATATGATGTCGTGGTCCATCTTCACCTCGCATCGATCTCAACCGATATATAGATCGGGTAGAGACGATATGGCAGGAAATCCATGCCATTGTTGATGGCGATCGGAGAACATTGCTCTCTGGGCATGGCACGAACCGGAATGACGCCGCCGGGCGCAAGCCTTTCCAACGAATGCGCCGCTATCCCATCAGGTGACCGAAAGCACCTTGCCCGTGTCGTGCTGGCGCACGAAATCCACGCGCTTGCCGTCCCAGTGGTAGCTGTAGTGCCGGCCCTGCACCGGAACGGGGATGACGTCGGGCCAGAAGATGCCGATGCCTTGGCCCTCAGGCATGCGCACGCTGTTCCACACCAGCCCGTCGCTGCCTTGCGCCCGCAGCGCCCGCCCTTCGGCCTGCGAGGCGGTGTAGTCGTCGGGGTCGAGCACGCCGGGCACCGCGTTGACGTCATCGAGGTCGCGGTCGACGCTGCCGATCAGCACGCGAAAGTCCGCCGTCCAGCCCGGGTCCTCATTGGTCGCACGCATGAAATTCTGGTGGTGGTGGATGGTTTCGGCCAGCGCCACATCCTCGCTGTCGCCGGCATAATAGAGGCCGTAGCTGCCATCCGAGAAGCGGCGGGGCCGCAGCGTCGAACAATGCACGAAGGGCGCCATGACGAAGCTGGCGCCAGGGCCGGACACCCGCCTTGCGGCCGTAACCTTGCCGAGGTCGCCGATCTCCAGCCGGATGCGCGGGTTGGTCTTCTCCTCCACCGAGGCCAGTGCCTCCCAGTCGCGCGGATCGGCAATGTCCTCGAAGAGGTCGATCGGCGGATGGATGGAGCGGATGATGCGAAACGTCTGGTGCCAGTGGACGCGGCGCCGGACCGCGAGCCCACTCACCATGCACCACGCTCCGCATCGAGCCATTCGCGCATCGCGGCAAGGTCGGAGATTTCGCCGCGCAGCATCAGGTCGAGCGCCGACTGGCCGCCGAAAGTGGCATTGGGCTTGCGGATCCAGGCATAGCCGCGCGCCGGCTCGGTGAAGAGATAGCGCAGGCCCTTGTGGATGCCCATCAGATGCGCCATGCGGGTGCGCAGGTCGCGGTCGATGCGGCCGATGCCGCCCTCCTTCCAGCGCGCCCAGGTCCGTGCCGACATGCCACCGAGCAGGATGCAAGCCTCCAGATCGGTGAGGTTCCACGCCTTGAACAGATTGACCGTGGTGCGCGCCAGGGCGCCCGCCTCTTCCTCCGAAATGGCTGACCCGACCGTGGCCGGCGTGGTGACGATGGACTGAAGCTGCATTGTGCTCACCTCTGCTATTGGCAGAGATATAGCACGTATTTGCCAATTGGCAAGAAGCGCTGAAAATCAGGCTTCTGGAATGGTGGCGGCGCGAGGTAAGATTCCGCACCGCTCCTTTGCATAATCCCAAGCGGAAAAAGGCGGATCGACCCGTCGCCCGGGCGGTGTCTTGATGAACGGGTCCAAGCCAAACAAACTGTATGTCTCAAACCGCTGTTCGGCGGTTGCTCCCGGTTTGAAAGCATTTTCCAGTTCGCCGTCTACTATGGCGCGGCAATGCTCCACCGCCTCTTCGTAAGTTGCGAATTGTCCGTCCAAATACCGATGACTCTCGTCACGATAATGGAAATTATCGTCGACGAAGACCTGGTAGAGACTCTCGTTGGGCTCTGACTTTTCCACCTTCGGCTCATCCGCGGTTCGTGCAGGAAACACCCAGGAATTTCCGCAACACCATCATAAATGGTCGGTGGCCGGCTGCAACCAAAGCTCAATCCCTCCGTCCATGCGGGAAGGTCAGCGCGCCGCATGAGCGGCGCGCTGCATTGGCATTTACTCAGCCGCCTCATATCCCGCGATGCCCTTGATCTCGAGGAAATCCTCGAGCCCGTATTCGGCGTATTCGCGGCCATTGCCCGACTGCTTGTAGCCGCCAAAGGGCAGGCCGGCGTCCCAGGTCGGGTAGTTGATGTAGACATTGCCCGAGCGCATGCGTGCCGCCACGTCGCGGGCCTTCTGGATGTCCTTGGCCTGGATGTAGGAGGCAAGGCCGTAGACGGTGTCGTTGGCCTGCTCGACCGCCTGTTCGACCGTGTCGTAGGGCAGGATCGCCAACACCGGCCCGAAGATTTCTTCGCGCGCGATGCGCATGTCGTGGGTGACGTCGGCGAACACGGTCGGCCTGATATAGTAGCCGCGGTTGAGTTCGGCAGGGCGGCCGGGGCCGCCGGCGACCAGTGTCGCACCCTCGTCGATGCCGCTCTGGATCAGGTCCTGGATCTTGTCGAACTGGATCTGGCTGACAACAGGACCAAGCTTGGTGTTGGCGCCGTCGGCGGGCCCGACCACGAACTTTTCCGCTGCCGCCTTGGCATAGCCCGCCGCTTCGTCATGGCGATCGCGCGGCACGAACATGCGGGTCGGCGCATTGCAGGACTGGCCGCTATTGCCGAAGCAGCCGGCGACGCCCTTGCTGACGGCGGTGGCGAGGTCGACATCCGGGAACAGGATGTTGGCCGACTTGCCGCCCAGTTCCTGATGCACGCGCTTGACCGTGTCGGCGGCGGCCTTGGCCACCAATATGCCGGCCCGGGTAGAACCGGTGAACGACATCATGTCGATGTCGGGATGGCTGGACAGCGCCTGGCCGACAACGGGGCCATCGCCATTGACGAGGTTGAACACGCCCTTCGGCACGCCCGCCTCGTCGATGATCTCGGCGAAGATGATGGCGTCGAGCGGCGCGATTTCCGATGGCTTCAGCACCATGGTGCAGCCGGCGGCGAGCGCGGGGGCGACCTTGCAGGTGATCTGGTTCAGCGGCCAGTTCCACGGCGTGATCAGGCCGACGACGCCGATCGGCTCCTTGACGATCAGCGCGCTGCCCTTGACGTGACGGAACTGGAAGCTCTTCAGCACCTCAGCCATTTTGGTCAGATGCGCCAGCCCAACGCCGACCTGGCTGTCGAGCGCCATCTGGCGTGGCGCGCCCATCTCGCGCGACACGGCAAGCGCCAGATCCTTCGAGCGCTTCTTGTAGACCTCGATGATGCGGTTCAGGATATCGAGGCGCTCTTCCACCGAGGTGAAGCCGAATGTGTTGAAAGCGCGCTTGGCGGCGGCCACCGCCTTGTCGACATCGGCCTTGGAGCCGAGCGAGATCTGCGCGAAGGCATCCTCGTTCGAGGGATCGATGACATCGAGCGTGTTGGGCACTTCAGGATCGACCCACGCGCCATCGATATAGAACTGCAGATTGTGTGACATGGTTTTCTCCTTGGGGGTGCCGCAAGGCCGTTCCGGCCGTGATATCCAGCTAGAGATAACGATGCACAAACCGCGCTGTCAAACGCAACCCCCGAAGTGGTTGAGCCAGCGCGCCAGTGATTGAGCCAGAGGCGTTGGGCCAGCGAACCCAGCCGTTTTCGATGGCGTGGGATGAATTACAGCAGTGTGTGTCCTGCCTCGACCAGATGCCGTCTCGCCGCATCTTGATCCGCCGCTTTCACCAGCAGGTGATCGCCATCGAAGGTGGACACCACGAAGATGCCCAGCCCGCTTTCCGACAGCGGCTGGATGACCGACAACACGATGCCGGTTTCGTCGAAAGCAAAGGGCCCCTGCAATTTGAAGACGACCCAGTCGCCATCGTGCTTGACCGTGCCTGGAACGCGATCCTGCAGGCACGTGATCGAAAGCTCGTCGTCGGTCCTGGTGATGCTGACGAAGCCCGGCCCGTCCGCCCAGCCGGGAATGCCGTCGCCCGCTCCGAGCCGCGAAATCGCGTACGACCCGGGAAGTTGCTTCAATTTGACCCTGGCAGCCATCGTCGTATCCATGCCTCCGATTGCCGCTATCGCGTCAATCTCTTGCTCATATAGACCGTCATGCCGCCCATGAACGGCTCCTCCCGGTCGATCGTATAGCCATGCCTTTTGTACAACAACACGTTGGCCTCGAACGCGCCATTGGTCAGCAGGCGCAGCTCGGGGCGGCCGGCCTCGAACGCCTTCCGCTCCGCCCGCTCCAGCAGCAGCCGGCCGATGCCCCTGCCCTGCGCCTCTGGCGACACGCAGACATTCTCGATCCACAGGTGATCGTCGGCCAGCATGGTTTCGATCATCCCGACAATGCGGCCATCCGCGACGGCGAGCTCGAACGGGTGCTCGGCAACGGCCTTGTCGTAATCGGCGCGCATCGGCAGCGGCTCGCGGCCGATCACCGGCACCCACTTCGCATAGGCCGCGTGCACGATGTCCCTGATCGCTGCGGCGTCAGCGGGTTCGGCCGGCCGAAACCGGATGGAATTGTTTGTCATCACAATGCTCCAGGCATGAAAACCCCGCCGGCGTTGTCGCGGGCGGGGCTGGAAACGAACGAACCGGATTTATTGTGCCGGCCCTTGTCGTCGCGCAATCAGCTTGCCGCTCCGCACTGTGCGGCGGCGTCGGTTGGCGATGGCGAGCGCGGGAACGAACATGGCGCCAAGCTGGCGCGGGAAAGGTGCAACTGTCAAGATTTGGAGATTTGCGGCGCCCCCGACTTCGTCATCCACGGGCGGAGCAAGGAGCGAAGCGACGCGGCGCAGACCCGAGGATCCATGCCGCGACCTCAAAGCGTTGCCACGGTTCGGAATCCTGCTCCGCTGCACCTGTCAGCAAGGTCGCGGCATGGATCCTCGGGTCTCCGCGACGCCGCTACGCGGCTGCTCCGCCCGTGGATGACGAAGTGTCGGGCGTTTCCGCCAATCGCTAAAGGCATACGGCACGGCTAGACGCGCGCGCCCTCAAAGGTGCACGCCGAGGTGCTAGTACTCCTGCGCTGTCGGCCGGAACAGGATCTCGTTGATGTCGACCTCGTCGGGCTGGCTCATGGCGAAGACCACCGTCCTGGCGAAGGAATCGGCTGGGATGGCCACCCGATCATAGAGCGCGCGCACGCCCTCGGCGACATCGGGCTCGGTGACGCTGTCGGGCAGTTCCGTCGCCACGGCGCCCGGCGAGATGATGGTGGTGCGGATGTTGTAAGGTTTCACTTCCTGCCGCAGCCCTTCGGAGATGATGCGCACCGCGTGCTTGGTCGCGGCATAGACCGCGCCGCCCGGCCCGACCTTGTGGCCCGCGACCGAGGAGACGTTGATGATGTGGCCGCTCTTCTGCGTCTTCATATGCGGCAATGCGGCGGCGATGCCGTAAAGCACGCCCTTGATGTTGACGTCGATCATCCGGTCCCAGTCCTCGACCTTGCCGCGCTCCAGCGGCGAATGCGGCATCAGCCCGGCATTGTTGATGATGACGTCGACACGGCCATGCGTCTTCACCGCATGGTCGACGAGGCGTCGGACCTGACCGACATCGGTGACGTCGGTCTGCATGATGGCGTCCTTGCCGAGCGAAAGCTCAGCGGCCAGTGCCTCGAGCCGGTCGAGGCGGCGCGCGCCCAGCACCAGCTTCGCGCCCTCCTTCGCCAGCAGCCGTGCGGCGGCTTCGCCGAGCCCACTGCTGGCGCCGGTGATGACGACGACCTTGCCCTTGATGTTATCTGTCATGATGATGTCCTTTCCTGTGGGTTCGCGGCACGTCTCATGATCGGCTGACCCCAAGGCTGCTGCGAGAATGCAGACCAGGCGATCCCGCCAGCTTGACGATCAGGTCGGACAGGCTGTTCAGCGAGACATCATGCCCCCTGAAAGCCTCGCCCTTCTGCGTGATCTGGTAGTCGACCGCTTGGTCGTGTGTGAACCAGCCTGGCCGAAGGATGGTGAAGTCGAGATCGGATTGTTCGACCAGCGCCGCTGAATCCCTATAGGGGTCGAGAATGCCGCGGTACCGCTCGCCGGGCACCTCGCCATAGATGCCCATCGAGGAGATGAAGATCAGCCGCTTGACGCCGGTGGCATGCATCGCGTCGATGATCGCGCCAGCCTGCCGCGCCATGTCGCCGGCAAGATTGGCGTAGACCACATCCTGCCCCTGCATGGCAGCCAGCAGCGTGGCTTCATCGAGCACGTCGCCCTCGACGATCGCCACCCGGTCAGGGTTGGGATTGGCGAGCCGGCTGGCCCGCCTGAGATAGAGCGTCAGCGCGACATCGGTGTCTTCGAGGAAAACCCGCGTCGTGTTGCGCGCCAGCTGGCCGTTGGCGCCGAGGATGAGAATTTTGGTCATCGCAGCCTCAGCGATCGATCCGTGCCGCCTGTTGCGGCGAATAGCGCTCTCCCTGCACGGCAATCGCCGAGACCGCGCTCTCGATGTTGGCAAGATCGTCCGCCGTCAGCGCGACGGTGGCCGATCCGATGTTCTCCTCGAGGCGATTGAGCTTGGTGGTGCCGGGGATCGGAACGATCCAGGGTTTTTGCGCCAGCAGCCAGGCGAGCGCGACCTGCGCCGGGGTCACCTTCTTCTGCGCCGCGATCGCGACGATCGCATCGACCAGCGCCTGGTTCGCCTTGCGGGCCTCCTCCGCAAAACGCGGCACGGTGTTGCGGAAGTCGCTGCTGTCGAACGTCGTGTCGGCGTTGATGGCGCCGGTCAGAAAACCCTTGCCCAGCGGGCTGAAGGGCACAAAGCCGATCCCCAACTCTTCGAGCACCGGCAGGATCGCCTCCTCGGGTTCACGCCACCACAGCGAGTATTCGCTTTGCAGGGCCGCAACCGGCTGCACCGCATGGGCGCGCCTTATGGTGCGCACGCCCGCTTCGGAGAGGCCGAAATGCTTCACCTTGCCTTGGCTGATCAAGTCCTTCACCGTCCCCGCCACCTCTTCGATCGGCACGACGGGATCAACGCGGTGCTGATAGAGAAGGTCGATGTGGTCGGTCCTCAGCCGCTTGAGCGAGGCCTCGACGACGTCGCGAATGTGCTGCGGCCGGCTGTCCATGCCCTCATGTCCGGCCGTGCCGGCGATGTCGATGCCGAATTTGGTGGCGATCACCACCTGGTCGCGGATCGGCTGCAACGCCTCGCCGACGACCTCCTCGTTCCTAAACGGCCCATAGACCTCCGCCGTGTCGAAGAAGGTGACGCCGCGCTCGAACGCCGAGCGGATCAGGCGGACGGCATCGGCCGTTTCCATCGGCGCCCCGTAGGACTGGCTCATTCCCATGCAGCCCAGCCCGATGGCCGAGACTTCGAGGCCGCTCTTTCCAAGTATGCGCTTTTGCATTGTCTTGCTCCTTTTCGATTCTTGTTGAGGGTCGCCGGCCCGCGTCCAGCGCTCAGGCGTTCGCCCCGCTGGCCACCGCCTGCACCGCCTTGCGGGGCCGCACGATCAGCGCGCAGACGAACAGCAGCGCCAGCGCCAGCATGGCCGAGCCGGCGGTGAGCGCGGTGCCGACGCGATAGGCGAGCAATTCGCGGCCATCGAGCGCACCGGCACCGATGGCGGCCACCGCGACAAGCACGCCGAGGCCGAGCGAATTGCCGAGCTGATGGGCGACATTGACGACGCCCGAGGCAGCACCGGCATCCCCAGGCGCAACGCCGGCAATGCCCGATGTGGTCAACGGGCTGAGCGCCATGCCTTGGCCGGCGCCGATCAGCACCATGGGCAGCGCCACCCCGGTCAGGTAGGCCGTGTCGAACGAGGCGCGGCTTAGCCAGGCCATGCCCAAGAGGCAGAGGGTCAGGCCGCCGGCGAGCAGCCGGCCATTGCCGAACCGGCGCGTCAGCTGCGGCACGACCATCGCCACGGCGAAATTCACCATGGTCATCGGCAGGAAGGCCATGCCGGTCAGCGACGCCCGGTAGTTGAGCACGCCTTGCAGATATTGCGTGGTGAAGAAAAAGAAGCCGATCATGGCGCCGAGGAACAGGATGCGGGCGGCATAGGCGCCGGCACGCTCGCGGCTGGCGAACAGCCTGAGCGGCATGATCGGCTGCCTTGCCTTCCACTCGTTGACGACAAAGATGCCAAGCAGCAGCACGGCACCCGCCAGCGACGCGATCGTGCCGGCATTCGTCCAGCCGGTGTCGGCCGAGCGGATAAAGCCGTAGACAAGCGCCGTCATGCCGACGGTCGAGGTCAGCGCGCCGACGATGTCGAGTTCACCGCCGCGCCGCTCCGTTTCCACGATGTACTTGCGCGCGGCGAGGATCATGGCGATGCCGATGGGCAGATTGATGAAGAAGCCGACGCGCCACGAGATCCAGTCGGCCAACACGCCGCCCAGCACCAGGCCGACGCTGGCCGCCACACCGGCCACCGCGCTGTAATAGGACACGGCGCGGGTCCGTTCGGGACCTTCGGCGAAAGTGGTCTGCAGCAGTGCCAGCGTCGAGGGCGCCAGGATGGCTGCGCCAAGACCCTGGATCGCCCGCGCGCTGATCATCCAGGCCGCCGATTGCGCCGCACCAATCGCCAGCGAGGCAAGCGTGAACAGGCCAAGACCGACGATCAGCATCAGCCTGCGGCCCAGAATGTCGCCCGCCCGCGCCCCGAGCAGCAGGAAGCCGCCAAAGGTCAACGTATAGGCGCTCTGCACCCAGGCCAGCCCGGCATCGGTAAAGCCGAGGCCTTGATGGATCCTGGGCAGGCCGGTGAGCACGATCGAGGTATCGAGCACGATCATCACATAGCTGACGAGGATGATCGCCAGGATGGCCGTCTTGTGCGGTGCGGTGGCGGGCGTGGACATCTGCTGGCTCCGGCGATCAGGCCTGGTATTGCGCGTCGCTGACATGCTCCATCCAGTCGACCGCCTTGCCGTCGAGCGCCTCCTGGATGGCGATGTGGGTCATGGCGGTGGTGGGCGCGGCGCCATGCCAGTGCTTTTCGCCAGGCTCGAAGCGGACCACGTCGCCCGGCCGGATTTCTTCTATCGGCCCGCCTTCGCGCTGCACGCGGCCGCAGCCGGCGGTGACGATCAGCAGTTGGCCGAGCGGATGGGTGTGCCACGCCGTGCGTGCGCCGGGCTCGAAAGTGACGGCATTGCCGGCGGCGCGAGCCGGCGCAATGGCCGCGAACAGCGGGTCGATGCGCACCGTGCCGGTGAACCAGTCGCCAGGGCCTTTGCCGGAGGCTTGCGAGCCGCTTCTCTTGATATCCATGGTTTTTCCCTTCTCGACGCCGGGCAGGACACTGCCAACGGCTTCCGGGGCCGCCGATTTCGGGCAGCCGATTGTGATGGAGCTTATTTAGCCCCTGCGATTGGCCTGGATTAGGTGCTATATCCGGCATAGGCTTATGAGAAGAGCTCATCAATGCCGCGAGACAATCTCAACGAGCTGACTGCCTTCCTCGCGGTTGCGCGCGAAAAAAGTTTTACCCGGGCGGCGGCACAGCTCGGTGTTTCGCAATCCGCGCTCAGCCACACGGTACGCGCGCTGGAGGAGCGGCTGGGCGTGCGGTTGCTCACCCGCACCACGCGCAGCGTCTCGCCCACGGAGGCCGGCGAGCGCCTGGTGCGCTCCGTCGGGCCAAGGCTCGACGAGATCGAGGCCGAACTCGCCGCGCTCAGCGCCTTGCGCGAAAAGCCCGCCGGCACCATCCGCATCACCGCCGGCGAGCACGCCGCCGATGCAATCCTGTGGCCGGCGATTGCCCCGCTGCTGCCGGATTACCCCGACATCAAGATCGAGATCATCGTCGACTACGGCCTGACCGATATCGTCGCCGAGCGCTATGACGCCGGCGTGCGGCTTGGCGAACAGGTGGCGCATGACATGATCGCGGTGCGCATCGGCCCCGACATGCGCATGGCAGTGGTCGGCGCGCCGGCCTATTTCGCCAGGCGGCCAAAGCCACGCATGCCGCAGGACCTGACCACCCACAATTGCATCAACCTGCGCCTGCCGACCTATGGCGGGCTCTATGCCTGGGAATTCGAAAAGGCCGGGCGCGAGTTGAAGGTGCGCGTCGAGGGCCAGTTGATCTTCAACACGGCAGGGCTGCGCATGAATGCGGTGCTCGACGGCCTCGGCCTTGCCTATCTGCCCGAGGACCAGGTGCACGCGCCGCTGGCCGACGGCCGGCTGGTGCGGGTGCTGGCCGACTGGTGCGCGCCCTTCCCCGGCTACCACCTCTATTACCCCAGCCGCCGCCAGGCGACGCCAGCCTTCTCGCTGCTGGTCGATGCGCTGCGGTATCGCGGCCGCTAAACACCACGTCGGGTCACCGCGAAACCACGTTATCATGCTGGCGGCCGCGTCCCGGCGCTGCCCCGGGCAATCCGAATCCGCATGATTTCAAGCAAAATAACCAGAAGCATCCGGCCTTGCTTGTTGGTCGACCCCACGTGTGATTACTTCCGATTGTTTTTAAAGCGTGAGGACAAAATGGCACGATGCATTCTCTTCAAAAGTGCTGGTCGCACTTGCGCGTCGTGGAGCGATCCGGCCACACACTGGTTTGGCAAGAACAAAATGACCCGCTTGGCGCTACTTGTCATCGTTGCTTCTGGTGTCGCGGGTTGCGCCTCGACAAGTTCGGATTGGACTATGCCGCCAGAGATGTACAAAGCGATGCAAACAGGGCTGAGGGACAACCCCGCCTACCGGCGACAGGCACTCGCAATGTGTATTCGGAGCCACGGTGCCCGGCGGTCGATGGCCGCCCCGGGGCACATCCCCGCAGAGAGCGTTTCACGCGCAAAATGCCAGCGGTTGCTGAGCAATGTCGCAAGAAACCGCCTGACGTATGGCGACTATAAGAAACTTGGCACGTAGGCCGAATGCTCTCGCAACCCGATTTTCTCTGAAGACATCCGGAGCCAAGATCCACCTGGACTGCGCCCGCAGTCGTTCTATCTTCCTGCCGGAACGTGATCTGACGAAACCCCGGAGCGATCGCCGTGACCGAAACCGACCTCTACCGAGGCTATATCGACTGCCTCAACAACCAGGATTGGCAAAGGCTGCATCGCTTCGTCCATGACGAGGTGCACTACAACAGTGAGCGGATCGGCCTGTCAGGCTACCGCGCCATGCTGGAGCGGGATTTCCAGGAAATCCCGGATCTCTATTTCGACGTCCAACTGCTGATCTCCGAACCACCCTTCATCGCCAGCCGCATCCAGTTCAACTGCACGCCAAGGGGAACCTTCTTCGGCCTGCCCATCAATGGCAAAAAGGTCTCCTTCAGCGAGAATGTGTTTTATGAATTTCTGAACGACCGGATCAGGAATGTCTGGTCGGTCATCGACAAGGCGGCCATCGAAGCGCAGCTCTGACGGCATATCGCAGCGCCTGCGCAAAGTCCCCATGAATCATGCCGGCTATCAGGGCAGTCGCCTCACGTTTTGAACTACCATTCTGCCAACGTTTGCGCCGCCCCTCACCTGCCTGCCGGCATCCTCTCCCCGTATAGTGACGGGGAGAGGGACAGCTCTCATTGACGGTTTCGAAAATCACCAGCGCCGCAAAAAGGGCGCCGAAGTTGCGGCCAGCGTCCAGCCGATAGATGGGTATGCGGAGCGTCGATCGTCTCGCGCCCTGAATTGACCGGCGAATTTTCTCCCGACTGCCTTCACGACAACCGACGGGATATCGAAAACGCGAGAGGCTCTGCACAAAGAGCGTTTTCGCGGCTGAGCTTCTGCTTGGCTATAGGGATGTCGGGTTCCGGTCAGGATTTCAGGAATCCACCATCCGTACACGGTTTCCGTGTTGGCGCTTGTAGAAGCACGAAAACCGTGTATGCTGAGCAGAGTGGCCCCAAGGAGATTCGATAATGATTTTTGACGCCGTAGGATATCGACGACTAGCAGGTGTTACTCAAGCCGAGATGGCAAGTCACATGCAGGTTCCGTTTAGAACTTACCAAGACATCGAAGCAGGGAAAGTCGAATTCCGGCCGATCCATCATCAGGCGGCACGAATGGCGCTTATCGCACTGGCCATACAGAAGGAGGACAGCTCGATCTTGCCGCCTGGCTTGGCGGATCTTGTGGTCGGTGCCGCCGACCTAGTTTGGGCTCGCGCGGCCGATATCGCGATCGCCAATTACCTAATTAGTGCCACTCCCGACAAAAACGGATGTCTTTCGATGCAGCTGTTGCACGACGAGTTAGCGTCACTCGGCCATCGGCCATCGGCAATAGAAAACGCGATCACCGGATATTGGAGAAGGATTGACATCACTCAGCCGACGCCAACGCCTATGCATGATGACGGAATGTTTCTAGTCAACAGTTCGCATATCGGCGAAATCATGCAGCGCGCTTCCAGCTAGGCTCGGGCCGGCACAACCGTTCGTAAAAATCGATCATTCCAACCAGAACAATTCGTTGGAAAGATCGGTTCAGGAATGGCATTCTCCAGGGGTACTTGCCTGGAGAATTGCATTGCCTTCCGCCACTCACATCGCGAACGACATTCCGAAAAGCCTGATACCGGCCGATCTGGCGGCGGGCCGCAAGAGGCTCGATTCGGTGTGGAACGGCGTCATCCCCGGCATCGTGCTGGTGGCGATGATCACCGCTGTCGCCTTCTCGGCCCACAATGTCTCCGGCTTCGCCCTGTTCAGCCCGATGATTCTCGCCGTCGTCGCCGGCATGGTCTATTCCAACGTGCTCGGCACGCCCGCTCATGCCAAGGCCGGCATCGCTTTCTCGCAAAAGCGCCTGCTGCGCTTCGCCATCGTGCTGCTCGGCTTCCAGCTGACGCTCGGCCAGGTCGTCTCGATCGGCGCCGGCGGCGTCGGCATCGTGGCGGCGACGCTTGGCGCCACCTTCCTCTTCACCATCACGCTTGGCCGGCTGATCGGCGTCGACCGTAAGCTGGCGCAGCTGATCGCCGCCGGCACCTCGATCTGCGGCGCCTCGGCCATCGTCGCCACCAACATCGTCACCGATGCGCGCGACGAGGACGTCACCTATGCCGTCGCCTCGATCACGCTGTTCGGCACCCTCGCCATGCTCGGCTTCCCGTTGCTGGCGCCGGTGCTCGGCCTCGACCAGCATGCGTTCGGCCTGTGGGCCGGCGCCTCGATCCATGAGGTGGCGCAGGTCATCGGCGCCGGCTTCCAGAACGGCACCCAGTCCGGCGAGATCGCCACCGTCGCCAAGCTGACGCGCGTTGCCATGCTGGCGCCGATGGTCATCGCGCTTGGCCTGATGGCGCGCCGCAAGACGAGCGGCGACCAGTCTGCTGCACGGCCGCCCATGCCGTGGTTCGTCGCCGCTTTCATCGCCGTCGTGGCGCTGAACAGCCTGGTCACCGTGCCAGCCGAAGTGAAGGCGGCAATAGTGCTTGCCACCACCATCATGCTGACCATGGGGCTCGCCGCCATGGGCCTGCAGGCCGACATTTCACAGCT
The DNA here is from genome assembly GCF_024746835.1 of Mesorhizobium sp. AR02. Lineage (NCBI taxonomy): Bacteria > Pseudomonadati > Pseudomonadota > Alphaproteobacteria > Hyphomicrobiales > Phyllobacteriaceae > Mesorhizobium > Mesorhizobium sp. AR02. The sequence continues at coordinate 5,075,033 of NZ_CP080531.1, read as the reverse complement.
GCGTTCGCGCGGCCTGCGCCCGCTGGCGCTCGCCTTCTGCGCCTTCCTGTTCATCGGCAGCTTCAGCCTGATGCTGGTGAAGTTCGCCTAAGGAGGCAGCGCTCCACGGCGACGCCGTTCGCGCCGGGCGGTCCTCAATCACGATTAAGCACGTCCTCGATCATGATCGAGGTCTCACTCTGCGTTCGTATCCGCCGATATCGCGGCATGAACACAGCAACCGAACCGCCCGGGTGCCAGCCCCCAGCCTTGGCGCAAGCGTTCGGCAACGGAGATCTCAATGAAGTTCTGGACCATGCTTTGCACCATCCTTGTTTCGACAATTTTGATGCAACACCCGGCCGACGCCGGCGACACTGTCGGCGTTCGTCACTTTCCCGCCCCCTCCAGGGAACGCGGCATCGATCTCGACGTCACGGTTTGGTATCCGGCCCAGCCGGGCGGCGAGCCGGTCAACCTGGGCGACAGCAAGCTTTTCGTCGGCACCTCAGCCATGCGCGATGCGCCGATATCAGGTGGAAAATTTCCACTGATCCTGCTGTCGCATGGCGCCGGCCTGGCGGGAAACCCGCAGGCGCTGAGCTGGATTGCAACGCCTCTGGCCAGGCAGGGTTTCGTCGTCGCCGCTCCGACGCACCCGGGCAACACCGGGCCAAACAAATCCGCCACGGAGACAATGAAACTCTGGCTGCGCCCCGCCGACCTCACGGCGACGCTGGACGCGATAGGCAAGGACGCCTTCTTCGGTGATCATCTCGAGCAAGGCAAAGTCGGTGTTCTCGGCCTTTCCTTGGGCGGCAACACGGCACTTGCGATAACCGGCGCCCGCGTCGACCCGAAACTGCTGGCGGCCTATTGCGATACGGACCGGCTCAACGCCTCGCTTTGCCAGTGGATCAGGCAAAGTGGTGTCGATCTCCACGCCATGGATCTGCAGCCCGCCGGCCGCGACAACAGCGACGAACGCATTCGCTTCGCCATGGCAATCGATCCCGCGCCAGTCGATGTCTTCGACGTCAAAAGCTTCGCCGGCATCAGCATTCCGGTCGCCATCGTCAATCTTGGCCGGCCGGGAAAGATCCCGGCGACCGCCGACGCCTCCGGGATTGCGAAAGCGATTGCAAAGGCCAGCTACGCGACCATCGCGGATGCCAGCCACTACAGCATGTTCGGCGCGTGCAAGCCCGGTGCATTGGACATCATTGCGTCCGAAGAGATCGGTGACCCGGTGTGCGACGATGGGAATGGCCGATCGCGCGGCGCGATCCACGCGCAGCTGATTGATATGGCGGCTGCGGCGTTCGGCAGATCGTTGAAGGCAGAGCCGTAGGCCGGGATTCGCTTCAGCGTCGCAAATCCTTGAGATTGGCCGAGGCCTTCCCAACTTCGTCATCCTAGGGCGAAGCAGCCGCGCAGCGGCGTCGCGGAGACCCTAGGATCCATTCCGTGGCCTTGGTCACAGAGTGCAACGGAGCAGAATTCTGCACCGCGGCGGCGCCGAGAAGTCCCGGCATGGATCCTCGGGTCTGCGCCGCGTCGCTACGCTCCTTGCTCCGCCCGTGGATGACGAAAGAACGGATGTCGCCTCGCTCAATCCTCGAAGGAACTCGCCGCGGCATAGATCGCGGCGAGCGTTTCGATACCCGCCTGGTCGGCCTTGTCGAAGCGGCCGGGCAGCGGGCTGTCGAGATCGAGCACGCCGAAGACGCCTTCATCGTCTTCGAGCAGCACGACGAGTTCCGAGCGCGAATCGGCGTCGCAGGCGATGTGGCCGGGGAAATCATGCACGTCCTTGATCAGCATCGAGGTGCCAAGCTGCACCGCCGTTCCGCACACGCCCTTGCCGACCGCAATGCGCACGCAGGCCGGCTTGCCCTGGAAGGGTCCGAGCACCAGTTCCTCGTCCGAGGCCAGGAAATAGAAGCCGGCCCAGTTGAGGTCGGGCACCATCTGGAAGATCAGCGCCGCCGTGTTGGCGGCATTGGCGATCGAGTCGCTTTCGCCCTCAAGCAGCGCCTTCAACTGGGTGGCGAGGTCGCGGTAGAACGCGGCCTTGTCTGACGTATCGATGGCCTTGGCGGCGAACATGGCTTGTCTCCGAACTGAGAATCGCGGTTCCGTTCCGCAAGCAGCACCAAACCGGACGACATTAGCGTGAATTCCATCCCCGGCGAAAGCCGCAAGATCAGCATCGCCGCCGCAATCATCGCCGATGCATCGGGCAGACTGCTTCTAGTGCGCAAGCGCGGCACCAGCGCCTTCATGCAGCCTGGCGGCAAGATCGAGCCGCATGAAGAGCCCGTCGATGCGCTGGTGCGCGAATTGCGCGAGGAGCTCGGCCTGGTGATCGACCCCACCACGGCCACCCCGCTCGGCCTGTTTTTGGCCAAGGCCGCCAACGAGCCGGACAGCACGGTCGAGGCGGAACTGTTCACGGTTTCGATCGAGGCCGACCCCGTAACGGCCGCCGAGATCGAGGAGATGATCTGGCTCGACCCCGGCTCAGCCCACGATATCGAACTCGCGCCGCTGACCCGCGATGTGGTGCTGGGGCTATTTCAGCGGCAGAAAGAGTTCAACGACCACTTCGTGTAGCGGCCCTTCCGCGACGAGGGACAGGTGTCGTTGGCAATAGACCGGAAAGTCGCGCACTTCCTCGCCGCTGGCCGGAAGCCATTCACGATAAAGGTACAGTGCTGCGGGTTCGAGATTGTTGGTGTTGCCGGGGTAGCGCAGCACCGCACAGCGTCCGCCGGGGATCACGCCAGCCTTCATCTGCCCGTCATTCGCCTCGATCGGCTGGTCGGTGCCAACACAAATGTCCATGCTGTAATCGGCCGCGACCGCGGGCTCCCGTTCGGAACGGAAGACGTTGAAGGTCGGGCTTGTCTCGGGCGACAGGCCGTGGGCTTTGCGCCAGGCGATAAACCGCTGGATGGTGTCCTGGAGCGTCGCCCGGTCGCCGCGATGCTCCATAACAGCCACCGGCGTTGGCGGCACATCGCGGATCATCACGTCGTTATGGTCAAAGATTATCCGCATGAGCGTGTTCCTTGCTTTGTCGAAAGGCCCGAAGGCCATGAGCCACGCTCCCCAGTCGGGAGACTTCCGAAACGACGAAGGCGATTGTCCGAACCGTTGCCGAAAGGCGCGGGCGAAGGCATCCGGTGCGTCGTAACCGGCATCCATCGCTATGTCGGTGACGCTTTCGGCGTCGTTCCCGGCAAGCCTGTACGAAGCGCGCTTCAAGCGGGCGAGCTGGACATAGCGATGCACCGACACCCCGAAGGTTGACGTGAACTGCCGGTGGAAATGGTATTTCGAGAACGCCGCGACGCCGCTCAACGCTTCCAGATCCAGATCGCCATCCAGATGCTGGTCTATGTAGTCCAGCACCCGCTGCATCCGGGCATGGTAGTTTTCAAGTGCCGCCTTCAACGTCTCTTCTCCGTGGCAACACCAGATAGGCGCTCCCATACATGACACGCTCGACCGATCTTGCGGTTTGACGTGGGATCAACCGGTGCCCGCCAGCGGCCTCTTGCAGGCGCGCTGTATGTGTCCGTGATCCTATCGGCTTCCCACCACATCGCGCAGCGGTGGGCGGCCATAAAGCCGACTGTATTCGCGGCTGAACTGCGACGGGCTCTGATAGCCGACGCTGTAGCCGGCCGAGCCGACATCCAGCCGTTCAGCCAGCATCAGCCGCCGCGCTTCGTGCAGGCGCAGCTGCTTCTGGTACTGCATCGGCGTCATCGCCGTGACCGCCTTGAAGTGATGATGCAGCGAGGACGGGCTCATGCCGACATGCTGTGCCAGTTCCTCGATACGCAATGGCCGCGTGAAATTCAGCCGCAGCCAGGCGATCGCCTGGGCAATCCGGTTGGTCGGCGTTTCCAGCATGGCGATCTGCAGCAAGGCCGGACCGAACGGACCGGTTGCCACGCGATAAAGGATTTCCTGCTCGATCAATGGTGCCATGGCGGGAATATCGCGTGGTCGATCCAGCAGGCGCAGCAGCCGTACGACAGCATCGAGCAAGTCGGGCGGCGCCTTGTTGACCGCCACCGCCCGCATGTCGTGCGGGGCGGCCGGCGCCATGCCGGAGCGGCCGAACAGTTCCTTCAGCCGCTCCGGCTCGATCCTGAGACCAAGCCCAAGGTTCGGCACCTGCGGGCTCGCCTCCGTCACCCGCGACACGACCGGCAGGTCGAGCGACACGACCAGATAATCGCCAACGCCATAGGTATGGAGTTCCGACCCGAGCGCCAGGCTTTTCGCGCCTTGCACAACCAGCGCGAAGCAGGGCCATTGCGCGGTATGAACGCTTTTGTCGGTCGAGGAACGCCGGCTGAAGAACAAGGTGTCGATCGCCGTCGCGCACTCCTCGTCCTCACCCGTGAAGCGGCTGATGATCGACGCCATCTCGCCATAAGGGTCGCCAGCGAGCGTCAAACGGCACCTGAACTCTTCGAAATCATCATGACGCCGATCATATCCGATCCTGCAATCCGGGCCAGCGGCGACAGCAGAGCTTTGCAGGATCGTGCATGAATCTTGCAGGATCGCGATAACGCCCGGCGGCCGCTCCGTCGCATAACGCCGTCAGCGGGAGCTTGCCTCCCAACCAACAGGCGGAGCCCTTCATGACAAGTTCACCCGGCAAGGTCGTCCTGATCACCGGCGCCTCGAGCGGCATCGGCGCAGCCACGGCCCGCCACCTCGCGGAGCGTGGCCACAGCATCGTGCTCGGCGCCCGGCGCACCGGTCGCATCGCCACGATCGCGCGAGACATCGAACTGGCCGGCGGCCAGGCATTTTTCCGGGAACTCGATGTCACCGACCTCGACAGCGTAAAGGCCTTCGTCGCCGCCGCTCATGAGCGCCATGGCCGGGTCGATGTGCTGGTCAACAATGCCGGCGTGATGCCGCTGTCGTTCGTGGCCGAATTGCGCATCGACGACTGGAACCGCATGATCGACGTCAATCTGCGTGGCGTGCTCAACGGCATCGCCGCCGTGCTGCCTGTCATGACCGAACAGAAATCCGGCCACATCATCAACGTCGCCTCGGTCTCCGGCCACCGCGTCGACCCCACGGCCGCCGTCTACAGCGCCACCAAATTCGCCGTCAGGGCGCTGTCGGAAGGGCTGCGCCAGGAAAGCCGCGACCTGCGCGTGACGGTGGTCAGCCCCGGCCTCACCCGCACCGAGCTGTTCGACGGCATCGCCAACCCGCAGGTCGAGGCCGGCGCCCGCGCCATGCTGGATGAGGCCTCCATCCCGCCCGGTGCGATTGCCGAAGCGATCGGCTTTGCCATCGGCCAGCCGGATGGCGTCGACGTCAACGAACTGGTCGTGCGCCCGACGGCGCAGGGCTGAGCACCAGCGGAGAGATGACATGACCGAAGCGATCGAAGTCACGACGTTCAGGCTGAACGGCCAGTCCTGCGCCGAGTTCATCGCCGCAAATGCCGATATCGACGCCTGGCTGAAGCGCCAGCCGGGCTTCCTGTCGCGCCGCATCGCCGAGCGCGACGACGGCACCATTGTCGACGTGCTGATCTGGGGTTCAGTCGAGGCCGGCCGCAAGGCGGCAGGCGGCATCATGACCGAGATGGGCCATTCGCCGGTGCATGCGATGATCGACCAGCGCACTGTGGACTGGACCGTGGCGCCGGTTCGCCACAGTATCGGGTGACGGAGGATCAGGATGGACAATCACGCACATCATCGCTGCGGCTGGGCCGAAGGCGACCCGCTGATGCGCGCCTATCACGACGAGGAATGGGGCGTTCCGCAGCATGACGCCCGCATGCTGTGGGAAATGCTGATGCTGGAAGGGTTTCAGGCCGGTCTTGCCTGGATCATCGTGCTCAGGAAGCGCGAAGCCTTTCGTGCCGGCTTCGCCGGTTTCGACCCACAGAAAGTCGCGCGCTTCGGCGCGGCCGACATCGAGCGCCTGATGGCCGATCCCGGCATCATCCGCGCCCGCGCCAAGATCGAAGCGACGATCGGCGGCGCGCAGATCTTCTGCGAGATGGCGGAGCGCGGCGAGAGTTTTGCCGACTTCTGCTGGTCGTTCACCGATGGCAAGGTGGTGAAAAGCGACGGCCACGGCTTCATCGCCTCATCGCCACTCTCCGAACGGATTTCCAAGGAGATGAAGCGCCGCGGCTTCAAATTCGTCGGCCCGACCATCGTCTACGCCTGGATGCAGGCGATCGGCATCGTCAACGACCACGCCGCCGGCTGCTTCCGGCGAGCGCAAGTCGCGCTCTGATCGGGGGCGTCAGCCGCCCTACATCGGGCGCTTGGGCTCGCTCTTTGGTGGCGTTGCCGTGTCGGAATCGGATTTCTTGTGCTTGTCGGCGGCAATCCTGCGGATGCGGTCGAAGCGGCTTTCCTCGGTTTTTTCGGTCGTGACGACCGTCTCTGGCTTCTGCACGAACGTGATCATGGATCCGTCTCCTGGGCTAGAGGCCTGCGCGCCGGGAGAGAATCCCCCGGCGGTAATCATTTCAACTCCTGTGACGAGCTGGCTTGGTCGGAATCACGTCAGATCCGGAAGATGGCTCCTGAGAAGCCACCTTCGCAGACCGGCTGAATTCTAGTAGCCGCCCATGCCGCCGCCGCCACCGCCTGCCGGTGCCGCATCCTTGGCCGGAATGTCGGTGATCATCGCCTCGGCGGTGATCAGAAGCGCGGCGATTGAGCCGGCGTCCTGCAGTGCGGTGCGCACGACCTTTGCCGGATCGACGATGCCGGCCTTGATCATGTCGACATAGGTCTCGTTCTGGGCGTCAAAACCCTGATTGTGGTCCTTGCTGTCGGTGAGCTTGCCGACGACGATCGAGCCTTCGACGCCGGAATTCTCGGCGATCTGGCGGATCGGCGCTTCGAGCGCGCGCAGCACGATCGAGATACCCGCAGCGACATCGTCATTGGCGCCGGTCAGACCTGACAGCGCCGACCTGGCACGCAGCAGAGCCACGCCGCCGCCAGGCACGATGCCTTCTTCAACCGCCGCGCGCGTTGCGTTCAGCGCGTCGTCGATGCGGTCCTTCTTTTCCTTCACTTCCGACTCGGTGACGCCGCCGACGCGGATGACGGCAACGCCGCCCGACAGCTTGGCCAGCCGCTCCTGCAGCTTCTCCTTGTCGTAGTCGGAAGTGGTCTCCTCGATCTGGCCCTTGATCTGGGCGACGCGCGCCTGGATCGTCGCCTTGGTGCCGGCGCCGTCGATGATCGTGGTGGTGTCCTTCTCGATCAGCACGCGCTTGGCACGGCCGAGCATCTCGATGGTGACGTTTTCGAGCTTGATGCCGAGGTCCTCGGAAATCATCTGGCCTGCAGTCAGCACCGCGATGTCTTCCAGCATCGCCTTGCGGCGATCACCGAAGCCCGGCGCCTTGACGGCCGCGACCTTCAGGCCGCCGCGCAATTTGTTGACGACCAGCGTGGCGAGAGCCTCGCCTTCGACGTCTTCCGAAATGATCAAGAGCGGCCTGCCGCTCTGCACCACCGCTTCGAGGATCGGCAGCATCGCCTGCAGATTGCCGAGTTTCTTCTCGTGGATGAGGACGTAGGGCTCTTCGAGCTCGACGCGCATCTTGTCGGCATTGGTGACGAAATACGGGCTGAGATAGCCGCGGTCGAACTGCATGCCCTCGACGACGTCGAGTTCGGTTTCGGCGGTCTTGGCTTCCTCGACGGTGATGACGCCGTCATTGCCGACCTTGTCCATCGCCTTGGCGATCATCTCGCCGACGCTGGTGTCGCCATTGGCGGCGATGGTGCCTACCTGCGCGATCTCGGCCGACGACTTGACCTTCTTGGAGCGCGCCTGGATTTCCTTGACCACCGCGCTAACCGCCTGGTCGATGCCGCGCTTGAGGTCCATCGGGTTCATGCCGGCGGCGACCAGCTTGGCGCCTTCGCGCAGGATCGAGGCGGCCAGCACCGTGGCGGTGGTCGTGCCGTCACCGGCGAGGTCGTTGGTCTTCGAGGCCACTTCGCGCACCATCTGCGCGCCCATGTTCTCGAACTTGTCACTAAGCTCGATTTCCTTGGCGACGGTGACGCCGTCCTTGGTGATGCGCGGCGCGCCATAGGCCTTGTCGATGATGACGTTGCGGCCCTTGGGGCCGAGCGTCACCTTGACGGCGTTGTTGAGGAGCTCGACGCCGCGCAGCATGCGGTCGCGTGCATCGGTGGAGAATTTGATTTCCTTGGCAGACATGGTTTTTATCCAGTTCGGTTGAGGAAGGCAGAGCCTCCATGATCAATCTCTGAGCGTCCTTGCGCGTCCCGAAGGACACGCGGCACGCCGATCAGGCAGCCTTCTTGGCGGCCACGGTCTTGGTCTTGGCGGCCACGGTCTTCTCGGTGGCTGCCTCGCCAGTCTCGCCCTTGTCGATGACACCCATGATGTCGGCTTCCTTCATGATCAGAAGGTCCTCGCCGTCGATCTTGACCTCGGTGCCCGACCATTTGCCGAACAGGATCAGGTCGCCGGCCTTGACGTCGAGCGGAACAAGCGCGCCGTTTTCGTCGCGTGCGCCGGGGCCGACGGCGATGACTTCGCCTTGCTGCGGCTTTTCCTTGGCATTGTCGGGAATGATGATGCCGCCCTTGGATTTGATATCGCCTTCGGCGCGCCGGATGACGACGCGGTCGTGGAGTGGCCGAAACTTCATGAAAACTTCTTTCTGGGGCCGGCTTAGGCGGCCGCTTCCCCCATATAGGCGCTTTGGCACTCGATAGATAGGAGTGCCAAAAATTATTCACGGCGGGGATTAAATATTGAAAAGTATTATTTCGACCGGCGATTTCGTGATATCGCAAATGGCATAAATAATTCAAAAAATTGAATTTTGCCGGTCGAGTGCCTATTTATCGGACAAGTTCATTTTCACGATTTCAAACGCAAGGGAGATTTGTTCGATGGCCGAAGGCAATCAGACGATCATGGAAAAAGCTGAAGCCCGCTTTGTCGACAAGCAGAAGAAGACGGCCGAGCGCAACAAGGCGACCGCCGAGTACATGTCCGAGGCGAAGGCCAGGGAGATCAAGACGGCAAAGCTCAGGATCTTGCGGCTGGCCAAGGAAGAGGCCGACCGTGTCGCCGAAGCCTTGAACCCGACGCCGAAGAAGAAGCGGGCGACCAAGAAGGCCGCCACAACGGAGGTCAAGACATGAGCCTCACCTTTCCCAACCGCAGCCGCAGCTATGACGAAGCCGGCAAGCGCATCCGTTTCGTCGGCCATGACGGCATGTTCCAGATCTCCTTCTCGGTCGCCGCCGATGCGATGACCAGGATGCAGCCGGCAACCGCGGCCAACGAGGCAGGTTACCTCGCCACATTCGACACGCAGAGCAGCGCCATCCGTGACGTGGCGTCGAGGGCTTACGACCGCACCCGCAAGAGCATGTATGTGCTGACGGCCGCTGACTTCGGCTGATCAGCCTAGGTCCATACCCTCGATCATCGTGCGTATCTTCGCAGCCTTTTCGAAATGATCGAGGCGGTGGGTTCTGATCCACCATTCTGCTGCTTCCATCAGCAGTTCGGGGTCGTCATTCCTGTTGGCGAAAAACGCGTAAAACGACACGCCGACGGCGGGCCCTTTCTCGGAGATCTTGCGGTCGCAGACATCCAGTATCTTTTGCCTCAGGCTCGCTTTCACGGGAATCCTCTGGTTTTGGTTCGGCGGGGTCTTGGCCCACCCTTTGAGCCGGCAGCCGGAACGTTCAATCCTTGCGCTCCGCCCTCTCCCGGCGCCTGACGTCGCGCATATTCATCTGCACGACCATGTCCTCGGCCTCGCGCGGGCTCATGCCGACCATCACTTTTTGCCTGACCACGGCTGGCTGACCGGTGAAGACATCGACTATGGTCCAGCTCTGGGGAAGCTCCATGCGCAGTGTGTAGCGATTGGCCATGCTGGCTTACCTCAGCCCTGCATCATGAAAAACACCGCTCCCAGGACCAGCATCGTCCAGGCGATCACCGACAACTTCAGTGCCATGCCGCCATGCGCGGCCAGAAGCTCCCGCAAGCGCGGCACGATGCCTGCCGAAGCGACCGGCGCGGCCAGAACAGCCACACGTGCCTTGACACCAAGTTTTCCAAAGACCGGCAGCAGTGACGGTTCACGCACGAAAATGACCTCGACTGTCGGGGAAAATCGGAGCGAGCATGCTCGCGCCCTTCCATAGCACTCTTTTCGCGAGCGCCCTGCATGCCAAATGCAAATAGGCAGTGGCGGATCTACGCTGCCTTCCTGACCTCGATCGTCAGGTGCGACAGGGAGCGAAACCGCGCCAGCCGGCTGCGGTAGTAGTCCTCTTGCCGGCGCGTCGGCGTCACCACCGAGATGATGGCGCCGAGATGTCCGGGGCCCAGCCGCCACAAATGCAGGTCGGCAAGCTGGTCGCCCTCGCTCTCGATGGTCCGGCGCAGGTTCTCCGCCATGCCGCGGTCGGGATTCATGTCGAGCAGGACAGCACTTGTGTCGCGGATCAGGCCGAGTGCCCAGCTGGCAATCACCACCGCCCCCACAATGCCGGCAAGCGGATCCATCCACAGCCAGCCAAAGGCGCGGGCCAGAAGCAAGCCGATAATGACCAGTACGGAGACCGCCGCGTCCGCAATGACATGGACGACGGCGGCGCGCATGTTGTTGTCATGCGTCGCCTTGCCGTGCGCATGCTCATGTTCCTCGAACAGGACCGGATAGGTCTGCCCGCTTATGGTGACATGGGCCTCGAAGGCGTGCGGCTCGGGAATCTCCTCGATGGATTCCAGACCGTCGCCCAAATCCCGGAATGTGAAAATCTGCCGTGTGCCATCCGGCCGCGCGGTTTCTATTGAGACGGAGGATGAAGCGAGCGCCGTGCCCGATCCGGAGCGCAGCCGGAAGCGCGGTGGCACGCCGTCTTCGAACACCTCCAGCACGATCTCGCCATCCGCCGTGGCGATCCGATGCGTTTCGTCATGCTCATGCCCCGCCGCCGCATGGCTGTGGCCATGAGTGTGGCTATGGCCATGATGATCGCCGCCGCTGAGCAGCCATGCGCTGGCGATGTTGACGGCAAGGCCAAGGCAGGCGACGGGAATCGCCTCGGCAAAATGGATCGGCACGGGCGCATAGAGGCGCGTGACGGATTCGTAGCCGATCAACAGCGCGATCATGGCCAGGATGATGGCGCTGGTGAAGCCGGCGAGGTCGCCGAGCTTGCCGGTGCCGAAAGTGAAGCGCTGATCGCCGGCATGACGGCGCGCATAGGTATAGGCAAGCGCCGCCAGCAGCAGCGCGCCGGCATGCGTGCTCATATGCAGCCCGTCGGCGACAAGGGCGATCGAGCCGAACAAAAGGCCGCCGACGATCTCGGCCACCATCATGACCGCGCAGAGCCAGATCACCGCCCAGGTCTTGCGTTCGCTCTTCTGGTGTTCCTCGCCCAGGAACATATGGCTGTGGACAGTCGGGCTGTTTGCTGTGGTCATGCGGACCTCACTTCACGTAGGTGCGGATGACATCGAGCAGCTGGTCGACCGCTTCGCTGTTGAGCGCGCCAGGATGGCGTTCGGAATCGACGAGATGCGTGCGCACGTGATCCTCGATCACCTCGCCCATCAGCCCGGTCATCGCGCCGCGCGCGCCGGCGATGAGATGCATGACCGCCTCGCAGCCGGCCTCGCTGTCGAGCGCCCGCTCGATGGCCTCGACCTGCCCCCGGATGCGGCGCACGCGCGCCAAAAGCTTCTGTTTTTCCCGTATCGTATGTGTCATACCGACTAGTATAGCATAGCCCCCTATCCTATACAAGAATGCAGGTGGGAAGCCCGACCCTTGCTCGACGCATCGGGCGCTGCATCTCCAACTTCTAGTCGTGCTCTATTGTCTGGCCTTCAGAGGCGAGCCGCTCAACGTGATGTTGACCAGTTTTTTGGAGGCCTCGCCTCGGGATCGAACCGAGGCTTCAGAGATTTGCAGTCTCCAGCGTAGCCGCTCCGCCACGAGGCCATTGCGGTCGACCTAACGGGGAAATGTTTGCGGAAAAGTTAAGCCCGAAGGCTGTTCTGTCGGCACTTTGCGAAATGCCTTTCCGCGTCGTCACGCCACTGCTTTTTCGGCGCGGAGCTGCTCACCGGCCGAGGATGGAATCCAGCGCCGGAAGGCTGACGATCGACGCCATGGCGATGAGGCCGTAGCAGGCCCAGCGAAAGCCGCGCTCACTGGTGCGTCCGAACAGAAGCGAGCCGAGATAGAGGCCAAATCCATAGAACGGGCCTGTCACCAGCGCCAGACCAAGAACGGGCAGCGTGATCAGCCCACCGGCCAGGTAACTTGCGGCGGTCAGCGCGCTCGACAGGGCGAAATACAAGACGATGTTGGCGCGCACGACCTCGCCATTGCCACCCCCGCCAAGCCAATAGGCCACGACCGGCGGACCGCCGACCTGGGCGGCGCCGGAGAAGAAGCCGGCGAGCCCGCCGACGCCAACCATCAGCGGCGTCGCCGGGCGGCCATGGTAGCGCCAGCCCGACATCAAAAGGCCAAGCAGCAGCACCACCAGAGCCACGATGCCCCAGCGCAGCGTGAGCGGGTCCATCCGCGTCAGCGCATAGGTGCCGAGGGGAACGCCGACCAGCGCGCCGAGCGTCATCGTGCCGACGCTCGGCCGGTCCGCCAGCAGCCAGCCGCGCGGCAGCAGGCCAAGGGCGGCGACCGCATCGATGATCAGCAGCAGCGGCGCCGTCGATTGCGGCCCGATGATCGAGCTCGCCAGCGGCATGAAGATCAGCGCCGCGCCGAAGCCGGAAAACCCGCGCGCCAGGCCGGCAATGAAAGCGACGGCTAGCAGGAACAGCACTGCGCCTTCGGAATGGCCGGAAACAGACAGATCGGCCATGCTCATATCCGATCAGAGTTGCGGCCCGGGTGCCTCGGCGCGTGCCAGCGATGACATTGATGAGTGTGGTCTTCGCGGATCACGGCGACTCTCCGGTGATGGACACAGCGACCCTAACGCAGCATTCTCGCAGCTTCATGCTGAAAGATCACCGCATAGAGCTGCAAAAATGCACGACATCGACTGGAACGACCTGCGCTACGTGCTGGCGCTGACCCGCGAAGGCTCCTTCGCTGCCGCCGGCCGGCGGCTTGGACTGGATCCGACAACGGTGGCGCGGCGCCTGCGGGCGATCGAGCGTGCGCTCGGTGTGCGCCTGTTCGAACGCGGCGCCGAAGGCGAAATGCGGCCGACGCAGGCCGGCGAGGTCGCGGCCAGCCGGGCGGAAGCGGTGGAGGCCGAGATCGGCGGGCTGACACTCGCGGTCAAGGGCGCCGACAGCGAGATCAGCGGCACGGTGCGGGTCACCGCCGTGCCGATCCTGATCAACCGGGTGCTGATCCCCGCTGTGGCAGACCTTGTCGCCCGCCATCCGGGATTGCGGCTGGAATTGGTCGCCGACCCCCACGATGTCAGCCTGACCCGCCGCGAGGCGGACATTGCGCTGCGGCTCGCACGGCCCGGTACGGAATCCGGCAGCCGGATCATCGCCAGGCGCATAGGCACGCTCGCCTATGCCGCCTATGCCGCGAGCCACGTCCCGGCACCCAGTTTGCCCGGGCAGATCACCGACTTACCCGGGCAGGCCACGGACCTGCCCTGGCTGACCTATGAGGACGGCATGGCGTACCTGCCGCAGGCGCGCTGGATCGCCGGCGTTTCCCGCAAGGATGGTCATGCGCCACTCGTCGTCAACGATGCCGAACCGCTGCTGCACGCGATCCTGGCCGGCCTTGGCCGCTCGCTGCTGCCCTGCATTGTCGCCGATCAGATGACGGGGCTCACGCGCCTGCCGGAGGACGGCCATCCCTTCCCCGCGCGCGAATTGTGGCTGCTGACGCATCCCGATCTTCGCCACCTCGCCCGCATCGCGGCGGTCACCGCCTGGATCGAAGCGACAATCCAGCGGCTCGAGGGCAGGAGCGACTAGTCTTTACGCCGCAGCACTCCGGCCTTTCGCACCGGCTTCCGCCTTGAAGATGCGGAACGTGTTGCGCCCTGCCGCCTTGGCGACATAGAGCGCGGCGTCGGCCTGCGCGAACAGGTCGCACGGCGCGCCGGCCCCGGCAAACGCAATGCCGACCGAGGCGCCCAGCCTCAGCGACTGGCCGCGAACCGCGATCGGCTTGCCCATCCTCTCGATGATCTCGCGCGCCACGCCGGAGACAGCACCCCGGTCGAGATGCGCTCCGAGCAGCACCGCGAACTCGTCGCCGCCGACGCGCGCCACCAGATCCGCCTCGCCGCAGCCGCCGGCAAGGCGCTCGGCCGCCGCCTTCAGGCACTCGTCGCCGACGACATGGCCGAACGTGTCGTTGACCGCCTTGAAGCCGTCGAGGTCGATCAACAGCAGCGCGCCGAGTGGAGGGCTGGCATCCACCTGCGCCAGCCGCGCCTGGAACCGGGCGCGGTTGGCCAGCCCGGTCATGGCATCGAATTCGGCGAGATAGCGCATTCGGTCCGACAGGATCTTTTCCTCGGTGATGTCCTGCTTCATGCCGAAGATGCGCACCGGCACACCTTCCTCGCACTCGACGGTCGCGGTGATGCGGATCCAGCGGCTGTGTCCGGCGAAAGTGGTGATTTCGGCGTCGAGGCTGAAGCCGCTGCGCTCGGCGATCGCCCGGCTGCGCAAACTGTCCAGCGCCTTGCGCGACTCCGCCGGATAGCACTTGATGATCTGCGAGCGATCGAGGACCGAGCCGCGCGGCAGATCGAACAGATCATAGACCACATCGGTCCAGTGCAGTTGCTCGCCGGGCAGGCTGCATTCCCACACGCCGATGCGCGCGGCGACCGAGGCGCGGTCGAAGATCTTGCGGCTGTGCGCCAGCGAAACCTCCTGCATGGCAATGAGCGCGGCCTGCTCGGCAAGTTCCGTCTTGAGGCGAGCAATGGCGGCGGCATTGCGACGGCGCTCGTCGGCGCTGTCATGCCCTACCCGCTTGCCGGGCTGCGCCGGGCCTTTCGGAGCGAATGATGGATCGGGCAATGGCGGAACTCCTGGCGGGCGACTACCATGACGCAACAGCCCTTAAAACTTCGCTGACAATCCGTGGGTTCCTCGCCCCGGTAAACGGCTACGCTATGCACACATCTTCTGTGACTGGCGTGACTGATCGGCCCGAGGCTTGATTGCCAGGTGGTTCCCCCAATCCGTCGCTGCTTCGCAGCGCCACCTTTCCCCCCTCCGGAGGGAAAGGAAGGGAGCGTTGCTGGACGAGCGTAGACGGCAAAAAGCTTGGCGCCTTTCCTCTACCCCGTCGATCGGGGGAGAGGTGGCTCGGCGAAGCCGAGACGGAGTGGGGGTCGACCAGCGCCGCATAAGAAAATGCATGCGCCAAGCTGCCATGCACGCTATCGCCAAAGACCAGCTGCTTGGAAATGTGTGCATGCCGCAGCCACTCCCGTGGGGGCGAGGAACCCCGGCCTTGCTAGCCTCAGCCCTTTCTCTTCCCACCGACAGACCTTCGCCACTTTTCCCCTTGAACGATCCCCTAATCTGGCCTAGCCTGACTTGAGAAAAGGTTTTTCCAAACAGTTTCGATCGGGCTCGGCCATTGGCCGGGCCTTATTCCGGCCTGTAAGAGAAAACCTTTTCTCAACTAAGGATTCCTCGGCGCGATGACATCGGAACCTGTCCCGGTCTTTCCCAAGCCCGTCACCTTGCGTGACGTGGCGGCGCAGGCCGGCGTCAGCGTCGCCACCGCCTCGAAGGCGCTCAACGACCAGGGGCGCATGACCGCCGAGACGCGCGAGCGCATCCGCGAGACAGCGCGCAGCCTGGGCTTCCGGCCGAACAGCCTGGCGCAGAGCCTGCTCCGGCGCCGCTCCTTCACCGTCGGCCTGCTCACCAACGATACCTATGGCCGCTTCTCGCTGCCGCTGATGTCGGGCATTTCGGACGCGCTGGTCGACAATGGCGTCTCGGTGTTCCTGTGCAATGTCGAGGAGGATCCACGCCTCGGCCAGTTGCATGTCGAGGCCATGCTCGACAAGCGCGTCGACGGCATCATCGCCACCGGCAAGCGCATCGACCGCCATCTGCCTGTCGACCTCGCCAATCTACGCATTCCGGTGATCTATGCCTTCACCCAGCCCGATCCCGACGCCGTCGCCTTCGTCTCCGACGATGCCGGTGGCGCGCGGCTGGCGGTCGAGCATTTCTGCCGGCTCGGCCGCAGGCGCATCGCCCATGTCAGCGGGCCGGCGAGCTTTGCCGTGGTGCACGCCCGCGCCCAGGCCTATCGCGATGTACTCGCCGAAAATGGCTTGCCGGTGACCGAACCGCTGCTCGGCTCCTGGTCGGAAGCCTGGGGGCACGAGGCGGTGGCGCAATTGTTCGACGGCAAAAGCGAAAGACCGGACGCCGTCTTTTGCGGCAACGACCAGATCGCGCGCGGCGTCATCGATGCGTTGCGCGAGCGAGGTTTGAGCGTTCCCGGCGATGTCGGCGTCATCGGCTTCGACAATTGGGAGATCGTCGCGGAGGCGACCCGCCCGCCACTGACCTCGGTCGACATGAACCTGGTCGCCCTCGGGCGCGAGGCGGGGCTGACCCTGCTTTCACTGGTCGGCGGCCAGCCCGCCGCGCCAGGCATTCGAAAACTGCCGTGCCGGCTGGTGGTGCGGCATTCCTGCGGCCGTCCACCGGACGGCTGAAACGAAAGCGCCGCGTGATCGGCGCCAAGCCGCGGACAGCGGCCAACCCTGGAGGAGGAGAAGATGAGGAACCTGATTGCCAAACTGACCCTGGCCGCTGCCGTGCTGGGCAGCGGTCTCGGCACTGCCGCCGCCGACACCGCCAACATCTGGGTGCGCGCCGACGGCTCGAATTTCATGCCGAGGATCGTCGACGCCTACAACAAGGCGCACAAGGACCAGGTCAAGCTCGACATCATCCCGAATGCCGAGATCATCCCGAAATATGGCGCGGCCGCAGCCGGCGGCACGGCGCCCGACGCGCTGTCGCTCGACCTCATCTACACGCCGTCCTTCGCCGCGGCCGGCCAACTGGAGGACATCACCGACTGGGCCAAGTCCCTGCCCTATTTCGCCAGCCTGTCGCCGGCGCATGTCAAGACCGGCACCTACAAGGACCACATTTACGGCCTGCCCTTCTCGGCCGATGCCTCGGTGCTGATCTGGAACAAGAAGCTGTTCAAGCAGGCCGGCCTCGACCCTGAAAAAGGCCCCACCAACTGGGCCGAAATCGCCGCCGACGCCGAAAAAGTCAACGCGCTTGGCGGCAACATCAAGGGCTTTTATTTCTCCGGCAATTGCGGCGGCTGCAACATCTTCACCTTCACGCCGCTGATCTGGGCCTCGGGCGGCGATATCCTGAGCGAAGACGGTTCGAAGGCGACGCTGGACAGCCCGCAATTGCGCGGCGCCATCGATCTCTACCGCTCGATGGTCAAGAAGGACCTGGTGCCGGCGGGCGCGCAGACCGACACTGGCGCCAATTTCTTCGCGGCGTTTGCCGCCGGCAATATCGGTATCTCGCCGTCGGGCGCCTTCGCCATCGGCGCGCTCAACACCCAGTATCCCAATGTCGACTACGGCGTCACCTTCCTACCGGGCAAGGATGGCAACTGGTCGTCCTTTGCCGGCGGCGACAATTTCGTCGTCACCAAGGGCACCAAGAAGCTCGCCGTGGTGAAGGAGTTCCTGGACTTCGCCTATTCGCTCGAAGGCCAGACCATCCTCGCCAAATATGGCAGCCTGCCGGTGCGCGGCGACATCGCCAAGGATGCGCTCAAGGATCTCGATCCGCGCTACCAGATCGCCGCCGAGGCCATGGCCAAGGGCAAGACGCCCTATTCGGTGGTGTTCAACGACCTGATCAACTCGGCCAACGGCCCATGGACGCAGATGGTCAACGAAGTCTTCTTCGGCGACGATGTTGACGGTGCCATAGCCAACGCGCAGCAGACCATGCAGTCGATCATCGACCAGGCGCCGCAGAAGTAGCGGCCGCCTGCCGGCCGCCCGCCTGTCTCCCTGGGCGGGTGGCCGGCGCGCCTTACCCTCCCCCTTGTGGGGAGGGTCGCTGCGAAGCAGCGGGGTGGGGGTCTGCGTCAGCCCCCCACCCGGACCTGCGGTCCGACCTCCCCACAAGGGGGAGGTAGGGCGGCCAACTGGATCCGACGCAAGAACGGGCAAGCCATGACCACTATCACAGCCACAACCACCGCCCCGCCCCGCGCCCGAAAGCTCGTCGGCGCCGGCCGCCGGCAATGGATCGGCTTGCTCTATGTCGCGCCAGCGGTGGCGCTGGTCATGGTGTTTTTCGTGATCCCGCTCGGCATGACGGCGTGGATGTCGCTGCACAACTGGCCGCTGATGGGCGAACATTCCTTCATCGGCCTCGACAATTATGTCGCCATCCTGCGCGACACCAGGTTCTGGAACGCGCTCAAATTCACCGGCTACTACACCGTGATCGTCACCATCGCGATCTTCGCCGTCGCCTTTCCCCTGGCGATCTTCATCGAAAAACCGCGACCGCTGACCAACCTCTACCGCACCTTCTTCTTCATGCCGGCGGTGGTCGGCTTCGCCTCGGCGAGCCTGCTCTGGTCATGGCTGCTCAATGTCGATTCCGGCCTGTTCAGCCCGGCCGCCTACGACCTCGGCCTGATCGACAAGAAGTTCAACCTCTTGGCCACCTTCCAGCCGGCCTTCTGGTCGATCATCGCCATGGTCGTGTGGAAGGTCGCCGGCTTCACCATGATCATCCTGATGACCGGCCTGCAATCGATCCCGCAGGACCTGCAGGAGGCCGCCGTCATCGACGGCGCCGGGCCGTTCGCGCGGTTCCGGGCGATCACCTTGCCGCTGATGCGCCGCACGCTGGCGCTGGCGCTGATCCTGTCGGTCGCGGGCTCCATCCTCGCCTTCGACCAGTTCTACATCATCCTGCGCGGCGGCCCGCGCAACCAGACGCTGACGGCGGTCTACTGGATCTTCAACCAGTCCTTCGTCTCGTTCAAGCTCGGCTACGGCGCCGCACTCTCGATGGTGCTGCTGGTGATCCTGGTGGCGCTCAGCCTCATCCAACTATGGCTGCTGCGCAAGCCCGAGGGGCTCGACTGATGGCGCAAGCGATATCAGCCAGGGGCAAGCTCGCCGCGCGCTTCGCCAGGCACGCCACCGGCATCATCGCCTCGGTGCTGTTCGTGGCGCCGATCGTGTGGACGGCGCTGTCGGCCTTCAAGCCGGCAGCCGAAGCGCGCCTGCCGCCGCTGCCGCCATGGCCGACCACGGGCTTCTCGCTCGAAAACTACGCGACGCTCAACTCCTTCGGCGACGGGCTGTGGGCCTCGGCGCAGAACAGCATCTATGTCTCGGTGATGACCGTCATTCTGTCGGTCATCGTCAGCGTGCTCGCCGGCTATGGTTTTTCGCGCTTTCGGTTTCCGTTCAAGGACCTGTTCTTCGTCCTCATCCTGTCGACGATCATGATCCCGTTCCAGTCGATCCTGACGCCGATCTTCCTGGTACTGACCAAGCTTGGCCTGCACAACACGCTGACCGGCCTGGTCGGCGTCTATGTGACGCTGCAATTGCCGTTCTCGATCTTCATGATGCGCAACGCCTTCGACGCGGTGCCGCGCGAGATCGAGGAGGCCGCCCGCATGGACGGCGCCGGCAACGCCACCATGCTGGTCAAGGTGATGCTGCCGCTGGTTTGGCCGGGCGTCGTCACCATCGCGCTGTTCGCCTTCCTCGGCGCCTGGAACGAGTTCCTTGCCGCCCTGGTGCTGATGACCGACCAGTCCAAATTCACGCTGCCGGTGATGATGACCGCGCTGCAGTCGGGCCGCTTCGGCGCCATCGACTGGGGCGCCGTGCAGGCGGGCGTCACCGTGATGATGGTGCCGTGCCTGATCCTGTTCCTTGCCCTGCAGCGCTTCTACATCCGCGGCCTGATGGCCGGGGCCGTCAAGTAATCGCCTGACGGCCGAGGCCGTCAACTGATCGATAGAATAATGGAGTGAGTTCATGACCGCATCGCCATCCCCCCGCCCCGCCACAAAGGGGAAGCCGAAACTCGCCTTCCGCCCGCTGCCGGTGCCGCAGGTCGACGTGCACGGCTTCTGGGGCGACCGCGCCGACGCGGTTGCGACGCGCACCGCCGACATCCTCTACGACCGCTGTGTCGAGGCGCGTATGCTGGAGCAGATCGACCCGGACCGCCCCTCGCCCGGAATTGTTATTCCCTTCCACTCGCCCTCGCCCGATGAAGCCGATCGTCAGGGCGCCGAATTCACCGGCTCGACGGTGACCACACAGATGTTCTGGGATTCCGATCTCGGCAAGACGATCGAGACCGCGGCCTATTCGCTCTACCGGCGCAAGAACCCCGAGCTTGAAAAGAAGATCGATGCCGTCATCGACATGTACGGCAGACTGCAGCAGGAGGACGGCTACCTCTCCAGCTGGTACCAGCGCATCCAGCCCGGCAAGCGCTGGACAAACCTGCGCGACTGCCACGAGCTCTATTGCGCTGGCCACCTGATCGAGGGCGCCGTCGCCTACTACCAGGCGACGGGCAAGCGCAAGCTGCTCGACATTATGTGCCGCTATGCCGACCACATCGCTTCGGTGCTGGGGCCAGAGCCCGGCAAGAAGAAGGGCTATTGCGGCCATGAGGAGGTCGAGCTGGCGCTGGTCAAGCTGGCGCGGGTGACGGGCGAGACGAAATACATGGAGCTGGCGAAATACTTCATCGACCAGCGCGGCCAACAACCGCATTATTTCGACGAGGAGGCGCGCGCCCGTGGCGCCGACCCCAAGGCCTATCATTTCAAGACCTACGAATACAATCAGTCGCACCGGCCGGTGCGCGAGCAGGACAAGGTCGTCGGCCATGCAGTGCGGGCCATGTACCTCTATTCGGGCATGGCCGACATCGCCACCGAATATGGTGACGACACGCTGCGCGTGGCGCTTGACCGGCTGTGGGACGATCTCACCACCAAAAACCTCTACATCACCGGCGGGCTCGGCCCGTCGGCGCACAATGAAGGCTTTACCAGCGATTACGACCTGCCCAATGAGAGCGCCTATGCCGAGACTTGCGCGGCGGTCGGCCTGGTGTTCTGGGCCAGCCGCATGCTCGGCATGGGGCCGAACGCCCGCTATGCCGACATGATGGAGCGGGCGCTCTACAATGGCTCGATCTCCGGCCTGTCGCTCGACGGCTCGCTGTTCTTCTATGAGAACCCACTGGAAAGCCGGGGCCGGCACAACAGATGGAAATGGCACCGCTGCCCCTGCTGCCCGCCCAATGTCGGGCGCATGGTGGCCTCCATCGGCAGCTATTTCTACAGCCTGGCCGACGATGCGCTGGCCGTGCATCTCTACGGCGACTCGACCGCCCGCTTCGACATTGGCGGCATTGCCGTCAGCCTTTCCCAAGCGAGCCACTATCCCTGGGACGGCGCCGTCGACATCACGATCGAGCCGCAGGCGCCGGTCGAGTTCACGCTTCACCTGCGCATACCGGCCTGGAGTTCCAGGGCGAGCCTCGAGGTCAATGGCGAGGCGGTCAAGCTGGTCGATGTCACCAGCGACGGCTATGCCGCGATCCGGCGCAGCTGGAAAAAGGGTGACCGCGTCCGGCTCGATCTCGAAATGCCGATCGAGCGGCTCTACGCCAATCCCGAGGTTCGGCAGGATGCCGGCCGCGTCGCGCTGTCGCGCGGGCCGCTGATCTACTGCGTCGAGGCGACGGATAATGAAAGCCGGCTGCATCGCCTGACACTGCCGCGCACGGCAGGCATAGAGGCGCATGAAGCGCCTGCACTGCTGGGCGGCGTGGTGACGCTTTCAGCCACGGCGCGGGCCGATGCCGGGGATGGGTGGCAGGACGGGCTCTATCGATCCGAACCGCCGGCCAGCGTCGAGACGCGCCTGACCGCCATCCCCTATTACGCCTGGGACAATCGCGAACCCGGCGAGATGCTGGTGTGGCTGCGGGACGGCTGAGACTCTTGTTATGACGCAATTCCCAAGGGAAAGCGCTATGCGCTTTTCCCGGGAAAACCGCTTCACACTTTTCCTGGAATTGCTCAGGCTCGGCTATGTCCGGCTTGATTGGGCGGCGGCAGCGGGCAACACCGTTTTCGGTGCCGCTTGCGGCACGCTGTTGTCGATATGCGCCCAGGCCGGCCGCTCGAACAGGAACATGCCGAAGCCCACGCGTTGGATGATGAGGTAGAGCACCACCGGGCTGATGGTCGAGACCAGCAGCACCGCCAGGCTGAGCATGCCGGTGTCGGTCAGGAGGCCGCTTGCGAGTGCGGCGCCGCGGAACAGCGACATCGGGATGGTGAAGGCGACATAGACGACCAGCGAATGTTCGCCGAGCCAGCGCAGCCATTCCATCGCGGCGAATGTGCAGAGGAGGCCGCCAAGCACGCAGAGCGCCACGGCGCCGGCGACGGCCAAAGTCAGATGCAGCGGCGGCCATGCCGCCAGGCCCATCTGCATGCCGACCGGCTGCATGGCATAGCCCGGTGAATAGACGAGCAGGCCGTTGACGACAGCCCACAACGCCAGGCCGGCGACGGCCAGCATCGGGCGGGGTTGCGTCCATTCGACGAGCCGGAACACGAGCGGCGCCAGCACGAAGCCGAGGTAGAAGAACACGAAATAGGCCGCGAATTGTTCAAGCGCATAGCTGTCGGGATGCGGCGCCCACATCTGCAGGGCGGCAGCACACGGGATGACGATCCAGGCCGGCACGCGGAACTGCCGCAGAAGCTTGGCAACAAGGCCGAACACCGCCAGCATGTAGATGAACCACAACACGCCATAGGGCTGGATAACAGCCATTGCGAGGTCGTGCAGCATGCCGCCGGGATCCCGGCTGAAGATGCCGATCTTCAGCCCGATCGAGATGATCGCCCACAGCACGTAGAAATAGAGATAGTGGACGACGCGCCGGTCTATATAGCGCCGCCACAGCCGGTCGATCACCTGCGACAGGAACAGACCGGAGATCAGGAAGAATTCCGGCATGCGGAACGGCGTCGCGAAGCCGATGACATAATGCAGGAAACCGACGCCGCCCGTGTACTCGCCCGTGTTGTAGGCCGAGTACATCATGACCACGAGAATGATCGAGAGGCCTTTGGCCGTGTCCACCCACGGCATGCGCATCGGGCTGTTCATGGCGAATCCATCCGGAGCCGGCCAACCCGGCCGGCCATCATCCGGCGATATCTAGCACCATCAAGCTTCCCAGATCGTAAACACGCGCTCTTTGCGGCGAGGCTGGCGGTGCCTGCGCGCCATCCTTGACCGCTGCCTTGCAGTGTCGAAATCACTGGCAACCATCTGCCGTCAGCGCTGCCCCTCACCTGCCTGCCGGCATCCTCTCCCCGTAAACGGGGCGAGGGACGCTGTTGTCGCCGCTTTCGCCAATCACCAGCGTTGCAAACAATGCGCCGACGGCGCCGCCAGCCCCTCTCGCCCCGTTTACGGGGAGAGATGTCCGGCAGGACAGTGAGGGGCAGCGCCCACGTTGACCGTTATGGGCAATGGCTATGACGCAGCAGAATTACTTGCGGGACTTAGATGTATTCAAAGCCACCGCAGCCCGCACCAGCGCCTTCAGCGCCTCCTCATTGACCTCCTCACCCTTCTGAAAATCAATAGCCCGCCGTGTATTCCCTTCGAGGCTGGAGTTGAACAGGCGCGAGGGATCGGGCAGCGCCGCGCCCTTGGCGAAGGTCAGCTTGACGACGCTCTTGTAGGTCTCGCCGGTGCAGATCATGCCGTCATGCTCCCACACCGGCACGCCGCGCCATTTCCACGTCTCGACCACGTCGGGATCGGCTTGATGAATGAGCGCACGCAAGCTGCCTAGCATCTCGCCGCGCCAGTCGCCGAGTTCCTTGATCCTGCCGTCGATCAGCTCCGAGGGAGATTTGCTCTCCTGTGATCCGGTCATGCTGTTTCCTCCTCAAAAAATAACAATAGAGCGCTCACATGCGCTCGCCAGGCAATTGGCTGGCCTGCTTCACCCAGGCGCTGAATTGCGCCTCGTCGAACGCGCCGTCCTCATGGATGTTGAGGTAGCGCGTGTCCTGGCTCCGGGATTCACCCGGTGGCACCGGCTGCAGCGACGTGCCGCGAAAGAAAGCCACCTTGATGTATTTGGTGAAGCAATGGAGGCCAAGGAACCAGCCCTCGCCTTCGACACCATAGAGCGGCGAGTTCCATTTGACCGCCTTGTGCACCCCGGGCACGGCGCGCTCGATGAGAGCGTCGAGCCGCCCGCCCATCTCGCGCTTCCAGCCCGGCATGGCCGCGATATAGGCCTGCACGGGAGCGTCGCCATGGCCCTTGGCGATCTGCGGGTTGCCGCCGGAAAGCAGTTTTGGCTCAGCCTTGGCGGCCGTCGACCTGGCCATATCCTTTCCTCCTATCCGTTGACGCGCTGCACGCTGCGTCCTTTCCCGACATAGGGCAGCACGAACATATAGAGGCCGCTGAACAGCAAAAGGAAGAGTGGCGGCAGTGGCGAATAAACCACCCAGGCGGGCGGCTGTCCAAACGCCATGGTGACGAAGTTGGCGACGACGGTCGCCGTGAAGATGATCGACAGCCAGCGATGCGTTTGCCTGATCCATTTGCTCCAGTCCAAAATTACCTCCCGTGAAAACGCGTGAAACAGGGCGCGTACTACCAGCGCGCCAGCTGGGTGATCTGGATGAGATTGCCGCAGCCATCGTTCAGCTTGGCGATGGTCGAGCCGGTCACCTCGGTGGGCGCCATGCTGAACGTGCCGCCATTCGCCATGATGCGCTCATGGTCGCCTTTGATATCGTCGGTGAAGAACATCACCGCCGGCTGGCCCTGCTCGAACATCGCCTGCTGATAGGCCTTGGCCGCCGGATTGTCGTTGAGCGCCAGTTGCAGTTCGGTGCCCTCGGGCTCGTCCGGCGAGGCGACCGTCAGCCAGCGGAACGGCCCGTTGCTGAAATCGGCCTTCTTGGTCAGGCCGAGCACGCCGGTGTAGAAGGCAAGCGCCTTTTCCTGGTCGTCGACATAGATGCTGGTCAGTTTGATCTTCATCGTCTTCCTCCATAGGTTTTGCTGGCGGCAGGCCGCCCGGTGAAGTCAGGTGTGGTTTTTCAGATCGGCCGGCGGCCGGGAGCAATTCCAGGAAAAGTGTGAAACGGTTTTCCGTCCGGAATTGCGTCAAACCAAAGAGATAGAGTGGTTCGCCGTTTCCCGGAAACGGGGAACTGCTCTAGTCCGTCCGGTCGAGAAGCTGCTCCAGCTTCTCGAAGAACTGCGGCCAACCCATCTTGGCGCCGCCATAGGCGCGCCTCTGCTCGGGCCGGAAGCCGGATTGTTCCATGCGCAGATGCGTCCCGGTTGAGGTCGGGGTGAGCGTGAAGGTCACCACGCTTTGCAGATTGAAGGCCGGATCCGGGTGCGCGAGGTTCCAGGTGTAGGACAGTGTCTTGTTCGGCTCGACGGCAAGCACCTCGCAGTCGAGCACGCCGCCCCAATCGGCGCTGATGTTGAAGCGGTGGCCGACGTCAGGCTTGAAATCATTCTTCATCAGCCACTCCTCGATCAGATGCGGTTGCGTCAGCGCGCGCCAGAGTTTTTCCGGCGGATGGGAAATCTGCCGCTCGACGACGACAGTGCGGGTCTCCTGGGCACTATCGTTCACTGGTCCATCCTTTTGAGCAAATCCTCGAGATCGTCGAACCGGGCCTCCCAGAACCCGGCCATGTTTCGTGTCCAGTCCATCAGCGGCGCCAGCGCGCCTAGCTGCGCGCTGTAATGCGTCTGGCGGCCCTCATGGCGGTCGCGCACCAGCCCGGCCTGCTTCAGCAAGCCGAGATGCTTCGACACCGCCGGCTGCGAGACGCCGGACTGGCTCGTCAGCGCCCCCACCGTCTGCTCGCCCTGGCGGCACAGCCGTTCGAAGATCGCCCGCCTGGTCGGGTCGGCGAGCGTCCTGAAGAGCATGTCATGGGTATCAGGCATGTCAGATCGATAACCCCTTGGCTATTGGTTGACGTATAACCACAGGGATATATGTCCGTCAAGTGGGGATTTGGAGGGACAGAAGATTGGAACGGCGGACATGATCCTCGTCACCGGAGCCACCGGCCATGTCGGGAACGCCGTCGTCTCAAGGCTGGTGTCATCAGGCCACGAGGTGGCCGCACTGGTCCGCGACCCCAAAGCCGCGCAAGGGCGCCTGCCCCTGGCAACAGCGCTGCGCGTCGGTGATTACGAGGACGCCGCCGCGCTGAAAACAGCCTTCACCGGCATCGACGAACTGGTGCTGATTTCAAGCGACGGCCATGCGGATACGGTCATGCGCCATCACGCCAACGCCATCAATGCAGCAACGGCCGCCGGTGTCCGCCACATCACCTTCACCAGCATCGTCGATATCGGCGAGGCATCGCCCCTCTACTACGCGCCGGCCTACCGCGACGCCGAGCGCCGGCTGGCCACCTGCGGCGTGCCCTCGACCGTCCTGCGCTGCGGCCTCTACAGCGACTTCATCCTCAACACCTGGCTGACGCCTGCCTCGGGGGAACTGGTGCTGCCTGCCGGACAGGGACTGGTTGCGCGATGACGTGGCAGCGGCCATCGCCGCGGCGGCGGCAAGAGCCGACACATCCAACACCCTCTATACGATCACTGGAGACCGGGCGCTCGGCTTCGACGAGATCGCCGCCTGTTATGGCGAGGTAACGACACGGCCTCTGCGCTATCGTCCCTGCTGCCTCGGCGACGCCCCTGCGTCCGCACGTCTGGACGAGCCCTGGCCAAAGGCTTTCGCCACTCTGTGCTCCTCGATCGCCGAGGGCCGCTATGCCTCAACTTCAAGCGATTTCACCGCGCTTACGGGTAAGGCGCCGGAAAGCTTTCGAGATTTCCTGGGTCGCACGGTCCCCGGAAGGCCTGCGAACGGCTAGACGGCCGCAGGGGTGCGCACGATCTCCTGCGCCACCAGTTCCTGCAACTGCCACAGATTGCGGTCGCGTATGCCGCAGGCGTCGAGATGGCGGATCGTCTCGAACAGATATTGCGCGCCCGAGCCCCAATGGCCGACGGCCCTGGCCAGCGTCGCCGCCACCGCAGGCTTGTCGAGCTTGCCGGCATAGCGCGGATTGGCCGGATCGACGACGAAGCCGAGCGCCCGGCTCGCCCCGCCTTCGGTGCTGACCTGCAGCCAGCGCGGCACGTTGACGGCGGGCAGGATGGTCATCTCGCGGCGCAGCAGTGCTTCGAGATTTTCGGCAACCGGCTCGGCGATCTCGAACACCATGCCCTGGCACTGGCCGCCGCGATCGAGCGCCATCATCAAGCCGGGCTGCTCAAGCGTGCCGCGAAAGCGCTGCACCGTGAAGCAGAACGAGCGGTGCCAGCCCCGCGCCACCGCCCTTTCGCCGCCCCTCACCTCGCCAGCCGGCTTCCACAACAGCGAGCCATAGGCGAACAGTTTTAGCGGCCCGGGCGGCGCGCCGGCCAGGATCTCGTCGCGAAACCGCGCATAGTCGGCGTCGATCATATAGACCATGCCCGGCGTCGGTCCGGCATCCTCCACCACCCGCATGGTTCGCGCCACCAGCGCCTCGGTCAGCGCCATCGGCACCTTGCGCGGTGGTGCGGTGGAAATAGGCTTGTTCATGTTCGTCATGTTGCTGAAGGCCGAGGGATTCTCAAGAGCCAGAGCTTCTCGAGCGCCGACTCAGAATCTCAGCTGGCGCGCCCAAGCGTTTGAAAAGACTCGGTGCACAGTCCTAGAATTGGCCGCCCTTCCCAGCGTCGTCATCCTAGAGCGAAGCAGGAGCGAAGCTCCGTCGCGGAGACCCTAGGATCCATTCCGTGACGTCTATCGAAGTGTGCAGCGGAGCAGAATTCTGCACCGTGGCAGCGCATCCGAGTCCCGGCATGGATCCCTTGGGCTGCGGAGCAGCTCCAGGGGTCTGCGCTGCGTCGCTACGCTCCTTGCTCCGCCCGTGGATGACGACGGGCGTTTCCGCCAACGTGGCAAAGTGTGGCCGGTCAACGCAAGCCAACCGCCCTCTATGCCTCTCCTACCGCCCCGGCGCGGCACTCAGTTCGCTGCGCCGCCAGGCGGCGGGCGAGATGCCGACCGAGCGTTTGAACTCGCGGCCGAAATGATAGACGTCGCAGAAGCCGCAGGCTTCCGCCACCTCGGCCAGCGGCTGCTCGCCCTGCACCAGCAGGGATCCGCGACGCCCGCGTGGAGGCGCTGTCAGGCTTCCGCAAGGAGGTTGCGAACGGCAGCTATCCCGCCGACGCCGAAGTCGCTGGCATTGCGGATGCCGAGCTGGAGGCGTTTCGCGAGGGGCTGGGGCGCGGCCGGACTGAACACCTTGGGCGCCTGCATCGCCCAATCGGCGGGCCCGCAATCGCCATCGAGGCGGCCCTTATCCAAATTAGTGCGGAGGGTGATCTGGCCGGTCGTTGCAGCCGTCGACGTAGGGATGGATCGACCACTTGGAGCCGGGCCGCGCCTGTTGTTGCTTGGTGAGCGGATCCTGGGATTGCTTGTAGCCATCCTGGTAGATGCGAATGATCTCGTCGATATCGGCGGGCCAGTCGCCATCCCACGGCTTTCCCACAATCTGCGCCTGCTGGACCGGATGCAGTTCGTTGTGGCCCTCATGAAAGCTGTCGTGGATGTGGCCGGCGTAATAGACCCAGCGGCCGGTCACGCCCAGGATCATCGCTCCGGTTCCATCGCCTTTGTTGGTCTCGATGCTGGGCAGGCCGGCATCGCTCGGACTGGCCGTGTCGGAACTGCTGAAAGCCGCACCGAGCAGGGCGGCAAGCAAGGCGAGAAGCGCCAGGATATAGGCGACGACCACGCCGACGCCCGACATGCATACGGCCAGCGCCGTCATGGCCGCGATCAGGGCAAGGATGTTGACGGTCTGCAGGTCGTGGATCGACGCCCCCTCGAACTCCACATGCAGTGCCTCGGACTTCACGCCGGTCGCCTTGTCCTCCGCCGGATTTCCGGTGAACAGCAGACCGTGCGAGGAGGTGATGGCGTTTTCCGCCATCAGATAGCCGAACGGAACGCTGGCGTCGGCAACGGCCTGGCTGACGCCCACCGGGTTGTTCGGCAGCAAAAGGTTAAGGCTGTAGTCGGAGTCCAGGCTTCCGGGCCAGGTCTTCTCCGAGGGCGGCTCGATGCTGATGACCATGCCGACGATGCTCACCGGGCTCTGGTCACCGAGGCAGACCAGCCGGTTGTTGAGCCACCAGTCGCAATAGGCGAGAATCCAGACGATTGCGGTCACCACCAGTGCGATCGGCAGGCACCATGGCTCGCCCATCGCGACCACCACCACGACCATCACGGCCGCGAATATGCCACTGGTAATCGCCGCGCTGATGTACTGGTTGACCGAGATCACCTTGTCCGCGGTCGTGCATTTGGTCCAGGATTTGTCGTCGGTGGCCATCACGGCTCCACGCTGCTGAGGACGGTCAAGGTGACGCCGCCGCTGGCATGGTCACCCTCGTCAAACGCATTCACATTGAGAGCTTGCCGGCCCGTCCAGCCGGCCGGTGGGGTGGCGGTCACCGTGATCGTCACCTGTTCGCCCGGCGCCAGCGACGGCTGGTCGGGCGAAATCTCGATCGTCCAGCCGGGCGGCAGCAGATGCGCCGACGGCAAATGTGCCGCGAGCAGGCGCTCTTGCTCCGCCTTGGCCGTCTCTTCGTTCGGTTGCCGCTCGTCGCGGCAGGGGCTGAGCGGCGGGATGGTGTAGGCATCGACGGTGAACCGATACCGGTGCGGCCGGCGTGTCGCATTGCGCAGCTCGAATTGAAATGTCGCCGGCGACTGCGCCAGCCCGACATCGGTGTTCTTCTGTCCGAGATTGTTGGCGTAGTTGGCGTCGTCGGCCGGGTCGAGCAGAGCCTGCAGGCAATAGTGACCGGCTTGCCGCGGCGTATGCCAGTCGAAGGAGACGAACCCGGGCTGGCTGGCGGATCCGATCACCCCGACCGAGACCGGCCTGGTGTCTATCGGATGCGATACGGTTCCGATGCCAAACGACAGATAGGACAGGTGAACCGGCATCTTGACGACGACGGCGTCCATCGAGGCGTTCCAGACGCGGACGCGCACCTCGTAGTCGGTGTCCGCCTGCAGCTTGCCGGCGGGCACGGGAACACCGCCCTGGCGCACCTCGATATCTGGATTGTCCCAGGTCACCGCGAGACCCAGGCCGATCAGGTAATACTGGTCGTAGATCAGCGGATCGGGCCGGTAAAATGCAGGATGGTCGATCGGCACGCAATGTGCCCGGGACCCCTTCTGGTCGACACGGCGGTCACCCCCCAGCCGCCACCGGCGGCAGAAGCGGTGCGCCATCTCGATCAGCGCCGGAATCCAGGCGGAGAACAGTACTCGCAGGATTGCCGCTATTCCACGCATCGACTCCCTCTCTGAAGCTAACGCAGGGCAAGGACCTGATTAACAACGGGATTCGCACGGCAACAGCGCCTGGACTGATCGACAACTGGTGCCGTCTGGAACTCTGGTTTGTCTGGCTACTTGCGCGCGAACAAGCCGCGCGCGAACTGTATGATGCGCTTGTGGAACACGAGCGCCAATATTGCGACAACGGCAAGTAGATAGAGGGTCTCGGTCGATCCGTCGCCGCCGTCAGGTGAGATACCAAACCACCTCTCGATGAAATCCATGTACAGATTCCCTCCGCGATCGAAATTCAAATATAGCTCGTTAGCCTGACCTGATGTCAAGAAGTGATTCAGCGCCACGCTAAATGAATCGGATAAAGAATCATTGGGTGGTACGCGTCGCCATTTTTGGAATAACTTGATAATTTTCCTAAGCTTTGCGTAAAAATTACGCTATCTTATTGATGCAAAACTGAAGGAAAGCTTTGTATCTCGATCATTTCCGGGTCATTTCCCCAGCCGTGGCTGACATGATGCTGTCAGCGGTGGCGCCGCCAACCAGGCGCCAATTCCGGCCTTTCCAGGACAATCCCCCCGGCTCAAGACACCAGCGGCATCGGCACCTTGAGCCCATCGATCAGCGCGTCGCGGAACAACGCGATGGGGCGGCTGAGCCTTCCGGCCGGCGGGCGGTGCAGCAGCCAGGCGCGCACTTGCGGCTTGAAATCGGGGCAATCGATGACCTCGACCCTGTCGCGCCAGCGGCTGTCGGCGAAGGCGCCGGGCGTGACGATGCCGATGCCATGGCCGCGCGCCACCAGCGACATTCTGAGGTCGACGCTGAGCGCCTCCACGCCGACCTGGAACGGCAGCCTTGCCGCCTCGAAGCTCTGGCGGATGAAGGCGCGAAAACCGCAACCGTTTTCGTTCATCACCCAGGCAAAGCGTGACAGTGAGGCAAGGTCGGCTTTCTTCGGCACGCCAAGTCCGGGGGATGCGACCAGCAGCACCGATTGCGCGCCAAGATCGTCGCAGGCCAGTTCGTCTGGCGGCGCCAGCCCTTCGGCGAGGCACACCGCCACCGCGTCGAGTTCGCTGTGCGCCACCTGCTCCACCAGCCTTGGCGACCAGCCGGAGGTGATCCGCAACGTCAGCTGCGGAAAGGCGGCGCGCAGGCTGTCGAGCGGCAGCGCAAGTGCCGCGTCGGAGAGATAGGGCATGATGCCCAGGCGGAACTCGCCCTTGACTTCGGCTTGCGGCGACACGCCAGCCCTGAGATCCTCCAGCGAGCGCAGCACCCGCCTTCCATGTTCATAGGCCTCGCGCCCGGAAGCCGTCGGCTTCAGCGGCTTCGACTGACGGTCGAGCAGCGCTGTCGCCAGCCCGTCCTCCAGATTCTGGATGCGGCGCGTGACACCCGGCTGGGTGAGGTTGAGCCTGGCCGAGGCACCGACGATCGAGCCGGTTTCCACCACGGCGATGAAGGCTTCGAGGTCATGGATATTCATGCGCATCTCGCATAATCATTATCGAATTGATTGAATTGTAGCATGATAAGGCTTCGGCATAAAGTCCTCACACGATATGCGACCTATTGAGGACCTCATGCCTGACACCAATGACGGCCAGCTGTGCGAGCGGCTGCCCGCCGGCACCATTACCGGCCCGCAGACGCTGCTTTTTGCCGCCTCTACCGGCATCATCGTCACCAATCTGTTCGCGCCGCAGACCCTGGTCGGGTTGATCGGCCCGTCACTCGGCGCCAGTGCGGCGAGCGTCGGCCTCGTCGCCATGGCCACGCTGCTCGGCTACGCCGCCGGCCTGTTCTTCCTGGTGCCGATGGCCGACCTTGCCGAGAACCGCGACCTGATCCTGCGCATGCTCCTGACGGCAGCCCTTGCGGCTGGCGTCGCCGCCTTGGCGCCCGGCATCGCCTCGCTGCTGATCGTCCTGTTCGTGCTCGGCGCTGCCTGTTCGGCGATCCAGATCCTGGTGCCGATCGCCGCCTCGATGGCGCCGCCCGGCGAGGCCGGCCGCGTCATTGGCGATGTCATGAGCGGGCTGATGATCGGCATCCTGCTGGCGCGGCCGCTGGCCAGCCTCATCGCCGATGCCTGGGGCTGGCGCGCCTTCTATGGCCTCAGCGCGGCAGCCCTCGTCCTGCTCGCCTGCGTGCTCGCCTTCACCTTGCCGCCGCGGCGCCCGGAGGCGAAATCGTCCTATGGCGCGCTGATCGCCTCGCTGTTCGGTCTGCTGCGCGACGAGCCGGTGCTGCGGTGCCGTGCGCTGACGGCGGCGCTGGTGATGGCGGCGTTCAGCCTGTTCTGGACGGCGGTGGCCTTGCGCCTCGCTGGGCCGCCTTTCGGCCTTGGCCAGCGCGGCATCGCGCTCTTCGCACTCGTCGGCGCCGGGGGTGCCATGGTCACGCCGCTGTTCGGCCGCGCCGGCGACCATGGCTGGACGCGGTCCGCCACCATTTTCTGCCATCTCGGGCTGATCGGCGCGATGGCGCTCGCCGCCTGGGCTGGTTCCTTCCTGTCCGGAGCGACTTGGCAACCGCTGGTGCTGATGGGCGTCAGTGCCGTACTGCTCGACATCGGCGTCACCGGCGACCAGACGCTCGGCCGCCGTGCTGTCAACTTGCTTCAACCTCAGGCCCGCGGCCGCCTCAACGGCCTGTTCGTCGGCATCTTCTTCATCGGCGGCGCCATCGGCTCATTGCTGGCCGGTGTTGCCTGGACCTGGGGCGGATGGACTTGCGTGTGCACCATCGGCGGCGCCTTTGGCGTCGCTGCCCTTCTGGTCGACTGGACCGGCGGACCGGAGTGATGGCCAGCCGACTCAAGGGAAGACGTTCACCTTTCCGACCCTCACCTCAGCCGATCCATGGTTGTTGTGACGGTAGAAGAAGTCGTAGACGCCAGGCAGGCCGATCACGGCATCGTTGACATAGATATAGAGCTCGCCGGATGCCTTGGGCTTGATCTCGGCGGTGAGCTTTATGTTCGCGCATTGGCCGGGAATCACCGGCTCGACGGCATTGAGGACATATTCGTCATTGCCGAACCGGCCGACACGCGCGATGGGCTTGAAATAAGGTTCCGCCCACCAGCGCTTCATCAGCGTCGCAAGATAGTGCGCCACACTGCTCTCCTGGACGCCACGCGTATCGGCGCACAAGGCCCCGTCCTTCCACGCATCGGTGATGGAGATTTCGACCTCATAGCGAACGCCTTCCTGCAGCCAGTTGCCAGTATCGCCGCACATATCGGCGGTGTTGAGGACGTAAGGCGCTCCCGTCAGCCTCTCGGCGCCGGTCGGGTTCGCGGAGGCCGGCTCGGCACAGAAGGCGCCCATCGAATCGGCAACCTCGAACGTGGCCTTGTTGGCCGCAAACAGCAGCAGACCCGCCGACAGGGCCAGGAACACCGCCGGCAGCACATATTCCCGCAAATGTTCGTAGACCGAATTGGCGAAGCTGTTGGTACGGATGGCCCGTGCCACACGCAGCGAAATGGGCGTCGGCAGTGCGTCTGTGCGCGGCCCGCGCCGGCTGAGCACGACAGAGGTGGCAAGACAGCCGATGAAACCGATGGCAAACAAGCCGGCCGCGTAATTTTTGGCCAGCCCCAGCGCCAGGGCGCCGAAGCCGAGCACGATCGTCCCGATCAGCGAGGTGCGCCGGTGCGCATCGGACCGGTTCAATTGCAGCACGGCCGCAGTGCGATCGATCGCGACGTTCCAGGCCGATCGCGCCCGGTCGTTGATGCGCGTGCGCAACAGCCCGTTGACCCACAGGAGAACACCGAGCACGAGGCCCAGTCCTGCCGCCAGGATCGAATGCTTTGCCATGGCGTCCACCCATGGCGCCGCGATGCCGGGCAGGAAGCCGCTGACCAGTCCGATCACAGGCCCGACCAGGCCGGCCGCGGACTGATCGAGCCGTCCGGTGACGTCGAGCGTGACATAGCCGGCCAGCAGCGGAAACGCCAGGAACAGCACGGCGATCGACAACAGGGCATAGTAGAGTCCCCGGCGCCACCACACCGTGTCCCGCATCAGCCGCATGAGTTCCAGGCGGTCGGCGGCATGCTGCGTGCGGCTGCCGGCACTATTGTCCTGAAGCATGGCCAGCGTTTCACGGAATTTCTTGTCCATGCTGGCCAAATTGCGTTTGCGCCCGGCCGGAAGCGGCAATTTATCGGTGACGGCGGCCTTGCGGATCGTCACCCAGTCTTCGTCAGGCAGGCCCGTGAACGGCACCCGGGCACCCAGCGGCGACAGCACCTCGATATGCTCCGGCAGCGCTATCGGCGCGTAATCGTCGTTTCCCTTCGCCATGCGCATGATGACGCTGGCGTCGACCAGCGGTGTCACGCCTGGGCCCATCAACTGCTTGGCGTCACGCGGATGGTAGCGATAAAAGACGCTGACGCCGGAGCGGGAATCATAGATGCGCCCGGCTTCCGACGCATAGTCCCAGTAGTCGGCGACCATATCCTTCTTGAATCGCAGCCCTTGCTCGGCGGCCTCGCCGATCATCCAACACAAGGGGATATGGGCAAGCCTGTCGTCGGGGTAGCCGCCGCCGACATTGGCATGGCAGCCGGCGAACCAGACTTGCAGCAGGCGTGGATCGGCCACGTCGGCCCCCTCCAGGACAGCCGCATCCAGTGTCGGAGCGGGCTCGTTCCATGGGATCGGGAAGAATGTGCGCCGCTCGTCGTCGATGCTGAAGGCCTGCCGGGCGCAATCAACGGCATCGAGAAGGCCCCTCTTCTCGAAGGTCATTGGCCAGACCCATTTGTTCACCGCCTTGGTCAATTCATCGACCGGCAGGCCATAGGCGGAGACGGTGTCCCAGACGCCAACGAAGGCGACGCGGATCTCCTTGGCCGAGCGGGGGTCGGGCACACGCGGCTTCACCTGGCTGTAGGCACGGCTTCCGGTGATTTCATTCCACAGGTCGACCGCCCTGTCGCGCACGAAGCGGGCAAACACCACCCAGGGCAGCTTTGAACCGAAGGCCTTCGGCCGATACGCCCGATAGGCGGCGAGCGCATTGCGGTCGAGTTCCTCTTCCGACTTGAAATCGACCAGCCCTTCCCTGGCGATCATGCCGACCAGCACGCGGATGGTGAACGCGCCGCGGCTGAAGCCGAAGGCGAAGATCTTGTCGCCCGGCTCATAGTTGAGGCACAGGAACTTGTAGAGCGCCAGCACACGGCGCTTGACGCCGAAGCCGAGCGCCAGGCCGATGATCTGGAACGGCTTGAATTGCGAGGTGCCGACACCGTCGCTGAACACCGCGACCTGGTCGCCGCCGGTCAGGTCCAGCGCCTGGTAGAGGCGCCAGACATTGGTCTTGAACGCCTTGGCGGCGCTGTTGCCGGTACCGTCGGCAAAGACAACGATGTTCCTGCCCATGTCCTCCTCCTCCTCTCAATAGCCTTTCGCCGCGTGTCACTCCTGCCTATTCACCACGGCACGCTGCTCAGTGCCGCTTCTGCTTGCCGCGTCATTGGTGCCCAATCGGCGCAGCGCCGGTGGCACAACTCATCCCTGATCCTGGAAAGGGCAATAGACGTCCTGCGCGCGCGTGCCGCCCGGCCGATTGAATGCGCATGGACAGTGAAATTCAGCGCCGCCATTGCTAGGCAAGCGACGATGGTCCCAGCTGTCAGGGCCAGCAGGCTCCTGACGATCCGCCTGATTTTCACTCGAACCCCCCAGTTCGTTGGTGTCACTATCCAACAACCAGAGGCGGCGCGCAAGTAGAGAGAGTAAAATCCTCGCTTTGACTTCGGCAGTGGAAAATTCCACTGGAATAGAATCCGATGGGAATCTTGCTGAACTGCCCTCCGACGCGAATTGTCGGGTTTCCCGCCAAGCAAACGACGCCTCTCGCCACCCGAGGCAATGTCTTGCCGCCTTCAGAACCGCGTCGAGAAACTCGCCTTGAAAGCGTTTTCCATGGCGCCTGAGGCGAACTGGCCGTCATAGGTGAAGCCGAGCCGGCTGCCTTGACCGATAGCGAGATCGATGCCGGCCTGCAGCGCCAGCGC
Source organism: Mesorhizobium sp. AR02 (assembly GCF_024746835.1). Taxonomy (NCBI): domain Bacteria; kingdom Pseudomonadati; phylum Pseudomonadota; class Alphaproteobacteria; order Hyphomicrobiales; family Phyllobacteriaceae; genus Mesorhizobium; species Mesorhizobium sp. AR02. The sequence continues at coordinate 5,038,426 of NZ_CP080531.1, read as the reverse complement.
ATCCCTTGCGATCGGCGCGCCGGTGACCGTGAAGGCGCGGATAAATCTGGGCATCGGAGGAGCATCCGCCGGCCCGCAATTGCGGCCGCGGTGCTGGCGCCGGGACAGGATTGCTCCCCCGAAGCGCCAAATCGGCGAATCGCCGCGCCATCTTCTTGTTCGCGGCAGCTGCGACAGGGAACGATGTTGCCGGCAAACCGTTATAATCCTTGCCGGAGGACGTCATGAACGATGCGTCGGCAAAACCCGTAAGTCCCGCCCTTTCATCGACTGAGCGCGTGAACACGCTGTCGCATTTCCACCGCGCCGAGATCGCGCGCATGGCGGGTTGGCGCGATCGGCTCGACAGGACGACGAACTGGGCGATCACCGTGGTGGCGGCGATGCTTTCGGTGTCGCTGTCGACGGCCAGCGCACATCACGGCGTGCTGCTATTTGCCATGCTCTTGATCCTGCTGCTTCTGTGGATCGAGGCACGCCGCTACCGGTTCTTCGATTTTTACCGGGCGCGCGTGCGCCAGTTCGAGCGCCACTATTTCGCGCAAATCTTCTCCCCGCAGCCCGATTTCGCCTCGGATTGGTTGCTCATTGTCGGCGAGGGCCTGCGCGCGCCAAAGTTCCTGCTGTCGCACCGGGCCGCGTTGGCGCGCCGCCTGCGGCGTAATTACATCTATCTCTTCATGATCCTGCTGCTGGCCTGGGTGCTCAAGATAACGACCCCCAGCCTTCAGGTCGGAGGTGTCGAGACCGGGTTCGTCGGCTCGCTCCGCTATGCCGTCGACAGTGCCGCCCTTGGCCCCATTCCCGGCGTGGCGATCGTGGTCTGCGTGGCTGCATTCTATGCCTGGCTGTTCGCCATCGTCCTTTTCGCGTCCGGCGGCGACGGCGAACTCTCCTTCGGCGACGTCCATGTCTGACATCGACGTTTGACGTCGACCCCTGGCGAGATGCGGCTGCAACGCAAAGGGCGGCCGCGCGTTGTCATGTTCAGTCCGCCGCGACGTTTGAGGGAACCCATGAATCGGCAACCGGCACCGACGTCAGGCCGCCTCACGGTCGTTCTCACGCTGGCAATTCTTGCCCTGGTACCGGCAAGCCGCGCCTTCGCCGCCCAGGCGTCCGGACATGCCTCGGGCATGGGTGGCTCGGCCGAGGGCCTGTTCGTCGCCGAGATCGTGCTTCTCCTGCTGGTTGGGCGCGGCCTCGGCGAAATCTTCCAGCGTTATGGCCAGCCGGCGATCATGGGCCAGCTGATCGGCGGCATCCTGCTCGGTCCCTCGCTTTTCGGCTGGGTATGGCCCGACGCCCAGCACCTGATCTTCTCCAGCGACCCCGCACAGAAAAGCATGATCTATGCCATCTCGCAGCTCGGCATACTGCTGCTCCTGCTGTTGACCGGTATGGAGACGGATTTGCGCCTGGTGCGCCGTGTGGGGGCGGCCTGTTTCTCGATCTCGATCACCGGCGTCGTCGTGCCTTTCATGTGCGGCTTCGCGCTGGCGCAGTTCCTGCCGGACTCCCTGCTGCCCGACCCGACGCAGCGCGTCGTCGCCGGGCTGTTCCTCGGCACGGCGCTGTCGATCTCCTCGGTCAAGATCGTCGCCATGGTGGTGCGCGAGATGAACTTCATGCGCCGCAATCTCGGCCAGGTCATCATCTCCTCGGCCATCATCGAGGACACGATCGGCTGGCTGATCATCGCCGTCACCTTCGGCATCGCCACCAATGGCAGCCTCCAGGTACTGCCGCTCATCACCACCGTGGCCGAGGTGGCGTTGTTCATGGTGTTTTCCTTCACCATCGGCCGCCGTCTTGTCTTCACCCTGATCCGCTGGAGCAACGACACTTTCCGCAGTGAATATGCCGTCATCACCGTGATCCTTATTATCATGGGCGTGATGGCCCTGATCACCAACCTGATCGGCGTCCACACTGTGCTCGGCGCCTTCGTCGCCGGCATACTGGTCGGGGAATCGCCGATCCTGTCCGACCACATCGAGAGCCAGTTGCGCGGCGTCATAACCGCGCTGTTCATGCCGGTCTTCTTCGGCATGGCCGGCCTGTCCGCCGACCTCACCGTGCTTGCCAACCCGACATTGGCGTTGCTGACACTGGCGCTGGTGGTAATAGCAAGCGTCGGCAAGTTCGGCGGCGCCTTCCTCGGCGGGCGGCTGGCCGGCATGTCGCTGAAGGAGGCCACCGCCGTCGGCAGCGCCATGAACGCCCGCGGCTCGACCGAGGTCATCGTCGCCAGCATCGGCCTGTCGATGAACATCCTGTCCCACAATCTGTTCACGATGATCGTCACCATGGCCGTCATCACCACGCTTGCCATGCCGCCCATGCTGCGCTGGGCGCTCGGCCGCCTGCCGGTTGGAAATGCCGAGAAGCAGCGCGTCGACCGCGAACTGCTCGACGAGCGTGGCTTCGTCTCCAGGCTGGAGCGCCTGCTGCTGCTGGTCGACGACAGCCCGGTCGGCAAATTCACCGCCTATCTGGCCGGCCTGGTCGGCGGCGGCAGCGGCATGCCGACCACGCTGCTTCATCTCCAGGACGGCAAGCTCGCCGGGCAGGTCGGCGACAAAGGTCCGGAGCGAGCGTCCAGGGAGGTCAAGAAAGGTGCCGCTAGGAGTGCAAAGGCCGTCAGCAAGGCTGAGGACACGCTTGTCGACAAGGTCCATCTCACAGCCCGCACCGAGCTTGAGGCCAGCGCCGAGACAATCGCCGCGGAAGCCCGCAAGGGCTATGGGCTTCTGCTGGTCGGATTGGAGAACACGCTGACCGACAAAGGCACGTTCAGCGGCGTGCTGAAGGACATCAGCAGCGGTTTCGACGGCCCGCTCTGCCTGGTGCTGAACGGCCACAAGGCCAATGGAAAGGTGCCGGTGCTGCGTGCCGGAACGACGATACTGGTCCCTGTCAACGGCACCGAGGTCGCGCGCCGCGCCGCCGATTTCGCACTGGCGCTGGCGCGGCCGCACCAGGCCCGCGTCAAGGTGCTCTATGTCTCGCAGGCGAAGGGCAGTCGACCGGGCTCGGTTTCGCACCGCCGGGAGGAAGCGGTGCTCAAAGATGTCGCCGATCTCGCCGACCGTTACGGCGTTGCCATCGATACCGCGATCCGCACCCGCGCCACGCCGGACAAGGCGATCGCCAGGGAAGTGGCCAAAGGGGCGGCTATGGTGGTGATGGGTGTCACCCAAAGGCCGGGCGAGGAGCTGTTCTTCGGCGACACAGCGACAGCCGTGCTCGCCGCGGTCGCCTGCCCGGTCGTGCTTCTGGCCAGCGAACGCGTCAAGCGCGTCGACGCCAGCGCCGAGGAGACGGCAGCCGAAATCAGTGCCTGATGCCTTCGGTCGAGCCTTCGGAACCTATATGCCGAAGAACTGCCTGCCGATCATATATCCCAACGCCGCCACGACGAGCGGAAACAGCGCCGGCGCTACCTTGCTGAACAAGGAAGCCTTTGTGTCCTTGGGCGGCACATAGCGTGCATTGCCGAGATTCTTGGTCATTGCGTACCCCGCGCCAAACCATCAGTTTCGCGCATGTCGTTATCCCAAAACCGCTACCCAGTTTTGGTGGACATGCATTAGAACACGCTTATTAACAGCATGGCCGAATTAACGGCTTGCAAAGAAATTCGATCGAATAGCCGGCTTTCCCTCCTCAATCCGACAACCCTGCCGAAGGAAAATCGGCAGGTGCCGGGAACCGAATGGCTTTCCCCGGGTTGAGGCGTTCAGGGGAGCAATGCTTATTCACCGTCTCGTCAAAAGCATCCAACACGGCGAGCTGTCATGGCGCACAGCCATGGCCGCGCCGCGACGTCCGGCGGTCCGCACAATCGCGCACGATCCACAGAATCCGACATGTTAGCCTGCACCAATCGACTCTCGACCAAGCGCCGATCGATCCACGAGATGCCATGCCGCAAGCCCGCACAATGACCGTAGGCAATCCTCATATTGCTTTTCTGTCGGGCGGCGGAGAGCTCGGTCGCCTGATCGCCGCGTTCGACTGGGTCTCGACCTCGATCGGACCGATCGAGATCTGGCCGCAGAGCCTCAAGACGGCCGTCTCGCTGATCCTGCGCTCCAGGGTGCCGATCGTCATGCTGTGGGGGCACGACGGCGTCATGATCTACAATGACGGCTATTCGGAATTTGCCGGCGGTCGCCATCCGCAATTGCTCGGCTCGAAAGTGCGCGAAGGCTGGCCCGAAGTGGCCGACTTCAACGACAACATCATGAAGGTGTGCCTGGGCGGCGGCACGCTTGCCTATCGCGAGCAGGTGCTGACGCTGAACCGGACCGGCAAGCCCGAGCAGGTCTGGCTCGATCTCGACTATTCGCCGGTGCTCGATGAGAGCGGCGAACCGGCCGGCGTCATCGCCATCGTCATCGAGACGACCGCCAAGGTTGCCGCCGAGCGCTGGCGCACCAGCGAGCGCGACCGCCAGCGCCAGATGTTCGAACAGGCGCCCGGCTTCATGGCCATGCTGTCCGGCCCGCAGCATGTCGTCGAACTGACCAATGCCGCCTACATGCAGCTCGTCGGCCACCGCGACATCATCGGCCTGCCCATCCGTCAGGCCTTGCCCGAGATAGAGGGGCAGGGCTTTTTCGAGTTGCTTGATCAGGTCTTCACCTCCGGCGAAGCCTTCATCGGCTACGCGCTGAAGGCCGAGTTGCAGCGCACGCCCGGGGCGGCGATCGAAGACCGCTTCATCGACCTCGTCTACCAGCCGGTGCGCAATCCGGCCGGCGAGGTGTTCGGCATCTTCGTCCAAGGCGTCGACGTCACCGACCGGCTGATCGCCGAACAGGCGCTGCGCCAGAGCGAGACGCAGTTCCGCACTTTCGCCGAGGCGATGCCCAACCACGTCTGGACGGCGACGCCGGACGGGCTGCTCGACTGGTTCAACCCGCGCGTCTACGATTATTCCGGCGCGAAGCCAGGCGAGCTTGATGGTCACGGCTGGGCCGACATCGTGCATCCCGACGACATCGTCGCGGCCGCGGAAAAGTGGCAACAGGCGCTGGCCGCCAGCACGTTCTACGAGACGGAGTTCCGGCTGCGTCGGCATGATGGCATCTATCGCTGGTTCATTGCGCGCGCGCGGTCCCGATCCGCGACGCCGACGGCGCCATCCTGCGCTGGATCGGCACCAACACTGATATCGACGACCAGAAGCAGGTGGCACAGGCCCTGCTGCAGAGCGAGCGCCGCTTGCAGCTGTCGCAGAATGCAGCGGGCATTGCGGCACTCGAACTCGATATCGCCAGCGGAACCGTGGTCGGCTCCGAAGGCTTCTGGGGTCTCTGGGGACTGTCGCCGCGCGACAGCGTGCACATCAGCGTGCTGGAAAACATCGTCATTCCCGACGACAAGAACGTCCGCTCCAACCCGGAAACGCGTGAAAATGGCACCGCCGTGCCTGCCGCGGAATACCGCATCCGGCGGCCCGACACCGGCGAATTGCGCTGGCTGTCGCGCCACATCGATTTCGTCCATGACGAGACCGGCAAGCCGGTCAAGATGTTCGGTGTCATGCAGGATGTCACCGACCGGCGCGAGGCGCAGGCGCGGCAGGAACTGCTGACCCACGAACTCGAACATCGCATCAAGAACATCCTGGCGATGGTCGCGGCCATCGCTTCGCAGACGCTGCGCAACACCGACATCGCCACCGCGAGCGCCACCTTCAACGAGCGCCTGCGCGCGCTCGCCAACGCCCATGACGTTTTGAACAAGACCCGCTGGACCAGCGCCTCGATCCGCGAGGTGGTCGACAACACCATCGCCACCTTCCCGCTCGAACAGATTTCGATTTCCGGCCCGGCGCTGCCGATCAACCCGAAGATGGCGCTGACGCTGGCGCTCGCCGTCAACGAGCTGGCCACCAACGCGCTGAAATATGGCGCCCTGTCGGCACCGGAAGGCAAGGTGGTCATCGAATGGTCGCTGCAGCCGTCGGCCGAGGCATCGGGCGAAAAGCGGCTGCTCTGGCGCTGGCGCGAGAGCGGCGGCCCGCCGGTGACGCCGCCCAGCCGGCGCGGCTTCGGCCGCTTCCTGATCGAGCGCGTCTTCGGCACCGATTTCGGCGGGTCGGTCCGGATCGACTTCCACCCCGACGGCGTCGAATGTGTGTTGAACGCACCGGCACCCCAATTGCCGACAGCACTTTACTGACTACATAGGGCGTGCCATGACCACTCAGAGCCTCGTCACCGTCCTCGTCGTCGAAGACGAAGCCTTTCTGCTGTTCGCCATCGCCGACGAACTGCGCGAGGCGGGATACGATGTGCTGGAAGCCAGCAATGCCGACCAGGCGATCCGCCTGCTGGAGGCCCGCCAGGACATCGCCATCCTGTTCACCGACATCGACATGCCGGGTTCGATGGATGGCCTGCGCCTGTCGGCCGCCGTGCGCGACCGCTGGCCGCCGGTCAAGATCATCATCACCTCGGGCAAGCAACAGCCGGCCCGGGACGCGATGCCGAGCGGCGGTGTCTTCCTGCCCAAGCCCTATGCCCCGGCGGCTGTCGCGGCCACCATCCAGGGCCTGCTCGATTAGCGCTCGTCCAACGAACTGGTGGAACGATTTGCTGGCATTTGGTGTCGTCAGCATCGCCCAAGCGGATCAGAACCTGCTTCCGCGATCCCAAGATCCGGTTTCCCGTGCCAGCACCAGCCCGGCATCGTCGGTGATATAGCCGACATAACGATAGTCTCGGATGAAGCTGATCCGCCCGTCGCGCCAGTCCAGCCACATGAAATGAACAGGCTTCGTGTCGGTCCTGTGCTGGAACACCGCAATCACCTCGCGGCCCTCGACCCAGCCCGGCTTGAGCCATACCTCATCGCTCCTGGCATAGATGGTGAAGAACGTACCGACGTCGGCGGCACCGGAGCGCGGCGGGTGCATGGACTGTTGAAGTCTTACGTCCTCGGCAAGCAGCGCGCGCAATCCGTCCCAGTCGCGCTGATTGAACAGGGTGACGTAACGCACCACGGCGGCCGACGCGATGCGCGCATCGGGAAGCTGGCTGGCTTGGGCGTTGATCTCCCGAAGTCGGGCGCGGCCGCGTGCCAGATGCGCTTTGACCGCATCGACTGTAATGCCAAGCAAAGCGGCGATTTCGGTCAGCGGTTCGTCGAGCACATCCTTGAGGATGATGACGCTGCGCTGGACCACCGGAAGCTCCACGAAGCGCGACACAGCAGTCCCTACCGCCTCCCTGCGCATCAGGATCTCCACGGGGTCGGGTTTGCTGTCGTCGGCAATTTCAAATGCCGCCTCGATGGGCTCAGCTATACGGATCGCGCGGCTGCGCAGCAGGTCCAGCGCCCGGTTGTGAGCGATGCGGAACAGCCAGGGCCTAAGCTGCGCCGCCTCGCTCAGTTCGTCCAGCGCAACGGAGGCTCGGGCAAAGGTGTCTTGCACGACGTCCTCGCCGTCGATGACCGAGCCCATGAGCCGCGCGCAATAGCGGTGCAGTTCCGGCCGCAACGCGGCGGCAAGGGCAAGCAGCCCTTCGCGTCGGTCGCGTTCCACGCCAGGCTTCCCGCCGCTCAAGCCGCAGCACCCTCCATGATCGTGACGCCGGCATCGCCATTGAGGCCGAAGACGACGCCCTCGGCATATTGCGGGTCCTCCAGCACCGAAACCACCCTGTCGCCGAACGCGCGGGGCGGCATCGGCGCGCCGAAGCGGGTCACGAATTGTTCCGGCGTGATGCCCATCGAGCCTGCATAGGCATCAGCCGCCTCGTCCCCGATCCCTGTTCCGAGAATTATCTGGCGCGGCAGGATTGCCTGGAAGCAGATGCCGAGCTTCTTCTCCTGCGAGACCCCATTGGCGTATTTGGCCATGAACCAGAGCATACGCTTGGAACCGCCATAGCCGCCAGACATCTGCGATCCGGTAACGGCAGCGCCGCTCGACCCCACCAGCACGCGGCTGCCCGGCTTGAGCGGCAGGTTCAGTGCCGCCTGCAGCCAGTACAGCCCGGCCTTGACGTCGGTCTCCCAGGCGATGGAGAAATCCTCCCACCTAAGCTGGTCCAATCGCCCCATTCGGGGTTTCGCACCGGCATTCAGCACCAGTATGTCGGGGCGGACCTTGCCAAGGATGCGATAGGCCGCGTCCTCGTCGGTGACATCAGCGGAAATGGTAGCGACCCCGAGCCGCGAACCAACCGCCTCCAGCGCCTCGGCGCCGCGCGCAACGACGGTCACCTCAGCACCTTGCTCGACCAGCGCTTCGACCAATCCGAGGCCCAGCCCACGGCTGCCGCCAGTAACCACGATTTTCTTGTCCTTGAGGCTCATTTACCTTGCTCCAATGTTTCACTGTAGCAAAGACGTTTGAGCCTCGGGAAAAGAGTCAGCCCCGCGCCGATCAACCTGTTCTATTACCGCCTACTTGTCGCTGTTCTCAAAGGCGCCAATCCCTTGCGCAATGAGGTTGGTGGCCATCACCAGCGAGATGATCGCGGCCGAATTGAACACGACCACCCACCATTTGCCGCCGGTGAGGAAGCCGTAGCCGTCGGCGATCGCCAGCCCCCAGTCGGCAGATGGTGGTTGGATGCCGAGGCCGAGGAAGCTCAGCGTCGCGATCGAGAAGAAGGCGTAGCCAAGCCGGGTGATGAGCTCGATCAGGATGGTTTCCCGGACATTGGGCAGGATCTCCACGAACATGATCGCCAGCCGTCCTTCGCCGGCGAGCCGCGCGGCGCTGATATAGTCGCGCTCGCGCTGTTCGCGCGCGGCGGTGCGCACGGTGCGCGCCACCAGCGGCGCATAGGCAAGGCCGATCACCAGGATGACGGTGAGGTTGGACGGGCCGATCGCCACCAGCGCCATCGTCACCAGCACGATGAAGGGCAGCGACATGACGGCATCGAGCAGTCGCGCGCCGATAGCATCGACCAGGCCGCCGAAGGTGCCGAGCACCAGGCCGATGACGCTGCCTGTGGTCACACCAGCCAATGTCGCCAGCGGCGCCACCAGCAGGATGTCGCGCGAGCCGACGACGATGCGCGAAAGCACGTCGCGCCCGAGCTGGTCGGTGCCGAACCAGTGCACCGCGTCGGGCGGCGTCATCATGGACAGGAAATCCTCGGCATAGGGATCGAACGGCACGAATTGCGAGCCGAACACAGCGCAGGCGACCCAGAACAGAAGCACCGCCGAACCGATCACCGTCGACGGCGCCACATTGGGCAGAAGACCACGCAGGCGGCCGAGCCAGGAAAGCCTGATGTCGCTGCGCATGGGAGACTGGGCGAGATCGGTCATGACGCGTTCCGCCGGCGCTGGCGCGGATCGAGCAGCGCCTGCAGGAGATCGCCGATCGCCGCCGTCGACACGAAAATCGCAGCCATCACCAGCACGCCGGCCTCGAGCATCGGGAAGTCGCGTGCCTTGGCCGCGCTCAGCACGAGATTGCCGAGCCCTTGAATGCCGAACAGCGCCTCGATCACCACCAGCCCGCCGAGCAGGAAGCCGCTCTGGGTGGCGATGACCGCCACCGTCGGCACCAGCGCGTTGCGCAGCACATGCTTGAACAGCACCTGCGCAGGGCTGAGGCCCTTGAGGATCGCGGTACGCGTATAGTCCGCGCCGCGCGCTTCGATCACCCCTGCCCTGGTCATGCGCGCGACATAGCCGATCAGGTTCAGCACCAGCGGCTGCGCCGGCAGGATGAGGTAGTAGCTGCTCGTCCAGAGACCGGACCCATCCGGCGCCGCACCCGTGATCGGAAACCAGGCCAGCCACAGGCCGAAGACCATCAGCAACAGCAGGCCGGAGACGAAGTCCGGCACGATCGAGAGCGAGACGCCGGTCAGCACGATCAGTCTGTCGGCAAGGCTCCCCGAGCGCAGGCCCGCAACGACGCCGGCACCGATGCCGATCGGCACGAGGAACAGCAGCACGACGCCGGCCAGTGCCGCGGAATTCTTGATGCTCGACAGAACGAACGGCGCCACCGGCGCGCGCATCGACAGCGAGTCGCCGAAGTCGCCGGTGATCGCCCGGCTGAACCAGTGCCAGTACTGGGCGAGGATCGGCTGGTCGGTGCCGAGCTTGCGGTTGAGTTCGGCGACCGCCTGCGCATCGGCGAACGGGCCGAGCATGACGCGGCCGACATCGCCGGGCAGCACCTGCCCGGCGAGGAAGACCAGTGCGCTGACCAGCCACAGCGTCAGCAGCAGCGAGCCTGCGCGTGCCGCCAGCGGCCGCACGATCGCCAATGAGGCGGTCACACGAACGACACCTTGTCGAGCAGCAAGTGCGAGATCGCGGTGAAACGCACGCCCTCGACCTTCGAGGAGACGATGCGGCTGTATTGCGAGAAGTAGCTGATGATCAGCGGCGTCTCGTCGAGCAGCAGGGTCTGGATCTTGCCGGCGGCGAGCCGCTGCGCCTGCAGGTCGCGCGCCTTGCCATAGTCGAGCAGCAGCGCGTCATAGGCGGGGTTGTTGAAGTGCGCCGCGTTCCAGGCACCCGAGCTCTTCAGCGTCGCGTTGAGGAAGATGTCGGGCGTGCCGCGATGGCCGAAATCGGTGATGCCGAGATTGGAATCCAGCCATGGCGAGCTGCCGAACGTCGCCGAGCCGTAATAGGCATCCTGCGGCAGCACGTTGAGCTTGATGTCGATACCGGCCTTCTTGGCGAAGTTCTGGATGATCACGGCATAGTCGGGAATGTCGTAGGCGCGTTCGGTGGTCAGCGTCACCTCGAAGCCGTTCGGCACGCCGGCCTCGCCAAGCAGGCGCTTGGCCTCGGCGATGTCCTGCTTGCGCTGCGGCACCGACGGATCAGCCGAGGGGAAGATCGGCGCGAACGGCGTGTCGTTACCGACGATGGCGCGACCCTTCAGCAGGCCCTTGACCACGGCCTCGCGATCGATGGTCAGCGCCAGAGCGCGGCGCACGCGCTTGTCGGTGAACGGCGCCTGGTCGGTTCTAAGATGCGCCGGATCATGCGAGCTGGCCTGCACGCTGAGCAGCTTGAAGTTGGGATTGCCCTCGATCGCCAGTTCCAGCCGCGTGGTGCTGGGGATGACGTCGAGTTGGCCGGCCTGCAAGGCCAGCACCTGCGCCTGTTCGTCGTCGAAGAACTTGATCTCGACGCGGTCGGGCAGCGCCTTGTCGCCCCAATAGTCCGGGTTGCGCACGAAGCTGGCGCCTTGCTTGGGGCGGAAGGATTCCAGCTTGAACGGGCCGGTGCCGTTGAAAGCCTTCTCGAAATCGCCGGCATAGTCGGCCGGCACGATGACGGCATTGTAGACGTCGGAGGAAACGTAGAACGGGAAATTGCTGTTCGACTGGTCGAGATCGAAGGCGACCGTCTCGTCGTCGACGACCTTGGCGCCGCCCTTGGAGAGAATGCCCTTGTAGGCCGACAGAGCGGACGAGCCGCTGGCCGGATCGACCAGCCGCTCGAAGCTCGCCACCACATCCTTGGCCGTGACGGTGCGGCCATCGTGGAACTTCACGCCCGGCCGCAGCTTGAAGGTCCAGCGCTTGGCGGTCTCGTCGGCTTCCCAAGACACGGCAAGCTTCGGCTGCAACCCGTCCTTGGGATCGTCGAGGATCAGATATTCGCCGACCTGGCTGATCACGCCGATGCTGGCCGGATCGGTGATGGTGACGGGGTCGATCGCCTTGGTCGGCTGGCCAAGACCGACACGGACCGTGCCGCCAGTGGTCGCAGCGCGTGCGCCTGATGTGAACAGCCCCTGCGAGGCAGCAAAGCCGGTGAGGCCGAGAAGTGCTGCGTATTTCAAGAGGTCGCGGCGCTTGAGGAAGCCCTGTGCATATTCGTCCACCGCGACATTCCAGATGTCGCCATTGTGGCCGCGCCCAGTGTGGTCGCGCCCGGCCTGGTTGCGCAGCAAATCGATGTCGGAACGTTTGGTCATTTTTTCGCTTTCTTGAATGGGAAGATGGGCATGAATGGGAAGGGCCGCCGTCAGGCCGGCTGGCCGTCGAGATGGATGCGGTCGACCGCTTGCGGATAGAAGGCGATCAGGCCTTTGATCTTGGGCATTTCGTCGATCGGATCGCGGTAGCTCCAGGCAATGTCGGGACGAACCGAACCGTCCTTCAGCAGCCCCGACCAGTAGGAGGCGATGCCCTTGTAGGGACATCGTGTCGCCGAATTGGACGCCGTCAGCCGCTCCAGCCGGACATCCTCCGGAGGCAAGTAGAAACGAGTCGGCAGATGGGTCTCGAACAGCAGCACCGGGCGCTTGCTGTCGGCGATGATGTCGCCGTCGAACCAGACCTGGACATGGCTGGAGCTTTGCAGCACGTCGATGCGCGCATAGGGATCGCGGGCATGGACGAAGACTTCTTCTTCCTCCTCGAACCACTGGTCGACCGCCTTCCAGGTGAAGGCGATGCGGCCGGCGAGCGGCGCCAGATTTTCATCCGGGGGTGCTGTGAACGACCACGCCGCATTGGCGGCGCGCTTGTCGCCGCTATCGATATCCCAATAGGCGGTCTCGCCGCCGACGGCATGCGGCTCGCGGTGCAGCGACGGCTTCAGGACCGAGGGATCGACCGAGGACGGCGGGAAGAAATAGATCGGCAGGAAATGGTTGGAGCGCAGCACCAGCACATTGCGGCTGTCGGCGATGGTGCGGCCGCCGAATTTGACACGCACACGCTTGGGGCTGTGGAGCACATTGACGAGTCGCGGAGCGGTGGCTTCGCGGGGTTGAAGATTTGGTGCTGCGGTCATGGCTATCCCCTCAGGACACGGCGCGCGCATTGGCGCGCTGCTCGGCGAAGCGGTTGGCGGGGCGGACAAGGCCAAAACGGTCGCGCAAGGTGCCCGGCGCATATTCGGTCGGGACCAGGCCGCGCCGCTGCAGTTCCGGCACCACCTGCTCGGCGAAATTCACCCAGTCCTCCGGCAGCAGCGGGAACATCAGGTTGAAGCCGTCGGCGGCACCCGCGACGAACCAGTCTTCGAGCTGGTCGGCGATCTGCTTCGGCGTGCCGGCAACCATCGGCACCGAGCCGCTGTTGGCCAGCTTGCGGGCGATATCGCGCAGGCTGAGATTCTGCTTCGACCATTGCTTGACGCGGTTGAGCGAGGTGCGCCCGCCATTGAAGGTGCTCTCATCCGGCAGCGGCGGCAGCGGACCATCAGGCGGATAGGCGGAAAGATCGATGCCGCTCCAGCTCGACAAAAGGTCGATGCCGACCTGGTCGGGAAGCAGGCTCTGCAGATACTCCTGCTTGTCGCGGCCTTCGGCCTCGGAGGCGGCGACGATCGGCAGGATGCCGGGCAGGATCTTGAAGCTCTCCGGCCGCCGGCCGTGGCGGGCCAGCCGCTCATTGATATCCTGACGGTATTTGATGCCGTCTTCCCTGGTGCTGTAGATGGCGAAATGCGCATCGGCCTGGGCGGTGGCGAAATTCTTGCCGTCCTCGGACGAGCCGGCCTGGACGATCAGCGGATGGCCCTGCGGCGGCCGCGACACGTTGAGCGGCCCGCGCACCTTGAAGTGCTTGCCCTTGTGCTCGATCGGATGGACCTTGTCGGGGTCGGCAAAGTAGCCCGTCTCCTTGTTGATCAGGAGCGACTCGTCTTCCCAGCTGTCCCACAGCGCCTTGACGATATCGAGGAATTCGCCGGCCCGCTCATAGCGGAAGGCGTGTTCGATATTGCCGTCGCGACCGAAATTGCGCGCCTCCTCGTCCATGGCCGAGGTGACGACATTCCATGACGCCCTGCCCTTGCTGATATGGTCGAGCGAGGCGAACATGCGCGCAACATTGTAGGGCTCGCTGTAGGAGCTCGATGCCGTGGTGATCAGGCCGATATGCTTGGTCACGCCAGCCAGCGCCGACAACAGCGTCAGTGGTTCGAGGCGGGCATTGGCGTAATGGGCGACGCCGCTTTTGACCGAATCCCAGATCGACACGTGGTCGGCGACGAAGATGGTGTCGATCCTGGCCCGCTCGGCCGCCTGCACCAGCTCGCGATAATAGTCGAAATCGAGCACCTCGCGTCCCGGCGCGCGGGGGTGGCGCCATGACATGCGGTGGTCGCCCTGCGGGTTGAAGAAGAACGCGCTGAGGATCATGTGCGACATGCCGGTACCCTTCCCTTCGATGCGGAAAATCGGCGGCGCAGCGGCCTGTGGCCGTGCCCCGAAAATTGTCCTGTCCTCGAAAGTTAGATTGCGCCCAGGTTTAATTCGAGTAATTTTATAGAGATTGTTCCCCATGAAAGCGGAAGCGATTGCCCCTGATCGCCGTGCGCGCAGAAAGTGGTTTCCGGTTATCCATGTCTTCGATTCTGAACGTCGAGCACCTCTCCGTTTCCTATCGCGGAGCCAGGCACATCCATCGCGCGGTCGATGACATATCGCTCCGCATCGGCCAGGGCGAAGCGCTCGGGCTGGTTGGCGAATCCGGTTCGGGCAAGAGCTCGGTGGCTCTGGCGGTGCTGCGCTATCTGCCCAGGCATGCCCGCGTCGAAGCCTCGCAACTGGCGTTCGAAAATCGGGAGATTCGTGACCTTTCGGCGGCCGAGCTGCGCGGGTTGCGCGGCGACCGCATCGCCGCCGTCTATCAGCATCCGGGCTCGGCGCTGAACCCCAGCATGACTATTGGCGGCCAGATCACCGAGACCATCCTGCGCCATCGCCCGATGCATCATGACGATGCGTCTGCGCGCGCGGCACAGCTGCTCGGCCGCGTCCGCGTCGCCAATCCGGAGCGGGTGTTACAGCTTTATCCCCATGAACTGTCGGGCGGCATGCAGCAGCGTGCCAACATCGCCATTGCCATCGCTCTCGACCCGTCGCTGCTGGTGATGGACGAGCCGACCACGGCGCTCGACGCTAGCGTCCAGTCCGAGATCATCGCCATCCTCGACGATCTGCGCCGCGAGCACCGCACCAGCATTCTTCTGATCAGCCACGACATCAATCTGATCCGCCGCTCCTGCGACCGGGTCTCGGTGATGCAGTCCGGCTCGATTGTCGAAACCGGTGCCGCAAGCGAGGTGTTCGACAACCCTCGCCACGGTTACACAAGGGCACTGGTCGCGGCCATTCCGACGCTCAACCGCACCAAGCGCGACGGCAGGCTGGCCGAGGATGCGAGCCCCATCGACCTCACTTCGGACGTGCTTGCCGGGGAGAACGAGGACAACGCCCTGCCCGCACCGCAACGCGAAATCGCCGTCTCGTGCCGGGGCATCAAACAATCCTTCGGCGGCCAGCCGGTGCTGCACGGCATCGACCTCGACATCGCCAGCGGCGAGACTTTTGGGCTGATCGGCGAATCCGGTTCCGGCAAGTCGACGCTGGCCCGCATCGTCACGGGCCTGCAGCCGCCGACGGCGGGCACGGTCGCGCTGTTCGGCAAGACCGTGGCGCCGCTGGTCGAGCGGCGCCAGGCAAGCGAGCGGCGCGACGTGCAGATGGTGTTCCAGTCGCCCGACCGCACGCTCAACCCGCGCCAGCGCATCAGCCGCATCCTCGGCCGGCCGCTGCGGCGGCTGGCCGGCCTGCCGCGCCGCGCGGTGCCGCAGCGCGTCGGCGATCTCCTGGCCTCGGTGCGTCTTGCCCGCGCGACGGCGGAACAGAAGCCCGGCACGCTCTCCGGCGGCCAGCGCCAGCGCACAGCCATTGCGCGGGCCTTCGCCGGCCTGCCGCGGCTGGTCGTGCTGGACGAGCCGACCTCGGCGCTCGACGTCTCGGTGCAGGCGACGGTGCTCAACCTGCTCAACGATCTGCAGAAGAGCAAGGACACCGCCTACCTCTTCATCAGCCATGATCTGAGGGTCGTGCGCTACATGGCCGACCGCATCGGCGTGCTCTATCGCGGCCGCCTGGTCGAGACCGGTTCATCCGACCAGATCTTTGCCGGCCCCAACCATCCCTACACGCAGATGCTGCTGGCGGCGTCCTCCAACGATGGGCAGGCGACGACCATGGCCGAGGCCGCCACTGAAGCCGGCCCCGGCGGCTGCGCCTTCGCCGGCCGCTGCCCCTTGGCCGACGCCGGCTGCCATGCCGCCGAACCAGCCGCTCGGGAAGTCGAAACAGGCCATTTCATCGCTTGCTGGAAACGCGCTGCCTGATCGAACCTACCCCCCGAGATAAAGCCGGTGCAGTTCGTCCGGCGACTGCAGCAGTTTCATGCAGTCGCCGTCATGGACGACGCGGCCGCGCCGCATGACATAGGCGCGATTGCCGATCGACAGCGCGAGTGCCGCGAACTGCTCGACCAGCAGCACTGCCAGCCCATTGTCGGCAAGCTTGCGCACCGCGCTCATCAGCCGTGTAACGATGACCGGCGCCAGGCCCGCCGACATCTCGTCAATCAGCAGCACCTTGGGCCGCGTCAGCAGGGCGCGCGCGATGACCAGCATCTGCTGCTCGCCGCCCGACAGCAGGCTGGCCTTGACGGCGCGCCGCTGTACCAGTTCGGGAAAAAGCGCATAGGCCTCAGTGAGATCGGAGCCCGAGTGCAAGCTCACCTTGAGGTTCTCCTCGGTAGTGAGTTGCCGGAACACGGTGCGGCCTTGCTCGACATGGGCAAGGCCTTCGCGCGAGCGTACGCCAGGCCGCGCCTTCTGGATCTCGCGGCCATCGATGGCGATCGAGCCGCCGGCGACCGGGATGATGCCCGACAGGCCTTCGAGCAGCGTCGTCTTGCCGGCGCCATTGGCGCCGAGCACGACGCTGATGGCACCGCTTTCGACCGCTATGTCGAGCGACGACACCACAGGCAATTCGCTACGGTTGATCGACAGGTTGGAAACGACGAGCTTGCTCATGCCGCCACGCTCTCTTCCTCGATGCCGAGATAGGCCTTCTTCACCGAACCCTGGTCGAGCACCTTGGCCGGCGGGCCGGATGCGATGACGCGGCCGAAATCGAGCACGGTGACCTCAGAGCAGACCGCCCGCACCAGATCCATGTCGTGCTCGACCAGCAGCACCGCCGAGCCGAACAGTCTTGGGATCTCGGCGATACGCTGTCCCAACCGCACGCTCTCCTCATGCGACTGGCCGGCGGCTGGTTCGTCGAGCAGCACCACCGCCGGGCGCGCCGCGACCACGCCGGCAACGTCGAGCAGGCGCCTGGTGCCGGCGTCGACCGACACCACCAGCGTGTCTGGATCGGGGCAATCGAGCCAGCCGAGGATCGCCCTGGTCTCGCTTGCCGACAGGCCCTTGGCGGCGAGCGCCAGATAGCCGCCGACGGTGAGTTCCGGCGCGATGCGGTTGGTCTGCCAGGTCCGGCGCACGCCTTCGCGGGCGCGCAGATGCGCCGGCATGCCTTCCAGCGCCTTGCCGCCAAGTTTGATGCTGCCTTCGTAACTCGACAGGAAGCCGGCAACGGCGTCGATGAAGGTCGACTTGCCGGCGCCATTGGGGCCGATCAGCCCGGCGACGGTGCCGGCGGCGACCGTCAGGCTGACGCCGTCGAGCGCCACCACGCTGCCATAGCGCACCGTGAGTTTTTCAATGCTGAGCGCCGGGCCGGCGGCGCGGCTGATCGGGCGCGGCAGGTCGCTTGCCGGCGCCGAGGCGGTCGCCTTGACGCGCGCCGGCATCAGCTTGCGCACTTGCCGACGGAACGTTTCGCTCATCGTCTCGCCTGTCGACAGCGCCTGCGTGGCGCCGATGGCGAACAGCACATTGCCGATATCCTGCGGCAGATCGAGCCGGCGCAGGATTTCCGGGAACATCACCACCAGCAAGCCGCCGATGATGGCGCCCTCGGCGAAATGCGCGCCAGTCATGACCGCCACCGCATAGAGCGACAGCGATTGCATCATGCCAAAGTTTTCCGAGACCAGCGTGCCGAGATAGCCGGCGAGCAAGCCGCCCGAGATGCCGGCGATAAAGGCCGAGATGGCGAAGGCCGACAGCTTGGCGGTGGCGATGCTGACGCCGTGCGCGGCGGCCGCGCGCTCGGAATGCCGCACCGCCAGCCAGGAGGCACCGAGGCGAGAGCGGCTGACCACTTCAAGCACCACTGCAACGGCCACGTAGAACAGCAGCACGAAGACAAAATAGCCCTCGTCGCTGTCGAACAATTCCGGCCGCGGCACCTGCAGGAAGTCGGTCTGGCCGGGATAGGTCATGGTCGCCAGAATGGTGTCGAAGGCGGTGGCGAAGGACAGCGTGACGATGGCGAGGTTGATGCCGCGCAACCGCAGCGCCGGCAGGCCGATGGCGACGCCCAGCGGCACCGCCGCCAGTCCGCCGATGAGGATCCACACGGGCAGCCCGCCCGGCGCCTCGGCAAGGTTGAGATAGCCGACGGTCCAGGCGCCGACGCCGGCGAACGACATCTGGCAAAGCGCGATCATGCCGGTGCGCCCGGCGACGAGGCCGAGGCTCTGCAGCGCCACGCCGGTGATCAGCACCGAAGTGGCCAAAAACACCCAGTAGGACGGCAGCAGGCCGAGCAAGGCCACACTGCCGGCGACGAGCGCGACGGCAATGACGATCAGCGAGGCTTTCAGACTAGCGCGCTTCATCCCAACGGGCCTCCCGCTGCGACCAGAGCAGAACCGCGAGCACGACCAGGAAGGGGATGGCGCTGCGATACTGGCTGATGCTGTCGACCGAGCTTGCCATGCCTTCGACCAGGCCGAGCCCGATGCCGCCGGCCAGCGTGCGCCAAAAACTGCGGAACAGGCCGACAAGGGCCGCCGCAAGTGCGGGCACGACCAGCAGGCTGAGCGTCATGAAATTCGGCGAGCGCTGCGGCGCGATGATCATCAGCGCGAAGGTGGTGAAAGCGCCGGTCATGCCCCAGACCAGCAGCGACAGCAGCTGCACGCGGATGCCGAGCAGTTCGGCCGCCATCGGCCGGTCGGCCAGCGCGCGCAGATTGAGGCCGACCTTGGTGGTGTTGAGGAACAGGTCGGCAAGCATGGTGAACAGCGCTGCCAGCCCGATGGTCAGCACCGAGGCGATCGTCACCTCGACGCCGGCCAGGCGGAAGGCGGAACCCGGGAACAGTTCTGGCATGTTATGCGGATGCTGGCCGCCGGTGAGCCGCAGGCCGATGGCGATGATGCCGACCAGCAAGGCCACTGTCACCGCCGCCTTGGTCGAGGCGCTGGCCTCGCCAAACCACCGCGTCATGATAAAGCCGATGGCAACGCCGGCCACCGTGCCGGCGGCAATGCCGGCCACCACCGACGGCCAGAGCGGGAAACCGGCTTCATAGAGCGCGATCAGCACGAAGGTCCCGGCCGTGCCGATCGCGGCACCGGTGAAGTTGACGACGGCGACCAGCCGGTAGGTGAAGACGGCGCAGACGCCGAGCAAGGCATAGGTGCCTCCGGCTGTCAGCCCCGCCACGGCGGATGTAAGCAATGCGTTCATCGGATTCCCAATTTGGAGACGTGCACGGGCATTGGCCCGAACTCTTGTCGAGGCCGGCGCCGCCCCTCATTGTCCTGCCGGCAGGCAGGTGAGGAGCGGCGCCAACGCCCGGGAGGACTCACTTGGCCTTTGGCAGCACGACCCAGTCCGGCGTCTCGACCGTCCAGGCGCCCTTTTCCAGCTTCATCACCTTGGTCGCCTGCATCGGCGAATGCGTCTTCGCCGTGCCGAAAACATAGGGTGAGCCGGAAAGCGGATTGGTGATCGGCTGCATCTCGTGCAGCGCCTTGCTTACGCTCTCGCGCGTCACCTCGCCGTCGATCGACGCCACCACTTTGAGGAACAGCTGGGCGGCGAGATAGCCGCCTTGCGAGAAGGCGGTCAGCGGCCGGCCGGCCTTCTGCATGTCGGCCGCCCATTGCGCGTTGGCGGCCGAGCTCTTCTCGGTGAAGGGCTCCCATTCGGTGCCGACATAGATCGGCTGCTTGGTGTCGGCCAGCGCCGAGGCGACCTGCTCGGTGTAGCCCGGCGCCAGGAACAGCCAGTTGATGCCTGTGATCTTCTGCGCGTCGACGGTCTTGATCAGCTGCACCACTTGCGGCTCGACCTGATTGGTCAGCACCGCGTCGCAGCCGGCGTCGCGCGCCTTGATGACGTAGGGCGTCAGGTCGCCCTGGAAAGGCAGCGTCAGGTCGATGAGATGGATCTTTTTGCCCGAAATCTTTTCCCAGTTCTCGATCGCCTTCTTGTAGGCTTCCTGGGTGCCGCCGATGATGATGAAGAAGGCGCACAGCTTCTCGCTCTTCAGCTGGTTGGTGGCATACCAGGCCATCGCCGTCGACAGCGTGTAGGGCCCGACATTGACCGGCGCCACATTGGGCGATGAGAAGCAGGCGGCGTCGACGCCGAGGCCCTGCACCGAGAGTATCTTCTTGCGGCTGTAGGTGGCGGAATTGACCGCGCAGTCGAGCAGGCTGCCCGAACCGACCAGCGCCACCGCTTCCTTGTTGTCGATGAGGTCGCGCGCGGCCTGGGCGGCAACCGCCGGGTCCGCCTTGTCGTCGGCGATCGTGTAATCGATCTTGCAGCCATTGATGCCGCCCGCCGCATTGACCGCATCGAAGGCCGCCTGGGTCGCCTTCGGCACCTCGCTGAAATCGGCTGGGCCGGTGATGGTCGACACCGCGCCGACCTTGATCGTCCCGTCCTTGCAGGTCGGGCCGGTGGCCGATGCCGTGCCGGCTGTTGCCGCAAGGCTCAAGCCGGCGAAGGCCGCTGCGAGCAGGCTGGATTTCCATTGCATGTCAGTCACTCCCCCTGTTTTTCCTGAATCATTTTCTGATCATGCGGCGGCGCGATCTGGCGCCCTGATGCTGGCGGCATCGATGGCCGCGAATTTGGTCAGCGTGCGTGCGATCGTCTCCCGCGCAATGTCGCGCACGATGAACACCAGCCGCGTGCGCCGGTCGGCCGATGGCCAGGCATCGAGCCGCACCGGCGGATGGAAAACATGCTGCACGCCGTGCAGCACCAGCGGCCGCTCCGGCTGCTCGGTGACATGCACCAGGCCCTTCAGCCGTAAGAGGTCCTCGCCCTTCAGCGCGGCGACATAATCGAGCCAGCGCGCGAAGGCCGCCCACTCGACAGGCTCGTCGATGACGAAGCTGTAGGACTGGATGCCGTGATGCGCGTGGGCATGGTGATGATGGTGCGCGTGATCGTGGGCGCAATCCGGCCCGCATTCCTGGTCGGCCATCTCCAGCCAGGCAGCAATCCTGTCGGGATCGTCTGCCGTTCCAATATGCCTGATATCGAGGATGTCGAAATCGGCCTCGCCATTATGCGCCAGGCTTTGCCGCGCTGTCGGCGCGAGCGCCGTCAGCCGGCGCTGCAATTCGCTCAGCGCTTCCGCCGAAACCAGATCGGTCTTGGTCACCAGCACCTGGTCGGCGACCGCCACCTGCTTGGCCGCTTCCGCGTGCTGGTCGAGCGTCGACCAGCCATTGACCGCATCGACCGTGGTGACGACGCCGGCGATGACATAACGGCCGGCGAGTTCCGGCTCGGCCATCAGCGTGTGCAGGATCGGCGCGGGATCGGCGAGCCCCGTCGTCTCGATGACGACATGGGTGAGGCTCTCGCCGGTACGGCTGCGCCGGTCGAGCGCCTTCAGCGTCGCCACCAGGTCGCCGCGCACCGTGCAGCAGACACAGCCATTGTCGAGCAGCGTAAATTGTTCCTCGCTGGCCTCGATCAGCAGATGGTCGAGGCCGATGGCGCCGAACTCGTTGATGATGACGGCGGCACCTGCCAGCGACGGCCGGCGCAGCAAGCGGTTGAGCACCGTGGTCTTGCCCGAGCCGAGGAAGCCGGTCAGCACCGTCACCGGGATGGCGCGGTCAGTTCCGCTCATAGACCACCCTCCCCTCGAACCAGGTGGTCAGCACCTTGGTGTCGGCGATCTCGTCGGCCGGTATGTCGAGCACGTTGCGGTCGAGCTTGATGAAGTCGGCCGACTTGCCGATCTCGATCGAGCCCACCGTGTCGGCCAGACCGATCGCGCGGGCCGAGTTGATGGTGAAGATTTCGAGTGCCGTGGCGACATCGAGCGCCTGTTCTGGCCACAAGGCGGCGCCCTTGAATTCGCCGCTCGGGTTGCGGCGCGTCACCAGCCCCTCGATGCCGTCCCACGGATCGGGGTTGGGCATGACGGGCCAGTCGGACCCGCCGGCGAGCAGCGCGCCGGCCTCGAGCAGATCCTTGTTCGGCCAGAAGCGTTGGGCCCGCGCGTCGCCCATCGTCTGCTTGTGGCCTTCGAGGAAGCTGGTCGGATACCACAGGAAGGGCGACAGGTCGGCGGCGACGCCAAGCGCGGCGAAGCGGGCAATGTCGTCAGGCGCGATGTAGCTGGCATGCGCGATGTGGTGGATCAGCTTCGTCGGGCCGTTGAAGGAGCGCACGACATCGATGGCGTCGAGCGCCTGGCTGACGGCGGCATCACCGGCGCAGTGGATTTTCACGCCGAGCCCGAGCTTCTCGCATTTGCCGACCCAGCGGATCAGGTCCGGCACGGTGACGATGGTCGAGCCGCGAAAGCAGCAGCCGAGGATCGGGTCGTCCGTATAGGGCTCGTGGAAGGCGGCGGTGCGGGCGCCCGGCACACCGTCGAGGAACACCTTGACGAAGTCCGGCTTCGCATGAACGCCGCGATAATTCTCGCGCAGTGCGATCAGCTCGTCGCCGGCAATGCCGAACATGAAGGACGGCTCGACCGCCGGCATCGCCGACACCGACCAGGCGGTCAGCTCGCCGCGATCGTCGAGGCCTTTGAGCGCCGCCAGGATCGGCTGCATGGCGGCGGCGTCGAGGAAAGCGGTGACGCCATAGGAATTGAGCGTGGCGATCGACTGCGCCATCGCCGCCCGGTCCATGGCCTCGGTGTAATGGCCCGATCTGGCGATGGTGCTTTCGACGATGCCGGCGGCGGATTCGATCATCATGCCGGTCGGCGCGCCGCTGGCCGGGTCGCGGCCGATCGAGCCCTTTTCCGGGTCGGGCGTGGCGGCGGATACACCGGCAAGGCGCAGAGCCTCAGAGTTGATCCACCTGTTGTGATAGGTGTCGTCGCGCAGCATCACCGGCCGGCCCTGGCTGGCTCTGTCGAGCGCGGCCAGCGCCTCCAGCGTGTTGAGCTTCGGCAGAAGGTCGCTGCCCCACTGGCCGCCGATGATCCATGACCCCTCAGGCGCCTTGGCTGCCGCCTCGCCGACGCGCGCGATCAGCGTCTCGAAGCTCGAGGTCGGCGCAAAGCGCAGCTCGAAAAGCTCCGCCTGCCCGCCCATCATCAGATGCGCATGCACGTCGACAATGCCCGGCATCAGCATGGCGCCACCGAGATCGACGACGCGCGTGTCGGACCCGCTCAGGCCGGCAACAGCATCCGCTTCGCCGACCGCCACGATGCGCCCGCTTTTGACGGCCACCGACGAGGCCCATGGCCGCTTGCGATCCAGCGTGTAGATGCGGCCATTGGTCAGAACCAGGTCGGCACTTCTATCGGGCATTTTTCTCCCTCTCCTCACTCCGCCGCCAGTTGAGCGCCATACAGAGCACTCCAGCGAACCTCGGCATTGCGTGCGGCGCCACCCTTGGCCTTGCCGCGAAACCGCTCTTGCCCGTGTTTTTTACGTTCCCATATCGGTTCATCATATGAACCGACGTTTTGTATGTTATAGCCAGACTGCAAGCCGCAAAGGCCGCTGTCAAGTTAATTCACACGCTAAGTATCTCGGAGATTCTGCCATGAGCACGGTCGGCAAGGCGATTTCGCTGCTGGAGCTTTTCACGCCGAAGGAGCCGGAGATCGGCCTCTCCGACATCGCCCGCAAGTCGGGTCTCGACAAGGCCACGGCGCGGCGGCTGCTGATGGCGTTGGCCGAGCACCGGCTGATCGAGCAGGAACCGCTGAGCCGCCGCTACCGGCTCGGCGCCGGCCTCTCCCGCCTTGCCCGCATGCGCGACGCGCATCTGCCCTTCGTGCGCGTCGCCGCTCCCATCGTGCGCGAGTTGGCGCTGGAGACCGGCGAGACCGTGCATCTCTCCGAGTTCAGCGCCGGCGCGCTGCTCACCGTGCATGTCGAGCTGTCGGCAAGGGCCAACCGCGTCAGCGTCGATGTCGGCCAGATCCTGCCGCTGCACGGCACCGCTTCCGGCATCGCCTTCCTCGCCTTCTCGCGCCCCGAAACCATCGAAGCGCATTTCGGCAAGCCGCTGACCGCCTTCACCCAGCACACTATGACCAGCCGCGAGGCGGTGATGGGGGCCGTGAGGCTGGCGGCGACACGCGGCTATTCGCGCAGCGCCCAGGGCTATGAGGAAGGCGTGCACTCGGTCGCCGCCCCCATCCTCGGGTCGGACGGCTTCCCCATCGGCACACTGGCCGTGGCCTCGCCGCTGTCGCGCATCGACGACGCGATTGCCGAGCGCCAGGGAGAGGCCGCGCGCGAAGCCGGGCGCCGCATCTCCACCGAGCTGACCGGCGAACAATGGCATGCATCCGTACCGTTGCGGCAGAGATAATTATCATGTTAAGTTCTTGATCGTTGCATCGGGGCATAAGCCCGCGCCACAATCCCGCACCAAGACGGGAAGGCTTGTTTGGAGGAGGAACACATGCACGCTGCCGCCCACCATGTGAGCGTCGCCGACGGCGAGGCTTTCCTGTCGACATCGCGCCTGCTGTTCGGCCCGATCACCCAGCGCTTCCCGCGCGGCACGGTGCCGTCGATCCCGCAACTTGTGTCGGTCAATCTCGGCGCCTGCCGGCTGTCCGAGATCAAGGCCAATTCGCATCTGGTGGTCAACGACCGGCTGTTCTGGCGCAGCTTCGATCCCGACGCGTTCAAAATCCTGATGCAGCTCTCGGGCCGCAGCCGCTTTGAACAGCAGCAGGTCGCCGTCGACCTCGGCCCGCAATCGGCGATCATCTATGATCCCGTGCGCAGCTACTCCCTGCAGAACCTCTCAGATGTCGACCAGCTCATCCTACAGGTGCCGCGCTCGACCTTCGGCGACGACACGCTCGCCCGCCTTTCAGCACCACTGCCGCTGCCCGGCAACGGTGACAGCCTGACCCACATCGTCTCCGGCCTGATGCAGATGGCGATCGGCGAGGCGCACAGGCTCGACGAGGCCGGCAGCCGGCGCGTCGGCGACAGCCTGGTCCAGCTCGTCAACGGCCTGATCCAGGCGAAGCCCATGGCGCCCGAATTCCGCCGCTCGCCGCTGGAAGCGTTGCGCGAGCGCATCGTCGCCTATATCGACGCCAACCTGGCGCGCAGCAGCCTGTCGGCCGAGGACATAGCCCGTCACATGGGCTGCTCGCGCCGCTACCTGCACCGCGCCTTCGAAGGCGAAGGCGCCACACTCGAACGCTTCGTCTGGGACCGCCGCCTGGAGCGCAGCAAGGAAGAATTGCTGTCCCCCGCCCGCGCCTCGGCCTCGATCTCCGAAATCGCCTTCGCCTGCGGCTTCAACTCGAGCGCGCATTTTTCGCGAGCCTTCAAGAGCCGGTATGACGTCGCGCCACGCGAATTGCGCGAGCGGCTGCGGGCGGTGGTGCATTGACGCACGAACTTTCGATGAAAGTTCCGCGCAACCGCCGACAGCGTCAGCCGTCGCGGCAGAGCGCTAAACGCGGCAGACCGCCATGACGAAGAACTCGCGGTAGCAGAAGTCCGGATCGTCGAGCAGGCGATCCGGCCGCTGCTTCAGGTCCTGCCAATAGGCCTGGTCGGCGTCAGGCAGGGCGTAGCCCGGCGCGACGCTGGCAAGATAGGCCAGCAGGTCGCGAACATAGTCACGCGTGAAGGCAGGCGCGGGCGCCCAGCGCTCGACCAGCCAGCCCTTGCGGCTGACGACCTCCAGGCCCGCCTGCCGCAGACGCGACGGAAGCGTCGAGCCGCAATCGGTGCCGAGCACGCCCCGGTCGCGAAATCCCTGCAGCCTGGCTGCCATGAAGCGCGCGAACAGGGCCCGATCCATCGGCAGGATCTGCAGGATGGTCGAATCGAAATCCTTGACGGCGAAGATGCCGCCCGGCTTCAGCACGCGCCTGGCCTCGCCGACGGCAAGCTCGAACTCGGCCGGCGTCAGATACTGCATGACATTGCCGGACCAGACGCAATCGAACGATGCGTCGGCGAATGGCAGCGACAGGATGCTGCCGACATGCGTGGCAATTTCCGGCGGCTCGGACAGCGTGCCCGCGAGCGCCTCGACCCGGGCGATGTTTTCGGGCGCGAGGTCGAGTGCGGCGATGAAGCCGGATGGGCCGACGGCCCTGGCGATGAGCGGCAGGAAGCCGCCGCTGCCGCAACCGGCGTCGAGCACACGCCAGCCCGGGCGGATACCGGCATCGAGCAAGGCAGCCTCGTATTCGGGGCGCGACGATTCGAAATGAAGGTCGAGCCAGCCGGCATCGCTCGCTTCGTGACCGGTGGACGTTTCGTTTCTGACAGACAAATGACTCCCCCCGTGATGGCGCATTGCAGATAAAAGCGTGCCGAACGGCATCACGCAATGGCAGTGCTGGTCTGCGTGGAACCGACGCCGGTCTACGCCGGCAGCGACGGCTCGGTGTTAACCTCCAGCGCCTCTTCCGCCTCATGATCGTCCGGAAGTGTGTCGCCATGCACACCCAGCGGCCGGCCGATCCAGACCGGATCGACCAGATGGTCGCGCTTGGGGTTCTCCGTATTCGGGTGGATGAGGATGCTCAAGCCGCCATGGTTCAGCATCAGCCACGGGACCAGCGAACCGAAAAGCTCGTTGGCGAACGAGACCTGGTACATGGGCTGGTCATGCGGGCCGACTTGTCTGTCGTGCCAATTGCCCAGGCGCACGCGGAAACGCTCGCCGATGCGAAGCCGCAGCCATTCGGCATGCTGCCGCTCGGCCTGCCCGTTGAAATAGATATGGGCATGGTAGCTGGCGATCTCGGCAAGTGGCCGTGGACTGTCTTCGCTCATCTCGATGCCCTCCCTCGCAGCGTGGCGATCATCCGGCCATTGAGCCCAACAACGCGGTTTTAAGCAAGGTCACAGGCCGCACTTGAAGGTCGTGTCTGCGGCCAATGACATATGGCAGCGCCGCCCCCTCTCCGTCTCGGCTTCGCCGAGCCACCTCTCCCCCACTTTGTGGGGGCGAGGAACCCAAGCTTTCCAAGGCCGCGAACCTCGGCGGTTGGCGTTTCCTCGCCCCCACAATGTGGCTACGGAATGCACACATCTCTGAGTTCCCAGCCTTTTGCGATGGCACGGAAGTATTCGAGGCCGTGTCGGAAGGTGATGGGACCAGGTGGTTTGGAGGAGGGATAGCCATTCCAGCCGCCAAGGCGGGCAATGATCCAGGCGGCCCATGCGAGACTGTGCCTTGGGTGCGGGTTGTTTTGCAAGGCAGTGCGACCTTGATAGCTGGCATCGAGGCTGTCGAGCACGGCGATGTCGGAAGTGCTGAAGGCATTGGCGGCGTGTTCGCCACCAATGCCTTCGCGGGCCTGGACGAGTTGCAGGATAACCGCCGCAGCCTTGGTGGCGATGGCGGCGAGCTTGACCAACACCTCGGCGCTGGCGAGTTGGCTGTCCTCGAGGCGCAGGCCATGCGTCTTCATCAGACGGAACAACTGCTCGATGGTCCAGCGCCGCCTGTACCAGTCGACGATCTGCCTGGCGGCGGCGACGTCGCTGATCTCATGGGTGGTGAGCAGACGCCAGTGCACTGGCTCGGCCGCGGCTGGAGGACCAAGTTCGACGACTTCGACAAGGTTCAGCGTCACGGTCTTCGGCAAATCCCTGGCGCCGGGATTGTCGGGACGGCACACCTCGACCTTGCTGAAGCGCAGGCTCACCTGGGTGCTGCGTGCCGCCCGCTTGTGCGTGGCCAACAACTCAAGCCTGCGCGCGGCCACGAACGGCAGCGCTGCCGTCACGCTCGACAAAGTACCGCCGCCCGCTACGGCACGATCGTGCATCACACGCGTCAAAAGGTGGACATTGCCGCCGGGCAGTGTCGCCCATTCGGCATAGATGTCGCTCTCGCGGTCGGCCACGATCGTAACAGTGGCGGCTTTGGCCAGCACGCTTCTGGCCTGAAGGGCCGTGTCGATCCAGCGGCGCGATTCCTTGTCCTTGAGCGAGCGCTTGGCGTGCGGTGTCTCGACCCGGCCCTTGCGCGTGTAGACGCTGCCGGCCACCAGCCCCAGACAACCGCCGCTCACCGCATCGATGGCCACCATCGCATGCACCAGCACGCCGCGCCCACCACCTTTGCCGATCTCACCCAGGCCGCGTCGCCGCTCGGGCGTGGTGGCAAAGGTGATCTCGCTGGTGTCCTGGATCGCCAGCACATGCCGCTCGGCGGCCGCAGACACCGTCTGTTCGCTCCAGCCTTGGATCAACCGCTCGATCGTCACCTTGTCATTGGCCAGCAGGCGATGGAACCCGACCTCCTGCGCCCGCCGGCCCTCGCCAAGCCGGCGCAGGCAGATATCTTGGCGCGCAACCATGCGGTCGAGCAGCATCGCCCCCTTTTGTCGAGGCGCAAATCCCCGAAACGGCCCAGCGACGGTTGCTCAACAAGCATGCGACACCTCGAATCAAGCAAAGTGCCTGATACAGAATCACGCCGAAAGCCGAGACCGCCAGCCCTCCTCAAGCCGAGAGTCAATCCGCCGCACCCCACTAGAGCGGGATGAATTGAGCCTGAATCGACGGCGGATTCCCTTGGGCAGGCAAATCTGATTCAACATGCTGGCTGGGCAAGGAGGCCAGCATGGATGGGCAAGCCTTATTCGATGGATCTTCGCGAACGGGTTGTTGCGTCGGTTGAGCGGGAGGGGCTGTCGCGGCGGCAGGCGGCAGTGCGCTTTGGGGTTGGTATCAGTACCGTCATCAGATGGGTAAGCCGCTTGCGCGAAACGAGCAGCCTTGCGCCCGGCAAGATGGGTGGGCACAGGCCGAAGAAGATTGCCGGTGAGCATCGGGACTGGCTTCTGGTGCGCTGCCGGGCCGCTGATTTCACGCTACGCGGACTGGTGGCCGAACTGGCCGAGCGCGGCCTGAAGGTCGATTACCGCTCGGTATGGGAGTTCGTCCACGCCGAGAAGCTCAGTCACAAAAAAAGACGCTGATCGCGGCTGAGCAGGATCGCCCCGATGTGGCGCACAGGCGGGCACAGTGGGCAAAGTATCAGGACCGCATCGATCCTTCCCGCCTGGTGTTCATCGACGAGACCTGGACCAAGACAAACATGGCGCCGCTCAGGGGATGGGCACCGCGCGGCGAGAGGATCAAAGCCAAGGTACCGCACGGCCATTGGAAGACCATGACCTTCTTGGCGGCGCTACGCCACGACCGTGTCGATGCGCCATGGCTCATCGACGGACCAATCAACGGCGAGCGGTTCCAGCTCTATGTCGACAAGGTTCTCGTCCCAACCCTCAAGCCCGGCGACATCGTCGTCATGGACAATCTCGGCTCGCACAAGAGCAAGGCCGTGCGCCGCGCCATCCGCTCGGCCGGCGCCAAGCTGTTTCTCCTGCCGAAATACTCGCCCGACCTGAACCCCATCGAGAAGCTCTTTGCAAAGCTCAAGCATTGGCTGCGCAAGGCGGCCAGGCGAACCATCGATGCAGTCTGCAATGCCATCGGACAAATCCTCGGCACCGTCAATTCAATCGAATGCAGGAATTACTTCATCGAGGCCGGGTATGCCCAACCTAAAGTCATCCCGCTCTAGATGTGTGCATTCCGTAGCATGAAATGGGGGAGAGGTGGCCGCGAAGCGGACGGAGAGGGGGCTGGCGCTGCCATATGTGACAGCCCCCTGCCCCGGCCCCGGAGAGAACGCGTCTTGCTGTTTTGATCTGGCTCCCACACCAGGAAGACCGGCAATGGCCGGGACCATAATAGCTCTCGATAATGTGTATGGCTGCCATTTGAGACTTCCCTTATCAACGACGCAGCTTTTGCCCATCCATGGTTCCCGGACAGCCCCGTCAGGGAAGAAATGTGTTTGACGCGTCAACTGGGAGGGAAGTCGACAGGCACCGCCATTGATCCGCCGGGAAGCGGACCATTCGTGCCTGAGGACGAGAGCGTGCGGCGCCAGAGGCGCGCTGAACGGGCGGCGTCCACCATCTTCAATCCTGCAATCAACGCGGACCACGCAGCGGGGCTGGTCGAATGTCGTTCTTTGTCTTTGCACTCATCTTCGCATTCATTCTCTGGCGGCAGCTGGGCAAGAACCGGCGCCCGGAAAAAGCTGTCCAACCCGAAGCTGCCGCTTCGCCGCTGGCCGCCTTCGCCGACGACGATCAGGTCGAAGACATCGCCACCGATGTCGCCGGGCTGGTCTCGAGCTTCCTTGGCCAGAACAGCAAGGACCTGATCGAGCAGGCCGTGGGCCGGGCCATCCAGGACGCCAGGATCGGGACCGACCGCAGGTCCACCGAGGCGATAGAGCCGATCAAGAAGGCAGTCTCGTCAAAGACGACGGCATCGCAGCCGCGCGACAAGCAACGCGCAAAATACCTGCTCGACGGCGATGGCGGCTACCGCCAGCGCACCGACCGCACCGCACGGCTGCAGCAACAATTCGGCGGCAAGGGCCTCTGTTCGCCGCTTCATTCAGGGCCGGCGAAAGCGCGGCAGACAAATCGCTGAGCCGGAGCCAACCAGCTAGGCTCAGCCGCAAGTCAACAGGCATCAGGCACGCGCTGGGCGTGCCGGTACATCAGGAGGGGAATTCGACATGGCAATCACCAGACAGGTCATCACGTCGCTGCAACGCGACGGCACGGACGCGCTCGGCACCAGGACCGTGGCGATGAAGATCGTCGACGAGAGCATCGTTTCAGGCTCGCTGCTGACGGTGGAAAGCAACCATTTCTGCATCCTGAAATCGCGTGGCGCGGTGCTGAATGTCTATGAGACCGGCCAATATGCGCTGCAGACGCCGGACAAGCCGCTGGTCGGATCGATCGTCCAGGGGTTCTTCGGCGGATCTTCGCCCTGGGTCTACGAGGTCATCTACATCAACCGTTCCAAGCTGCTGGTGCGCAATGAGGGCATCGCCACTTCGGCCGAGATGGCCGAGATGTCCTATGTCGTCGACTACTACATCCACATCGACAGCAAGGAAGAGGCGCTCGACCTCATCACCCACATGCCGTTCGCCGGTGCGGTGATCGACACCAAGGAAATCGCCGACTATGCCGGACCGGCCATCGAGCAGGCGATCAACCAGATCATCCAGGTCACCAAGATGGAGAACATCAACGAGCGCATCAGCGATGTGCGCGAGGCGGTGAAGCTGCATCTCACCGATTTCCTGAAAGTCTACGGCATCATGCTGAACGACCTCAAGGTGCTGATCACGCCGCGCGACGAGCGCATGCGCGAACTGATCTCGCTGCAGGCGATTGGCCTCAGCCCCATCGAGGCGGTGCGCTATTATCTGGCGCTGCGCATGGCCGACAAGGGCCTGGTTTCCGCGCCCAACGCCGCCGCCGGCCTGCCCTTCAACATTGGCGGCCAGCCGACCGGCTTCTATCCCTTGGGCGATGAGGTGGGCGCGACAAGATGAGCCGCTTCTACGAGGCCGGGCCGCTCGCAAAAGTCGGCATCAACCTGTTCTACGGCTATGGCTACAATTTCTACCGCAGGGAAAACCAGCTGCGCGCCGACGACCAGCGCGTGCGCGAGATGGCCTGCTCGCTGCTCGGCCGCGCCCGCGCGGCGGTCGACGAAGCCGAGGCCCGCTACCGCCGCGAGAACATCCAGCCGCCGACCCGGGCCAATCCCTTCCCCGACGCGACAATCGTCGCCAACGCCCAGGCGCTCGAGCGCCTGGGCCGCGAGGTCGGCGCCCTGGAAGGCCTGATCCGCCACCAGCCAGTGCCGGAAAACGACCGCATGGCCCAGCGCTACCGCCAGGAGGCCGCCACGCTCGCGGCCTTGGCGGAAAAGGATGCGGTGCTCGTCGGCCAGGCGGAGCTGCTGCGCTCGATGCTGGAAGGCGTGGCGGGGGATGCGATCCTG
Organism: Mesorhizobium sp. AR02; assembly: GCF_024746835.1. Classification (NCBI taxonomy): domain Bacteria; kingdom Pseudomonadati; phylum Pseudomonadota; class Alphaproteobacteria; order Hyphomicrobiales; family Phyllobacteriaceae; genus Mesorhizobium; species Mesorhizobium sp. AR02. The sequence goes on along the minus strand of NZ_CP080531.1, from coordinate 5,006,432 downwards.
GCGGGCAAGCGCGAGATCGAGGAGGGGATTGCGGCGATCACGGCGACGCTGCGGGAGAGGCAGACGTTTTTGCTGTGAGGGTGGGAAGGAGAAGCATAGGTCGGGACCGAGCCGCTTGGGCAGGCGACCGCACTGCGGGCGCTGCAGCTGCTTGATATGGATGTCAGCGTGCGATCTCGCGGTGCTCTACAGTCGGCCGCCATGTCACGAACAAGATGCTTAAGAAGAGCCGCTTCCGCCACCTGCACCGAGCCCTCGAGAGCTAAGGCGCAACACTGGAACGCTTCGTCTGGGACCGCCAGCTGGAGCGCGCAAGGAAGGACTGTCGCCGGCGCGCGCCTCAGAACTTAGCCAAGCATCTGAAGAATTCCGCCCAAGCCATTGCTTATCATGGATAGCGAGATAAAATACTGTTTAATAAATAATTAAAACTACTTCGAATGCATGCCAAGCGATAAGAATAGGGAAAGACGAGTGAAGTGTTTGTTTTCTTTGCCAAAATCACATTTATTAACTTTCAGTTGACACGCTCAGAGTGCTTGTGATGAAATGCTAATGTAGTCCAAGAGAAGGAATTACCTGGGGAGGCCACCAAGATGCCTGTCTTGAGAGATCACATTAAGGGTAGCAATCGGTTGCCGATGGTTGGAGCGATTGCCGCCAAGCCTGTGGATCCGAATCTCCGTCTGGATATTACGATCTATTTGCACCGAAAGCAGGCGCTGGCCCCACGCGTTTGGGGCCAACATCTAAGCCATCAACAATTCAATAATGCGCATGGCGCGGATACGAGGGATATCGAGCGAATCCAGCGGTTTGCTGCAAATCACGGGCTCGATATTGGCCACGTCAGTATACCACGTCGGTCGGTGAGGCTTTCGGGAACGGTTGCAAACCTGAACCGTGCCTTTGGCGTGGAACTCCGCCACTTCGAATACTCGAAGGGAAGTTACATCGGACGCACCGGCATGATCTCGGTTCCACGTGCCATCGCAGGCGTGGTGGCAGGGGTATTCGGCCTTGATCGACGTCCGCAAGCAAGGCCCCACTTTCGCCTTGCGAGCGTCGGGTTTCGTCCCTTGGCAGGACCAGCAGCTCAAACCTTTACGCCGCTGCAGCTAGCAACTGCCTATGACTTTCCAAGCGGCGACGGAACGGGCGAGTGCATCGCCGTTATCGAATTGGGTGGAGGCCACGTAGCGGCAGATCTCCAGACCTACTTCAGCGGATTGGGACTGACCCCGCCGCAGGTTGTCGCGATCTCGGTCGACGGCGCGACGAATTCTCCTACCGGAGATCCGAATAGCGCTGATGGTGAAGTAATGCTTGACATCGAGGTTGCTGGTGCGATCGCACCGGCAGCCAGAATTGTGGTCTATTACGCTCCGAACACTGACCGCGGTTTTCTAGATGCGATCACGACGGCGATTCATGATCAGGTAAACAAACCCTCCGTCATATCGATCAGCTGGGGGTCGGCTGAAAGCAGCTGGACGCCAAGCAGCCGAAACGTCATGAACCAGGCTTTTCGGGACGCAGCGGCGCTCGGAGTTACGGTTTTGGTCGCCTCGGGGGACGACGGTTCGACCGATCGCGTCCACGACGGCGCGCTGCATGTGGACTTCCCAGCCTCAAGTCCACATGTGATTGCGTGCGGAGGTACCAGCCTAGCCACACAGCCAGGTGGCACGATAGCGTCGGAGGTCTCCTGGAACAATGGTGTAGGGCGGGGGGCAACCGGAGGCGGGATCAGTAAAGCGTTCCCTGTTCCTCCCTATCAAGCTTCAGCGCACATCCCCTCAGCCGCTGACGACGGCCATGTAGGACGTGGAGTTCCCGATGTTGCGGCGAATGCCGACCCCAGCACTGGTTATCAAGTCCGCGTTGACGGCAATGATCTCGTGTTCGGAGGTACCAGCGCAGTCGCGCCTCTCTATGCCGGCCTCATTGCCCGTTTGAACCAGGCACGCAGCGTTGCTGGAAAGCCAAAGGTCGGATTTGTCAATCCGATTCTTTATGGCCCCAAAATGATGGGAGCTGGCTATCGCGATATAGTGTCGGGCAACAACAACAACACTCCGGGCGGCGGAGCTTATGCGGCTGGAGCCGGATGGGATGCCTGCACTGGCCTTGGCAGCATAAAGGGGACAGCGCTTGCCAGCGTCGTAAGTGGTTCAGGAGCACCGCCGACGCCGCATCCGCCGACGCCACATCCGCCGACGCCGCATCCGCCGACGCCGCATCCGCCGACGCCACATCCGCCGACGCCACATCCGCCGACGCCGCATCCGCCGACGCCACATCCGCCAACGCCGCCGACGCCGCCGACGCCGCCGACGCCGCATCCGCCGACGCCGACACCAACGCCAACACCTACGCCGACGCCGACACCAACACCTACGCCTACGCCTACGCCTACGCCTACGCCGACGCCGACGCCGACACCTACGCCGACGCCGACGCCGACGCCGACACCTACGCCTACGCCTACGCCTACGCCTACGCCGCCGCCGACGCCGACGCCGACGCCGACGCCTACGCCGCCGCCGACGCCGACGCCGACACCTCCGCCGACGCCCCCGCCGACGCCGACACCGCCGACACCGACACCGACACCGACGCCGACGCCGACTCCTCCAGGTCCTCCACCCGGACCGCCTCCAGGTCCTCCGCCTGGACCGCCTCCGGGACCGGGAGGAGAGAAATTGCCTCGCTCTCCGCGCCGGCCCGGCCCAGCGCCGAAACCGGCGGGTATCCGACCGGGCACCCAGGGACCTCGGGGAAGAACAGGGCAGTGAACGTGTAAGTGAACGGGCCCGGCATCAAGCCGGGCCCGCATCTGGGAGAAAGCGCCCTATGCCGCCGAATGCAAAGCGAAGTTCTGTCGATCCGGTTGGCAGCGTGAGACGTCAGCGTACCGACGACATACCCGTGATGGCCGAACGATCTCTGCCTATAGAGTGGCGGACTTGGATCGCGGAGAACAGAATTCTAGGAACCTCGCCAGATGTTCTTGTTGAATCTGCTGTGAAGGCTGGGTACTTCCGTCATATCGTCGAAGAGGAGTTGCGCTCAGAACGCGATAACCCGTATTGCCGCGTTGCCGAACTCATGACGAAGCGATATCTGAAGCTCAAGTCGGTTCTCCAGGTGCGAAAGGCATTGAGAAATCTGGCCTTCAACGCGCAAACGATTGAGCGCAGAAGCAAGATCTCACGCAGCGAGTTCCTTGAGCGCTACTATGCCGCAAACAGGCCTGTTATCCTCACCGGGATGCTTGCGGGGAGCGCTGCGCGCCGAGACTGGACGCCGGAGTATCTCGCGGAAATGTGCGGAAGCGCCAATGTCCAGATCATGGCGGGGCGGGGCTCCGACCCTCACTACGAACTGAATTCTGATCTACACCGTCGCGAACTAAACATGGCCGAATACGTGTCGATGGTGACCGCCGGTGGGTCGAGTAACGATTATTATCTGGTTGCCAACAACCACTTCTTTGAAAGGGAAGAATTCGCCAAACTCTATGACCAGGCTCCACGGATTGATGAATACATAAATCACAATGACGGCAAAAAGAAGACTTTTTTTTGGTTTGGACCGTCCGGAACGATTACACCTCTACATCACGACCTGATGAATGTACTTGTTGCTCAAATATTTGGCAAAAAGCGCTTCATACTACTTTCACCAGAAGACACCCCATTCGTATATAATGAAGTTGGATGCTATGGAGGAGTGGATTGTTCAAGTCCTGACTACAATATCCATCCGCTGTACAGTGAGGCATCACCAATTACTTTAACATTGTTTCCTGGAGACGTTCTTTTTATACCTGTTGGATGGTGGCATTATGTTCAGTCTATAGATATTTCCATTATGGTATCCTACACAAATTTTCACTATCCAAACGAGTTTAATTGGTACCTACCTCGCCCTTAAGAATAGAGAGGTTGGAGTGCAATCGGAAACCTGGAACGGGACTTTCGACTACAAGACGATGAATAGGCTAGCGTGGTCCTATCTTGCCAGAAACGGATCTGATTCGTCACGCCCCTATCCACGACAGAGCGCCAACTGGGTGAGAGCGTGGCTCGATCCTAACGCTTGGATCGATTGGTCTGAAGTCCGCCATGTGCTTTGTCTCGGATCAGGCGGCGGCCAGCAGGCACCGATGTTCGCTTCGCTGGAGTGCCGCGTCACTTCCGTAGACCTTTGCCCTGAACAGATCGGCCTAGATGTCAGCGTGGCAACTGCCCTCGGCTATGATCTGGAGTGCGTGGAAGCGGATATGCTGGACCTATCCACGCTCCACGGACGGGATTTCGACCTCGTCTATCAGGCGGTCTCCTCGTGCTATATTCCAGACGTCCACCGACTATATACCGAGGTCGCGAAGGTTCTGCGGCCGAAAGGCTGCTATATGGCCGAGCACTGGAGCCCCGCGCATATGCAATTGTCCGACGATCGTCCTTGGACAGGTCGCGGCTATGAACTCGTGATCCCATATGTGTCTGGCTATGGCTGGGTCAGCCGCCAGTCCACGGTCGATGGACAAAGCGCGGAGTGTATCCATTACCTTCACACACATACTGCCCTAATCGGCGGATTGTGCGACGCCGGCTTCAGTATCCGTCACTTCGCCGAGCGGAAGGCGCACGGTCAACCCGACGGGCCGCGGATCGAGGAGCACGTTCAGACCTTCGCGCCTGCATTTCTGTCCCTGTATGCACAAAAGATCTCAACGGCCTGAATAAGGAAGTAAGTTGTGACGCCGGACGCAAGCTATTTCATCTGTACGCTGCCTCGTTCGGGCAGTTGGCTTCTAGCAGAGTCCCTTGAGAAGACAGGTGTGGCCGGACGTCCACGCGAATACTTCGAGCCGCAACTCTTTTCAGCTATGAAGAGTGACGCTCTACAGTCAGCTGTCAACCGCATCATACGCAAGGGTATGACCAAGAACCGCGTCTTTGGTGCAAAATTACATTGGTATCAATTCGAGCATGCACCACGGATCATATCCCATCGACAGCCCGGAGAGCTACCTGTTGCGCTGTTGATGGCTCGGCGTTTTCCGAAATTGAAATACATCTGGCTGACCCGGCGAGATAAAGTCCGACAGGCCGTCTCCTACTACCGCGCTACTCGAACGGGCGTTTGGTGGGATATACCAGGGATTTCCCCCACGATCGCTCCAGTACCGGATTTTGATTTCGAACGCATTTTACAGCTGGAGCGCCTTCTGCTGCGTCATGAGGCATGCTGGCAACGATATTTCGACGAGCATGATATTGACCCGCTTGTTCTTGTCTATGAAGAGTTTTGCAACAATCACGTCGAAGCGGTCGAGCGGGTTCTGCAGCATCTCGGAATCGAAGATACGAAACTAGGACAGATCCGCTCGCGCCTAAGGCGGCAGGCAGACGAGGTTACTGAGGAATGGATCGAACGGTATCTCAGCATGAAAGGCGTGTCGAAGAGTCTCTCTTCAGAAGCACCAACAGGTGTTCATTATGCAAGCGGACCAGGCCCTCGGTTGGCCGGCGTCAGGACATCCTAAACGAGCGACTAGGCCCTTTAGTCGCGTGACAGGGCGAGCTCAGGAGGAGCGATCATGCTAAGCGAGTTCCGCCTCGAGGAGGTACTTTACAATCGCGCTTGGTGTAGGACCTCGGTCCCTTTCCTTCATGTCACTGCGACGTCGGTCTTTATCTCGGAATATTACAACCAACTTGACCAGGCGTTCCGCCGAATCCTCAAGGATGGACTTGACGGGCAGACCCGCCGCCGACGCATTGCGAGAAGTATGCCAGGGTACGATGCTTACGGGATGACATTTCCATTTGACTACAATGGGCCATTTGCATTGTTCATGTCACGGCATTTTCACGACATGGTCGCAGGGCTATTCCGGGTGCCATGTACCGGACATGTCAATTGCGGTATCCACCACCACGCGCCCGGAAGCGTTGATGGGTGGGTGCATAACGACCTCAACCCTGCCTTCTTCGTCGACTACCCCAGCGACGACGGGATCAATATCGTGAGGCACGATCAATGCAGCTATGCGCGAGGTGTGGTGCCCGAAGGCAAACCGCCGGGACGCAGGGTGGTCAGAGGCGTGGCCATGATTTTCTACCTCTGCAACGACGGGTGGGAGTGGGAAGACGGTGGCTGCACCGGCCTCTATCGATACAAGGACAGCCCCGTAACCAGTCCCGACGTCATCATTCCACCTCTCAACAATTCGCTCCTGGCGTTCGAGTGTACGCCCTGGTCATTCCACAGCTTCATGAGCAATACGCGGGGTGCGAGGAACAGTCTCATCATGTGGCTGCATCGTAGTGTCGAGGACGTTGACTTGCGCTGGGGTGAAGACAAAATCGTTGAATGGACGCGAGAGCAATGATCTCGTCGCGCGTGTGCCTCCTCACTGGTGCGAGCGGCAGGCTCGGGGCTATGTTTTGCGAGATATTCAGGAAAGAATACAAGATCGCGGCTGTCTATCACGAAAACATTCCGTTGTTTCCTTCACAACACACCGAGATTGTTGATCCATGTAGGCAGATGTCCGGTGCCGCTGACCCCGACTCGTTGTTCGTCATCAAGGCTGACTTGTTCGATACGACGCAAATCGATCGAGTCGTCGAACTCACTTTAGCGCGGTTTGGCAGAATCGACCTGCTGATCAACGGTGCGGTCTTCTCGCACTGGGCATCGGCAGTAGACGACAGGGCGCTCGTCGATTGCGCTATGCAACAGTTTGAGATGAATGTTGTCGTTCCGCTTAGATTATCGGTCAAGATCGCACACGAGTTCTGGCGCGATAGACATCAGGAAAATCGCGACATAAACCGGAACGTAATCAACGTTTCGAGTTCGTCTGGAGTATACATTTACCCGAACCCGAAACAGAGTGTCTATAGCGCATCCAAAGCCGCTCTTAATTATATGAGTTGTCACTTGGCGAACGAATTTCGCGCATTCGGCGTGCGCGTCAACACTGTCGCTCCAAACGCATTTCCCGGCATTGTCACGACAGAGAATGTCGCTCGGCTACTGCATCGAATTGACTCCGAGACCATCACTGGCCAGATAGTGGTGGTCGACGCCGATGGGGAGATGATGTATTCTCCATGATGCGGAGGGCAAGTAATGGCTCATGGTCGATTCCCGATAGAATATATCAGTGATCCAAATATCAAAAAGTCAATATCTGAAATATATACAGATATAGATTCATTTACATGGGAATTGATGGAAGATGATGCAGACGCTATTTCAGGGGTAGATATATGTGTAGTTCTGCCGCCGATGTTCTATGATGGTGTTTTCGTCAAAGGTCTATATTTCAGCAGAGGGGTAGATTTTCTTGGCCATGCTGCCCCGAAGCTTTCTACCCTCTTCAACTCGATGGCTTACAGCATGTTTTCCTCTTACCCCTGGTCGGAACAGGCAGATGGGTATCTTGCCTGTTATCGGAATGCAGCTCGGGAAAAATGGTTTCGCGACCGCAACCCCGAGAAATCAAACATTCCGCTGATCCCGCTAGCAGAGACCGACTTCCTTGACGAATTTCGTTTTGCGCCGGTGCGAGGGACGCAACGGGACATTGACGTCCTCTGCGTTTCACGTCTTCAAGACGTAAAGAACATCGAGATGATTGGCAGGGCACTCCTGGTTTACCGGGCAAAATATCGCTCGCCACTGCGCATGACATTGATAACCGGGCATCGAGGCGGTGTCACCGCGGCGTCTCTCCCCCCGTACGCACGAGAGCAGCTTGCGATGCTGCAACGGCTGCTCGGACGAGTGGAAGACTTCATTGACCTGAGAGGATATGTGAACCACTGGAGCGAGTTGCCTCGATTTTACTCGCGTGCTCGGGTATTCGTGCTCGGGTCGTTGATCGAGGGGAAAAACCGCAGTATCGGGGAGGCGATGAGTTGCAATTTGCCCGTCGTCTGCTTTCGCGAATTCAATCAGTACGCGCGTCAAGGTTTCGCAATCATGCCCGAGCGGGCAGGGATCTGCTGCGTCTTCGATCCCGAAGCGCTGGCAGACGCATGGCACTTTGTGCTGCACAACGCAGATACTTTTTCTCCGCGACTTGGCTATCTCCAGCAGAGCGGCAGGCGCAATTTCGTCAATCGTTGCCTTGATAGCATTCCCTACTACAGCCAAGCGCTGCCGAACTTTGTCCGAGACCAGAATACGCAGAACCCGTGGATAGAAGCGGCGATCCATCGTTTATATGGAATGCAGCTCAATTCCTTCTTGTATCGTCCCGGTACTGGCCTCGCTAGGGCGTGGGGAGTGGAGCATATACGCCAGTTGGCGGACCGCTATGAGCAACTTGTGGGTTCGAATCAATAGTGTCGGCCTGAGCGAGGACTTACAATGTTCTTTTGCAGCAATGGAACTTGCCGAAGAATCTCCGCCGGAGCCCGGATGTAGCGCCTCATCTAGCGGTTGCGGCCTCGATTCCTAAGCTGTAGCTGTGGAGCTTCCATTCCCCAGCATGACAAGTTGCACAAGCAGTTCGTCGTGTTTCTTCGCAAGCGACATCCGGAGGCGGAGTTCCCCTGGTGCCTTCGCAACGATGTGCGCAGCCATCGGCCAGTTGCTCTACTACCCGCCAACATCAGGGGCGGAAGGATCGCCAGATGATCCTCGTAGGCGAGGAGATGACGCACACGGATGATCTGAGCCTAGCGCTCGACAACGGAGTCGCGGGCAGATGGCTGCTTATTGCAATTTCATTCCACAAGCTGACGATTGGCATTCGGCCTTGCCAAGACGTTCGAGACTTAGATGCTAAGCGCTGACAACGAAGCTCTGCCCCCCTCACCCCCCAGCCAGCCGCGGCAGCAAAAAAATCTCCGCCCCCGGCGGCAATTCCTTCGACCACGTATCCCGATAAATCACCCCATCGATCGCCACGGCAATGCCGCGGTCAATCCAGGGCTCAAAGCCGGGATACTGTTCAGCCAGTTTCCTGAACAGCTCCCTGATGTCCTTGGCCTCGACCTCGACCTTGCTCTTGCCGCCGGCGAGCTGGCCAAGCGCGCCCCAAAGGGTGACTTCGACCATCGGCGCTACGGTGTGCTGATATTCAGGTGAGGCCGGCCTGCAAATGGCAGGTTCCTGCGCTTCCGGTGCTCACGTACTTCAAGTACGCTCCGCTCCGGTTCTCGGAACCCGCCACTTTCGGCTCGGCCTGACCTGAATCTCAACACACCTTATCCCTAGCTTTCGCCCCTCACTCTCCCCGTTCCGCCTCGATCGCCGCCAGGATGCGTGGCGGCGACATCGGGATGTGGGTCATGCGCACGCCCGCCGCGTTCGACACCGCATTGGCGATCGCCGCCAGTGGCGGCACGATCGAGGTTTCGCCGACGCCGCGCACGCCATAGGGGTGGTTGGGGTTGGGGATTTCCAGGATCTGCGTGTCGATCATCGGCAGGTCGGAACAGACCGGGATGCGGTAGTCGAGGAAGCCGGCGTTCTGCAGCCTTCCGTCCTTGCCGTAAATATACTCCTCGTTGAGCGCCCAGCCGATGCCTTGCGCCGCACCGCCCTGGTACTGGCCCTCGACATAGGTCGGGTGCACCGCCTTGCCGGCATCCTGCACCACCGTGTAGCGGATCACCCTGGTCGAGCCGGTTTCGGGATCGACCTCGATGTCGCAGATATGGGTGGCGAAGGAGACGCCGGCGCCGTCGGCGACGAGCTCGCTATGGCCGGCGATCGGCCCGCCGGTCTTGCCGGATTGCAGCGCGATCTCCTTCAGCGAGAGGGCGGCGAGGTTGCCGTACTTTTCGCCCTTGGCCAGCGCATGGCCCTTTTCCCAAATCACGTCGTCGACCGGGATGTCCCACATCTGCGCAGCGCGCTCGCGCAGGATCTTGATCGCGTTGCGGGCGGCCGAGATGGTCGCCATAGAGGACGAGAAGGTGCCGCGGCTGCCATCGGTCATGTCGTTGTAGCCGAGGGAGGACGTGTCGGCGACGACCGCCTTGAGCTGGGCATAGTCGATGCCGAGCTCCTCCGCCGCCACCAGAGACAGCGAGGCGCGGGAACCGCCGACATCGACCGTGCCGACGGCCAGCGACACCGAGCCGTCCATGCCGATGTTGAGGTCCACGCAGGTCTGGCCGCCGAAATTGAACCAGAAGCCGCAGGCCATGCCCCTGCCCTGGTTCTTGCCGAGCGGCGCCTTCATGTGCGGATGGTTCTTCACCGCTTCCAGCGTCGGGCCGATGCCGATCGGCCCATAGACCGGGCCGTAGGACGAGCGTGTGCCTTCCTGCGCGGCGTTCTTGATGCGGAAGTCGACCGGATCCATGCCGATCTCCTTGGCGAGCTCGTCGACCGCGCTTTCCACCGCGAACGCCGCCATCGGTGCCGAAGGCGCGCGATAGGCCGCGGTCTTCGGCCGGTTGACCAGCACTTCGTAGCCCACCGTCTTGACGTTATCGAGCTTGTAGCAGGCAAACGCCGTCATGGCGCCGATCTCGGCCCAGGAGCCGGCATAGGGGCCGGCGCTGTAGCGCAGCGTCGCTTCGGCGGCGGTGATGGTGCCGTCCTTGCGGGCGCCGATCTTGACGTCGATCGAGGTGGCGCTGGTCGGGCCCGAGGCGCGGAACACCTCGTCGCGGGTCATGACAAGCTTGACCGGCCGTCCGGCCTTGCGCGACAGTGCGAGCGCCACCGGCTCGGCCCAGACATGGGTCTTGCCGCCAAAACCGCCGCCGATCTCCGACGAGGTGACGCGCAGCTTCGAGGCCTCCATGCCGAGCAGCTGGGCGCAATGCTGGCGGTAGACGAAATGGCCCTGCGTGCAGACCCAGAGGTCCGCGGTGCCGTCGGAACTGACGCTCGCCACGCAGGCATGCGGCTCGATATAGCCCTGGTGTGTCTGCTCGGTCTTGAAGGAGCGCTCGACGATGAAATCGGCGTGCCCAAAGCCCTGATGGACATCACCATGGCCGAACTGGCTGCGCTTGGTGACGTTGGAGGGTTTTACCGGCTTTTCCTCGAGGCCTTCGGTGAAGATGGCATCGTTGATCAGCGGGGCGTGGTGCTGCATCGCCTCGTCGACATCGGTGACATGCGGCAACAGCTCGTAGTCGACCTCGATCAGCTTCAGCGCTTGCCGCGCCGTGCGGGCATCGACGGCGGCGACCGCCGCCACCGCATGGCCATCATAGAGCGCCTTGGTGCGCGCCATGCAATTGTCGAGGATGTCGTACATGGCGGCATCGCCATCGGTGAGATCAGGCAGATCGGCGGCCGTGATCACCGCCTTCACGCCCGAAAGCTTTTCCGCTTTCGAGGTGTCGATCTTCCTGATGATCGCATGCGCATGCGGGCTGCGCAGAACGCGGCCGACCAGCTGGCCGGCCATGTTGAAGTCGGCGCCATAGCGGGCGCGGCCCGTCACCTTGTCGACGCCGTCGGGGCGGATGGGGCGTGTGCCGACGGATGTGAATTTACGCCCGGAAAAACGCGGATCGAAATTCATGCGTGCGCTCCCTTCATCACATGTGCGGCGTCCTGGACGGCGCGCACGATCTTGTCATAGCCGGTGCAGCGACAGAGGTTCCCGGCCAGCCCGAAGCGGATCTCTTCCTCGGTCGGGTCGGGGTTTTTCGCCAAAAGATCCTTGGCCGCGATCAGGAAACCCGGCGTGCAGATGCCGCATTGCAGCGCAGCATGCTCGAGGAATTTCTGCTGCAGCGTGTGCAGCTGGTCGCCATGCGCCATGCCTTCGACGGTCTCGATGCGCCGGCCTTCGGCCTCGGCGCCGAGCACCAGGCACGAGCACACCAGCCGGTTGTCGAGGATGATGCTGCAGGCGCCACAGTCGCCGGTGCCGCAGCCTTCCTTGGCGCCGGTCAGCCCGAGCCGGTCGCGCAGCACGTCGAGCAGCGTCTCGTCAGGCTGGCAGAGATATTCAATCGTGTCGCCGTTGATTGTCGTCGAGACTGCTATACCAGCCATCATTTGCCTCCTGCACGTGCATAGGCGGTCGTGGCGGCACGTCTGGCCAGCACACCCGCAACTTTCCGTCTGAACTCAATGGTGCCGCGCTTGTCGTCGATGGGGCGGCAGGCGCCCGCGCAGACTTTTGCCAGCCGCTCGAGCGCGGCTTCGTCGAGCTTCCTGCCGATAAGCGCCTCGGCAGCCTCCTCGACCAGCACCACGGTGGGGGCTGCAGCACCCAGCGCCACGCGGGCGGCTGTGACGACGCCGTGTTCGTCGATCGTCAGGTTCACGCCGGCGCTGACCACGGCGATGTCCATCTCGGTGCGCGGAATGAAGCGCAGATAGGCATCGCCCGAACGCGGCGCTTGGCTGTCGAGCAGGATCGCCTCGATGATCTCGCCCTTGGCGAGCGAGGTCTTGCCCGGCCCGACCGGCACGGCCTCCACGGCGATGGTGCGCTTGCCCGAAGGTCCGGCGATCACGGCCCTGGCGCCTGCCGCCACCAGCGCCGGCACGCTGTCCGCCGCCGGCGAGGCGTTGCACAGATTGCCCACAATGGTGCAGCGTCCCTGCACCTGCTTCGAGCCGATCAGCTTGGCCGCCTCGACCACGCCCGGCCATGCCTTCTTCAAAGCAGCGTTCTCGCCCAGCACGGCGCAGGGGACAGTGGCACCGATGCTGAAGCCCTCGGCCGTTTCGCGGATCTCGCTCAAGGAGGCGATCGACTTGAGGTCGATGATCAGGTCGGGTTCGACAAAACCGCCCTTCATCCTCACCAGGAGGTCACTGCCACCGGCCAGAATGGCTGCTATGCCAGCCGATCCGGCCAGTTGGCCAACGGCATCTTCGATTGAAAGCGGACGTATGTAGCGCATCGTCTCCCCTTGGATATGGCAATCTGAGCGACCGTTATAAACAATCGCCTCATAATGGCTATCCGGTTCGTCATTTGCGACGATTGGGCCAGCCGCTGCAAAATCGAGTCCCAAATCAAGCCGAATTGGCCTACGCCAGTGCATGTCGCCCAAAAGTGCGCAGCGGTTTTGGGACAACGACATGCATAGAGATGTGACAGGCTTGCGGCCGGGTACACAAAAATCTAGGCGCTTGTGTCGGACTGGCCAGACCCCGTTCGTCCTTGGGACATCGAACAGGCATCATGAAAGGACAGGATATGCCCGGTACCGTACGTTTGCACCGCGTTCTCACCACCAGCCCGGAAAAGGTCTATCGCGCCTTCGTCGAAGCCGATGCGCTGGCCAAGTGGCTGCCGCCGAACGGCTTCACCTGCACCGTCCATCAATTCGAGGCCAAGGTCGGCGGCACGTTCAAGATGTCGTTCCGCAATTTCACCACCGGCGGCAGCCATGCCTTCGGCGGCGAGTATCTCGAACTCGTTCCCGGCGAGCGCCTGCGCTACACCGACAGGTTCGACGACCCCAACCTGCCGGGCGAAATCCAGGTGACCGTGATCCTGAAAAAAGTGTCGGTCGGCACCGAAATCGACATCACCCAGGCCGGCGTCCCCGACGTCATCCCGGTCGAGGCCTGCTATCTCGGCTGGCAGGAATCGCTCCGGAACCTGGCAAAGCTGGTCGAACCCGAGATCAATCAGTAGATCGGTGAGTGCAGCGCTGCCGCCGATGACATCCTCATCGGCGGCGCCAACGGCTCCGTGCGGCGATAAACAAGGGCCTTGACCGCGCCATCCTGCGCGTGAAACCTCTCCGGCCAAAGGGCAGTGCAATCGCATATGGCAGCGCCAGCCCCCTCTCCGTCCGCTTCGCGGCCACCTCTCCCCCATTACATGGGGGCGAGGAAACGCCAATCTCCAAAGTCGCGGCTTCGGGAGGCTTGGGTTCCTCGCCCCCACAAAGTGGGGGAGAGGTGGCTCGGCGAAGCCGAGACGGAGAGGGGGAACGCCCCACGCGATTGTCCTCGCCTTGCGACCGGCATATCAAGAACGCAGCGGAGGCAGAAGACATGACCCTCACCAATCGGGACATTGTCGAGTTGACCGAGTGGCGGCGCAAGCTGCACCGGCAGCCGGAAATCTCCAATGAAGAGGAGAAGACGGCAAAAGAGGTCGTCTCCTTCCTCGCCGACACGAGTCCGGACAGGGTGCTGACCGGCCTGGGCGGGCATGGCGTGGCGGCGGTCTATGACAGCGGCAAGGTCGGCCCGACCGTGCTGTTCCGTTCCGAACTCGACGCGCTGCCGATCGAGGAGCTGTCAGGCGTGCCGCATGCCTCGCAAGTGCCGGGCAAGTCGCATATGTGCGGCCATGACGGGCACACCGCGATCCTCGCCGCGCTTGGCCGCCAGCTCGGGCGCGAACGGCCGGCCAGCGGCCGCGTCGTGCTGATGTTCCAGCCGGCGGAAGAGACCGGCAATGGCGCGGCCGGCGTCGTCGCCGATCCACGTTTTGGCGAGATCGCGCCGGATTTCGCCTTCTCGCTGCACAATCTGCCCGGCGTGCCGTTCGGCGAGGTGCGGCTGAAAGCCGGCGTCGTCAACTGCGCCTCGCGCGGCATGCGCATCGTGCTCGAGGGCAAGACCGCGCATTCCTCCATGCCCGAAACCGGCATCTCGCCCATGCTGGCGATCAGCGAGCTGATGCCGGCGCTGCCCGCGCTCGGCCGCGCCACCTTCGCCGACGACGATTTCTCCATGGTCACCGTCACCCATGCGCAGATGGGCGAAGCCGTGTTCGGCATTGCGCCCGCGCATGCCGAGGTGTGGGCGACGCTGCGCACCCGTCGCGACGAGCGCATGGCGGATTTGTGCGCCGCCGCCGAAGCGCTGGTCAAGGAAATCGCCGGCCGGCATCGCTTGTCCGCCCGCTGGGATTACCACGAGATCTTCGTCGCCAGCGTCAACGCGCCGGACGCGGTGGAGCACCTGCAACGCGCCCTCGACGACGAAGGCGTCGTGTATGGTGAAGAAGCCCTGCCGATGCGCGCCTCGGAAGATTTCGGCCTGTTCGGCCACAGCGCCAGATCGGCGATGTTCTTCCTCGGCGCCGGCGAACGGCACCCTTCCCTGCACAATCCGGACTATGATTTTCCAGACGACCTGATCCCGATCGGCTCGAAGATCTTCATGCGCACGGCGCGCAATCTGCTGGGATGAGTTTGTCCGACGGCGCAGGCCCGCCTCGGCGCTCAAGAACCGCGTTCGCCTACGCGTGTCATGCGGATTTGAGGAATGGGCGTTTTTGTATGCCCCGCTTGGCCTGGAAACTCGCGGCGGGAACGGGACGGCCGACGCGAAAGCCCTGGATCTTGTCGATGCCGAACTCGCGCATGAGCGCGATCTGCTCGTCGGTTTCCACGCCTTCGACCAGGATCTTGTGGCCGCGATTGCGGACCAGCGCAATGATGTCCTGCAGCATCGCCATGCCCTTCGGCGTGCCGCAGTCGTGCAGGAACGAGCGGTCGATCTTGACCGTATCGAAATCGATCAGGCGCAGCCACGAAAGGCCGGCAAAGCCGGTGCCGAAATCATCAAGCCAGATCTTGATGCCCAGCAGCTTCAGGTCGCTGATGCAGCGCAGAATGTCCGAGTGCATCTCCATCTCGAGGCCTTCGGTGATTTCGAAGGCCAGCCTGTTGCCGGTCACGCCGGTCTCGCCGAGGATGGTCGCAACGGACCCCGCGAAGCCAGGCGTCTTGAGCTGGATCGGCGAGACGTTGACACTGACGACACGGACGTGATCGTCCGCCAGCAGTTCGGCGCAGACCGTCCTTATTGCCCAGCGGCCCAGTTCCAGGATCGCGCCAGTGCGTTCGGCGACGGGAATGAACAGGCTCGGCGGAACCAGGGTTCCGTCGAGCATCTTGAGACGCATCAGCGCCTCTACCGCCTCGACCCGGCCCGACACGACATCCTGGATGGGTTGGTAGACCAGCGAAACGAGGCCCTGGCCGATCGCGATCTTCAGCAAGGCCGCAAGGTTCTCGCTCTCGTCGCTGCTCTGCGGATCGGTCGGGTCGAACAGCCGGACACAATTGCGGCCGCCGGCCTTGGCCAGATAGAGCGCGCGATCGGCCTCGTGGATGATCTTCTCCAGCTTGGCGCCGGCCTGCGTCCTGGTGAACGCTGCGCCGACACTCGCCGTCACGATCGAGACCCCGTCGCGCCTGAGCTCATGGGTGATCGCCAGGTTCTCCACCGTGCGGCAAATGGCTTCCGCCAGCTCCGTGACCTGGTCCTTCTTGTCCATGCGGGCGAGCACGATGAACTCTTCGCCGCCATAGCGCCCGATCGAGCCATTGTAGTTCTTGATCAGGTCGCTCAGCGCATTGGCGACATGGATCAGGCAACGGTCGCCTTCCTGGTGGCCGTAGCAGTCGTTGAACTTCTTGAAGAAGTCGACGTCGATGAGGATCGCCGCGAACTTGTTGCCAAGCTTCTGCCAGTCGTTCCAGTAATCGCGCAGCTTCTCGTCGATGGCGCGCCGGTTCTCCAGGCCCGTAAGCGGATCCGTCCGCGACAGCCTCAGCAGGGCCTTGCCGCGTTCGGTGGCCTCCTTGTGCTGGATCTTGGCTTCCAGCGCGTTCAGGAAGACGTTGTAGCGCTCTTCATTCAGCTTCCAGTTCACATAGGAGGTGAAGGTGAAGCATGAAACGTAGAACGTGCCAAACACCATTTTGTATGTCAGCGACGCCGGTATGAAGTAATTCACCACGTACAAGATACACAAAATGATTGTCGACGTTATGATCGAAACCTTGAAGCTGAATGTGAAGAAAAGATTGGCGCTCATCATGAAAATGGTGCCGAAAACCATGTAGTAGGCGACGCTTTCCCTGTCCGCACCCATGGATGCCGGGCACAGCCAGCCGATATAGCCAAAGATGATGGCCGCGGCGCAGGTCACGTCAAGCCAATCCGTTGCCGCTCCCCGGCGAAGCTGTGCTTCCAGGACCAGCAGCGCGGTCAGTCCGACCGCGAAGCGCGCCGTGATCGTATAGGCCGCCACATCAGGTATCAGCAGCAGATCCGATACCGAAAACAGCACATAGATGACGACGGCGATCCACAGCCCCGGCCTGGCTTCCTTCCGTCGCTTCGCCTGGGCTTCCCTGCGGTAAAGGATGCGCAGTTCCGCCGCCCCCAGTTCCTGACGCGGATCATACGGCTCCACATCCACCGTATCGGCCAATCTGGATGACACGCGTTCGCTCACAAGCCCCTGCGGAAGGGGACTTTGCGCTCCGAACTCTTTTCCAGCTTCTGCCCCCACGCAGGACGACTCCTTGGGACGCGACACGATTGCCACGCAGTAAAATGCAGTGGCGCCAGACAAGTTTGCGTTAACTCGAACCCAGAATCTTATCTGCAAGATCGCTAATAAATTGAGATGGTTAGCGGGAAATTAATCATAACGATAAAATGCGGCCGGGCCGCCGTTGGCAAATGGAGCATTCTAAGCAATAAGTTAACCGACTGTTAACTATGGAGTGGTGTGGTGCAAACTGTCTTTGATGGCAAAAGCCTGATTACTGCCGAGATGATCGCCGGCAGTCTGCGTAAAGGCACACTTGAACATCATGGCGAAGCGTTCGAGACCGCCCGCGCCGAGCTGGCGCTTATCCTCCACGCGACACAGCAGCAGATCGAGCAGCAGAAATTCCCCGCCGAGATCGTTCGCCGCCTGCTGTCGCTGCTCAGCGCGCTGCGGGCCAAGGTGCATCCCGACGTCTGGCAGGCCTTGATCCCGGTGGCGCAGAACCACCCGATCCTGAAGTACTTTCTCGAGGATCCGCTGACGCACTGGTCCTTCACCAAGCCCAGGGGCTATTCCGGCGACGCGCAGCTGCTCGACTTCATCTATTGCGACCCGCATGTGGCCGAGAGCGTGGCAAGCGCCTCGGAGATCGGCAAGGCGCTCTACAGCCACACCCAGAACGTTCCGTCGTGCGTCGCGGCACGCGAACGGCGCGATCTCCTGACCCGCTATGTCGATGAGACTGCGGCCAGGAACGGCCCCGAAACCGAGGTGCTGGCGATCGCGGCCGGCCATTTGCGCGAAGCCAATCGCTCCGTAGCGCTGGCCGAGGGCGGCCTCAGGCGCTGGGTCGCGCTCGACCAGGATCCGCAAAGCGTTGGCCTGATCGCGCGCGACTTCCAGGGCACCGCGGTCGAAGCCATCGACGGCTCGGTGCGAACCGTGCTGACCAAGGGCCACAAGCTCGGCAAGTTCGACCTCATCTATGCCTCCGGCCTCTACGACTACCTCCAGCACAACGTCGCCGTGAAACTGACGAAGACCTGCCTGCAGATGCTGAAGCCGAACGGGACATTCCTGTTTGCCAACTACGCCGAGGGCACGCCTGACGCCGGCTACCGGGAAACGTTCATGGACTGGGTGCTGCTGCTGCGCTCGGAGGTCGACATGTGGAACATCGTCAACGCCAGCGTCGACCGCAACACCGTCGAGGCAAAGGTGTATTTTGGCGAGAACCGCAATGTGCTGTACGCCGCGATTGAGAAGCGGGGGTAGGCAGGCGGCGGGGTTTGGCCCGATCGGTCGGGCCACTCTCGCCCTGAGGGTCTGGCCCGGGATCGATGCGCCTCGGAAGATTTCGGCCTGCCGGGCTATATTGCCAAGCCGGCTATGTTCTTCCTCGGCGCCGCCGAACTCACCCTGTGCCCACAATCCGGACTATGATTTCCCAACGACCTGATCCAATCGTATGGAGCATTTTCATGCGCACGGCGCGTAATTTGCTGGAGTGAGGTCACCTGGGCCGAGCCGCGACACGTCCGCTGATACAGGTGTTATCTGTACCGCGTCTTCGAGGGCGAAGACGCCACGCCGGAGCTTGCCGGCTCGGCTCGACATGAAGACACGCAAAAGGTCCCTCAGATTGCGCAAATGGTTTTGCGCAACCTGAGGGAATTTGGAGCGCTGGTGCCGAACATCGCCCCAGGCTAGGCCTCAATTTCGACAGTTGGGGCTGACCGGATCATATATTCTTGGGCTGACCCCCAGGCACTTGGACGTCGAAACGCCACCGGTGCTATCGCTGGATCCTGTCTGGATAGGATCCACCATTCCTTTCGGGGCGAACGAGCGTTGACTGTCGAGCCCACCCCAGGTGTCGAAGTCACCATTGTCTGCACGAAGGCTGTGGACGCCGACAAAGGGCATAGCGGGCGAGTAGGCGGCTTCACTTACGATCGTGTTGGCAAGAAGGCCAAGCATGGCAAGCGAAACCGTGAGGGCGGTACCGGTCATCTGGTTGGAAGCAAGTTGGAACATATCATCCTCCTGTTGTTAGTCTCTCGTGATTGAGAAACCACGCAGAGACTACGAACAGCTCCGGTTTCGACCGTGAAAAATCCGGGGTGGTAGCGTGAAAAACGCGGGGAATCTCGAAACCTGATACGTCGATGACTGGTTGCCGGCAAAGGACTAGAGACCCAAAGTCCGATGCGTGGTAATAATGTCGATTGCACCATTGAGGCGTATTTAGCCTATGGTTGGAGCAGCGGGATCTGAGGCGCGGCCGTACCTGAATCTGCTGGGCAGAATGGCCTTGCATGACTCCGACGGGCGCGACCTTACGCCAAAATCCCGAAGGTCGGTCTGCCTGCTTTCGTTCCTGGCCCTTCAGCGCGACGGGCAGGCTACGCGAGAGAAGATCTGCGGATTGCTGTGGAGCAACCGTGGCGACGATCAGGCCCGCGACTCTCTTCGCCAGACTTTGGCCGACCTGAAACGCACACTGGGCGACAATGCCAACAAGCTCCTTCGAACGACCAGAGACACGATCGGGGTCGAACTGCGTGAACTTCGTGTCGATGTACGGCTTATCGAAGACATGTTGGCCGAGGGGAACCATGAGGCGGTCCTCTTTGCCGTCGAACATTGGGCGGGTGAATTTCTGGAGGGTTTGATACCTCCAGATCCAGAATTTGACAGTTGGTTAAGCATCGAGCGGATGCATCTGCGGGAAATCGTCGTACGGGCGGCGGACGTAGCCCTGGCCGTCGCGGTCCGAACAGGATGTGAGCCAGATCTTCACAAACTGGCAGAGTTTCTTATTCGCATTGAACCAACCAACGAAGCTGCTCATCTGGCTTTGATCGGCTGGGCGCTAAACCAAGGGAATGTAGCCGCAGCACTTCGACGCTATGAAGCATGCCGCGAGGCGTACAGGCGCGATCTTGATTCCGAGCCCCCATCCGCTTTGCAGCGGCTTGCCGAGGCAGCGCAACGCCCCCAACGCGAACCGTTGGGCGAACGTGCGTCACTCCGGTCATTTCCTTGCCGACGACTGCCTTCTGTCGCGTTGATTGCCAGGCCGCCGGTTGGACCGGCGGAGTTCACCAATGGGCTCGCCAGCTTCCTGTTTGAAGAAATGATTGGTGCCCTGGGACGATCGCACAGTCTTGCGCTGTTGCTTCCGACGCACCCCGGAGATTACCTCGACGCGGCTTATACGCTCGTGATCAGTATGTGGGTGGACGAAAGACGGCTGAAGGCTTCATTCAGGCTAAGTAGGAATATCGATCGAGGTCATTTGCTTTCGGAACGGATGGACAATGAAAATCTCGGCATTGATGCAGCGTCGCTGGCCAGTCTGGATCGGATTGTCAGTCACGTTGAATACGCGATCGCCACCGACCATCGCCAAGCAGGCAAGGAACTGGAGGACGCATACAGTTTATGGGCGAATGCCGACCGCCTAACCGAAAGTTTTCGTCCGGGCGATCTTGATAGCGCTGTCTCCATGTTCCAGCGAGCCGCTGCGCTGGACCCGGGATTTTCACGCCCTATTGCTGGACTTGCTTCCATTCAACTTTGTCAGCCAATGGCAAATCCCGGCAGCGCACTGAGTACGTTTGACGGGGCGCTCGCACTCGCCAAGAATGCGGTCGCAATCGATCCTTGGGACGCCAGAAATCGTGGGATCCTAGGCTGGGCATATTACCGCATGGGCCTTTACCCGCAGGGTGAGAGGGAATTTAGACGCGCCGTCGAGCTCGATCCCAATGACCCTGCGGTATTGATATCGGCGTCAGAAGGCCTCGCCTGCTGCGGGGACGTAAACGCGGCAGTCACGTATGGTGAGAGGGCGTTTCTACTTCATCCCGCGACGCCCGATTTTTTCCACTTCTTCGGGCTTCAGGCATTTGCCATGCTAGGGGCCTATGAGCGAGCCCTTTACCATAGCTCAACCCTGTGGTCATTTGGATTGGCCGAGCCCCTTGCGTGGAATGCGTTCGCTTTGGCCAAAAGTTCCCGTCACGACGAAGCTCGCGCATCCACGGTTGCATTCCTCAAGACGGTGGAAAATCACTGGGGAGGCGTGGAGCGCTTTAGCCCGACCGCTGCGCTGAAGTGGCTCGAACAGGTCACCCTCGTGGCTGATCGGTACCGACGCGATCAATTTCTCGATTGTTTTGCCAAACTACTCGCGGAAGTTACAGGCTCCTCAATACCAACACCACTACCTACACCCCATAATCGTTACAAAGCCGAGCTCTTGAAGATAGATATCTAGGTCTTTTTTCCCTTTATTCACCAACGGTATAACAATATGTAACACACGCTCGTCGTCTCTGACCACCTTTATCGTCAAGCCAGCCAATTGAGACGGATCTATATTGGCATTCTTCAACATCTCTATAGGTTCTTCGACAAATTCATCGAACACAGCCGGATTGGTGGAGGCTCCATAAATGAGTTCTCCTACCTTTTTGCAAGCAGTTGTATCGGTTTCAAAAGTCAGCGATTTGGGCTCGTCGGGGGGGCCGCCCTCAACGGTAGCGATGGTCCGAAGTCGCATCTCTCACCTCCCAGTTAAGCTTCTCAGGCTTCTCTAAAATCCAGTAATCTGGCATGGAGGAATTTTAGCATATTCTAACATGAAAGAATGTCGGCACAAGAGGGTCTACAAAAGCCGATGAACGGGAATTTTGATTTACTTCATCTGGTCCATGGTGACGCTCCCGCGGAATTCACCATCGCGATGCGAGAGTGTGCCGGAAAAGCCGAGATCCTTGGTTCGGGACGTGGTCTGACGCGCGAGGCGGCGATGGCATCATGCCTCGGAGAAGCAGCGGAAAGAGCCGCTGCCTCTCGGATAGATACCCTGCGGACTATTCATGCAGGCGCAAACGATCTGCCAGGCATCTATATCGCGCCAAATCGTTTTTGGCACTTCTCCAAACTGCAACTCCGAAGCGGGCCCCACCCAAGTGAATCGATCTCCGCCAGCGCATGGTTGGCCGCACAGGGGGAGATATCCAACTGCTCCCGTTGGTGCGTTGCGAAGCCAATTGGCGCAGGCCCAGATATATTTGTGCCACTCGTCAACGTGGTGCTTGGTGAGGGACCTACAGGCACAAATGGTCTTGCCGCCGGTGTTAACCGCTCCGACGCGCGTGCCACAGCGCTGCTTGAACTGGTGGAGCGTGATGCAGTTGCGGTCTGGTGGTACGGGCGCATAAGACGCCCTGCCGTATCACTCGAGAAGCTTGATGAACGAGGTGGGTTGGACTTGCGACGATGGCTCGAGCGACGAGAACGACGAACGTGGCTCCTGGACATTACCAACGACCTCGGCATACCCGTCGTTGCGGCGATTTCGGCCGAGCAGAACGGTTCCCGTATTGCCTATGGTTATTCCGCGCATCGGTCTTTCGCGCGTGCTGGTCTGTCTGCGGTTTTGGAGATGTTACAGAGCGAGCTATCTCTTGCCCTCGCCGAGGAGCGTGCGTTGCGGTCCGGCAGGCCGGAAGGTCCGGCCGGGCGGTTTTTGGAATGGTCGCGCTCCGCATCGGTTGCACGCCTGCCTCACCTCTTGCCCTGTGCCGAAGCAACCGTGGTTGCTCCCGTCGCTCCAGCCACTTCGGACCTGTGCGAGATCGTCGCACTAAGAACGGGAGAACCCGTAGTGTTTGTCGATCTTGATGTTCCAGGGGACGGGTTCAAGATCGTCCGCGCATTGGTACCCTGCCTCCGTCCATGGCGACCGAGATTTCAAAGAGGTCGGCTTCAGGCCGTGCCTCTAGCCCTTGGCTGGTCGAGGGAGGAAGTTGACGAAACCTGTTTCGGCGACGATGTCATTTTGATTTAAGTCCGCTCGAGCGGGATATCAGAAACGCACCACCAGTTGCGGCAAAGGGGTCGGCTGCCGCGTAACTCTGAGATTGCCCTTCCGTCCTCCATCCTCAAACCACCCGCACCCTGCCCCCGAAACTCCGCATCAGCCCCTTGGGCAAAAACAGCATCGCCAGGATAATCGTCAGGCCCGATATCACCGGGTGATAATCCGGCACCACGATGCGCGCCAGATCGAACACCGCGTACATGACGAAAGCCCCCAGGATCGGGCCGAGCAGCGTGCCGGTGCCGCCGACCACGGTCATCATCAGCGGCAGAAGCATCCAGTCGAGGTCGAAGACCGAGTCCGGGCCGACATGGAAGATGTAGTAGGTGTAGAGGCTGCCGGCGATGCCGGCGATGAAGGCGCTGCCGGCGAAGGCGGCGACCTTGACCTTGAGCACGTCGATGCCGTTGGCCGATGCTGCCATCTCGTCGTCGCGCACGGCAATCAGCGCCAGGCCGTAGCGCGAGCGCATCAGGAGGTGGATGGCGAGTGCCGTGCCCACCATCAGGCCGAGCCCAACCAGATAGTGCGGCAACAGCGTGTCGAAGGTGCCGGCGGGCGCGACGACGCCGAAGGCACCGCCGGTGAAGTCGCCGCCATTGATGAACATCACCTTGACG